>NZ_JAKLSQ010000030.1 GCF_022014495.1 Sandaracinobacteroides sayramensis
TCACTCGTCTCCATCTGACGAGCTAACTTACCAATGGCATGATTTCTGGGGAGCAGGTCACAGGTCAGAATCGATGCGGATCTTCAGTCTTCGCCAAGCTGCGGTCGCCCTTTGCGCGGCATTCGTCGCCGTTCCGGCCTGGGCCGAGACGTTCAGCGTCGCCGTGGTGCCGGACACGCAGAACTATTCGGATGCGACACTGCCCCAGCCGCGCGGCGCCGACACCTTCGCGCAGCAGATGCAGTATCTGGTGGACAGCCGGGGCGAAAAGAATCTGGTGTTCGTCACTTTCGTCGGCGACATCGTTCAGCATGGCGACGGGCAATTCCGCCAGAAGATCGAGGGAACCGCGGATCAGTTCCGCACATGGGATACCCGCGCCGAGTGGGACAACGCCAATCGCGCCGTGTCGATCCTCAGCCGCTCGCCGATCCCCTTCGGCATGTCACCGGGCAATCACGACTATGACAATTATAGCTGGTGGGCCGAACCGGACGGCCCCGGCGCGTCGCGGCCCCTCGCAGGCGGGCGGGCCTGGGACTATTATTTCGGCCCGTCGTCGCGGCATTTAGCAGGCAAGCCCTGGTATGGCGGCGCCTTCAACCAGGGGCTGAACAGCTACCAGTTCTTCACCGGCGGCGGGATGCGCTTCCTGCACCTGTCGCTGGAAATGCAGCCCACCCCGGCGGCGCTCGATTGGGCGCAGGGCGTGATCGACGCCAATCCGGGTCTGCCGATCATCGTCACCACCCACGAATGGCTCGTTCCCGTGCTGGCGAAGACCAGCCCTGCACGCTCCAACGGCTATGAGGCCTATTTCGCGGGGACCGACCATCTGCCGCCCGACGCGGTGTGGGACCGCTTCATCCGCAAGAATGCGCGAATCTTCCTGATCCTTTCCGGCCACAACTGGACGCCGACCGTCAACGGGGTGTCGCAGGGCGAGAATCTGCGGATCGACCGGAACGACGCCGGCCAGCCTGTCTATCAGGTGCTGCAAGACTATCAGGGCAACACCATCGGGCCGGATGGTAAACCCGGCTCAGCCAATGGCGGTGCCGGCTGGCTGCGCTTCATGGAATTCGACACCGACCGGCGCAAGATTCGCTTCTACACCTATTCGCCGCTGCTCCATCGCTATGCGGGCCGGAACGGCGAAAAGACGTTCGGCGCGCCTGCGCGCTATTCCGAGTTCGAACTGGATTTCCCGCCCCAATTGCGGTGAAGCGAGGCGGCGGACGAATCCTCATCCGCCGCCTGCGCGATCAATAGGGGTAGGTGACCCCGTAATAGCCGTAAACCTCGCGTCCATAGTCGCGGTCGAAGATGGGTTCGTCGGACGCAGCGTAGCGCGGTGCTTTCTCCAGCACCGTCTTGTCGAGATTGACGACATAACCGCCCTGGTCGGTGTCGTAGTTCAGGACGTCCCAGGGCAAGGGATAATAGTCGGCACCCAGCCCAAAAATCCCGCCGAACTGGAGCACGGCATAATCCACCTTGCCCGAGCGTTTGCCGACGAGAAAGTTGTAGATCGAGCCGAGCTTCTCGCCCTGCCTGCTGTAGACGGATGTTCCCTCGACCTTGTTCGATGCGATCAGGTCGGTCGTTTCCTCGGTTTCGATATCGTGGTCAGCCATGATGATATCCTCTGGATGGTAGGGTGTTCGACCGAAACGGCACCGGGGTATGTTTGTGCCGGGGCAGGTTCCGCGAGACCCCCTGATTTCAGACGAATGCAGCAGGAACGCGGTCGAAGCGTGCAGTGGGTCGACCGGCGGGATTGATGCGGGCACCAGGATCATCCCCACGCCTGTCGCTTTGTGGCCCTTCCGTGCGCCAACGATATCCGTTGGAAAGAAAGTTGCCTCCGCTGTCTATGGAGGCCTTTAATCGGACGGTGCATGCCAAAAGACGAACTGTTGAGTGGCGAAGAATATTTCCTTGCATGCAGGCGGACTGAACCGGCCCGACCCATTGCGGACGAAGCCACCTGCTTGCTACTGACCAGGTCGGATCGATCGATCCGGTGGGCAGGGCGATAACTGCAATGTCCGTGTCCCCTTCCCTTGCATCTGGGTGGGTTGTTGCTTTCCGATACCCAACAGGATGAGGCAGATGCGGTTAGGGACGCAGACAGACGGCAACGGCGACCAGGATATTCTGGAAGACCTGAATCGCCATTTCCGGGCGCCCCTCGTTCGCTATTTCAGCCATAATGGTATCCACAAGAATGATCGCGACGATCTGGTGCAGGAGGTGTTCCTGCGCCTGGCTCATCGTGGCCGGCTGGGCGAGATCGATCAGGTGGAGGGCTATCTCTTCACTACGGCCAGTTCGGTCTTCAAGGACTGGTGCCGGCAGGCCTATTCCCGCGCACTCACCGCGCATGTGCCTTTCGAGGCGGTTTCGCATGAGGGGCGGGACCATTCGCCCGACCAGATCCTGCTCGGGCGTGAGGACCTCTCCCGCGTCACGGGGGCCTTGCAGTCGCTTCCGGAGCGCACGCGTTTCGTCTTCGTCCTCCGCCGGCTGGAAGGCATGGCCTATAAGGAGATCGCCACCCGCCTCGGGATTTCGGTCAGCGCGGTGGAAAAGCACATGCAACGTGCTATAGCCCATCTGCTGGCCGTCAGGTGGGAAGATTAACGGTGGGCAAGACAGCGAAAGCGCACGAAGCCGGGCGAAACGACGCAGCTGCCCACTGGCTTGTCCGCCATGATGCAGGGGCGCTGACCAAAAACGAGGAGGCCGATTTCGACCTCTGGCTGGCTGAGGATTCCCGGAACGCCGAACGATATGCGCAAGCGGTGAAGCTGTGGGGCGTCTTCGACGAGACCGGGGCGCATACGCAGCTCGAAACGCTACGCCAGGCCGCCCTTGCTGCGAGGCCGGAACGCCCGGCGGCTTCTCGCTGGCAAACCCGCCTTGTGCTCGCGGCCTCCGTCGCGCTGGTGGCACTGGGCCTTGGCAGTTCCGGTCTGCCCATTCATCAGCCGGCAGGAACGCCGATGCTGGAAACGGCTTCGACCAGTGCGCCTGCCGGTCAGCTTTGGGCTCAAACCTTTGCAACCGGTCGCGGACAACAGGCAACCCACGATCTGCCGGATGGCAGCCGGATCACATTGGACGCTGCATCCCGCCTGCGGGCGCGCTTCGCGGACGGCCGGCGCGCACTGTTCCTGGAAAAGGGGCGCGTGCTGTTCGAAGTGGCGCATGATGGTGCCCGGCCCTTTGTGGTGACGGCGGGAAGCCGCACGATCACCGCACTGGGCACCCGTTTCACCGTCAGTCTCGACGAGCGGCGGCTACGGGTTTTCCTCGCCGAAGGCAGGGTGCGCATTGGCGCAGGGGAGGAAGAAGACTCGCCTTCAGAAGCATCCGTCATCCTCCTGCCCGGACAAACCTTCCTGTCCCATCCCGGGGAGCTGGAAATCACGCGCTCCGTGGAGGCGAAGGAACTTCTCTGGCGCGAAGGGCTTGTCGAATTCGACAGAACCACTCTGGGCGAGGCCGTGGCGGAGATGAACCGCTATTCGGCGCGGCCCATCCTGATCGATGATGCGAGGATCGCCGGGCTGGAGATCAGCGGCCTGTTCCGCACCAGCAGGCCCGAGCGGTTCGTTGCCCTGCTTTCCGAAGTCTACCCTGTGCAGGCTGTTCGGGAGGGAGATAGGATCCACCTGGTCGCCAAAACGGCTGAGCCTTCCTAGGGCGCATTGCCCGCCTGCGTCGCTTTTCCAACAATTTTGATAGAAAAATTGATTCACCTGCCTTTGTGGCATGTGGATTACGCCACCTCTCACGTTCTTGGCATTGGGCTGCCTGCGCGCCGACGGCGTAGCGGGGCCACAAAAAGGGGAATAATGAATGCCAAGCCACATGCCTTTGATCCGTGCCATCGTTCTCGCGTCCGCCGGCCTGATGGCGGTTGCAGCCACCGCCCAGACATCGCCTACCGTGCCGCACGAAACCGCGAATGCCGGCAGACCGCTGGCGGACGCCCTTCGCGACGTGGCGCGCCGCACAGGCATCGATATCGCCTTTTCGCCCGCCGTCGTCGAAGGGCATCGGGTGTCCACGGGGGCGTCGGAAGGCTCGGCGGACAAGGCGCTGGCGCAACTGCTTGCGGGCACCAATCTCATCGCGCGCCGCGCCTCGGCCGGCGGTTATGTCGTCGAGCCTCGCGCGGTTTCCGCCGCCCCCGTCCGCCCGGCCCTCTCGCAGGCGGATGAAGGCGCACTGGCGTCCGACATCGTGGTCACCGGCTCTCGTGTCGAGCGGTCGGCACTGGCTTCCGCATCGCCCGTGACGACGCTGACAGACACGCGGATCATGCAGTCGGGTGTCGCTAACATCGGCGACCTGCTGATGCAGACGCCTTCTGTCTCGGTCGGCGAAGGGTCGCGCAACTCTGCGCAGGTGTTCCTGAATCTGCGCGGCCTCGGCACCAATCGCACATTGACCGTGGTGGACGGTCGTCGCCGGGTCTCCGGCTCGGCGGTCTCGTCGGCGGTAGATCTCTCCATCTATCCTTCCGCGCTGATCGAGCGCATCGAAATCGTCACCGGCGGCGCCTCGGCCATATACGGTGCGGACGCGGTGACGGGGGCCGTCAATGTGATCCTGAAGCGCGACTATGAAGGACTGCAGGCGAGCGGCCGCATCGGCCTGACCGGGGAGGGCTCCTCCAAGGATTATCTCGCCTCCGTCGTGGGCGGTGGGACGTTCCACGACGGGCGCGGTTCCGTGACTGTGGCACTCGCCTATCAGCGCATCGAGCCGCTGCGCGCATCTTCCCGCAAGTTCTACCGGGACAATGGCGACATCATCCTGGGTGCGAACCCGAAGAACACTGGACCGAACGACGGCATCTTCGATCAGATCGTCTATACCGATGCCGTTTTTCCTACCTATGCTTATGAAGGCATCTTCGCATTGGGCGGGCAGCGCTATCTGGTGGAGGGCGGGCAGCTCCGCCCTGTCCGGCATGACGCCACGCCGCAGGGTCCGCTCGGCACGATCGCGCAAGGCGGCGACGGCTATAACAACCGGGATTTCGACCATCTGCGCCGGCAGGTGGAAACCATTTCCAGCATCGGCCGGCTAAGCTACGAGGTCATCGACGGGGTGCGACTGTTCGCCGATGTCGAATATGCGAACAAGAAGTCCATTTCACCGGGCGTCGGTGACTTCGATCTCAGCTCGGTGATCCGGATCGACAATTATTTCGTGCCGGCCGCAATGCGGGATCTGATGACGCAGAACGGCGTGCAGCAGGTCACCGTCACCCGCTCCAGCCGCGACCAGGGGGTGCGTCGAGACCATTCGACGGCTGACGTGCTGACTGTGGCCGGCGGGGTGGAAGGGGAATTCTCCAACGGCTGGGATTATAACGCCTTTATCCAGCACGGCAGCTTCCGCCAGACGACGCAGACTTTCGGCCGCCGCATCTCGGCCCGTTATGCCGAGGCCGTCGACGTCATCGCCGATCCGGTCAGCGGCGATCCCGTCTGCCGCAGCGCCTCGGCCCGCGCGGCCGGCTGCCTGCCCGTCAACATCCTCGGAGAGACGCAGTCCTCGCCGGCGGCGCTCAAATATTTCATGCCCGTCCTCACCAGTTCCTTCGAACAGACGCAGGACATCGCCGGACTGCAGCTCAAGGGGGACGTCATCGAATTGCCGGCCGGTCCCATCAAGGCTGCCGTCGGCGGCGAATGGCGGCAGGAGCGCCTGCAGCGCCGCGACGATGCGCTGACGCTGAGCGGCGCCGTGCTGTTCCTGACCGGATTTCAGCCGATCGATGCGAAGTTCAACGTGAAGGAGGCCTTCGCCGAGGTGCTGGTGCCGGTTCTGGCGGACAGACCCTTTGCCAGGTCGCTCGACATCGAGGGGGCTGTCCGCGTGTCGGACTACAGCACCATCGGCTCGACGGTGGCCTGGAAACTGGGTGCCAACTGGGCGATCGACGGGAATGTCCGCCTGCGCGGTTCCATCGCCCGCAGCGTGCGGGCGCCCAACCTTTTCGAACTCTACAACCCCGGCATCACCGGAGTGACCGGAACGTTGCAGGATCCCTGCTCGGCAGCGCTTATCAATGCCAACGCGCAACGCACCGCCAACTGTCGTGCGCAGGGCGTTCCCGAAGGCTATGTCGATCCGACGATCGGCTCGACGCGCTCGCTGCTCACGGGGGGGAACCCGGACCTGAAGGAGGAAACCTCCAAATCCCATACGGCCGGCATCATCCTGACACCGGGCTTCCTGCCGGGCCTGACATGGACGACGGACTGGTGGAAGATTCGCATCGACAATGCGGCCAGTACGATAGACGCGCAGACGGCAGCCTATGCCTGCTACGATGCGGCGTCGCTCGACAATGTTTATTGCTCGCTGTTTGAGCGCGGCGGCTTTGACCGCGTCGGCAACGGAGACGCGCATTCGATTACATTGGTGCGCCAGAACGTCATCAACATCGGCCGGCTGAGCGCCGAGGGCATCGACACGCAGCTGAGCTACATCCACCATTTCGGCGAGGACACCCGGCTGCAACTCCTCTTCAACGGCACCTATCTTCTGAAGAACGAGCTGCTGGGCAATCTCGACGACCCGCGAACGCTCCTCATCCAGGACGGCGAGGTGGATAATCCGCGCTTCCGGGGAACCTTGCAGGCCAACTATTCCACTGGCCCCTGGTCGGTCGGGCTGGTGGGCCGCTTCATCAGCGCCGCCAAGGCGGACCAGCAGGCCAGCAAGGAATTCCGTGACCGCAACCATGCGAATGCCCGACTCTACACCGACATCAACGCCGGTTACCGCTTCTCCGAAAGCGTCTCCATCTTCGGAGGTGTCAACAACCTCACCAACACAAACCCGCCCCTTCTGCCGGAGGCGGTGCAGGCCTCGCGGTCCGGTCTCTACGATTCGATGGGCCGCACTTTCTTCCTTGGCGGCAACATCAGCTTCTGAAGACCTTTCCGGGCGGGCGCGGCCTTACAGTAGCCGTGCTCGCCCGGACCTTATTGGATACCATTCCCCGGAGATTCCGATGAACCATTTCGCCAGCCTCTGGCTAGCCTTCTCCCTGCTATCCGTGGCGCAGCCAGCCCTTGCCGTCGACAGTCCGCAGGCTACCCTTGGCCAGCAGACAAGCGAAGAAACGCTGCGCGAGCGTTACCGTAATGCCGCAGAGATCCAGGGTGTCTTTGCCCGCAACCTGATCCTCAACCGCAGCGTCTCGGCAAACTGGATCAACGGCTCGGACATCTTCTGGTACGAGCGGCAGGTGCCGGAAGGCAAAAGGTTCATGATCGTCGAGGCCGAACGCCGGGCGCGCCGCGAGGCGTTCGACCATCGCGTGCTTGCCAGCGCGCTCTCCGAAGCAGGGGGCAAGGAGGTGCAGGCCGACAAGCTGCCGATTTCCGGCTTGTCGTTCGGACGCAATCTGGAAACCGTTGAATTCGAGGCCCTTGGCAAGCGTTGGCGTTACAGGCTCGCCACTTCCGAATTGACCAACCTAGGCGCGGTGCCGACGCCGGCGCTGCTCCTCTCGCCCGATGCCAGCCGGGGCGCCTTCCTGAAGGACGGCAATCTCTGGCTGCGCGACATGCGCTCGGGCGCTGAGCGGCAACTGACCACCGACGGCGAGCACTTGCACGGCTATGGCGTGGAGACGGACGCTTTCGGCAAGCCCGTGGGCAGGCCGCAGGCGGTCTGGTCGCCGGATTCGCGCACGCTTTTCACAGCACGCCTCGACGAGCGCCAGGTCGCCGAACTCCCGATGGTCGATTTCGTGCCGAAGGACGGCAGCCTTCGCCCCCAGGCCTATTCCTATCGCGTGGCCCTGCCCGGAGACGAGCATGTGCCGACGTTCGAGATGCTGGCGATCCACACCGACACCGGGAGGATCGTTCGGGCGGATTACCCCGCACTGGCCGGCGTTCGCATGAACGACACCCCCTTCAGCAGCAACCGGGCGGCGTTCCTGAACGCACGGCTGGCCTATTTTGTCGACTTCGCGCGGGGCGAGCAGAAGGCCAGTCTGGTCGAATTCGACATCGAGACGGGGAAGACCCGGAAGCTGTTCGTGGAGGAAGGCGATGGATTCATAGACCTCGGCCCGTCGATCCTGCGGCCGACGCCTTTCCTGCTGCTCGATGGCCGGGATGAACTCGTCTGGTATTCGGACCGTTCCGGGATCGGGCAACTCTATCTCTACGATCTGCGCACGGGGAAGGTGAAGCGCCAGCTCACCTCTGGTTCCACCCCGGTACGCGATGTCATCGGAATGGCCGGCAAGTCCAGACAGCTGATCTACACGCGCGGCACGACGAAGAAGGCGGCAGACCCTTATCGCCGCGAACTGGTCGCCGTCGATCTCGACAACGGGCGCAACCGGCTGATCGAGCAGCTGGACGCGGATATCGCCCTTGCCTCCGAGGTTCCGGTAAGGCTGTCCGCCACGATCGAGGGCGACACCATCGCCGCTTCCGGCCTTTCACCGAGCGGCCGCTATGTGGTGCGCACGGCAGCGCGGGCGGATGGTCTGGCGGACAGCAGTCTCATCTCCCTTTCGGGGAGGCAGCCCTTCCCGCTCGAACAGGCGGATACGAAAGCCCTGCCCGCGGCATGGCGTTGGCCGGAGCCGGTGAGGCTGACTGCGGCGGACAGCAAGACCCCGCTCAGCGGCCTCATCTTCCGCCCTTCGTTCCAGAAGCCCGGCGAGCGCTATCCGGTGATCGACTATATCTATGGCGGCCCGCAGATGGCGAACGTGCCGCAGGCGGTGGCGGGCAAGGCCTATCTGGAGGCGGCCTCTCTGGCCGAACTGGGCTTTGTCGTCGTCGTCATCGACGGGCGTGGCACCCCGGAACGCTCACGCGCTTTCCACCAGCATGTCTGGCGTCAGGTCGATCATGCGAGCGAACTGGAGGATCATGTGGCTGGAATCCGCCAGCTGGCCGCGCAGAGAGCCGACATGGATCTGGAGCGCATCGGAATCTACGGCTTCTCCGGCGGAGGCTATATGACGGGGATGGCGATGCTGCGCTTTCCCGAATTCTTCAAGGTGGGCGTGGCGGGCGGCGCCAATACGGACCAGCGGCTTTTCTGGCACAGCTGGGGCGAGCGCTATAACGGCATGCCCGAGGGAGACAATTATCTGCAACAGGCCCTGCCGACGCATGCCGCCCGGCTAAGCGGCAAGCTGCTCCTCATCCATGGCATGAACGATTTCTGGGTGCACCCGGCCGGCATGTTCCAGCTCATGCAGGCGTTGCAGGACGCCAACAAGGATTTCGACACGGTGCTGATGCCACAGGAAGGGCATGCCCTGAACGGCTATGCCCAGCGGCGGATGTGGGCCTATTTCCTCCAGCATCTGCGCGGAGAGGAACTCCCGGCCGGGCTCCATCATCGCAGCCAGCAGGATCAGGGGACGCTTCGCACCGCAACGCAATCGCGCAAGAACGAGCGATGAGTTCCGGCCCGGCGATCAGCCGTCGGACGGCGGTTTCGCTGGCTGCAGCAGCGATCATCCTGCCCGGGCGGCTTCGGGCCGAGCTGGTGCGGCCACGCGTTCGCCTGCAGACGGCGCTCGGCGCGATCGACATCGAAGTGCGGCTCGACCGGGCACCCCTCACCGGCGGCGATTTCCTGCGCTATGTCGACAGCGGAAAATATGCGGGCGGGCGTTTCTTCCGTGCCGTCCGCGCGGACAATGACGCGAACGAGCACAGGATCACCGTCATCCAGGCTGCCGTGGCCCCTGGGGTGGAGCGCTTTCCGCCGATACAGCATGAAACGACTTTGCAGACCGGGCTCATCCACGATACCGGGGCAGTTTCCCTTGGCCGCACGACGCCGGGAACGGCGACTGCCTCCAGCTTTTTCATCTGTGCCGAGGCGTCTCCCGCGCTGGATCATGGAGGCCTGCGGAATCCGGACGGGCTGGGTTTCGCAGCCTTCGGCCATGTCGTCGGCGGAATGGATGTGGTGCGTGCGATCAATGTCCTTCCAACGACCGGCGTTTCGGCGTCCGCCGTCATGGTCGGGCAAATTCTGGCGGATCCGGTTTCGATCGAGAGGGCTGCTGTAGTCGACGGGGCGGCAGCCAGCAGGCTGTAGCCGAGGGTTCTGCCCTGGATCCAGGAGTCCGGTTCCTCGCCCGCAAGCTCGACATCATGCCAATATTCGGAATGCGTATCGAAGGAATGATCATCGCCCGGATCATGCCTGTCGGCCTTGCACAGCTTGCCACCGAAGAACCTGTGGAACCCTGCTCGCCATGGCAAATGCTGAATTAACCGCACATGGAGCTGTTCCTTCCGGAGACCGGCTTGTCCCCTCCGGAACCTGCTTGATTTCCATCGAAATCTTGACACTCAGCGCAGCACAGGTTGTTGAGGCCTCCAATAGCAAACCCTGATGAATCGATGGTAACAGCATGTTCAAAAGGGGGGGGCGCCTCACCCCTCACGCAAGCGCTCTTTCCGCATGGGAAGGCTAAGATCTGAAAGTCCGTTCCATGAACCCTGTGATCCGGCCGATGGCCCAGTCCGACCTCGAAGCGGCCTGGGCGCTCTCCCGGAGCTTTGACTGGCCACATCGGCTGGAGGACTGGCGCCTTTTCCTCGATCTGGGACAAGGGCTGGCGATGGAAGTCGATGGGCGGGTGCAGGGAACGGTAATGGCCTTCGATCACGGCGCTGCCTTGTCGACGCTCGGCATGATGATCGTCGCCAAGGCGCAGCAGGGCAAGGGCTTCGGCCGCAAGCTCGTCGAGGCGATGCTGGCGCGTCTCGAGGGGCGGTCGGTTGTCCTTCAGGCCACCGAGGCCGGAGCCTCGCTCTACACCCGGCTCGGCTTCCGGGACGCGGGCCGGATTCTTCAGCATCAGGGGGTCGCGCCCATGATCGAACCGCCCCTGCTGCCATCAGGCTACAGGATAGCCCGCATCGATGCTTCGGATCGCGCGGCGGTCGATCTCTATTCCAGAGCCAGCGGTGCCGACCGGTCTCGCCTGATGGCCGGCCTGTTCGCGACAGCGCGCTGCGCCATGCTCTACCGGGACGGAGAGCCGTCAGGCTTCTCGATGATGCGTGAGTTCGGCCGGGGATGGTGCATCGGGCCAGTTGTCGCGCCTGACCGGGAGGCCGCGATGGCTCTGATCCAGTATTGGGTCGCTGCCAATGCAGGGCGGTTCACCCGTGTCGATCTGACCGGGGACGAGGCCCTCTCCCGATGGCTGGAAGGTCTGGGTCTGCCGCTTCGCGACGGAGCCCGCACGATGGTCCGTGGTCGACTGCCATTGGCTACCGGCGATATCACGGTCTTCGCTCTGACCGCGCATGCGCTAGGCTAGGCCCTGCCTGACTGTTGTTCGAAGCTCAGCGGGCGTCGCGACGCCAGGGAGCGTGATAATGCACCCGCACTGCAGCTTCTGATGTCCGCAGCAGGTGCGACAGGAGGCGCCGGAACAGATTTGCATCGGAGCCGACCGTGGGGCGGATCATGGCGGCATTCGGGTGCTCGCTTGGGGCACGGGCAGATTGGAACAGCATGTCTTCAACCTCCGATGATCAGTTTGAGGGCGATCCCCCACATGACGAATGCGATGCCGCCTTCGAGGAGACGCCAGGCCGAGGGGCGGGCGAAGATCGGGCGGAACCAGGCCGCGCCATAGGCAAGGGCGAAGAAGAACAGGAACGACCCGGTCATGGCGCCGGCCGCGAAAGACTGTCCCGATCCCGGAAACTGCGTCGAGATGGATCCCAGCAGGAGGACCGTGTCGAGATAGACATGCGGGTTCAGCCAAGTGAAAGCGAGACAGGTAAGCCGTTTCGCCGCCGACAGTCTCGCTGGCCTTACGCGGCACATTGTTGCCACGGTCAAGAGAGACCTTGGCAAAGGCAATCGTTCAATGGATCAGTCCGATCCCCAATAACCCTCATGGTGAAATTGGAGATACCTCTGGGGCAGCGCGCGGGGTCAAACCGGACCTGAACAACGATCCAATGACAGAGCAGATAAGCGGGAGAGAACCCGGGGACCTGATCTTTGCGACTCAGGAAACAACAGGAGGCTGTTGCGTTATGATATTTCTACCAGATAGATAGGGAATCATGAGAATATCTTCAGAACAGAGAATCTGACGGTGCCAGAAGCAGACCGAACCTCAGGCCAGCCTGCGCTCCGCCCGGAATTCAATGCCGGATCGCCTGAGCGTGCCGCTTCTGATCAGGCTGTTCTGTTGCATCGGGTTTACAAGCATTTCGGGCCGGACCAGCCTGCGCTCGCCGGAGTGGATCTTGCTGTTACGCATGGCGAGATATTCGGGATCATTGGGCGATCCGGTGCCGGCAAGTCCACGCTGGTGCGGCTGTTGAACGGGCTTGAGCGCGCCGATAGCGGCACGGTGATTGTGGATGGCGTCGATATGGCCGATGTCTCGGGATCCGCCTTGCGGACACTGCGTCGCCGGGTGCAGATGATCTTCCAGAATTTCGGTTTGCTCTCCTCGCGGACAGTGGCGCAGAACGTGGCACTCCCCCTCAGGATCGCTGGTGCTGACTTGGCCGGGATCGACGGCAGAGTTGCCGATCTGCTGCATCGGGTCGGCCTTATCGACTATGCCGGGAAATATCCCTCCCAACTCTCCGGCGGGCAGAAGCAGCGCGTCGGCATTGCCCGCGCACTCGCCACCGCGCCGGACATCCTGCTCTGCGACGAGGCGACCAGCGCGCTGGACCCCGAAACCACCGCAAGCATTCTGGCGCTGATCGCCGACCTAAACCGCGAACTCGGGTTGACCATCATCGTCATCACCCATGAGATGGATGTGGTACGCCAACTCTGCGACCGCGTCGCGGTGCTGCATAATGGGCGCGTGGTCGAAAGCGGCCTGGTGTCCGACATCTTCTTCACCCCGGCTGCACAGGAGACGCGCGCTTTGTTGACGGATGCGGGGGCGGACGGCGCAATGGGGATCGCCTTCCCCGGACGGGTGGTTCATCTGGCGCTGGAAGGCGAGGCGCTTGCAGAACCGGTGCTCACCCGCATTGCACGCGCGACGGGGGTAGATTTCACGATCCTTGCCAGCCGAATCGGCCATTTTCGTGCCGGGAGCGTCGGCCAGTTCACGCTGGGACTATCTGGAGGCGATCAGGATGCGGCGCTGGCCGCGCTGGCGGATCAGGGAAGGGTCCGCGAATGACTGGCGTTTCCGGAAACCTCTACTGGAGCGAGATCAGCCGTGCGAGCCTCGAGACGCTGGCGATGCTCGGCGGTTCGCTGGCGCTGACCATCCTGTTCGGGCTGCCGCTGGGCATCCTGTTGTTCCTGACATCACCGGGGCAGCCCTGGGCCAGTCGCGCGGCCAGCGGCCTGCTCGGTTTCGCGGTGAACCTGTTGCGCGCCGTGCCATTCATCATCCTGCTGATCGTCATGATCCCGCTCACTGTGCTGCTGGTCGGCACCTCGCTCGGCGTCCTTGGCGCGATACCGCCGCTGGTGGTGGGCGCGGCGCCCTTCTTCGCCCGTCTTGTCGAGACCGCGCTGCGCGAGGTCGACCGCTCGACCGTGCAGGCCGTGCAGGCCATGGGTGCGACCACGCGGGAACTGGTGCTGCTGGCATTGCTGCCAGAGGCGCTGCCAGGGATCGTGGCAGGGATCACGATCACCGCGATCACGCTCGTATCCTTCACCGCGATGGCGGGCGTGGTGGGGGCCGGCGGCCTGGGCGACCTTGCTATCCGCTTCGGCTATCAGCGCTTCCAGACCGATGTAATGATCGTGACTGTGGTCCTGCTCCTGCTGCTCGTTCAGTGCCTTCAGATGATGGGCGACCGTCTCGTCCGGTACTTCAGCCACAGATAGGATTAACAAGATGCGACCTTCTCTGCTCCTGATCCTTGCTGCCCTCACGGCGCTTGCCGGCTGCGGCAGCCCGGGCGGAAAGGACAATCCCGATACGCTGACCGTCGCGGCGACCGCCGTGCCGCATGCCGAAATCCTCGAAGCGGTGAAGCCCGCCCTGGCGCGCGAGGGCGTCAAGCTCGATATCCGGGTGTTCAACGATTATGTGCAGCCCAACACTCAGGTTGCCGAGGGCGCCATCGCGGTCAATTATTTCCAGACCAAGCCTTATCTCGACGAGTTCAACAAAGCGCGTGGCACCCATCTGGTGCTGGTGGCTGCCATCCATGTTGAGCCATTCGCGGCCTATTCCCGCCGGTGGAAATCGGCTGCGGCAATCCCGCAGGGCGCTGATGTCGTCATTCCGAGCGACGGTTCCAATGCGGGACGAGCCCTGCTGCTGTTGCAGAAAGCCGGCCTGATCACGCTGCGCCCGGAGGCGGGGGCACTTGCTTCACCGCGCGACATCCTCACCAATCCGCGCGGGCTGAAGATCCGCGAACTGGAGGCGGCGACGTTGCCCCGCGTCCTCGATCAAGTCGATCTTGCGCTCATCAACACCAACTATGCACTCGACGCGGGCCTCAATCCGCTGCGGGACGCGCTGTTCATTGAGGACAGGGATAGCCCCTATGCAAACTACCTCGTCGGGCTGGCCGAGGCTGCAAATGATCCACGGGTGAAAAAACTTGTCGCCGCGCTCCGTAGCCCGGAAACGCGCGCATTCATCGAACAGAGATACGAGGGAGCTGTGATTCCTGCCTCCTAGTTTTCAACTCCTTGCCAGCAAACTCAAGGACCGAAACAGGCAAAGTCCCTGTACATATAACCAATAGCAGTCTTCCATTTAGAGTCTGCCCTTTATTCCATTGATATGGCACATTGCGTGCCACAGAAGCGTGAGAACCTCGCTTGGGAGAATTGATGCCATGGCATCCGGCCAGGTGGCCGACGCGTATGTCCAGGCCGCTTGCGGCTAAAGGCATCGGCGCATCTCTCAAGCATGTTCTCAACACCCGGCTCCCGCCGGCTCCGCTTCGAACCTTCGAACCTTCGAACCTTCGAACGGGGCAGGCATGGACCACAGGCTGACCATATTCCAACGCAATTCTTTGCCGGGCCATCTCGTACGGGATGTTGGCTCATGCGCCTCATGCCGGATGAGATGGAAGCGTTCCTGACGCCGCGCCTTGCCGAAGAGGATCCGATTCCGCCCGATGGCTGGCTGCAGGGTTCTTGCTTGGGTGACAATGTCGGAGCCGGAATAGCCCAGTCGACGCAACGCGCTGTTTACAGTGTTTTCGGACATCGGCCCCTTCGTCGACCTGGGGCAAGGGAACACGAAGCACCATGTGCCGGTTACTGCCTGCGCGGACCTCACTATCTCAAGTGCCTGACGAGACAACGGCACGCGAGCTCGCGGTGCATCTTCCTTTTCGCCGCGGGGATACACCAAACAGCCCGGTCGAGATCGACTTCGCTCCATTCCATGTGGCAAAGTTCCCCGGGTCTCTGGAACAAGTGCGGCGAGAGTCTCAACGCGAGCATGATCGTGGGTTTACCCAAATCGCCCTCAATGGCCCGCATGAACTCGCCGATGCATACCGGATCCGTAATCGCCGAATGATGCCGGACCGTCGGCGTGATGAGCGCACCTCGAAGGGAGTATGGCGGCGCACATCGTATCCCTCGCCTTGCGAGGACGCGCCAGGGCGTGCCTTTCGCCGCTTCTATTCCGCAAGCGTCTCGAACAATATCCGCAGGAACCGCCCCGGATCCTCGACCTGAGGCGAATGCCCCAGCTCTGGAAGGCGAACGAGCGTCGCGTTCCGGACACGGTGCACGGCGATCTCGGCCGCCTGAGGCACGGTTCTGGGCCTGATGCCCACGGGCGCTGTGGCGCCCCGGAACGCGGTCCTGTCCGTCTGGCCGATGATTAGCGTCAACGGCGCTCTGAGGTCTGGCAGTTCGGCGGCGACCGGCTGGGTCTGGATCATGTCCGACAATCGCGCCTGGGCGTCGCGAACAATATCCCCATCCTCGCTCGCATATTCGCCGGCCAGCATCGGGACCCAGCGGCCATATTCGGGGCGCCAGGCGCCGTCATAATAGACGCGCTGCTGATAGGCCCTGATGGTCGCTGCATCGGTTTTCGCTTCCTCTGCGCGAAGCCGACCCAGATCGGCATAGGGCACCCCTTCGCCTCGGTCAGCCCGAGCGGATTGACAAGGACCAGGCGCTCGACGCGGCCCGGCATCATCAATGCAAAGCGGCTCGCCAGGATGCCGCCTGTCGAATGCCCCACCAGGACCGAGCGCTCTACGCCGGCCTGGTCAAGTAACGCTCCCGTCAATGTCGCCATGGCGTGGAAGCTGTATTGATAGCCTTGGGGCTTGGAGGATTTGCAGAATCCGATCTGATCGGGCGCGATCACGCGATAGCCTCGCGTGGCGAGCGCGCCGATGGTCTCTCCCCAGGTGGCCGCGCAGAAATTCTTGCCATGGAGCAGAACGACCGTTCGGCCTTTGGCGCGACGTCGAGATAGGCCATGCGCACGCCCGGTCCCTGCAAGGCGGTCTCGAACCATCGGACGGGGATAGGGATAGGCGAACAGCTCCAGGTTGGCGCCGAGCGGCACCATTTCTGCGCGTGCAGCGTGCGCCGTCCCCAGGATGGCCAGCGGGAGGAGCAGCCCGCACGCGATGCCCACGCGGAAGCGGGGAGGATCCCGTCGGCTCTACGCCTCACGAGCCTCTCCCTGCTTGCAGGAGCCACTGGCGCAAGCTGGCGCCACTGGACTCCATTGCTGCCTCCAGGCTCCCATCATGCGCTTGCGGCATCGAGAAGCGCGATGTCGTGCGTCGCCAGCGGCAATTGGGCTGCCCGTGCGAAGCTTTCGACATGGCCTACGCGGGTGGCGCTCGCGATCGGCGCTGTCACGCCTTGGCGGGCGATGAGCCAGGCGAGCGCCACCTCGGCCGGCTGAGCCGAATGACGAGCACTGACGGTGTCCAGCGCGTCGAGGATCGCCCAGCCGCGCGGGTTGAGATATTTGACGATGCCGTCCCCGCGCTTCGACTGGCCAAGATCGGCTTGGGCCCGGTCGGCGCGATATTTGCCCGAGAGAAAGCCCGAGGCGAGACTGTAATAGGTGACGACGCCCAGCCCCTGCCGGATCGCAAGATCGCGCAGCGGGCCGTCATAGGAGGCGCGATCGTAGAGATTATATTCGGGCTGGAGTACCTGATAGGCAGGCAGACCGTCGCGACGCGACACCTCCAGCGCCTCGCCGAGCTGGTCTGCATCGAAATTGGAGGCGCCGATCGCCCTGATCTTGCCGGCCTTCAGCAGCTTTTCGAACGCGCCCAGTGTCTCTTGATGGGGCGTCTCGGGATCAAACTGATGCGAAAAATAAAGGTCGATCGTCTCGATACCCAAGCGTATGAGTGACTGCTCGACGGCATCGACGATCCATTTTTCCGATAGCCCGGTCTGGCTTGGCTTGCCTAGGCTCATGCCGACCTTGGTGAAGATCGTCACCTTGTCGCGCGCGCCGGGGCGCGCTTTGAACCAGTTCCCGATGATCGTTTCCGATTCCCCTCCGACATTGCCCGGCACCCAGGCCGAATAGACGTCCGCCGTATCGATGGCGTTGAAACCATGATCGATGAAGGCATCGAGCACGTCAAAGCTGGCCTTTTCATCGATCGTCCAGCCGAACACATTGCCGCCCAGAACGATCGGGGCGATAGTGAGGCCAGTGCTGCCAAGGACGCGGTGTTCCATATCTTTCCTTTGCTATTCGCTCATGCGATGGTGCCATCGATATAGACGGTGCCGCCCATGATGTAGGGATTAGCGAGAAATGCCATGATCTGCACGGCGATATGCTCCGGCGCGCCAACCAGGCCCGCCGGCAGCCCCCGGGCGGCGCTGACGAACATGTCCCTGCGCGTATCGTCGGCCAACCCGTCATAGAGCTGGGTTGCCGCCAGGCCGGGCGAAAGACGGTTGACGCGCACCGGCGCGAATTCGAGGGCAAGGCCGCGCGTCAGTCCTTCCAGCGAGGCGTTGATCCTGCCCTGGATCGCGGCGCCTTTTCTCGGGCGCACCGAAAGGAAGCCCGAGACCGGGGTGAGCGAGCGGCCATCGGCGATCTTCCCTGCGCGCGATCCGATACGCGCCCCGGAATTTCGAATTCATCGACTGATAGGCATCGCTGAGCGGCAGGCCCCGAACCGGCGCCACCCTGGTCTTCGCCGCCGAGATGAGGATGTGATCGAACGGCAACTCTTCCGCGAAAAATTTCTCTATCGCGGTTTCGTCCGTGATGTCGAGCCGCCGGCCGAACGTGCTGGCCCCGAGCCGGGCAACGGCGGCTTCCACCTTGTCTGGCGAACGCGACGCGATGGTCACGGAAGCCCCGGCTTCGCGCCCCGCGCTGGCCGCGCCGAACCCGATGTCCGATGTGCCGCCGGCGATGAGAACGCGCTTGTCAGAAAGTGTCATGCCCTCGCCTCCCTCCGTCTGGAAATATGATCGCCCGCCGCGGGTCCGAGCCCTGCGCTGTCCCGGATGGCCGCCAGCGCGATCAGCAGGAAACCGATGCGGAAGGGGAAGGCCTGCGCAGCCTCCATGCTGGCGATCGTCTCGCCGATCCGCTAGGTGATCGCGCCAGGCCGCACAGCAGGGACGCCTGCGTGAACAGAGCGAATCGCGACGGTGAACGCCTTACGCGTCCCAAAGTGATCAGCCGCTCACCGGGATGAAGATGCCGAGCGCCAGCATATCGGCGCTCACCCCGCTGCTCAGGTCGAGCGGCTGGACCGCGAAGCTCGCCGCGATATGCGGAATTGCCGGGGAGATGATGGTTGCATCGAGATTTTCCATGAAGAAGGTGCGGGCGACCAGAAGGGCCCGCGCGGCGCTCCCGGCCTCGGTCGCCCCAGTCATATCAGTTTCCTCCGTCATACACCGATATGCGCGCTTGCCGGGAGGCGCGGTGACGGCCCGACCCTCTCGCGATGGCCGATCCGCCCCAGCATCTGGATGCGGGCGGGGGCCGCCACGCCAAGGGCGTCGTGCAGTTCGCGCACATCGGCAGCCAGCTCTTGAAAATCCTGAAGCGCCTCGCTGTGCGGCTGCATGTCGAGTCCGAGCGCCCTCGCCTGAAGGTGGACGCGCACCCAGTCCCGCCCGGCCTCGAACATGCCCTTGCGATCGAAGGCCGGCGAGACGATCCACAGATGGGCGTGGCCAGTCTCCACCGTACGGCGATAGGCGGTCCGGTTGGCCTGGAACTGCGCGCTTGACGGATCGGACAGCGTCTCGAAACTGACGGAACCCGCCGCCCGGGCGAGCGCGGCATCGGACACATAGGGACCGTAAGGCGCGGCCGCAATCGCCGCGTTGCCCACATGCGTCCAGTGCGCGACTTCCTCACGCGTCGGTGCGTAGCCGATCCAGGCATCCCAGGCGCGCTGGGTGATGTCCTGAACCTTCTCCGCCCGCTCCAGCGCTTGGTTGACGTAGACAAGATCGGGGTTACGGGCCGCGGCGCGGATCGTTTCAAGCTGGCTGGGGGCGACCGGGCGTGTCAGATCGAACGACGTGCGGTTGGTATGGCGATCGAGGATATGGTCGAGCAGCGGATCGCGTTTCGGCGCGGTTCGGCGCGGTCCGGCGCAGCGTGAAGACGGCGATCGGACGCTGGTCGAGCAACGGCCAGGGCTCGCCTTCGGGGAAGAGTGAAAGCTCGGCGGCAAGCCCCTCAGCCTCAAGGGCCAGCACCAGCAGTTCCGCGAAGGTGCCGAAGCCGACGGTCAATTGCCGGTCCGGCTGGTCCGACCCGTTCAGCCGGCGTTCGCCGCCATTTCGCAGAATCAGCCAGTCGCAGCCCGGCAGTTCGCACAACCAGGGTTGCAGATTCTGGGGATTTGGGGGGATGATCGCATGGGCCACCGCGGGCACCCGCGGATCCGGGTGCCCGCGCAGAGCCGCAGGCGTCCAGGCCTCCCAGGGATCGGGCGGCGTTGGGGCGGCGCCGGCCTAAACCGCGCCCTGCACCATCGCTTCGATCGCCCATGCGGGCGCTATCCACAACCTGCCAGCGCCGGCGGCGGTGACGGCCAGGAATGACCGTCGATCCATGACTTCCTCCTGCGGCGGGTCGGCATTGCGTCAGGCTGCGACGTCGCGCAGCAGGTAACGCTCGGGCGGCTGGGCAAGCGTGCCCGGCACGATGCCGTCGAGCTTCAGCGAATAAGGCTGGCCGAGATGCGCCTCATGGCTGGCAACGCTCGCCCAGCGCTCCAGCAGCAGGAAGCTGTTGCCATCGTCAGCCTCCTGATGGAGATCGAACAGATGATTGCCCGGCGCGGCGCGGGCCTGCGGGATGACCTCGGCGAACGCCTTGATGAAAGTCGGGCGCGCGTGCGGTTTCACCTTCAGTCGGACGATCACGTTGCGGGTGGTTGCCGCCGCCGGAACGGGGGTATGCACGAAGGCAGGCAGCCCCGGAACGTCGATCAGCCAGACAGTGTCCGGCTGTCCGGCCAGGCTGGCGGACGCCTGCGCCTCGACCGCTTTCAGATGGGGGAGCGTCATATGCTCGGCATGGGCAGCACGGCTGCGCCAGCTTTCGAACAGGATCAGCGTTGGCGTGTCGTCCTCCGGCTGAAACACGTCGAATGCAATATTGCCCGGCTCCTTGCGGCTGGCTCGCGCATTGGCCTGCATGACAGGGAGGAAGGTCGCGAAGGCGTCGGCCCTGATCGGCAGCAATGTGAAGACGTGAGCGGGAGCGGTTACCTGCGCGGCAAGACGGCCATGCAGGCCCAGCACGGGCACCGCGGCGGCGGCGATCATGGTGCGGCGCGTGATCATTGGATTTCCTTTCATGGTCGGAGTGAGCGGATCGCTTTCACGGGATGATCTTGCGGGCGCGGAACGCATCGAACAGGCCCAGGAACATCGCCTCGGAATCGACGACATCGGCGAAGCCTGCCTGCCGGATCTTCGTCGTCGCAGTGATGACATCCCAGTCGCAGCGGAAGATGAAGTCGCCGAACCCCCAGGCCACGACGTTGTCGAATGGCACCGGGAGCAACCCGTGCTTCTCAACCATCCGGTCCCAGACCGGCCCCTTGTCGGCCATCATCTCCGCCAGTGGGATGGTCATGGGCGGGGCCAGCTCCATGCCGAAATGACGGGCGAACCGTTCCCACAACCGGTTCCAGCGGAAGATATCGCCATTGGTGAGATTGTAGGCCTCGCCGCCCTCCGCCTGTTCGGCCGCCCATCGGGAGCCGGCGGCAAGCTGCGCGGCGTCGGTCACCTGCGCGAGCCGGCCATAGCAGTCTGCCGTGCCCGGAAAGCGCAGCGGCAGACCAAGTTCCTTCGAGATCGCGGCATAGACCGCGATCACCATCGAGATGTTCATCGGATTGCCGATCGCGAAGCCGCAGACGGCATCCGGCCGCAGCACCACCATGTCCCAGGAGCGTCCCGCCGCCCGCTCGCGCAGCCAGTCCTCCTGATCATAATAGAACATCGGCGGCATCTGCCGCGGATCATCTTCTCGCGCCGGAGTCGGGAAGACGCCGAGATGCGCCCCATAATATTTGGCGCCTTCATAGAGGATGACACGCCTCAGCGACGGCGACGTGGCATCCACCGCCTCGACCAGGTTCGCCAGCAGGGCCAGGTTTACGTCCACCTGCCGCTTCGGATCGGCATGTTCCTGATAGGCGGTGTGAAAGACATGGGTGACGTCGCCGAATGCCGCGAGCGTGGCTCGTGTCGCCGCCGCATCGGCGAGATCGACCGAAACGAAGCGCGCCGGCGTCTCGAAATCCGGCGCGCGGCGCGAGATCGCCGTGACCTTCCAGTCTGGCCGGCCAGCTAGATGCTCGACCAGATTGCGGCCGATCACACCAAGACCACCCGCCACCAGCGCGTGCTTTTCGACATGTGCCATCAGGATAGCCGGCTCAAATGCTGTCCACCACGCCGCCATCGACGCGCAGCGCGGCGCCGGTCGTAGCCGAGGCCTGCGGCGAGCTGGCATAGACCACCAGATTGGCGACCTCCTCCACCGTGGCCGCGCGCCGAATGATCGAGGACGGCCGGTTTGCGAGAACGAAATCGGCGGCGACTGCCTCGATCGTTCTCCCTGATGACTCCACCTCCGCCTTGAGCATCTCGGCCATGCCGTCCGACAGCGTCGGCCCCGGCAGGACCGAGTTGACCGTGACGCCAGTGCCCGCCATGCGCTTGGCTAGCCCCCGCGCGATCGATAGCATGGCGGTCTTGGTGAAGCCGTAATGGATCATGTCCGCCGGGATGTTCAGCGCAGATTCGGACGAGATGAACACCACCCGGCCCCAGCGCTGCTGCTCCATGCCCGGCAGATAAGCGCGCGTCAGCCGCACGCCGGACATCACATTGATTTCGAAGAAGCGCGTCCATTCCGCGTCGGGTGTCTCGAAGAAATCCTGCGGACCATAGATTCCCAGGTTGTTGACGAGGATGTCGCAGCGAGGGTGTGCGGCGACCAGCGCGGCGCAGCCTTCCGCGGAACCGAGATCGCCGGCAAAACCGACAAGGTCCGCATGTGGCAAGACGGCCGCAACCGCAACCAGCGCCGCATCGGTGCTCGCCTGGCTCCGGCCGTTGAGGACGACGCGCGCGCCGCTTGCGGCCAATCCCTCGACGATGGCCAAGCCGATGCCGGCCGAAGAGCCGGTGACGATCGCCGTTCGGCCTTCAAAATCGATCTTCATGGGGTCATCTCTCCATTCTCCTCCTGATGAACGCCGACTATCGCGCCTCACTCGGCTCCTGTGAACACGAGCTTCTGGACGCGCCGGCCCGTATTGACCTCGCTGACATAGAGATTACCTTGGGAGTCGATATCGATGCTGTGAAGCCAGATGAACTGGCCAGCCTGGCGGCCGTTGCGACCTATCGCGGCCAGCACCTGATGTGTCTCGCGCAGCAGAATCCAGATGCGCCCGTTCATCATGTCGGCAATGTAGAGATACTTGCCGTCGGGAGAGACGGCTATGTCGGTTACCGTGCGGGTACCGCCCGTTTCCGGCGCGATCGCGATGTCGCGCACGAACGCCAGCGTGCCGTCGGACGCCTGGCGGAAGAGTTGCGCCCGGTTGTTGCGCCGGTCGCAGACATAGACATGCCCATCGCCGGTCGGCACCACGCAGTGGACAATATCACCGAAGCTGCGCGATTGCGGATCGGCGCCGCCATCTGTGGTGCTGGTCGCCTGGCTCTGGTCGAAATTGCCTTCGCGGCTCGGCCCGGCGGGCGGCAGCGCATAGGCACCCCAGGAACCGGTATAGCCGCCATCGGCGGAGTTGAAGCGGATCACACGCTTGTTGATATAGCCATCGGCGATCAGCACCTGGCCATTGTCGGCATAGACATCGGCCGGGTTGCCGAGCAGCGCCCGGTCTTCATTGCCGCCTGTATGCTCGCGCCTCCCGATGCTGCGGATGAACTTGCCGTCGGCGGTGAAGTTCAGCACCGCATGGTCGCCGTCGCCGTTGCCGCCGAACCAGACAGTCTTGTTCGCGTCGACATAGACGCCATGGATGCTCTTGGGCCACTGATTGACCCCGTCGACGAC
The DNA here is from genome assembly GCF_022014495.1 of Sandaracinobacteroides sayramensis. Lineage (GTDB taxonomy): Bacteria > Pseudomonadota > Alphaproteobacteria > Sphingomonadales > Sphingomonadaceae > Sandaracinobacteroides > Sandaracinobacteroides sayramense. Next base: position 23,558 of record NZ_JAKLSQ010000030.1, read on the forward strand.
CGGCCCTGTTTCCGGGCCACCCCAGCCCGCAAGATACCGTCCGTCGCGCGCGAAGCGCACCACGGTCGGCGCGGGCTTGCAGCACACCGCGGTCGGCGGACTCTGGGCTAGGCCGGTATCGGTTGGCGTAAGCGAATGCGGGCGATGCACCACCCAGACATCGTCATCCTTGTCGACCGCGACACCGGCCACCTGGCCGAGCATGAGATCGGGCGGCATCTGCGGCCAGGCGGCGTCGACCTTGAAGCGCGGGAAAGGCGTGCCGGGCATGATGACCTCGGTTTCCAGACCGACCAGCCCGGAGGCTGGCGGACTTTGGGACGCCTGCGCGCCGGCGATCAGGCTGGCGGCGGCCAACACGACCGTGAGTGTCGCCCGCCCTCGTCCCGTCCATCTCGCTGCTCTGCGCATCATGTTGCTCCTTTCCTGTGTTGCAATCGCTTCAGGCGCTGAAACCGCGATGGATCATTACCAGGCCGATGACCACGAGATAGACGCCGAAGATCGGGCGAAGCCGCTCGGGCTTGAGGCCATGGACCGCCGCCACGCCCAGCGGAGCGGTCACGAATGACGCGGCGACGATGACCACGGCAGCCGGAAGGTTCACATAGCCGGTTGAACCGAACGGAAGCCCCTTCAGACCCAGGCCGGCGATCAGGAAGCCGGTCGCGCCCGGCACGGCTACAACCACTCCAAGGCCTGACGCCGTGGCGATCGCGCGATGAAGCGAACGCCCGCACAACGTCATGACGATCACCGCGATGGTGCCGCCGCCGATGCCGAGCAGCGCCGACAATGTGCCAAGACCGCTCACGATCCCCACGCGCGCGAGACCGACCGGCATGGCGCCCGTCGGTCTGTGCAGCGCGCGGGTCAGGCTGGTCAGAAAGTGGACCGACATCAGGATCACCCCGATCCCGAAGATCACCAGCAGAACATCACCCGACAGCCTGCTTGCCAGCCATGCCCCGAAGACGGCGCCAAGCGCGATCCACGGCGCCCAGCTTCTCAATATGTCGAAATCGACGGCGCCGCGCCGTGCGTGCGCCTGCATCGAACGCAGGGAGGTGGGGATGATTGTGGCAAGCGAGGTGCCGATCGCAAGATGGGCGAGATGTTCGGGCGCTCCTCCAAGCAGGGGGAGGACGATAAGCAACGCAGGCACGACGATGAACCCGCCGCCTATGCCGAACATTCCGGCGGCAAAACCTGACAGCAGTCCGGCCAAAAGCATCGCGACAAGCGGCAGTGTCCAGTCGGATTCAAAGATCATGGGTGGCGGCTGGAACCCTCCTGAGCAACGGCGAATCGGCGCGGCTGGAGTCTCTGTCGGTGGATGTATTTTGATAATAGGGATATTGAGAGATTTAATATCAAATCAGCGTTGAGAATGAACATTCTGAAGGCACACAAAATTTTTCGGAAAGGTATCCGATGCTCGATGACCTCAATGAACTGAAGACCTTTCGCGCCATCATCGAGCAGCGCAGCCTGACCGGAGCTGCCACGGTGGTGGGCGCCAGCCTTGCCGTGGTCAGCAAGCGCCTCGCCTCGCTCGAACAGAGGATCGGCCTGCGTCTGGTGCATCGGACGACGCGCCGGCTGTCGCCGACCGATGACGGGCTGGTGTTGCTCGAGAGCGTCGTGCGGGCGCTGGATGCGATCGAGGAGGGCGAGGAGCGGATCTCTCGGGGCCGGGTGGAACCGGTCGGTCTGCTACGCGTCACCGCTCCTGTTTCGTTCGGGCGCAGCCATGTGACGCCGCTGCTCGGGACGCTCGCGCAAGAGCATCCGCGATTGAAGATCGCCGTTCGGCTAACCGATGTGGTGGTCGACCTTGTTGCCGGCGGCTACGATGTTGCAATTCGCATCGGCGGCCTGGCCGACAGTTCCTGCATGATGCGGAAGCTTGTTGGAAACAGACGTATTCTGGTCGCTTCGCCTGCTTACCTCGACCGGCGCGGACGCCCGGAAACCATCGAGGATCTCGAAGGCCATGACCTGCTCGGCTATGGCAATGCAGTCTTTCCCTGGTCGCTTACGCACCGAAGCGGAGCGACCGCCACGGTTCCCGCATCGTTCCGCCTGGCGTCCGACAATGGCGATGTGGTACGCGACTGGTCTGTCGCTGGCCTTGGCATCATGATGAAGTCGGAAATCGATGTCGCCGATGATCTTAAGGCCGGCGTGCTCGATCGAACCATGCCGGACTGGCACGGCGGCGATGCGCCGATCGTCGCCCTCTACCCATCCGCCCGCCATCTGCCGCTCAAGACGAGCATTCTCCTCGATGCGCTTGCCGATATTCTATCTGTTTCCGGTACCTCCTCCACTCGGTCGCAAGTCTATTGAGGTTCATATCGGCATGTCGCACGTCATGGCCGCCCCGCGCGACCCGGTGCCGAACCGCCTTGCAGAGCTATCTCGGCGTTGCGAATGACCACGCTATCGTGGGTTTCCGTGCGTTCGTTGTTGGCGAAGTCCGGTACGAGGAAGCGCTCGAACGTCTGACGAAAGGATTGGCCCGCCATCCCGTGCCTATCATGCTGCTGGCCCGACTTGGCGCGAGTGAGGCGTGGCAGGACAAAAGGATCGGTGCGGGACTGTTATACGACTTCATTCTGCGCACGCTGCAAGTGGCCGAGATTGGCGGCGTCCACGCGCTTTGGTTCACGACAAAAACGATGCGACGCATTCTTTCTATCGGCGATTCGAGTTCCAGTCGTCTCCCACCGATCCGCTACATTTGTTCGCACTCACCAAGGATTTGGAGAACGTCTAGACAGGAAGGTGCCTTGTCATCGTGATGACCGGTCCGCCCCCGGGCATGGCGATGCCGGCAAAGTGGCTGTCCATGACCTGCTCCCCAGAAATCATGCCATTGGTAAGTTAGCTCGTCAGATGGAGACGAGTGAT
>NZ_JAKLSQ010000031.1 GCF_022014495.1 Sandaracinobacteroides sayramensis
TCCGCTGGCGCCGCGCTTGAGGAAAAAGCTGGACCCCGGGTCAAGCCCGGGGTGACGAAGGAGAGTATCGGGGGGGGGGGACGAAGGAAAGCAGGGGGCGAAGGAAAATATGCAGCCCGGCCTAATGCTTCTGCTGGGTCATCTTGTCGACCCAGGCGATGCCGATCGCCGAGACGATGAACATGCCGTGGATGATCGTCTGCCACATCACGCCCGTCTCGGTGACACGGCCCGTGGGCGTGCCCATGGCGCCGGCCTCGATGAAGGTGCGCAGCAGGTGGATGGAGGAAATGCCGATGATCGCCATCGCCAGCTTCACCTTCAGCACGCCGGCGTTCACATGGCTCAGCCATTCCGGCTGGTCCGGATGCCCCTTCAGCCCGAGGCGCGAGACGAAGGTCTCATAGCCGCCGACGATCACCATGATCAGCAGGTTGGAGATCATCACCACGTCGATGAGGCCGAGCACCACCAGCATGATCTGCTGCTCGGTGAAGGTAAAGGTGTGGCTGACCAGGTGCCACAATTCCTTCAGGAACAGAAGCACATAGACGACCTGCGCCACGATCAGCCCCAGATAGAGGGGCAATTGCAGCCAGCGGGAGCTGAAGATCAGCAGCGGCAGCGGGCGGAGCGGGGCGTTGGGGTCGGTCTCAAGCATCGGCGGCGCTTTTAGAGAGGGCGAAGGGATCGGGCAACCACTCCAGCCACCGCTGCATCTATTGGCGCAATCCAGGACTCATGTTAGAAATATGACTTGCTTGGTCTTGCACCGTCCATGGGGGAGAGTCGGGTGAGCCTGTCCTGGAAAACCGCCTTGCTCGCGGGAGCGGGGCTTTTCGCCGCGAGTTTTGCACCGGCATCAGTATCGCCTACCCTGCTGGCTGCGCTCGATCCCGGGCGCCTGGCCGACTGGACCTGCGGCTCGCGCGCCGCCGGCGCTTCTCTCGCCCGCGCGCTGCTGCTCGCCAGCGCGGCGGCCGCGCCCGCGAGCGAGCCGGCGGCCATTTCACTTTATCCTGATCTCGCCGCCTCGCCTTTCAAGGTGACCACGGGCGACCCGCAGGCCCGGCGCTATTTCAGCCAGGGGCTGCTCCTCGCTTACGGCTTCAACCATGCCGGCGCGGTTCGCTCCTTCCGCGAAGCCCAGCGCCTGGATCCGCAATGCGCCATGTGCTGGTGGGGCGAGGCAATGGCGCTGGGCCCCAACATCAACGCGCCGATGGACGCGCGCGACCAGACGTCCGCGCTCGTCGCGCTGGAGCGGGCGATGGCGCTGCGCCACCGCGCCGCGCCGCATGAGCAGGCGCTGATCGAAGCGCTCGCGCAGCGCTATTCGCGCGATCCCGGAGCCGACCGCGCCGCCCTGGACGCCGCCTATGCCGATGCCATGCTCGCGGCAGCGCGGCGCTTCCCCGCGGACGACGACATCGCCGTGCTGGCCGCCGAAGCCGCCATGGACACAACCCCCTGGAATTATTGGGAAGCGGATCGGAAAACGTCCGTCGGCCGCAGCGGCGAGGCTGTGCGGCTGGTCGAAGCCGTGCTTGGCCGCAACCCCGATCATGTGCAGGCGGCCCACCTCTATATCCATCTGCTGGAAGCCAGCGACCCGGCGCGCGCGGAAGCCGCCGCCGACCGCCTGGCCAGGCAGCTGGCGCCAAGCGCCGGCCATCTCGTGCACATGCCGGGGCATATCTATGCCCGGCGCGGACGCCATGCCGATTCGATCCGGGTGAATGTCGCGGCGGCGCGCGCGGACGAAGCCTATATCCGCCGCAACGGCGATCGCGGGCTGCTGGCCTATGGCTATTATCCCCACAATATCCATTTCATCGTCGCTTCGGCGCAAATGGCGGGCGACATGGCCACCGCCATCGGCGAAGCCCGGCGCCTGCGCACCGTGCTCGATCCGGCGACTTCGGCCGAGATCGCCTGGATCCAGGCGATCGACGCGGCGCCCTATCTGGCGATGGCGCAGTTCGCGCCGCCGGAAGAGATTCTGGCCCTGCCCGCCCCCGACGCGCGCCTGCCCTATGCCATGGCGATGCGCCACTATGCGCGCGCCATCGCCCATGCCCAGCTTCGCGACCGCGCCGCCTTCGAAGGCGAGCTGGCGGCGCTCGAACGGCTGCGCGATTCCGACGCCTTCGCGGGCATGATCGCGCAGGAGGTGCCGGTGCCGGACCTGCTGGCGCTGGCCGAAGCCGTCGCCCGCGGCCGGCTGGCTTCGGCCGAAGGCCGGCATGGCGAAGCGGCGGGGCACTATCGCCGCGCCGTCGCCATCGAAAGCGGCCTGCCCTATCAGGAACCCGCCTATTGGTATTATCCGGTGCAGCAGTCGCTGGGCGCGGCGCTGTTCCTGGACGGCCGCGCCGCCGAAGCCAGCGAAGCCTTTCGCGCCGCGCTGGCGCAAACCCCAGACAATGGCTGGGCGCTTTACGGCCTGGCGCGCAGCGAAGCCGCGCTGGGTCGCAAGGCGGAAGCGGCGGCGGCCAGGCAAGCTTTCGCAAAAGCCTGGCTGGGCGATCCCGACTGGCTGCGCATGGAGCGCCTTTGAAATCACGCCCGCAGGCCGGCAATCCGCCGACCGCAAGCCTATCGCTTGCGCCCCATCCGGCCGAACTTGCCTGCGCGCGTGCCGGGGCGGCCGGCGGCGGCCCGTCCGCGCACAGGGGCGGCGCTTTCGGTCTTGATCCCCAGTTCATCGGCTTCCAGCCGGCGGATCTCGTCGCGGATTCGCGCCGCCTCCTCGAACTCCAGGTCGGCGGCGGCCGCCTCCATCTTCTTTTCGAGATCGGCGATATAGGCCTTCAGATTATGGCCGACGAGGTGCGGCGTCTCCTCGTCGATCTCCACCGTCAGATGGTCTTTCGCCGAGACATGGGCGACGATGTCGGAAATCGCCTTCTTCACCGTGGCGGGCGTGATTCCATGCGCCTCGTTATAGGCGACCTGCTTCGTGCGCCGCCGCTCCGTCTCGGCCAGCGCCCGGTCCATGCTGCCGGTGCGGTGGTCGGCGTAGAGGATCACCCGCCCCTCGACGTTGCGCGCCGCGCGGCCGATGGTCTGCACCAGCGAGCGTTCGGAGCGCAGGAAACCCTCCTTGTCGGCGTCGAGGATGCAGACGAGGCCGCATTCCGGGATGTCCAGCCCCTCGCGCAGCAGGTTGATCCCCACCAGCACGTCGTAAACCCCCATGCGCAGGTCGCGGATCAGCTCGATCCGCTCCAGCGTCTCCACGTCGGAGTGCATGTAGCGCACGCGCAGCCCCGCCTCGTGCAGATATTCGGTCAGGTCTTCCGCCATCTTCTTGGTGAGGGTGGTGACGAGCACGCGATAGCCCTTGGCCGCCGTCGCCTTCGCCTCGGCGATGAGGTCGTCCACCTGGTCTTCGACGGGGCGGATCTCGACCGGCGGGTCGACGAGGCCGGTGGGGCGGATCACCTGCTCCACGAAGACGCCGCCGGCCTGCTCCATCTCCCAGTCGCCGGGAGTGGCCGAGACGCTGACCGTCTGCGGCCGCATCAGCTCCCACTCCTCGAACTTCAGCGGGCGGTTGTCGATGCAGCTCGGCAGGCGGAAGCCATATTCCGCGAGCGTCACCTTGCGCACCCGGTCGCCGCGCGACATGCCGCCGATCTGCGGGATGGTCACATGGCTTTCGTCCACGAACAGCAGGGCGTTCTCGGGCAGATATTCGAACAGCGTCGGCGGCGGCTCGCCCGGCAGGCGGCCGGTCAGGAAGCGGCTGTAATTCTCGATCCCGGCGCAGGAGCCGGTGGCGGCGATCATCTCCAGATCGAAGTGGGTGCGCTGCTCCAGCCGCTGATATTCCAGCAGCTTGCCTTCGGCTTCCAGCTCCTTCAGCCGCTCGGCCAGTTCGAATTTGATCGCTTCCGTCGCCTGCTTCAGCGTCGGGCCGGGCGTTACATAGTGGCTGTTGGCATAGACCTTCACGCTGTCCAGCGTGGCGATGCGGTTGCCGGTCAGCGGGTCGAACTCGGTGATCGCCTCGATCTCGTCGCCGAAGAAGCCGATGCGCCAGGCCATGTCCTCATAATGGCTGGGGAAGATTTCCAGCGTGTCGCCCTTCATGCGGAAGCTGCCGCGGGCGAACGCCATTTCGTTGCGCTTATATTGCAGGGCCACCAGCTTGCGGACGATCTCGCGCGGGTCGACCGTCATCCCCTTCTTCAGGCTGAAGGTCATGGCGGAATAGGTTTCCACCGAGCCGATGCCGTAGAGGCAGGAGACGGAGGCGACGATCAGCACATCGTCGCGCTCCAGCAGCGCGCGGGTGGCCGAGTGGCGCATCCGGTCGATCGCCTCGTTCACCGACGATTCCTTTTCGATATAGGTGTCGGTGCGGGGCACATAGGCCTCGGGCTGGTAGTAATCGTAATAGCTTACGAAATATTCCACCGCGTTTTCGGGGAAGAAGCCCTTGAACTCGCCGTAAAGCTGCGCCGCCAATATCTTGTTCGGCGCCAGCACCAGCGCCGGGCGCTGAAGCTGCTCTATCACCTTCGCCATGGTGAAGGTCTTGCCCGATCCGGTGACGCCCAGCAGCACCTGGTCGCGCTCCCCGGCTTGCGCCTGCGCCACCAGTTCGGCAATCGCCGCCGGCTGGTCTCCGGCCGGGGCATATTCGCTGTTCAGCACGAATCGCCTGCCGCCTTCGGCCTTTTCCGGCCGCTCGGGCCGGTTCGGCACATAGGTTTCGCTGAGCGGAATGTCGGCGAGGCTGGTGCGAATCGCGATGGACATGGCGGCGAATGTAGGCGTTCGCCCTTCGTTCCACCAGAGGGGCCTGTCAGGGAAGCGGGAAAGCGAGTTGCGGCAATCCGCACTCTCCCCAAATGCCATTCATGGGCCTAAAGGCGTTTCCATGCCCGCCCCGTTCGACATTCCCTGGTATCTCGGCATCGCGCTGTTCGTCGCCACCGTCGCGGCGATGGAGGTGGCGGCGATCCTCGGCCACAAATATGTGATGCACGGTTTTGGCTGGTTCCTGCACAAGTCGCACCATGTCGCGCGCCACGGCTTCTTCGAGTGGAACGATCTTTACGGGGTGATGGGGGCGGCGGCGGCCATCGGCCTGTTCTGGTTCGGCGTGGAGGAGCGCGGCGGCACATTCTATGTGTGGCTGGCATCCGGCATCACTGCCTATGGCGCCATCTATTTCGGCTTCCACGATGTGATCGTCCACCGCCGGGTGGAGACGGGCTATGTGCCCCGGTCCCGCTACATGAAGCGGATCGTGCAGGCGCACCGGCTGCACCATGTGGTGGAAAGCCGCGACGGCACCGTTTCCTTCGGCTTCATCTGGGCGCCGCCCATCGACGAACTGAAGCGGCAACTGGCCGAGAATGCCCGCACCGGCAAGGCCATCGTGCGGCAGAACCCCGTGGGCCGCAACATGCAGGGCCCCGCCTAAAGTTTTAAGTGCAGAAACTGGTTGAAGTCGCTCGGCTGATAGTCGGCGAACGCCTCGCCGTTCACGAAACCCCGGCGGCGATAGAGCGCCAGCGCCGGTTCAAACCCCATTCCGCTGCCGGTTTCCAGAGACAGCCGTTCGCAACCGCTGGCCTTAGCTTCGGTGATGATCCGCTCCAGCACAGCGGCCCCGGCCCCGCGGCGCAGGAAGTCGGGGTGCGTGCGCATCGATTTCACTTCGCCGCCGCCGTCGGCCAGCAATTTTAAAGCGCCGATAGCGGCGATCCGCTCGCCCTCCCACGCGCTCCACACGCGGATGCCGGGCGCCTGAAGGCCAGAAAGATCCAATGCGAAACTGTGCCCCGGGGGTGAACCGGCGTGCATGCCTTGCAGGTGAAAGTGCAGCAGCGCCTGCGTTTCGGCGCCCGAAAGATCGTCCGCCACGATGCGGAACGTCATTGCAGGTCAGGCGTCCACAGGCCGGTGCGGTCGGAAGGCGTCGAAACCCGGATGTTGCGCTTCCAGATCGCTTCGGGGGCGGCCAGAGCGACCGCAATCAGCTTGTCCCGCCGGCGGGTGCGGGTGCGGCCTTCCAGCGCGCTGGGGCCCTGCCCTCGCACCTTGCGGCCGATATCTCCATAAATCTGCGCGGCGGAAAGCACCGCCCAGGCTTGCCGGTTCCGCAAGCTGGGCACCCCGTGCGCGGCCGAGGCCTCATAGCGCTCGGCCAGATCCACCAACCGCGTCACCACCCGGTGCAGCGCCGCGCGGTTTTCCGGCAAGGCGTGCGTCTCGGCGGTCAGCCCTTCTTCCGCCAGCCAGTCGGCCGGCAGATAGCAGCGCCCGCGCTCGGCATCCTCCGCCACGTCGCGGGCGATGTTGTTCAGCTGGAAGGAAAGGCCCAGATCGCACGCGCGGATCAGCGTCGGATGGTCAGCGGGCGGAACCCCCATCACCACCGCCATCATCACGCCCACGCAGCCCGCAACATGGTAGCAATAGGTGAGAAGGTCGGCTTCCGTCACCACCGGCTGCCAGTTCACGTCCATGGCGAAACCGTCGATCAGGTCTTGCGCGTAACGCTCCGGCAGGCCGGTTTCGGCGGCCACGCGCGCCAGCGCATCGAAGGCCGGCTCACCGGTTTCCTCGCCGTCGAGCGCCTTGCTGGTATAGGCCTGCAAGCGCTCCAGCCGTTCGGCGGGCGTGCTGCCCCACTTTGCCCAGTCGTGCGCGCCCTCGCCCAGATACTGGCCGTCGATCACATCGTCGCAGTGGCGGCACCAGGCGTATAGCAAGGTCGCCCGGTCCCGCGTGGCGCCGTCGAACAGGCGGCTGGCCAGCGCGAAACTCTTGGAGCCCCTGGCGATCGCCTCATGGGCCGCGGCAAGAACGGCGTCCGTCATGGCGCCCCTCCTAGGCCTGCCCGGCCACGGCCTCAAGCCTCGGCCCGCCGTTCGAGGGCCATTGCGCCGGGTCGCCGGCGCCCAGATCTTCCAGCATCAGCTTGGCGGTGGCCTTGGCCGAGCCGACGACGCCCGGAATCCCCGCGCCCGGATGCGTGCCGGCGCCGACGAAATAGAGGTTCTTCAGCACCGAATCGCGGTTGTGGGTGCGGAAATAGGCCGACTGCCACAGCACCGGCTCCAGGCTGAAGGCGGAGCCGAGATGCGCGTTCAGCTCGGTGCGGAAATTCTCCGGGCTGAACCAGCTCTTGTGCACCAGATCGGCGGAAAGGCCCGGAATCAGGCGCTTTTCCAGATAGCCGAGAATCCTGTCGGCGTAGCGGGGCGCAACCTGGTTCCAGTCGAGCGGGGCCTTGCCGAGGTGCGGCACCGGGGAAAGCACATAGAAGCCGCTATGGCCTTCGGGCGCCATCGCCCGATCGGTCGCGGTCGAGTGGTGCAGGTAGAGCGAGAAATCGTCGGCCAGCGCCCCGCCGGAATAGATGTCGTCCAGCAGTTCTCGGTAGCGCGGGCCGAACAGGATCGAATGCTGCGGGATGTCGGCGCGGAAGCCCTTCAGCCCGAAGTAGATGACGAAGAGCGAAGGCGAAAAGCTGCGCCGCGTCATGGACTTCGCCATCTTCCGTCCGCGCGGATGGTGGCCCAGCAGCTCCTGATAGCTGTGCACCACATCGCCGTTGGAGGCGACGCTGTCCGCCTTCAGTTCCGTGCCGTCCGCCAGCGTCACGCCCAGCACATGCCCGGCCGCCGCCTCGATCCGGGCGACCTTGCGGCCGATGTGCACGGTGCCGCCCAGATCCTCGAACAGCTTCAGCATCCCCCTGACCAGCGCGTGCGTGCCGCCGCGCGGGAACCAGACGCCCCATTTCTTCTCCAGCGCGTGGATGAGGGCGTAGATGGACGAGGTCTTGAACGGGTTGCCGCCCACCAGCAGCGTGTGGAAGCTGAACGCCTCGCGCAGTTGCGGGTTTTCGATATAGCTGGCGACGACCGAATAGACCGAGCGCCAGGCCTGATATTTCATGAGGTTGGGCGCGGCCTCGATCATCGAGCGGAAGTCGAGGAAGGCCTCGTGGCCGAGCTTTTCATAGCCCTCGGTGAAGACGCCTTCGGAATAGGCCATGAAGCGCCTGTAGCCGTCCACGTCCTTCGGGTTCATGGCGCCGATCTGCGCCAGCAGTTGCGCGTCGTCGTTCGAATAGTCGAAGACCGGCCCATCCTCCCACATCAGCCGGTAGAAGGGGGTGACGGGGATCAGCTCGACATAGTCGGAGAGTTTCCGGCCCGAAAGCGCGAACAGCTCCTCGACGCAGCTCGGGTCGGTGACGACGGTCGGCCCGGCGTCGAACTTGAAGCCGTCCACTTCATAGACATAGGCGCGGCCGCCCGGCTTGTCGCGCGCTTCGACGAGGGTCGTCTGGATTCCGGCCGTCTGCAGGCGGATGGCGAGCGCCAGCCCGCCGAAACCGCTGCCGATCACCACTGCCGTTCGCTGCATGGACCCTTCAACCCTTCTGTCGTCTTCGTTCGCCGTCATGGCTGACGGGGCGGCGCGTGCAACAGGCCCCGGATCGCCCGCCCGATCGGGATGGGCGGTTTGCCGATCAGGATGCGCGCCTTGTCCGCCCATGTGCTATGGCCAGCGTAGAAGCGCGCGACAAGCCCGGCGTCGAGGCCATAGAAGCGTTCCAGCACCTGCCGCCGCTCGTCAGGGTAGGCGGCGCGGAACAGCATCTTCGTCAGCAGCCGGTAGAAGCCGCGCTCTTCCCAGGTGCGGATGGCGTAATCCCGCGCGGCGCGGTCGATGGCCGGGCCGGAGAGATCGGGCAGCGCCGACAGGTGCAGCGCCAGACGCACCGCATCCGGGAAGCTGTAGCCGGTGACGGGGTGGAACAGCGCCGCCGCCATGCCGACGGGGGCGACGCCGGGCGGATATTGCGCCAGATGCGCGCGGATGTCGCCGGCGATGGCGATCGGCAGCACGCCATCCTCGTCGCGGATCAGGCGTTTGATCTTCCAGCCCTGTTTCGCCGCGTAGCGCCGCACCCGCTCGGCCACCGCCTCGCGGTCGAGGTTGGCGCCGTCGGCGTAATAGGTGTCCTCGATCAGCGCCGTGGTGGGGGTGAAGGGCAGCGTATAGAGAAAGCGGTAGCCGTCCTCCTGGTCCACCGTCGCGTCCATGATGATCGGGCCGGACAGGCCGTGCGGCGCTTCCAGCTCCACTTCCAGCCCGACGAACTTCTGGTAGCCCAGCTCCAGATGCGCGGCCGGCCCCTGGCCGCGCGCGTCGATCACCGCCCCGGCCTTCAGCACCTTCTGGTTGGCGAGCGTCACCCGCGTCGGCTCGACCGTGACGACCGGCACGCCCAGCCAGCGGCGCTCGGGCGGCAGCGCTTCCAGCAGCGCCGCGTGCAGGCGTTCCGACGTGGCGGACTGGTAGGCGGCCGGCAACTGCCGGCGATAGCCGGGGAAGCGCACTTCATAATCCGGCCAGCGATGGGCGATGAGCGGCGCGGCGATGGCCGCGCCTTCCGGCGGCACATCCTTTTCGAAGCTGGACCAGGTGTGGTTGCCGCCGAAGCGCTCGCCCGCCTCCACCAGCCCCACGCGCACCTCCGGCCGGCGCCGCCTGAGCGCCAGCGCGATCAGCCCGGCGGAAAGGCCGCCGCCGACCAGCAGGATGTCGGCGTCATGGGGTGGGCAAGATGTCACGGCGTCTGCCTCTAGCGGCGCCCGGCGCTTGCCGCTAGGTGCCTGCGATATGCAACCGCCACAGACCGCGCTGATCGTCTCGCTCGTCGGCATGTGCCTGATCGTGGCGCTGCGCTATCTGGCGGTCTCCGGCCTGTTCGCCTGGAGCGCGAAGCGCATCCGCCCCGATGTCTATGCCCCGGCCGATCCGAAGAAGGCGGCAAGGCTGGCGAAGCAGGTGCGGCGCGAAATCCTCTGGTCGCTGTCGGCGGCGGTGCTCTACGGGCTTCCGGCCGGGCTGGCCGCGCACCTCTGGGCGACGAAGGGCTGGACGCGCATCTATGGCGATGTAAACGCCTGGCCGCTCTGGTGGATTCCGGTTTCGATCCTCCTCTATCTCGCCATCCACGACGCCTGGTTCTACTGGACGCACCGGGCGATGCACCATTGGCCCTGGCTGTTCAAAAAGGCGCACGCCGTGCACCACGAAAGCCGCCCGCCCACCGCCTGGGCGGCGATGGCCTTCCACCCCTGGGAATCGCTTTCCGCCGCCTGGCTGATCCCGGCGCTGACCTTCCTCATCCCCATCCATGTGGCGGCGCTGGGCGTGGTGCTGACGGTGATGACCTTCTTCGGAGTCACCAACCATATGGGCTGGGAAATCCTGCCCGCCCGCTGGGTGCGCGGCTGGCTGGGGCGGCACCTGATCTCCGCCTCGCACCACCATGTCCACCACGAGCGCTACAACAGCAATTACGGCCTCTATTTCCGCTTCTGGGACAAGCTCTGCGGCACCGACAGGGGCCTGTCGGAAGAATTGATCGTGGCGCGGGAGAAGTCCAGGTCGAGAAGCCATGGAAGCAATTGATCTGTTTTCCGTCATCCCGGGCTTGACCCGGGATCCCGCTTCTTGCTTCCGCCGGCCGGAAAGCTGGACCCCGGGTCAAGCCCGGGGTGACGAAGGGAAAAGCCTCGACTGACGATGGGAATATGAGTCCTAGAGCGCCGCAGCCGCGATAGCCGCCGTCACCGCGTCGATCCCGGCGGTGGCGTCGATCCGCACGAAGCGCGGGTCCTCTTCCGCCATCGCCGCGAAACCGGCGTGGACACGGCGGTGATAGTCCAGCGACAATTGCTCGAAGCGCTGCTCCTGCGGCAGCGTCGCATCCTGCGCGGCGGCGCGCTTGGTGGAGCGCTTCAGCCCCAGTTCCACCGGCACGTCCAGCCACAGCACCAGATCCGGCCAGAGGTCGCCGGTCGCAAAGGCGTGCAGCGACAGGAGCGTCTCCAGCGGCACGCCCTTGCCATGGCCCTGATAAGCCAGCGTCGAATGCACGAAACGGTCGCAGAGCACCGTCCGCCCCGCCTCCAGCGCCGGGCGGATCAGCCTTGCCACATGGTCGGCGCGGGCCGCCGTCACCAGCAGCACGTCCGTCTCCACCGTCCAGCGGCCGGTGGCCCCCTGCACGAAGAGGGCGCGAATCTCCTCCGCGCCCGGCGTACCGCCCGGCTCGCGGGTGACGACGACGGTTTCGCCGCGCGCCTTCAGCGCCTCGGCGAGGCGAGCGATCTGGGTGGATTTGCCGGCCCCCTCCCCGCCTTCGAAGGCGATGAAGCGCCCCGTCACCTGACCAGCCTCGCCTCGCGGTAGCCGGCGGCCTGCACGTCGAACAGCACATTGCCGGCCTGCGCTTCCTGCAACGGGCCGATCCGCACCCGCCAGAGGCCGCCGGGCGCCGGATGCGCGGCGGCCGGGCCGAAGTCGGTGAGGACGGAGGCGAGCGCCCGCGCCCTGCCCTCGTCCGAAAGCGCCGCCACCTGGATGAAGCGCGCGGCCGGATCGGCGATGGCGCCGGGCGGAAGCGCGACCGGGATCGGCGAGGGCGCGACCGGAACCGGCGCCGCCACGAAATCGGAAGGCGGCGGCGGGGCCACTGGCGCCGCGCTGGCGACCTGCACGGCGGATTGCCTGGGCGGTTCCGCCCGCGCCCAGTCGCCTTCGGGGAAGACGCGCTTCACCCGCACCCGCGCCAGCCCCGGCCGGTCCACGCCGAGGATTTCCGCCGAGCGCTTGGAAAGGTCGATGATGCGCTCGCCGACGAACGGCCCCCGGTCGTTGATGCGCACCGTCAGCTTGCGCCCATTGTCCAGATTGGTCACCTCCACCCAGCTTGGCATGGGCAGGGTCTTGTGGGCGGCGGTCACATCTTCCTGGTTGTAGATCTCGCCATTGGCCGTCGGCTTGGCGTGGAAGGTGGGGCCATACCAGCTCGCCACCCCCTCCCGGTCGTAATTGCGGTCGTCCTCGGGGAAATAGCGCACGCCGAACACTTCATAGGGCGTGCCGATCTTCACCCCGGGCACGGAGGGCTGGGACGGCTTCGCGGGCGGTTTCGGCGCCGCCACCTGCGGCTTCGGCTGCGAGGCGCAGGCCGCCAGCAGCAGGCCAAGCCCCAGCGCCAGAAGCCGGCCGGGGCGCGGAAGCTCAGCGGAAAGCGGGCTGGAGCGCATTGCCGAGCAGCGCCACCGAAAGCGCGTAGAAGTTGGAGCAATTATATTCCATGATCGCGCGATAGCTGCGCGTGGCGAGGAAGGCGCCCTCGCCGGCGCCGTCCGGCTCGATCAGGCTCATCTCCACATCGTCGGCGGGCCAGACGGCGTTCAGCGGCACGAAGCCCTTCGCCTTCCAGTCGCGGGCCGGCAGCCAGACGGAGTGGCGCTCCAGTGGGCGGATGCAGCTTGTGGGCTTGACCGGATTGGCAACCGTCGCCCGGTCGAACCCCTGCGGCACGCCGACGCGGAAGCCCCAGGGAACGCCCGGTTTCCAGCCGTTCTTCGCCAGATAATTGCCGATCGACATGAAGGTGTCGGCGGTGGAATTCCAGATGTCGGCCTTGCCGTCGCCGTCGCCGTCCGCCGCATAGGCGAGGTAGGAGGAGGGCAGGAACTGCGACTGGCCGAAGGCCCCGGCCCAGCTTCCCTTCAACTGATCGCGCGAGACCCGGCCCTCGCCCACCATCCGCACCAGCGAATCGAGCTCGCGGGTGAACAGCGCCTCGCGCCGGCCGTCGTAGGCAAGGGTGGCGATGGCGGACGGCAGGTCGAAGCCGCCCATCACCCGGCCATAGCTGGTTTCCATGCCCCAGATGGCGACGATGATTTCCGGCGGCACGCCCGTCTGCCGCGACACCTTCAGCAGCGTGTCGCGGTTGGCCCGCGCCCGGGTGAGGCCATCGTCGATCCGCTGCTGCGTCAGTTGGCGGCCGAGGTAATCGGCGAAGATGTTGCGCCGGCCGCTGTCGTCCGGCTGGTTGCGGTCGAGCTGCACCGCGCGCGCGCTGTAGGTGGCGTTCGACAGCGTCGCGTCCAGCCATTCCGGCTTCAGCCCGCGCGCGACGGCGCCGGCCTTGTAATTCTGCAGCCAGACGGGAAAGCCATCGGCCGGCGAGGTGACATCGGCCCGGGCCGGCGTCGCCAGCAAAAGAGCGGCTGGCAGCAGGGCGGCGGAGAGAAGAAGGCGGCGCATGGCCTTCCTCTGCCACAGCGGGACTCGCGCGGGAATCCCCTTTTGCCGGCAAATGCTTCGCCGCCTGGCTCGGAAAACGGCTCGTCCCGCCTGAGGCTCCGTCCGTCCCCTTTGTGCGCCGCAGCAGGGCGGGACGGGCTAACATGCGCGCGATGGCCCATTCCGAAACCCTGTCGCCGGCCCCTGCCCTTTCCCCCCTTGCCCCGCCGCCACGCCTTGCGCTCGACCGGATCGCCCTGTTCCTGGATTTCGACGGCACGCTGGCGGAAATCGTGCCCACACCGGACGAGGCCCGGCTGGACGCCGCGCTCGGCCTGACGCTCGCCCGCCTGTCGGAACGGCTGGACGGCCGGCTGGCGATCCTCTCCGGGCGGGACGTGAAGACGCTGGCGCGGCTGACGGGGCTTCCCGGCCTCCCCATGGCCGGCGTGCACGGGCTGGAACGCCGACGCGCTGGCGGCCGGCTGCAGCGGCCGGCGCCCGCGGGCGGAATGGAAGGCGCCCGCATGCGCCTCAACGATCTGGTCGCCCGCGAGCCCGGGCTGCTGCTGGAGGACAAGGGGCTGTCGCTGGCGCTGCATTATCGCGGCGCGCCGGGGCTGGCCTCCGTCGCCCACAGCCGCGCCCGGCTGGTGGCCGAGCAGTTCGGGCTGGCGCTGCAGACCGGCAAGATGGTGATCGAGCTGCGCCAGCCCGGCGCCGACAAGGGCATGGCGCTGAACGCCTTCATGGCCGAGCCGCCGTTCGCGGGCGCCCTGCCCTGGATGCTGGGCGACGACGACACCGACGAGAGCGCCTTCGCCGCCGCCGTCGCCGCCGGCGGCGGCGCGGTGCGCATCGGCCCGGCCCGCGCCGGCACGGCGGCGACGCATGGCCTGGCGGACGTGCCGCAAGTGGCCCGCTGGCTGGAGGAACTGGCCCGATGACCTCCGCCACAAGGTCCGGCACAGGTGGGCTCGGCACAGGGGAGCCCGGCTGGGGCACGCTGAACCTCGCCCCCATCGGCAATTGCACCGTCGCCGCCCTTGTCGACCGGCAGGCCCGCTTCGTCTGGGCCTGCCTGCCACGCCTCGACGGAGACCCTTTCTTCCCCGCCCTGCTGCGGGGCGAGGACCCCGCCGGCGACGGCAGCGCCGGCCACTGGTCGATCGACCTCGACGGCTACGCCTTCAGCCGGCAGGACTATGTCCGCAACTCCGCCGTGCTGCGCACCATCCTCGTCTCCGACCGGGGCGACGAAGTGGAGGTGGTGGATTTCGCCCCGCGCTTCGCCCGGCAGGGGCGCGTCTACCGGCCGACCGCCTTCGTCCGGGTGATCCGGCCGCTGGCGGGCGCGCCGCGAATCCGCGTGCGGCTGCGCCCCATGGCCGACTGGGGGGGAAGCCTGCCCGAAATCACCTCCGGCTCCAACCATGTCCGCTATCTGGCGAGGCCGCAGCCGATGCGGCTGACGACGGACATTCCCGTCGGCCACATATTGGACGAGCGCTGGCACCGGCTGGAAGGCCCGCGTGTGATGTTCCTGGGGCCGGACGAGCCGTTCAGCGGCGACCTCTCCCATGGCATCCGCCAGATGTACGACGCGACCGTCGCCGACTGGCAGACATGGGTGCGCGGGCTGGCCCTGCCGCTGGAGTGGCAGAAGGTGGTGATCCGCGCCGCGATCGCGCTGAAGCTCTGCGTGCATGAGGAAACCGGCGCCATCGTCGCGGCGCTCACCACGTCCGTGCCCGAGGCCGCCAATTCCGGCCGCAACTGGGACTATCGCTACTGCTGGATCCGCGACGCCTATTACACCGTGCAGGCGCTGAACCGGCTGGGCGCGCTGGACGTGCTGGAAAATTATCTGGGCTTCCTGCGCAACATCGTCGATTCCGCCGCCGGCGGGCATATCCAGCCGCTCTACGGCATCGGCTATGAAGCCGCCCTTCCCGAGAGCATCGCCCCCGCCCTTCCCGGCTATCGCGGCATGGGGCCGGTGCGCGTCGGCAACCAGGCGCACGAGCATCTGCAGCATGACGCCTATGGCCAGATCATCCTCTCCTCGGTGCAGGCCTTCTTCGACGAGCGGCTGTTCCGCCCCGGCAACCTTGCCGATTTCGAGGCGCTGGAGCAGGTGGGCGACCGCGCCTTCGCGCTGCACGACCAGCCGGACGCCGGGCTCTGGGAATTCCGCACCCGCGCCCGCATCCACACCTATTCCGCGCTGATGTGCTGGGCCGCCTGCGACCGGCTGGCGAACGCCGCCGGGGTGCTCGGCCTGCCCGAACGGCAGGCGCACTGGGCAGCGCGCGCCGACACCGTCCGCGCCCGGATCGAGGCCGAGGCCTGGAGCCGGGAAATCGGCAGTTTCTCCGCCAGTTTCGGAACAGCGGAGATCGACGCCAGTTTGCTGCAGATGATCGACCTGAAATTCCTGGACGCCGCCGACAAGCGCTTCACGGGCACCTTCGCCGCTGTCGAAAAGGCGCTGCGCCGGGGCGACCATATGCTGCGCTACATCGAGCCCGACGATTTCGGCCAGCCCGAGACCGCCTTCAACTTCTGCACCTTCTGGCTGATCGAGGCGCTGCACCTCTCCGGCCGGACGGAGGAGGCAAGGCGGCTGTTCGAGACGACGCTGGAGCGGCTGACGGCGAGCGGCCTGCTGTCCGAGGACAGCGACATCGAGACCGGCGAATTGTGGGGCAATTTCCCGCAGACCTATTCGCTGGTCGGCCTCATCAACTGCGCCGGGCTTCTGTCCCGCCCCTGGACCTCCGTCCGATGACGGGGCGAAGACGGCTGGTGGTGGTGTCCAACCGCGTGGCCGCGCCGCGCGCCGGCAGCCCCGGCAACCAGGGCGGGCTGGCGGTGGCGCTGGAATCCGCCCTGAAGCAGACGCGGGGCATCTGGTTCGGCTGGTCCGGCGAAACGGTGGACGAGTTCAACGGCCATATCCGGCTGGAGCGCAACCAGGGCATCACCACCGCCACCATCGACCTGACGCCCGAGGATGTGGCGAGCTATTACGAAGGCTATTCCAACCGCACGCTCTGGCCGCTGTTCCACTACCGCATCGATCTCGCCGAATACGACCGGCAGTTCGAAGCCGGCTACGCCAGCGTCAACCGCCGCTTCGCCGAGACCCTGGCGCAGTTGCTGGACCCGGACGACATCGTCTGGGTGCACGATTATCATCTGATCCCGCTGGCGCGGGAATTGCGGGCGCTGGGCGTGTGCAACCGCATCGGCTTCTTCCTGCACACCCCCTGGCCGCCGGTGCGCCTGCTGACCACGCTGCCGGACCACCGCCAGCTCGTGGAGGCGCTGTTTTCCTACGACCTCCTCGGGTTCCAGGCGAGCGAATGGCTGGACAGCTTCACCGACTATGTGACTCGCGAGGCCGATGGCAGGCTGGGGCCGGACGGCGAGGTTGCGGGCTTCGGCCTGAAGACCGAGGCGGCGCTGTTCCCGATCGGCATCGACGCCGCCGCCTTCCGCCGCGCCGCGCAAAGCCCGGAGGCGCGGGCGATGGCGAAGCGCATGCGCACCTCCATCGCCGGCCGGCACATGCTGGTGGGGGTGGACCGGCTGGACTATTCTAAGGGGCTGGAGGAGCGCTTCCTCGGCTATGAGCGCTTCCTGTCCGAAGACCCGGAGTCGCTGAACCGGGTGTTCCTGCTGCAGATCGCCCCGCCGTCGCGCGAGGGGATCGGCAGCTATCAGGAAATCCGCGACAAGCTGGACCAGCTTTCCGGCCGTATCAACGGCGCCCATGCCGAGGTGGACTGGGTGCCGCTGCGCTATGTGAACCGGGGCTATTCCCGGCGGGAGCTGGCGGGCATCTTCCGCACCGCCCGCGTCGGGCTGGTGACTCCGCTGCGCGACGGCATGAACCTCGTCGCCAAGGAATATGTGGCGGCGCAGGATGCCGCCGATCCGGGGGTGCTGGTCCTCTCGCGCTTCGCGGGCGCCGCCGAGGATCTGGCGGAAGCGCTGCTAGTGAACCCCTTCAGCCAGGAGGACATCGCCGATTCCATCCGCCAGGCGCTGGCGATGGAAAGACCCGAACGCATCCGCCGCTGGGAGGCGCTGATGGCGCGGGTGGAAACGAACGACGTAGCGCACTGGCAAAAGGCCTTCCTCAGCCGGCTGGCCGGATAAGCGCCGCCGGGAGAATTCCGGTCTGGCGCCGGCCGCCCCATATCGCTATCCCGCTAACCGCTTGCCCCCGCGCCGGGCCGGCGCATGGACAGGTGGCCGAGTGGTTTAAGGCAGCGGTCTTGAAAACCGCCGTGGGGGTGACCTCACCGTGAGTTCGAATCTCACCCTGTCCGCCATTTCAGTCCCTGAGTGGGCACTGAGTTTACGCCACTTCCCGCCACGAGCGTCTATAGCAGCCGGGACTTCGATCCCATGATCCTGACTTCGCCTTCTGCGACCTCAACGCGCTGTGCGAGCGCGCGCATGTGGTCCCGACGATAGCCGCCGCCTTCCGGCCGGATACGTTCGCGGGCGGTCGTGGCGAACTTGCGCAGCATCTGCGGCGTCACGGTTTGTCGCGTCAGTCTCGGATCAGTTGCGCTGCCGCCTCGCCGGCACTGTCCATATAGCTTGGGTCGCGGTGGAGCAGGACGACGGCGAAGGCGCCATCCAGCAGCAGCAGGACCTGGCGCGCCAGCAGGCGGGCGTCTTCTGGCAGGCGAGATTCCTCGAACACCGAACACAGCCAGTCCTCGACCCGCTTCTTGTGGGCGCGGCCAGCCAGGATCGCAGGATGTCC
Source organism: Sandaracinobacteroides sayramensis (assembly GCF_022014495.1). GTDB lineage: Bacteria > Pseudomonadota > Alphaproteobacteria > Sphingomonadales > Sphingomonadaceae > Sandaracinobacteroides > Sandaracinobacteroides sayramense. The sequence goes on from NZ_JAKLSQ010000031.1 coordinate 17,885, forward strand.
CGGCAGGTGGATGAGTTCGACCGAGGTGCGCAGGAAGCCGCACCCTTTCCATTTCGGATGCCGCGCGGAAGCGGAAAGCTGGCGGAAGATGCCTTGCACCTTGTCGGCCGTAGTCCCTTCGGTTTCTGCGAACCAGCGTTGGAACAGGGCGAGATTGGGCTGATCGCGCGTTTCCAGATACGCGGCGATCAGATCGTCCTTGCTGCGGAAGTGATAGTAGAGCGTCCGCTTGGTGAGCCCGGACTTCTCGGCAACGGCGTCGACGCTGACGGCGCGGATGCCATCGGCGTGGAACAGCTTTCCAGCGGCGTCGAGGATACGCTTTCGGGTGGGGACATCGGTTCTGGCCATGCCCCAATGTATACCGACCAGTGAATATACTCAATCGGCCGCTGCATCTATCGTATCGGCATGCGAAACCTGTCTTCACATCCCACAGCCATGGAAGGACGACCGGTCGAAATCGTCTGCCGGGACGGAGTTCGGCTTTCCGGCCATTTCTGGCGTGCCGGGCGCGCCAATCCCATGGGGATAGTCATCGTGAATCCCGCGACCGGAGTTCCGGCGCGCTATTATGGCCGTTACGCCCGCTTCCTTGCAGAGCACGGATTCGATGTTCTCACCTACGACTATCGGGGCATCGGATCGTCGAGGCCTAAGACCCTGCGCGGTTGCGGTTATCGCTGGCGCGACTGGGGCGAGCAGGATTTTGAAGCAGCCATAAGCTTCGCCGAGCATCATGGCCGTGGCGGCAAGCTGGTCGTCGTCGGGCACAGTATCGGCGGTTTTCTGCCCGGCCTCGCGCCCAGCGCTCACCGGATTGACCGAATGCTGACGGTCGGTGCGCAATATGCCTGGTGGGGTGATTACGCCTCGCATCGCCGGCTTGCCCTGTTCCTCAAATGGCATGTGGCGATGCCCGCATTGACATTTGCGTGCGGCTATTTCCCCGGCCGCCGGCTGGGTTGGCTTGAAGACCTGCCGGCGGGCGTCGCTCTTGAATGGAGTTTTCGCAGGTCGCGTTTCGAGCGCAGCCATCCGCGCGCGGAGAGAAGTCGCGCGCTGGACCGCATGTCGGCCGTTACAGCGCCGATCCTGGCGGTGGCTGTTTCCGACGACGAGCTTGGAACAGCGGCCGCCATCCGCCGCGCGCTTAACTATTATACAGGGGCCGCAAGAAGCGCGGTCCTGCTTCGGCCGCCAGACTACGGCCGCGACAGGATCGGCCATTTCGGCATGTTCCACGACAGTCACGCCGCCGGCTTCTGGCTCGATACGCTCTTGTGGCTTGGCGATGGTCGCAATCCCTGGCCAGGTCACGTCATCCATCCCTGAAACGGAGGCTGTCCATGCACCGTCTTTACCATTCGCCGGGAGCCTGCTCCCTTGCCGTCCACATCGTGCTGGAGGAGATCGGCCAACCCTATGAGGCCGAAATCCGTTCGGCCAGGAATGGCGAGGGCACGACGACGGCGGACTATCTGGCACTCAATCCGAAAGGCCGCGTGCCGGCGCTGACAGGCGTCCCCGGCGGCTCCGGTGGCGCATCGGACCTTTTGACCGAAGCGGTCGCCATCCTGATGTTTCTGGCCCGCCGCAATCCCGAAGCCAGATTACTGCCCAGCGATCCGGCCGGCGAAGCACGGTGCCTGGAATGGCTGAGCTGGATGTCCGTCGATCTCCACGGCATCGGCTACGGCCAGCTTTGGCGTCCCCATCGGTTCGTGCCCGACGCCGCGCTCCATGAAGCGGTAAAGACCAGGGGAATGGAGAATATCCGCACGGCCCATGACCATATCGACCACATCCTGTCCGATGGCCGTGATTGGGCGGTTCCGGGCCGATACACTGTCGTCGATGCCTATCTTGTCGTGTTCTGGCTCTGGGGCCGTCGCATCGGCCTCGACATGGAGGCGGAGTGGCCGAACTGGGGGCGGCTGATGCGCAAGGTGCTGGAACGGCGGGCGGTGAAGCAGGCGCTCAGGCAGGAAGGCATCGCCTGAGATCAACAGGATGAGGCCCGATCCGGGAGTCGTGCCGGAGTGAGATGCTCGAACAGGCGCCGCGCGGCAGGGGTCAATTGCGCGTCGCTGCGAATACAGGCGGACAATCGGCGCGTCGCACAATCGTCTGCAACCGGATCAGCCCTGTCGTTTTCCGCCATGGATTTCCGATCTGCCTTCTGTCGCTTGGATGCGAAATGGCGCGCGTGTCTCGACATGCTCTCGTTTGCCCTTCCTGCACCCCCCATCCAGGCATGCGGAGACTGAACCACCCGTATCGGCCCGGAGAACCCGCACCACGCATCCCTAGGCTGCGGCGCGCTTCACCATCTCCCTTTTGGTTGGGAGGCCATGGAGACGGCGCCGCAATAGTCTCCTGCATCGCGTTCTCACATTGGGGTGTCGGCATGGCAAAATCTGTTCTCTTCGTTCTCACATCGCACTCGGATCTCGGCGCATCCGGCCAGAAGACCGGCACCTGGCTGGAGGAACTGGCCTCCGCCTACTACCGTTTCCTGGACAGCGGCCATGAAGTCGCCCTCGCTTCCGTGTCGGGCGGTGCGGCGCCCCTTGATCCGGCAAGCCTCGAACAACCCTGGCTGACCGAGGCCGGGGTTCGATTCCAGTCCGACCCGGCCGCAAGCGGCGCGCTGGCGTCGACCGCTGCCCTCGCCGACATCGATCCGGCGCAGTTCCACGCCGTCTATTATGTAGGCGGTGCCGGGGCGGCCTGGGATTTCCCCACCGACCCGGACGTTCGCCGCGTGGCGGAAGCCGTCTACCGCCAGGAGGGTGTGGTGTCCGGCGTCTGTCATGGGGTGCTCGGGCTGACGACCGCGCTCGATCCGAACGGGCATCCGCTTCTGGCCGAACGCCGGGCGACGGGCGTCAGCAACAAGGAAGAAGAATTGACGGGGTTCGACAAGCTGGTTCCGGTGCTGCCGGAAGCGCGGCTGGTGGAACTGGGCGCGAGCTACAGCGCCGCAGCCGAGCCGTTCGGCGCCCATGTCGTCAGCGACGGCCGGGTGGTGACGGGGCAGAACCCCGCTTCGGCGCCGCTGGTGGCGGAAACGGTGATCGGTCTGCTGGCGGAACCGTCCGCCTGATGCCAGACTGACCGAAACAGCAAATCCTTGGGGGGGGTAGGAGCAGACATTACGCGGGAGGGAAGCGATGACGAGGATTCTCAGCCTTTCACAGCCGTCGGCGGGCCTTCAGGCCGCGCCGACGGCGGCGAAGCTTCGCCCTCCCCGCCGGCAGGCCTTTCACATCGAACGCCCGCACATCCTGGCGGAAATGCAATCGCCGCCAGGGGCGGTCACGCTGCTGACCGGCCCGCCGGGCTGCGGCAAGACGACCGCGCTCGCCGACCATTTCGCCCTGGGCAAGGCGCAGGGGCGGCGCATCCTGTGGCTTTCGCTGGGGCGGCAGGAAGACGATGTCGAAGGCATGTGCGATTCGCTTCTCCTCGGCTTTTGCGGCGGAGAGATCGGCATGGAGGCGAATCTGCGCCCGCCGGAAAACACCGACATCTATGTGGACGGGCTGGAAGCCATCCATGATCCCGGTGCGCTGGCGCTGATCGAAGGCTTCCTGCTGGACGTGCCGGCCAGCAGCCGCTGCTATGCCTCGGTGCACAATCTGCGCGGAGGCGAGTTCCATTACGGCCGCTTGCGCGGGCTGGTCAGGAGCGTGCCGCACGCCCTGTTCCGGCTGTCGGATGCGGAGGCGATGCAGATGCTGGGCCCGGAATGGCACCCATGGGACATCCAGAAGCTCAACCAGATCTGCGATGGCTGGGCGGCCGGCCTGCGCTTCATGGCGCTGGACCCGGCGGCGGCGCGCAAGCTGCTGAACGACGATCGTGGAAAGGCTTCCATACCGGTCGAGATGGCGGGCTATTTCGACGATGTCGTCTGCGCCTCGCTGAGCGAGGAGGAACTGGCGGCGCTGATGGACGCCAGCGTTCTGGAGCGCTTCACCGCCGAGGCGCTGACCGGGGTGCCGGATTGCCGCTGCACCTGGCGGCTGATCGAGGATCATGTCCGATCCGGCATATTCGTGCATTATCTGGACGAAGCCCGCCGCTGGGTGGCCTTCCACCCCGCCTTCGGCCGGCACATGCGGCATCGCCTGCGCTGCCTGGATCCGGCGCGCTTCGATTCCCTGCAGAAGTTCGCCGCCTCCTGGTTCCAGAAGAACGGTTTCGCGGTGGAGGCGATCCGCCACGCCTCGCAACTGACCGATCCGGTGCTTTCCGCCCGGATCATGGAGGATGCCGGCGCGCTGCTGGCGGAACTGGGCAACGGCCCGTTCCTGAACTGCGAAAAGCCGATTCCGGTCGAGCAGGCGGCAGGCCTTCCGATGGCCTTCCTCAGCCAGATATATCTGCAGGTGCGCACGGGGCGAATCGTGGAAGCGCGGCAGGCCTTCGAGCAGGTGCGCACCCTGACCCGGGGTTTCACCGATTTCGGCCAGGGAACGAATGCCGGCACGGAGGCGGTGTTCGCCCGCATCATCGAGACCGTCCTCGACATCACCGAGGATCGCGCGGTCGACAATGAGCGGATCGCCACGCTCGAGGACATGCTGACGCGATATGTCGGCACCAACCCGGTGACGGCGGCCAGCGTCGCCTCGCTGCTGGCCATCTCCTATATCGAGCTGTGCCGATACTCCGAGGCCGCGACCGTCTGCGACATCGGCATGAACGCGCTGCGCGAGCTCGGCTCCACCAAGGTGGCGATCTTCCTCAGGATCCACCAGGCCGCGGTCGCCCTTGCCTGCGAGACCGTCAGCAAGGCCGTGCTCTATATCGAGGATGGCTGCCGGCTGGCGCATGCGGAAAGCGACTTCGGCCGCTATGAAGTCCTCACCACGCAGATCCTGCGCGCGGAACTGCATTATGAAGCGAACGAGCTGGAAATGGCCCGGGCGCTTCTGGACCAGTCCGTGCCCGAGCTGAACGGAATCGGCGGCTGGCTTTCCCTGCGCGCGTCGGCCTTCACGGTGGCGGCTTCCATCGCCGGGATGGAAGGCGGCTATGAAGCGGCCGACGACTGTCTCCGCCAGGGCGAGCAGTTCGCGCGCCTCATGAACCTGCCCCGGCTGGAGCAGTTGCTGCTGATCGCGCGGATGCGGGAATACACCCGCGCCGGCATGTGGCGCGAGGCGACCGCGCTTCTGGAGCGGGCCGACTATCGCAACCTCATCGACCGGGAGAATATGTCGTTCGCCGAGCTGCGCTTCCAGCTTCCGGCCCTGCTGGAAACGGCGCGCTTCCTGGTGGAGCTGGGGCGGCCCACCGAGGCCGCGGCCTATCTGGAGCGCGTGAACAAGGCCTTCCTGGAGGAAAGCGACGTTCGGCTGCGCTTCACCTTCCGGCTGCTGGCGATGCGGATCGCCTTCAGCGTCAGGCGCTACAACGCCGCGGTCGAGCATATGCTGGTGGCGCTGGAGCTTGCGGTGAGAGCCGGGCTGCTGCGCCGCGCCGTGACCAACCGGGCGGCGATACTGGAGGTCTACGACTGGTCGGTGCGCAACGGCCGGAAGCATCCCGTGCCGGTCTCGCGCTTCGTGAACGACGTGCTGCGCGGCGCCGACGCCAGCGAATGCGGCAGCGTCATCCTCAACCGTCGCCCCCGGCATGGGCCGGCGGCCGTCACGCCCAATTTCACGCTGAGCCCGCGCGAAACGGAAATCATGGTGCTGATCGCCGAAGGCTATATGACCAAGGAAATCGCGACGCGGCTGGTCATTTCCGAAGGCACGGTGAAGACGCACCGCAAGAAGATCCATGAGAAGCTGGGCGTTCTGAGCAAATCGCAGGCGATCGCCCGGGCGAGGGAGTTGCTGATAATCTAGCCTATCCACCCTTTCGCCGAGTGGCGCGGGTGCCGCGCCTCCTCTTGTCATCGCCCGCATGGCAAGAAGCAGCACGAACCTCGACCCGATGGCGCTGGGACGCAGCCTGTGGCAACGGACGGCGCCCCCCTTCGAGCGGGCGGGCGGGCATTTCCATGAGGCCGCCGCGGAAGTCGCCATTGTCGGCGGCGGCTACTCCGGGCTCTCGGCGGCGCTGCATCTGGCGATGGACGGGCGCGACGTGGCGCTGGTCGAGGCGGAGGAACCCGGCGCCGGCGCTTCCGGGCGCAACGCGGCCGGATGGCTTCCGCAATATCTGGACCGGACCCCGGCCGATGTCGAGAAGCTGCTGGGTGGGGAGCGCGGTCGGGCGCTCAACGCGATGATCGCCGAATCCGCGCGGCTTGTGCCGAAAATCGTCCGCCGCCACCGGATGCAGATGGACATGCGGCAATCCGGAATCCTCGTCGCTTCCGGAGAGCCGGCGCAGGCCGGGGCCGCGCGCGAACTGGCCGCCGCGTGGAACGCGCGCGGCGGCGCCGTGCGTTTCACCGGCACGGCCGAGGTGCAGCGCCTCGGGGGCAGCGACCGCTTCGCCCATGGGCTGATGTTCGAAGAAGCGGGAACGCTCAATCCGCTGGCCTATGCCCGGGGGCTGGCCCATGCCGCTTCGCTTGCCGGCGCCCGGCTTCACTGCGGCGCGCCGGCGCTTCATCTGCACCCCGCTGGCGATGGCTGGCGGCTGGAAACGGCGGCCGGGCGCATCCGGGCCCGGCATGTGCTGATCGCGACGGAGGGCCATGAAGCCAATGACAGCCTCTGGCCCGGGCTTTCGCGCGCCTGCTATCGCCTGCCGATGGCGGTGGTCGCCTCGGAGCCGGTTCCGGCGCTCGTCAGCCGGCTGATGCCGGCGGCGGTGCCGATCGCCGACGGCAACAAGGCCAATCCGCTTTGGATCATGGCCGATGCCGAAGGCCGCCTCGTCGCCTCCCTGCCGCCGCCCCGTTCCGACGACCTTGCCGCCGGAGCAGTCGCCCGGCATGTCGAGGCGAAGCTCAACCGCCTGCACCCCGGGCTTCCGGCCATTCCATGGTCGCGCTTCTGGATGGGGCATGTGGCCCTGTCCGCCGAGCGTATCCCGGCGCTGCGCGAACTCGCCCCCGGCGTGCACGCGATCGGCGGCTACTCCGGGCAGGGGATCGGGGCCGCGACGGCCGCCGGCCGGGAATATGCGCGCCTGATCGCCGCCGGCGGCGACCCGGCCGCAAGCCGCCTGCCGCTGCTGCCGCTTTCCACGGTGCCGATGCGGCGCGCCGTCCCCTGGCTCTACCGCCATGTCCTGGCGCCGCTCGGCCGGGCAACCGACCGGAGCTATCGCCGGCCGCCGGCCGCCGCCGTGGAGGACTGACCCTGACTGGCCGGCGACGGGCCTCCCCCCCTCCCGCCGGCCGTCCCCCCTTTGGTTGGCTTTCTGGGCCTCGCCGCGCACCTCATGTTTTGCCCATCGACAAAGGCGATGAGGGTAAAGCCATGCACGGAACCGGTAGCGACGAGAAAGACAGGATCTACCCCCGCGAGCCCATTCCGGTCGCGGAACGCAGGCGCGTCACCAGCACGGAGGTGCCGCACGAAGGGCATGGCGGGCTTTTCAGCCAGTCCTGGTTCCCGATCGCGCTGTCGTCGGAAGTGCCGGTCGGCGCCATCGTCGGCAAGGACTTCCTGGACGGCCGGGTGGTCGTCTATCGCGGCGCCGACGGCGTGGTGCGGATCCAGAGCGCCTATTGCCCGCACATAGGCGCCGACCTTTCCGTCGGCACGGTGGTGGAGAACCGTGTGCAATGCGCCTTCCACCGCTGGGAATATGATGAGAACGGCATGTGCGTGAAAACCGGCGCCGGCCTGCCGCCGCCGCGCGACGCCTGCCTCTTCACCTTCCCGGCGCAGGAACGCTTCGGGATGATCTATGTGTTCAACGGCACCGAGCCATTGTGGGACCTGCCGGATTTCGAATATGCCGACGACGAGCTCGTCGCCAGCCCGTTCGTCTCCGAGCTCTACACCTGCGACCCTTGGATCTTCGCCTCCAACACGCCCGACACCCAGCATATCGCCGTGGTGCACGGCTTCCGCTTCAAGGCGAACGACCCCTCCGAGGCGATCAACTGGGAAGAGTGGGGCTTCCGCATGAAAATCGACGCCTGGCACCAGAACGACGAGGAACTCGCCTGGGAAGCCGGCATCTACGGCAGCAGCATCTTCCTGCAGCAGGGCCTGACCGACGGCTGGTGGATGGGGATCGCCGCCGGCTTCTCGCTGCCCCGCCCCGGCACGCACCATGTGTTCCTGTCGGTGCTGGTCCGGAATGTGGAGACGGAAGGCGGCAAGAGCATCGCCGAACGGCTGGAATATGGCCGGATGCTGCTGGCGCGCACGGCGGCCGAAGACAAGCCCATCCTGGATTCGATCCACCACCGGGTCGGCTATCTGACGAAGGCCGACACGGCGTTGGCCAAATATTTCAATTTCATGAAGAAATACCCGCGCGCGCACCCTTCGCGCGACTTCATCAACTGATCTTTGCAACCGAGCGAAAGCGACAGCCATGCCCATCGACGCGCCCGACGATATCAAGCGCATCATCAAGGAACGCAGCGACATCTTCGAACGCCATTTCGCCGCCGGCGACGCCGCCGCGCTGGTGCGCGACTATTATGTGCCGGATTCGATGGCGCCGCTGGTCTCGGCCGGCGACGGTCCGGCGATCCTTGGCCATGCCGCGATCACCAGCCTGTTCGAAGCCTTCACCGCCGGCTTCGAGAAGGCCCGGCAGGTGCCGCGCTTCATCAGCGCCGGCACCGACCTCGCCTATGAAGTCTCCAACTCCTATCTGACGCCCAAAGGCGGCGGGGACGAGGTGGAGTATCGCTATGTCGCCACCTGGCGGCGCTGCGACGATGGCTGGCGGGTGGAGGCGGACTTCTTCGCCCCCGGCCCGCTGGTCTAGCCGCCATGGCCGAGTTCGAGACCGCCGCCCGCTTCGAGGCGCCGGCCGCCGCCATATGGCCGTTTGTCAGTTGGGACGGCATGCCGTGCCTCGTGGAGGGCGGCTTCTTCACGGCGGCCGATTTCCCGGCCGGCCCGGAAATCCGCCCCGGCGCGCTCCGCCGTGTTTCCACGGCCAATGGCGTGTTCGTGGAACGGCTGGAGGAATATCGGGCGGAGGATCATTATTACCGCTACCGCCTGATCGACACGGGGCCTTTCCCCCTCACGGACTATGTGGGCGTGGTGGTCGTCACGCCGGCCGGTTCCGGCTGCTGCCTGAAGTTCGGCCACAGCGCCACGCTGGTGGATACAGACGCCGCAAGCTGGCGGGAAAGCTGGCTGGCGATCGAAAACCAGGTGTTCGACTTCATCCGCGGGCGTCTTGCCTGAACGGGCGTTTGCCGGCGGGCCAGCCCGCCGGCAAACGCCGCTTCAGGCTTCTTCCGCCCGCAAGCGGTCCAGCGTGCGGCGGACGAGAATCCCGGCCTGGTCGGTCTTCAGGATCAGCGGCTGCATCTCCCAGAAATCGCGCCCGGCCATCCGCGCCTGCACGGCCGCGATCATCGGCTCATCCTCTTTGCGGAAGGCGTGCTCGGCGATAGCCTCCAGCGCCTTCGTCACCTCGTCGTTGCCCGGCGCGAAGGTGCGGAACAGCAGGTAGCGGTAGACGCTGTTCGCCTCGTCGACCGGAGTCAGCATGTGCACGCTGCCCAGAAAGCCCCCCTCCGCGCGCGGGCGCCCCGTCAGCGTCACCCCCACTTCCAGATAATAGGCGCCCGGGGCGTCCCAGCGCATCTCGTTCCAGTAGTCCACCCGGTCGCCGGCCTGCACCACAGCCGGCAGCACGAACAGCGTCGGCGCGGCGCCATCGGGGTTCCAGCGGTTGGAATAGAGGCGATTGCCTTCCTGCCAGGTCCGCAGCGTGCCCGTGGCGATGGATTCATTCCCGAGCGTCGTCGGGTGCAGGAACTGGCCGTGGGTCAGGTCCATCAGATTGTCGAGGATCAGCTTGTAGTTGAGCGGCTGATGCATGATTTTCTCGCCGGACATCGTGTAGATGTCGATCTGGTTGAGCCAGGGGAAATCCGGGATCAGGCTTTCGTCCGCCCGCTCCGGCTCGCCCATCCAGATCCAGATGAAACGGTCGCGCTCCACGACCGGATAGGACCGCACCCGCGCCGCGCCCAGCCGCTTGCCGGGGTCGAAGGGGTTGTGGGCGCAGCGCCCCTCGGCGTTGAAGCGCAGGCCATGATAGGGGCATTCGATCGTGTCGCCGACGATCTTTCCCATGTGCAGCGGCGCGAAGCGGTGGGGGCAGGTGTCGGAAAGGGCGATCGGCTGGCCGGCCTCGCCGCGGAACAGCAGGATATGCTCCCCGATGATCCGGGCATGGAAAGGCTCGCCACGCAACTCGCTGCCCCAGGCGGCGGCATACCAGCAGTTCCTGACGAAACCCATCCCTTTCCCCTTTTCCTGTAGCCCTGCCGGCCGGCGGCGAACGCCGTTTCCGGGAGGATGATCCAGATTTTCCGGCAAGGCTGCCGCCGCCCTCGCCTGCCGTCCACTAAACCAAAGGGAGGAGCCGGCTGCCGGCGAACCTCTCCCCCTTTTTGTTGACTGGAGCGCTCCACTTTCCGGTGGCGTCATTGCCGGCATATTGCTGCGCGGCATCATCCGAAGGGCATCATAAGCTCCGGGGATGCAGAGGCGGGCAAGGGGAGGTGTCGGAAAAAACGCCAAGTCAGGGAGAGCTGGGGTGAATCATATCTGGATTTCGTCGACCGCAATGGCGCTTGTGGTCGCAACGGCGCCCGCGCATGCGCAACCGGCAGGTGGCGGGGAAACCGACGGCAGCCGGAACGCCGAGCAGGATCTGGTGGTGACGGCGCGCAGATGGTCGGAAAGCATCCGCGAAATCCCCGACACCATCCAGGCCTTTTCCTCCGCCTCGCTGGAGCGCGCCGGAGTCGAATCCATCTCCGACATGACGCAGATGGTCTCCGGCTTCCGGGTGGTCGAAGCGCAGCAGCCCGGCGTCGTTCTCATCAACATCCGCGGCATCGGCCAGGTCAGGAACGGCGAATCCCCGATCGCGGTGGTGGTGGACGGCGTGCAGCAGAATTCGCCCAACCAGATCACACAGGACCTGCTCGACGTGGAGCGGATCGAAGTGCTGAAAGGCCCGCAAGGCTCTCTCTACGGCCGCAACGCCATCGGCGGCGCCATCATCATCACCACCAAGCCCCCCGCCGAGGAATTCGGCGGCAGCGCCGAGGCCGGCTATGCGCAGGGGAATGAGTTCAGCGCCCGCGCGACGGTTTCCGGCCCGCTCGGGGAAAGGATGGGCTTCCGCCTCGGCGGCAGCTACCTGAACCGCGACGGCCAGATCTACAACAGCACGCTCGACACCAAGGTCGATTACAACGAAGTCTGGGCGGTGCGCGGCAGCCTGGTCGCCAATCCGGTCGACGCCGTCACCGTCGACCTGCGGGGCAGCCACTACAATCAGGAAGCCGGCGCCTCCTGGTATCGCCCCGGCCCCGCCAATGCCCCGCGCGAGCCGGTGATCGGCAACCTGCTGGGCTGGGCCGAGCGCAAGCTGACCGACATCTCCGGCAAGGTGGAAGTCGATCTGGGCGGGCCGACGCTGACATCCATCACCGCCTATTCCAAAGTGAAGTCCGACCTGTTCGAGGAGCTGGACTGGGAGCCGCTCGATCTCGTCGCCGCGACCCAGCTTCTGGATGTGGAAGCCTGGAGCCAGGAGTTCCGCCTGACCTCGGACGACAGCGGGCCGCTGCGCTGGATGGCGGGGCTCTACTATCTGGACACGAGACGCTTCCTCGACACCACCGTCTATATGCAGCCCGACCTCACCGGCCTGCCCGCCCCGATCGCCGCCTCCCGCCTGGCCACGCGCGACCGCAACCGCGCCTATGCCGCCTTCGGCCAGCTCACCTACAAGCTGACGGATGCGCTGGAGCTGACCGCCGGCCTGCGCTACGATATCGACCGGCGCAAGCAGCATGACCTGACTCCGCCCACGCCGACCGCGCCGACGCAGTTCAAGGCCACCTACCGGTCGCTGCAGCCGAAATTCTCCCTCGCCTACAGCTTCGACGACGGCACCCTCGCCTATGCCACGGTGGCCAAGGGCTTCCGCAGCGGCGGCTTCAACTCGAACGATGTCGTCACCCGGGAATTCCGCAAGGAAGAGCTGTGGAGCTACGAGCTGGGCTTCAAGACGGCCTTCGCCGACAACAGGCTGTATCTGAACGGCGCCCTGTTCTTCATCGACATTTCCGACCGGCAGGTGGCGGGCCTCGACCTGACGACCGGCCCGGCGCAGTTCATCGCCAACCCCATCCCGCGCTCGACGGTGCGCGGCGCCGAGATCGAGCTCAACGCCCGCCCGCTCGAAGGGCTGGACCTGTCGTTCGGCGGCAGTTTCCTCAGCACCAGGATCAACGAATATGACCAGTCGGTGTTCGCCGGGACGGCCGCCAACGGAGACTTCACCGGCAACCGGCTGAACCAGGTGCCGCGCTATTCCATCAACGCCGCCGCCCAGTATACGGCGGAACTGGGCGGCCGCAGCCGCCTGATCTCCCGCATGGACGTGACCGGCTGGGGCGGCGATTATTATTGGGAGATCAACAACGCCGACCTGCAGAACCCGGTGTGGCTGTTCAACGCCCGGCTGACCTGGGAAATCGGCGACGTCTCGGTGACGGCCTTCGCCCGGAACCTGTTCAACCGCCGCTACGACCTGGAGTTCGTGCCGGTCGAATTCGCTGGCACGGTGACCGGCGAGGATGTCGGCGGCGCCGCGCCGCCGCGCCAGCTCGGCGCCAGCTTCAAATTGCTTTTCTGAACCGGCAGGAAGGACGAACAAGATGGGACTGCTCATTCTGGCCGAACGGATCGAGGCCCCGGCGGACGCGGTGTGGCGCTATGTCGGCTGGCACGGCGTCGCCGAGCTCGACCAATATTCGGGCGGCCTGTTCCGCAGGATCGAATTCCATGGCGACGAGCCGTCGGTGGGGATCGTGAAGATCATCCACCCGATCGAAGGCCTGCCGATCCATGAGCGGATGGACGCTTTCGACGCCGGGACCCGCACCTATCGCTACAGCCTGCTGGATGTGGGCTCGCTTCCCGTCACCGATTATCGCGGGCTGGTGAAGGTCACCCCGGCCGGGCCGGACGCCTGCCATCTGAAGATCGAATGCCAGTTCACGGCGGTGGGCGTGACGGAGGAGGCGTGGAGCGACACCTGGTTCGCCATGGAGCGCGGCCTGCTGGCGGAAATCCGCGCGCGGGTGGAAAAAGCGCCCGCCTGAGCCCTTCCCTTCCGCCTGCCGTCGCCCCGGCGCGGCCGTCATCCCGGCAAGGCTGTCACCAGGCAAGGCTGTCAGAAGGTCTTGGTGACCGTTGCCGTCACCTGCCGCGCCTGGCCGAAGAAGCAGCCCATCGGCCCGGTGCAGCGTCCGGCGTAGCGCTTGTCGAAGATGTTGCTGCCGTTCACCCCGAAGCGCCAGCCCGGAATGCTGTAGTGCAAGGCGGCGTCGAACAGGGTCACGCCCGGGCTGGTATAGACGTCCGGCGTCCAGACGGAGGGGATATTGCCCGGCGTTTCGCTGAGATGGCGGATGCCAAGGCCACCGCCGGCGCCGGCCAGCGTTCCCGTGGATTTGGTGTAGTCCACGAACAGCGAGGCCTTGTGGCGCGGCTGCGCCGGCAGGCGCGCGTCCTGCTCCAGCACGATGTTGCTTTCGGTGATCCGGGCGTCGGTGTAGCTGTAGGAGGCGTTCACGCTCAGCTGCTCGCGGATGCGCGTCACCAGCTCCAGCTCGAAGCCCTTCGATTCCACTTCGCCCGTCTGCACCTTGCCGCCAGGGCGGTTCACCTGATCGGGATCGTCGGTGACGACGTTCGACTGCCGGATATGGAAGACGGCGGCGGTGGCGAACAGGCGGATGTCGTCGCCCAGCCCGCGCGCGTCATATTTCACCCCGGCCTCCCACTGGCGGCCGCTGGTGGGGGAGAAGGCCTCGCCCGCGAACGTCGCGCCGACGACCGGCTGGAACGACGTTCCGTAGCTCAGATAGGGGGCGATGCCGCTGGCGTCGTCCACATAGGTGAGGCCGGCGCGCCAGGTGAACTTGTTCTGCTTCTTCTCCAGATCCTTGGTGTAGTCGCTGATCCGGGTCCAGTCGTGGCGGGCGGAGAGCGTCAGGATGAAATCGCCTACCTTCGCCTGGTCCTGCACATAAAGGCCGGTCTGCCGCAGCCGCTGGTCGCTGAAGATGGTGTTTAGCTCGGGAACGGCGATCGGCGCCTGGCTGTAGACGGGGTTGAACAGGTCGATCGTCGGCACGTTCATGTCGAAGGCGAAGGCGGCGGTCTCCCGGTAGTTGCGATAGTCCAGCCCCACCAGGAAGCGGTGCTCGACGATTCCGGTCTCCAGATTGCCGTCGAACCGGCTGTCCACCGCAAACTGGGCCACATCGTCCTGATAGGGGTAGTTGGCGCGATAGACGGTGCGGTTGTCGGCATCCAGCGCCGTGCCATAGATGATCTGCTGATATTCATGATATTCGCTCCAGCGCAGATTCTGCGTGAAGCGCAGCGCGCTGGAAAAGCGGTGCGTCAGCTCATAGCCGGCGGACCATTGGCGGCGGCGGTAGAAATTATAGTCCGGCTCGCCCAGGTTCACACCGCGCGGCACCCTGCCCACCGGGTTCGGAAACAGCACGCCCAGCGCCGGCAGGAAGCCGTTGGTGTCGCCCTCGATCTTGTCCCACTGGTAGAAGCCGAGCCCGGTGATCTTCGTGTCCATCCCCAGCTCGTAGCTGACGGCCGGCGCCACATAGGCGCGCTTCGCCGTCACATGGTCGGTCTGCCCGTCGCGGTCGCGGTAGAGGCCGGTCAGCCGCGCCGAAAGCCCGTTCGCGATCTCGCCCGTCACCGTGCCGGCGGCCTGCTTGAAATCGTCGGTGCCATATTTCACCTGCACCTCGCCGCCGGTGCGGGTGGAGGGGCGGCGGCTGGTGAGGTTGTAGATCCCGCCCGGTGGCGTGGTGCCGTAGAGCACGCCCGACGGCCCCTTCAGGATATCCACCGCCTCGAAGCCGTAGAGCTCGGCGCCGACATTGGCAATGGTGGCGCTGATCGGCGCGCGCAGGCCGTCGATATACTGGTCGGGAATGAAGCCGCGCAGCGTCAGGAAGTCGAAGCGCATGTCCGGCCCGTAATTCTCGCCGACGATGCCGGCGGTGTAGCGGACCGCCTGCTGCACGTCGACGAAGTTCAGCAGGTCGATCTGGTCGCGGGAGATGACCGACACCGACTGCGGAGTCTCGATAAGCGGCGCGGTGGTCTTGCTGGCGGTGATGGCGCCTTGCGGCACGAAGCGGCGGGCGGTGACGACGATGGCGCCATCGTCCTGGCGCACCGTCTCGATCCCCACACCCTCGTCGCTCGCGGCCGCTTCCGCCTCCTGCGCATGGGCGACGGCGGGGCCGACGAGGGCGACGCCCGCCAGAAGCGCGGCCATGAAGCCCAGATTTCTGCAAAGAACCGGCATTTGCGCAAACTC
The DNA here is from genome assembly GCF_022014495.1 of Sandaracinobacteroides sayramensis. Taxonomy (GTDB): domain Bacteria; phylum Pseudomonadota; class Alphaproteobacteria; order Sphingomonadales; family Sphingomonadaceae; genus Sandaracinobacteroides; species Sandaracinobacteroides sayramense. The sequence goes on from NZ_JAKLSQ010000031.1 coordinate 33,398, forward strand.
CCTGATCGTCCAGCCCTTGTCGGCCCGGCTGGCGCCTGCCACTGAGGTAAGTGATAATCAGTTGCAACAATCTGGCCCGGGATATGGCCTGAATCAACCAGAATATGGCCCGGGCTGACGAGACGGCCGGGGATCGGCAGAGCAGGAACGATTTCGATGACCAGCAACGCCACCCTTGCAGATGCCGCGCCCGCCGCGCCGGAAAACTGGTCCCCGCGCGCGCTCTACACCGTCGCCTGCCTCGGCATCACCGCCGGCGTGCAGATGAGCGACATGGGCCTGCAGGCGCTGTCGCTTTCGTCCATCCAGCAGAGCTTCGGAATCAGCGACTCCTGGCTCGGCGCGCTGCAGGGGCTGGCCGGCGTGCTGGTGGGCAGCGCCATCGCCATTCCGCTGGCCCGCTTCGCCGACCGCTTCTCGCGCAAGCGCGTGCTCCTCTGCCTGATCGCCGCCTCCACGGCGATGATGGTGCTGAGCGCGCTCGCCCCCAGCTTCCCGCTGTTCTTCCTCGGCCGCTCCGCCGCCGGAATCACCGAATTCGCGATGATCCCGCTCGTCTATTCGATGATCCCCGACCTCGCGCCCGAGCGGCACCGGGTCGCCACCAACCTCAGCTTCGCGGCGCTGATGGCGCTGGGCGCCAGCGGCGGCTTCTATTTCGGCGGCGCCATCATCGCCACGGCCGACGGGCTGTTCGGCCTGCCGATCGAGCCCTGGCGCAAGGGCTTCCTGCTCTTGTCCTTCGCCGGCCTGCCGCTGCTGCTGCTCGCCGCCTTCACGCTGGACCCAGCGCGGCGCATCGTCAGTTCGGACCCGAAGACGACCGGCGCGCTGACGCTGTTCCTGCGGCAGCGCTGGCAGGCGGTCGGCCTGTTCGTCGGCGTGGCGGGGGCGCTGATGGTGGCGGTGCAGGCGCTCAACCAGTTGATCACGCTGGCGCTGGAGCGCGAGTTCCACGCCGAAGTCGCGCGGATCGGCCAGGCGATGGGCATGATCGTGCTGGTGACGACCATCGGCTGCCTCCCCATCGCCTGGTTCCTGGACAGGCTGCTGTCGCGGCGCTTCGGGCGGGCGGCGCGGCCGCTCATCATGGGGCTGAGCGCCGTCGCCGCCATTCCCTTCGCTTTCCTGCTGCTGGCCGCGCCAACGCTGGAACAGGCGCTGATGGCGGTGGCGGCCTTCATGTTCATGACCTGCACGGCGAACGCCCTCGTCCCCACCATGCTGCAGGATCTGACGCCCGCCACGCTGCGCGCCCGCAGCTTCGCGATCTGGAGCTTCGTCGTCTCCATCTTCAGCGCCACGGGGCCGCTGCTGGCCGGCACGCTGTCTGACCGGGTGACCGGCAACCACCTGCTGAACGCCATCACCCTGACGGCGATCCCGGCGCTGGCGATTTCCGCCACCTGCGCCGTGCGCTCGTTCCTCAGGGCGCGGGCGGAGGGGTAGCGCCGCCGACGCAGTGCCGGGCGAAGGCCCAGAGAGTGGAGACTTCGGCGAAACGGCTGTCGAGGTCCCCGCTCGACTGGTGGCCGCTGTCGGGGTGGAGCCACAGCAGGGCCGGGCTGCCGCCGGCCGCGCGATGGCGGATGTTGGCGATCAGCTTCCCCGGCTCCCAATAGGGCACGCGGTCGTCCTTCAGCCCTGCCGTGCACAGCAAGGGCGGGTAAGCGCCGGGGCCGACATTCTCGTAAGGGGAAATGGAGGCGATATAGTCATAGGCTTGCGGGTCCGAGAGCGGATCGCCCCAGTCGGGGCGGAACAGCGGCACCAGCGGGTGTTCGGCGTCGCTCATGGTGTTCAGCATGTCGACGAAGGGCACCTGCGCGATCACCCCGGCCCACATCGACGGCTCGATGTTCATCGCCCCGCACACCAGCAGCCCGCCGGCCGAGCCGCCATGCGCCACGATCTTGCCCGGCGCGGCGAGGCCGGCTTCCTGAAGGTGCCGGGCGCAGGCGATGAAGTCGGTCATGGAATTGCGCTTCCGCATCCGCCGCCCTTCCAGGAACCAGCGCCGGCCCTTTTCCGAACCGCCGCGCACATGGGCGATGGCGTAGCGGAAGCCCGCGTCCACCAGCACGGTCGCCGGCAGGGAGAAGAGCGGCTCGCTGGAGAAGCCATAGGCGCCATAGCCCGTCAGCAGCAGCGGCGCCGGGGCGTTCTCCATGTCCCGGCGCGACAGCAGCGTGATCGGCACCATCGCCCCGTCCAGCGCCCTCGCCTCCAGCCGCTCGACGACATAATTTTCCGGGTCGAAGCCGCGCAGCCTTTCCTGCCCCACCGTGCGGCGGGCGCCGGTTGCAAGCTCGATGTCGATCCAGCGCGGCGGGTTGGCCGGCGTCTGATGCACGATGCGCACCTGCCCTGCCCCATATTCCTGCGCCGGCAGAAGCTGGATGGCGTAAGCGGGGTCGTCGAAGCCGATCAGCTTCTCGGCGCCGTCGGCCTGCATCAGCACCAGCCGGTGCAGGCCGTCCACCCGCTCCAGCCGCACCAGCGCTTCGGCGAAGGGCAGGATGGCGACGATCTGCACGCCTTCGCGGTGCGGCACCAGTTCGCCCAGCGCCTCGAAGCCGCTCATCCCCAGCGCCAGCAGCTTGCGGTCGATGGCGGCGTCTTCGTCCGTCAGCAGCAGCAGCATTCCGGCCCATTCGTTCACTTCATAGGTCACGCCCCGCCGGCGCGGGCGGACGACCATCGGCTCGGCCTCTTCCGCGTCGGCGGCGATCAGCCGCACCTCGGCCATGTCCGGCCCGGCCATGGTCAGCGCCACGAAGCTGTCGGCGGCGGTGCGGGCCACATGCAGGAAGATCGCCGGATCCTGCTCTTCATAGACCAGCGCCGCCTCGCCGCCTTCCACGGGCGTGCGGTAGACACGGGTGGGCCGGCTGTGCGCGTCCCGCCAGATCCAGAACAGATGGCGGGAGGACGGCGAGAAGGTGAAGCCGCGATAGCCGAAGGCGTCGCCCTCCACGAGGACGCGGATCTCGCCCGTCCGCATGTCCAGCCGGCAGATGCGGTGTCGGTCGTTGCCCACCAGATCCTCGGCCCAGGCGAAGTAGCGGTCGTCCGGGCTGTGCTGATGCTCGATCGCCCGGTAATAGGCATGGCCCTCGGCGCGCGCCGCCTCGTCGAACAGCAGCGGCTCCTCTCCTGTGGCCGAAGTGCGGGTGAAGATTCGATGCGCGCCGCCCGCCGGAATCCGGAAGCTGTAGCGCCACCCCCTCGACGAGACCGGCAGCGGAATGTCGATTTCCGGCGCCAGCGCGTGCATTCGCGCGTTGAAATCGGCGGCGAGCGGGGCGAGCGGCCGCAGCATCGCCTCCGCATAAGCCATCTCGGCCTGCAGATGCGCGCGCAGCCTCGGCGGCAGCCCCTCCATCGTGCGCGAGCCGGACTCGGGGATGAACTTCATCCAGGCATAGGGGTCGTTCCGCTGCCGCCCCAGTTGCACGATCTCATGGTCCAGGCGCGGTGCCTCGGGCGCGGCGATGCCCGGCCAGACGGGTCGGGGGGCGGAAGGCTCGGGAAGTGCAGGCATGGCCACCATCGTCAAAGGGATTTCAGGCCCGCCCGCATAGCATGGCGCGAGCGCCGCGTGACGCCATTCGGGCCGAACTTCCGGCCGGCAGGGCCAATTTCGCGAGTCTCTTGCAATTATCTTGCAATAGCATAAAAATGGCCCGTTCCACCCAGAGCGCCCCACATCGTCGAAATCAGGCCATGAAGCACAGCAGCGACATTCTCGGCAGCGATCGGCCCGTGCTGGCGCTTCACGACGAATATCCGGCCGGCTTCGTCGACCCGATGCACCGCCACCGGCATGTGCAGATCCTCTACGCCTGCACCGGGATCATGGCGGTGCGCACCGCGCGCGCCAGCTATGTCGTGCCGCCGAACCGGGCCTTGTGGATTCCGTCCGGGGTCGATCATGAAGTCCGCTGCCGCAGCGCCGTCTCGCTCCGCACACTGTATCTCCGGCCAGACGATCTGCCTCCGAACAGCATGGGCGGCGCGGCGCCGAGCCGGGTGTTCGAAGTCTCCGCCCTGCTGCGGGCGCTCATCCTGGAAATGGGGGAGCTGGGCACCGACTATCCGCTGGAAGGCCGGGCCGGGCATGTCGTGTCGCTGCTGCTGGACGAGATCGACCGCATCCCCGGCACGCGGCACGAGCTTTCCATGCCCGGCGACCCGCGCCTGCTGCGGGTCTGCGGCAGCCTGCTGGAGCACCCCTCCGACCCGCGCGACATAGACGAGTGGGCGCGGGTGGCCGGCATGGGGCGGCGCACCTTCACCCGCTCGTTCAAGCGCGAGACCGGCGTCGGCTTCGCCATGTGGCGGCAGCAGGCGCGGCTGATGGAAGCGATGGCGCTCCTCGCCTCGGGCACGCCCATCGCCCAGGTGGCGTTCGAGGTAGGCTATGACAGCCCCAGCAGCTTCAGCGCCATGTTCCGCCGCGCCTTCGGCGTGTCCCCCAGCCGCTACAGCTGATCCCTTTCCAGCACTTCAAGGCACCGGCGCGCAGCACCCCGTCGCCCGGGAAGCAGCAGGGCAAGGTCCATCCGGCGCCCATCCGCACGGCCTTTACCCTGTCGAAAGGGCGCCGTGCGGCCGCGCATGCCTCGCTATCCGCGGGATGGCGCTTCGCGCGAAAGCGCCGCCATCCCGACGAGACCCACGCCGCCTCCGCGTCCAGCTTTCCCCTTCGTCCCCCCGGGCTTGACCCGGGGTCCAGCTTCCCCGCCAGCGTCGGCAAGAAGCGGGATCCTGGGTCAAGCCCGGGATGACGGAAAATATATCCATTACGTCTATGAATTCTCAATCCAGGGGCAAGGGCTTTCGCCTGCCTTACTCGCCGAACCCGGCGAAGGTGACCGTGACGATGGTCGGGATCTCGGTGCGAACCTGCGGCCGCGACCGTTCGGCAAGCTGGGCCGCCTCGTTGACGATCGCGCTGGTCGCGGCCGAGGCGGCATTCAGCGCTCCGACATTCACCGCGGGCACCTGCGGAATGCCGACGGCGTCGCCCGACACCTCGATATTGGCGGCGTTCACGACGCGCAGCGCGGCGATGTTGATGTCGCCGACCACGCGAATGCCGGCGTCGCCCGCATTCACCTCGCCGAAGAAGGCCAGCAGGTCCATGCGGCTCGGACGCCGGTCGGGATCGCGCCCCTCGAAGGCGTCGAGCACACCGATGCCGGCGCCGGTCGACAAGCCGAACACATTGATGCCGATGCGCCCTGCCACATCGCTGACGAAGCTGAGCGGCACGTTGCTGACATTGGTCTTGGCGCCGATGCCGGCGGTGATGTCGCCGTTCGACGTCCACATCAGCACGTCGCCGCCCTGCAGGGTGAATATCCGCGAGCGATCCAGCGAGATCGTGTTGTTGGCCAGCAGCGAGATGTTCCCGCCGCGCCGCGTGAGGACGCCGGCGCTGTCGAGCGCGATATATTCCGCCAGCGGATTGCCGAGCGCGATCTGGCCGTAAGGCGCGATCAGATCGATCGAGCCGCCCGAGCGGCTTTCGATCATTCCCGTGCGGACGAAGATATCCCCGCCCAGCGGATTCATCGACCGATCGAGGTCGGCCGCGGCCGGGAACATGAGGTGCAGCGCGGAATAGCCGCGGGTATATTGCTGGAAGCGCCGGCTGGAGGGGTCGTTGTAGTCGATGCCGGTCTCCCGCAATTCCTGCAGCAGCACGTCGTTCAGGAAATCCCGCCGCGCCGTTTCCGGCAGGCTGGCGAACAGCGCCAGGCGATTGTCGGCGGTCACCTCATCGAAGCCGCGCCCGGCCAGCCAGTCCTCCAGTTCCTTCTCGTAGGTGTGCACCACCTTGCCCTGGTTGGTGGGGTGGGACAGGCCGAATTCCGGGTTGGCGAGATTGGCCGGGTCCAGATACAGCGCGGCGAAACCGGCATGATCCGCGCCTTGCGCGGTTCCCGCCAGAAGGTTGATGTCCGCGCCCACATCGGCCAGCGCATGGTTGGTCCGTATGGCATTATAGGGGTCGGACGCCAGCGAAGCGGCATTGCCGAGGCTGCGGACCGCGCTGCCGTTGCCGCTGAGCGGATCCCAGTTGCGGCCGGCTTCCACCCACAGGTTCCCGGCGCCCAGGATGGTCATCCGGCCGCGGTCGACGATGATGTCGCGGCCGGCATGGACGGTGGATATCCCCGCCGCGTCCGCATGGGTGATTTCCAGTATCGGGCGCAGCAGATCGGTTCCCGCATAGATGTCCACGGGCTTGGGCGAAGTCAGTATCCACGAGCTGTAGATTTCGGCGCCGTTGCGGATCGAGCCGGCAAGGGCGACGATGCGCAGCGGTTCCGGGTCGTCGGCATGCAGCAGTTCGTAACCGCGATAGAAATTGTTGCCGACCGTGGCGTTGGTGTCGCGCCAGGGGTCCAGCAGGATGGACACGGTGGTCACGCCCTGTGCCGTCAGCGGCGCCAGCGCATTGCGGATATAGGCGGTGCCGGTGTCGTCCAGAACCAGGTTGTTCATACGCAGGTCGATATCGCCCGCCGCCAGCAGTCGCAGCGTGCCGCTGGGGGCGGCGGACAGGCGGATATCGCGGCTGTTCGGCAAGGAGATATCGCCGGACAGCGCCGCCAGTTCGAAGGTTCCGGGGGCATAGGTGGAGACGGCGAGATAGCCCGTCGGGACGGACGGCCCCGTCGGCGGCTGCGGCGGCCGGATGCGGAAGGCGGCGTTGCGGTTGTCGCGGGTCAGCGCGGTCGCCGCCCAGGCGTTGTTGAGATAGGAGACGTCGCCGCCGGCCGACAGGCCGGAGATCGCCGCCCGCGCGCTGTAGCCGACGAAGGCGGAGCCGGTGGCGGTGGTGGAGGTATTGCCCGTGCCCGTGGAGCAGGCTCCGGGCAGATTCTCGCAGAGCTGCGGCTGCATCATCAGGTCATAGACGCCCTCGATCGTCACATCGCGCGCCGCGCGCAATTCCACCACGCCGTCCATCAGCCCGAACAGCGGGTTATGGCCACGTTTCTGGGTGCCGGGGTTGGTGGCAAAATAGTTCTGGACGACGATGTCGGCGATCTGCCCTTCGCCGATCGCTCCGCCCGCGGCGATGCGCGCATCGCCGCCGCCCAGCACGAAGGCGCCGCCGCGCAGGTCTCCGCCGGCGCGCAGGGCGAGATCGCCGCCGCCGCGCACCACCAGATCGGAGGCGTTGCCGATGCCGCCGACGGCGCTCGTCAGATGGCCGGTCGTTGGCAGCGCCACGGCGAGATCGACGACATCCCGCCCCGCCCGGACATCGACATTGCCGCCGCCGAGCGCGCCCACCCCATGCTGGAAGTTGCGATAGACGATCGACCAGCTCGTCTGTTCGCGCAGGATGCTGTTGCGCGGGTCGCCCGTCCAGTCGGCGGCGCCATGGCGGAACAGCCAGGCGGACGGCGATTGGGCGACCAGCGGCGACACGATGTCGCGCCCCGCCTTCAGGGAGACGTTGCCGCCCAGCGTCGGGAACTCGCCCAGCACCCGGTCGCTGTCGTTGACCTTGCGATCGACATAGGCGCTGGTGTCGAAGCCCGGGGCCGCCGCCGTGCGGCGGCCCGCGGTGTAGGTCACCGATTCATTGCCAAGCTTCAGGTCGCGCCCGGCCCGCACGGCGATATCGCCGGTGCCGGTGCGCACGATGCGGCCGGTGCCGGTGAAGGGCGGAAGATCGCCCGGGAAGGTCAGGCCGCCCGGGAAGGCATCCGCCGGCACGACATATCCGGCCGGAAGATTGCCGTTGATCGCAACCAGCGTCACCCCGGCGGGAACGACATTGTAGGGAAAGCCCCACGACCCGTAATACCATTGGCCAGTCGACGACTGGGCTGCGCTGATCGACGAGGGCATCTGCCAGGCGGCGGCGGGCGTGACCGGCAAAATGTCCGTCAGCGCCCGAGCCCTGTCGAGCGGCTGGCCGCCGGCGATGACGGTCGGCGGCAACCGCTCGATCAACTCGCCAAGCGCGATATCGCCGCCCGCCTCCAGCCCGATATCGAAGGATTGGCCGTCGGCCAGGGCGGCATCTGCCGCGGTGCTGGCGAAGCCGTCGGAGACATTGGCTTCGATGCGCAGGTCGCCGCCGGCTTCCAGCCCGAAATACCCGCCGCCCGCAATGCGCGAGAGATCGACATCGGCGGCGACCAGCAGGTCGCCCCCGGCGCGCACGATCACCCCCGCGCCGCGATCCCAGCCGGCGGGCGCCGTGCCGGAAGCCAGCCAGGCGCCCGCGTCGCCCACGAAGGCGTCGACCAGCGCGGCGTCCACCGTCGCGGCGTCATAGACGCGGCTTCCCACCAGCAGCTTCTGCCGCGCGCCGGTGACGGTGGCCGAAAGCTCGACGCCGGCCGTCCGGTCCGCGCGCACGATCAGCCGGCCGCCGCCTTCGCGGCCGCCGCCAAGCTCGATCGAGGCGCCGGGAGCCAGCACCGCCCGGCCTTCATCGGCCGCCAGCGTGACGCGCCCGGANCTTCATCGGCCGCCAGCGTGACGCGCCCGGAAGCGCCGCCGTCAGCGCGCGCCTCTATGCGGCCGGTGGACGCGAGGGTGACGTTGCGCCCGGCCAGATGGACGATGCCGCCATCGCGGTCGGCGGCGTCGGCATTGGCCCGTATCGCCCCGGCGATGGTCACATCGCCGCCGCGCGTGACCAGGGTGACGTCATGCGCCAGGATCTCCTCGCCCGACGCCAGGACGATATCCTGCGCCCCGAGCCGGATGTCCCTCGCCGCACGGAAATCGCCGGCATTCAGCAAGGCGTTCAACAGCGCGAAATCGGTCGTTTCGGCCTCGAGCAGGAAGCTGCCGCCGGCCTCCCCTGCCGCGCTGCTGGCGGACAGCGTGCCGGCGAAAGCGGCCCGGCCGCCGGCCGAGACGTCGACGAACCCGGCGGCCCCGCCGCGCGGATCGGCCGAGACATCGATGCGGGATCCTTCCAGCGCGCGGATGTCGCCGCTCGCCGTCAGCTGCACATAGCCGCCGGGCGCGAAGCGCGCGGTGTCGCGGAAGTCCCTGGCCGCGCCCGAGACGTCGAGACGCGCCGCCGCGCCCAGTTGCAGCGCGCCGCCGGTCGCCTCCAGATGGATCGAGCCGGCCCGCGCCTCGACGACGCTGTCGATCAGCACGCCGCGCCCGGCCAGCAGCAGGCGGCCCCCGAGCCCGGGCTCGCCGTCCGATCGCCGTTGCCCGTCGTCGGCCCTGAACGCCAGATCGCCATCGGCGCGAATGGCATGGTCCGCCGCCGTCGCGACTTCCACATGGCCCACGGCCAGGTCGACGCCGCCCGCCACCCGCAATGCGCCGCTGTTCGACAGGCGGATCTCGCCGGCCCTGCCGCCCAGCAGCGCGAAGCCGTCCAGGGCGATCCCGCCGCCTTCGAGCAGCAAGCTGTCGACGTCGAGCGTGAACCGGCTATCCCCGGCCGCTCCGCCCGCGCCGGCATTGCCGCTGTTGCGCAGGTGGAAGCTGCCGGCGACCAGGGCCACCTCGGCGTCCCGGCCTTCGATCCGTGCGCTGTCGAGCGTCAGGCTGCGCAGGCTGGTGGAACCGTCGGCCAGCCGCCCGCCAAGCGCGACATCGCCGAAGAAGGCGATCGCCTCATGGCCGCGCAGCAGCAGCTCGCTCGATTGCGCCAGCTTCTCCAGCAGTTCCGAGCCGAGCGCGGTTCCGGCTTCGCCTTCGGGCGCCTCGCCCAGCAGGATGCGCCCCGACGCCAGATCGAACTGCGCGACATCGAAGGTGGCGTCCGCCGACAGGTCGAAGCCCGCCGATGCGTCGATCGACAGGGCGCCGCCCGTCGCCAGGCGCACGGCATCGCCGATCGCGAGGCTGCCGCCCTCGCCCCGCGCGCCGCCGCGCACCAGCCCCACCCGCTCGTTGGAGGACAGCCGCAGCAAGGCGCCGTCGCCGCTCAGCATCAGAGTGGAACCGTTGGTCGCCGCGCCGCCGCTGGCGCGCAGGGATGCGCCATCGCCGATGGCGATCTCTCCGGTGGCCGCCAGCAGAAGTTCATTGCCGCTGTACTGCGTGCCCGGCGCGACCAGAAGGTCGCTCGCCGTCGTGGCGATCGTATGCCCGGCCGTTTGATAGCTGGTGCGGGGGCGATTGCCGCCCAGCAGCACGCTGGCCGCGCCCAGCGCCTCGATCTGGCGGCTGTCGATGCGCAGATAGCCCTCGGGGGCCACGCCGTTCGTGACCAGTGCGATCTTCGTGCCCGATATATCCAGCTCGCCGGCCAGGCCGTCGGCGGCGCCGAAACGGCCGCTGCCGCTGAAGTCGAGGCTCTGCCGGGCGTTGATGCCGATGCTGCCCGCGTCGGCCAGCGTGCGCACGACGAGACCCGCCGCCTGCGCCTGCGCCGCCTTGCCGGCGTTGAAGGACAGGGTCGCAAGACTGCTGTACTGGCGCCATGCAGGCGCATCCATCACCTGCCAGACGGACCAGAAGGGATCGCGGACAGACGTGCCGGCGACGGCGCGATAGCCGCTCGCCACCACAGACCCGTCGTCCAGGCGGACCGCGGCGGCCGGGCCGCGCAGCGTCCCCTCCAGCGGGCGGACGAGCAGGCCGCCCTCCAGCATCGCATAGGCGGTCGGCAGCAGGGTGTAGTAGCCGGCCGCCAGGCCCGGCACGTTCTGCAGCCACACCGTGTCGCCCACCGTCAGCCGGTTGTCCGTCTCCTCGCCGTCGATCAGCGGCATGGGCCGGGTGCCGAAGGAAGGCAGGATGGCGAAATAGCCGCTGTCGGACCTGTCGGCGAGGATGTTGCGCGTCCCGCCCGTGCCGGGCAGGAAGCTCCAGCCGATCAGGTCGCCGCCGCCGGACACGTCGACGACCGCCCCCGCGTCGACCGTCACATCGGCGCCTTGCAGGTCGATCCGGCGCGTGAGCGCGGCGGAAGGCGCCCAGAGCCCGGCGAAGCGCTGCTCCTGGTCCAGCAGGCCGACGGGAAGCACCGCGCCTTCCAGCGATACGGAAGTCAGGCTGCCGGGCGCCAGGGTGAGCCGGCCGGCCACCGCGTTTCCGTCCGCATCCAGGCTGTCGATCGCTTCCAGCCGGATTTGCCCGGCGGGCGCGCGCAGCACACCGGCCTGCACGATCTCCGGCGCGCGCAACGTCAGCCGGGCGCGATATTGCAGCGGCACGGGGGCGGCATTGCCATTGCCGCGCACGGTGATGGATTCGCCCGCGCGGATCAGCACGCCGGGGTCGCTGTCCTCCCGGTCGTAATGCCTGCCGTCGGCGCTGCCCCAGCCGATATCCTGGCCATTGGCGGTATAGACCTGCGCCGCCTCCAGCAGCAGCGACCCGCCGGTGGAAAGGCCGGCGTGAACCTGCGTGGTGGAAGCGGTCGAGCCTACAAAGCGGATGTCGCCATCGGCGATGAACTGCACCTGCGCGAAGCCGGCGTCGGCGCAGGTGGCGCAGTCGAAGCGGCTGAAGCCGTAATGGTCGATCAGCCCGGCCCTGATCGTGAAGCTGCCCGCCAGATCGGTGTCATAGGCCGGCACGGCGATGTCGGTGGCGTAATCCCCGCTGAAGCGGCGGCCGCCGAACTGCACATAGGGCGCCGCGATCTCGACCGCGGCCGCATCGCCGGCCGTGCGCAGATAGCTGTCGGACATCAGCTCGATCGAGTGGCGCGCCGTCAGCGACACCGGCCCGTCGAAGACGAGGCCCCTTGCATTGGTGGAGCGGATGAGCAGCGTGTCGGCGCCGGAGCCGTTGATCCGGTCGGCATAGATGGTGATCGCGTCCCGGCTCAGAACCGTATCGGCAAGGATCGGGGCCGCATCCGGGTCGATCGACTGGCGCAGGGTGATCCCCCGCCCGCTTCCACTCGCATTGACGACGACCAGCGCCCCGCCGCGTCCGGTTTCGCCGCCCGCATTCAGGCGCAGATCGCCGCGCACCTCGCCATCCGAGACATGGACGATGACCGATCCCGCCGCGCCATGGGTCTCGACCGCGGTGGTCGACGCCCGGCCCGTGCCGCCGGGGAAATCGGTGACGCCGGCAAAGCCCGACACATCCAGCACCGCGCCTTCGCCGACCAGCAGGCGGCGGGCATTGCTGGTGCCGATGCCCGACCCGCTGTCGTCGTAATTGGACAGGCCAAGATGGATCGTTCCGCCATCTGCGACCGAGCGCATGGCGAGGCCATTGGCGTAGGCGATCCGTTCATAGCCGGCGGCCAGCAGCCGCGCCGCTTCGCCGATGCGGATGCTGTTGGAATCGCTATATCCCGGATTGGCCGAACCAATCGTGATATCGCCGCCCGGCGTCGCGATGGTGCCGCCGACATAGATGTCGGCAAAGCTGTCGAGCCGCACCGTCGATTCCGGCGTCAGCAGGATATTCGCCCCGTCCTCGATCGTCAGCTTGCCGGGCCGGGTGGTGCTGGAAAGCGCAAGGCTGAAGGGGCGGCCGGAGATGCTGTTGCGCACCATGCTGCTGCCGCCTAGACGGGTCTGGATGGTCGACAGGTCGATATGCGTCGCCTGCCGCTGGCTTTCGGGCAGGTCGAGCGAGGAGAGGAGCGACACGCCGGAACCGGCCACCCCCGCCAGCGCGGCGAGATCGGCGCCCGTCGCCACGTCGCGCAGCCGGCCGGTCAGCGCCAGCGTGTCCACCTCCGGCGAGAGGGTGACATCCGACTTGACCGTCAGGCCGCGCGACCCCGCCAGCGCGAAGCTCGCGAAGCCCTGATGCGCGAAGTTCGATCCGAGCAGCTCGCTCGCGAACGGCACGGCGATGTCGTTCGCAAAGATCGTGCCGGCGTCGATGGTGCTGCCGGCGGCGACGATCACGGCGCGATCCAGCACGCTGCCTTTGAGAGCCGTTTGGGCGAGCGGCGAACCCAATTCATAGCCATTGGGGAAGATAGCGCTCGGCAGCTTGTCACCGGGCTGCAACTGGCCACCGAAAGAATTGATATACGTCCCCGCCGGTATCGTGGAACCCGAATAATAATATCCGGCTCCCCACCATTGGCCGTCCTCTCGCAGTTCGACAGCGGCCGCCATCCAACCTGACGGCAATGTCCAGTCGTCCTGAAGATGCAATGGATCTTGCGGGCGATAGACATTAACATTCGGACTACCGGAGTAAGCCGTGTCAGGCTCCAGCTTCGAGATATAATAGGTCGCATCGGCGGGGAGCACGTCGCCGGCCGGGATCACCACCGCGCGGGGCAGGCTTAGCGTGCGCGGGAGCGGGGTGCCGGCCTTCAGCACGCCATCGGCGATCTCCGCCAGTTCGCCCCAGTCGTGCGGCGATCCGCCGAGATCGCCCGAAGCGAACAGACCCGGCCGGACGAGCTGGAAATTATTGTCGATCGCGATGTCGGCGGTCAGCACCGTGCCCTGCTGGATGACCGTGCCCAGAGGCACGGTGTAATCCGTGTCCAGCACCGCCCCCTTGGGCAGGAGCAGCGGAACATTGCCACTGAGGGTAAGACCATCTGGGAATATGCTGGCTGACAGACGGAAACCCGCAGGGAAATTCCCTTCCAGATAGATGAGCGCCATGCCCGCTGGCAGAACGGTGCCCGAGCCATACCACTCCCAATTCGCATCATAGGCACTAAGACCGTCAGGAACGGTCCAGCTATCGCCGAGGATGATCGGATTATCCTCGTCGTAGAAAGAGACGTAGCTGCTTCGAGCGGCAATGACGCCATCGGGCGGAATCATGTTGCTGGATTGGACGCCATCCACCGGCAGCGGCGTGCCCGCCTCGATCACCAGTTGCCCGGTCAGCACCAGATCCTTCGGCGCCGCCGTGCCCGCTTCCAGCACGCCGCCGGCGATCGCCGCCAGATCGCCCCAGTCGTCGGCGACGATCAGTTCCTGCCCGCTGTCGATCTGCAAGGTGCCGCCCTTGCCGGGCGCGATTCCGCGCAGGGTTCCGTCCAGCACCAGCCTGCCGCTGGACGCGCCCGCGTCCGCCGGCGAACCGCGTTCGGCGCCCCAGGCCGTGTCCAGCAGGATGCTGCCGGCATCGCCCAGTTGCAGAGTGCGCCCGTCGGTCGCCAGATGCGCCGCCCCCGACACGTCGATCAGCGAACCCCGCTCCAGACTGATGTCATAGCCGATGATTCGCACCGATCCGCCGTCGATCACCGGCGCGGTCAGCGCTTCGCCGTTCAGCGCTTCCAGCCGGTTGTTGCTCCAGCGGCCGGACACGTCGATCACCCCGGTCTCGCCCAGCCGGGTGCCCGGCCGGATTGAATCCGGCATGGTCGCCCATGTGCTGCCGTCGCCCGAGAGGCTGGGGATCCACAGCGTTTCCAGCGACACGCTGCCGCCCGTGGCGCGAAGCGTGCCGTCGATCTCCGCCCGCCGGCCGATGAAGCGGAAGCTGCCATAGTCGCCCAGATCGACCGTCACGCCCTCGCCGATCGTCAGCACCCCGCCCTTCAGCAGCGGCGCCCCCAGCGCATTGGAAGTGGCGTCGCCGCCGTAGATGGTGACATTGCCGAAATTCGCGCCGTCGAACCAGCTTGTCGGCAGCACATGCTCATAGCTGGCATGGCCGGCGACCTGCGAGCCGAGGCCGACGCGCGCGGTCAATTCGCTATCGGCGGTGAAATCCGCGCCCAGCACCGGCGCCCGGTCTGCGATGCTGACATTTCCGCCCAGCAGGGTGCTCTGGAAACGGGAGATGACCAGCGTGCCCTGCGCCGGCCGTTCGCGCCAGATGCGCGTGCTGTCGGTGATGCCCGCGCCGGCCGGCGCTTGCGTTTGATATTCCCCCTGCACGATTCCGGCGCGCACCTCCCCCTCGAAGATGCGGGCAAAATCGTCGGTGCCGTTGCTCATCCGGTTGACGCCGAGGATCAGCGACCCGGCCGACCGGCCTTCCGTGTAGCCCCGCTGCCAGCTTCCGGTGGAAACCCGCGCGAAGGGGTTGCGGAACGTCTCGGTGACGCCCCAGCGCTCATGGTTGACGACGAAGTCGCCTTCCAGGCCGACATATTTGACTCCGGCGGTCGCCTGCTCGATCGGCACCAGCCGGCCGAAGGCGTCGATCAGCCGCGTGCGCCGCACGAAGCCATCATTGTAGACGACGCTGCCGCCGGAGAGGTCGATCGTCGATCCCTCGCGCGCGATGATCTCCGGCGCCGACAGCAGCAGCTTGCCGCCGCTGGTCATGAACTGGTCGGCGGTGCGGCCGATGAGATCGTACCAGCCGGACAGATCGGCGAAGCTGTCCTCGCTGTCGTCCAGGCCGCCGCCGAGGCGGGCGTCGAAATACACCGTTTCGCCCCGCAGCGAGCCCTCGCGCGCCACGGGATTGTTAGCCAGCTCGTTGGCGCGCAGTTCCGCGCGCACGCTGTTCTGCTCCATCTCGATCTCGATGCCGTTGAGGCCGGAGACGTCGATGGTCGCGCCGCTGCCGATATAGAGGCGGCCGAGCGGATTGGCGGTGACCGTATTGCCGGACTGATATGGCCTGACCAGCAGCGAGACGTCCGCGCCCGGCGCCCAGAGGGTCGATCCATCCTCGAAAGTGATCTGCCCGGCGGTCATCTGCACTCTCGAGACGCGGAAGCTGTCGCCCACCGCCTTCTGCCCGCTGTCGTCGGGCAGGATCGACATATGGCTGCCGCTGCCGATAGTGATGCTGCCCGTGAAGCGCCCGGAACCGATCGGGTCCGACTCCTCCCGTTCGGGAACGCCGCCGCCGATCAGCTCGCGCATGTGGCCCGAGGTCCAGTAACCGATATAGCCGGTGTTCGCGTCCAGGATGATCGAGCCGGGCCGCTCGACATCGGTGGTGACCGCGATCAGCCCGTCCTGCCGCACCGTCTTCCCGGTGACATAGGCATTGCCGCGCGCGGCTTCGATGATCCCGCTGTTGCGCGCCTCGCCCCCGCGCGTGACCAGCGCGGCATAGCCGGGGAAGCGCAGCGCCGCGTCGGTCCATGATCCGGTGGCCGAGACGACCCGCCGCTGCGCGCCGTCGAACAGCGCCATGTCGCGGCCGGCGGCCAGCAGCACCTGCCCGTCCGGCGCGCGGATGGCGCCCTTGTTGGTGACGTTCCGGCCCAGCAGCACCGCCTGGCCGAGCGGCGCCACCTCGATCCGGGCGCCGGCCTCGACGGTGACGCCGTCATAGGCTTCGAAAGTCTCGTCCGGCGCATAGGAGCTGTCGTAATCGAAGACTCCGCCGTCGCTGAATGTGATCGGAAAGCTGTGCAGGTCGGTCGGATTCTGCGCGAATATCCCGTCCTTGAACCGCTGGTCGCGCGCGGCGATCCGGGCCTTTTCCCAATCGAGGTCCGATGCGTCGGCTGGTCTTGTATACTCGACTGTTCCTGCGTGGATATCGAGTGAGGAAGCGATGATGGACCGGACGTTGACCTGC
>NZ_JAKLSQ010000032.1 GCF_022014495.1 Sandaracinobacteroides sayramensis
TTTCTTCCTCACCCGCAGCGCCAGCAGAAAAGCTGGACCCCGGGTCAAGCCCGGGGTGACGCGCGATTATCCCAATGGCTGGCAAAAGCCACCAACCTAGACGCGAACGGCCCGCGCCCCTCCGTCCGGTTGCCCGAACACCCGCCGGTAGCGGGCGATTTCGGCCGGATCGCCCGTCGCCTTGGCCGGATTGTCCGACAGTTTCACCGCAGGCCGGCCGTTGGCCTCCGTCACCTTGCAGACGAGCGAGATCGGCTCCAGCCCGGCAGCCCCGTCCGGGTCGCAGCCACGGAAGTCGTTGGTGAGGTTGGTGCCCCAGCCGAAGCTCATCCGCACCCGGCCGTGGAAATGGCGATAGGTCTCCTCGATCGACTCCACATCCATCCCGTCCGAGAAGATCAGCAGCTTGCCGGCCGGATCGCGCCCCTTCGCCTGCCACCAGCGGACGATCTGATCGCCCGCCTCGATCGGCGGCAGGCTGTCGGGGCGGAACCCTGTCCAGTCGGCCACCCAATCGGGCGCGTCTTCCAGGAATCGCGCGGTGCCATAGGCGTCCGGCAGCACGATCAGCAGATTGCCGTTGTAATGCTGCCGCCATTCCTCCAGCACCCGGTAAGGCGCCAGCGCCAGCGCCGCATCGCTTTCGGCCAGCGCCGCCGCCACCATCGGCAGTTCATGCGCGTTGGTGCCGATCGCCTCCAGATCGGCGTCCATCGCCAGCAGCACGTTGGACGTGCCGATGAAGCGATCGCCCAGTCCCTCCTTCAGCGCCTCCACGCACCAGCGCTGCCACAGGAAGCCGTGCCGCCGCCGCGTGCCGAAATCGGAAAGCTGAAGATCCGGCAACTGCCGCAGCCGCTCCACCTTCTCCCACAGCTTCGCCTTGGCGCGGGCGTAGAGGATATCCAGCGCGAACCGGCCCTTGTCGCGCATGGCGGCGCGGGATTTCAGCTCGTTGACGATGGCGAGCGCCGGGATTTCCCACATCGTCGTATGCGTCCAGGGGCCGTCGAAATGCAGCTCATACTGGCCGTCGGCCTTGCTCAGGCGGTAATCGGGCAGGCGGAAATCGCGCAGCCAGGCGATGAACCCGGGGCTGAACATCCGCGCCTTGCCATAGAAGCTGTTGCCCGCAAGCCAGATCAACTCCTTGTTCGAGAAGCGGAGGCCGCGCGCATGGTCCAGTTGCGCCCGCAATTCGTCCTCGTCGATGATCTCGGCCAGCCGCACCTTCTTCGTGCGGTTGATCAGCGAGAAGGTCGCCTGCACATCCGCATGCATTTTCCAGATCAGCTGCAACATCAGCAGCTTGTAGAAGTCGGTGTCCAGCAGGCTGCGGACGATGGGGTCGAGCCGGAAATTGTGGTTGTAGGTGCGGGTGGCGATGTCGGTGACTGTCATGCCGGCTCCTTCTTTCCGCCCGTCGATGCCGTGGCCGGCGGCGGCTGGCAAGCGTCAGCGAAGCCGGTCCAGCGGCACCAGCAGCCGCTCGGCGGGCGGGCCGTAAAAGGCGGAAATGGCATAGACCTCCGCCAGATTGCCGGGCGTCAGCACGTCGCCCGCAGGCCCTTCCGCCACCAGCCGGCCCCGGTCCAGCAACAGGATGCGGTCGCAATAGCGGTAGGCTAGCGCCAGATCGTGCATCACCGCCACCACCAGCGCGCCGGCCCGGGCCTCGTCGCGCAGGATTTCCATCCCCTCGATCTGGTGCGCCGGATCGAGGCTGGTGAGCGGCTCGTCCGCCAGCAGCACCGGCGCCTCCACCGCCAGCGCGCGCGCCAGCAGCACCCGGGCGCGCTCGCCGCCGGAAAGCTCGGTGGCGGTGCGCTGGGCCAGATGCGCAACGTCCGTGCGGCGCATCGCGCGTTCGATGGCGGCGCGGTCGCTGTCGGCGATGCGCGACAGCGGCGCCAGATGCGGCAGCCGCCCCAGCCCCACCAGACGCTCCACCGCCAGCGGCCAGTGCAGCGTCTGCCCCTGCGGCAGATAGGCGATGCGGCGCGCGACTTCGGCGCGCGGCATATGGGCGAGCGGCGCGCCGTCCAGCAGCACTCGCCCTGCATGCGGCAAAAGCCCGGCAAGCGCCTTCAGGAAGCTGGATTTTCCAGCGCCGTTCGGCCCCAGAACCCCCACCAGCAGGCCAGCCGGAAGCTGCGTGGAAAGGCCGCCCAGCACCTCGCGCCCGCCAAGGCGGACGCCCAGATTCTCGGTGGCGAGGCTCACCACAGCCGCCGCTCCCGCAAGAGGTGCGCCAGGAACACCGGCACGCCCAGAAAGGCCGTCACCACGCCCAGCTTCAGCTCGTTGGTGGAGGGGATCACCCGCACCGCCACATCGGCGAGTGCCAGCAGCGCCGCGCCGGCGATGGCGCTGGGCCAGAGGATCGCCGAGGGGCTTCGATCCGTATAAGGGCGCACCAGATGCGGCACGATCAGGCCGACGAAGCCGATCGCCCCCGTCACCGCCACGGCGCCGCCTACCCCCACGGACAGCCCCAGAAGCAGCCGCAGGCGCATGCGCCGCAGGTCCACGCCCATGGAAGCGGCGGCATCCTCGCCAAGGCTGAGCGCATCCAGCGCGCGCCCCTGTCCGGCCAGCAGCAGCACGCCGAGCGCCAGGCAGGGGAGGGCAAGCCAGACATGGCGGAAGCTGCGATCCTCCAGGCTGCCCAGCAGCCAGGAGGTGATCTCCATCGCCGCGAAGGGGTTGGGGGAAAGGTTCAGCGCCAGGCTGATCCCCGCGCCGGCCAGCGTCGCGACGGCGATACCGGCCAGAATGATGGACAGCGCGCTTTCCGAGCGCCGGGTCAGCAGCAGCAACAGGATCAGGCTGAGAAGCGCGCCTGAAATCCCCAGCAGCGGCAGCATCGCCGGGTGCAGGTCCGCCAGCCCGAAATAGAGCGCGGCGACCGCGCCGAGCGCCGCGCCGTTGGAGGTGCCCAGCACCGAAGGCTCGGCCAGCGGGTTGCGCAGATAGCCTTGCAGCACCGCGCCGCTCAGCCCCAGCATCGCCCCCACCGCCAGCGCGAGGATGGCGCGCGGCAGGCGCAGTTCCACCAGTATCGCCCGCTCCACCGGGTCGCCATCGCCGAACAGGGCCGAAAGCGCCCGGCCCACGGGAATCTCCGTGCTGCCGACGCCAACCGACAGCAGCGCCGCCGCCAGCAGGGCCAGCCCCAGCATGGCCCAAAGCCATCTCGATCGCTGCCGCTTGCCCATCCGCTAGCGGACCTGCCGCTTCTCCAGCTTCCGCGCCAGCGTCCGCCGGTGCATGCCCAGCCGCCGGGCGGCTTCGGAAATGTTGAAGTCCGTCTCCACCAGCGTCTGGTGGATATGCTCCCACTCCAGCGTCTTGATGGAGGAGTGGCGGCCGTCCACCGGCGCGTCCGGGTTGCCGCCTTCCCGCGCGAAGGCGGCTTCGATGTCGTCGCTGTTGGAGGGCTTGGCGAGATAATGGTCCGCCCCCAGCTTGATCGCCTCCACGGCGGTGGCGATGCTGGCGAAGCCGGTCAGCACCACGATCTTCATCGCCGCGTCGCCCGCCCGCAGCGTCTGCACGCAGGCAAGGCCGGAAGCGCCGCCCAGCTTCAGGTCGACCACGGCATAGCCCGGCCGGTGGCTTTTCAGCAGCAGCTCCAGCTCATCGTGGCTGGCGGCGTGGAGCGCGCGATAGCCGCGCCGCTCGAACGAGCGCTGCAGCGTGCGGGCGAAGGCCGCGTCGTCCTCGACGATCAGCAGCAGGGGGCGGTCGGTCATGCGGCGGGAATCCGGCCGGCCAGCCCGGCCAGCGGCAGATGGATTCGCACCCGCGCCCCGCCTTCGGCGCGGTTCTGCGCCGCGACGCTGCCGCCCAGCTTGCGGATCACATTCACCAGCAGGAACAGCCCCAACCCGCCGCCCGGCCGCCCCTTGGTGGAGTGGTAGGGGCGCCCGAAGGCCTCCAGCATCTCGGGGGTGAAGCCCGGTCCGCGATCCGAAATGTCCAGCAGCAGCATGTCGGCCTCCAGCGATGCGGCAATCTCCACCCGGTCGGGCGAGGCTTCCAGCGCATTGTCGATGGCATTTCCGATGACTTGCCGCAACGCCGGGTCTGCGACCATCGGCACATCCTCGCCCAGCCGGTCGCTCCAGACGATCGAGTCGTAGCGCCGGTCGGCCCGCCATTCGTTGACGATCCCGGCCAGAAAGCGCCGGGCGCTGGTCGGCTCCGGGGCGATGCCGCGGGCTTCCCCGGCCGACATCAATATGCCGCTGACGATCGCCTTGCAGCGGTCGATGGCGGCGGTCATATCCTCCATGTCCTCGCCGAGTTCCGGGTGCTGCTTCAGCAGCGGCAGCTTGCGCCAGTCCCCCACCAGCACGGCGAGAGAGGCGAGCGGCGTTCCCAGTTCATGCGCCGCGCCGGAAGCCAGCAGCGCCATGCGGACGATATGGTCCTCCTCGGCGGCATGCTGCCGGGCGGCGGCGAGCGCGGAATCCCGTTCCTTCAGGTTGCGGCTTACCCTCGTCACGAAGGCGACCAGCAGCACCGCCACCAGCGCGAAGCAGACGAGGCCGCCCCAGAGATAGAGTTGCATCGGGTCCTCCGCCCAGCGCGGCGGCAGGCCGAGCGGCCGGGTGGTCAGCGCCAGCACCGCCAGCGCCAGCAGGGCGGCCGCCACCACGCCCCAGGAGGAAGCCGGTTTCAGCAGGATCGCCCCCAGCACGATCTGCAACAGGAACAGATAGACGAAGGGGTTGGTCAGCCCACCGGTCAGGTAAAGCTGCCAGGCGAGCGCGCCGACATCCACCAGCAGCGTCGCCGTCAGCTCCGCGTTCGAAACGTCCGTTCGCCGGTGGAGCAGGGGCAGGCTGCCGAGGTTGATGGCCGCCAGCCCGGCCGGCGCCAGCAGCAGCGCGGCGAGCGGCAGATGGATGCCCATGCCCCAATGGACGACGGCGATGGTGACGAGCTGCCCGACGACGGCGATCCAGCGCAGTTGCACCAGCAGGCGCATGTTGCGCCGCCCGGCGTCGGCGTCGGCCTGGGTGATCTTGCGAACCGGCCAGCGGCCAATCATCCGCCGTCGCGCGCCTGCCGGCCCCGGACCAGCAGCAAGACGGCGAACAGAGACATTGCCGCCAGCGCGAACCAGGTGAGGGCATAGACCAGATGGTTGTCGGAAAAGCGGATGACGGTCAGCCCACCGAGGGGCTCGCCGGGCAGATTGCCGGGCATGTCGTTCATCGATGTCACGGGGGCGATTGCATTGTCCGCGTCGATGAAATAGGGGGCGACCCTCTCCAGCCCCCGGGACGTGGCGATCGCCGCGACATCGCGCGAATACCAGCGGTCGGCGGCCGGGTCGTTGCGGCGCAGGAAGCCGCCGTCCGGCTCGGTCAGCCGCAACAGCCCGGCGAGGGCATAGACATCCGGCGCCGGAGGGGTGACGGAACGCGTCGGCACGAAACCGCGATTGACGAGGATGATGCCCTCTGCCGTCTCCATCGGCGACATCACCCAATAGCCGCTGCCAAGCTCCGTCACCGCTGTCACGAAGGCAGGGGCCACGGGGAGGAAGCGGCCAGCGGTGTGCACGCGCAGATAGGCATGGCTTCGCGCCGAGACATTCGGCCACTCCGCCGGTCCGGGGGCGGGAACTGGGGCGTTGTGCGCGCGCGCGTCGACCGCGGCGATCAGCTCATGCTTCCACTGGCGGCGTTCCAGTTGCCAGATACCCAGCCAGACGAAACCGCCCGCCAGCAGCAGGCAGATCGCCGCCAGCATCGCACGCCCGGCGAACGGCCGGGCGCCGACCGCATCGGTCACGGCATCTGCCGCATATCGTGCACCGGGGGCATCATGTTGGTGTTCAGATGGTACATCACCCAGAGCGATCCCGCCATCATGATGACGACGATGATGATGGTGAAGACCAGCGCCGTCATCGTCCAGCCGCCTTCCACCTTCCCGTTCATGTGCAGGAAGTAGATCATGTGCACCACCACCTGCACCACGGCGAAGGCCATGATGAGGAGTGCGGTCGTCTCGCCGGAAAGCGGGCGGGCCATCACCAGCCAGAAGGGAATGGCCGTCAGCACCACGGAAAGGACGAAGCCGATCACATAGTCGCGAAGGCTGCCGTGCGCGCCGCTGTCATGCGCGTGATCACCGTGCGAATGCGCGCCATGCTGCGTGTCATGATCCTGGCTCACCGGAGCATCCCCATCAGATAGACAAATGTGAAGACGCCGATCCAGATGACGTCGAGGAAGTGCCAGAAGAGGCTGAGGCACATCAGCCGCCGCTGGTTCGCCGGCTTCAGCCCGAAGCGGTTCACCTGCACCATCAGCGTCACCAGCCAGATGAGGCCGAAGGTGACGTGCAGGCCGTGCGTGCCCACCAGCGTGAAGAAGGCCGACAGGAAGGCGCTGCGCTGCGGAGTCGCCCCCAGATGGATCATGTGCTGGAATTCGTAGAGCTCGATCGAAAGGAAGGCGAGGCCGAAGAGGCCGGTGATCCCCAGCCACAGCAGCACCTTCTGCTTGTCGCCGCGCGCCATCGCCAGCATCGCGAAGCCATAGGTGATCGACGAGAACAGCAGCATCGCGGTGTTGAGGGCGATGAGGTTCAGGTCGAACAGGTCCTTCGGCCCCGGCCCGGCCGCGAGATTGCCGCCCAGCACCGCATAGCAGGCGAAGAGGATGGCGAAGATCAGGCAGTCGCTCATCAGGTAGATCCAGAAGCCCAGCATGGTGCTTCCGCCTTCCGGATGGTCGTGCTCGTGCAGGTCGTAATAGCGGGCCGTCGGGTCTGCGGCGGCGGTGTTGCTCTGCATGTCTCAGGCCCCCTGAACGGCCGGCTGGCCGGCGAGCTGGCGCGTGCGGGCCTCTTCGGTCGCGGCGACGGTTTCGGCGGGGATGTGGAAATCCCGGTCGTAATTGAACGTATGCCAGATGGCGTAGCCGACGATTCCGAGGAAGCTCAGCGCCGCCAGCCACCAGATGTACCAGACCAAAGCGAAGCCGCAGACGATGCTGAGCGCCGCCAGCACCACGCCGGTGCCGGTGTTCTTCGGCATATGGATGGCGCGGAAGCCCGAAAGCGGGCGCTTCACGCCGGCCTGCTTCATCTCGTGCCAGGCGTCATGGCCGTGGATGATGGGGGTGAAGGCGAAGTTGTAGTCGGGCGGCGGGGAGGAGGTCGCCCACTCCAGCGTGCGGCCTTCCCAGGGGTCGCCGGAGACTTCGCGCAATTCGTCGCGCTTCCAGATGGAGACGGCGAACTGCACCAGCATGGCGCCGATTCCGGCGGCGATCACAAGCGCGCCCAGCCCGGCGATCAGGAACCAGATCTGCAGGCTCGGATCGTCGAACACCCGCATCCGCCGCGTGACGCCCATCAGCCCCAGCACATAGAGCGGCATGAAGGCCAGCCAGAAGCCCACCACCCAGCACCAGAAGCTGATCTTGCCCCAGAATTCGTTCAGCTTGTAGCCGAAGGCCTTGGGCCACCAGTAGTTGATGGCGGCGAACACGCCGAACACCACGCCGCCGATGATCACATTGTGGAAGTGGGCGATCAGGAACAGCGAGTTGTGCAACACGAAGTCCGCCGGCGGCACGGCCAGCAGCACGCCCGTCATCCCGCCGACCACGAAGGTCAGCATGAAGGCGATGGTCCACATCATCGGCAGGTCGAAGCGGATTCGGCCGCGATACATGGTGAACAGCCAGTTGAAGAGCTTCGCGCCGGTGGGGATCGAGATCACCATGGTGGTGATGCCGAAGAAGCTGTTCACCGAGGCGCCGGAGCCCATGGTGAAGAAATGGTGCAGCCAGACGACGTAGCTCAAGATGGTGATGCAGACGGTGGCGTATACCATCGACGTATAGCCGAACAGCCGCTTGCCCGAGAAGGTGGAGGTGATTTCGGAGAACACCCCGAACAGCGGCAGGATCAGGATGTAGACCTCCGGATGGCCCCAGATCCAGATGAGGTTCACATACATCATCGGGCTGCCGCCGAAATCGTTGGTGAAGAAATTGGTGCCGACGTAGCGGTCGAGGCTGAGCAGCGCGAGCACCGCCGTCAGGACGGGGAAGGAGGCGACGATCAGCACGTTGGCGCAGAGCGAAGTCCAGGTGAAGACGGGCATCCGCATCAGCGACATGCCGGGCGCGCGCATCTTGATGATGGTGACGATCAGGTTGATGCCCGAAAGCGTCGTGCCGACGCCGGCGATCTGCAAGGCCCAGATATAATAATCCACCCCGGAATTGGGGCTGTAGGCGATGCCGGACAGCGGCGGATAGGCGAGCCAGCCGGTCTGCGCGAACTCGCCGACGAACAGCGACACCATCACCAGCACGGCGCCGGCGGTCGTCATCCAGAAGCTGAAATTGTTGAGGAAGGGGAAGGACACGTCCCGCGCGCCGATCTGCAGCGGCACGATATAGTTCATGAGGCCGGTGATGAACGGCATCGCCACGAAGAAGATCATGATCACGCCGTGCGCGGTGAAGATCTGGTCGTAGTGGTGGGCGTTCAGATAGCCTTCGGAGCCGTTGAAGGCCATCACCTGCTGCAGCCGCATCATGATGGCGTCGGCGAAGCCGCGCAGGAACATCACCAGCCCCAGCACCATGTACATGATGCCGATCTTCTTGTGGTCGACGCTGGTGAACCAGTCGTTCCACAGCATCCCCCACAGCTTGTAGCGGGTGATGAGCGCCAGCAGGGCGCCGCCGCCGATCAGCACCACGATGAAGGTGGCGACGACGATCGGTTCGTGCAGGGGAAGATGGTCCAGCGACAAGCGCCCGAAAATGGGGCTCACCTCGGTGGTGGCGGGGGCTGACATCGGCTCAGGCCTTCAGGATTGCGTTGCAATGGGGGAAAGGCCGGCGAAAGCGGCCGTCTGCCGCCCGGCCAGCCCGGCGCCGAGGAGCGGCGCCAGATCGATCGTTCGCGGCAGTTCGAATTCGTCGGCGCCCATGGGGCGGGTGTCGCACATCGCCGTCACCATCATCCGTGCCGGGCGGCTGCCCTCGGTGCCGCGCCCGGCGAACTTGTCGTAGGAAAGCGCGGCGACATTGTAGGTGCCGGCGAGGCCGAGGCCGCCCTTCGCGTCGATCGCCATCATGTCGTGCATGCACATCTTGCCCGGCTCGACGCACATGTTGACGACGGCGTCGAACAGGTTGCGCTCGACCTCGCCGAAGTGCGTGACGGCGACATTCTCGCTCGGCCGCTCCAGCTCCAGATAGGCGGCGCGGTCCAGCCGGCCGCCGGAGCGGACCTTGCCGACCCACTGGTCGAACTCGTCCGCCGACATGCCGTGCGCGTCGAAGCGCATGCCGGAGAAGCCGGCGCCGCTGTAGTTGGCGGACAGGCCGCGATAATGGCCGGGGTTGTTGAAGACGGCGTGCAGCTTCGTCTCCATCCCCGGCATGGCGTAGATCTGCCCGGCGAGCGCCGGCACATAGAAGCTGTTCATCACCGAGGAGGAGGAGATGCGGAAGCGGATCGGCCGGTCGATCGGCGCCACCAGCTCGTTGACGGTGGCGATCCCCTGTTCCGGGTAGATGAACAGCCACTTCCAGTCGAGCGCGACCACCTGCACTTCCAGCGGCCTCGTGTCGGCGGCGACCGGCTGCCCCGGCGCGATCCGGGCCAGCGGGCGATAGGGGTCCAGCAGGTGGGTCGCCACCCAGGTGATGGCGCCCAGGCAGATGATGATCAGCAGCGGCGCGCCCCAGATCGCCAGCTCCAGTTGCGTGGAATGGTTCCACTCCGGCTCGTAGCGGGCTTCCCGGTTGGCGGCGCGGTATTTCCAGGCGAAGAACATGGTCATCGCCATCACCGGCAGGATGATCACCAGCATCAGCAGGGTGGAGATCACCACCAGATCGCCTTGCTGCTGTGCAACATCGCCCGCCGGCTTCAGCACCACCCAGTCGCAGCCGGCCAGCAGCGGCAACAGGGCCAGCGCCGCCAGCTTTGGAAGGCGATTGCCTGTGGAGCGCCGCGGCGAAAGGGCAGGGGGCAAGGGATTACGGGCAAGCATAAGCGGCGCCTAATCCCATGCTGCAACGCGGCACATAGGACATTTTGCCCAATCCCCTTGCGCTGGATCAATGACAAAGAGGCACGAGCTTCGCCCGTGGGTTCGCCTGCCGGGCCGGAGAATGCTATCCATCGGCCCGGAGCCTATCCGGGGCGGCCTTCGGACGGAATTGAAGAGCCATGACGGCAATCACTGCGGAACAGGACGCGCGGCAGATCAACGGCGGGGAGATCAACGGCGGGCATCCCGTCGAACCCGGCGAGATTTCCGTCGGGGTCGTCATCGGCCGGGCGTCGGAGTTCTTCGACTTCTTCGTCTACGCCATCGCCTCGGTTCTGGTTTTCCCGAAACTGATCTTTCCCTTCGTCGATCCGCTGACCGGCACGCTCTTCTCCTTCGCGGTGTTCGCCGTCGCCTTCGTCGCCCGCCCGGTCGGCACCTTCATCTTCACCGGGATCGACCGCCGCTACGGCCGTGGCGCCAAGCTCACCATCGCGCTGTTCCTGCTGGGCGGCGCGACGGCGGCCATCGCCTTCCTGCCCGGCCATGAGCGGATCGGCATCTGGGCGGCCGTGCTCCTCACCCTGTTCCGCGCCGGGCAGGGCGTGGCGCTGGGCGGCTCGTGGGACGGGCTCGCGTCGCTGCTGGCGCTGAACGCGCCCGCCGGGCGGCGGGGCTGGTATGCGATGCTGCCGCAGCTAGGCGCGCCGATCGGCCTCATCGTCGCCAGCCTGCTGTTCGCCTTCCTGATCTACGCCCTTCCGGCCGAGGATTTCCTCGACTGGGGCTGGCGCTATCCCTTCTTCGTCGCCTTCGCGATCAACGTCGTGGCGCTGTTCGCGCGCCTCAGGATCGTCGTCACCCCGGAATATGCCCACCAGTTCGAAGGCCGGGCGCTGCAACCGGCCCCCGTCGTGGAAACTTTGGCCACCCAGTGGCGGGTGATCGCCGCCGGAGCCTTCGCGCCGCTCGCCAGCTTCGCCATGTTCCATATGGTGACGGTGTTCCCGCTCTCCTGGGTGTTCCTGTTCACCACCGAATCGCCGGTGCGCTTCCTGCTGATCGAGGCGCTGGCGGCGGTGTTCGGAATCGCCGCCATAATCGCCTCGGGCCTGCTGGCCGACCGTTTCGGCCGCCGCACGGTGCTGGGCGTCTCCGCCGCCGCCATCGCCGCCTTCAGCGGCTTCGCGCCGCAACTGCTGGGCGCCGGGCAGGGCGGGGAACTGGCCTTCATGCTGACGGGTTTCGTGCTTCTCGGCCTGTCGTTCGGGCAGTCGTCGGGCGCCATCTCCTCCAGCTTTCCCATACGCTATCGCTACACCGGCTCGGCCCTGACGTCGGACCTCGCCTGGATGTTCGGCGCCGGCTTCGCGCCGCTCGCTGCGCTGCTGCTCTCCACCAAGTTCGGGCTGATCTCTTCGGGCGCCTATCTGCTGTCGGGCGCGCTCGGCACGCTGGCGGCGCTCTGGCTGAACCGGAACCTCGCGCGCACCATCGAATAGCGGGCCCCAACGCCCTCAATTCAACCGGCTCGGTGGACATTTCGCCGATCCCCTCTTGCGCTTCGCCGCGATCCGGGCTGCTTTGCCAGGAAAGGCAAGGGGGGAGCCGGCGTGCTATGATAGATGTGGCGATCATCGGCGGAGGCTTTTCCGGCACGCTGCTGGCGGTGAATCTGGTCCGTCACGAGGGGCCATCGGCTCTGCTGTTCGAGCGCAACCACAAGGCCGGCCTCGGCCTCGCTTACTCTACATCCTCCAACTCGCATCTGCTGAACGTCCGCGCCGCCAACATGAGCGCGCTGCCCGACGACCCCGGCCATTTCGAGCGCTGGGCCCAAGCGGAATGCGGCGCCGAGCGCACCAGCTTCGTGCCGCGCGCCACCTATGGCCGCTATCTCAACAGCCTGCTGGAAGAGGCCCGCGCCCAGGCGCCGCATCAGTTGACCGTGCATGCGGCCGAAGTGATCGGAATTCGCCCCGAGGGCGAGCATTTCCAACTGCTTTTCGCCAATGGAGAGCGGCAGCAGGCCCGCCGCGTCGTGCTGGCCACCGGCAACCTCCCGGCCCGCGCGCCCGCCGGGCTGGACCCGGCGGCATTGGGGGATGCCTATTGCAACGATCCCTGGGAAGGCGAGCTGATGCCGCCCGCCGGCCCGGATTCGCCGGTGCTGCTGATCGGCACCGGCCTGACGGCGATCGACGCGGCGCTGCTGCTGCGCGAGGCCGGGCACGGCGGCGAGATCGTCGCTTTGTCCCGCCGGGGGCTCATCCCGCGCGTCCATGGCGCCCCCGAGCCGGTTCCGCCGCTGCCGGAAGCGCCGGCGGCCGACACGCTTTCGATCCTGCGCCACTTGCGCGCGCAAGCGAAAAAGATCGGCTGGCGCGCCGCGGTGGACCAGCTTCGCCCGCACACACAGGATCTGTGGCGGCGCATGCCGCTCGCCGAAAAGCAGCGTTTCCTGCGCCACGCGCGAGTCTGGTGGGATGTGCACCGCCACCGCATGGCGCCGGAAGTGGCGGGGCAGGTGAAGCATATGGTGGCGGCCGGCGACCTGCGCGTGATCGCCGGCCGGATTCTATCCGCCGAGCGCACCGAAACCGGCGCGCGGCTTGAAATCCAGCGCAAGGACGCAAGCACCCAAACGCTGAAAGTCGGGCGCATCGTCAACTGCACCGGCCCGGGAGACGTGGCCCGTTCCGCCCAGCCCCTCATCCGCAGCCTGCTCGATGGCGGCCTCGCCCGGCCGGACGAACTGGGGATGGGGCTGGAGACGGACCATCTCGGCCGCGTCATCGCGCCGGACGGCGCGCCGAATTCCAGCCTCTTCGCCGTCGGTCCGCTCACGCGCGGCAGCTTCTGGGAAACCACCGCCGTGCCCGACATCCGCCGACAGGTCTGGTCGCTGGCGCGCATGCTTTCCAACGCCCATTGGGTGGGCGGCGAGGGGCTTTAGAGCCTGTTTCGATCAGGCGGAATCGCCTGGAACGGGACCTGATATCCCCCTCCCTTCGCCACCCCTGTTTTTCTCCGTCACTTTTGTTTTTTCCCCGTCACCCCGGGCTTGACCCGGGGTCCAGCTTTTCCGCCGGCGCAGCGCTTGAAGCTGGACCCC
>NZ_JAKLSQ010000033.1 GCF_022014495.1 Sandaracinobacteroides sayramensis
CTGCGCGGCGAGCGCCTGGCGGCGACGGCCGCCCGGCTGCCGCGCCCGGCGACGCTGGCCGGGCTCGCCCGGCAACGGCTGGACGAAGCGGGCGAACGGCTGCCCCGGGCGCTGGCCGGCCGCGCCCGCCTGTTGCGAACCCGGTTGCAAGCGATGGCGGAGCGGCTGACCCCAAGGCTTCTGCAGCAGCGCGTCACCCGCGAGCGGGCGAGGCTGGACGCGCCGCGCGTCACCCCCAATCCGGCGCTGATCCGCGCCCGCATCGCCCACGCCCGCGCCGCGCTGGAATCCGGTTTCCGGCTGGCCGAGGGGCTTTCCCCGCAAGCCGTGCTGGCGCGGGGCTTCGCGCTGGTCCGCCGGCCGGACGGGGAGTTCGCCCGAAGGCTGGACCAGGCGGCGCCCGAACCCCATCTTACCCTTGTCTTCGCGGACGGAGAGCTGGGCGTCACCCCGGCCGACCGGCCGCCGCCCATTGCACCTGCCCCGCGCCGGCCCGGCCCTTCAGGCGGATCGCCCCCGGCCGGGCAGGGGCAGCTGTTCTGAAGGAGCCATCATGCTGAACTTCGCCGCCGGTCGTCAGGCCAAGCTCCGCTACCTTTCCGGCAGCTTCAAGCGCGTGTCGGACGGCGACCATGTGCTTTGCGCCGTGACCGGCCGCAATATCCCGCTCGACCAGCTCCGCTACTGGAGCCACGAGCTGCAGGAAGCCTATGCCTCGGCCGAAGTCGCCGGCGCCCGCTATGCGGAGGCACGCAAGGAGGGATTGATCTGACTGAAAGCTAACAGAAGGCTCGCCGCTGTTTGTGGTGCGCGTTGCAACCGGCAGCCATGGGAACCTGATATCGGTGTTTTGCAAAGGACACTGATGTGGCGGTTTGGCCTGCCGTGGCAGAATCTCTGGGAGGTCTGACATGAAATAAAGTGCTGTTGTTCCTGGCCGGGGCAGGCACTGGCCAGCCTGCCGGGCAAAATAGAGAAACGGACAAGTACACTACATGGAGCCGCCGAAAGACAGAAAATTTATTCTAATAGGTTGACATCAGTGCATTTTTTTAATCAGATAGCACTACACATAAAATGGCTGGCCGGTGGAGTGTTCAATCGCTAACATAATGAGTGACAGTTTTTTACAGCCAGATCAGTGTTGCAGAATGGCGACACTCTTTACGATCCTGTGGCAAGGGCGGCCATCTCCTCTTGCGGTTCGATGAGCATCAGGTTCATTCTATCAGTATCTTGGTAGAGATGAATAAAATTCATCCGTAAGAAGGACTGGTAATGACCTCTAATACCTCGGATGCCTTTCTGGCGCGCTTGCTTGGTGCGACAATCCTGGCAACGATTGCTACCTCGCCCGTTTTCGCCCAGACTGCCACGGAGACGGCCGTTGAAGGCGACTACGAAACTATCGTGATCACCGGTTCGCGTCTTGCACGCCCAGAGCTTGAGTCTTCCGCGCCGATCGCGGTGCTCGGCGCGGATGTGCTTGAGCGAGATGCTGCCGTCAACATTCAGGATACGCTGCAGGAAATGCCGCAAGTCGGTATTGGCACTAGCCGTACTAACTCCAACTTCCTGACGGGCTCCAACGGCGTGGCTACCGTCAACCTGCGTAACCTCGGCTCCAACCGCACACTCGTCCTTGTCAACGGTCGCCGCTTCATTTCCGGCATCGCGGGATCTTCCGCAGTCGATCTCAATAACATCCCGACCGACTTCGTCGAGCGGGTCGAAGTCGTCACGGGTGGCGCCTCGGCCATTTATGGTTCGGAAGCCATCGCAGGCGTGGTGAATTTCGTCCTTAAGGAAAAGTTCGAGGGGTTCTCCGTTCGTGCGCAGACCAACCTCACCCAGAAGGGTGACAACCCGCGGCACTTCGTGAGCCTGACCGGCGGTACCAGTTTCGGCGCCGACCAGCGCGGTTCGGTCATCTTCAACTTCTCCTACGATAAGGATGAGGGATTGCTTTCGCGGGATCGTTCGATCTCGGCGGAAGACTGCTATTTCGACATCTGCGGCCCCGACGCCTACAGTAGCTACGCGGCGCAGGGTAATTTCGGCCTGATCAACTCCAACGGCGCTTTCGTCAACGCCTTCAATGGTCAGCCCCGTTTCTCGTTCGACGAGGACAATAATCTGCTCACCGGTTATGGTGCAGGTTTCAACCGCAACGCGGTGCGCCGCATCTCGGTGCCTGTCGAACGCTATCTCGTCAGTTCGATCCTCAACTATGACCTGACGGATAATATCCAGGCTTTCGCGGAAATCACCTATTCGCGCGTTCGCTCCGGCTCGCAGATTGAGGCGCTCGCCCTGTCGACGCCCGACATTTATGCGACCGGCGGCATACCGATCACCAACGCTTATATCCCGCAAGCGGTACTGGATCAGGTCAACGCGTGGAACTTGGCCAATCCAGAAAATCAGGTCACGGCGATCGACTTCCGCCGTCGCCAGAATGAAGTGTTCGATCGTTCCAACCACAACAAGCGTGACACTTGGCGCGTCGCGACGGGTCTGACGGGCGACATCACCGACCGTTGGCGGTTTGAGACGAGCTTCGTTTATGGTCACTTCAAGGACTTCACCTCCAGCGAGGATATCGACAACAACCGCTACCGCAACGCCTTGGATAGCATTGTGGAAAACGGCCAGATCGTCTGTCGCAGCGAAGCGGCCCGCGCCGAAGGCTGTGTTCCTATCAACCTCTTCGGCTATGGCACCGCCAGCCCAGAGGCTTCCGCCTATGTGCAGGCCGTCGTGCCCAAGTCGCAGATGATTACCCAGGAACAATATGTTTTCTCTGGTGCCGTCACCGGCTCGCTGATCACCCTGCCCGCAGGCGATGTCAATGTAGCGATCGGTGCTGAATATCGCTCGGAAAAGAGCATCGACGACCTCGATATCCTGACCAACACCGGCGGCAACTCGGGCAACGAGATTCCCGACACCATCGGTGATTTCGATGTCTGGGAAGTCTTCGGGGAAGTGGACGTTCCGCTTCTCCGGGAAAAGCCCTTCTTCCATTATCTGGGCGTCGGTGCCGCACTGCGCTATTCCGAATACAGCCAGGGCACGGTCGGCGGAGTGGTGAGCTGGAACGTGAATGGCAACTGGTCGCCGGTTCGTGGCCTCAGCCTGCGCGGGACATATGCCGTCGCCAACCGGGCGCCGAACATTTCGGAATTCGCCTCCGCGCCATCCGAGACGTTCGCTGCCGTTACGGACCCCTGCAACGGCGTGACCGCCACCCGCAACAATGCCGTGGACAGCGCCTGCCGCGCCATCCCGGCGATCGCGGCGGCCATCGCCAGCAACGGTACTTTCCAATATACGCTGGCTGACCTGCAGGGCATCAACGGCTTCATCGGCGGCAATCCCGATCTCGCTGAGGAAACTGCAAAAACCCTGACTCTTGGTGCGGTATTCCAGCCTGCTCGAGTGCCGGGCCTTAGCCTTACGGTCGATTATTTCGATATCCGGGTCGAGGATGCGATCTCGACTGTCGGTCGGAACTTGTCGATCGAACAGTGCCTTCTGACAGGCCTTGAAGAATTCTGTCAGAATGTGACCCGGAGTGGAAACACAGGCTTCGTTACGCAGGTGGATGACCAGCTCATCAACGTTTCCGACATCAGCACCCGAGGCATTGATCTTGGCTTCCGCTTCACTTCCGGTATTGGTCTGCTTCAAGGTGATCGTCTGGACATCTCGGGCAACTACACTCACCTGATCCATTTCAGGACGCAAGCCAATGCGGTCGCACCCGTGGAAGATCTGGCGGGAGAAGTTGGTTACTCGCAGGATAAATTCACGATCCGTACCAACTATTCGACTGGACCCGTTTCCTTCAATTGGCAGGTCACGTATCTCAGCAAGGCTGTTGGTGATGTTGACTACATCGGCGATGAAACAGTCTATGGAGATAAGCTGACCCTTGATGAAATGAACCGTATCAAGGCGCGCTTCTATCATGATATCCAGCTTCGCTTCGATGTGGGTCAAGAAAAGAAGTTCGGCCTTTACTTTGGTGTCGATAATCTGTTCAATACTAAGCCGCCGTTCTTGCCTGGAACGCCGTTCGGTGCCTCGCCGACTGGTACGGAAACAGCTGCAGACGTTTACGACCCCTTCGGTCGCCGTTTCTATGCTGGAGTTAACATGAAGTTCTAAGCAAATCGCTTGAACCGATATTGGGAAGGGGCGGTGCCGAAAGGCGCCGCCCCTTCTTGTTTTCGACCGTCTGAAGGCGCTTCCAATGTATTAGTGCGAGGAAGTTTACGCGATTCAATAACCAAGCCAAACTCAGCATGAGAGTGACCGGATGGTTACTTCATGGAAGCCGCTAAATGTTGCAGGTAGATTTCCTGGCTTTGGATATGCCGGCTATGATATTCTATAATGCCGCATTGCGTTGTACAATCCGTTAGATTGTCCGAAACCAGCCGGTGA
This sequence comes from Sandaracinobacteroides sayramensis, assembly GCF_022014495.1. Classification (GTDB taxonomy): domain Bacteria; phylum Pseudomonadota; class Alphaproteobacteria; order Sphingomonadales; family Sphingomonadaceae; genus Sandaracinobacteroides; species Sandaracinobacteroides sayramense. Next base: position 4,453 of record NZ_JAKLSQ010000033.1, read on the forward strand.
TCGAAAAGCGTCCAAATGGCGCGAAAGGCGGTACATAGCCGACATTATGTAGTTGCGGCACCGCGAAGAGGTTCAGACTGTTGAATCTCGGCTTGAACCCTTGGACAATATCTCCATCCTCGTCGAAGAAATTCAGATATCCTCCCCAATCCGGCTTCCATTCGTCAGGGCCCAGACTGAGAACATAAGCGACCTTCCAGCCTTCCATCACATGGCTGTCGCTGTGCAGCCCAAGGAAATGTGTGGGTGCGAATACAGTTGCCTGCGCATCTGCTTTTACCAGATCATGGAAGCCCGTGACAGATCGCACGAGGTCAAGAAATGGCTCGTCGTTGATGTGCTCCAGCAGGATATCATGCGCTGAATCGGGGCTCCAGCGGCCGAGATAGGCATCCAGGATAGGATAACGTGCAAAAGTGAAAGCATATCCGCCATTGGCGGCTTCGGTGGAAACCGCCCGGCCCATATGTTGGCGCTCGGCAATTGGAAGTTGCGCAACCTCTTCCGCGCGCAACGCTTTCGGACCGTCCTCTCCTGCTTGCCACGCCAACCCCCAAGGTGTTGCTGATGCCAGTATCGATCGCAGTTCGATCGCCGAATCCCGCTGCAGGACATTGCGAACCTGCACGCGTCCGCTCCGTGCGAATGCTGCGGCAAGTTGTGCCCGATCAAGCTCGCCGTTAAGCGCAAGAAGATGAAGTGGTGACTTGGGAACCGGAGACGGGGCCAAAAAGGAATCTTTCTTCGGATGCGTGCGGGAAGGGCAGAATGGAAACTCTGAAGCTCAAGATCAACCCGGCGCTGAATTTGTGCGCTTTGAGAGAGACATTCCAGAATCGGGGAAGGGTACGAGTCACAGATTTTCTAGATGGCGATGCTCCAGCGCTACTCTACCGCCATCTCCGGCAGAGACAGGATTGGGTGCATGTCGTGAACAGCGGGTCCAAATTGTTCGAACTGGATCGCGCCACCCTCCAGTCCATGAGTGCGCAGCAACGGGAGGCACTCGACCAAGCAGTCTACCGCGGAGCGCGTGCAGGCTTTCAGTACCGATATGAGACGATTCGCGTCCCGGATGACCCCAAGGTGCGCGAACAAAGCGTCGATCCGCTGGCCAGGTTCGCCGAATGGATGTCTTTTGGAGAGGGGCGCGAGTTCGCCTGTGAAATTCTCGGCAATGAGTCTGTTCACTTCGCCGATGCCCAGGCGACTGCCTACGCGCCTGGCGATTTCCTGACTGCGCACGACGATGGTGTGGCAGGCAAGAACCGACTGGCCGCTTATGTGCTGGGACTCACGCCAGGGTGGCGGGTGGAATGGGGCGGGCTTCTGTTGTTCCACCATGGTTCCGGGCAGATCGAAGGGGTCGCGCCCGAACTGAACACGATAAATCTGTTTGCTGTGCCGCAACAACATAGTGTGTCGGAAGTGACGCGCGCGGCCGCATATCGGCGCTATTCGATCACTGGTTGGCTGCGTACATCCGGCTGAAGGCAGAATGGTGTCGCGCGTGTGACGGAATTGTCACATGCTGGGTCTAATTTACATCCACGCTCTGGAGGGTGAGGGTTTGCCGTTGCGGCGTGCATGCTGCCTCTGCACAATATCCACAGTCAGCTTGGATGGACTGAACAGACCCTGAATGGGGCTGAGCCAGGCGGCTCTGTCACGCGGGCTGGCGCCTGTGTGGCGGCCGATTACCGCTAAACAAGCACGAATGTGTTGAAAGGGGTTTGAACAATGATGAAGAGAAAAGCGCGCCTTCTGGCGTCTACGCTCATTGTGGGCGTGGGTGTTGGTGCGATGCCTGCTTTGGCGCAGACGACGGCCGAGGCCGATGCACCCCAAGAAATCATAGTCACCGGTTCGCGCATCCAGCGTACCGACTTGGCGTCCGTCAGCCCTGTGACGGTTGTCGGTCAAGAAGAATTCCAAATGTCAGGCGCCGTCAACGTCGAGCAGGTGTTGAACACTCTGCCGCAAGTGTTGCCTGGGTTTACAGGCAACTCCAACAACCCCGGCAACGGTGCGGTGACTGTAAACCTGCGTAACCTTGGCACCACGCGCACACTGGTGCTGGTGAATGGCCGCCGCTGGATGTTCTACAACACCAGCCAGATCGTCGACCTCAACACCATTCCGCAGTTCATGCTGGAAGGCGTGGACGTCGTGACCGGCGGTGCATCAGCCGTTTATGGTTCGGACGCCGTGGCGGGCGTGGTGAACTTCCGTCTTCGCAAGGATCTGGAAGGCGTGATCGCCGGGGCGACCTATTCGATCACTGGGGAAGGCGATGGCCCGCGTCTGTCGGTCGACCTCGGTTTCGGCACCAAGTTCGCCGATGGCAATGGCCATATCGCGCTTTATGCCAACTACACGAAGCGGGAACCGATCTTCCAAGGCGCGCGCAACTTCTCGCGCACGGCGGCAGGTGATGGCTGCATCATAGCGGGTAGCACCAACCCCTCTACGGGCCTTGGCATCAACCTTGGCGGCTCGACCGGAACTTGCGTTTCGCGCGGCGGCGAGATCGGCCTGAGTCCTCAGGGATCCGGCTCTACCCCGATCGCAACGCTTCCGTCTGTGGGCGGCGGCAACGGCCTGATCTTCAATCCGAGCGGCGGCGGCACTCGCCCTTTCCTCAACCCGGAAGATCTCTACAATTATGCTCCGGATAACTATCTTCAACTGCCGCAGGAACGTTACCTGATTGGCGGATATGCCAGCTATGAGTTCTCGCCTGGGCATGAGCTGTTCACAGAGTTGAGCTTCGTCAATAACCATGTGAACCAGGAATTGGCGCCCACGCCGGCCGGTGTGAACGCGGCCCTCCAAGTGAACAGCCCGTTTTTCGATGCAGGCACCCAAGCGGCGCTTGCGGCTCTGGATACCGATGGCGACGGGTATGTGACGACGACGGTGGGGTATCGCTTCAACCAGTCCGGCGCGCGCAATGCGTTGCAGAACCGCAATGCCTTCCGCGTTCTCGGGGGCGTGCGCGGCAACATCACGTCAAATCTTCAGTATGAAGCTTTCTACTCCTACGCCCGGACGCAAAATACCCAGTATCAAAAGGGCAACGTCTCTGTCAGCCGCTATCTTGCCGCGCTGAGTTCGGAATTCGGGCCGGACGGGCAACTGCGCTGTCGTGACGCTGCCGCTCGTTCTGCCGGCTGCGTTCCGATCAACGTGTTCGGCCTTGGCCTCGCTGATCCCGCTGCGATCAAATATGTTACGATCAACTCTACCAATCTTGAGGAGTCCAGCCTCAAGAATGCTGTCGGGGTAATCAGCGGGACATTCGGGAACCTTGGGCTGGGCGCTGACGATCTCGGCTTCGCTATCGGTGCGGAATATCGTGAAATGGGCGCGAGCTATTCGCCTGACACCTATCTCGCTTCGGGTGATGTGGTTGGCTTCAATGCCGGTCAGCCGACATCGGGTAGTTACAACGCTACGGAAATCTTCGGAGAACTTCGCATTCCAATTATTTCCGAAGGCATTGTCCATCGCCTCGAACTGAATGGTGCTGCTCGTTACTCCGACTACTCGCTCGAAAGTGTGGGTGGTGTCTGGACTTATGCGGCCGGTGTCGAATTCGCACCGATCCGCGATATTGGATTCCGTGGTCAATATCAGCGCGCAGTGCGGGCCCCGAACGTCGAAGATCTGTTCGGCGGCCAGTCCGTCGGCTTCCCAGCTGCGACCGATCCCTGTTCGGACCGTGGCACACCAGCGTCCAGGACAGACACACTGCGTCAGCTTTGCCTCGATTCCGGCGTGCCGGCTGCCAATGTCTTCACCCGGGCCGTGCAGCCGAATGCGCAGATCCAAGGCGTTTTCGGCGGCAACCCGGACCTGAAGGAGGAAACCTCCGACACCTGGACAGTGGGCGCTGTCATCCAGCCGCGCTTCGCTCCCGGCCTGAACATCACGGTGGATTATTTCAACATTACCGTGAAGGATACCATCTCTCAGTTCGGTGGCGGGCTGAACAGTGCCCTCAGCCTGTGCTACACGGTGGTAGAGGATCTCAGCCATCCGGTTTGCGCTCCGTTTGTCGGCAAGCGCAACGCGACGACCGGCGCGCTGGGTGCGACTTCGGGCGGCGGAAATCCGCTCATTCTATCGGCGAACATCGGCAAACTCACGACGAGCGGTATCGACACTCAAGTCGATTACACGCTCCCGCTGGGCTTTTCGCTGTTCGGCAAGGAAGAGTCTCGTCTGAACTTCTTCTTCCTTGGTACCTATCTTGACAAGTTCCGCAGCATACCTGTGGCATCCATCCCGGAACGGGAGACGATCGCTGAGGGTTCCGTCTCGACAAACCCGCTTCCGCGCTGGCGGCACACCGCGCGTCTGGCGCTGGCGGACTCCTTCGGGACGCTCTCTGTGCGGTGGCGCTACTTCGGTCCGATCGAGGATTCGCGTATCAAGAACACCTTCAGTGGTCTTGATCGTGTCGGTGCCGACCCTGCCTTGCTGCCGAACGCGCGTGTCGGTGCAGTCAACTATTTCGACTTCACCTTCTCGGCTGATGTCGACCAGTATTTGACGCTGACTGCAGGTGTGAATAATCTCTTCAACAAGATGCCGGAAGTTTTGGGTGCGATGCAGGAACAGGCAAACACCTATCCGAGCACTTACGACGTGCTCGGACGAGACTTCTTCATTTCGGCTCGCCTGAGGTTCTAATTTTCCAATGTCGAGGAATGGGCAGAGAGCTACTCGCTCTCTGCCCATTTTTTTTATCTACTATAGCGCCAGGGCATCTGGATTTATCCTAGATGGTCAATGGCGCAGCCCGAATCCAGCGCGTAGCAACCCATTTCTCCCCATTTTCAGGCGGAAGCCCGGCGTGCCGCATCATGCTGTCGGCTTTTCCCTTCCCATCGATATTGCGGAATAACAGGGCGTCTCCGCGTTTTCCCTTCAGTTTCAGGTTCAGAGCCGGAAAAGCGGTTTCGCCTGCTTCATAGTCGTCATTCAGATAAACAATAACCGTCCAGATTCGCTGATTGCTTGCTTGAGGCAAAACATCCGAATGCAGGCGATACTCTTGAGATCCCTGATAACGCAGGATGTGAAGCGGTTCCCCCTGGTCGCGGGATGTACCTGAAGCAGCGGCGATCCTGTCGTTCAGCAAGCTGACCAGCAGATCTTCGGTGTCGGGGCCCAGACTCGCACTATTGGATGTTCGGATGCTGTCGGGGCGCCGCTGGCCGCTTTTTGGGTCGATAACGAATGATGGCCGCAGCCGTGGTTTCGCCAATTGCTGGAGATACCGACATCCCTGCTCGGTCAACATATTCGCAAGCAGAAACAGTTGTTGGCCTTCAGCCAGGCATTGCGCTGGTTCAGGCGCCTTCCAGTCTCGAAGTTCTTCCCATGCGGAGAGTTGTGCCATCGCCAACTCGTCACCGGACAAATGCAGCCTCAGTAACTCGGCCGCGCCCTTCTCATCACGGACGCAACCTCGGCCGCTGGACAGCAGCGCTACCTTCAATCGGGCGGCATCCTCGGCCCCTCGCTCCAAAGCACGATCGAGATAGATATGCGCCGCCGCCTCATCGCGACTGCCATACAAGCCGAACAGCCGCCAATGTGCGAGCGCGCACAAGGCGTTCACATCGCCCGCATCTGCGCATTTCTCCACCCAGCGAATGGCGTCTTGCGTTCGCCCAGAGGCAAACAGGTGGCGCGCCGTTTCCAATGCATCCGTGCCCATGGCTTTCAGGCTTTAGCGCAAGCTATGTCGAAAGCCACGGTCAACCGTTCGCCTTCGCGGAAGGGTCGCGTTCCATGGAAGAGATAAGAAGGGAACAACGCAAGGCGGCCCACACTCGGCTCGATCGTCGCCAGCGGCTGGAGATCGAGGCCCAATTCGGACGGAGGGCGCCCCAGTTCAAGCCAGCCCTCCTTGTCGGCGGTCGAGCCGAAGCCCGGAGGGAGCGCAACATAGCAGGCGGAACTCAATATACCTTCCGGATGTATATGACTTACATGAAAGCCTGACCCGGACAGCCTGACGGACCATGCGCCGCCAATGGACAAGCCGGCATTGCGATAGCGGAGCAATGGATGGGTTTGGTCTTCGGGCGGAAGGGCTGCGCGATGCCGTTCGACCGCAGCCGTCAACGCCTCGAAAAGCCGGTTGAGAATTGGCTCGTCCCGATCGAACAGGCGGCCTCGGGTCTGGGTGCCTCCGCGAAGGGATTGCCCGATCGGATGGGAGCGGCTGCGATGCAAGCCTCTCAAGCGTTCGGCCAGGGCGACCAGTTCGTCCGCGCCCAGATCTATGTCGGTCGTGCCGTAAAGATGTGGCCTTCCACTCAGCCATTGATGGCGCGGATCGTCCAGGATCCGCCATGCCAAATCCAGCAGCGCCCAGGCCCCGATATTCTCAGGCTGGCTGGTGACAATTGCCTCCAGGGCCGAGGCGGCGAATTCCGGCTCCATTGCCGCAAGGGCAGCCCGACCAAGAGCAAGCCTCGCCTGCGGGCTTTCAGGGGATGGGCCCAACAGATGGAGCGCCTGCTCCGGTGTGCGCGTGTCCACCATCGACAGGGCGAGGGGAACATTGGCCTCATCTTTGTCGCCGAAGCGATCGAGCATCCGCTGGGCCACTTCGCGTGCCTCCTCATGCCGATTGCCGCGATAGAGTGTCAGCCACCATGCCTGAAAAAGCGCCATATCATCCGGTCGCTTCGCAATGGAGTGGGCAAAATGGGCTGCGAAATTGTCCTGATGACCGGCTTCGAAGCGCATCAGGGCCAATTCTCTATGCCCCTCGATCCAATCCGGTCGTGCAGCGACGGCATGCTCCAGTGCGTCGAGCGCATGGGGGTCACCTGCCTGCGCCCTGGCCTGTGCATCCCCCAGGATGATGTCCGGATCATTCGGCAGGAAAGCGCGGACGCGGGCATAATGGGCAACCGCTTCCTCTTCACACAGCAGAAGGGCCGCGCGGGCTCGCCCATGCAGCGCGGCCGGACGGTCCGGGGCCAGCGCCAGCGCGCGGTCAAATGCGAGCGCGGCTTCTGCGGGGCGGCCGAGATCCAGCAGCGTCGCGCCATGCGTGATATGAAGGGCGGGGCTCTCCGGCTGCGCCGACAGCATCTCGCCAAGCTCGGTGAGGGCGTCTTCCCAGCGACCCGTCTCGCGCAGAAGGCTGACATAGGCGGTCTGGGCAGGGGAAAAATCCGGTTTCAACGCAAGGGCGCGCTTGTAACCGGCCAGCGCGGCCTCCTTCTCTCCATTCGCATGGAGCAGGTTGGCATGATTTGTCAGAAGCTGTGGATCAGTTGGTGACAGGAGAAGTGCGCGCTCGAAATAGAGACGCGCCTGTTGGAAATTGCCACAGGCTTTCTCGACCAGTGCCGCCAGTTGCAGCAAGGTGGGGTGATCGCGGACCTTCACCAGCAATATGGAAAGATCGGCCCGGGCTGCTTCGTAATTTTTCGCGACAAAGGCCTGTTCGGCGCGGGAGAAAAGACTGTTGATATCCATTGTCACAATAGTGGTGACGATGCCGCTCATGCCGCGCCATGTCCAGCCGGCGGCAACTGCAAAGGTCGGTTCCTTGCGAAACCGACCTTCATTCAACTAGGCGCGAACCTGAAGCCTCAACTCCCCGTCGCCATCCTCCACCTTCACCGTCGACCCATCCGGCACTTCACCGGCCAGCAGCTTTTCCGCCAGCGGGTCCACCAGATGCCGGCTGATCGCCCGCTTCAGCGGCCGGGCGCCGTAAACCGGGTCATAGCCCACGCGCGCCAGCCATTGCCGGGCGCCGTCCGTCAGTTCCAGCTCGATCTTGCGGTCCCTCAGCAGCTTCCTGACATGGTCCACCTGGATGTCGACGATCGCCCCCATATGTTCCGGGCCAAGGCGGTGGAACAGGATGATCTCGTCCAGCCGGTTCAGGAATTCGGGCCGGAAGTGGGAACGCACCACTTCCATCACCTCGCCCTCGGCCTGCTTCACATCCGCGCCGTCCGGCAGGGAAGCGATGAACTGCGAGCCCAGGTTCGAAGTCAGCACGATCAGCGTGTTGGAAAAGTCCACCGTGCGGCCCTGACCGTCCGTCAACCGGCCGTCGTCCAGCACCTGCAGCAGCACATTGAACACGTCCGGATGGGCTTTCTCCACCTCGTCGAACAACACCACCTGGTAGGGCCGGCGGCGAACCGCCTCGGTCAGCACCCCACCTTCGTCGTAACCGACATAGCCCGGAGGCGCGCCGATCAGCCGCGCGACGGAATGCTTTTCCATGAATTCCGACATGTCGATCCGCACCATCGCGTCCGACGAGTCGAACAGGAAGTCGGCCAGAGACTTGGTCAGTTCCGTCTTGCCAACGCCCGTCGGCCCCAGGAACAGGAAGCTGCCCAGCGGCCGGTTCGGGTCCTGCAGGCCGGCGCGCGCGCGGCGCACCGCCTTGGAAACGGCGGCGACGGCGTCGGCCTGGCCGATCACCCGCTTGCCCAGCTCTTCTTCCATGTGCAGCAGCTTCTCGCGCTCGCCCTCCATCATCCGCGCGACCGGAATCCCGGTCCAGCGGGAAACGACCGAGGCGATGTCCTCGGCGGTCACTTCCTCGCGCACCATGGCGCTGCTGGAAGCCTTTTCCGCCTCCGCCAGCTTCGACTCTAGATCGGGAATCACGCCATAGGTCAGTTCGCCGGCGCGGGCGAAATTGCCACCACGCTGTGCCTGCTCCACTTCGATCCGCGCCTGATCCAACTGCTCCTTGATCCGCGTGGCGCCGGCCAGCTTCTCCTTCTCGGCTTCCCAGCGGGTCGTGAGTTCGCCCGCCTCGGATTCCAGCCGCGCCAGTTCCTCTTCCAGCGCATGCAGCCGGTCCTTCGACGCCTGGTCGTTTTCCTTCTTCAGCGCCTCGCGCTCGATCTTCAACTGCACGATGCGGCGGTCCAGCGCCTCGATCTCCTCGGGCTTGGATTCCACCTCCATGCGCAGCCGCGAGGCGGCCTCGTCCATCAGGTCGATGGCCTTGTCGGGCAGGAAGCGGTCGGAGATATAGCGGTTGGAAAGCGTCGCGGCGGACACCAGCGCGCCGTCGGTGATCCGCACGCCATGGTGCAGCTCATATTTCTCCTTCAGGCCGCGCAGGATGGAGATGGTGTCCTCCACCGTCGGCTCGCCCACGAACACCGGCTGGAAGCGCCGCTCCAGCGCCGCGTCCTTCTCCACATGCTTGCGATACTCGTCCAGCGTGGTGGCGCCGATCACATGCATCTCGCCGCGGGACAGCGCCGGCTTCAGCAGGTTGGAGGCGTCCATCGCCCCTTCCGACTTTCCCGCGCCCACCAGCGTGTGCATCTCGTCGATGAACAGGATCACCTGCCCTTCGGCCGCCTTCACCTCGTCGACCACGGCCTTCAGCCGCTCCTCGAACTCGCCGCGATATTTAGCGCCGGCGATCAGCGCTCCCATATCCAGCGCCCAGAGCGCCTTGGTCTTCAGATTCTCCGGCACGTCGCCATTGGCGATCCGCAGCGCCAGCCCTTCGGCGATCGCCGTCTTGCCGACGCCCGGCTCGCCGATCAGCACCGGGTTGTTCTTGGTGCGCCGCGCCAGCACCTGGATGGTGCGGCGGATTTCCTCGTCGCGGCCGATCACCGGGTCGAGCTTGCCGTCGCGCGCCGCCTGCGTCAGGTCGCGGCCATATTTCTTCAGCGCGTCATAGCTGTCCTCGGCGGAAGCAGAATGCGCGCCGCGCCCTTTGCGCAACTGCTCGATGGCGGCGTTCAGCGCCTGCGCCGTGACGCCGGCCTCCTTCAGCGCCCGGCCGGCATCGGTATCGGGCGCCAGCGTCAGGGCCAGCAGCAGCCGCTCCACGGTCACATAGCTGTCGCCTGCCTTGGCGGCGATCTGCTCGGCCTGGTCCAGCAGCCGGGCCACGTCCTGGTCCCACTGCAATTGCGCGCCGCTGCCGGACACGCGCGGCATGCCCTGCACGGTGGAATCGACCGCCACGCGCGCCACTTGCGGCTGGCCGCCGGCGGCCGAGATCAGATTGGCCGCCATGCCCTGCTCGTCGTCCAGCAGGGCCTTCAGCAGATGCGCCGAGGTCACGCGCTGGTGCTGCTCACGCAGCGCGATCGTCTGCGCCGCCTGCAGGAAGCCCTTCGCGCGATCGGTGAATTTCTCGATGTTCATTCCCGCTGTTACTCCTTTCCCCCAATGTAGTGTTGCAATTTTACAACAGAAGGGGTCGGTCCGAATTAATCGACAGCATAAGTGAATTGTCCCGGCGGAGGGCGCCTTGACGCAGGGCAAGTTGGGGAGGGCGGGCGGGCAAGACAAGGGCATGCTTCCCCACACCCCCTATCTTCAGCCTGGCGCCCACCCCGTCACCCCGGGCTTGACCCGGGGTCCAGCTTTGTCAGCCGCCAAGTGGCGGAAATAGCCAGCTGGACCCCGGGTCAAGCCCGGGGTGACGAGTAATTGAAACCGGCCAGTCAACAACCCGCGCACATGGACGTCTTCGGTTGTCTGCATCGCTGGGCAGTAAAGCGCCGCAGGCTATCCCCCCTCCCGAAGCCCGACCTCATCGCCACACCCCGAGAACCGGGGGTGCAGGGGCGTCACGCCCCTGCCGGGTGGAGGGCGGAGCCCTCCCCGCCGGAGGCTAAAGCAGCGCCTTCGCCGCCCAGTAGGTAACCCCGGCCGCCGCATAGGCCATGACCATCAGATAGCCGAACATGAACAGCGGCCATTTCCAGCCGCCGGTTTCCCGCCGCACCACCGCCAGCGTCGACAGGCACTGCGGCGCGAACACGAACCAGGCGAGGAAGGCGAGCGCGGTGGGCAGCGGCCAGCTTCCGCGCAGGCGGTCGACGAGGCCGGTCGTGTCCTCGTCGTCGGCATCCAGCGAATAGATGGTGGCGAGCGCGGCGACCGCCACCTCGCGCGCGGCCATGGCGGGCAGCAGCGACATGGCGATCTCGTGGTTGAAGCCGATCGGGCGCACCAGCGGCTCGATGGCGTGGCCGATGCGGCCGGCGATCGAATATTCCACCGCCGGGCGATCGGCGTCGGCGGGCGGCGCGGGGTAGCTCGCCAGCAGCCACAGCGCGATGGTGACGCCCATGATGATGGTGCCCGCGCGCTTCAGGAAGGCGCCGGCGCGCAGCCACAGGCCGACGAGGATGTCGCGCAGCACCGGAAGCTGATAGGCGGGCATCTCCATCAGGAAGGTCGGCTTCGGGCCTTTGGTGACGGTGCGGCGCAGGAACAGGGCGGCGGCCATCGCGCCGAGGATCCCGGCGATGTAGAGGATGAACAGCACCAGCCCCTGCAGGCCGACCAGCCCCCAGAGCTTTTCGGCCGGGATGAAGGCGGCGATGATGACGGCGTAGACCGGCAGCCGCGCCGAGCAGGTCATCAGCGGCGCGATCAGGATGGTGGTCAGCCGATCGCGGGCGTCGGGGATGGTTCGGGTCGCCATGATTCCGGGAATGGCGCAGGCGAAGGACGACAGCAGCGGGATGAAGGCCGAGCCGTTCAGGCCGACCGAGGCCATCAGCCGGTCCATCAGGAAGGCGGCGCGGACCATGTAGCCCGAGCCTTCGAGGATCAGGATGAAGGTGAACAGGATCAGGATCTGCGGCAGGAAGACGATCACCGAGCCGACGCCCGCCAATATGCCGTCGTTCAGGAAGGAGCGCACGAAGCCCTCGGGCAACCATGCTGTCACATGCCCCTGCAGCCAGGCGATCAACTCCTCGATCCAGCCCATCGGCGCTTCCGCCCAGCTGAACACCGCCTGGAACATGAAGAAGAGCAGGGCGGCGAGGATGATCGGGCCGGCCACCGGGTGCAGCAATATCCGGTCGGCGGCGCGGGTGGCGCGCCGGCGCTCGCCCTCGATGCGGGTGACGGCGCGGGTGATCCGCCGCGCCTCGCGGCCCAGTTCGCGCGGCGGCGCGGGAGCGAATGCGGCGACCGGCGCCGGCTTCGTCGCCAGTTGCGCCTCCAGGCATTCCAGCAGCGAGGCGATGCCGCGCTTGCGGACGGCGACGGTCTCGACGACCGGGATGCCCAGTTGGCGCGCAAGCTCGGCGCTGTCCAGCACGAGGCCGTCGCGCGTCGCCATGTCCATCCGGTTCAGGGCCATGACGGCGGGGATGCCCAGCCGCAGCACGTCCAGCGCCAGCCGCAGATGGGCGGAAAGATTGGTGGCGTCGGTCACGAGCAGCACGGCGTCGGGCAGGCGCTCGCCCGGTTGTTTCCCCAGCAGCGTGTCGCGCGTCACCGTCTCGTCGAGCGAGCGGGGCACCAGCCCATAGGCGCCGGGCAGGTCGATCAGTTCGGCTTTCGCGCCCGACGGCAGCAGCACTTCCGCCGTCTTGCGCTCGACGGTGACGCCCGGATAGTTCCCCACCTTCTGCCGGGCGCCGGAAAGGGCGTTGAAAAGGCTCGTCTTCCCGGCATTGGGGTGGCCCACCAGCGCCACCAGAGGCGCGCGCTGCGTGGCCGGGGCCGCCGGCTTCGTCGCAACGTCCGCCATCAGTTCATATCCTCCAGAAGAATGCTGGCCGCCAGCGCCACGCGCAGCGCCACGGTCGTGCCATCGACGCGCACGGCGATCGGGTCGCCTCCCAGCGGCGCGGCGTGCAGGATTTCCACTTCCGCCCCTTCGTCGAAGCCCATTTCCACCAGACGGTCGGCCATGCCCGGATCGAGCGCGGCAAAGCCCGTGACGCGCGCCGGCGTGCCGATCGGCAAGCGGTCGAGCGTGATGGGGGGCTTTGCCGGGCCGGCCGGCGCGAAAGGGGAATCCAGGTTGGTCACTTGCGACCGACTATCATTAGGATCGGCGATTGCAAGCTTCCCGCTACGTTGCTGAAATATTCCCGCCGGAAAGCCTTCAGTTCACCGGGTAGCGCAGCCGGCCGAGGAAGCGGGCCGGGCTCAGCCGTTCGCCGTCGCCGGGAAGCCGGAAGCGCGCCTTGGCCTTTTCGATCTGCATCACATTGCCGATGCGGCGGTCGAGAAAGGCCCAGGTCTCGGCGAAATCCTCGCTGTCGTCGTTCAGCCAGAAGAGCAGGGTCGAGGCGTAGACGGCCGCCGCCAGCGCCCGCTTGGAATAATGGTTGAAATCGGTGGAGATGTCGCCCGCCGCCCGCCAGATGGCGTCGGCGGTGCGCCAGCCCAGGCGCGCGGCGCGCGGCGCGTTGCCGGGAAGCGCCAGCAAGGTGGTGGCGCGGCGGACGGCTTCCCGGTGCGGCGCGGCCTGCTCCAGCCGGGTGCGAATCGCCTGCGTCACTTTTTCACGGACCTTGCGCGCGCGATAGTCGGGGTTGTCGAGCGCGGCGGCCATCCGGCTGTCCGCCCACCTGATATAGGCTTCCACCATTTCGGCCGGGCCGCCGGGAAAGGCGATCCCGGCGATAGCGGACGAGAGCCCCAGTTCGGTGGCGGCGGCTTCGGCCGCGCTGCGGCTCCAGCCGTCGAAGGGCACATGCGGCAGCATCGCCTCCACGAGAAGCGGGCGGAGTTCGTCGAGCGTCAGCTCTTGCAGCTTGCTGTCAACCATATCCGCCCATGTAGGCGCTTTCGCGGGCGCTTGGAAGGCGACAGCTTGCCGCCATCCCCCCGTTTTGCTATGGGCGCGCCAGCGACGCCGGAGCCCGGCGGCGAACGTGATTCTTTTCGGGCATCCGTGAAGTTTTGCGCGCATATCGGGCGAAAGGCTTCAATCGCCCGATTCCGCAGTTGGAACATCGGGCGGAGTCACAGGTTTTCGGTTTTCAATTTTCGGGAAGGTGCTGATCCTTTTATGCAGATCATCGTTCGCGACAACAATGTCGACCAGGCGCTGCGGGCGCTCAAGAAGAAGCTCCAGCGCGAAGGCGTCTACCGCGAGATGAAACTGCGCCGCCACTATGAGAAGCCGTCGGAAAAGCGCGCCCGGGAAAAGGCCGCCGCCGTCCGCCGCGCCCGCAAGCTGGACCGCAAGCGCGCCGAGCGCGACGGCCAGCGCTAAGAGACCGGCCCGGCAATGGCGGAAGAGAGCGCCGCGGATAGCGGGCAAAGCTACGGCTTTGGCAAATGGATCGTGGCCGGCCTCGTGCTGGCGACCGGCGCCGTCAGCCTGGCGCTGGCGGGCACCTCTCCGCTCCGGGCCCCGGCGAAGGAGGCCAACGCCTTCCTCGTCTCGAACAAGGAGAAGCCCGGCGTGAAGACGACGGCAAGCGGCCTGCAGGTGGAAATGCTGGCGGCCGGCGAAGGCCCCACCCCCACCGCCACGGATACGGTTCTGGTGCATTATGAAGGCCGCCTGGCCGATGGCACCGTCTTCGATTCCAGCTACCAGCGCGGCCAGCCGGCGGCGTTCGGCGTGGGCGACGTGATCCCGGGCTGGACCGAAGGGCTGCAACTGATGCGCCCCGGCGGCAAGGCGCGCTTCACCATTCCGCCGGAACTGGGCTATGGCGCCTCCGGCGCCGGCGGGGTGATCCCCCCGAACGCGGTTCTGGTGTTCGACGTGGAACTACTGGCGATCGCACCTCGCCAGTAACCTGCGCCAGTAAACTGCGGAAAACCCCGTCCTATTGACGGCGGCCGGGTGCAAGGCGCACCTTGGCCGCCGTTCTGTTTTCGGAAATGGGGGTTCCAATGGGGTTCGGTGAAGCAATCCAGACGTGTCTGGCGAAATATGCGACCTTCCGTGGCCGCGCCTCGCGCTCGGAATATTGGTGGTTCTACCTGTTCTTCCTGCTGGTGCTGACGGCGACGGCCGTCGTCGACATGGCGCTTCTGGGCTATGATCCCGCCAATCCTTCCGCCGTGCCATGGCTTTCCGTCGTCGGCCTGCTGGCGCTGTTCCTTCCGTCGCTGGCAGCCGCGATCCGCCGCCTGCACGATACGGACAAGAGCGGCTGGTGGTATCTCCTCACCTTCGTTCCGGTCGTCGGCGGCATCGTGCTGCTGATCTTCCTGCTGTTGCGGGGAACGGCTGGCTCCAACCGTTTCGGCCCCGATCCACTCGCCTGAATCCACTCGCCTGAACTTGCAGGGCGGGCCGAATCCGGGCCATGGTGGAGGCATGCGCGGGTTTCTGCTTTTGTGCCTGTTCGCCGCCGGCCCGCTGATGGCGAAGCCGGCGCCGCTGGTGGAGCTGACGGCGGACCCGGTGCCGCTGACGACGGTGGCGATGAAGCATGGCAGCCTGCCGGTCCGCGTCAGCCTGGGGTTCGACAAGGCGCTGGTGCTGAACCTCGAGCCGGCCCGGCGCCTGAAGCTGAAGCCTTTCCCGCTCATCGGCAAGTTCAAGGTGAACAACCCGCAGGTGCCCGGCGGAGAGGCGATCATCCGCGGCAATCTGCTGAACGTCGACACCGGCGGCACGGGGTCGCAGAAAATCCCCACCATCTGGATCGACAAGGATGTGGTGCCGGCGCCCGAGGCTGGGGTCGTCTCGGTGATGGCCTTCGATGCCGAGCGGGTGCGGATCGCCAATCCGCGCGCGCCTTCGGGCGGGCAAAGCCATCGCCTCGCCCGCGCCGGCGGCGGCGAGGCGCATGTGAAATGGCGCGTCGGCGGCGAGACCGTGCGCGTCATCTTCGATTTCACCAGCGAGGCGAGCGTGCTGAACGCAGGCGCGGCCGAGATACTGGCGGCGAACGGCCTGGTCCGCCGCACGGGGCGGGTGGCGCTCTGGTCGCCGGTGCCGGCCCTGCAATTGCCGGTGGAACTGCTGGAGCCGGTGGCTGGCGCCAGAATGCAAGGGATTCCGCTGATCTCGCCCGCCGCCCGCATCACCCGCGATCGGGCGCGGGAACTGGACGCCCGCGCCGCGGCCGGCATCGCCGGGGACGATGACGATGACGAGGACGCCATCGTGGTGACGGCGAAGAGCGAGCGCAAGGAAAAGCGCGCGCCCTGGATGCTGATCGGCCGCGACGTGCTCGACCATTGCGGGCAGGTGGAAATGGACCGCCCCGGCAAGGCCTGGATCCTCACCTGCCAATTCCCGGCCGGCAATTGATCCCTGAAAATTCTGCAAGGATCATTTCCGGTCATTTCCATTGCGAACGGGAAAGCCCGAGGCCACTTTCTGAGGCATGACCGAAAAGATGCCCGCCCTTTTCATCGGCCACGGAAGCCCGATGAACACGCTGGAACAGAACCGCTGGACGGAAGGCTGGCGGGCGCTGGGGCAACGCCTGCCCGCTCCGCGCGCGCTGCTGGTGGTCTCCGCCCATTGGTATATCGGCACCACCGCCGTCACGGCGATGCCCAGCCCGCGCACCATCCACGACTTTCGCGGTTTCCCGCCGGAACTGTTCGCCTTCCAATATCCCGCCCCCGGCGCGCCGGACGTGGCGGGCGAAGTGGCGGAGATCGCCAAGCCGACGCAAGTGGCGCTGGACGGCGGCCAATGGGGCCTCGACCACGGCACCTGGAGCGTGCTCGCGCATCTGTTCCCCAAGGCCGATGTGCCGGTGGTGCAATTGTCGATCGACGCGACGAAGCCCCTGGAGCATCACCTGGAACTGGCGGCCCGCCTCGCGCCGCTCCGGGAAAAGGGAATCCTGATCGTGGGCAGCGGCAACGTCGTCCACAACCTGCGCCTGCTGGACTGGCAGAAGCCCGACTCGGGCGCCCCCTGGGCGCACCGGTTCGACGAAGAGGTGGCGCGGCTGATGCAGGAAAGCCCCGGCGAGGTGCTGAAGTCGATGGCGCACCCCGACTATGCGAACGCCGTGCCGACGCCAGACCATTTCATCCCGATGCTGAGCCTCGCCGGCCTCGCCGCCGCCGAGGAAGGCCGGCCGGAAGTGATGTTCGAAAGCTGCACCATGGGCTCGCTGTCGATGACCAGCTATGCGCTGGGGCTAACCGCCTGAGCCGCCCTACAGCACCGCATCCCCCACGAACGGGTTCGACTGCCGCTCGCGGCCGAAGGTGCTGATGGGGCCATGGCCCGGCACGAAGGCCGTCTGGTTGCCCAGCGGCCACAGACGGGACGTGATCGAGCGCACCAGTTGCTGGAAATCGCCCTTGGGGAAATCCGTGCGCCCGACCGACCCCTGGAACAGCACATCGCCAACGATGGCGAGGTTCGACGGCGGGTGATGGAAGATCACATGCCCCGGGGTGTGGCCGGGGCAATGATAGACATCCAGCGTCAGGTCGCCGACCGTCACCTTGTCGCCGTCGTGCAGCCAGCGGTCGGGCGTGAAGGCGGTGGCGCCGGCCACGCCATATTGCGCGCCGACTTGCGGGTTCATGTCGATCCAGAATTTGTCGTCCGGGTGCGGGCCTTCGATCGGCACGCCCAGCCGCCCGGCCAGCACGCCGGTCAGCCCGCAATGGTCGATATGGCCGTGCGTCACCAGCAGCTTCTCGATCTCCACGCCATTTTCCCCCGCCACCTTCAGCAGATGGTCGAGATCGCCGCCCGGATCGGTGAAGGCGCCCTTCATCGTTCGCGTGCACCAGATCAGGGTGCAATTCTGCTGCAGCGGCGTGACGGGGATGATCACCGCCTTCATCGGGGGGGTGCTGGCCATGGCCGACATGTGGCGATTGGCGCGGCCGGCTGCAACGGCTTATTGCAGCAGGGGGGTGGCGATGCCACATGACAGCGCGTGAACCCGTCCGCCCCCCTTCCCGAAGACAGCCAGGAACCCGCCCGCGAGCCGGGTTTCTCGACGCTGAAGCGCTTCCTGCCCTATCTCTGGCCCCGGAACGCCCCGGAGCTGCGCGCGCGGCTGGTGGTGGCCATGATCATGGTGGCGCTGGCGAAGGCGATCACGCTGATGATGCCATTCGCCTACAAGGCGGCGATCGACGCGATGAGCGGCTCCGCCAGCGAGGGCGTGCTGGTGATCGTGGCGCTGGTGGTGGCCTATGCCGGCGCCCGCTTCGGCGGTGTGCTGTTCGACAATCTCCGGAACGCCATCTTCGAAGCCGTGGGGCAGGATGCCTCGCGCCGGCTGGCGGTCGATGTGTTCGGGCACCTGCACCGGCTGTCGCTGCGCTTCCACCTGGAGCGCAAGACCGGCGCCCTCACCCGCATCGTCGAGCGCGGCACCAAGTCCATAGACACCATGCTCTACTTCCTGCTGTTCAACATCGCCCCCACCTTCCTGGAGCTGGGCGCGGTGGGGGTGATCTTCTGGCTGAAGTTCGGCCCCGGCCTGGTGATGGCGACGTTGGTGATGGTGGTCGCCTATGTCGTCTTCACCCGGCAGGTGACGGAATGGCGCGTGTCGCTGCGGCAGGGCTGGACGGAAGACGACCAGCGCGCCACCCAGCGCGCCGTCGACAGCCTGCTGAACTATGAGACGATCAAATATTTCAACGCCGAGGCGCGCGAGACGCGCCGCTATGGCGATGCGGCGGCACGGCTGGCGCACTCCACCACCCGGATCGAGACTTCGCTCGCCTGGCTGAACATCGGCCAGTCCCTCATCACCAACCTGCTGATGGCGGGCGCCATGGCCTACACCGTCTGGGGGTGGAGCGAGGGCAGGCTGACGCCCGGCGACCTGGTGCTGGTGAACACGCTGCTGGCGCAGCTTTTCCGCCCGCTGGACATGCTGGGATGGGTCTACCGCGAGATCCGCCAGGGGCTGGTGGACATGGCGGCGATGTTCCGGCTGATCGACACCGTGCCGGAAATCGCCGACGTGGTCGACGCTTCGCCCTTGCAGGTGACGGGCGGGGAAATCCGTTTCGAGGATGTGCGCTTCGCCTATGAGCCGCGCCGGGAGATATTGAAGGGCGTCAGCTTCACCGTGCCGGCCGGCACCCGCACGGCGATCGTCGGGCCTTCGGGCGCGGGCAAGTCCACCATCGCCCGAATCCTCTACCGCTTCTACGACATCTCCGCGGGCCATGTGCGGATCGACGGGCAGGACATCCGCGACGTCACGCAATCCTCGCTGCGCTCGGCGATCGGCATCGTCCCGCAGGACACGGTGCTGTTCAACGAAACGATCGGCTACAACATCGGCTATGGCCGGGAAAACGCCAGCGACGCCGAAATCGAGGCGGCGGCCCGCGCGGCGCAGATCGGCCCCTTCATCGACAGCCTGCCGGACGGCTATGCCACCAAGGTGGGCGAGCGCGGGCTGAAACTGTCCGGCGGAGAGAAGCAGCGGGTGGCGATCGCCCGCACGCTGCTGAAGAACCCGCCGATCCTCATCCTAGACGAAGCCACGAGCGCGCTCGACAGCGCGACCGAGGCCGGGATTCAGGAGGCGCTGGAAATGGCGGAAAAGGGCCGCACCACGCTCATCATCGCCCACCGGCTTTCGACCATCGTCGACGCCGACCAGATACTGGTGATGGAAGCCGGCCGAATCGTCGAGCGGGGCCGGCATTCGGAACTTCTGGCGGCCGGCGGCGCCTATGCCGAGCTATGGGCGCTGCAAGCCTCGGAAGAGCTGCAAAGCCCCGCCCTCGACGCCGCTCAGTCGGCGCTGGCGTAGGCGGGCGAGCGGCCGTGCATCAGCGGCTGGACCGCCACTACCCAGGAAAAGCCGCTGACGAAGCCGAGCGCCACCGCCAGCAGGAACATCCATCTGTTGGACAGGATTTCGTCCATGATCCGACCCTTCTTCACCCGGCGCCATCCTCCGCGCCGACAGGGGCCCATCATGGCACGGAAGCGCGCGGGTGAATGTCAAGCATTGTAACGAAGGCGCGGCCAGCAAAACAGCCTTCGTCACCCCGGGCTTGACCCGGGGTCCAGCTTTTCTTCAGGCACGCCGCTCCAACAGCAGCCGGACCCCGGTCAAGCCCGGGGTGGACGCAGGTGGATCAGGCGGTGCGGGCCGTGATCGGCCCTTCGCGCCGGCCGTGGACGAACTGGTCCACATAGGGGTTTTCGCTGGAGTCGAGGGCGGCAACCGGCCCTTCCCAGATGATCCGGCCGCCGTGCAGCATCGCCACCCGGTCGGCGATGTGGCGGGCCGAGGCCATGTCGTGGGTGATGGTGATGGCGGTCGCCCCCAGCGCCGTCACCTGCGAGCGGATGAGGGCGTTGATGACATCGGCGCGAATGGGGTCGAGCCCGGTCGTCGGCTCGTCGAAGAAGAGGATTTCCGGGTTGGCGGCGATCGCCCGGGCCAGCGCCACGCGCTTTTGCATGCCGCCCGAAAGCTCGGCCGGGCGCAGATCGGCGACGCGCGGCTCCAGCCCCACCTTCGCCAGCACGTCTACAGCCAACTGGTGCATGGCCGCGCCGCCCCCCAGCTTCCCCTGCGTCAGCGCGAAGGTGATGTTCCGCCACACGGGCAGGCTGTCGAACAGCGCGCCGCCCTGGAACAACATGCCGAAACGCGCCCGCGTCGCCTCCAGCCCCCGCCCCTTCAGGCCGACAAGCTCCTGCCCGTCCAGCCGGATCGAGCCTTCGTCGGGGCGGATGAGGCCGAGGATGCACTTCAGCAGCACCGACTTGCCCGAGCCCGAGCCGCCGATGATGACGAGGCTCTCCCCGCGCGCCACGGAAAGCTCCACCCCGTCCAGCACCAGCTTGGGGCCGAACGCCTTTTTCAGCCCGCGGATTTCGATTCCGCCGCTCATGATCCGAACACCAGCACGGTGATGGTCAGGTTGAACAGCAGGATCAGGATGAAGGCCGTCACCACCGCGTCGGTCGTCGCCCGGCCGACCCCGGCCGCCCCGCCCGAGGAGCGGAAGCCATGGTAGCAGCCGGCCAGCGCGATCACGAAGCCGAACACGGCCGCCTTCACGAGGCTGGAGACGATGTCGTCCGTTTCCAGATAGCGGCGCGTGGTGGAAAGATAGCTGGCCGGGTTGAAGCCCAGCCGATAGACGGCCAGCGCATAGCCGCCTAATATGCCGATGATGTTGGCGACCAGCACCAGGAAGGGCAGCATCAGCGTCGAGGCCAGCATGCGCGGCGCGATCAGGTAGCGCCAGGGATCGGTGCGCAGCGTCACCATGGCGTCCAGTTGCTCGGTCACCCGCATGGTGGCAAGCTCGGCGGCCATCGCCGAGGAAACGCGCCCCGCCACCATCAGCCCGGCCAGCACCGGGCCGAGTTCCCGGACGATGGCGATCACCGTGACGGCGGGCACCGTCGATTCAGCGGAGAAGCGCTGGCCGCCGACATAGATCTGCTGCGCCAGCGCCGCGCCTGTGAACAAGGCCGTCAGCCCGACGACCGGAAGCGAGAACCAGCCGATCAGCGCCATCTGCTCGATGAGGCGGGCGGGATACCAGGGCGGGCTGACCACGGCGCGAAGGGCCTGCAAGGCGAACAGCGCCAGCCGGCCGACGGCGGCCAGCGCCCCCAGCACACGCGCGCCCACCCATATCAGGGGCCATATCAGCGGTTTCAGAAAGGTTTCGGCAAGGGCCATGGCGCTGCCTAGCGACGTCCGGGGGGGAAGGGCAAGGGTGTCAGTCGTCCGGCCCCAGGGCGCTGTCGAGATCGCGGGGGCGGATGAAGGCCTCGATCCGGCCGGCGATCCGCTCCTCCACCCCTTCCCATCCGGAAACGGGCAGGGCGATGCGGGCGTAGGTGGCGGTCGGATATTTCGTTTCCGCCTCGCCGCGCAGCGCCGATCCGTCGCCTTCGGTCGCCAGCAGCAGCAGATCCTCCAGCCCCGGATTATGGCCGATCAGCAGCAGATGCTCCACTTCGCCGGGCGTCTCGCGGACGAGGTCGAACAAGGACGCCGCGGAGGCCATGTAGATGCGCTTGTCGAAATCGGGCTTCAGCCTGCCGCCCAGTCCCGTTTCCACGCCCTCGATCGTCTGCCGGATGCGCAAGGCGGGAGAGGCGACCACCCGGTCGAAATGCAGCCCGCTGTCGCGCAGCCATTCCCCCATGCGGCGGGCGGCGCGGTGGCCCCGGCCGTTCAGCGGCCGGTCGAAATCCCGCTCCACGGGATCGTCCCAGCTCGATTTCGCATGTCGCAGAAGGCTCAAGGTCTTCATGGATCGGCGGCCGCTCCCCTGATGTCGACCTGTCCTAGGGGCGGCTCCCCGACGGCGCAATCCCTTGGTGCCAGAAAGGCCGAGAGTTCGGCCGCCACTTCGGCGAGCGGCGCGCGCCTCACCGGCACGTCGGGCGGAAAGGCGCCCAGCAGCCGCGACGGCACCGATGGCCCCAGCAGCACGAAGCCGCCGCGATCCTGACTGGAACGGATCAGCCGGCCGAAGGCCTGCGCCAGCCGGTGCTTCACCAGCATGTCCTCATAGGCGGAGCCGCCCAGCGCCGCCCGCCGCGCGGAATGGAGGATGGTGGGCCGCGACCAGGGCACGCCTTCGAACAGCAGCAGCCGAAGCGAATCGCCGGGCACGTCCACCCCGTCGCGCAGCGCGTCGGTCCCGAACAGCGTGGCTTTCGGGTCGGCGCGGAACAGGTCCACCAGCGTGCCGGTGTCCACCGCGTCCACATGCTGGGCGAAAAGCGGCAGGCCGGCGCGGGCCATGCGGTCGGTCAGCCGGGCGTGGACGGCGCGCAGCCGGGCAATGGCGGTGAACAGCCCCAGCGTGCCGCCGCCGGCCGCCTCGATCAGCGTGGCGTAGGCATGGGCGAGCGAAGCCATGTCCCGCCGGTCGACATCGGTTGCGATCCACACCCGCGCCTGCCGGGCATAGTCGAAGGGGCTTTTCACCCGGAATACATGCGGTTGCACCGCCAGATGCGCGGCGCCCGCCGCCGCTTCCGGCGGCTCGCCCAGCGTCGCCGAAGTCACCAGCACCCCTTGCGCCGGAGTCAGCACCGCGCCGGCCAGTGGCTTCAGCGGGTCCAGCCAGTGGCGCAGGATGCCGCAGTCGATTTCCCGCCCCTCGGCCCGCACCAATGCGAACCAGTCGACGAAGTCGGCCTCCGCCTCGCCGCCCAGCCGCGCCAGCAACCTTTGCCAGGCGCCCAACTGGTCCAGCCGCAATTGCAGCCCCTCGGCGGCGGCGCCCAGCCGGGCTATACCGGGCTGGTCCAGCCACTCGGGCCGCTCCTCGGCGATTTCCAGCAGGCGGGATTTCAGCGTCAGCATGGCGCGGGCCATGCGCGACAGCGCCGCCGACGCCGCATCCGCCGCTTCCGGCAGGCCGGGCGGCAGCGCGGTCACCGCTGTTTCCAGCGAGAAACCGCGCTCCTCGTCGGCGGCGTGCGTCAGCACATGCGTGCGGATGGCGGCGACCAGCCCCTCGATCGGCCCCTCCGGCTCGCCCGCCCCCACGCGGGACAGCCATTCGGCCGACGGCAGCAAAGTGGCGGCGTCCAGCACCTCCTCCAGCGCTGTGCCGCCGGGGCCGTCGTAGCTCGTCACGTCCATCAGCAGGGCCGCCAGCCCGCGCCGCAGGCCGGCGCCGCGGCTCGGCCGGTCCGGCCCCAGCAGCCAGCGGCGAAGCTCGATCGCCTCGCCGCCGGTCAGCGCGATGGAAAAGGCGCTGTCGGCCGCCGCGTGCAGATGATGGCCTTCGTCGAAGACGATCCGCCCCATGCCCTGCCCCTCAGCCCGCGCCCGCACCGCATTCGCCATCACCAGCGCATGGTTGGCGATGACGAGGCTGGCTTTCGCCCCTTCGCGCACCGAGCGTTCGATGAAGCAGCGGCGAAAATGCGGGCAGGCGGCGCGGATGCACTCGCCGCGCCGGTCGGTCAGCGCCGGCAGCGCGGAGCCGCGCCGAAACAGCCCCGGCAGCCAGCCGGGCAGGTCGCCGCCCACCATGTCGCCGTCGGCGGAAAAACGCGCCCAGCGCGCCGCCAGTTCGGCGAAGATGGCCGGCCGCCCGGCGAAGGCGCCTTGCAGCGCATCCTCCAGATTGAGCAGGCAGAGGTAATTCTCCCGCCCCTTGCGCACCACCACCAGCCCCGCCTGCACCAGCGCCGGCAGGCTGCGCGCCGCTTCCGCCTTCAACTGCCGCTGCAAGGCGCGGGTGAAGGTGGAAAGCCAGACGGCGCCGCCCGTCTCCACCGCATAGAGGCTGGCGGGCGCCAGATAGCCCAGCGTCTTGCCGATTCCGGTGCCGGCCTCCGCCACCACCAGATTGGGCCCGTCCCGGCTTTCGCGCGGCTGGAAGGCGGTCAGCGCGGCGACGGCGAAGGCCTTCTGCCCCTCGCGCGGCTCGCGGCGGCTGCCGGCCAGACCGGAAAGCGTCTGCAACACCTCCGTCTCGCCGAAGCGCATCAGCGTCGGCGCCGGGCGGGGCGGGGCGTCCGTCCATTCCGGCAGCGCCTCGAACAGGGAAGGCGCGCGCCCGCCGCCCACCCTTTCCCCAAGCGCATCCGCCCACAGCCAGCCCTTGCGGTGCAGCCGGTCGAGGCTGTCCGCCGCGCCCGCTTTCGCCCACCAGTCGCGGGTGCCGGCCTGTTCCAGCAAGCGAGCGGCGGCCTGTTGCAGGAAGGCTGCTTCCGCCCCGCCATGGCCGGGCGCCTCCACCCCCAGCGCTTCGGCCAATCCGCCGGCGGACGGCACCAGGAATCGCGCCGGCTGCACGAAGGCCCAAAGCTCCAGCAGGTCCATGCCGCTGGCCTCCGCCAGTCCCAGCCGCGCGGCCAGTTGCGGGGCGTTCAGCAGCAGGTGCGGGGTGTCGGCCAGCCGGCGAACCGCCTCGTTGCGGGAAATGGCGCCGGAAATCCCCTGCGCATCCGCCCGCCAGATGCCCGCATGGCTTGCGACTAGCGCGGGAATTGGCAAAGAGGCGTGCATGTTCACCGGACTCGAAAGCCTTTCGCCCCCAGATTTGCAAGCCCTGCGCGACGAAGCCGCCGCCAGCAAGGCCTGGCCGTTCGAGGAAGCGCGCAAGCTGATCGCCCGCTACAAGGACGGCTATCCGGAAAAAGGCGTGCTGTTCGAAACCGGCTATGGTCCGTCCGGCCTGCCGCACATCGGCACCTTCGGCGAAGTGGTCCGCACCACCATGGTGCGCCGCGCCTTCGAGTTGCTGCAACCGGGCGTGCCCACCCACCTCATCGCCTTCAGCGACGACATGGACGGGATGCGGAAAGTCCCCCCGCACCTCCCCAATCAGGAACTGTTGAAGGCCGCGCTCGACCTGCCGCTGACGGTGGTGCCAGACCCCTTCGGCACGCACGACAGCTTCGGCGCCCACAACAACGCCCGCCTGCGCGCCTTCCTCGACAGCTTCGGCTTCGACTATGAATTCCTGTCGTCGACGCAATGCTACAAGTCGGGCCGCTTCGACGCGACGCTGCTGAAGGTGCTGGCGAAGTATGACGAGATCATGGCCGTCATGCTGCCGACGCTCGGCGCCGAGCGGCAGGCGACCTATTCGCCCTTCCTCCCCGTCTCGCCGAGCACGGGCAAGGTGCTGCAGGTGCCGATCACCGCGCGCGATGCCGCCGCCGGCACCGTCAGCTACACAGACCCGGAGAGCGGCGAGACCGTCACCGTTCCCGTCACCGGCGGCCATTGCAAGCTGCAATGGAAGGTGGACTGGGCGATGCGCTGGGTGGCGCTAGGCGTCGATTATGAAATGGCGGGGAAGGACCTGATCGATTCGGTGGCGCTCTCCTCGAAGATCGCCCGCATCCTCGGCGCCAAGCCGCCCGAGGGCTTCAACTATGAGCTGTTCCTGGACGAGAATGGCGCCAAGATCTCGAAGACGAAAGGCAATGGCCTGACGATCGAGGAATGGCTGCGCTACGCCCCGCCGGAAAGCCTCGCCTTCTACATGTTCCAAAGCCCGCGTGCCGCGAAGAAGCTGTATCTGGGCGTGGTGCCCAAGGCGATGGACGAATATTTCCAGTTCGCCGCCGCCTGGCCGGGGCAGAGCGCCAGGGAGCGGCTGGGCAACCCCAGCTTCCATGTGCACGGTGGCCCGCCGCCCGCCTATCAGCCGCCGGTCAATTTCGCGCTGCTCCTGAACCTCGTCGCCGTCTCGGGCGCCAGCGACGCGCGGATGCTGGGCGATTTCCTGAAGCGCTACGCGCCGGGATGCGATCCCGAAGGCGATCCGCGGCTGAAGGCGATGATCGACGCCGCCATCGGCTACCATCAGGACCATGTCGCCCCCACGCTGAAGCGCCGCGCGCCGGACGCGCGGGAAAAGGCGGCGCTCGGCGAACTGGAGGCCTGGCTCGCCGCCAACCCGGCCGCCAGCGCCGAGGAGATCCAGAACGAGGTCTATGAAATCGGCAAGCGCCACCAGTTCGAACCGCTCCGGGGCTGGTTCCAGGCGCTTTACGAAATCCTGCTGGGCTCTTCGCAAGGCCCGCGCATGGGCACCTTCTTCGCGCTGTATGGCGTGGCGAACAGCCGGGCGCTGATCGCCTCGGCGCTGGACGCCGGATGATCTGGCGGGCGGCGCTTCTGGCCTTCGCGCTGGCCGGCGCCGCTCCGCTTGCCGCCGCGACCGCGGTGGAGGCTTTCGCCGTCGGCAAGTTCGCCGAGGCCGCCACCGCCGGCCGGAAGGAAGGCACGGACGCGGCGCTGATCCTGGCCGCCCGGGCCGCTTCCACGCAAGCCGGCTGGCAGACGACGGACAAGGCGCGGGCGCAGGCTCTTCTCGACGCGGCGCGGGCCGATCTCGAAACCGTTCTGAAGCGCAGCCCCGGCAACCTCGACGCCCTGTTCCAGCGCGGCCTCATCACCGGCTATATCGCCAAGCTGAACAGGTCCCCCGGCCTCGCGAAACAGGCGCGGCGCGATTTCGAGGCGGTTCTGGCGAAGCGCCCGGACGACTCGCTGGCGCTCGCCGCCATGGGCGGCTGGCATGGCGAGGCGGTGGCGACGCTGGGCAGGTTCCTCGCCGGCACGGCGCTGGGCGCGAAAGAGGCGGAAGCCATCCGCTATTTCGAAAAGGCCGCCGCCGGCCCCGCGGGAGACCCGGCCGTTCCGGTTTTCTACGCGACGACGCTGCTGCACCTGTCGGCCGGCAATGCCGCCCGCGCCGAGGCGCTGCTCGCCCGCGCCGCCAGGGCCCCCGCGCGCGACGGTTTCGACCGGCTGCTGCAACAAAATGCCCGCGCCCTGCTGGTGCCGCTGGCGCGCGGGGACGTGAAGGCCGCGCGAACGCTCGCCGCGAAGCTGGGGCCATTGGGCGCGCTGCGCTGAAGGACAGGCAAGTCGCGGCGTTAACCTCCTTTTTTCCCCCAAAGCCCGGTCCGGCGCTGAACCCTTTCCGGGAAATCGCCCGCTTTGCTGAATGAGGGCCCGCATGGTGCGGCCCTTCCCGGCGCGACGCGGCGGGAGAGGAATGCCGTTACAGGGGGCAAATCGATGACGAACTATATGCGCGCCACAGCGATGCTGCTGGGTGCCGCCACCATGCTCAGCGCCGCGACCGCGGCCAACGCCAGCTATTTCATCCGCCCGGTGCTGCAATATGGCCAGGGTGAAATGGTCGACGGGCTTTCCCTCAATAACCAGACGTCCGGCTCGCAGACGTTCAACGATGGCGCGACCCGGCTGGAATCGCATGTGTCCATGGCCGATGGCACCATCAAGACCTATGTCAGCTCTGACATTCCGCAGAGCAACTTCCTGATCGCCACCGCCATCTATGGCGACACCATCCGCTACACCGGCAGCTCCGACGAAGCCGTGGGCTTCTTCGTGAACTTCGACGGCTGGATCAACAGCCAGCAATATGAAATGGGCGAATATCCCAACAACAGCCGCTTCATCGGCGTGGACGCCTATTTCGCTGTCTACGAAGCCGGCACCGGCGCCACCTGGAGCGACTGGACGGTCGTGGGCAGCCAGAAGGGCAACGCCCTCTACAACAGCCGGGAATTCATCAGCTGGCAGGACAACGGCCTCGATTTCTCCGAGAGCTTCAGCTTCGAGATGGGCGACTATCTGAACCTCGAGACCAACAAATATTACGAGGTCTATGTCGCCTTCAACCTGCTGCTGCAGCCCGGCATCTACGGCGGCTCCGTCGAGATCGACTCGCTGAACACGGCGACGCTGTCGATCTTTGCCGGCGAGGGCGAAATCGGCTCGGTCTCGGGCGACCTGCTGGGCTTCGAAAAGGCCCCGCCGCCGATCGTGCCGGGCGGCGTGCCGGAACCCGCCACCTGGGCGATGTTCATCCTGGGCTTCGGCGCCGTGGGCGCCGCCGTGCGCCGCCGCCGCTCCGTCGCGGCCTAAGGAAGGGCAGGGGGCCTGAAGGGCGGGGGGCCTGCCCCCCGCCCTTTCCCGCTTATTTGCCGCCGGCGGCGATCCAGCGGTCGATCTTGGCGTCCAGCACTTCCAGCGGCAGGGCGCCCGACATCAGCACCTGCTCGTGGAATTTGCGGATGTCGAAATCCTTGCCCAGCGCCTTTTCCGCGCGCTTGCGGGCGCCCTGGATGCGCAAGTCGCCCACCTTATAGGCCAGCGCCTGCGCCGGCATGGCGACATAGCGGTCCACCTCGTTCACCACATCCGTCTGCCCTTGCGACGAGTTGGCCAGCATATAGTCGATCGCCTGCTGCCGGCTCCAGCCCTTGTAGTGCAGGCCGGTGTCCACCACCAGCCGCATGGCGCGCAGCATCTCGTCGTCCAGCCGGCCGAAATATTGATAGGGGTCGGTGAACATCCCCAGTTCCTTGCCGAGGCTTTCGGCGTAAAGCCCCCAGCCCTCGGCATAGGCGGTGTTGCCGCCGAAGCGCTGGAAGCTGGGCAGCGCCGCATTCTCCTGCGCCAGCGCAATCTGGAAATGGTGGCCCGGCGCGCCTTCGTGCAGATAGAGCGTCTCCATCCCCGGCGTGGTGCGGCTGGGCAGGTCGTAGGCGTTGAAATAGAAGATGCCCGGCCGCGACCCGTCCGGTGCGCCCGGCATGTAGGAACCGCCGGCCGAATCCTTTTCCAGGAACGGCGGATAGGGGCGGATCTCCAGCGGTGTCTTCGGCATGGTGGAGAAGAGCTTGGGCAGCGCCACATCCACCTTCTTGCCGATATCGTAATAGCCCTGCGTCAGCGCCTCGCGGCTCTGCGCCTTGAACTTCGGATCGGTGCGCAGATATTCGAAGAAAGCCTTCCGATCCCCCTTGAAGCCTACCTGCTTCATCACCCTGTCCATCTCGGCGTGGATTCGCTTCACTTCGGTGAGGCCCAGCTGGTGGATTTCCTCCGGCGTCATGTCGGTGGTGGTCTGCACGGCGACCAGATGGCGGTAAAGCTCGGGCCCGCCCGGCATCGACAGCAGCCCCGGCCTGTCGTTCCCGCGCGAGGCGGAAAGATAGGTGTCGCGGGTATAGTCGCGCAGCGCCGCGTAGCTCGGCATCACCACATCCTTCAGCTTCGCGGCATAGGCGGCGCGCAGCCGCTGCTGCTCCGCCGCCGGAATGCTGTCCGGGAAATTCTGCACCGGCATCATCAGCGGCATCTTGTCGATCCCGCCCTCCACATGCCGGTTCAGCTGGTCGAGCACCCGCTCGGACACCAGCTTCGGCTGCACCACGCCGGCGGCGACGCCCTGCTGCATCCGCGCCAGCACGCCGTCCAGCGTGACCGCGAAGCCGTCCAGCCGCTTCAGATTGTCCTCATAATCCTTCACCGTCTTGAACGGTGCGGCGGACTGGCCCGAGAAGATGTCGGGCACGAACTGGTGCAGGCCGGTGAAATGGTCGATCGGCCGCAGAGTGGAGGCCTTCAGGATCGCCGGCTCATAGCCTTTCAGGTCCGACGTGCGCTGCCATTTGAACACATCGTAGCTGATCTGTTCGTCCGGGCTCAGCTTCGCGCGGTCGATCCGCGCCAGCGCCGCCAGATCGGCTTCCGCCGCCGCTTTCTCGGCCGCGATATAGACGTCGCTCACATAGTCGCCGAACTGGTCGGCGTAGCGCATGTCGCCGCGGAACAGCGCATAGAGCGGGTTGCGCTTCAGACCGGCTTCGTCGCTTTCCAGGAACAGCCGTTGCAGATTGGCGGATGGCGTGTCCACGGCGATCACCGCGGCCGGGGCATCCTTCACCTGCGCGGCGGCCGGGAAGGGCAGGGCGATTGCGGCGAGGGCAACGCCCGCCAGAAGAGTCTTCAGCATATATTGGTCAGCCTTTGTCGATTGAGGGGCCCCTCTCTGCCAGACTGGATAATCCTGCCCGCCGCCGTCATAAAGTGGAAATAGAAGCAGGGTTCTCCCGCCCGACTCGGTTGACAAACGGCCCCCTTCCCCATATGTCGCGCGCTTTCCGCGGCACCTTCGGGTTGGCCGCGTTTGCTATCTTGAGGTAAGGATTTCCAGATGTTCGCGGTGGTGCGCACGGGCGGCAAGCAGTATCGGGTCGCAGCCGACGACCAGATCACGGTCGAGAAGCTGGACGGCGAAGCGGGATCGCAGATCACGCTGGGCGACGTTCTGCTCGTCGCCGACGGCGGCGAGCTGAAGGATGCCGCGAAGATCAAGGTGACCGCCGAGATCGTCGCCCACAACAAGGGCGACAAGGTGATCATCTTCAAGAAGAAGCGCCGCCACAACTATCGCCGCAAGAACGGCCATCGCCAGCACCAGACGGTGCTGAAGATTCTCTCGATCGCGTAAGGAGCCCCTCAAATGGCACATAAGAAGGCAGGCGGCTCGTCGCGTAACGGCCGCGATTCGAACGCGAAGCGCCTCGGCGTGAAGCTGTTCGGCGGGCAGGAAGCCATCGCCGGCAACATCATCGTCCGCCAGCGCGGCACCCGCTTCTATCCGGGCGTGAACGTCGGCCTCGGCCGCGACCACACGCTGTTCGCCACCGCCGACGGCCGCGTGGAATTCCACGACGGCAAGCAGGGCCGGAAATATGTCTCCGTCCGTCTGGCGGAAGCCGCCGAGTAAGGCGCCCGATAGCCACGAATTGTGAAAGGGGTCGGGCCTGCCCGGCCCCTTTTGCGTTTCAGGGCATAGAGAACCGCCACCAGTTCCGGGATCTTTTCCACCATGATGTTCCTCGATCAGGCCAAGATCCATCTGAAGTCCGGCTGGGGCGGGGACGGCTGCGTCAGTTTCCGGCGCGAGAAGTTCATCGAATATGGCGGGCCCAACGGCGGCGACGGCGGCAAGGGCGGGGACATTTTCTTCGAAGCCGTCCCCGGCCTCAACACCCTGATCGACTTCCGCTACACGCAGCATTTCCGCGCCCAGCGCGGCGCCGGCGGCATGGGCTCGGATCGGCACGGCGCGCAAGGCCAACCGCTCGTCATCCAGGTGCCGGTCGGCACCCAGGTGCTGGCCGACGACGAGGAGCGCACGCTGCTGGCCGACCTGACCGAGGCCGGGCAGCGGGTGCTGTTCCTGAAGGGCGGCGACGGCGGCAAGGGCAATGCCCATTACAAATCCTCCACCAACCGCGCCCCGCGCCAGTTCCAGAAGGGCTTTCCGGGGCAGGAGATGTCCGTCTGGCTCAGGCTGAAGCTGCTGGCCGACGTGGGGCTGGTGGGGTTGCCGAACGCCGGCAAGTCCAGCTTCCTGAACGCCGTCACCAACGCCAGCGCCAAGGTGGGCGCCTATGCCTTCACCACGCTGAAGCCGCAGCTGGGGGTGGTGTCGTTCCGTAACCGCGAGTTCGTGATGGCCGACATTCCCGGCCTGATCGCCGGCGCGGCCGATGGCGCCGGAATCGGCGACCGCTTCCTGGGGCATATCGAACGCTGCCGGCTGCTGCTGCATCTGGTGGACGCGGGCGGCGAAGCGCCGACCGCCGGCTACGACATCGTGCGCGGCGAACTGGAAGCCTATGGCGCCGGTCTGGAGGACAAGGTGGAGATCGTCGTGCTTTCGAAGTGCGACACCGCCACCCCGCAGAAGATCGCCGCCGTCAGCCGCGCCATCGAGCGCCGCACCGGCCTGCCGCCGCTGGTCGCCTCGGCGATGACGGGCGAGGGCATGGAAGCGGTTCTGGCCGCCGTGCTGGCCGAGATGCGCCCGGGCGAAAACGCCGCCGACAAGCAAACCGGCTGGTCGCCGCTGTAGCGGCCTTGCCGCTTTCGCACTCGCCATCCGCCGGAGCGCGATGTAGGGCAACGCCGTGCCCCATCCCCGAACAGAAGCCTTTGCCAACAGCGCCCGGTTGACCGTGAAGGTCGGTTCCTCCCTTCTCATCGAAGCCGACGGGCATGTCCGCCGGCCATGGCTGGAAACGCTGGTCGCCGATCTCGCCGGGCGCCACCGGGCGGGGCAGAAGATCATTCTCGTCTCTTCCGGCGCCATCGCGCTCGGCAGCCGGCGGCTTAATCTGGCGAAGGGCGGGCGCGGCACGCTGGAAGACGCGCAGGCCGCCGCCGCCACCGGCCAGATCCTGCTCGCCGGCCTCTGGGCGGAACTGCTGGGCGCGCACGGCATCACCGCCGCGCAGATGCTGCTGACGCTGGGCGATTTCGAGGACCGGCGGCGCTTCCTGAACGTCTCCGCCACGCTCGACCGGCTGCTGAGCCTGGGCGTTCTCCCGATCCTCAACGAGAATGATTCGGTCGCAACCGAGGAAATCCGCTTCGGGGACAATGACCGCCTCGCCGCCCGCGCGGCGCAGGCCGCCCGCGCCGACGCCCTCATCCTGCTGTCGGACATAGACGGCCTCTACACCGCCAACCCGGCGGAGGACCCGGCCGCCCAATTCATCCCCACCGTGCCCGACATCGCGGCGGTCGCGCATATGGCCAGCCGCGCCTCCTCGTCCGGCATGGGCTCGGGCGGGATGCAGGCGAAGGTGGAGGCGGCGCGCATCGCCCATGCCGCCGGCATCCCCGTGGCCATCGTGGCGGGAAAGCCGGAGCATCCGCTGGCCCGCTTCGATGAAACCGGCCATGGCACCATCTTCACCGCGCCGGACGCGCTGACGGCGCGCAAGGCCTGGCTTGCCGGACGGATGCAGGTGGAAGGCCGGCTGACGGTCGACGAAGGCGCGGTGAAGGCGCTGAAATCGGGGAAAAGCCTGCTGGCGGCCGGGATCACCGGCATCGAAGGCCAGTTCCGCCGGGGCGATGCGGTGGACGTGCTGGACGAGGCCGGGCACCCGGTGGCGCGCGGCCTCATCGGCTATGACGCGGCCGATGCCCGCGCAATCGCCGGCAAGCAGACGACGGCGATTGCCGAAACGCTGGGCTATGCGCCGCGCAGCGCCGTCGTCCACCGCGATCAGATGGTGATGCTTTGACGCACCCCGTCCATGGCGCTTCGAAGGTTCAGGCGGAAGCGGGCATCCGCCTGTCCGCCCGCCGCCGCGCGGTCAGCCCGACCAGCCCGAAGCCGATGATCATCATCGCCCAGCTCGCCGGCTCCGGCACCTGCGCCAGAGTGATACGGAAGCCGAGCGGCGACACCAGTTCATTGTTCGAATAGATGCCGAAACCGTCGAGGAAGTGCCAATAGACGGTCTGCCAATGACCCTCTTCATCATGGTTGTATATTTCCGGCTTGGGTATCTCGATGAAGCTATGGCCTGAAGAGGGGGTATCGATATAATAGTCGAATATTTCGCTGATTCCCCAGGTCCATTCACCGCCCTCATAATCGTCGTAAACCCAGCCCCAGCGATAGAATATGCCAATGCTTTCGATTTCCCCGTCGGCATTCACCTCCAACGGTCGGTCAAACTTCCAGCTGAGGCGATAGAGGCCCGGGGAGGAGGTGAAGAAGGAGGTGCCTTTTTCCCCCCATGTTTCATCCAGGACTCCCGTGAAAACCACCGGATCGATCTTTTCCCAACCCGGCACATAAAGCGCCGACGCGGGTGCCGCGACGGTAAAGGCAAAAGCAGCCGCCAACGGCCCGATAATGGCACGCATATTTCCCTCCCTGTTGCGGCAAACAAACCCTCGACAACGACCGCCGCCGCGCGGTTAATAGCAGATGCCGCGACAAATCCCTATACCCTCTTTGCCCGGAGTGGGCCGTCACCCTATAGCAACGGCATGACGATGACCGCAGAACAACCCGCCGGCCCCACCGAAACCATGGCAAGAATGGGCGCCCGCGCCCGCGCCGCGCAACGGCTGCTGGCCTCCGCGCCGACGGCCGCCAAGGCTGCCGCCGTGCGCGCCGCTGCCGCCGCAATCCGGGCGCAGGCGACGGCGATCGAGGCCGCCAACCAGGCCGACATGGCCGCCGCGGCCGACCTGTCGCCGGCCTTGCGCGACCGCCTGCTGCTGACCCCGGCGCGCATCGAGGGGATCGCCGCCGCGCTCGACGAACTGGCGGCGCTGCCCGATCCGGTGGGCGAGACCATCCGCGAATGGAGCCGGCCGAACGGCCTTCTCTTCCGCCGCGTGCGCGTGCCGCTGGGGGTGATCGGGATCATTTATGAAAGCCGCCCCAATGTCACGGCGGATGCCGGCATGCTCTGCGTGATGGCCGGGAACGCCGCCATCCTGCGCACCGGGCGGGAGGCGCTGGCCTCGGCAAAGGCGATCCACGCCGCGCTGGTGGAGGGGTTGAAGGCCGAGGGGCTCCCGGAAGATTCCATCCAGCTCGTCGACACGCCCGACCGCGAACTGGTCGGCGCCATGCTGGCGGCGGCGGGGCTGATCGACGTGATCATCCCGCGCGGCGGCAAGGGCCTCGTAGCCCGGGTGCAGGCGGAAGCGCGCGTGCCGGTGCTCGCCCATCTGGACGGCAACAACCATGTCTATGTCGACGCCGCCGCCGATCCGGCGATGGCGCGCGAAATCGTGCTCAACGCCAAGCTCAGGCGGACCGGGGTCTGCGGCGCGATGGAAACCCTGCTGATCGACCGCGCCTATGGCCCGAAGGCGGAATTGCTGGCGGCGCTTCTGGAGGCCGGCTGCGAACTGCGCGCCGACGAAGCCCTGCTGCCGCTCGACCCGCGCCTGAAAGCGGCGACGCCCGAGGATTGGGGCACGGAATATCTGGAACCCATCGCCGCCGCGGCGGAAGTGGAGGGCGTGCAGGGCGCCATCGCCCATATCGCCGCGCACGGCAGCCACCACACCGACGCCATCGTGACGGCGGACGAAGCGGTGGCGCAGCGCTTCCTCGCCGCCGTCGATTCGGCGATCCTGATGTGGAACGCCTCCACCCAGTTCGCCGACGGCGGCGAATTCGGCTTCGGCGCGGAAATCGGCATCGCCACCGGCCGCCTGCACGCCCGTGGCCCGGTGGCGCTGGAGGGGCTGACCACCTACAAGACGCTGGTGCTGGGCAGCGGTCAGGTCCGCCCCGTTTGAGGAAGGGCTTCTCGGTCGGGCTTCTCGGCGGCTCGTTCAACCCGGCGCATGGCGGGCATCGCAAGATGAGCCTCGCCGCGCTCGAACGGCTGGGGCTGGACGAGGTCTGGTGGCTGGTCAGCCCGCAGAATCCGCTGAAGCCGGTCGCCGGAATGGCGCCGCTCGCCGCCCGCCTCGCCTCGGCGCGGCTGGTCGCCCGCCACCCGCGAATCCGCCCCACCGCGATCGAGGCGGAACTGGGCACGCAGCTGACGGTGGACACGCTGCAGGCGCTTCGCCACCGCTTTCCGCAGGTGAGGTTCCTGTGGCTGATGGGCTCCGACAACCTGTTGCAATTTCACCGCTGGGCCGACTGGAGGGTGATCGCCCGCACGGTTCCGATTGTGGTGATGGCGCGTCCGCATTATGTTGGCCCCAGCCAGTCCGCCCCGGCCATGGGCTGGTTCCGGCGCTATCGCCACAAATCCGCGGCCGGATGGAAGGATTGGCAACTGCCGGGAATCGCGACCGTGGACTTCGGGCTGGACAGTCGCTCGGCCACGGCCATCCGCCGGGAAGAACCCGGCTGGGCAGATGACATCCTCGAACAGGACCCGCTCCTCGAACGACAGGAACAGACCGCTTGAACGCCAGCAATCTGGACGCCGAACAGCATGTGGAAGCGCTCCACAAGATCATCCTCAAATGCCTGGAGGACGGGCAGGCGGAGGATGTCGTCTCCATCCCGCTCGCCGGGAAGAGCGCGATCGCCGACCATATGGTGATCGCGTCCGGCCGCTCCACGCGGCAGGTGGCGGCGCTGGCGCAGCGGATCGAAGCGGAAGTGAAGCAGCAGCTGAAGCTCAACATTCGTGTGGAGGGGCTGGCGTCGGCCGACTGGGTGCTGATCGACGCCCATGATGTGATCGTGCACCTGTTCCGCCCGGAAGTGCGGCAGTTCTACGGGCTGGAGAAGATGTGGGCCTTCGACGCCGACGGCTCCCCCGTCCGCGCGCCTGACGCCCGGCCCTGAGGGTTCCAAGGCCCTGAGGCTTTCGATCCTGGCTTACGGCAAGGCCGGACGCGGCCCCGAGGCGGAGCTGACCGCGCGCTATCTGGCGCGCATCCCATGGGACGCAACGCTCAGCGAACTGTCGGACAGCGCCAGCTTTCCCCCGGCTCCGGCCGGCAGCCGCACGGTGGTGCTGGACGAGCGCGGCACGGCGCTTTCCAGCCAGGCCTTCGCCGCGAAGCTGGGGCACTGGCGGGATGAGGGGGTGCGCGAAACCCGCTTCCTCATCGGCCCGGCGGACGGGCATTCGGCGGAAACGCGCGCGGCCGCTGACCTCTGCCTCGCGCTCGGCCCGGCGACCTGGCCGCATCTGCTGGCTCGCGCCATGCTGGCCGAACAGCTTTACCGTGCCTGGTCGATCCTGGTCGGCCACCCCTATCACCGGGACTGAAACCCAATCCCGTCACCCCGGGCTTGACCCGGGGTCCAGCTTTTGACGTGGCGGAACGGTGGAGGTCGCGAGCTGGACCCCGGGTCAAGCCCGGGGTGACGAGCGGTCAGGACCAATTCAAACCCGTCCGCCACTCTTTCACGCCCCGTTCAACCTGCTAATATTAAAAATCAGCCAGATGGCGACTCGTCCAGGAGGGAAGGGGGGCCATTTCGGGAAAAGGGTTGCGCGATGAAGCCGATCGTCCACACGCTGCTTGCGGGCTCCGCCGGGGCCCTGCTCGCCATCACGCTGCCGACCGCGGTGACGGCGGCGCGCGGCAACGAGACATGGCGCGAGCTGGACACGCTGATGGACGTGTTCCTGAAGGTGCGCGAAACCTATGTCGACCAGGTGGACGACAAGAAGCTGATCGAGGGCGCCATCAACGGCATGCTCGCCAGCCTCGACCCGCACTCCTCCTATCTCGACGCCCGCGATTCCGAGAATATGCGCACCCAGACCGACGGGGAATATGGCGGCCTCGGCCTCACCGTCTCGTCGGAGGACGGCGCCGTGCGCGTCGTGGCGCCGACCGACGAGACGCCCGCCGCGCGCGCCGGAATCAAGTCGGGCGACTTCATCACCCATATCGACGACCAGTTGATCGTCGGCTCCACGCTCAACGACGCGGTGGACAGGATGCGCGGCAAGCCCGGCACCACGATCAAGCTGACGGTCGTCCGCCCCGGCGAGCCGAAGCCGCTCAGCTTCAACCTCACGCGCGAGATCATCCGCATGCGCCCGGTCCGCTGGGAAGCGAAGGGCAATGTCGGCGTGATCCGCATCGCCGCCTTCAACCGGCAGACGGGCGAAGCGACTCGCCAGGCCGTCACCGAACTGACGAAGAAGATCGGCCCGGACCTCGCCGGCTTCGTGATCGACCTGCGCTCCAACCCCGGCGGCCTGCTCGATCAGGCGATCGAAGTGTCGGACACCTTCCTGGAGCGCGGCGAGATCGTCTCCCAGCGCGGCCGCAGCAAGGACGACATCGAGCGCTACTATGCCCGCGCCGACGACCTCGCCGCAGGTAAGCCGATCGTCGTGCTGGTGGACGAAGGCTCGGCCTCGGCCGCCGAAATCGTCGCCGGCGCCCTTCAGGACCATAAGCGCGCGCTGGTGCTGGGCCAGAGGAGCTTCGGCAAAGGCTCGGTGCAGACGCTGATCCCACTGACGCCGGACAGCGGCCTCAGGCTGACGACGGCGCGCTACTACACGCCCGCCGGCCGCTCGGTGCAGGAAGCCGGGATCGACCCGGACATCGTAGTGCCGCAGCTTTCGGACCCCAGCCGCAACGACCGGCCGCGTGTGCGCGAAGCCGATCTTCGGAACCATCTGGTCGCCGAGAAGAAGGCGGACGACAAGGTGATCGAGGACGACGGCAAGCCGGAACCGCGCTTCACCCTGACCGCCGACGAGCTGAAGAAGCAGGGCATCACCGACTTCCAGCTGGATTATGCGGTGAAGCTGGTCAGCCGGCTGGGGCCGTCGAAGCCGGTCACCCGCGTGGCGGCCGCGCCCGTGGCGACCGCACCAACCGTTGCACCGTCCGCCATCCCGCCCGTGCAGAAGTAAGGCAGTGGCGATGACGGGGGCACGGCAGGCGCCGCTACTGCTGTTCGCGGTTTCCGGCAGCCTGCTCCTCGGGGCGCTGGGCTTCCAGTATCTGGGCGGCCTGCCGCCGTGCGAAATGTGCTTCTGGCAGCGCTACGCGCATCTGGCGGTGCTGGCGCTTTCCGGCCTCGCCTTCGTGCTCGGCAACCGCGCGCTGGGCTGGCTCGCGGTCCTCGCCATGCTGGCGGCGGCGGGCCTCGGCCTTTTCCACGCCGGGGTGGAGCAGAAATGGTGGCAGGGCGTCACCGCCTGCACCGCGCCGGTCGCCTCGGGTATGTCCACCGCCGACATGATGGACGCGTTCCTGAACGCGCCGCTGACCCGCTGCGACCAAATTCCCTGGAGCCTTTTCGGCCTTTCCATGGCAGGATGGAACGCACTGATCTCGGCCGGCGCCGCGCTTTGCGCGGCGGCGGTGCTGATCTTCACGGCGAAGCGGAAGGCGCGATGAGCGAACAACCCAATCCCCGTCTGGCGGGCGACCCCGTGCCCGATACGGCCTCCATGATCCGCGTGGACCATGCCGGCGAATTCGGCGCCGTTCGGATCTACGCCGGCCAGCGCGCGGTGATGGGCAATCGCAGCCCGGTTTCCGCCGAGATCGCCCGCATGGCGGCGCAGGAAGACCGGCATCTGGAAGTGTTCGACAAGTTGATCGTCGAACGCGGCGTGCGCCCCACCTTGCTGATGCCGCTGTGGCATGGCGCCGGCTTCGCGCTGGGCGCGGTTTCGGCGCTGATCGGCCCCAAGGCGGCGATGGCGGTGACGGCGGCGGTCGAGACCGAGATCGACCTCCACTACCAGCAGCAGCGCGACCAGCTTGCCGGAGACGATCCGGAACTGGAAGCGGTGATCGCCGAATTTCAGGCGGAGGAAGTGGAGCATCGCGAAAGCGCCATCGCGCTGGGCGCGGAACAGGCGCCCGCCTATCCGCTGATGTCGGCCCTCGTCCGCGCCGGCTGCCGCGTGGCGATCCGCCTCAGCGAGAAGATCTAGCCTTGGCGCAGTTCCGCGCCCTGCGCGCCGGCAGACTGATCGCCGGCCTCTAGCCCCGGGCGCCGCAACTCAGGTGTCCGGGGCGGGGCACCTGCGGGCGGCGGCCGCTTGCCGTTTTCGCATGATTGCAAGCTGGCAGAGTCTCCGCCGCGGAATGCGGCGCGGCGGAGCCGGAACGATTCCCATGCGCAAGAACGGCCGAAAGGCTGATGAGCCTCCATCGCTTATGGGGCAGGTCGCAAGCCTGCCGCGCGCGCTTTCCAAGCTGGGCCATTGCTCGCGGACGGAGGCGCTGGCGCTGATCGAGGCCGGCCGCGTCTTCGTGAACGGCCGCCGCGCCACATCCGCCAGCCAGCGCGTGGACATCGCGCGCGCCCATATCGAAGTCGAAGGCCGGAAGGTGGAGGCCGAGGCCCCTCTCTACCTGATGCTGAACAAGCCGCGCGGCCTCGTCACCACCCGCCGCGACCCGCAGGCGCGCGGCACCGTCTACGACTGCCTGCCCGAAGGCCTGCCCTACCTCGCGCCGGTCGGCCGGCTGGACAAGGCGAGCGAAGGGCTGATCTTCCTGACGAACGACAGCGGCTGGGCGGACTATCTGATGAACCCGGCCTCCATGGTTCCCAAAACCTATCATGTGAAGCTGGACCGGCCCGCCGGCGAAGCGATGATCGCCGCGCTCCGCCAGCCGGTGGAGGATGGCGGTGAAAGCCTCAGCGCGACGGCCGTCCGCCTGCTGCGGCCGGGCGCGAAATCGAGCTGGATCGAAGTGGTGCTGACCGAGGGGCGCAACCGGCAGGTCCGCCGCATGGTGGCGGCGCAAGGGGCCAATGTGCAGCGTCTGGTGCGGGTGGCGATCGGCGGCGTGGCGCTGGGGCCGCTTGCCAAGGGAGCCGTCCGGCCGCTGGCGCCGGAGGAGCGCAAGCGCCTCGGCCCATGCCCCTGAAATCATGGCTGCTGCGCAGGTTGGCGGGCTGGTGCTGCACCGCACAAGAGGGCATAGGCCGAACATGAACCAATCAAGTCCGGTTTCCGATTCCACTTCCGCCCCTCGCGCCTGGCCGGTGCTGGCGGCGCTGGCGCTCGGCGGCTTCGCCATCGGCACCACCGAATTCGCCACCATGAGCCTGCTGCCCTTCTTCGCCCCCGATCTCGGCGTGTCGGAGGCGCAAGCCAGCCATGTCATCAGCGTCTACGCGCTCGGCGTGGTGATCGGCGCGCCGCTGCTGGCCGTCCTCGGCGCGCGGATGGACCGGCGCCGGCTGCTGATCGCGCTGATGCTGCTGTTCGCGGCCGGCAATGCGCTTTCGGCCATCGCCTCCGGCTTCCAGTCGATGCTGCTGTTCCGCTTCCTGTCGGGCGTGCCGCACGGCGCCTATTTCGGGGTGGCTGCGTTGATGGCCGCCAGCTTGGTGCCGCCGAACCGCCGGGCGCAGGCAATGGCGAAGGTGATGCTGGGGCTGACTCTGGCGACCATCATCGGCGTGCCCTTCGCCAACGCCGTCGGCCAGCAGTTCGGCTGGCGCTGGGGCTTCGGCATCGTCGCCGCCTGCGCGCTGACGACGGCGGCGCTGATCGCCCTTTTCGCCCCCAGCCAGCCGGCGCGCGCCGGGCAGAGCCCGCTCACCGAACTCGGCGCGCTCGCCAATGGCCGGGTCTGGCTGACGCTCTCCATCGGCGCCATCGGCTTCGGCGGCCTGTTCGCCGTCTACACCTATCTCGCTTCCACCATCCTCCAGGTCACGCTGGCGCCGCCCTCCGCCATTCCCGCCATGCTGGCGGTGTTCGGCCTCGGCATGACGATCGGCACGCTGGTCGCCGGCTGGGGCGCGGACAAGGCGCTGATGCCCACCGTCGGCGGCATGCTGGCGCTGGCGGCGCTGATGCTGTTCCTCTTCCCCTTCGCCGCGCACAGCCTCTGGACGATGGCGCCGGTCGTCTTCCTGATCGGCCTCACCGGCTCGTTCGGCGTGCCGTTGCAGGCGCGGCTGATGGATGTCGCCGGAGAGGCGCAGACGCTCGCCGCCTCGCTGCACCACAGCGCCTTCAACTTCGCCAATGCGCTGGGGCCGTGGCTGGCCGGCATGGCGGTGGCGGCTGGCCATGGCTTCGAATCGAGCGGCTTCGTCGGCGCCGGCCTCGCGCTCGGCGGCCTGCTGATGTGGGGCGTGGCGCTTCTCTCCGACCGGCGGATCAGAGGTCGAGCAGCGCCTCCCGCGCCAGCGGGATGGTGATCGGCCGCTGCGCCGCCATCGCCGCCGAATCGATCAGCTCCACCGCGCGGGCGGCGCTTTCGAAGCTCCGCTCGATCCGGGTCAGCACATAGGACGCGACTTCGGACGGGATATCGATCCCCCGGTCCCGCCAGAGCTTCTGAAACAGCGCTTCCAGAAGCGCGTCGTCCGGCGGGCGGATCTGCACGCGCGGCGTGGCCGCCAGCCGGCTGCGCAGGTCGGCAAGGCCGATATTCCAGTCGAGCGGGGCGGAACGCGCCGTCATCAGCAGCGGCCGCCGCTCCTCCATGGCGGCGTTCCAGGCGTGGAACAGCGCTTCCTCGCTGTGGGTGCGGTCGGCATCGTCCCACAGCCGGGCGTTGGCGCGGCGGGCGAAGATGGCGGCCA
Organism: Sandaracinobacteroides sayramensis; assembly: GCF_022014495.1. GTDB lineage: Bacteria > Pseudomonadota > Alphaproteobacteria > Sphingomonadales > Sphingomonadaceae > Sandaracinobacteroides > Sandaracinobacteroides sayramense. The sequence continues at coordinate 46,246 of NZ_JAKLSQ010000033.1, forward strand.
GATGGCTCTTCCCCGATCCGGTCGGGCCGATCAGGATGGCGGCCGGCAGCGGCCAGGTGGACCAGCTGTCCAGAAACTGCACCGCGTCGAGATTGGCCTCCGAGACGTAGAAGTCCTTCTGCCCCAGCGCCGCCTTCCAGCGCAGCGGCAGCACCATCTGCCGGGGCTCGTCCGCCGCCGTCATCCCTTGCCGCCGGGCAGCAGCGATTTGGGCGCGCCCTGCGCCGGGGGCGGCGCATCGGTTTCCTCGATCTCGGCCTCGCCGCCCACCGGCACCACCGGCGCCAGCGGCGTTTCGCCGGCGGCGCGGCGGCGCAATTGCGTGCCGTCCAGCCGAAGGCCGCGCTGGTCGAGCGCGTAGCGCAGTTCCTGCAGCGAAACGGCGGGGATGATCTCCAGAGTCGATTCGCCGCCCAGCACCAGGCTTTGCAGCCGCACGCCCACCACGCCGGGGGTCGCGGCGACGGTGCGCTGGATCGACTGCAGCGTCGCGTCGTCGGGCGTCTGCACCCTTACGCTCAGCGTCTGCGCGGCGGCGCCCGCCTCGAACCCGGCGTCGAACTGCGGGCCGGTGTCCTCCAGCTCGGCCGGCGGCGTCTGCTCCTCGATCAGGCTCGGGTCGGGCAGCAGGTTGCCGGCGCGCAGCGCCGCCACATACAGCTTGTCCGCCTCGCGCACGGCGGCGTCGGTCAGGCCGGCGACATCGCCGGCGCGGTTGCTCAGCCGCACCCGGCCCAGTTCCCGCCCGGCGGGGCCGAAGCGCACGATCAGCAGGCCGGAAACCGGCCCGCCGGAAAAGCTGCGGTCCATCACCAGTTCCGGGATCAGCACATCCGCCACCTGATAGCGGTCGATCAGCATGCGCCACAGGAACAGGTGGCGGCGCTCCGCCTGCCAGGCGTTCAGCAGGATCACGTCGCCCGGCGTCGGGCGGATCCGCACATAGTCGATGGGCGTCTCGCCCGCCCGCAGCCGCGACCAGGCGGCAAGCCAGGGCGAGCCCTCCTCATGCGCCTGCCTTGTGGCGGCGTCCTGCAGCACTGGGATCACCAGGAACGGCGGCGAGGAGGCGAGATTGGCGTAGCGTCCCAGATAGGAAGAGGCGCGCACCCGGTCGAACACCACCGCCAGCCGCGCCACATAGCGGTCCGGCCCCACCTGCTCGCGCTCCACCTCGATCGCGGAGACGATGCCGTCGAGCGCGCTGTCCGCCAGCTTCGGCGCGGTGGCGGGCGCCAGGCCGGACATCCGCGCCCAGAGCGCCGGCCAGGCCTGCCGCTGCGCCTCGCGCCAGCCGTTCAGCCGCGCGTCGCCGGGGCTCTTGCCGCCCACGTCCACATCCACCCCGGAAATCACCAGCCCGCCGCTGCCGCCGATGGCGGTCGGCGTGCCGGGGTCTGCGGCCTTCTTGCCGGGCCGGGCGTCCGCCGCGCGAAGGCCCTGCGCCGTGGCCGGGCCGGGAACGGCCAGCGCCAGCGCCATCAGGAAAGCAACGAAGCTTGAAGAGCGGATCATCCCCCAAGCCTTTGGCGCAGGAAGGCTGGGATTCCAAGTGGGATGGCGTTAGAGCGCGGCAATGAGCACGACCAATCGCCCGCCGGTGACACCCGCCACATACGCCGAGGCTGGAGTCTCCATCGAGGCCGGCAACCAGCTTGTGAAGAGGATCGCGCCGCTGGTGCGCGCCACCCGCCGCCCCGGCGCCGACGCGGAGATCGGCGGCTTCGGCGGCATCTTCGACCCGAAGGCGGCCGGCTTCACCGACCCGCTGCTGGTGGCGGCGACAGACGGCGTGGGCACCAAGCTCCGCCTCGCCATCGAAACCGGCCGGCACGGCAGCATCGGCCAGGATCTGGTGGCGATGTGCGTGAACGACCTGATCGTGCAGGGCGCGGAGCCTTTGTTCTTCCTGGACTATTTCGCCACCGGCAAGCTGGAGACCGGCGTTGCCGAACAGGTGGTGGCCGGAATCGCCCGCGCCTGCGCCGAGGCCGGCTGCGCGCTGATCGGCGGCGAGACGGCGGAAATGCCCGGCATGTATCAGGCCGGAGACTATGATCTGGCCGGCTTCGCCGTCGGCGCGGTGGAACGCGCGCAACTTCTGACCGGAGACAAGGTGGCCGCCGGCGACCTGCTGCTGGGGATCGGCTCGTCGGGCGCCCATTCCAACGGCTATTCGCTGCTGCGCCGGCTGGTGGAGGGGGAAGCGCTGGACGCGCCCGCGCCCTTCGACCCGTCGCGCAGCCTGATCGACGCGCTGCTGGCGCCGACGCGGCTCTATGTGAAGCCGCTGCTGCCGCTTCTGAAGGCCGGCCGCATCTACGCTCTGGCCCACATCACCGGCGGCGGCCTGCTGGAAAATGTCCCGCGCGTGCTGCCCGAGGGCTGCCGCGCGGTGATCGACGCGGAAAGCTGGCAATTGCCGCCGCTCTTCGGCTGGTTGCAGGCGCAAGGGCGGATGGAAGCCGCCGAGCTGGCGCGCACCTTCAACTGCGGCATCGGCATGGTGCTGGCGGTCGCGCCGCGCGAAGCGGAAGCCGTGACTTCGGCGCTGGTTGCCAGCGGCGAATCGGTCTTCGCCATCGGCCGCATCGAGGCCGGCGCGAAAGGCTGCGAGGTGCGCGGGGCCGTCGGGCTCTGGGGCCGGAACGAGGGCTGGGTCGCCACCCACGATGGCTAGGCTGAAGACCGCCGTGCTCATTTCCGGGCGCGGCAGCAACATGCTGGCGCTGGCGGAGGCCGCGCGCGATCCCGCCTATCCGGCGGAGATCGCGCTGGTGCTGTCGAACCGGCCGGCGGCGGCCGGACTGGACTCGGCGCGGGCGCTGGGAATCGAAGCGCTGGCCATCGCCCACAAGGAGTATCCGGACCGCGCCGCCTTCGACCGCGCCGTCAGCGCCGCGCTGAAGGCGCGCGGGATCGAACTGGTGGCGCTGGCCGGCTTCATGCGGATCCTCACGCCGGGCTTCATCGCCGACTGGCGCGGGCGGATGCTGAACATCCACCCCTCGCTGCTGCCGAAATATCCGGGGCTCGACACCCACGCCCGCGCCATCGCCGCCGGCGACCGGGAAGCCGGCTGCACCGTGCATGTGGTGACCGAGGAACTGGACGACGGCCCGATCGTCGCCCAGGCGCGCGTGCCGCTGGAGCCGAGCGACACCGCGCAAACGCTGGCCGCCCGCGTGCTGGTGGCCGAGCATGGCCTCTATCCACAAGCGCTGGCCCTCCACGCGCAGGCACTTCTGACATCCGGCAACAGAGGGCAAGAACCATCCCCCACTCCGTCACCCCGGGCTTGACCCGGGGTCCAGCTTTCGGGCGGTGGAGGCAAAAAACCGAACCGCTGGTCAAGCCCGCGATGACAAAGCGAAAACCGCCCGCCACAAGGCTGGACGCGGCCGCCACTTCCCCCTAGCGTCCCGCCGTCCACAGCGGCCGGAGGGGGCGATGGCGATGCGTAAGGTTTTTCTGCTCGGTGTTCTGGCGGCGGCGCAGCCGGCTCTGGCGCAGGGCCATGTGCCAGAGCCGATCAAGCAGCGGGTGAACGACCTCGTGGCCGCCTGCGCGCAGGCCGGCGGCAAGCTCGGCAGCATGGACGGGCAGGGCCGTTTCGTCATTCCCGTGGAACTGACCGGAGACGGCCGTACGGATTTCGTGGTTTCCGAAGCCAATTTCCCCTGCACGGGCCGGCCCAATCTGTTCCGCCCCGATGGCCTGGGCCGCGTGCAGGTCTATGCGGCGGACGCGAGCGGCGGCGCCCGCCTGCTGTTCGACGAGCGGCTGCTCGCCTACCGCCTGGTGGCCGGCAAGCCCGCGCGGCTGCAGATCGCCCGGCGCGGCGCGGCCTGCGGCCAGGGCGCCGCCGCCAACGCCCGCTGCGGGGATGAGCTCCGCTGGAACGCCTCCGCCGCCCGCTTCGACCAGGTGGCGACCGATGGCCGCCCAGCCGCCCCGCGCGCCATAGCCGCGCCGGAAGCGGCCGCCCCCATCCCGGCCGCTGCACCGGCCGGCGCCACCCCGGCCGCGCCCGCCGGACCCGTGCCGCCCGTGGTGGCCGGGGCGGAAGGGCGTTTCAAGGCGGCCTGCCGCTCGCGCTTTCTGGCCACCAAGCCGCCGAGGACGGACTGGATCGACGAGGCCTGCGCGGAGGAGTGGCAGAAAGTGGTTTCCACCCAGCCGGTCGCCGAAGCGCTGCTGCGCGCGATTCCGGCCGGGCCGGGCGCGGCCCCGGCGCTCGCCGATCTCCGCCAGCGCATGGCCGGCGTGCGCTGGCTTGCGAAACCGGTGCAGGACACATTGGCTACCGGCGTGTTGGGCGACTACAGCATCAGCATTTCCGGCAAGGGCCGGCCGGACAGCGTGAACGTCAACTGGAGCAAGGTGGGCGCGGAAATCCCGCTGGACCTGCCGGAGGCTTTTGCCGCGCGTGGCGCCACTCTCAAGCTTACGCGCTGCGAAAAGATGGGCACGGGAGAAGGCGAGCGCAACTGGACCGTCACCTTCCCCGGCCGGCAGCCTTTCGCGCTGGAAATCTTCCAGCGCACCGCCCCCACCGGCGGCGCCTGGAGCAACTACGCCGCCACCGTCCGTCTGGACGGCGCGCCGTCCACCAGGGGCCCGACCAACTGCGAGCGCTTCTTCTAGGTCGGGGGCTCCTATTCCCCTTCGTCACCCCGTCCCCTCTTCGTCACCCCGGGCTTGACCCGGGATCCCGCTTCTTACCTACGCTGGCCGAAAAGCTGGAACCCGGGTCAAGCCCGGGGTGACGGAAAATATATCCATTGTTTCTGTGGGTTATAAATCCATGGCCTGTCCCGTTCAAAGGCAATCATCGGAACGGGAACCCATGCGCACAAACAAGCAACTGAAGCGGCCGTTTCGATGCAATCAAAACGTGACTCGCTCGAACTTCAGGCCGGATCGAGCGGCGGGCGCCAGGCGTTCAGCGCCGCCTCCAGCCTGCCGCCCAGTTCCAGCAGCGCCATGTCCTCGCCGGCGCGGCCGATCAGTTGCACGCCGATAGGAAGCCCATCCGCTGTCCAGCCGGCGGGCAGGCTGAGCGCCGGCAGGCCGGCCAGATTGGCGAGCGCGCTATAATCCGCCAGCGTCTGCGGCGGCGCCTCGTCGAAGGGAAAGGCGGCTTGCGGAGTCGTCGGCAGCAGCAGCGCATCGGCGACATGCAGCACGGCCTGAAGCTCGTTCGCGGCCGCCTCCAGCGCCCGGCGCCCATCCGCCAGCGATCGGCCATCGGCCGAGCGGGCAAAGGCGAGCGCGGCATGGAAGTCGGCCGAGAACCCCTCCGGCTCAGCCGCTGCCGCCTTGCCGAACTGGTCGGCAGCGCCTTGCGCGACCTCGAGGAAAGCGGCGAGGCGCAGCCGCGCATGCTCCACCCGCACCTGCCGCGTCTCGACCGCCAGCCCCAACCCCTGCAACAACGAGGCGGACAGGCGAAGCGCGGCTGAAACAGTGGAATCCGGCTCCGGCCCCTGCCGGAACTCCAGCCGCGCGACGCGGTTCAGCGGGCGCGCGGCCCGAGGCCGGGCGATGGCGGACAGCAGCAGCGCGCAATCCGCCACCGAACGGGCGATCGGGCCGATGCAGTCCAGCCCGGGCACCAGCGGCACCAGCCCGCCCACGGGCACCAGCCCGTTCGTGGGCTTCAGCCCGGTCACACCGCACCAGGCCGACGGGATTCGGATGGAGCCCAGCGTGTCGGTTCCCAGAGCGGCCGCCGCCAGCCCCGCCGCGACCGCCGCCGCCGAGCCGCCGGAGGAACCGCCCGGCGTGTGGCCGATCCGGTGCGGATTGTGGGTGCGGCCGAAATGCGGATTGTCGGTGGTGGCGCCCAGCGCCGCTTCATGCATGTTGGTGAGGCCCAGGATCACCGCCCCGGACGCGCGCAACGCCGCGACGCAATCGGAATCCGCATCGGCGACATGCGCCCGAAGCGCGCCGATCCCGGCATGGGCGGGCATCCCCCTGGCGGCGATGTTCGCCTTCACCGCGACGGGCAACCCCTCCAGCGGCCGGGGGTTCCCGCTTTCGTGGCGCGCCGCCGATTCCGCTGCCGCCGCCAGCGCGCCTTCGCGGTCCACATGGGTGAAGGCGCCCAGCGCCGGGTCGAAGCGGTCGATCCGGTCGAGATAATGGCGGGTCGCCGCGACGGTGCTGGCGCGGCCGGCCCGGAAAGCCTGCAGAAGCGATGCCGCTCCAAGCTGGTGCAGACCATTTGCCATTGCGCGCTCCTTTCGCCACCTCGCCCGCTTCGGGCGATGGCAGGTGGCGCATTTCGCTGCAAGGCCACTTGCGCTAAGGTCAGGCCCGGTTCATGCGGCCGGGGGTTCAATGAATGTGCGGATTCCGCACACTAAGGAGAGTCGGCAATGCAATGGATGCTTGGTCTTGCCCTGGTCGCGGCGCCGCTCGCCTTCGCCGCGCCGGCTCTCGCGCAGGACGGCAGCTACCGCAGCCGCACCGTGGTCGTCTTCGGGGACGACCCCTGCCCCAAGGCGAACAACCCCGATGAGATCATCGTCTGCGCCCGCCGCCCCGAGGAAGAGCGTTATCGCATCCCCAAGGCCCTGCGCGAAGAGGAGAAGGCCGCCGCCATCGCCCGCCAGGACCAGGTCGGCGCCAACCGCGCGGCGCTGGCCAGCGGCCAGAATTCGGCCACCGGCATCGGCAGCTGCTCGACCGTCGGCTCGGGCGGGGTGATCGGCTGCACCCGCGGGCTGGACATCGTCGGCGGCGCCCGCACCGCTGTCGAAGGCGTGAAGACGGCCATCGAGCCCACCGACGAATAAGCCGGCAAGACCTGTTCAAGACAGCGGCGCGCGGGGCAACCCGCGCGCCGCTTGCGTGTCCGCGCCTCAATATTCCCGCTGGTAGCGCACGTTCACCGAACTGTTGCCGACCGAGCTGACCTCGATGAACAGGCTCCAGATGCGGCTCAGCGTCAGTTGCAGCGTGGTCAGCGTGTTGCCTTGGCTGTCGGTCAGCACTTCCACATAGACGTTCTTCGTCAGCCGCTTGCCGATGGCGATTCCGGTGCCCATGCCGGTCTCGGCATTGTCGCCCACCAGCCGCAGCCGGTCCACGCCCACCGAGCGGCGGATCTTGCCCATCGTGTCCACACCCGATTGCAGGCCGGCGATGGCGGTCGCCAGTTGCACCGCTTCCGTTACCGAAAGATCGGCGACCGACGAGCCGAACAGCAGCCGGGCGAGGATCTCGTCCTCGGGCAGGCTCGGCTGCGAGCTGAAGCGCACCTCGGGCTTGGCGGCGGTGCCGGCGATGGTCACGAAGGCGGTCACATCCTCGGCCTGCGTCTGGGCGCGGATGTCGATGGAGCTGTCCATCGGATTGCCGTTGAAGACGACGCGGCCGGTGGTCAGGTCGAAGTCGCTTCCGGCGAAGGCGAAATCGCCGCGCGTCAGGGTGGCGGTGCCCAGCAACTGCGGCTGGTTGGCGGTGCCGCGCACCCGGATGTCGGCGCGCCACTGGCTGTCCAGCCCCATGCCTTCCACCCGCACCCGGTCGTCGGCGCGAATCCTGACGTCGAGCTTCAGGTTGGAGGCCGAAAGCGCCGGCTCGCTCACCGGCACCACCACCTCGCCGGCGCGCCGCACCTGCAACTGCGGAACCTCGCTGTTGTTCATCTGCACCAGCTGGATGCGGGCGCTGTCCACCTGCAGGTCGCCGGTCAGAGTCGCGCCGCGCCCCTCGCCATGCAGGCGCAGCGGGCCGGACAGGGTGAATTCCAGCGTGTCGCTGTTGGCGAGCCGCGCCCGCTCCAGCTCCACCCTCAGGTCGATCGAAGGCTCGGCGCCCAGCCGCAGCACGCCCGAACCGCCCAGCGTGCCGCCATTGGCGCGGCCGGTGATGCTGTTCAGCTTCAACAGGTTGCCGCCGAACTGGCCGTCGAACGCCAGGTCGACGATTTCCGTGCCGAAGGCGGCGTTGCGATAGATGAGGCCCTTGCCGCGCGCGATCCCGCCCAGTTGCGGGTTGGCCGGAGTGCCGGCGAAGTCCGCGCCGACGGCGATCGCCCCCTTCAATTCTTGCCCTTCCGGCCCGGCCAGCGCCCAGAGCGGCTCGATCGGCCCGTTGTAGCGGACGCCGCCGGTCAGCCGCCCCTGCAGGAAGCGGTCGGCCGGATTGTCGCCCGGGCCGGGGTCCACCTTCAGCACCAGCCGGCCGAGATCGTTCTTCTGCCAGCTCAGTTGCGCCCCCAGCACCAGTCCGCCGCCATCCGAGCGGGCCGCCAGCTTGATGTCGACCGGAATGGTGATTCCCGTCACCCCCGGCCGCTGCAGGCCGACGATGGTGAGGTTGGCCTCGCCGGAAGGGATCAGCGCCCCCGGCTCCGAGCGGATCACCACCTGGCCGTTGGCGACTCCGCCGAAGCCCAGATCGCCGCGCAGCAGGTCCAGGATCGACAGGTCTACATTGCGCAGCGCCAGCTTCAGTTGCCGGTCCTTCGCCCAGATGCCGGCGGCGTCCACCTGGCCCTTGGGCAGTTGCAGCCGCGCCGGCTTCAGTTCCCAGCCTCCGTCCACCCGCACGATCTGCGCCGGCCGGTCCAGCTTCAGCGGCAGCTTGCCGACGCTGCCGTCCAGCGTGATCGCATAGCCGCTGGCGACGGACTGCACGCGCGTGACCGCCGCGAAGGGCTGGCCGTCGCGCGAGCGGCCCTTGGCGTTCACGGTGGCGACGCCGCTGGTGCCGGCGATGTTGGCGGTGCCCTGCACATCCGTCAGCAGCAGCCCGTCGCGGGTCACGCCGCTCAGGCGGAAGGCGCCGGTCACATGCGGCCGCTCGGGCACCAGCAGCACGGTGAAGCGGGCGTTGCCCTTGGCGATGCCGATCGGAGTCGCCAGCGGCAGGCGCGCCTGCAAGGCGCGGGCGTTGGCGTCGATCCGCTGCACCCCGCCCTGGTCGGAAAGGGCGAAGATCGCATCGATCCCGCGCCCGTCCACCACCAGCTTGCCGGCGAAGGGGCCGGCGGCCGTCTGAACCAGCCGGCCGCTGGCGGCGATTCCGGCGATGGCGGCGCGCTCGATGTCCAGCGTCAGCGGCTTGCCTTCGCCCATGCCGACCATCACCCGGCCGTCGAGCGGCCCCTGCGGGCTCTCGCCGCTCGCCACCAGCAGCAATCCGCCCGGCGCCGGCGACAGGCTGGCGACGAGATTGCTCACCCCGAAGCCGAAACCGGGGGAGGGCATCTTCAAGGTAGCGGTCGGCGCGGTGGAGGTGCCCGCCGCCGTCAGCGTGAAGGGGCCATAGGCGCGGCTGCGCCCGGCGGCGTCCACCGCGAAGCGGCCGCTCGCCGGATCGTAGCGGCCCGTGGCATTGGCCACATTCAGATTGGGGCTGCTGAGGGCGGCGTCGGAAAGGGCGATCTCGCCATTGGGCGCCAGAGAGAATTGGCCGCTGGCCGTCGGCAGCCCGCCGAGGAAATCCTGGACGGAAGCATTGGTAAGGCCGAGCGACCGGGCCGTGAACCGGCCGTTGACGGCCGGGCTGCCGCCGGGCGCGCGGGCGATACTGGCGCTGGCTTCCACCGTCGCCGGCCCGACGCCCGGGATTTCGAAGCGCGCCAGCCGGGCGTTGAGATTGGCGGTCGCCCGCCCGTCCGGCATCAGCCGCGCGTTGCCGTTCGCCGTCATCGCCGTGGTGGTCAGCGAAAGCTGATCGCCCACGAGCGTGCCATCGGCATAGGTCAGCGTGCCGGAAAGCCGCGGCCGGTCGACGAGCGCCGCCATTTCCGGCGGCAGCCCGACGGTGGAGACGGCGCTCGCCTCGAACGGCACGGAAAGAGGCCGGCCGGCGGCCGCCAGCCGAACCTCGCCTTGCGCCTTCAGGCCATTGGCGCCCATCGGCCCGTTCTCGCCGGCGAAGCGCAAGCTGTCGGCGGCGACCGTCCAGCGGATGGCCGGATCCTTCATCGGCCCGTCCGCCGTCACCGTCGCCACCAGCCCGCTGCCCGAAAGCGCCGGATTCACCAGCGAAGGGTCTTTCAGCACCGCCTCCAGCCGCACGTCTTCCAGCGCATTGCCGCTGGTGTCGACCAGCCCGCCCCCCGTCACCGCCAGCGCCGGACTGGTGGCGACGAACTTCAGGTCGAAACGGCCATCGGGGCGGGCGGCGGTGGCGTCGATCCGCACCGCCGGGCTGACGAGTTGCGCCAGATTTTCCGGCACGAAGGAAGCCGGCGCCACATCGCCCGTCACCCGGAAGCGGCCATCGTCCGCCTTGATCGAAAGCTCCGCCAGCCGGAGCCTGTTCTCGTCCGTGCCCAGATCGGCGCTCAACTGCCCGCGCCACAGCGTCCAGCTGCCGCTGCCGTTCGCCTGCACGCTCAGCGGCTGGTCCAGCCCGGCCAGCGTGGTGACGATTCCGCCCACCGGCGCCCTCAAGTCGGCTTCCAGCTCGAAACGGTTCCGGTCCGGCTCGGCGTCCAGCAGCAGCAGCAGCCGGTCGCCGCTGGCGGAAGCCGCCTGCATGTCCATGAGCAGCCGGCCCGAGCGGATGTCGGCCCGGCCGAGCGCCGTCAGCGTCTCCGCCCGGCCCAGCACCGGCTCCTCCACGACCAGCTTCTGGAACTCGAAGCGGCCGAGGCGGATGTCGATGTCGGGCAGCAGCGGATCGTCCGGATTGCGCGGGTTGACGCGCCACATCCTGAGCAGCCGGGTTTCCGGCACCAGCAGCCGGTTGATGCTGACGATCCGCCCGAAAAGGGTGATCGGCTCCCAGTCCACCTCGGCGCGGGGAATGATCGCCAGCGGGCCGTCCAGATCGTGGACGATGATGTCCACCATCTCGAAGCGGGACAGCAGCGAGCCGTCGATCCGCCCCACTTCGAAGCGCATGCCGCTTTCGGGCTGCAGCCCGGCGATCTGCCGCGCCACGAAGCCGCGCCCGCCCGGCGTTTCCGCCAGCCACCAGAGGCCGAGCGGAACGGCCGCCGCCGCCAGCAGGATCAGGAACAGCAATATTCCCAGCAGCCAGCGCCACCAGCTTCGCGAAGGCGGGGCCGCGAAATCGTCCGGCGCGCCGTCGGGCAGGCCGTCCGGCGGGGTGTCGGGCGGGGTGTCGGCGGCGTCGGCCATCAGAAGGCCTGGCCGATCGAGATGTAAAGGGCGATCTTCGGGTCGCGCGGGCTGCGGTTCACCGCCCGGGCGATGTCGAAGCGGATCGGCCCGAAGCTGGTGAAGTAACGGCCGCCGACTCCGACGCCGAAGCGCATGCCGTCGAGCGTCGGCGTGGGGTCGGGGGAAACCGAGCCGGCGTCCACGAAGCCCACCACGCCGAAATCGCCGAAGCGGTAACGGCCTTCCACGCTGCCTTCCAGCAGGCCGCGCCCGCCGATCGGCCGGTCGTTGGAGCCCAATATGCCGACGCCCTGATAATCATAGCCGCGCACCGAGCCGCCGCCGCCCGCATAGAGCCGGCGGGTGGGGGCGATGTTCACGAGGTCGGCGCCGACGATGCTGCCGACCCGCGCCCGCCCGGCCAGCACGAAATCGTCGCGGATGCGCTGATAGCCGGAGCCTTCCAGGAACATCCGGGCGTAGGTTTCCACCCGCTTGCCCTCGCGGGAGATTTCCGGGTTCATCTCCAGCTTCAGCCGATAGCCCTTGGTCGGGTCCAGGAGGTCGTTGGAACGGTCATAGCCCAGCGTGCCGGGAATGGAGACGAAGAGGAAGGTCCGCTTGGGCAGTTCCGGGTCGTCCGGCAGGATGGCGCGCGACTGCTCGCGAGACGCGCCAAGGCCGAAGCCGAGCGACCAGGTCCAGCGCTTCTGCCAGATCGGGGTCGACTGGCGGGCGATCTCGGCGGTGACCGCCAGCGTCTGGGCCTTATAGGCCGGCGGCGTCAGATTGGCGATGTCGGCGCCCAGCGCCAGCGTCCGGTCGCGCTGGCGCCAATTGCCCATCAGCAGGTCGGCGGCCAGCCGCTGCTCCTCGGTGCCCAGCACGGCGCGGGTGGTGAGGGTGCCTTCGGGCCGGATGAAGTTGCGATGCCGCCAGCTTCCCTCGGCGCGGAAGCCTTCCTGCGAGGCATAGCCGACCTGGCCCGACAGCAGCCGCTGCGGCCCGCGGTTGCCGACGATGCGGATCTCGGTGACCGCGCGGCCGTCCGGCTCGCGCAGGCCGCTGTCGACGGGGGAAACGGTCACGCCGCCGAACTGCTGCGTGGCGATCAGCGCCCGGCGCAGGTCGTCCACCATGCGCACGTCATAAGGCTCGCCCGCCTCGAATCGGGCGATCACCCGGGCATGGTCTTCCGAGAAGGGCTGGAAGCCGGACATGCGGATCGGCCCGAACACCCCGGCCGGGCCGATGTCGCCGGTCAGAAGGTAGCTGCCCGTCGGCTCCGTCTGGTCCAGCACCACGTCGCGGGCGCCGATCTCGGCGAAGGGGTAGCCGCTCTCGTTCAGCTTGCGCAGCAGCGCGCCTTCGGATTCCTCGACGGCGATGGCGCGAATCGGCTCGCCCACCTTCAGGCCGAAGCCTTCGGCCAGCTCCGGCCGCTCGGTCGGAATAAGATCGAGGGCGATCTCGCTCCAGCGATAGCGCTCGCCGGGCATCGTCTGCAGCCGCACGTCCGCCCTGCCTTCGCCGGTGACCGAGACGCTGGCCTCCGTCTCGCCGGAATACCAGCCTTCCGAGAACAGCAGCCGCTGCATCAGCAGCTTGTCGGAATTGGTCCGCGAGGCGAGCTGGGCGGCGGTCGCCGTCTGGTTCTCGCCGCGCACCAGCGCGGAGAGGCGGCGGAAGCTGCCCTCCAGCCCGGTCCCGTCCAGCCCGTCCACATGCGTCCGGTAGCGGATGCCTTCCTGCGCCACTTCGGTGAACTTGAAATCGGCGCTGGGCGCCGGATCGAAGCCTTGCAGGGAAGGCAGCGGCGCCAGCAGCGCCGGGTCGAGCGGGGCCACGGGATCCATGGCGAGCGGCTCGCCGAAATCGACCGGCGGCAGTTCGGTGGCGGTGGGGATTTCGGGAAGCGGCGCGAACAGGTCGTCGGCGTCCGCCAGCAGCGGGACATCCCGCACGGCAAAGGGCTCGGAGGCGGTTTCGGGCGCCGCCTGCGGTGCCGATATTTCCTGCGGTGTTTCCTGTGGTGTTTCGGGGGGCGCTACCTGCGCCGCCACGGGCCCCGCGTGCAGCAACAGCAGCGTTGCAGCGGAAAACAGGCGGGAAGAGCGCGGTCGAACAGGCAGCACGGCCGCACAAAGCCCTGAAGTGCGGAAATAGGCAAGCGAAAGCGCAGGGAAAAGGCGGGGGCTGGCGGCAGGGCGCCCATCCCGCTAGGCAGGCGGCCGTTTCCAAGGGAAAGGAAAGCCAGAATGCCCGACCATCTGAAGATGAAGCTGGAAAACGGCGACGTCACCATCCGCCTGCGTCCGGACCTCGCCCCGGGCCATGTGGCGCGCATCGTGGAGCTCGCCGACAGCGGCTTTTACGACGGCATCGTCTTCCACCGGGTGATTCCCGGCTTCATGGCGCAAGGCGGCTGCCCGAACGGCCGCGGCACCGGCGGCTCGAACCTGCCCGATCTGAAGGCGGAATTCTCGGCCGAGCCGCATGTGCGCGGCGTCTGCTCCATGGCCCGCACCTCCAATCCGGACAGCGCCAACAGCCAGTTCTTCATCTGCTTCGACGACGCCCGCTTCCTGGACCGGCAATATACGGTGTGGGGCGAAGTGACCGAGGGCATGGAGCATATCGACGCGCTGCCCAAGGGGGAGCCGCCGCGCGAGCCGGGGAAGATCGTGGAACTGAGGAGTTTTTAATTCCGAAGGCGGCCGCGACCTGGAGGAGGATTGCGCAGCAATCGTCCGAAGGCTCGCGGACTCGCCGAAGGAACGGCCGGCTGAGTCCGGGCCCCATCAGGCCCGGACCAGTCCGACGCGGCGAGGCTTGGCCTCGCCTTTCTTCTTTCTTTTTTCCTTCTGACCCAGCCGGACTCGCGCGGCTTCGCCGCCCCTATCGCCGCGCCTTGATCGAGCGCCCGTCCGCCGTCGTCAGCGTCAGCACGCCGTCGGCCGCCACGGTATAGCCGGTCACATCGCCCAGCGTCTTCAGGAACAGCCCTTCCTGCTGCATCAGCGGATCCGGGCAGGCCATCATGGTGGAGGCCATCTGCGAGAATTCCAGCTTCAGCCCGTCCGGCGCGACGGTGTAGCCGCCCATGAAGCGGTTGCAGCTTCCGGCGCCGGCCACGCGGCCGTCCTCGAACAGGATGGTCGGCTTGGAATCGGCGACGATCGGCTTTCCGGCGATTTCGAACACCGCCCATTCCGCGCCCAGCAGCGCCGCGCCGCCCGTGGGGGCGGCCGGAGTCGTCTGCGCCTGCGGGGCCGGCGAAGGGCTGCAGGCGGCGAGCGTGCCGATGGCGGCCATCATCATCACTCCCTTCAGAAAGTCTGGCATTCTTCTTCTCCGTTCATGGGTGTTGGGATGCGGTCGAAACGGCCTTCGCGGCGCGCAACTGGTCCTGCACTTCCAGCAGCGGCGTCAGCGGCGTGGCGATCGTGCCGGAACGCGGCCGGTTGAGGTCGGCGATCAGCATCAGCACCAGGGTCAGCAGCAGGATGAGCTCGGTCGAGGCCATGAAATGCGCGCCCACCATCCGCCCGCTCACATAGCCGATGAGGATCAGGCTGAATATGGGAAACAGGATCAGCAGCAGCACCAGCGTCGGCGGCAGGCGGTTGGCGAGCGCGGCGTCGCGCACCATCGCCGCGTCGAACATGCCGTTCACGCTTTCCACCACCAGCAGCCGCACCGCCGTGTCGGGCACCGACGGCCCGACCGAGATGATATGCGTCCACATCCGCGCCGCCGCCTTCGCCGTCTCCGCATGGGCGCGCGCCACGGATTCGCTGTCCTCGCCCATCCGCCCCACCGTCAGCCGCGCGTCCAGATAGCGCTCCAGCTCGGCAAGGGTGGTGGCGCGCAGGGCCGGCGGCATCAGGTCCGCCCGATAGACGACGGTGCTGATGGCATTGGCTTCGTTCAGCGTCGCCGTGCGCCGCCCGTCGTAGCGGGAAACCGCCATCGAAACGGTGAAGCCCAACAGCAGCGCCAGAAGGCCGAGCGAGGCGGAAATGATGAAGCCCGGCTCGCTGCCGCCGGCGCCGTCGCGCGGGGCCGAGCGATTCCTCAGCCAGCGGCCCGCGAAGGCCGCCAGCCAGAACAGCAGGAAGAACAATGGCCCCAGCAGCCACAGAGGCGACGCCTCCAGAGCGTTGGCGAGGGCCTGCACGCTATTTCTTCAGGCTGTCGCGGATTTCCCGCAGCAGCAGCACGTCTTCCGGCGTCGGCGCCGCTTCCGGTTCCAGCCCGCGGAAGAAGCGGTTGGCATATCGGGCGATGAGGAACACGGCGAAGGCCAGGATCAGGAAGTTCAGGAAGGCGGTGATGAACGCGCCATAGCCGAGCGTGGCGATGCCGGCTTCCTTCAGCGCCTCATAGCTTCTGGGGTTGCCGGTGAAATCGGCGGGAATGCTGCCGAGGCGAATGAAATTCTCGGAAAAGTCCGGCGTGCCGGTGATCGCCGAGATCAGCGGCATGATGAGGTCGTCGGTCAGCGAGCTGACGATGGTGCCGAACGCGCCACCGATGATCACACCCACCGCCAGATCGAGCACATTGCCCCGCGCGATGAATGCCTTGAATTCCTTGAGCATCCTTGCCCCCAAGCTGAAATTGGTCCGAACCCCACTCTTTCGCGGCCGCGCCGGCTTTGCAAGCGGCTTTCGGCGTTCCTGTCCGCGCGGCTCCCTCTTGACGCGCGCGGCGCGGCGCGGTTCAGTCCCCCCGGGTTTCCGCCTTTCAGGGGTCATATTCCATGCGCGCACTTCGTATCGCCCTTCCGCTTCTGGCCGCACTTTCGCTTTCCGCCTGCGGTTTCAACACCATCCCCACCAAGGAGGAGCAGGTGAACGCGTCCTGGGGCGAGGTGGAGAACCAGTATCAGCGCCGCGCCGACCTGATTCCCAATCTGGTCGCCACCGTGCAGGGCTACGCCAAGCAGGAGCAGGACGTGCTCGTCGGCGTGACGGAAGCGCGCGCCAAGGCGACGCAGACGACGCTCCAGCCCGGCGACCTGTCGGACCCGGCGAAGGTCGCCGCCTTCCAGCAGGCGCAGGACGGGCTTTCCTCCGCGCTGTCGCGGCTGATGGTGGTGGTGGAAAAATACCCCGACCTGAAGTCGAACCAGAATTTCCTGACGCTGCAATCGCAGCTGGAAGGCACGGAAAACCGCATTTCGGTCGCCCGGCGCGACTATAACCAGTCGGTTCAGGCCTATAACACCGAAATCCGCACCTTCCCGTCGATCGTCGCGGCGAAGACCATCTACGGCTCCAAGCCGAAGGAGCCGTTCAAGGCCACGACCGCGAACGCCGAACAAGCGCCGCAAGTGAAGTTCTGACGATGCGGCGCCTTCTGGCGCTGCTGCTCCTGCTCCTCGCCGCGCCCCTCGCGGCGCAGGAGTTTCCGGCGCTCACCGGCCGCGTCGTCGACGCGGCCGACATCCTGCCACCGGATGTCGAAGCCCGGATCAGCGCGCGTTCCGAACAGATCGAGAAACAGTCGGGCACGCAGCTCGTGGTGGCGACCGTGCCCAGCCTCCAGGGCTATGAGATAGAGGAATATGGCTACCGCCTCGGCCGCCAGTGGGGAATCGGCCAGAAGCGCGAGGCGGGGAAGGGCGACAATGGCGTCATCCTGCTGGTCGCCCCCAACGAGCGCCGGGTGCGAATCGAAGTCGGCTACGGCCTTGAGCCGATCCTGACCGACGCGCTGTCCAGCCTGATCATCCAGAACCAGATCCTGCCGCAGTTCCGCGCCGGCAACATGCCGGCCGGCGTCGAAGCGGGCTTCGCTTCCATCGCCCGGCAGGTGGAGCTTCCGCCTGAAGAAGCCGCGAAGAATGTGAACGCCGCCGAGCAGCAGGCCGCCAGCCAACAGGGCGGCTTCCCCATAGGCCTCATCTTCTTCCTCATCCTGCTGGGCATCTGGTTCCTCCTGGCCTCGCGTCGCTCCAAGGGCGGCCGCAAGGCCCGTCGCGGCGGCCCGATCGTCATCTGGGGCCCGGGCATGGGCGGCGGCTGGGGCGGCGGCGGCGGTGGCTGGGGCGGAGGAGGCTTCGGCGGCGGCGGCTTCGGTGGAGGCGGCGGCGGCTTCGGCGGCGGAGGGGCAAGCGGCGGATGGTAGGCTGGTTCACCCCCGACGCGGAAACCCGGATCGCCGCGGCCATCGCCGCGGCCGAATCCACGACTTCGGGCGAGATCGTCTGCACCTATTCGTCCGAGCGGCACCGCTATGTCGAATGGGTGCTGGCGCTGGCGGCGGTCACGGCTTTCCTCGTCCCGCTCGCCGCAACCCTCCTGGGCTTCGGGCCGAGCGACTGGGCCGCCTTCGTCGGCATCTGGCAGTCGGAACCGCTCAACGACCGGCAGACGGTGGAAATCTACGCGCTGGCGCAGGTGGTCGTGCTGCTGCTGACGACGCTGGCGCTCTGGTGGTCGCCGCTCGCCCAGCGCTTCGCGCCGCTTTCCATGCGCCGCGAGCGGGTGCACGAAATCGCCCTCAAACAGTTCCTGACGCGCGGAATCCACTTGACCGCCGAGCGCACCGGCGTGCTGATCCACGTCTCGGTCGAGGACCATGTGGTGGAAGTGATCGCCGACGAAGGCATCTACTCGAAGGTCCAGCCGGACCATTGGGGCGAAACCGCCGCCGCGCTGCTCGCCGGCATGTCGCGCGGCGACACGGCGCAAGGCTTCGTCGACGCCATCGGCCTCGCCGGGCAGGTGCTGGCCAGCCACTTCCCCCCGCGCGACGACGACGAGGACGAACTGCCGAACCGGCTGCTGTTCGTTTAGCTCGGGGGTGGGGTGTTTGCCTCCGGCGGCGAGGGCTTTGCCTCCCGTCGCCGGATGGCGACACGAAGAAGTCTGAAGGGGCTTTGCCCCTTCACCCCAGCAGGGAAATGATTTCCCTGCACCCTCTTTCCTCGGGTGAGCGCGGAACCGGCCAAGTAGGGCAAAGGAATGCAGTCGATTGCCTGCGGCGCCTTGTCGCTCCTGCGTCACCCCGGGCTTGACCCGGGGTCCAGCTTCTTCGCGCGCTGGAGTTGGCGGATTGCCTTCGAGTAGCGGGCAAANTCGCGCGCTGGAGTTGGCGGATTGCCTTCGAGTAGCGGGCAAAACAGCTGGACCCCGGGTCAAGCCCGGGGTGACGAGTGGAGGCGGGAGTTGAAAATCCCCGGAGTCAGCGCCGCAGGCAGTAAACCCGGCCACCCACGCAACGCCGCCGCGTTCAACCGAGAATCGGGGGTGCAGGGAGCACGGCTCCCTGTCCCGGGGTCCCCATGAACTTGTTCATGGGGTGGGGTCGGGGGAGTTTGAGGGGGCAGAGCCCCCTCAATCCAACGCTTCCCGCCCGGCCCTAAGCAAAAGATCGTCCGTCACTTCCATAACATGGTCCACCCCACCCTCGGCCACGGCGTCGACGAAGGCCTGCCGCGTTTCCGGCTCGTCATAGACCATCTTCACATCGGCGGCGGCCTGCCAGCTTGCCTTGTCGGGCCATTCGGCGGTGGCCACGAAACGGCCGTCCTCGGCCCGATGCAGCCTTGATCCGAACGAGCCGTAGCGGGCGGTGATCAATTCGGTCCCCCGCCGCCAGGCTGCGCGGAACTGCTCTTCCTTGCCGGGGTGCACCCGCCACCAATAGACCGCGACGATCATCCGATCCCTCCTGCCGCTCAATCCGGATCGACGATATGATGCTCCAGATCGGCGCTCGCATCCACTTCCGAGATCGTCCACCCCCTGACGGACGCCCCCACTTCGTGCACCGCCTCCCGGTCGCCGGACACCAGATAATGCCAGGCGGGCAGCGGCTTGCCTTCCTCCACCCGGCGATAGGCGCAGGTGCCCGGCAGCCAGTCCAGTTGCGGCACCAGTTCCGGGCGCAACTGCACGCAGTCCGGCACGAAGGCGCGGCGGTTCCGGTAGTCGGAGCAGCGCCCCGTGTGCCGGTCCAGCAGCCGGCAGGCGACGTTCGTGCGGTAGATCCGCCCGGTTTCCTCGTCCTCCAGCTTGTGCAGGCAGCATTTGCCGCAGCCGTCGCAGAGCGCCTCCCATTCGGCGCGGTTCATCTGCTTCAGGCTGTAACGCTCCCAGAAGCGCTCGCGAAGCTCAGGCAACGAAGCGTTCCAGCATGGCGGCGACCTGCTCCGGCGTGGCGGTGGTGCTGGCCAGAAACTCCACCGGCTTTCCCTCGGGGTCCATCAGATAGAAGATCGCCAGATGGTCGTAAGTGTAGGAGCCTTCGGTCACTCCGGGCACCTTGGAGGCATAGATGCGGAAGGTCTTCAGCGCCGCATCCACCTGTGCGCGGCTGCCGGTCAGGCCGATCAGTTTCGGGTGGAAGCTGTCGGTGAATTCGCGGAGCGCCTCGGGCGTGTCGCGCTCCGGGTCCACCGTCACGAACAGCGGCTGCAGCTTCTGCGCGGCTTCCGGGTGCTTTTCCTCGAAGCTCTTGAGCGCGGCCGCCATCTTGGCGGCGTCGGTCGGGCAGATGTCGGGGCAATAGGTGAAGCCGAAATACATCAGCCGCCACTTGCCGTCATAGCTGTCGTTGCCGACCGCGGCGCCGGTCTCGTCCACCAGGCTGAAGGGGCCGCCGACGGCGGCGCCGGTCAGATTGCCTTCCGGGCCTTTTTCGGGCCGCAGGAACCACAGGGCGGCCAGCAGCGCCAGCGCGACGGCAAGCAGAATGAAGGGCAGGCGCGAGGCGCGGGCTTTCGATGGTTGCGGGCTGTTCATGCGGTGCACATATCCGCTATCGAATGACGATGCGAGTGATGCGACATCAGGGACAGAAGATGAAACTATTCTCGGCAAGGCTCGGCTGGCTCGGCGCGGCGATCGCGCTGGCGCTTGCCGCCCCCGCCGCCGCCCAGTTTTCCGACGGCTATAATTTCCTGAAGGCGGTGCGCGACAAGGATGCGGTGAAGGCGAAGGCGCTGATCGACAAGCCCGGCAGCACCATCATCAACACCCGCGACGGCGACAGCGGCGAGACCGCGCTGATGATCGCCATCCGCCGCCGCGACGCGCCCTGGATCGGCTTCCTGCTGCAGAACGGCGCCGACCCGAACATGAAGGACCGCGACGGCAACACCCCGCTGATCGTGGCGGCGATGACCGCCTTTTCGGATGGCGTGCGGCTGATGCTGGCGGGCAAGGCGCAGGTGGACGCCAGCAACGGCCGGGGCGAAACCGCGCTCATCAAGGCGGTGCAGATGAAGGATTCGGCGTCGGTGCAACTGCTGCTGAACGCCGGCGCCGATCCGGACCGGACGGACAGCTTCGCCGGCATGTCGGCCCGCCAATATGCCGAGCGCGACGTGCGCTCCGGTCCGGTGGCGCGGCTGATGGAGGAAGCGCCGAAGAAGGACAGGAAGCCCACCATGGGCCCAAGCCTTTGAGCCTTCCGGCCCAAGGCTGATCGCGGATGCGTCCGGGGATGCGCCCGGCCCTGCCGCTCGCCCATCCGGGTGTGCGCGTGCAGACTCTGGTGCTCCTGCGCTGGATGGCGATCGCCGGCCAGTTGCTGGCGCTGTTCCTGGTCGGCGTGGCGCTGGGCTTTCCCATCCCCTGGGTGCCGGCGCTTGCGGCGATCGCGGCCTCCGCCGCGCTCAACCTCTGGCTCGGCTGGTTCTATCGCCGGCACGACCGGATCGGCGGCCGCGTCGCCAGCCTGCAACTGGGCTTCGATCTGGCGCAATTGTCGGTGCTGCTGTTCCTGACCGGCGGCCTCACCAACCCTTTCGCGCTGCTGCTGCTGGTGCCGGTCACCATTTCCGCCACCCTGCTGTCGGCGCGGGAAACCATCGCCTTGCTGCTGATGGCGCTGCTGCTGCTCGTCGGCCTGTGGTTCCGGCATCTGCCCCTGCCCTGGGCGGCGGGGCAGATGGTCGAGCTTCCCGCCATCTACAAGCTGGGGGTGCTGGTCTCGGTCGGCCTCGGCATGCTGTTCCTCAGCTTCTATGTCTGGCAGGTCTCGGCGGAGGGCCGGCGCTGGCAGGCGGCGCTGGTCGCGACGCAGACCGCGCTCGACCGCGAGGCGCGGATGGGGGCGCTGGGCTCGCTGGCGGCGGCGGCCGCGCACGAGCTGGGCGGCCCGCTCGGCACCATCACCCTGATCGCCGGCGATCTGGAGCGCACGCTGGGCGACGATCCGGAATTCGGCGAGGATATCCACCTGCTGCGGCAGGAGGCCCGGCGCTGCCGGGACATCCTCACCGGCATCTCCGAGCGCGCCGAAGCCGAAGACCCGTTCCCCGAACTGCAATTGCCGGCGCTGCTGCGCGAAGTGGTGGAATCGCACGAACCCGCGCGCGTGCCGGTGGACTGCCGCTTCCCCTGGGCGCCGGGCAGCGCGCCGGTCGTGCGCCGCAGCCCGGAAGTGCGGCATGGGCTTTCCAACATCGTCGGCAACGCGCTGCGCCACGCCGCCTCCCGGGTGACGGTGGAAGCGGGCGAAACCTCCGGCGAGCTCTGGGTGGTGGTCCGCGACGACGGCAGCGGCTTCCCGCCGGACCTGCTGCCGAAGCTGGGCGAGCCCTTCCTCGGCCCCAGCGTCTCGGGCTCCGGCTCCACCGGGCTCGGCATCTTCATCGCCACCACGCTGCTGGAGCGCACCGGCGGGCGTCTCGGCTTCGGCAATGCGCCGGAAGGCGGCGGCCGGGTGGAATTGCGCTGGAACCGCGCCGATATAGAAGCGGGCCGGGAAACCGCGCCGCAAACAGGAACCGCATGACGATGATGGCCGAAACCGCCCCCAAAGACGCCCCGGCTTCGCCAGGAACGCTGCTTCTGGCCGACGACGACAACGCCTTCCGCCAGCGGCTGGCGCTGACTCTGGGCCGGCGCGGCTTCGACGTGCACGCCGCCGCCAGCGCCGCCGAGGCGCGCGGCCTCATGCGGGAGATCGTGCCGCAATATGCCGTGCTGGACCTGCGCCTGGGCGACGGCAACGGCCTCGACCTGGTGTCGGAACTGCGCGGGATTCACCCGGACACGCGCATCGTGATCCTCACCGGCTATGGCAATCTGGCGACGGCGGTGGCCGCCGTGAAGGATGGCGCCATCGACTATCTGGCGAAGCCGGCCGACCCGGACGATCTCGTCCACGCCCTGCTGGCGCAATCCGGGGAGCGGCCGGAGCCGCCCGAGGAGCCGATGAGCGCCGACCGGGTGCGCTGGGAGCATATCCAGCGTGTCTATGAACTCTGCGACCGCAACGTCAGCGAGACGGCGCGGCGGCTGAAGATGCACCGCCGCACCTTGCAGCGCATCCTCGCCAAGCGCAGCCCGCGCTAGATCGAAAAGCCGCAGAAGCAATGGATGAATATTGTCCGTCACCCCAGGCTTGACCCGGGGTCCAGCTTTTTTCCACGCCGGCCGCAAAGCGCGGCCCCGGGTCAAGCCCGGGGTGGGGAAGGGGAATATGCATCCCCAACCTAGGATTCGTCGGGACGACAGGCTAGGGCAGATCCCATGCTTCAGGGCAAGCGCATCCTCCTCATCATCGGCGGCGGCATCGCCGCCTACAAGTCGCTGGAACTGATCCGCGAGATCCGCCGCGCCGGCGGCAGCGCGACGCCGGTGCTGACGGCGGGCGGGCGGCAGTTCGTAACCCCCCTGTCGGCCGGCGCGCTCGCCGAGACCAAGGCCTATACCGACCTCTTCGACCTGACGGACGAGGCGGAAATGGGCCATATCCAGCTAAGCCGCGCCGCGGACCTGCTGGTCGTCTGCCCCGCCACCGCCGACCTGCTCGCGAAGATGGCGGCGGGGCTGGCCGACGATCTCGCCACCACCCTGCTGCTCGCGACCGACAAGCCGGTGCTGGCCGCGCCGGCGATGAACGTCCGCATGTGGGGCCATGCCGCCACCGTCGCCAATGTCGCCACGCTACGCAGCCGGGGCGTCACCGTGCTGGAGCCGGACGTGGGGCCGATGGCCTGCGGAGAATATGGCCCCGGCCGCCTGCCGGAAGTGGCGCGGATGGTGGAGGCGATTGCCGCGCAGTTCGCCGAGCAGACGCTGCAAGGCCGGCACATCCTCGTCACCGCCGGGCCGACGCACGAACCGATCGACCCGGTGCGCTATATCGCCAACCGCTCGTCGGGCAAGCAGGGCTATGCCATCGCCGCCGCGCTCCGCCGGCTGGGCGCGCGGGTCACTCTGGTCTCCGGCCCGGTCGACCTGCCGACGCCGCCGGGCGTCACCCGGGTGGATGTGGAGACGGCGAAGCAGATGGCCGCCGCCGTGGAAGCGGCGCTTCCCGCCGACGCGGCGGTGATGGTGGCCGCCGTCGCCGACTGGTCGGTGGAAACGGCTGGCGCCAAGATCAAGAAGGGCGCCGGCGGCCCGCCGACGCTGGAACTGCGCGAAAACCCGGACATCCTCGCCACCCTCTCGCGCCACCCCCGGCGCCCGAAGCTTGTGGTGGGCTTCGCTGCCGAAACCAACGATGTGATCGAACATGCGAAGGCGAAGCTCGCGAAGAAGGGCTGCGACCTGATCGTCGCCAACGACGTGTCCGGCGATGTGATGGGCGGGGATCGCAACCTCGTGCATCTGGTCTCCGCCTCGGGCGTCGAGACATTGCCCGAGGCGCCGAAGGACGAAGTGGCGCGCCAACTGGCGCAGCATGTGGCGGGGTTGCTGAATGGCTGAAGTGAAGGTGGTGCGGCTGCCGCACGCGGCGGATCTGGCTTTGCCGGCCTATGGCACCGAAGGCGCGGCCGGGATGGACGTGCTGGCGGCGGTGGACGAAGAATTGCTGCTGCTGCCCGGCGCGCGCGTGGCGGTGCCGACCGGGCTGATGATGGCGGTGCCTCCGGGGCATGAAATGCAGGTGCGCGCCCGCTCCGGCCTGGCGCTGAAGGAGGGGCTCGCCGTCCTCAACGCCCCCGGCACGATCGACAGCGACTACCGGGGGGAGGTGAAGATCATCCTCGCCAACCTCGGCTCTGGCAGCTTCACCATCCCGCGCGGCATGCGGATCGCGCAACTGGTGCTCGCCCCCTATGTGCGCTGCGAATGGGCCGAGACGGACAGCCTCGACGACACGGCGCGCGGCGCAGGCGGGTTCGGGTCGACCGGCAGGACATGAGCGGCCTCCGGCCGCAGGGCAGGCATTAATGCTCTCCGACGAAGAGCTCGACCGCTACCAGCGGCACATCGTGCTGAAGGAAGTCGGCGGGCAGGGGCAGCGGAAATTCCAGGCGGCGAGGGTGGCGGTCGTCGGCGCCGGCGGGCTCGGCTGCGCCAGCCTGCCATATCTGGCCGCCGCCGGCATCGGCCGGCTGACCCTCATCGACGACGATGACGTCAGCCTCTCCAACCTCCAGCGCCAGACGTTGTTCACCACCGCCGACATCGGCCGCCCCAAGGTGGAGGCCGCCGCCGAGCGCCTGCGGGCGCTGAACCCGCACATCGCTATCGAGCCGATCCGCACCCGCCTCACCACGGACAACGCCCCAACGCTGCTGGCGCAACAGCATGTCGTCGCCGACGGCAGCGACAGCTTCCGCACCCGCTCGGACGTGAACGCAGCGGCTGTGCGGCTGGGAATCCCGCTCGTCTCCGCCGCCATCGGCCCGTTCGAGGGGCAATTGGGCGTCTTCGCCGGCCATCTCGCCGGCCAGCCCTGCTACGCCTGTTTCGCCGGGCAAGCCGAAGACCGGCCCGGCACAAGCTGCGCCGACATCGGCGTGCTGGGGCCGGTCGCCGGGCTGATGGGCGCGGCGCAGGCGCTGGAGGTGCTGCGGCTCATCGCCGGCTTCGGCGAAAGCCGGCTGGGCCGCCTCTGGCTCTGGAACGGCCTCGGCCTCGAAAGCCGTTCGATCCGCGTGCCGAAAGACCCGTCATGCCCGGTCTGCTGCTGATCCTCACCGAGACCGAGGGCGAGCGTTTCCTCGCCTCGGTCGAACTCGCCGCCACGGCCGCCGCGCTCGACCGGCAGGTGGCGATCCTGCTGCGCGGCACCGCCGTGAAGGGCCTGCCCGAACCGGCGCTGGCGCTGCTGCGCGAGCTGGGCGTGCACATCGCCGCCTGCCAGACGGCGATGGCCGACCATGGCCTGACAGCCGCGGACCTGCAGCCCGGTGTCGAGGCGCTGGGAATGGTCGCCTTCCTGCAAGGCCGAGGCCACTGGCAATTGCTGCTGGCCTGACCGGCCTATTTCTCCACGCTGCTCGCCCGCAGCAGCGGGTTCGTCCAGGCGTAGAGCGCCAGCGCCACCAGCCCGGCCGCGCCCAGCCAATAAGGCAGCTCGGGCACCAGTTCGTAAAGGCCGATCCCCACCGCCGGCGCCAGGATGAAGCAGGCGCCGTTCACCGCCGTCACCGCGCCGGCGACTCCGCCCTGCTCATGCCGCTCCACCGCCAGCGACGATCCGGCCGTGAAGCCCGGCCGGGCAAAGCCGAACCCGGCCGAGGAAAGCGCGAAGGCCAGCACCATCGCATGGAAATTGGGCGCGAAGGCGATCCCCAGCACGCCCGCCGCCGCGATCACCGTCCCCCAGCGCATCAGTTGCGAGGGGCTGAGATCGAGCAGGCGGATGATCCCCCATTGCGCCAGCAGCGTCGCCCCGGCGCCCGCCATGAAGGCGATGGAAATCAGTTGCGTCGCGTGCAGCCCCACCTCGGAAGCCGCCCGGTCGATGATGAAGAAGCCGATCGCCTGCCCGGTCGCCGCCTGCAGCGAGCCGGCGGCGAAGCCGAAGATCATGAAGGGCTTGATGCGCGGATCGGCCAGCCGCATCCGGTCCCGCCGGCCGGACACCATGGTTTCCTCGGCGGCCATGGCGCTCGCCCCGGTCGGCATGCCGCCGATCGTCGGCATGGAGGCGGCGGCGCCCCGGCCCTCCAGTTCGCCGTCGGTCGGCTTGTCGTCCGGCAGGCCCGTCTGCAGCCAGACCGCGACGACAAGGGAAATCAGCGCGAACACGAACATCGGCCCCGCCAGCCCCACCCAGGGCAGGATGAACATGGGCGCGATCGCCGGCCCCAATATCGTGCCCAGCCCGAAGGCGGAGGCCAGCACGGCAAGCGCCGCCGTCCGTTCCGTGGCGGAGGTGCGCGCCGCCACATAGGCCTGCGCCGCCGGATTGGTGGCCGACCCGAACAGGCCGAACACGGTGCGCGCCAGCGTGAACAGCACGAAGGTCATCATCGGCGCCACCAGCCCGTGCGCCCCCAGCAGGATGACGCCGCCGCACAACAGCATCGAAACGCCAAAGGCCACCACCCCAAGCTGCATCAGCTTCCGCCGCCCGCGCACGTCGGACTGGCGCGCCCAGAAAGGGGCGGAAAAGGTCCAGAACAGCGCGGAGAGGGAGAAGATCATGGCGATCGCCATGTCTGGAATGCGAATCTCCCGCCCGATCACCGGCAAAACCGATTGCAGCGCGGTGTTTCCAGCCGCCGTCACCAGCAGGGCCGCGAAAACCAGCGCAAAATGCTTGCGCGGAAGGTTGGGATTGGGCGCGCTCACCCCCATCTGCTAGGCCGGGTTCAACCGAAAAGCATCCCCCGGCTTTGAGGGGGCAGCAGAAAGGACGCGCATGTACCGCCTGCATTACTGGCCCACCCCGAACGGCCACAAGGTCACGCTGTTTCTGGAGGAAATCGGCGCCAACTATGAAATCGCCCCGGTCAACATCCGCGCCGGGGACCAGTTCCGGCCCGAATATCTGAAGATCGCCCCCAACAACCGCATGCCCGCGCTCGAGGATCTGGAAACCGGCGTGCACCTGTTCGAATCGGGCGCCATCCTGCTCTATCTGGCGGAAAAGCATGAAAGCTTCATTCCCACGGCCAGCCACGCGCAGGGCCGGGCGGAAGTGCTGCAATGGCTGTTCTGGCAGATGGCGGGCCTCGGCCCGATGATGGGGCAAGCCGGCCATTTCCGCTTCTACGCGCCGGAACAGATCCCCTACGCCATCGAGCGCTACACCAACGAAACCCTGCGCCTGCTGAACGTGATGGACAAGCGCCTGACGGACCGGCCTTTCCTCGCCGGCGCCGACTACAGCATCGCCGACATGGCGAGCTTCCCCTGGGCGAAGTTCGGCGTGGAAAAATATCTCGAAGGCAATCCGCTGCCCAATCTGGAGCGCTGGGTGAAGGAAATCGCCGCCCGCCCGGCCACGGCGCGCGCCTATGCCATCGGCGAGCGGCCCGAATATCAGCAGGGCGAGCCGACCGAGGAGGAAAAGAAGCGCCTCTTCCACCAGGGGCCGCAAAGCGTGCAACGCTGACCGATCCTCTCCCCATTCAGGAGCCGGCTGCGAAATCCGCCATCCCCTGCAATAGCGTGGGGGCCAGATCGGCTCGAACCAAACAATCGTCACCCCGGGCTTGACCCGGGGTCCAGCTTTCTGCCTCCACCGCGGTGCTTCCGGAAAAGCTGGACCCCGGGTCAAGCCCGGGGTGACGGGGGTTTGCGCAATCTCGTAGCGCTCGCGTTCAAGGGCGTGCTGCCAAGCCCGACGCTATCCGTCCAACCCCTCATCCAGCGGCAACACCGGCTGCGCCGCCGGCGGGCGCAGCCCCAGATGCGCCCAGGCCGGCCCGTTCAGCACCCGCCCGCGCGCCGTGCGCGCCACCAGCCCCGTCTGGATCAGATAGGGCTCCACCACATCCTCCAGCGTGTCCCGCGCTTCCGAAAGCCCGGCCGCCAAAGTCTCGATCCCCACCGGCCCGCCCTTGTAGAGATCGGCGATCATCCAGAGATAGCGCCGGTCCTGCGCGTCGAGCCCCAGCCGGTCCACCTCCAGCCGGTTCAGCGCCTGGTCGGCGAAGGGCGCATCCACCGGCGCCCCGCGCCCGGCGGCGAAATCCCGCACCCGCCGCAGCAGCCGCCCGGCGATCCGCGGCGTCCCCCGCGCCCGCCGCGCGATCTCCCGCGCGCCGTCCGCCGTCAGCGCGAGGTCCAGCAAGGCGGCCGCGCGCGCCACCACCGAATGCAATTCCTCCTCGGTGTAGAAAACCAGCCGCACCGGAATGCCGAACCGGTCCCGCAAAGGCTGCGTCACCAGCCCGGAGCGCGTCGTCGCCCCCACCAGCGTGAAAGGCGGAAGCTCGATCCGCACGGAGCGCGCCGAAGGCCCCTCGCCGATCATCAGGTCCAGCGCCCGGTCCTCCATCGCCGGATAGAGGATTTCCTCCACATGCGGCGCCAGCCGGTGGATCTCGTCGATGAACAGCACATCGTTCGGCTCCAGATTGGTCAGCAGCGCCGCCAGATCCCCGGCCTTGGCGATCACCGGCCCGGAAGTGGCGCGAAACCCCACCCCCAGCTCGCGCGCGACGATCTGCGCCAGCGTCGTCTTCCCCAACCCCGGAGGCCCCGCCAGCAGCACATGGTCCAGCGCGTCGCCACGATGCCGCGCGGCGTCGATGAACACCCGCAGATTCTCCCGCGCGGCCTTCTGCCCCACGAATTCGGCCAGCGTCTTCGGGCGAAGCGCGGCATCGGCATCCTCGGCGCGGGCAGCCGGGGCGATGAGCCTGTCGGGGTCTTCCATGCGCCAATCTCTAGGCAGGGGCTTGCGACGAGAGCAAGTCCGAAGGGGCTCTGCCCCTTCACCCCGGCAGGGGAATGATTCCCCTGCACCCCCTTTTCTTCACGTCGCGCCAAACTGGCCCGGCCAAGCGCACGAAGGCTTTCGATTGCCTGCGGCGCCTCTACCCGTCACCCCGGGCTTGACCCGGGGTCCAGCTTTTTCTGCGCAAAGGTTCCCGGGGTGACGGGTGAGACTGTGGTGGAAAATCCACCAACCCAGCGCCGCAGGCAATCAACCCCAACCAGCACCGCAACCTCGCCGCCTCTCACCGGGAATCGGGGGTGCAGGGGCGTCACGCCCCTGCCGGGTCCAGGGCGGAGCCCTGGCCGCCGGAGGCGATCAAAGCTGCGACACCATCAGCACCGCATGGATCGTCACGCCGATCAGCCCGCCGATCAGCGTCCCGTTCAGGCGGATATATTGCAGGTCGCGCAGCACGGCGCTTTCCAGCTTGTCGGTCACCGTCTCCACGTCCCAGCCCTTCACGGTATCGGAGACGAGGGCGACGATGGAGCTGCCATGGTCGGCGACGATCCCCACCACGCCGCGCCGGGCGAGCTGGTTCACCGCCTGCGAC
The DNA here is from genome assembly GCF_022014495.1 of Sandaracinobacteroides sayramensis. Lineage (GTDB taxonomy): Bacteria > Pseudomonadota > Alphaproteobacteria > Sphingomonadales > Sphingomonadaceae > Sandaracinobacteroides > Sandaracinobacteroides sayramense. Next base: position 75,496 of record NZ_JAKLSQ010000033.1, read on the forward strand.
AGCGCCGGGTCTTCGCGCAGCGAGCGGCCCATCGCCTCGCCGATTCCGCTCAAGCCCTCGCCTTCAGCCAGCTTCACCACGCCCTCTTTCAGGCGCGCCCATATGCCTTCCAGCCAGTCGCCGACGGCGGGGTTGGACAGCAGTTCGCGCTTGATCCGCTCCACCTTCTCGCGTGTCTCGGGCATATGCTGCAGGTCGAAGGCCAGGTTTTCCAGCGCCCGGTCGGCCTTTTCGCGCACTGGATGGTCCGGGTCTTCGGCAAGGTCGGCCAGAAGCCCGCGCAGTCCGTTCACCAGCTCGTCGGCGATCCTGGAGTCCACGTTCACCAGCCGCAGCACCCAGCTCGTCCGCTCCTCCACCATGGCGCGGATCAGGCCCTCCTGGCTGTCGAGCGTGCGGTGCGCCCACTGGATCAGCTGGTCGATCACCGGCCGGTGCCGCCCATCGGCGATCATCGCCTCCAGCATCCGGCCGAGCAGCGGCGAGACTTCCAAGTCCTTGAGGCGCGTCATCGCGCCATCCTGCAATTTCTGCATCACGGCGGCGGCGGCGGGCGTGTCGGAAAGCTGGCCGACGAGCCGTGTCAGCCCCCGCCGCACCTTCCCGCCCGAGGCCGGGCGCTCCAGCACGCCGGCCAGCGCGTTGGCGGCGTCGAAGCCCTCCAGCCGCCGGGCGACGTTCATGGGGGTCAGGAAATTGTCCTGAAGGAAAGTGGCGAGCGCCTCGCCGATCCGGTCCTTGGAGCGGGGGATGATGGCGGTGTGGGGGATCGGCACCCCCATCGGATGGCGGAACAGCGCCGTCACCGCGAACCAGTCGGCCAGCCCGCCCACCAGCGCCGCCTCGGCGAAGGCCTGCACCCAGGCGAAGCCGGGATGCACCATGCGCATCGCCCAGGTGGAGGCGATCAGGATCGCCGCCATCAGGATCAGAAGCCCTGTGGCGATCCGGCGCAACCGGATCGCCTGTTCGGCACGCGCGCTCGGCGGGGTATCGGTTACGTCACTCGGCAGCTTCAGGCCCCATGGTCGTGGACGGTTTGTTGCCGCTACCAGCTTCGCCGCCGTTCGTGAACAGGCGGCTGAGCCACGGCCCCATTTTCCGCTCCACATCGTCGGCCAGCGTGAAGGCCGCCGGCACGATCACCAGCGTCAGCACGGTGGAGAGCAGCAGGCCGCCGATCACCGCGATCGCCATGGGCGCGCGGAAGCTGCTGTCCCCATGCAGGCCCAGCGCCACCGGCAGCATGCCCGCCGTCATGGCGACGGTCGTCATCACGATCGGCTGCGCCCGTTTGTGGCCGGCGTCCAGAATGGCCGTCTCCCGGTCGACTCCGTGGCGCATCTCCTCGATGGCGAAGTCCACCAGCAGGATCGAGTTCTTGGCGACGATCCCCAGCAGCATCAGGATGCCGATATAGACCGGCATCGTCACGGCATGGCCGGTCAGGATCAGGGCGATCACCGCGCCCAGCGGCGCCAGCAGCAGCGAGCCCATGTTCACGAACGGCGGAAGCACGCGGCGGTAGAGCAGCACCAGCACCGCGAACACCAGCAGCACGCCCGAGACGATGGCGATCACGAAGCCGGTGATCAGCTCCTCCATCACTTCCGCCTGCCCGAACTTCACCTCCTGCACGCCGGCCGGAAGATTCTTCATGGTCGGCAGATTGTGCACGGCCTTCAGCCCGTCGCCGAATTCCACGCCGTTCAGGTCGGCCTCGATGGCGAGGCGCCGGCTCTGGTTGTAGCGGCGGATCTTCGTCGGACCGGTGCCGAAGCTGATGTCGGCCACCACTTTCAGCGGCACCGACCCACCGGACGCGGTGGGCACCGGCAGGTTCGCCAGCATGTCCGCATCGGTGCGGGCATTCTCCACCAGGCTCACGCGGATCGGCACCTGCCGGTCCGACAGCGAGAATTTCGCCATATTCTGCTCGATGTCGCCAAGGGTGGCGATGCGGATCGTCTGCGAGAGGGACGCCACCGAAACGCCAAGCTGCGCCGCGATGTCGAACTTCGGGCGGATCAGGATTTCGGGCCGCTCCATGTCGCCGTTGATCCGGGCGTCGCGCAGCACCTTCAGGCCCTGCATCTCCTTCTCGACCTTGCGGGCGGTCCGCGCCAGCAGCTCCGGGTCGTCGCCGGCCAGCATCACCACCAGGTCGCGGCCGTTGAAGCCGCCGTTCATCGAGGCGAAGTTGATCCGCGCGTCGGCGATCCCCATCAGCTGCGGCGCCACCCGGCGTTCGAACTCCTTGGTCGAGACGTCGCGGTTCTTGCGGTCCACCATGTTGATGAAGATGTTCGCGAACCGCACATCTCCGCCGTCGCCGATCGATTCGAACGCCTGCTGCACTTCCGGCTGCTGGCGCAGAATCGCGTTCACCTGGTCGACGGCATGCGTCGTCTCGGCCAGCGTCGTGCCGGGCGGAAGCTCGATCTGCACCTGCGAGGACCCATAGTCCCCGTCCGGCTGGAAGCCGGACGGCATCTGCGAGAAGAGGAAAACGGTCAGGAACAGCGAGGCGAAGCCGAGGCCCACCACGGTCAGCGGCCGGGCATGGGCTTCGATCTGGCCCCACAGCCGCGCGAAGAAATTGCCGTGCCGCTTCTGCGGGTCGCGGTGGATGGTCCAGGCCAGCAGCTTCATGTAGCGCCGCATCAGCGGGCCGTCGCCATGCGCCTGCTCGCCGTGCGGCTTCAGGAAATAGGCGGCGATCAGCGGCGTGATCAATCGCGCCACCAGCAGCGACATGAAGACGGCAATGGCGACGGTCAGGCCGAACTGCTTGAAATACTGCCCCGGAATCCCCGGCATGAAGGCGACCGGCAGGAAGACGGCGATGATCGAGAAGGTGGTGGCGACCACCGCCATGCCGATCTCGTCGGCCGCGTCCAATGCCGCCTGATAGGGCGATTTCCCCATCCGCATGTGGCGGACGATATTCTCGATCTCCACGATGGCGTCGTCGACCAATATGCCCGCCACCAGGCTGAGGGCGAGCAGGCTGATGGTGTTGAGCGTGAAGCCCATCAGCTCCATGAACCAGAAGGTGGGGATGGCGGAGAGCGGGATCGCCAGCGCGGAAATCACCGTCGCCCGCCAGTCCCGCAGGAACAGGAACACCACGATCACCGCCAGCAGCGCGCCTTCCCACATGGCGGTCATGGCGCTTTTATATTCTTCCTTGGTGTATTTGACGGTGGTGAAAAGCTCGCTGAACTCCACGCCGGGGAACTGCTTCTTCAGCTCCTCCAGCTTGGCGTTCATCCGGTTGTAGACCTCGACGTCCGACGCGCCCTTGGCCTTGAAGATGCCGAAGCTCGTCACCTGCCGGCCGTTCAGCCGGGCGATGTTGCGCTGTTCGGAGGCGCCGTCGCGCACTTCGGCGATGTCGGCCAGCCGCACGTCGCGGCCGGCGCCGATCGGAATGCGCGTCTCGCCAAGCTGCTGCGCCGTGCGGGCGCCGCCCAGCACCCGGACCGCCTGTTCCGAGCCGGAGATTTCCGTCCGCCCGCCCGGCGCGTCGAGGTTCAGCTGGCGAAGCTGGGTGTTCACCTGCGCCGCGGTGATTCCATAGGATTGCAGCTTCACCGGATCGAGGTTCACCCGCACTTCGCGGCTGACGCCGCCGCCGCGGCCCACCTGCGCCACGCCCGGAATCGCCACCAGCGTCTTCGAAACGCTGTTGTCCACGAACCAGCTCAGCTGCTCCAGCGTCATGGCGGTGGAACTGACGGCGACATAGGCAAGCGCCCCGCCCTCGATGTCCACCCGCTCCACCTGCGGCTCCAATATGCCGTCGGGGAGGTCGGAGCGGACCTTGGTCACCGCGTCGCGCACATCGTTCACGGCGCGGTCGACCGGCGTTCCCAGATGGAATTCCACCGAGGTGTTGGAAGAGCCTTCCTGCACCCAGGAGGTGATGTTCTTCACATTGCCGATTCCGGCGACCGCGCCTTCGATCTTCTGCGTGACCTGCGTCTCGATCTCGGTCGGCGCGCCGCCCGGCTGCGACACGATCACCTGCACGATCGGCACCGAGATGTCGGGCATCTGGGTGATCTTCATGCGGTAGAAGCTGACCGCGCCGATCGCCGTCAGCAGGATGAAAAGCATCAGCGGCGGGATCGGGTTGCGGATCGCCCAGCTGGACATGTTCTGCATGGCGGGCGCTCCTCAGCCGGAGGTGGAGGGGGAGGGGCTGGCCGCCGCGGGCGCTGCCGCGCCGGCCGCCGGCCGCGCCGCCGGCTTCGGCGTCACCTTCTCGCCCGGATGCAGGAAGGCCCCGGCCGATTGCACCACCTTTTCCTGGCCCGTGAGGCCGGACAGGATGACGACCCCGGCGGGCGTCACCGCCCCCGTCGTCACGGCCACGCGCTTCACCACATCGTCGCTGCCGACGGTCAGCACATAGCTGCCCTCATTGTCGAACAGCACGGCGGATTGCGGCAGGCTCGGCCGCTGGGCGCGGGCGCCTTCCACCACCACATTGGCGAACCCGCCCGAGCGAAGCTCGGCGGCGCGCGGCAGCGCGATTCGCGCCACGCCCTGCCGGCTTTCCGGATCGATCACCGGCTCCAGCAGCCAGACGCTGCCGGCATAGCTGTTGCTCGAGCCGACGGGGGTCACGGTCGCGGCCTGCCCCGGCGCCAGGCCGGGCATGTCCTGCTCGGCCACCTGCGCGCGCAGCTCCAGTTGCCCGCCGGCGGCGATTCGGTAAAGCGCGCCGCCGCCCGGGGAAACGATCTGCCCGGGCTCCACCATGCGCTGCAGCACCAGCCCGGCTTCCGGCGCGCGGATGGCCAGCCGGTTCAGCCGCTCCTGCATCTCGCGCACCTGCGCCTGCGCCACGCTGACGCGGGCGCGCGCCGAATCGCGGGTGGCGGTGCGGCGGTCGATATCGGCCTTGGAGATGAACCCGCGCGACACCAGCGTCTCGGCCCGCTCCAGTTCGGCCTGGGCGAGGCGGGCATCCGCCTGCGCCTGCGTCACGCTGGCCTGAAGCTGCTGCAACTGCGCGCGCTGCACGGCGCTGTCGATCTCGGCCAGCACCTGGCCCTTGCCCACATATTGCCCCGCCTCGGCGCGGATGGCCGAAATCATCCCGCCTTCGCCCGCGACGCCCACGGGCATGTCGCGCCGCGCATGGATGGTGCCCACGGCCGCCACCCGGTCGGCGACGAGGCTGGTGCCCGGCACCATCACGGTGACGGAAGGCGGCCCGGCCGGCGGCGCCTGCGGCTTGGGCGCATTCGCCTTCTGCACCAGGAACCAGATGAAGGCGGCGGTCGCCAGCGCGGCGACCAGCGCGATCAGCCAGCCGCGGCGCTTCTTCGCCGCGGAACTGTCCGCAATGTCGTCTTCACGCTGAAGCTGCGCCCGGATTTCGGGGTCATGAGGGGACAGGTGCATGTTCATGCCGTTTCAGCCTTGTTGTCGATGGGGTCGCCCCACGTCTTCGGCGTGCCGCCGCATGTGTGGAACTCCCCTGCCGCCCGACCGCTCCCCTCAAAGACGGGCGGGCTGTTCCTGCTTCGAAGGCGAAAGCTTCGCCCCTGCCACAGATTTTCGCCCAATACACATTTCATGGGGAAAGCGAAAGACCTGCCGCGCACAAGCCTGTTGATATCCTGCCGCCGCCCGGTCTTTGCCATCGCGCCGGTTTACGGCCGCTTCAACTGTGCTAACCTCCGCGCCATCACGGCCGCGATCGGGCGCGCCGTCGGTTCTGGTGGGGAGCAACTCATGGAATATAGCTTCATCGGTTGGATCGTGATCGGTCTCATCGCCGGCGCGCTGGCGAAATGGATCATGCCGGGCCGCGATCCGGGCGGAATCATCGTCACCATCCTGATCGGCATCGCCGGCGGCCTGCTGGGCGGCTTCCTGGCGGGCGTGCTGCCCTTCTTCTCGACCGGCGGGCACATCTGGAACCTGGTGCTGGCGACGGCGGGCGCGGTGCTGCTGCTGTGGATCTACCGCCTGATCAAGAGCCGCTCGGCCTGAAGCGGAACTGAGCGCCGGCTTCATCGCCGGGAAAGCGTCGAAGCCGCAGGGGAAGGCCTGCCGGCGCGGGCCTTTTTCCCGTAAGGCCCGCGCCGGCCACATCCTTTATGGGGAGACCCAAGTGAAGACATCGAAGCTCGCCGCCGCCATCGCCGCCGCCATGGCCGCCAGCGCCGCCATGGCGCAACAGGCGCCCGCCACTCCCACCCCCGCCACGCTCACGCTTACCGCCACCAGCGAAGTGCAGGCCGCGCCCGACATCGCCTCCATCGGCGCCGGCGTCGTCACCCAGGCGGCCGAGGCGCAGGCGGCGCTGGCCGCCAACAGCGAGAAGATGGTGCGCGTGGTCGCGGCGCTGAAGAAGGCCGGCATCGCCGAGCGCGACATCCAGACCAGCGGCCTCAACCTGCAGCCGCAGTTCCGCTACGAGCAGAACCAGCCGCCGGCGCTGACCGGCTTCCAGGCCTCCAACCGGGTGCAGGTGACTCTGCGCGACGTGCGGTCCGCCGGCAAGGTGATCGACGCGCTGGTGAAGGAAGGCGCGAACCAGATCGACGGCCCGGATTTCCGCGTCGACAATCCGGAGCCGCTGCTCGACCGGGCCCGCACGCAAGCGGTGCAGAAGGCCCGCGCCCGCGCGGAGCTCTACGCGGCGGCGGCCGGCCTTTCGGTGAAGCGCATCACCGCCATCAACGAAGGCTTCTCGCAGCCCGCGCCGATGCCCAAGGGACGGATGGTAGCAATGGAAGCAAGGGCGGACGCCGCCCCGCCGGTCGCGCCGGGCGAAGTCGGCCTGTCGGCCACCGTCACCATGGAATTCGAACTCGGCCCGCGCTGAGGAGCCTTGGCGGGCGGCTGCCGCCGCCCGCCTGTCATTTCAGGCGCCGCTTTCGCTCTTCAGCACCGCCTTGGAAAGGCCGCCGACGAAGGTCTCGAAGTCCCTGGCCTCGCGGAAGTCCTTGTAGACGCTGGCGAAACGCACATAGGCCACCGGGTCCAGCCGTTCCAGCCCCTGCATCACCAGGGCGCCGATCTGGCCGGCTTCGATTTCCGATTCGCCCATCGCCTCCAGTTGCCGCTGCACGGCCGATACGAAGCGCTCGATCCGGTCGCTGTCGATGTCCCGCTTGCGGCAGGCGATCATCACCGAATGCGCCAGCTTCTCGCGGTCGAACGGTTCCTTCTTGCCGCTCTTCTTCACCACCACCAGCTCGCGCAGCTGCACCCGCTCGAAGGTGGTGAAGCGCGCGCCGCAGGAAGGGCATTGCCGCCGCCGACGGATGGCGCTGACATCCTCGGTGGGGCGGCTGTCCTTTACCTGGCTGTCTTCATGGTGGCAGAAGGGGCAGCGCATCAGTCTTGCTTGGGCTTCTTGGCCAGAGTCCTGAGATAGCCAAGGCCGCCGCCGACCGCCGCGCCGAACAGCGGGCCGACGAAGGGCACAACCAGCCCCAGCGCCGCGCCGGCCGCGGCACCCGTGCCGACGTTGCGGCCGAGAGGCGTGTTCCAGATCTTCTGCGCGGTCTGGCCGGCTTCGCTCTTCAGCGCCTTGTCCGCCAGATCCTCGGCGGTGTCGGCTACCTTGCGGCCGGTTTCGGTTTCCAGCGCCTTCTTGTGCAGGTCCTGCGCGGCGGCGGTCACCTTCTGCCCGGCTTCGCTCTTCAGCGCCTTGTCGGTCAGCTCGCCGGCCTTCTCGAACACATCGTCGGCGATCTCCACCGCCTTGCGGCCGGTTTCCGATTCGGTGATCTTCGCGCCGGCCTCCACGGCCTCGTCCGCCAGCTTCTCCACCTTGTCCGGCGCCGGAGCCTCGGCCGCAGCCTTGGGGGTGGCGGTCTTCCGGGGCTTCTTCGGGGTTTCTTCGGTCATCGTCTCGATCCTTTCGCGCGGGAGGAACGTTCGTGGTCAGGCGTAGATGGGGAAGCGGGCGGTCAGCGCGGCGACACGGGCGCGCACATCGGCCTCCACCGCCGCATTGCCTTCGGGGCCGTTCGCCGCCAGCCCGTCCAGCACGTCGGCGATCATGTGCCCGATCGCCTCGAACTCGGCCCGGCCGAAGCCGCGCGTGGTGCCGGCCGGAGAGCCGACGCGGATGCCGCTGGTCTTGGTGGGGGGAAGCGGATCGAAAGGCACGCCATTCTTGTTGCAGGTGATCTGGCTGCGCTCAAGCGCCTCGTCGGCGTCCTTGCCGGTCAGGCCCTTCGGGCGAAGGTCGATGAGGGCGAGGTGGGTGTCGGTGCCGCCCGCCACCACGTCGCAGCCGCGCGCCTTCAGCGTCGCGGCCAGCACCTGCGCGTTCTCGATGATGGCGCGGGCGTAATCCTTGAACTCCGGCCGCAGCGCCTCGCCGAAGGCCACCGCCTTGGCGGCGATCACATGCACCAGCGGCCCGCCCTGCATGCCAGGGAACACGGCCGAGTTGAATTTCTTGCCCAGTTCCAGGTCGTTGGAAAGGATCATGCCGCCGCGCGGGCCGCGCAGCGTCTTGTGCGTGGTCGTCGTCACCACCTGCGCGTGCGGCAGCGGCGAAGGGTGCAGCCCGGCCGCCACCAGCCCGGCGAAATGCGCCATGTCCACATGCAGCAGCGCGCCGGCCTTGTCGGCGATCTCGCGCATGCGCTTGAAGTCGATCACCCGGGGGTAGGCCGATCCGCCGGCGATCAGCAGCTTCGGCTTCACCTCCAGCGCCTGCGCCTCCAGCGCCTCATAGTCGATCAGATGCGTGTCCGCCGTCACGCCATATTGCACGGCGTTGAACCACTTGCCCGACATCGCGGCCTTGGCGCCATGCGTCAGGTGCCCGCCCGCATCCAGAGACATGCCGAGAATCGTCTCGCCCGGCTTCACCAGCGCCAGCATCACCGCGCCATTGGCCTGCGCCCCGGAATGCGGCTGCACATTCACATATTCGCAGCCGAACAGCTCCTTCGCCCGGTCGATGGCCAGCTGCTCCACCACGTCCGAATATTCGCAGCCCTGATAGTAGCGCTTGCCCGGATAGCCCTCGGCATATTTGTTGGTGAAGATCGAGCCCTGCGCCTCCAGCACCGCGCGCGAGACGATATTCTCCGAAGCGATCAGCTCGATCTGGCCCTGCTGCCGGTGCAGTTCGCCCTTCACCGCCTCGGCGATGGCGGGGTCGGCCTCCAGCAGCGTCGCGCCGAAGAAGCTGTCGTTGGCGGGCGAAAGGGGTTGGCTGCTCATGCGGGCGCTCCTCAGGCTAGTTTCTCGACGCGGCCCTGGTGGCGGCCGCCTTCGAACGGGGTTTCAAGAAAGGCGCGCAGGGCATCCCGCGCCGTCTCGGCGCCGATCAGCCGCGCGCCGAAGGAAATCATGTTCGCGTCATTGTGCCGGCGCGAAAGCCGGGCCGACAGATTGTCGTGCACCAGCGCGCAGCGCGCGCCCGCCACCCGGTTCGCCGCAATGGAAATGCCGATGCCCGATCCGCAAACCACCACGCCGAACTCCGCCCCACCGGAGGCCACCTTCTCGGCGCAGGCCCGCCCGAAATCGGGATAGTCGACGGAGGTGGTCGCGTCCGCCGCGCCCAGGTCGATCACCTCATGCCCGGCCGCCAGAAGATCGTCGGCCAGCGCGGCCTTCAGGGGATAACCGGCGTGATCTGAAGCAATCGCGATTTTCACGGTAACGAGGCCCCGGCGAATAGCATGAGTCGCAACCCCTTGTAGGGCCGCCGTGCCCCTATGCCCCATATGTCCGCGTTCGCCAAGCGAGGGGGTGGGCCATGTTCGAAGGGGCTCCGCCCCTTCACCCCGGCAGGGGAATGATTCCCCTGCACCCCCTTTTCTCAGCGTGGCGCCAA
>NZ_JAKLSQ010000034.1:0-8181 GCF_022014495.1 Sandaracinobacteroides sayramensis
GGCGACACAAGTCGCCGGCGCCCTTTTCTTGTGCTGAAGCCGCCGGTCAGGCGACCGTGCGCGGCGCCATCGTGCGGCGGCGGCGGGCCGCCGCGCCCACCAGGCCGAAGCCGGCGATCAGCATCGCCCAGGTCGTCGGTTCCGGCACGCCGCCGACGCGGGTGTAGAAGCCGACGGTGTGGTTGTCGGATTCATAGCCACCGCTGGAAAGCTGGCTGATGACGATCTTGTCGTAGCTGTCGCCATCGGTGAAATAGATGTTGAGGAAGGCGTAGGGCTCGCCCGAATTGTTGCCGGCATAGGGCGCGTTCGGGTTGCCGTAATAGGCGGCGGCGTTGGCGCGCGAGTCGATCTCGCCCTTCACCGAGCCGGTGTCGATCGTGGCGACAAGATTGCCGGCGCTGTAGAATTGCAGCGTATTGCCGGCGTTGAGAGCCGACAGCCAGTAGCCGAAATAGGTGAGGCCTTCGGGCAGGGTCGTCGTGAACTCGATGGTGATCGGGTTCAGGTTCGAGAAGGTGACGATATGGTTGCCCGTGCCGCCGGCGGAGCCATATTGGTTGGCCGTGTCGATGCGGCCGCCGCTGTAGGTGGCCTGGATCGCTCCGCCCGTGCCGAAGTCGGTGGTGAAGCCGGCGGGCGAACCCGCAGCGCGGCTGTCGAAGGTTTCGACGCCGACGGTGGTGAAGCCGGCCGTGGTGTTCTGCACGCCGGGCGCTTCGTAATTCACATAGGAAGCCGCCGCAGCCGGCGTGGCGATGACGCCGATGGTCGCCATCACGAAAAGAATGCGCATGAAATTCCTCCAACCCTGACGCGGCGGGATATGGCCGCATGCCGGAATAGATGCATAAAGCGTGCCAGGATGCAGATGGCCGGAGTGGAGAAGGAGGGCTTGCCCGCAAGCGCCGGCGTGCGCGATTGGAATTGTCAGAAATGCCGACAGAATATGTCGCCTTAAGCTTTCCCGTTGTTAACCATAGGATATCAGCCGAAGGCGCCTTTCAGTCCGTCGATGACGATCTGGGCGGCGAGCGCCGCGAGGATCACGCCCAGCAGGCGGGTGATCATCCCCTCCACCTTGGCGCCGATGCGGCGCATGATCGGGCCGGCGGCGAGCAGGGCGGCCAGCGTCAGCAACAGTACGATCGCAAGCGCCAGATAGACGGCCGCCTTTTCGACGCTGTCGCCGGCCTTGCCGGTGAGCAGCATGACGGCGGCGATCGAGCCGGGCCCGGCGATCATCGGCATCGCCATCGGGAAGACGGAGACATCCTCCGTCTCCTCGTCGTTCACCGCCTTCGCCCGTTCCTCCCGGCGCTTCACCCGGGTTTCGAACACCATGTCGAGCGCGATCAGGAACAGCATGATACCGCCGGCCACCCGGAAGGCGTCCAGGCTGATTCCGAGCGCGCGCAGGAAAGGCTCGCCGACGGCGGCGAAGCCGAAGAGGATGACGGACGCGATCACCACCGAGCGGATCGCCATCGCCTTGCGCGCCTCCGGCGAGGAGCGCGCGGTGAGGCTGGCGAAGATCGGCGCCGCGCCGGGCGGGTCGATCACCACCAGCAGCGTGACGAAGGCCGATACGAACAGGTCCCAGGGCAGGCTCATGCCTGGCTGGCGGCCTTCAGCGTGTTCTCGAGCAGGCAGGCGATGGTCATCGGCCCGACACCGCCGGGGACGGGGGTGATGTGGGCGGCGACTTCGGCGGCCTCGGTGAAGCAGACGTCTCCCACCAGCCGCGTTCCGGTGCCGGATTCCTTCGCCACCCGGTTGATGCCGACGTCGATCACCGTCGAGCCGGGCTTCAGCCACGAGCCGCGCAGCATTTCCGGGCGGCCGACGGCGGCGACCACGATGTCCGCCCGGCGGCAGAGGCCGGGGAGGTCGCGGCTGCGGCTGTGGGCGACGGTGACGGTGGCCGAGGCCGAGATCAGCAGCGAGGCCATTGGCCGGCCGACGATGTTGGAGCGGCCGATGACCAGCGCTTCGGCGCCCGTCAGGTCTCCCAGTGTCGATTCGAGCAGGCGCAGGCAGCCGAGCGGGGTGCAGGGGACGAAGCCGTCGAGCCCGGTCGCGAGGCGGCCGGCGTTGACCGGATGGAAGCCGTCCACATCCTTGTCGGGCGATATGGCGGCGATCACCTTCTGCGCGTCGATATGGGCGGGAAGCGGAAGCTGGACGAGGATTCCGTCCACCTGCGCGTCGCGGTTCAGGCTTTCGACGAGGGCGAGGAGCTCGGCTTCGGCGAGGTCCGCGTCGCGGCGGTGCTCGATCGAGGTGATTCCGGCTTCGGCGCAGGCGGCGATCTTGTTGCGCACATAGACATGGCTGGCGGGATCGTCGCCGACCAGCACCACCGCCAGCGCCGGGGCGCGGGCGCCGGCCGCGCCCCGGGCGATCACCGCCTGCGCGATGTCGGCCCTCAGGCGCGCGGCGTGGGCCTTGCCGTCGATCAGCATCATACCAGCATGTCCAGCCGGAGGCCGGTGAGGAGGCGCTGCACCAGCATGATGCCCAGCACCAGCACCAGCGGCGAAAGGTCTATCCCGCCCATGTCCGGCAGCAGGTTGCGGATGGGGCGCAGCAGCGGATTCAGGAACCGGTCCAGCGAATAGAGGACGGAGGCCACGAAGCGGTTGTTCAGGTTGACGATGTTGAAGGCCACCAGCCAGCTGAGGATCGCCTGGACGATGATGATCCAGATCAGCAGCTGCAGCAGATAGACGGCGAAGTTCAGGAGTTCGGCCATGGTGTTCATCGGGGCGGCTATGTCCTCGGTTGGAGTGGGCCGGTCGGGAGCGGGTTTTGTCCAGCCTCTAGCCGCTTGCGCGCGCCGCCGCTAGACCGGCGATCGTGGCCGCCCCCGTTCATCTTCTGTCCCTGTCGCTCGGCGGGTTCCGCAACCATGCGGCGACCCGGATCGAGCCGGGGCGGGCGGGCTTCGTGCTGCTGACGGGGGCGAACGGCGCGGGCAAGACCAACATCCTGGAAGCGGTTTCGCTGTTGGCGGTGGGGCGCGGGCTGCGGGGCGCGGCGCTTTCGCACATGGCGGCGGCCGGCGGCGAAGGCGGGTTCCAGCTCCGCGCCGAACTGCTGCCCGACCCGGGGCTGCCGCCGGTTCTGCTGCACAGCTTCACCCTGCCGGCCGCGCCCGAGCGGCGGCAGCTTCGGGTGAACGGCGCGGCGGCGGCGCTTTCGACGCTGGCCGACTGGTCGGCGCAATTGTGGCTGACTCCGGCGATGGATCGGCTGTTCTCCGACTCGGCGTCCGCCCGGCGGCGGTTCCTCGACCGGCTGGTGCTGGCGCTTTCCCCCGGCCATGGCGGCCATGCCAATCGCTACGAGGCGGCGATGCGGGCGCGCACGCGGCTGCTGACCGCCGACACCCCGGCCGATCCCGCCTGGCTGGAGGCGCTGGAGGCGCAGATGGCCGAGCATGGCGCGGCGCTGCTGGCGGCGCGAGCGGATACGGTCGCCGCCTTGTCGGCGGTGCTGGCGGCGGCGCCGGAAGGGGTGTTTCCGAAGCCGGCGATCGCCTTGTCGGAACCCGAGGTCTGGCCGGCGGACGCCCTTCGGGCGCGGTTGCAGGGCGCGCGGGGGGCCGACCGGGCGGCCGGGCGGGCGACCTTCGGGCCGCACCGCGCCGACCTTCTGGTGACGCATGCGGAAAAGGCGATGCCGGCCGCGCTTGCTTCCACCGGCGAGCAGAAGGCCTTGCTGATCTCCATCCTGCTGGCGCACGCGGCGCTGACCGCCGAGCGCTCCGGGCGGGTGCCGCTGCTGCTGCTGGACGAGGCGGCGGCGCATCTGGACCCGGAGCGGCGGCGCGCCCTCTTCCAGCGTGTCTCGGCGCTGGGGGGGCAGGCATGGCTGACCGGAACCGACGCCGCGCTGTTCGAGGGGCTGGAGGCGGAACGCTACCATGTGGCGGGTGGCGGGGTGGAAAAGGCCTGATATTGGCGGCTTTTGCTGGCGTTTCGCAGGCGCGTTTCCTATAGACTTTGCATGAGCGAAGACGAAAGCAGGTCGACCGCCGCCGGCGGCGAATATGGCGCTGAATCCATTCAGGTTTTGAAGGGCCTCGAAGCGGTCCGCAAGCGGCCGGGCATGTACATCGGCGACACCGACGACGGCTCCGGGCTGCACCATATGGTGTTCGAAGTCTCCGACAATGCGATCGACGAGGCGCTGGCCGGCTATTGCGACCGAATCCTCATCCAATTGAACGCCGACGGCTCGGTGACGGTGGAGGACAATGGACGCGGCATCCCGACCGGAATCCACCCGGTGGAAGGCGTTTCCGCGGCCGAACTGGTGATGACGCAGCTGCACGCCGGCGGCAAGTTCAACAACCAGGAAGGCAACAGCTACAAGGTCTCGGGCGGCCTGCACGGCGTCGGCGTCTCGGTGGTGAACGCGCTTTCCGAATGGACCGAGCTGCGCATCTGGCGCGACGGGCACGAGCATTTCATGCGCTTCCAGCATGGCGTGCCGGAAGCGCCTCTGGCCGTCGTCGGGCCGCAGGGCGGGCGGCGCGGGACGCAGGTGACCTTCCTGCCCTCGATCGAGACCTTCCGCACCGGAATCGAGTTCGACTTCGACAAGCTGGAGCACCGCTACCGGGAACTGGCCTTCCTGAACTCGGGCGTGCGGCTGGCGCTGGTGGACGCGCGCCATGTCGACCGGCGCGAGGTGGAGCTGTTCTACGAGGGCGGGCTGACGGAATTCGTCCGCTATCTGGACCGCACCAAGACCTCGCTGATGGCCGAGCCTATCGCCATTCGCGGCCAGCGGGATGATATCGGCATCGAAGTCGCCCTGCAGTGGAACGACAGCTATTATGAGCAGGTGCTGGCCTTCACCAACAACATCCCGCAGCGGGATGGCGGCACGCATATGGCGGCCTTCCGCGCGGCGCTGACGCGGACGCTGAACAATTACGCCGAACGCTCCGGCCTGCTGAAGAAAGAGAAGGTGGGGCTGAACGGCGACGACATGCGCGAAGGGCTGACGGCCGTGGTCTCGGTGAAGCTGCCCGACCCGAAGTTCAGCAGCCAGACGAAGGACAAGCTGGTCTCGTCGGAAGTGCGGCAGCCGCTGGAATCGCTGCTGGCCGACAAGCTGGCGGAATGGCTGGAGGAAAACCCCGGCCCGGCGCGCGCCGTGGTGCAGAAGATCATCGAGGCGGCGATCGCCCGCGAGGCGGCGCGAAAGGCGCGCGAGGCCAGCCGCAAGTCGGCGCTGACCATCGCCTCGCTGCCCGGCAAGCTGGCCGACTGCCAGGAGAAGGATCCGGCGAAGTCCGAGCTGTTCTTCGTGGAAGGCGATTCCGCCGGCGGTTCCGCGAAGCAGGGGCGCGACCGCAGCTTCCAGGCGATCCTGCCGCTTCGGGGCAAGATCCTGAACGTGGAGCGGGCGCGCTTCGACCGGATGCTGGGCTCCAAGGAAATCGGCACCATCATCCAGGCGCTGGGCACCGGCATCGGCCGCGACGAATTCAATGTGGAGAAGCTGCGCTACCACAAGATCGTCATCATGACCGACGCCGACGTCGACGGGGCGCATATCCGCACCCTGCTGCTGACCTTCTTCTACCGGCAAATGCCCGAGCTGATCCGCGCCGGACATCTGTTCATCGCCCAGCCGCCGCTGTTCAAGGTGACGCGTGGACGGTCTGAAGTCTATCTGAAGGACGAGGCGGCGCTGGAGGAATATCTGGTGTCGGCCGGCGTTTCCGGCCTGGCGCTGGAGCTGGGCGGCGAGACGCTGACCGGGGCCGATCTCGGCGCGCTCGTCGAGCATGGGCGGCGGCTGCGGCGGCTGATGGCCTATGTGCCGCGCCGCTACCCGCCGGCGCTGGTGGAGGCGCTGGCGCTGGCCGGCGCGCTGGACCCGAACGCCGCCGATCCGGCGGCGACCGCCGCGCGGCTGGGCGCCTGGCTGAACGAGGGCTCGGCCGGCTGGTCCGCCGAGCCGGGGGCCGAAGGCGGCTTCGTGGTGCGGCATCTGGACCGGGGCGTGACCGACGCCTTCGTCATCGACCGGGCCTTTGTCGGCTCGGCCGAGGCGCGCAAGCTGCACGCGCTGGCCGCGGAAAAGGCCGCGGCCTGGCTGCGGCCGGGGGCTGTGGCTGGCGGCAGCATCCGCCGGCCTTCGGAACTGCTGGAGGCGGTGATGGAGGCCGGGCGCAAGGGGCTGGCGGTGCAGCGCTACAAGGGGCTTGGCGAAATGAACGCCGAGCAATTGTGGGAAACCACGCTGGACCCGTCTGCGCGCACCCTGTTGCAAGTCGAGATCGGCGATGCGACACTGGCCGACGAGACTTTCACTAAGCTGATGGGCGACATTGTAGAGCCCCGGAGGGAATTCATTCAGGAAAATGCGCTTTCTGTCGCCAATCTCGATATCTAGCCTGGCCTTGCTGCTGCTGGCCACGGCCCCCGTTGCCGCGCAGCAGAACCAGGATGAGGGGGATGTGGAACGCATCGGCAAGAAGGCGGAGAATATCGCCCGCCAGCCGATCATGGACGTGGGGCTGATGCGCGAGAATCCGCCCGAGGTGCTGCGCGACGCGCAGAAAGCGCCCTACACGCTGGCCGGAATCCGCAACTGCAACGATCTGCGGCGGGCGGTCGCGGAGCTGGACACATATCTCGGCCCGGATGTGGACGCCGTGGACGAGAAAGGCGACGCGCTGACGGAACGGCTGGCGGAGGCGGGGGCGAAGTCCATCGTCAATTCGCTGATCCCGTTTCGCGGGCTCGTGCGCGAGGCGACGGGAGCGGCCGAGGCCGACCGCCGGTTCCGGATGATGGTCGCCTCCGGCATGGCGCGGCGCGGCTATCTGAAGGGCGTGGCGCAGGAACGGAAGTGCAAGCTGCGCTGAGCTTTGGGGGGGGGGATCGAGCCGGCATTCGTTGCGCGGTTTGAGAGCCTATACAGGTAATGGATCCATTTTCCGTCATCCCGGGCTTGACCCGGGATCCCGCTTCTTTCCCACGCTGGGGGGAAGCGTGCCGCTGGGTCACGCCCGGGGTGACGCAGGTGAGGGGTGGCGAAGGTCGGGGGCGGTTGCTGGATAGCGTTTGAGAGGATCGGCTGGCCGGGCTGGCGGCTTATTGGCAGGCGCGCATTCCGCCCACCGGGAAGGTCATGATCTCGCCGGCGGGGGCGCCGTTCGGCGCCACCTGCTCGATCCGCATCGAGCCGCTCTCGATGATGGCGCCGTTGGTGATTCCGGGGCTGGGGGCGAAGCTCAGCACCATCGTCGTCCGATAGCCGTGGCCGCCATATTGGCCGGGGGCGATTTCGGAGATATCGAACATCTGCTTGCCCTTGCGCAGCCGCATGGTCTTCGCGGTCTCGTCGATCATGGCGAGGCGCAGCGGCGGATTGCTCTTCACCCAGATGAAGACGAGGCAGCGGCCGGGCACCGGCTTCTGCGGCGGAAGCTCGGTCAGGCCCATCACGCTGGCGGCGAGAAGCGCGAGGATGCTCATGATTTCAGCGCCAGTTCGGCTTTCAGAGTGGAATCGGCGTTGCGGCTGAGGCTGGCCCCGTCGAAGCGGGCGCCCTTCATCTCCAGGTCGGCGATCAGCGGCAGCAGCGCCGTGCCGCGCGCGGCCGGCAGGTGGAAGCTGATATGGCCGGCGCCCGGCGCCATCGCCACATCGGTGAAGCCGGCCGCGACGAAGGCCTGGCGCACGGCGCTGGCCGGAAGCGGTGCGATATTCTTGCGGATCTGCACGATGGCGGCATCCTGCCGGGCGCTGACGAAGCGCAGCATGGCGGTGGAAAGCTGCGTCCGGCTGGCGGCGGTGCCCGCGCGCCTGTCGGCCAGGGTGAAGGCGGTGCCATCGCCCTTGCCCTCGAACGGGCCAGAGGCGAGGCGGGCGGAAAGCTGGTTCACCGCTTCCGCCGCGCCGCCGAGCGTTAACAGCAGGCCGCCGTCCGGCAGCAGCCGCGCCTGTTCCAGCCGCGAGCCGGGGACCGCGTCGACGGCGGCGGCGGCGAAGCTGAGCCGGGCGCCGAGCGCCGCCCCTTCGGCCGAGCTGCGCGCCGCCGCCAGCGCGGCGGCGGCGTCGGTGGCGTTTTCCGGGCGCTGGCCGAGCGTCTGCGCGGCGAGCTCGATGACGCCCTGGTCGTAGCCGGCGATGGCGGCGGGGGCGCGCGCCC
>NZ_JAKLSQ010000034.1:8194-115746 GCF_022014495.1 Sandaracinobacteroides sayramensis
GCCGGCGATGGCGGCGGCGGCGCGCGCCCGGCCGATGAGGAGGGGAGCGGCGAGCGCCCGCGCCAGCAACAGGATGAGGAGGGCGGCGGAGATGCGGAAGCGGCGGGATTTCCACCATTTGAGCCGCGGGGCGAAATCTCCCTGCATCAGGTCGAGCGGCAGGGTGGCGGGTGCGGCGGGTTCGAAGGCGGGAAGCTGCGGCAGGCGCGGGGGGAAGGCGGTGCCGGTCAGCTGCGGGGCGAGGCCCGGCTCCACGAGGCCGGCGAAATCCTGGGTGCGCAGCAGCAGCCGGTCGTCGTCGAAACGCGCCATGGCCGGGCGGATGTCGGGCGCGTCCAGCAGCAGGGCGGCCGGGGTGAAGTGGCGCGGCGCGGCGCCGGCGGCGCGGAAATGCTCGATATGGCCGGCCATCCGCTCCCGGTCGATGACGGCGATCCAGCTTGCGCCATCCTCCTGCGGCGGGCCGACGGCGATGTGCAGGTCCTCCACCGGCTGGGCGGCGAGGTCGATCGCGCGCATGCGCGCTTCCTCCAGCCGCTCGGCCGGGTCCGTCTCTTGCAGGTGCAGGCGGTGGAGGGCGATGTCGTCCCCGGGCAGCACGCCGACGAGCGCCACGCCTTCCTCGCCCGAATCGGCGAGCGGGCGCACCCCTTCGGCGGTTTCCAACATCAGCTTCATGGCCGTTCCTCTTGCACGCTTTCCTCTACAGCCAACCAGCGGCTCGTCGCTACCCTTGCCGGCTGGCGCATCGTATCCAGCAGCAGCTCGCGCCCGGCGGCGGCGCGCGGGGTGCGCGCCAGCAGCTTCAGCTCGATCCAGCGGCTGGAGGTTCCGACCATTTCCGCGCCGGCCGTGTCGGGCGTGCCGCTGGACGAGGCCTGGTCCCAGAACTGGTTGGCGGATGTCCAGCCTTCTTCCGGGCGGTTGGCGAGCGCGCGCCGGGCCTCGTCGGCGCCGAGGCCCATGGAGGCGAGGAGCGGCGCCTGTTCCGGGCGCAGGCTGTTGACGTTCATCGCCGACACCTCGCGGTTGGGCAGCGCGCAGAGCAGGGCGCCCGCCATCTGCCAATGCTGGGCGGTGACGCCGGGCACGGTCACCCATTCGCTGGCGTCGGCCCAGAGCATGCCCGTCTGCGACAGGCGGCTGGCGGTGGCCTGGGCGATGGTGGAGGCTTCGAGCTGCGGGATTCCGGTGGCCGCGAGCAGCCGGGCGAAATCCGCCGCGCGGGACTGGGCCTGGGTGCCCGTGCCGGCCGATAGCTGCTGCTGGCGGGCGAGGCTGTTGAGGTTGAAGCAGTTTCCGGCGTCGCTGAACCGGAGTTCGACCTGGCCTTCTCCCAGCGGGATGCGGATCGGGGCCTGCATCAGCTTCGGGTTGCGGTGGGACTGCGCCTTCAGCAGGTGGATCATGCCGAGCGCGGCGGCGGTGCCGGAATTGGCGAGGATCTGCGCTTCGCTGCGGGCTTCGGAATCGGTGATCCGGTCGGTGGCGGCGCGCAGCCGGGACAAGCCGAGGCTGGCGAAACCGGCGAGCAGCATCACCATCGCCAGCACCGCCAGCAGCGCCGCGCCGCGTTCGGAAGGCGGGATGCGAGGCTTCACGCCGCCACCAGGAATTTCAGCACGACGGGAAGCCCATCGGCGCGGACGAGGGTGATTTCCACCGCCTGCGGCAGATCCTCGGGGCGGGAGGGCTGCCAATGGTCCTGCCAGCCGCTGGCGCTGGCGACGCGGATGCGGATGGCGCTGACTCCGGGCAGCATCACCGTCGCCGGGCCGGGCTGGGCGCCGTCGATCGCCGGGAAGCTCTGCCGCAGCAGGCGTTCGCCGTCGAAGCCCCAGGCGACCTTCTCGACATTGGGCAGCGTGCCGCCCACCCCGCGCCGGACGAGGACGAAGCCTTCGGGCAGCAGCAGGAAGGCGGGCATCGGCTTGCCGTCGGCCGCGAGGCTGGGGCGCCTGGCGGCCTGGCCGAGATCGGCGGCCAGCACGGCGCGCGTGCCCTCCAGATTGGAAAGGGCGGAAAGCAGGCCGTCGGTCGCGGCGAAGCTGCGCGTGGCGCCGATGGTGAGGGTGGTGGCGATGGAAGCGATGAGGCCGAACAGCAGCACCGCGACCAGCATTTCCACCAGGGTGAAGCCGGCGCTGCGGCCGGCGGCGGCTTTCGTCGCGGCCGCCTTCATTGCCGTGGCCCGTCGCGCAGCTCGCGCATTTCGGGGCGATAGAGCTGCGGGCGCAGAAGCGTGCGGCTGACCAGCGGCGGGCCGCCGGCCGTGGCGCTGATGCTGACGCGGACGGTCACCATTTCCGGCATGCGGGCCGGGTCGGGCGGCGGGCCGGGTTCCACCGTCCAGTGCCATTCGCGGCCGAGGTTCGCGCTGGAGCCGCTTTCCGGCGCGGTGGGGGCCTGGAGCGCCGCCAGCACGTCGATCACCTTGTTGTCCGCCTCCAGCCGGGCGGCGGCGGCGGCGGCGACGGACGCCGTGCCGGCGAGCTGGAAGGTCTGGAAGCGGGCGAGCGTCAGGCCGACGAGGCTGAGCAGCACCATCGCCACCAGCATTTCGATGAGCGCGAAGCCGGCTTCGCCCCCCTTGCGGGTTTTGCGGCGGATTTTACCGCCTGTCGCTGCGGATGTCGGCATTCTCGCCCTCTCCGCCCTGCTGCCCGTCGGCGCCGAGCGAGAAGATCACATAGGGCTGGCCGTTCTCGCCGGGCACCTGATAGCCGTAGGGGCGGCCCCAGGGGTCGTTCGGCAGCTTCTTGATCTTGGCGCCGGTGGCGGTCGGCACGGTCAGCGCCACCAGCCCTTCCTCGGCGGTCGGGTAGCGGCCCATGTCGATCCGCCAGAATTCCAGCCCCTGTTCCAGCAGCGCCACGTCCGCCTCGGCCTTCTGCACCTGCGCCCGGCCCTGCATGGGGAGGACGTTGATGACGACGACGGTGGTGAGGAGGCCGATGATCGCCAGCACGACGAGCAGCTCGACGAGCGTGAAGCCGGATTCGCCGGGTTTGGCGGCTGTGGCGGGGCGGGGGGTGGGGTTGTGCATCAGGGGGCTCCGATACCGGCACCGGCAAGGGTGTTGAGTTCGAGGATGGGCAGCAGCACGGCCAGGATGATCAGCCCGACCAGACCGCCCAGAACCACGATTATCGCCGGTTCCGCAAGGGCGAGAATGGTGCGGCTGCGGTCGGACAGCTGCCGGTCGAGGCTGGACGCGGCGGATTCGAGCAGCGGCGCGAGGCGGCCCGAGCTTTCGCCCGACTGCACCAGCGAGACGAGGAGGCCGGGCGGGTTGGGCAGAAGCCCCAGCGTCGCCGACAGCGAGGAACCGGCGCGCACCTGCTGCGTCATGCGGTTCGTCGCTTCCCGCCAGGCGCTGTTGGACAGGGTGGGGGCGGTGATGTGCATCGCCTCCGCCAGCGGCAGGCCGGCGGAGAGCATGGTGGCGAGCAGGCGCGACCAGCGCACCGCCTCCAGCGCGGAGAGCCAGCCGCCGATGCCCGGAAGATCGAGCAGCGCCCGGTCGAAGCGCTGGCGGTTGCCGGGGCGCTTCAGCCAGAGATAGAGGCCGAGCCCGGCGACGAGCGGCACCGCCAGCAGCAGCCACCACCAGCTTTGCACGAAGCCGGACAGCGCCAGCACGATGCGGGTGAGGAGCGGCAGCGTCTGGCCGGAACCGGTGAGCTGCTCGGCGATCCCCGGCACCACGAACAGCAGCATGGCGAGGATGACTCCGATCGCCACCATGAGCAGCAGCAGCGGATAGGCCAGCGTGGAGATCAGCCGCGAGCGGAGCGCGACCTGCGCCTCCATCGTGTCGGCGAGGCGGTTGAGGAGCAGCGGCAGCCGGCCCGAGGCTTCGCCGGCCGCGATGGTGGAGCGGACTTCGGCCGGGAACACCGAAGGCGGCAGCGAGGCGGCGAGCGGGCTTCCGGCCTGCAGCGCGCGGTTGGTGCGTTGCAGCACCTGCCGCTCGGCCTCGCGGCCGGGCTGGCGGGCGAGCGTCGCCACCGCGTCCGTCACCGGCATCACCGCCGTCAGCGTCGCGAGCTGGCGGATGAGGGTGGAGCGGGCCTGGGCGCCGAGTTTCGGGATTCCGCCGGCGGCCGCCGGGCCGTTGCCGGAGCCGAGGCTGATTCCGCCCTTGCCGAAGTGGATCGGGCGTTTCCAGAAAGGGAGGTCGGCCGGTTTTGCGGTGCCGGCCGGGGCAGGGCGCGCGGGGGTGGGGCGCGCGGGGGCGGGCGGCTTCACGGCGCCGGCTCCGCCCCTGCGCGCTCCGTCCCGGCCGGCGTGCGGACGACGTCCGCCTGGAACAGCGGCAGAACTTCGGTGGGGGTGGTGCGCTTTTCGCGCACGGCGGCGCGGGCCGATTCCATCAGCGAGCGTTGCAGGCCGGCGCGCTCCAGCTGGCCTTCGCCGGCGCCGTCGTTGATGAGGGCGCGCACCGGGCCGTCGGCGGTGATGAGCTCGAACAGGCCCTTGCGGCCGGTGTAGCCGCTGTGGCGGCAGCGGTCGCAGCCATTGGCCTTGGCGACGGGAAGGCCGCTCGGCAGGCCGATTCGGCGGGCCAGCGCCGGGGCCAGCGGCTCCTCCGTCATGCAGACGGGGCAGACGAGGCGGACCAGCCGCTGCGCGACGACGGCGCGCAGCGTGGCGGCGATGAGGAAGGTTTCTACCCCGAAATCGCGCAGGCGGGTGATGGCGCCGGCCGCCGAATTGGCGTGGACGGTGGAAAGCACGAGGTGGCCGGTGAGCGCCGCCTGCACGGCGATCTCGGCGGTTTCCCGGTCGCGGATTTCGCCGACCATGACCACATCCGGATCCTGCCGCAGGATGGCCCGCAGGCCCTGCGCGAAGGTGAGGCCGACGCGCGTGTCCACCTGCGTCTGGCCGACGCCGGGCACGGCGTATTCGACCGGGTCCTCGACCGTCAGGATGTTGCGCTTGCCGTCGTTCAGCAGCTTCAGCGCGGCGTAGAGCGTGGTGGTTTTCCCCGCGCCGGTCGGGCCGGTGACGAGGACGATGCCGTTGGGGGACGACAGCGCGTCCTTCAGCGCGCCATGGGTGGCGGCGTCGAGGCCGAGGTCCGTCAGTTCGAGGCCGACTGCCGACTGGTCGAGGATGCGCATCACCACCCGCTCGCCGCCGCGCGCGGGCAGGGTGGAGACGCGCACGTCGAGCGCGCGGTTGCCGAGCGTCAGCGAGATGCGGCCGTCCTGCGGCAGGCGCTTCTCGGCGATGTCGAGCCGGGCCATCACCTTCACCCGGCTGACCAGCATCGGCGCCACTTCCGCCGGCAGCCGCAGCACTTCCTCCATCACCCCGTCGTGGCGCAGGCGGACGGCCATGCCGTGCGCCGCCCCTTCGGCCTCGCTGCCCGGCGCCGGCTCCAGATGGATGTCGGACGCGCCGCGCTGCACCGCCTGCGCCACCAGCGCGTTGATGAGGCGGATGACCGGGGCGGCGTCGTCGTTGTCGAGGAGGTCGGCGCTTTCGCGCACGAGGTTTGAGAGGTTGGAGGCGGCGGCGGCTTCGGCGGCGGCGGAAAGCCCGTCCGTCGCATAGGCTTCGGAGAGCAGGCGGTCGAAGGCTTCCTCGGCCATGGTTTCGGGCGCGAGGGCGCGGCCGGCGACGCGGCGGGCTTCCAGCACGGCGGCGGGCTTCGCGCCGCGGCGGATCGCCAGACGGTCGGTTCCGGGCACGATCAGCACGCCCTGCGCGCGGGCGAAGGCGTAGGGCAGAACCGGGGGCAGGCCGATGCCTGGCGCGGCGGGGCCGCCGAGGCTGCCGAAGCTCGGCGGCGCGCTGCTCATGGGCGGGGCTGCGTCGCCGGAACCTGTGTCGCCGGCGGCGCCGCTTGCGGGGTTGCCGCCGGGGGCGGGAATGGGTGCGGCTGATAGGGCGGCGCCGTGCGCATATATTCCCAGGCGAGGCCGTCGAGGCTGGAGAAGCCGTCCTTCTCGATCTGCTGCTGGCGGATGTTGTTCCAGCGCGTCGCCGTCACTTCATCGGCGTCTTCCTGGGTGCGGACGATGCTGGGGCGAATGAAGATCATCAGATTGGTCTTTATCCGGCTGTTCGTCTTCGAGCGGAAGAAGGCGCCGAGGCCCGGAATGTCGCCCAGCAGCGGCACCTTCTGCAACGAGCGGCGTTCGCTGTCGTCCAGAAGGCCGCCGAGCGCCAGTATCTGCCCGTCGCCGACGGTGACCGAGGTGTCGAGCTCGCGCTTGTTCAGGATGAAGTCGCGGTCCCCCACCGTTTGCGCGACCGAGGAGACGATCTGCTTGATGGTGAGGGTGACGGTGCCGCCGGCGTTGATCTGCGGCTTCACCGCGAGCTGCACGCCGACATCCTGCCGCTGCACGGTGCGGAAGCTGTTGTCGAGATTGTTGCCCAGCGCCTCGCCCGTCGTCACCGGGATTTCCTGGCCGACGAGGATTCGGGCCGGCTGGTTGTCCAGCGTGACGATGGAGGGGGTGGAGAGGATGTTGGAATTGACGTCGCTCTTCACCGCGTTGATGACGAAGCCGAAGATCACGTCGGAGGCGATCTGGGCGACTCCGCCGGTGAAGCCGGTGGTGCCGAGCAGCGATTCCGCCGCCGCCGCGCGGAAGGCGTCCGCTGTCGTGCCCTCGGGGATGGCGCCCTTGTCGGCGGCGATGGCGCCGGCGATCGCCATCAGGTTGGGCGCGGCGTTGGAGAAGTTGCTGGACATCAGCGGCACGGCGCCGTTGCGCCCGGCCAGCAGAAACTGCACGCCCAGCTGGCGGGCGGCGGTGTCGGAAATCTCGACGATGATCGCCTCGACATGCACCTGCGCCCGGCGGGTGTCGAGCTGGCGGATGATTTCGCCGAGCTCGCGCTGGATTTCCGGGCGGGCGGCGATCACCAGCGCGTTGGCGCCGTCGTAGCGGGCGATGATCGCCTGCCGGCGGCTGCTGCTGCCCACCGCGACTCCGACATTGGCCGGCGTGGCCGCGGTGCTGGTCTGGGCGATGCTGGCGCCTTCCGCTGCGCTGCCGCCGCGCCCGCCGCCGAACGGCGTGCCGGCGAGCGAGGGGGTGGCGGCGGCCGAACTGCTGGCGGTCGGCGGCTGGCCCATCAACTGTTGCAGCACCGGCATGATCGCCGCCGCGTCGGCGTTCTGCAGGAAGATCACCCGCGATTCCGAGCCGCCGGCGGCCTTGCGGTCGAGGTCGCGCGCCATTTCGGCGATTCGCTTCACCTGCGCGGCCTCGCCCTTGATGGCGACGGCGTTCGAGGTGTCGATGGGGACGATGGAGACGGTCGCGGTGTTGCCTTCGCCCGGCTGGCGCACGAGTTGCTGCAGCGACTGGGCGAGATCCCGCGCGCCGGAGTTCCTGAGCGTGACCACCTGGGTGACGGAGCGGTCCCGGTCCACCTGCTGCAGCACGGCGCGGGCGCGGGCGATGTTGTCGGCGAAGTCGGTGAGGATGACGGCGTTGCCGGCGCGGTTGGCGGACGCCGTGCCGTTGCGGCTGAGCACGGGGCGGAGCGAATCCACCGCCTGCTGCGCCTCTATGTTGGTGAGCGGGATGACGGCGGTGGAGAAGCGGCCGCCCTGGGCGCCCGCCCCGGCTTCCGCCGGCTGGATCCGGTACTGGCCGCTGCCGGTGGGGACGGCGACGAAGCCGTTGGCGCGCAAGGTCGCCAGGAACAGCTCGAAATATTGCGCCCGGCCGAGCGGCCTGTCGGAGACGACCGAGACCTTGCCCTGCACCCTGGGGTCGATCACGAAGCTGCTGCCGGTGACGCGGGCGACATCGTCGATGAAGGCGCGGATGTCGGCGTCGCGCAGGTTGATGCTGGCCTGCGCCAGCGCCGGCGCGGGGAGCGAGCCGAGCGCCATCATGGCGAGCGCGGGAGCCGCGAGCCAGCCGGCCAGGCGTTGCCCGGGGCGAGCGCGCTTCATTGCCCGTCTCCTTCGGAATCGCCTTCGGGCGTGGGGGGCGTTTCAGCCGCTCCGCTCATCGCCGACGGCCTCGGCGCTTCGGCCGGCGCGTCGGAGGCGGGCATCTGGTTGCCGTCGGCGTCGGGCGGGGGCAGGGGGGGCATCGGGTCGGTGGCGGTCGGGTCGTAGCGCTGCACCGTCTCGCCGCCGGCGGTGTCGAGCCAGAGCGCCTCGCGCGTGCCGCCCCGGTCCAGCACGACATGATCGGCGGCGATCGCGGCCAGAGTCACGCCGTCGGTGACCGTCTCGCCCACCGCATAGACTTTCTGCTCCCCGTCGCCGGAGGCGATGATGGCGCTGCCGCGCCCGGTGGCGGAATCGGAGCGGACCCCGTGCAGGCTGAGCGGAAGGGCGGTGACCGGAAGGCCGCTGCCGGAGTCCGCGCGGACGGGAAAGAAGGGATCGAAGCGCGCCAGCAGCGCCCGGTCCGCCATGGGCGGGGCGGTGAAGGGGGGCGGCACCGGCAGCGGCTGGCGGACGACGTTGAGGATGTTGACGGAGAGCGGAATCAGCGCGAGCGCCATCGCCCCGAGCAGCAGATGCCCCAGATTCCATTGGCGCGTCAGCATGGGCGCGCGCCCCGATCTGTGCTGGTCCGGTTCGGCTTGCCGCCCCGTTTGGAGGGGGCGGCGCGGCGCGCGGGGACCACTTTCCTGTCCAAATTCTTCACCCTGCCAGCGGCCTTGTGGAATCGTCTCAGAATCGGCCCTGGATCGCCGGGGGTAAGGGGATTGCCGATTCGGTTCAAGGCATTGGCGCTCAGTCCGTCGATTCCGGACGAGGTTGAACGGAGTGCCGCAAGGCTCATGCCCAGGCCGTGGCGCTGGCGAAAAGCCAGAGCGGGAAGGCGGCCGCGGCCAGGCAGGCGCCGAAGGGAATGCGCCCGCCGGCCGGCAGCGGCCGGCCGCGCAGATGCAGCCCCAGCGCCATCCCGAGGCCCAGAAGCGCGGCCAGCAGCATGAGCGGGCCGAGGAGCAGAGGCCCGAGCCAGGCGCCGAGCGCCGCCATCAGCTTCACATCGCCCAGCCCCATGCCGTCCCGCCCGCGCAGCGCCCGGTAGCCGAGCGCCAGCAGCAGCAGCGCCCCGCCGCCGATCGCCGCGCCCAGCAGCCGGTCGGTGAAATCCCCGGCGCCGAGCCAGAGGCCGAGCGCCAGCAAGGGCAGGGTGATGCGGTCGGGCAGCCATTGATGTTCCGCGTCGAGCGCGAGGAGGGCGAGCAGCGCCCAGCCGAGCAGCGCGCCCGAAAGCCCGACCGTGCCTGGAGACGCCAGCATCGCCAGCGCGCCGATCAGCGCGGCGGCCAGTTCGAGGAGGCTGTGGCGCCGGTCGATCGCGGCGCCGCAGGCGCGGCAGCGGCCGCGCGAGACGAGGGCGGAGACGAGCGGCACCAGTTCCAGCGGGCCGAGCGGCTTGCCGCAAGAGTCGCAGCGGGAGCGGCCGCCCAGCCCCTCCCCGCGCGGCCAGCGCACGACCAGAGTGGCGAGGAACGACCCCGCGACAAGGCCCAGAAGGGCACCCAGAATCGGCCACAGCAGGGTTTCCACGCGAAGCTGCGTCCCACGAGTCCGGCGGAAAAGTAAAGCCGGTGGGCTGGTTGGCGGTGTGTTGGCTTGAATCTGACCCGGCGCACCCGTCACCCCGGGTCAAGCCCGGGGTGACGGAGGTGGGGAGTAAGGCGACAGGGTTGGTGAAACCGATCGGCACTGCTTCGAACCGACCCGTTTCCGGTGGGCCGGGCTGCTTGCCTAATCGTTAATTTGGTTCAATATGGATTGGTTAACGCCTTATCATGGACGCGGTTTCGGGCATTCAGGGCGCCTGAACCGCAGATCCCGGGCAGACGAAGGGGGCATCCGATGTCGAACGTGGCCGG
This sequence comes from Sandaracinobacteroides sayramensis, assembly GCF_022014495.1. Classification (GTDB taxonomy): domain Bacteria; phylum Pseudomonadota; class Alphaproteobacteria; order Sphingomonadales; family Sphingomonadaceae; genus Sandaracinobacteroides; species Sandaracinobacteroides sayramense. The sequence goes on from NZ_JAKLSQ010000034.1 coordinate 18,041, forward strand.
CAAGGCCTATGCGATGAATGTGCTGACGCCGATGCGGCCGCGACGCACCTTCATCAACCATTTCCTCTTCTACGCCGCCCGCGCCCTGCCGGAGCGGCTGATGGGGCTGCTGGGCCTTTCCATCATCCACTTCGCCCGCTGGGTGATCGTCCGCCGCGACGCATGGCCGGATTTCGGCCAGCCCAAGGAGGAACTGCTGAACGACTACACGCTGTTCGTCAGCAACTTCAACGGCACCTGGGACCAGTATATCGACGCCTTCGCCGACGGGCTGCCGAGCGGGCTCGACCTCTTCTGGTATTCGGCGACGCGCTATCCGAAGTCGATCCCGATCTCTGCGTTCAAGGCCTATATCCGCGCGAACCAGATCGACACCTCCTATTACTACAACGCCACGCCGGGGGCGGCGCAGCGGGACGTGAAGGCGGCCTTGCGCGTGCGTTCCGCGCTGCTGAGGTTGCAGGCGGCGCATGCGAAGGGGCCTGACGCCTTCGCCGCGGCCTGGCTGGAGGAGCTTTGCACGGTGCAGAACGACCTCGGCTCGCCGGGGTTCGCGCCGGTCGCCTCCAACGACACGGCGCGGGCGGATGCGCACCGGCAGCCGCTGGTGAAGAAGCGCTGGGGAACCGCCTGATGCCGACCATCGACGGAGGGCATATTTTCCTGACCGTGCTGGCGCCGGTGAAGCTGGGCGAAGTGCTGCACCCGGACGGGCAGATCACCACCCACAGCCACATGCTGCGCGAGGAGCTTTCCAACCTGCCCACCGCCGAGCAGAGCCCGGTGAGCGTGGGCAACGGGCTTTCCAGCCCCTTCGCCCGCTGCCGGCGCACGCATTTCCTGCGGCTGCTGGTGGTCGACCAGCCGATGTTCAACGGCAAGGACGGCTCCGACCCGCTGGCCGATGCGCTCACCCGCAAGAGCCGGCTGACGCACCAGCCCTTCGACGTGCTGTCGCGCCCCTGGCTGGTGCTGGCGGCCGACATCGACCGGCGGCCGGACGAGCCCGACGAGGGGGTGGCGAGCTGGGCCGAGGACATGTGGGGGCATAGCGAAGCGGAGATGCGGGCGATCTTCGGCCATTGCCATGGCTTCGATGCGGTGGATTCGGCCGCCGGGTTCGCCGCCTATGTGAAGCGCGGCCAGCTCGACACCACCATGAGCTTCAACGACTATTGGCCGGGGCGGCCGCCGCTGAAGGGCGAGACGCTGGGCGGGCTGGCGAAGCGGCTGGCGCTGGTGGCGCTGGGCGCGACCGGGCTTTTGTGGCTGCTGCTGCGGCCGGAGAGCCTCTGGTGGCTGCCGGCCTATCTGCTGCTGGGGGTGGTGGCGGGTGTTGGCCTGTCGGCGTGGCTGCTGTGGAGCAGGGGGAAGAAGCCCTATCCGGCGGCGCCGGGCAGCGATTTGCCGGGCGTGCTGAAATCCCTGCATGTGCAGCAGCGCTTCGCCCTGTTCGCCGAGCGGGTGCAGGGCTTCGACAAGGCCGACCTTCACGCCGCCTTCGGGCATTTCCTGGAGGATGTGCGGCCGGACGACCTGCAAAGCCCGACGCAGGCGCCGGGCGTGATCCGGTCGGACGGGGTCGATCTGGTGGAACATAAGGCCGTCGGGGCGAAAAGGGTGGTGTTGTGAACGCGCCGCAAAAAGCGCCCATCCGGGCGGAGCTGGAACTGGGGGACCTGCAGGGCGGGATCCTGTCGGCCTATGGCAAGCTGGGCTTCCCCAAGGGGCGGTTCCTGCTGTTCCACGCCGACCAGAGCGCGGCCGGCCGCGCCTTCGTGGAGGCGTTGCGGCCGCTGGTGACGACGGCGCTGCGCTGGCCTTCCAGCAAGGGCATCCCCACCGGCAAGGTGGAAGTGCCCCGGCCGGACTGCACGCTGAACCTTGCCTTCACCTTCTGGGGGCTTTACGCGCTGGGGGTGCCGACCCGCACGCTTCGCGGCATGCCCGACGAATTCGTGGACGGCATGCTGTCGCGCGCGCCGATGCTGGGCGACGACGTGCTGGACAACACCCCCTCCCACTGGGACCCGGTGTGGCAGGAAAGCGAGGATAAACCCCACATATTGGTGATGCTGAACTGCCGGGTGGACGAGTTCGGCAACGCCCTGCCGGCGCTGGAGGCATTGACGGCGACCGTGCTGGCCGCCGCCGAGGCGTCTGGCGGCAAGGTGAAGCTGCTGGCCGGCCATGCCGGGCCGGACCCGCGCTGGCAGGAGCTTTCGGCGCTGTTCGCCGATCTGCCCGACGGCCGCCGGCAGCCGCGGCCGACGGAGCATTTCGGTTTCGTCGACGCGATCGGCGATCCGGTGTTCGAAGGGCAGTATCCCGGCGACGAGGAGCAGAAGCGCTGCGTCGGGCAGGGCGCCGTCGACGGCGAGGGGAACTGGCGGCCGCTGGCGCCGGGCGAGTTCATCCTCGGCTGGCCGGACGAGGCGCAGGAGGTGGCGGGCGCCGCCATGCCGCTGGATTTCAGCCGCAACGGCAGTTTCTTCGCCTATCGCAAGCTGCACCAACATGTGGAAAGCTGGGACACCTGGATCGCCGAGCGGGCGAAGGGGCTGGCCGCCACCTGGAAGATCGACGATCCGGCGGACGCCGAGGCGACGCTGAAGGCGAAGATGGCGGGGCGCTGGCCGGACGGGGTGCCGCTCTCGCGGGCGCCGACGGCCGCCGAGTGGAGGCAGTTCAACCTCGATCTGAAGCCGGGTTCGGCGGAGTGGCTGGCGGCCGTCACCCATTTCGATTTCTGCGAGGATGTGTCGGGCAGCGTCTGCCCCGTCACCTCGCACATCCGGCGGATGAACACGCGCGACATGCTGGACCCCTTGTGGGACCAGCCGAAGAAGGCGCGGATGGGATCGGCGCTGAACAACCGGCGGCGGATATTGCGGCGCGGGCTGCCCTATGGCCATCGCGGGGCGGAAGGCGGCGATCATGGGATCGTGATGCTGGCGCATTGCGCCAGCCTGTTCCGCCAGTTCGAGTTCGTGCAGCAGCAATGGGCGAATTACGGGCTGGACTTCAACGCCGGCAACGACAGCTGCCCGATCGTCGGCACCCATGGGCCGGGCGCGCGCTTCGTGATCGCCTCGCCGGACAGGAAGACGCCGCCCTTCATCGCGTCGGGCATTCCGCAGTTCGTTTCCACGCGCGGCGGAGACTATTTCTTCGCGCCTTCGATGACGGCCTTGCGGATGATCGGCCAGGGCGTGACGGATCCGACATGAGGGGGCCCGACATGAGGAGCTGCGCGAAATGAGTGCAATCCGCCGGTTCATGGCCGCGATCGATGGCGTTTCCGGGCTGGGCGCCGCCTTTCTGAAGGCGAAGGGCGGTTTCAAGGCGCGGCTGGCCGCCGTGCTGGGGGCGGCCGCCGGGCAGCGCAACGCCTTTGCCGTGCTGCGCTTCGCGCAGCCGCGGCTGGGGCTCGGCGTCAACCTGGTGAAGCCCTATCCGGCGGCGCGCAGCCTGCTGCTGACGACCGCCGCCGATTTCCGCGAGGTGATCGCGCGGCAGGCGGATTTCGAAGTGGTCTATGGCCCGCGCATGCGCAAGCTGACGGGCGGGCGCGACTTCTTCCTGGGGTTGCAGGACGGGCCGCACTATCGGCGCGACACCGCCGCCATGCGCGCCATCGTGCAGCCGGATGATCTGGAGCCGGTGCTGGCGATGGCGCGGGCGGAAGCGGCCGCCGCGCTGCAGGGGGAGGAGGTGGACCTGCCGCCGATGCTGTCCGCGCGCATCCCGGCGCGGATGGTGCAGGACTATTTCGGCGTGGCGATGGAAAGGGAGCAGCTGATCGCCGACGCGACCCTGCTGTTCCATTATCTCTTCTCCGACCTCGGGGCCGACCCGAAGGTCGAGGCGGAGGCGATGGCCGCCAAAGACCGGGTGAACGCCGCCATCGACGCCAGCGTGGCGACCGCCGGGCCGGAGACGCTGCTGGGCCGCGCGGTGGCGGCCGGGCAGGCGGGCGAGGCGGCTTTCGATGCGGATGGCGTGCGCGCCAACATCATCGGCATCCTGATCGGCGCCATCCCGACTCTCAGCAAGGCGGCCTGTTTCGCCATCGACGAATTGCTGCGCCGGCCGGCGGAGCTGGCGAAAGTCCGCGCTCTGGCGGCGGCCGGCGACGAGGCCGGGGTGGCCGGCTATCTGTGGGAAGCGCTGCGCTTCAACCCCATCAGCCCCATCCTCTATCGCCGCACGCCGGCCGACGTGCGGCTGGGGGGCGACGATGTGCTGGCCGGCACCATGGTTCTCGCCTCCAACCTGTCGGCGATGTTCGACGAGCAGGCGGTGCCGAACCCCAACGCCTTCCGCGCGCCGCGCCCGTGGGAGACCTATGCGCTCTGGGGCGAGGGGCTGCATCTGTGCTGGGGGGACAGGATCAACCAGGCGATCCTGCCGGCGATGCTGACGCCGCTGCTGGCGAAGCCGGGCCTGCGCGCGCTGGCGCCGCCCGATGGCGAGGGCACGCCTTTTCCGCGCCATTACCGGCTGCGGTTCGAGGCCTGACCCGGCGTCGCTCTCGGCTGGATTGCCGCCTGTTGCTTCGCCGCAACATGGCGTAGGATTGATGCCGCCTTTCTTGAAACTGCAATGAAATTGCCTCTCGTTGGAAACATGGAATCGCCAACGGGCCTGCAACTTCACTCGGTTCAGGAACCCCCCATATGCGTCGCTTCCATGCCTCCGCTGCCCGGACGGCCGTCCTTCTCCTCGCCACCACCGCGCTGGGCCAGGCGGCCCTCGCCAGCACGCTGACGGGCACCATCGCCGATTCGACCGGCGTGCGCCCGCTGCAAGGGGCGGAAGTGCGAATCCCCTCGCTCGGCCGGGTGACCAGCGCCGACGCGGCCGGCCGCTTCCGCTTCACCGACCTTCCGGCCGGCACGCATGAAGTGGTGGCGACCTTCGCCGGCGCCGGGCAGGAGACCCAGTCGGTGACGATCGCCGAGCAGGGCACGGTGCAGATCAATTTCGTTCTGGCGCCGGAAGGCACCGACATCGAGACCATCCTGGTGATCGGCCAGCAGGCGAACATGCTGTCGGCGATCAGCCGCCAGCGCGCCGCCGACACGGTGGTGACGGTGCTGACCCGCGACGCCATCGGCCAGTTCCCTGACCAGAATGTGGCGGAATCGCTGCGCCGCGCGCCGGGCATCAACGTGCTGAACGACCAGGGCGAAGGCCGCTTCGTGGCCGTTCGCGGCCTCGACCCCGAACTGAACTCCACCTCGATCAACGGCGCCCGCGTGCCGGCGACCGGCGGCGACGAGCGCACCGTGGCGCTGGACGTGATCCCCTCCGAGCTGGTCGAATCGATCGAGATCAAGAAGTCGCTGACGCCGGACATGGACGGCGACACCATCGGCGGCTCGATCGAGATCCACACCACCTCCGCCTTCGACCGGGAGAAGAGCTTCGTCGGGGTGAACGTCGAGGGCGGTTACAACAAGCTTTCCGAGGAATGGTCGCCGAAGATCGGCGTCGATTTCTCCACCCGGCTGACCGAGGATTTCGGCGTGTCGGGCGGCTTCTCGTGGAACCGGCGGAAATTCTCCACCGACAATGTCGAAGTCGGCGACTGGGTAGCCGGCGAGGATGGCGGTCCCGACTATGCCGAGACCATCGAATATCGCGACTATGACGTGAAGCGCGTGCGCTGGGGCGGCAACCTCAGCCTCGACTGGCGCCCGGCCGACTCCACCACGCTCTACCTGCGCGGCCTCTATTCGAAGTTCGACGACACCGAGCTTCGCACCCGGCTGGTGTTCAAGCCGAACGAGCCGCCGGCCTCCGGCGACGAGAACGGCTTCGCCTTCGATTCCGCCGATGGCCGCATCGAAGTGCGCCGCGACCTGAAGGACCGCCGTGAATGGCAGACCACCACCTCGATCGTCGGCGGCGGCCGCACCGAGGTGAATGAATGGACTCTGGACTATATGGCCAGCTGGTCGCGCGCCGAGCAGAAGGAGGACGGCTCGATCGACCCTGTCCGCTTCCGCCAGCGCTTCCAGGGGGATGGCAAGCTGGGCGTCGACTTCGACTTCTCCGACTGGCAGCGTCCGGGGTTCAGCATCACCCAGGGCGGCGCGGATTTCGTCGATCCGTCGAAATATGAATTCTCGCTGATGGAATATACCACCAAGGAAGACGCGGTGGACAAGGAATGGGCGTTCAAGACCGATATCGCCCGCAACTTCGCGCTGGCCAACGGCGACTTCGAAGTGAAGTGGGGCGGCAAGGCCCGCCTGCGGCACAAGCGCCAATCCTTCCAATATGATGTCTACGACGGTTTCGATGGCGACTTCTACCTGTCGGACGTGGCGGGCACCCCGACCTACGGCCTCGCCAACATCGCCCCGGTGCCGGATCTGCAGAAGGTCCGCGACTGGGTGAAGAGCAATCGCGGATCGTTCGAGCTGAACCAGCTCGACACCGATCTGGCTTCCAACGCCGAGAATTACGACGCGAAGGAAGATGTGTTCGCCACCTATCTGCAAGGGCGTTTCCAGAACGATAGCCTGCGCATCGTCGGCGGCGTCCGCATGGAGCACACCAGCGTGAACATGCGCGGCAACCGCATCGATCTCGTGGAGGAAGGCGGTATCTGGAACGGCGAGGAACTGGATGAGGACACGCTGTTCATCACGCCGATGCAGCTTCGCAACAGCTACACCGACTGGCTGCCCAGCCTGAACCTGCGGGCCGACCTGTCGTCCAGCATCGTCGCGCGCGCCGGCTTCTACCGCTCTCTGGCGCGGCCGAAGTTCAGCGACATGGCGCCGATGTTCTCGGTGGAGGAGAATGACGAGGGCGAGCGCGAAGGCAGCTTCGGCAACCCGGATCTGAAGCCCTATCGGGCCTGGAACGGCGACGCGACCATCGAATATTATTTCGCCCCCAAGGCCGTGGTGCAGGCCGGCTTCTTCTGGAAATCGATCAACGATTTCATCGTGGACGCCCAGTTCGAGAACGGCAGCTTCGCCGGCATCCCCTTCACCCAGGCCACCATTCCGATCAACGGCGACAGCGCCCGCGTTCTGGGTGTGGAAGCCAGCTACTCGCAGGCCTTCACCATGCTGCCGGCGCCGTTCGACGGCCTGCTGCTGAACCTGAACTACACCTACACCGACGCGAAGGGCACGCTGGACGACGGCCGCAAGATCCCGCTGCCCGCTTCTTCCAAGCACAATTTCAACGCGGTGCTCGGCTATGACAAGGGCATCCTCTCGTTCCGCGTGTCCGGCGCCTATCGCGACGGCTATCTGGACGAGCTGGGCGCCACCGCCGAGGAAGACCGCTATGTGCGGCCGCACTTCCAGGTCGACCTGTCGGCGAAGCTGCGGGTGACGGACAATTTCACCATCTTCGCGGACATGGTGAACCTCAACAACGCCAAATATGTCGCCTATCAGAAGGGGCCGTCGCAGCGCCGCCTGCTGCAGTATGAAGAGTATAAGTGGACGGCGAAGTTCGGTGTGAAGGCCAACTTCTGATGCGGACGGCCCTTCTCGTCTCGGCGCTGCTTCTGGCGGCGCCGGCGATCGCCCAGGCTCCGGCCGTCATCGACATGACGGGGGAAAAGGCGCCGGCCGCGGCCGGCGCCCCCTATCGCGCGAAGTCGCTGCCGGACCGTGTGGTGCTGAATCCCGGGGCCGATCCGGCGCGAGAAATGGCCGTGACCTGGCGGACCGAGACGGGCGTGGCCGGGACGCAGGCGGAGCTCGCGGAAATGGCGCCGTCGCCGACCTTCGGCCAGAAGGCGGTGCAGGTGTCGGGCACGAGCGTGGCGGCGACCAGCGAGAATGGCCCCTCCCGCCACCACAGCGTGCGCTTCATCGGCCTGAAGCCCGATACCGCCTATGCCTATCGCGTGCAGGGCACGGCCGGCTGGAGCGAGTGGCACCAGTTCCGCACCGCGTCCGCCGAAGCGAAGCCGTTCCGTTTCCTCTATGTCGGCGACACGCAGAACAGCATCCTGAACATCGGCTCGCTGGCCTGGCGGCGGGCGCTGCTGCAGGCCGGCAATCCGGCGCTGATGCTGCACGCGGGCGATCTGGTCGCCAGCCGGGACGATCTGGCGCACGACGACGAATGGGGCGAATGGTTCGCCGCCGGCGGCTGGGCGCTGGCCTCGGTCCCGCAGGTGGTGGCGGCTGGAAACCATGAATATGTCGACCTGATCCTGCCGAACGGGGCGGAAAGCCGCAGGCTGGCGCCGCATTGGCCGGTCAGCTTCACGCTGCCGAAGAATGGCGCGGCGGGCGCCGAGGCGACCAGCTATTTCCTCGACTGGCAGGGCGTGCGCTTCGTGGTGCTGGACGGCACCTCGGCGCTCGATCTGGGCACGCTGAAGGCGCAGACCGACTGGCTGGACCGGACCCTGGCCGGCAGCAAGGCGCGGTGGAACGTGGTGCTGATGCACCAGCCGATCTTCACCTGCGCCCGGCCGAAGGACACGCCGAAGCTGAAGGAAGCCTGGGCCGCGCTGTTCGAGCGGCGCAAGGTGGACCTGGTGCTGCAGGGCCATGACCATTGCTACAGCCGCCTCACGGCGGAGCAGGGCCGCGAGGCGGGCGCGAAAGCGCGCACGGGCGGCGCGGTGCAGGGGCCGGTTTATATGGTCTCGGTCGCCGGATCGAAGATGTATGGGCTGAACGACCGTTCCGCTTCCCAGCCGGACAAGGTGGCCGAGGACAGCAGCCTGTTCCAGATCGTGGATGTGGAGGCCGACCGGCTGAAGCTGCGCGCGCATCTGAACACCGGCGTGCTTTACGACGGCTTCGATCTGGTGAAAGGTGCGGACGGACGCAACCGGCTGGTGGAACTGGATTCGGCTCTGCCGCAAGCCCGGCGCTGCTCCGGCCCGGCGCAACTGCCCGACCAGCCGATGCCGGCCGGTCGGCTCGGCCCGGACGGGCTGCCCTGCACGGCGGAAGTGAAAGACTGAGCATGCGAATCTGGAAATGGGCGCCTGCCGCGATGCTGCTGCTGGCCGCCTGCGGCGAGCGGAAAGTGGCGGAGCCGGCGACCGAAACCGCCGCGGCTCCGGCGGAAGTTATCACCGTTTCGGTTCCCGCCGTCGCCGAGACGCTGGTGCCCGACAACCCGACCGTCGACGCCGACGACCCGGTGCTGTGGCGCGATCCGGCCGACCCCGCGCGGGCGCTGTGGATCGGCACCGACAAGTCGAAGGGGCTCTATGTCCACGACATGGCGGGCAGGATGCTGCAATTCTTCCCCGACGGGCCGGTGAACAATGTCGACCAGCGCAGCTTCGCCGTGGGCGGCAAGCCGACGGCTCTGGTGGCGGCGTCCGAGCGCGAGAAGTTCGGGGTGATGACCTGGCTCATCGATCCGGCGACGCTGAAGCTCTCGCGCTGGGGCTTCCTGCCGACCGAGAAGGAATTCGGCGAGCCCTATGGCTTCTGCATGGGCCAGTTCGGCGGCGAGACTTTCGCGATCGCCAACAACAAGGCGGGCGAAGTGCGGGCCTATGCGATCAGCGTGGGCGCCGGCGGCAAGCCGGCCATGGCGCTGAAGCACAAGTGGAAGCTGGGCAGCCAGACCGAGGGCTGCGTGGTGAACGACGAGACCGGCGAGCTTTATGTCGGCGAGGAGGATGTGGGCATCTGGCGCATGAGCCTGGCCGATGCCGCCGCGGCGCCGGTGAAGATCGCCCCCGTCGACGGCAGCAGGCTGGTCGCCGATGTGGAGGGCCTGACCATCATGCGCGACGGCGCGCGCCAGTTCCTGATCGCTTCCAGCCAGGGCGACAGCGCCTTCGCCGTCTGGGAAATCAAGGGCGGCGAATATGCCTGGGCCGGCCGGTTCCGCGTGGCGGGCGGCAGCATCGACCCGGTGACGGAAACCGACGGGGTGGACGCCTGGAGCGGGCCGATCGCCGGCTTCCCCGAAGGCGCAATCGCCATGCACGACACCTGCGACGGCGAAGGCCCGAACGACCCGGACACCGCCGTTTGCGAAAGCGACGGCAAGCAGCAGAATTACAAGCTGGTGGACTGGCGCGACGTGAAGAAGGCGCTTTCCATCTGAGGTCGGGCTATCTGAGGTTGGGGGCGTGAGGGGCAAATAAAATGCCCGCCTGGAACATCCGGGCGGGCGTTTTGCTTTCTGCGCAGCGCCAGCGTGAAAGCTGGACCCCGGGTCAAGCCCGGGGGGACGGGGACGGACGGGAAAGTGGGGCGAGGGTTTCTGCGGGTTCCCGGCCTAGTTGCCGCTGCCGGGCTTTTCGGAGAATTCCTCTTCCAGCTTGTTCGGCTTGTCTTTCCACTCGTCGGCGTCGGGCGGGGTTTCGCCCTTCACCGTGATGTTCGGCCATTCGGCGCTGAACTTGGCGTTCAGCTCCGACCATTTCTCGAGGTTCGGCTCGGTGTCGGGCACGATGGCTTCGGCCGGGCATTCCGGCTCGCACACGCCGCAGTCGATGCATTCATTGGGGTTGATGACGAGCATGTTCTCACCCTCGTAGAAACAGTCGACGGGGCAGACCTCCACGCAGTCCATATATTTGCAGCGGATGCATTGCTCGGTCACCACATAGGCCATCGGTTCACCCCAATCATTATGCTCGTTTCGCCGAGCGCTAGCGTGAGCGGCCGCCGAACGTCAATGCTTGCGCTATGGAGGCAGGCTAAACTCCGGCTATCAGGCCGGCTGCATGGCGCCCCAGCCGGGATGGGTTTCGAGTTGCGGCGCCGGCGCCGGCAGCAGCGGGGTGTAGAGGGCGCGGGCTTCGCTGGAAGGGCCGCGGCGTTCCGCCATCGCCTCCACCCGCACGGCGATCACATGGTCGCCCCTGGGGAAGGAGAGGATGGAGCCTCTGCGGACGGTGGCGCAGCTTCTGTCTATCACCCGTCCGTCCAGCCGCAGGCGGCGGCTTTCGCAAAGGCTTTGGGCTTCGCTCCGGCTTCCCGACAGGCGCGAGAACCAGAGCCATTTGTCGAGGCGCATTCCCCGTTCATACACCAAGCGGCAGTCTCCTCTCAGTCAAGGGCGCGTCTCCCCCCGGAATTGTCTCCGCGCAGGAGGGCGCCGAGGTCGGCGAAGGCATTGGCGGCGTCGCGGCGCGGCGGCACATCGGCCTGCCGGCGGCTTCGGCCGGATTTGGCGGGCGCAAAGGCGAAGCCTTTATCGGCGGCGCCCCGGAAGCCCAGCGCCTGCATCAGCCGGGCGAAATCGCGCGGCGAAAGGCCAAGGCTGGTCATCAGCTTCGGGTCCGGGCGGATGGCGGCGGCGCCGGCCTTTTCCGCCAGCCGCTGGGCGTGGAGGAGGCGGGCGGTGCGGTCCGCCATGTCGACACGGATGGCGAAGCCGTCCAGCGCCCAGAAGCCGGCGACCGCGTAGAAGCCGGGCGGGGCGTTGGGGTCGAGCTTCAGAGATGTTAGGCCGGGGCGGGGCGGCGGCGGCATGTCGCTGACCCCGGTCGCCACGCCCCACAGCGCGAGGCGCCAGCGCGTCGCTTCCGGGCGCAGCGCATCGGCGGCGTAGACATGGCAGACGCCGAGGCGCACCCCGGCGCGGCCGAGCGCCCGCCGGTCTTCGCGGGTGAGGCTGGCGATCAGCGAGGCGACGCTGGCGCGCGGCAGCGAGCCCATGGTTTCGGTGAGCTGCACGACGAGGCCGCGCGCGGCCTGCGACAGTTCGGGCTTCAGCGCCTCCAGCCGGGTGAGGGCGAGGAGGTGGCGGCTCTTCGCCGCATCGGCCCAGCCGGCAAGACGGGCCTGCACCGCCTGGCGCAGCGACGGTTCGAGGGAATCGAGGCTGCGGTCCAGCTCGATGCGCGGGTTCAGCGCGTCCTTGCCGCGGCGCAGCGCCGCGACGCGATTGCCCTGCCACAGGAGGCGCGGCGGCATGCCGCCCCGGAAGTCCAGCGCGAAGTCGCCGTCGGCCGAGGCGATGAGGGCCTGCGCCCGCGCCGCCAGTTCGGACGTGAGGCGGCGCTCGGCGGCGGCCAGCAGCAGCTTCTTTTCCCCGGCGCGGGCCGAGGGGTCGGGCTGGAAGGCGAAGCCCTTCAGCGTGCCGATGATGGCGCCGTCCACCACCACGGCGCCGTCCGGGTCCACTTCGACGCGCAGGTCGGGGTCGCGCAGCTTCAGGTCCTTCAGCAGCACGGCGGTGCGGCGGTCGACGAAGCGCTGCGTCAGCCGCTGGTGCAGCGCGTCCGACAGCTTGTCCTCCACCTGCCGCGCGCGCTCGGCCCAGCCGGCGGCGTCTTCCAGCCAGTCCCCCCGGTGGGAGACATAGGTCCAGGTGCGGGCCGCGGCGATCCGGTCGGAGAGGGCGCCGATGTCGCCCGAGACATTGTCGAGAACGGCCAGTTCCGAGCGGATCCATTCGCTCGGCAGATGCCCGCGCCCTTCGGACAGGTGGCGGAACATGCGGCCGACGAGGTTGGCGTGCGCCTGCGCCCCGGTGCGGCGGTAGTCGGGCAGGCCGCAGGCCGCCCAGAGGCGCATGAGGGCGGGGCGGCCCTGCGCCCGCTCCATCACCCAGGGCTCGCCCGAAAGGATCTTCAGCACCTGCAAATCTATGGCGTCGTCGCCGCGCCAGAGGTCGGGCGAGGAGGGCGTCGCTTCCAGGCTCATCACCAGCCGGTGCAGCGAGGCGAAGTCCAGCCGGGCGTTGCGCCAGACGAGACCCTGCAGCGGCGGGAAGTCATGCGTCTCGATTGCCGCGATCTCGGCCTCGGTGAAGGCGGGGCTGCCGCCTTCGTCGGCGCGGCCGAGCTGCACCGTGCCGAAGCTGCCGTCGCGCTGGTGGCGGCCGGCGCGGCCGGCGATCTGCGCCATTTCGGCGGCGCGCAGGCGGCGGTGGCGGCGGCCGTCGAACTTTGAGAGCGAGGCGAAGGCGACATGGGCGATGTCCATGTTGAGGCCCATGCCGATGGCGTCGGTCGCCACCAGATAATCGACTTCGCCCGACTGGTAGAGCGCCACCTGGGCGTTGCGGGTGCGCGGCGAAAGCCCGCCCATCACCACCGCCGCGCCACCCTTGTGCCGGCGCAGCATTTCCGCCAGCGCATAGACATCCTCGGCGGTGAAGGCGACGATGGCGGAGCGGGCGGGCAGGCGGGAAAGCTTCCTCGGCTCCGCCCAGTTGAGGCTGGAGAAGCGCGGGCGGCCGACGATCTGCGCGTCCGGCAGCAGGCGGCGGATGACCGGGCGCAGCGTTTCCGCCCCCAGGATCATGGTTTCTGCGGTGCCGCGCAGGTGCAGCATGGCGTTGGTGAAGACATGGCCGCGTTCCGGATCGGCACCCATCTGCCCTTCGTCTATGGCGACGAAGGGGAAGGCGCGGTCGGTCACCATGCTTTCCGCCGTGCAGAGGAAATAGCGGGCGCCGGGCGGGACGATCCGTTCCTCGCCGGTGACGAGGGCGACCTGCGGCGCGCCCTTCAGCGCCACCACCCGGTCATAGACTTCGCGGGCGAGCAGGCGCAGCGGAAAGCCGATCATGCCGCCGGCATGGGCGCACATGCGCTCCACCGCGAGATGCGTCTTGCCGGTGTTGGTGGGGCCGAGGACGGCGGTGAGCTGGGCTCCGAACTGGCTCATGCCGGGCCATGTTCCGGGGCAAAAAGCAGGGAAGGATGGGCGAGCGGCGAAGCGCCATGAGGGGAAGAAGGCCATGGGCGGCGAGGCTGCCCCATAGTGGCGAACTGCCCGCTGGCGAAATCCCCAAAGCTCGAAAGAAGGGTGCGAATGAACGCCTCTCCTACCCGGTCCTTGGCATATATAGTGGCATGGGCGATGGGGAGGCGCAAGAGATGGTTTGATGACAGGCGCCTGCCGCCCTGTGGGAAGGCGCTTGGGAGCGGATTCGGTTCGCCGTCTTCGGGGGGCATTTCGTCGCAGGGGGCGGGGGGCAAGGGAAAGCGGGCGTTGACCCCGGCGTGAAGCTGATTCAGGTATGCGCGCCAATAACTTACTTCGGCCCATCGCCATGGGCCGCGGACCGGGGATTTGAGGGGTCGTTCTTGCCGCTGAAGGCCGCCATCGCGACGGAGATTCCGCTTCCCGCCGGAAAGGGCCCGGGTCTTGGCCACGCTTGCTGATCTGGCGCTTGCCGGAGCGCCGGCGCAGGCGCGGGACAAGCCCAGCCGCAAGGGCCGGCATCGCGAAATGCTCGCGCGCTCCGGCGCGGCGCTGCACCGCACCGCGACAGGGATCGCCGAAGCCGAAATCCTCGTCGATCTGGGCGACAGCATCGGGTCCGGGCGCTGGTGGCGCGGCGCGGCGACGCTGGCGGCGCTGATCGGCGCCGCCGTCACCATCGGCGGCCGCACGCCGACTTTGGTGGGGCATGTGCCCGCCACGCCCTCCATGGCCGAGCTGGAAGAGCGGCAGATCGGCGCCATCTCCTCGCTTGCGGGCGGCAGCGAAACCGGGCGCCGCGCCGCGCCGACCGCCATGGCGAAACGGCTTTCGGAAACGCCCGAGCGGCCGCGCATCGAACTCACCGCCAAAGTGGGATCGGGCGGGCTGGAAGCCGCGCTTCGGCGGTCCGGCCTCGGCAAGGCCGATCTCGACCGGATCCGCTCGCTGCTTTCGGGCGTGGTCAGCGGCAGCGGCGTGAAGCCCGGAACCGATCTGAAGATGGTGCTGGGCCGGCGGGAAAGCCGCGCCGATCCGAGGCCACTCGAGCATCTGGCCTTCCGCGCCACCTTCGACAGCAAGGTGGAGTTCAGCCGGGGGGCGGACGGCGAGCTGAAGCTGAAGCGAATCCCCATCCGCATCGACAACACGCCGCTGAGGGTGACCGGGGTGGTCGGCACGTCGCTCGACCGCGCGGCGCGGGCGGCCGGCATTCCCGCCCACATCGTCGCCGAATATCGCCGGCAGATGAGCTATGCCATCGACCTGCAACGCGACATCGGCCGGCGCGACCGGTTCGAGATCATCGTCGCCAACCGCCGGGCCGAAACCGGCGAGTCCGAAATGGGCGGGCTGCTCTATGCCGGGCTCATCAACGGCCGCTCCAACGTCTCGCTGATGCGCTGGGGAAACAAGGGCGAATTCTTCTGGCAGAATGGCGAGGCGGTGAAGAAGGGGCTCATCCGCTCGCCGGTGTCGGGGGCGCGGCTTTCCTCGGGCTTCGGCATGCGCTTCCATCCGGTGCTTGGTTATGGCCGCATGCACAAGGGGGTGGATTTCGCCGCCCGCACGGGGACGCCGATCCAGGCCTCGGCCTCGGGCACGGTGGTGATGGCCGGCTGGGGCGGGGGCTATGGCAATGTTGTGGTAATCGACCACGGCCGGGGGCTGCGCACGCGCTACGCCCATATGCACCGCATCGGCGTGAAGAACGGCCAGCAGGTCTCCCAGGGGCAGACCATCGGCCAGGTGGGCTCGACCGGGCTTTCGACCGGGCCGCACCTGCATTATGAGGTCTGGCAGAATGGCGTCGCCGTCGATCCGCGACAGGCCAGATTCATGGGCGGCACGCAACTGGGCGGCGGAGACCTGAGGCAGTTCAAGGGCGAGATGGCGCGGCTGAAGGCGCTGCCGGCGGCCGGCGGGGTTTCGTGAGGCGACGTTTTTGAAGGGGCTTTGCCCCTTCACTCCAGCAGGGGCGTGACGCCCCTGCACCCCCTGTTCTCAGATTGGTTCTGAAGCTAGGGGTGTGCGATCTTCGGTTTTGTGCGCGAAGAAGCTGGACCCCGGGTCAAGCCCGGGGTGACGAATTATTGGGAGGGGTGTAAATTGGCTCCCTGTTCGCGCGCGTAGCCGTTTCGGTCGCTTGCGGCGCGGGGCTTGCCTGCGCCGCAGGCTATCGAAATCCACACAAGCCGCACCTTCCCGCAAACCCCGAGAACCGGGGGTGCAGGGGCGTCACGCCCCTGCTGGGTCCAGGGCGAAGCCCTGGCCGCCGGAGGCGCCGGCTACCGCGCCTTCCAGGCCAGCGGAATCCCCAACGCCAGCAGGGCGATGCCCAATATCCCCGCCAGCCGTCCGGCCTCCGACTGGCCGAGCAAGAACTGGGCGTAGCCGAGCGACGACCAGAGCATGCCCAGCGTGACCGCGAGGAAGATGAGCGGGATCAGCGGGTAGAGCGGCACGGAGAAGCCTTGCGCCTGCGGGAAGCGCCGGCGCAGGCGGAACAGCGAGGCGGCGGTCAGCGCCAGGAACAGCCAGAAGACCGGCGCGCCGAAGGCGACCATGGCCGTAAAGCCGTCGCGGGCGGTGGCGCCATAGGCGGTGAGGGCAAGGGCGATGAGGCCCTGCACCACGAGGGCGGGGCGGGGGACGGAGCGGGCGCTGTCCCATTGGCCGAGCGGTTTCAGGGCGGGGATATGCGCGCCGCCGGCGCACATGGCGCGGGCGCCGGTGATGACGGTGGCGTTGAGGGTGGAAAGGGCGGCGGTGACGACCGAGGCGCCGATCAGCAGCGCGAAGCCGGGGCCGAAGGCGGCCTCCGCCAGCCGGGTGGCGGGCGCCGGCGTGCCGGCGAGGCCTTCGACGCCGAAGCTCAGCAGGAAGGCGGCGTTGACGGCGATGTAGAGCAGGGTGACGAGGCCGAGGCCGAGCACCAGCGCCTTCACCATGGAACGCGGGCCGCCGCGCACTTCGGCGGAGACATAGGCGGCCTCGTTCCAGCCGCCATAGGCCAGCATCACGAAGACGAAGGCCAGACCCAGCGTGGCGCCGGAGGAGGGCTGGCCGCTGCCGGCGACCTGCCCGGCCTCGCCGCCGAAGCCCAGCGCCACGGCGGCGGCGAGGATGGCGGCGAGCGCCAGCAGCTCGGCGCCGACGAAGAGGATCTGGCTGCGGCGGCCGGCCTCCAGCCCGATCATGTTGGCGAGCGTGACGGCGGCGACCGATGCCCCGGCCCAGATGGCGGGCGAGGGGCCGGAGGGCCAGACGGCCGAGGCATAGTCCCCGGCGACGAAGCCGACGGTGGCGATCGCGCCCGTCTGCATCACGGCGATGCGCGCCCAGAGGAAGAGGGCGCCCAGGCGCGGCCCCCAGGCGAGGCGCAGGAAATGATATTCGCCGCCGATGGAGGGGAAGCGGGTGGCCAGCTCGGCGTAGCAGAGCGCGCCGGTGAGCGCGGCGAGCCCCCCCGCCAGCCAGAGGAGGAGCGAGCCGGCGACGCTGCCGGTGGCGGCGGCGACATCGGCCGGGACCCGGAAGATTCCGGCGCCGATGACGATACCGACGATCAGCGCGGCGACATCCGCCGGCGAGAGCGCCCGCCGGGGCGTGGTGGACTGGCCCTGCAAGATCGGTTCAGCCGCCGGTGCGGATTCGGGTCGCGACCCAGCCGCGGCCCTGCATCTGGTCGCCGCGGATTTCGCCGTTGAGCGGCTGGCCGTTGGCGCGGTTCAACTGCACCTGCGTGCCTTTCACCCGGCCGTCCTTCAGCGAGCCGCCGCGCGCGACGCTGAGCATCTGATATTGCTGGCCGATTTCGGCGGCGAAGCGTTCGTTGCCGACTTCGAAGGCCCAGCGGCCGGCGGCGTTCGCCGGCACGATCCAGTAATAGCCGGTGGCGTCGTCGGTGGTGATGCTGCGCTCCGGCTCCCAGTCGCCCAGCGTGAAGGCGTGGGAGACGATGCGGGTGCCGGGCTTCATCTTCAGCAGCGTGTCGCGCAGCTTCAGGTTGAGGCTTGGCAGCAGATACATGGTGACGACTGTCGCGTCGGAGAAATCGGTTTCGAAGATGTCGGCCTGGCGGAAAGTCGCCTTGCCGGCGACGCCTGCCTCGATCGCCTTGCGGCGGGCCAGCGCCACCATGTCGGGGTTGTATTCGAGGCCGGTGGCGCGGGCGCCGAAATCGCGGGCGGCGGCGATGGCGATGCGCCCGTCGCCCGAGCCGAGATCGACGACATAATCGGTGGGCTTCACTTCGGCGACCGTCAGCATCGCCTTCACCAGGCTGTCGGGTGTCGGCACCCAGATGACGTCCTTGCCGGCCTGGCCGATTTCCGGCTGATATTTGCCATCGCCCAGCTTTTCCGTATTGCCCTGCAGCAGGCTGACGCGCGTGGGCGACAGGTCGCCCAGCGGGTCGGAAAGGATGGGCGCGGTCAGCGGGTCGTCCACATGCGGCGTGCTGTCGAGGATGCGCATCTGCGCGGCGGCGGGCGTGGCCGCGATCAGAAAGCTCAGGAAAAGATACGCCTTCATGTCTTTCCGTCTCCTCAGGGGGATTTGGCCGGATGCGGCGCGGGCGAATGTTTCGCGGCTGAAGCTTCCGGTCAAGCGTCTAAGCGATGAACCGAGCCATGTTCCCAGCGAACGAAGATCGCCGTGGGCAGAAGCAGGCCCCGGCCTTCCTCGCGGATCGCCATTTCGCCGGCCTGCACCCGGCCCGGCAGATGCCCGGCGAGCGGTTGCAGCAGGCCTTCCAACGCCAGCGCCGAAAGCCGGACGGCATAGGTGGTGAGGATGAGGAAGCGGCTGTCGGCGTCGAGCAGCTTCGTGCAATCGGCTAGCAGGGCGGGGAGGTGCTGGGGCAGATCCCAGACCTCGCCCTCCGGGCCGCGGCCGAATTTCGGCGGGTCGAGCAGGATGGCGTCGTAGCGGCGGCCCCGGCGGACTTCGCGGGCGGTGAATTTGCGCGCGTCCTCGGTGATCCAGCGGATCGGCCTGTCGGCGAGACCGGAAAGCTGGGCGTTGGCGCGGGCCTGCTCGATGGCCTTTTTCGAGGCGTCGACATGCACCACTTCGCAGCCCGCTTTGGCCGCCACCAGCGAGGCGACTCCGGTGTAGCCGAACAGGTTCAGCACCTTGCTGCCCGCCGGCAGCGCGGCGAGGCGCGCCCAATGCGGCGCCATGTCCGGGAAGAAGCCGAGGTGGCGGAAGGGGGTGCATTGGGCGTGCAGTTTCACGCCGGCCTGTTCGATCGGCCAGGCGGCGGGCACCTGCGGTTCGAGGCGCCAGCGGCCGCCGCCCTCCTCGTCGGAGCCGCCGACGAATTCGCCGTCCGCCGGCCAGCCGGCGCTGGCGGGCGCCCACATCGCCTGCGGTTCCGGGCGGATGAAGCGATAGGGGCCGCAGCGCTCCAGCTTGCGGCCATGGCCGGAATCGACAAGCGCGAAATCGGCCGTGGGTTCGGCGACGAGGGTTTCGAGCGCGCCCGTCATGCCGCCAGCGTGGCGGCCTTCGGGCCGACCACCGCCAGCGCCGGCGGGCCCTGCAGCATGGCGGCGCCGGCGGCGCGCACCTCGTCCAGGGAAACGGCGTTCAGCGTTTCGATCACTTCCTGCGCCGGCACCACCCGGCCCCAGGTGATGAGCGAGCCGCCCAGCCAGTCCGCCTGGCCCGAGCAGCTTTCCAGCCCCATCAGGATCGCCGCTTTCAGCTGCGCGCGGGCGCGGTTGAGTTCGGCGGGCGTCAGCGTCGCGGCGGTGTCGTTGGCGATCCGGCGGGCGAGGTCCAGCAGTTGCGCGCCGTCCTTCGGGCGGGCGGCGGCGTAGAGGCTCAAGAGGCCGGTGTCGGCGTGGAGCGCGTGCGAGGCGCT
Organism: Sandaracinobacteroides sayramensis; assembly: GCF_022014495.1. GTDB lineage: Bacteria > Pseudomonadota > Alphaproteobacteria > Sphingomonadales > Sphingomonadaceae > Sandaracinobacteroides > Sandaracinobacteroides sayramense. The sequence goes on from NZ_JAKLSQ010000034.1 coordinate 37,541, forward strand.
GACGGAATAGGCGAGGCCGCGCTCCTCCCGCAATTCCTGGAACAGGCGCGAGGACATGCCGCCGCCGAGCGCCATGGCGAAGAGGCGGGCGGCGTCGAAGCGCTTGTCCTCCGGCCCGAAGCCCTGGAAGCCGAGCGCGACGTGCAGCTGCTCGTTCTTCTGCGCGTCCGCCCTTGTGCCGCCGCTCCAGCGCGCGGGCTCGATCGGGCCGGGGCGGCCGGCGGGGGTGTGCGCGAACAGCCGGCCCGCCTGCTCGACCAGCGCGTCGTGATCGACCTTGCCGGCAGCAGCGACGATCAGCCCCTCGCCGCGATAATGCGTATCGCGCCAGTGGCGCAGCGAGCCGGCGTCGAGCGCGGCGAGGCTTTCGCCGGTGCCGAGGATGCTGCGGCCAAGGCTCTGGCCGGGGAAGGCGATGGCTTGCAGATGGTCGAAGACGAGGTCGTCCGGGGTTTCCAGCGCCTCGCCGATTTCGGAGAGGACCACTTCGCGTTCCAGCGCCAGATCGGCGTCGGTGAAGCTGGCGTCGGTCAGCAGATCGGCCAGCAGGTCCAGCGCCAGCGGCACGTCGCCGGCCAGCACGCGGGCGTGGAAGCAGGTGGTGTCGCGCGAGGTCCAGGCGTTCAGCGAGCCGCCGACATCCTCGATCGCCTCGGCGATGGCGCGGGCGGAGCGGCTGCCGGTGCCCTTGAACACCATATGCTCGTAAAGGTGGGCAAGGCCGTTTTCCGCCGCGCTTTCGTTGCGGGCGCCGACATCGGCGTTGACGGAGAGCGCCGCCGTTTCCAGGCCCGGCATCGCCAGCGAGACGATGGTGAGGCCGTTGTCGAGGCGGGTGAGGCGATGGGTCATGCGTGCTTTCGGATATGCGCCTTCAGCGCCTCGGCGTCGGCGGGAAGCCGTTCGAACCGCTCCTCGCGGTCGAACAGATGCTGCACGCGCCGCGGCAGGCTGGGGTGGACGCCGGTGGCGCGCTCCACGGCTTCGGGGAATTTGGCCGGGTGCGCGGTCGCCAGCGTGACGATGGGGCCGGGCAGCTCGTCCGCGCGGGCGCGGGCGGCGGCGAGGCCGACTCCGGTGTGCGGGTCGAGCAACTGGCCGCATTCGCTGTTGGCCCAGGCGAGCGCCTGCATCATTCCGGTCTCGTCGACGCGCTCGGCGAGGAACAGCTTTCCGGCCTCGGCTCGCTGCGCCTCCGAGAGCGCCATGCGGCCGGTCGCCTCGAAGCTGGCCATGGTGGCGGCGAGCGCGGCGCCGTCGCGGCCGTGCAGGTCGAACAGCAGGCGCTCGAAGTTGGAGCTGACCTGGATGTCCATCGACGGGGTGGCGGTGGGGGCGACCTGGCCGACGGAATAGTCACCGGCGTTGAGCGCGCGGGCGAGGATGTCGTTCACATTGGTGGCGACCAGCAGCCGGCCGATGGGAAGCCCCATCCGCGCCGCGCAATAGCCGGCGAAGACGTCGCCGAAATTGCCGGTGGGCACCGAGAAGGAGACTTGCCGGTGCGGCGCGCCGAGACGCGACGCGGCGTGGACATAATAGACGATCTGCGCCAGCAGCCGCGCCCAGTTGATGCTGTTGACGGCCGACAGCTGCATTTCGGCGCGGAACGGCTGGTCGTTGAAGAGGCTCTTTACCAATGCCTGGCAATCGTCGAAGCTGCCGTCCACGGCTATGTTGTGGACATTGGGAGCGTTGACCGTGGTCATCTGCCGCCGCTGCACTTCCGAGACGCGGCCCTGCGGGTGCAGCATGAAGATGGTGATGCCCGGCCGGCCGGCCACCGCCTCGATCGCGGCGGAGCCGGTGTCGCCGCTGGTGGCGCCGACGATGGTGATGCGTTCGCCGTCCGCCAGGAAATGCCCGAACAGGCCACCCAGCAGTTGCAGCGCCACATCCTTGAAGGCGAGCGTCGGGCCGTGGAACAGTTCCAGCAGCCAGTGGCGGTGATCCAGCTCGACCAGCGGGGTGACGGCAGCGTGGCCGAAATCGCCATAGGCCTGGGCGATGAGCGTTTTCAGCTCCGCGTCGCTCAGCGCGCCTTCGACGAAGGGGCGCATCACCGTGAACGCGGTTTCGGCGTAGCTGGCAGTGGCCAGCGTCTCGATCGTCTGGGGCGAAAGGCGCGGCCATTCGGCGGGCAGGTAAAGGCCGCCATCGGTTGCGAGGCCGGCGAGCGTTGCGCCGCGGAAGTCGAGATCGGGGGCCTGCCCCCTCGTGCTCTGATAGTGCATGGCCGAGGCGGGTTAGGCTTCCGCGTCGCGTTGCGCAAGCCAGCGGCGCAGCCAGAGGCCGTAGACGACGGCGAGGATGGCGGCGAAGCTGAACCACTGGATGGCGTAGCCGAAGTGGTTGTTGGGAAGCGAATCGGGCGTCGGCGGCGCGACGGGGACGAGCGGCGCCGGGCTTTCCCGGGCGTAGAGGCGATAATCGGCCTTTTCGGCCGGGGCGAGCGTTCCCAGCACGCGGCGCGGGCCGGGGGGAGGGGCGTTTGCGCCGAGCTTCGCCCAGCCGTCGGGGCGGTCCGACCAGCCGAGGACGAGTTGCACGCTTTCGCCGGCGGGGGCGCGGCAGAGGAGGCGGGTGGACCAGCCGCTGGCGCCGGCGGCGTTGCGCGCCGCGTCGGCGACCGGCTGCTGCTGCGGGCAGTCGAGCAGGATTTCCACCTGCCGGAACAGGATCTGCGCCGGAATGGCGCCGTCGATCGGCAGCAGCGGCTGGGCGCTGGCGGCGCGCATGTCGGCCAGCAGCCCTTCCTTCCAGTGCATCCGCTGCAACTGCCACAGGCCGAAGCCGATCAGGATCGGAACGGCGACCAGCACCATCAGGGTCGGCACCCAGGGAAAAGCGCGATGCGGGCGCATCGCTATACAGCAAAGCCCCGGCGGTTTCCCGCCGGGGCCTTGCTTTCCTGCCTGGGGCGCGGCTCAGTGGGCAACCACGGCCGCCCCGAAATTGGAGCCCCAGATGTAGATGGTGAGGAAGAGGAACAGCCACACCACGTCCACGAAGTGCCAGTACCAGGCGGCCGCCTCGAAGCCGAAATGCTGCTTGGGCGTGAAGTCGCCCAGATAGGCGCGCCACAGGCAGACGGCGAGGAAGATGGTGCCGACGATCACGTGGAAGCCGTGGAAGCCGGTCGCCATGTAGAAGGTGGCGCCGTAGATGTTGCCGGACATGCCGAAGGTGGCGTGGCTGTATTCATAGGCCTGCAGGATCGAGAAGAGGATGCCGAGGCCGACCGTCAGCCACAGGCCCTGCTTGAAGCCCTTGCGGTCTCCGTGGATCAGCGAATGGTGCGCCCAGGTGACGGTGGTGCCGGACAGCAGCAGGATCAGCGTGTTGAGGAGCGGATAGACGAAGGGGTCCAGCGGCTCGATCCCCTTGGGCGGCCAGACGCCGCCGACCGCTTCCGCCGTGGAGGGGAAGAGCGCGGCCGCGAAGAAGGCCCAGAACCAGGCGACGAAGAACATCACTTCCGACGCGATGAACAGGATCATCCCATAGCGGTGGTGAAGTTGCACCACCGGCGTATGGTCGCCGGCGTTGGCTTCGTCGCGGATGTCGGAGAACCAGAAGAAGAAGGTGGCCAGCACGCCGATGAGGCCGAGCGCCGACACCCATTTGCCCCAGCTGGCGTCGTGCCACCAGAAAACCGCGCCGCCGAGCATGACCATGGCGGAAATCGCCCCCGTCATCGGCCAGGGGCTGGGCGGTAGGATGTGGAAATCGTGCGTCTTGCCGGAAGCCATGTCTCTCACCTGAACCTTTGTTTTGTGGAGCCCTAGCCTGCGCGGGCAGGGGAGGGCAAGCGGCGTGCAACCTGGTCTTTCGTTCCAGCCTGCACGGCGGCGATGTCGGCCTTGCCCGTGGCGTAGAGGCCCGGCGCCTTCGTCGGCTGGTCCAGAGGATAGAAGCTGTAGGAGAGCGTGATCTCGCTGATGTCCTTCGCGTCCGGGTCGTCGAGGATCGCCGGGTCGACGTAGAAGACCACCGGCATTTCCGCCGACTGGCCGGGGCCGAGCGTCTGCTCGTTGAAGCAGAAGCACTGGATCTTGGCGAAATATTGCCCGGCGGCGGCCGGCGTCACGTTGAAGGTGGCGGTGCCGGTGGTGGGCGTGCCGGCCGACGAACTGGCCTTGTAATAGGCGATGTTCTGCTGGCCGATCTTCACTTCCATCGGCCCTTGCGCCGGCGCGAACCGCCAGGGGAGTCCGCCGCGGACATTGCCGTCGAAGCGGACCTTCACCGTCTTGCCGGCGAGCGCGCGGACCTGTTCGTCGGACGGGAGGCTGCCGGCGTCCACCTTCTGCGTGGTGCCGCCGAAGCCGGTGACCTGGCAGAAGATCTGATAAAGCGGCACCGAGGCATAGGCGAGGCCGACCATGGCCAGCGCGATCCCGCCGGCCATCAGGCCGACCTTCCGATGGCGGCTGTCGGTCGCGGCGCTCATCCGGCCATCCTGGAAATGGTGATTCCGTAGAACAGGCAGGCGAAGGCGCCGAGCACGAGGCCGATCACCAGATTGCGCTTGCGGCGGCGGGCGACATAGGCCTGCTCTTCATCGGGCGACCAGTTCATGCGACGCTCCTGTCGACGACGAGGGCGGCGAAGATGGCCGCGAGGTAAAGCAGCGAATATTTGAAGAGCCGCTTTTCCGCCTGCATTTCCGCCGGCTCCTCGGTGGTGCTGGCGGCGACGCGGGCGGCGAGCGCCACGAAGACGAGGCTGAGCAGCGTGGCCGAGAGGCCGTAGACCGCGCCCAGCAGGCCGAGCGCCCAGGGCGCCACCGCGACGGCGGCGAGAACCAGGCTGTAGGCGAGGATCTGCCGCCGGGTTTCGCGCACGCCATGGGTGACGGGCAGCATCGGGATTCCGGCATTCGCATAGTCGCTGCGCACGAAGAGGGCGAGCGCCCAGAAATGCGGCGGGGTCCAGGCGAAGACGATGGCGAAGAGCAGCAGCGGCAGCGCCGTCACGTCGCCGGTGACGGCGGCCCAGCCGATGATCGGCGGGAAGGCGCCGGCGGCGCCGCCGATGACGATGTTCTGCGGCGTGCGCGGCTTCAGCCAGATGGTGTAGACGACCGCGTAGAAGAAGATGGAAAAGGCGAGCCACGCGGCCGCGACCCAGTTGGTCGCGAAGCCCAGCGTGACGACCGAGGCGACCGAAAGGATGATGGCGAAGGCGAGCGCCTGGTCGGGCTCCAGCCGGCCGGAGGGGAGCGGGCGGCTGGCGGTGCGCTTCATCACCGCGTCGATGTCCGCCTCCCACCATTGGTTGAAGGCGGCGGCCGCGCCGGCGCCGGTGGCGATGCAGAGGATCGCCACGAAGGCGAGGAAGGGGTGGATATGGCCGGGCGCGGCGAACAGGCCGCAGGCGCCGGTGAAGACCACCAGCGTCATCACCCGGGGCTTCAGCAGGGACCAATAGTCCCGCCAGTCAGCCGTGGAAAGGGCGGCCGGAAGGGCGCCGCCCGGCGCCCTTCCCGGTTGCGTGAGGTGGGGATTGCTTGCCATTCCCGCCCTCAATGATGGCCCTTCATGTTCCGCAGGTCGGGAATGGTCTCGAACTGGTGGAACGGCGGCGGCGAGGAAAGCGTCCACTCAAGCGTGGTGGCGCCTTCGCCCCAGGGGTTGTCGGCCGTCTTGCGGCCGGCGAACAGCGACCAGAAGACGTTGATGAAGAACACCACCATGCCGACGAGCATGATCGCATAGCCGATGGAGGCGATGTGGTTCCAGTAGTGATAGGCTTCCGGATAGTCCGGGATGCGGCGCGGCATGCCGTCCTGCCCCAGGAAGTGCATCGGGAAGAACAGCACGTTCACGCCGATGAAGAATATCCAGAAATGCAGCTTGCCCAGGAACTCGTTATAGTCCCGGCCCCACATCTTGCCGAACCAGTAGTAGAAGCCGGCGAACAGGCCGAACACGGCGCCGAGCGACAGCACATAGTGGAAGTGGGCGACGACATAGTAAGTGTCGTGCATGTAGGTGTCGACGCCGCCGTTCGAGAGGACGACGCCGGTGACGCCGCCGACCGTGAACATGAAGATGAAGCCCAGCGCCCAGAGCATCGGCGTCTGGAAGGTGAGCTTGCCGCCCCACATGGTGGCGATCCACGAGAAGATCTTGATGCCGGTGGGCACGGCGATGATCATCGTCGCGGCGGTGAAATACATCTTGGTGTTCACCGACAGGCCGACCGTGAACATGTGGTGCGCCCAGACGACGAAGCCGACGAAGCCGATCGCCACCATGGCGTAGGCCATGCCGAGATAGCCGAACACCGGCTTGCGGCTGAAGGTGGCGAGCACGTGGGAGACGATGCCGAAGGCCGGCAGGATCATGATATAGACTTCGGGGTGGCCGAAGAACCAGAAGAGATGCTGGTAGAGGATCGGGTCGCCGCCGCCGGCGGGGTCGAAGAAGGTGGTGCCGAAGTTGCGGTCCGTCAGCAGCATGGTGATGGCGCCGGCCAGCACGGGCAGCGACAGCAGCAGCAGGAAGGCGGTGACCAGCACCGACCAGACGAAGAGCGGCATTTTGTGCAGCGTCATGCCCGGTGCGCGCATGTTGAAGATGGTGGTGATGAAGTTGATGGCGCCCAGGATCGAGCTGGCGCCGGCGAGGTGCAGCGCGAAGATGGCGAGATCGACCGCCGGCCCGGGGTGGCCCGAGGTGGAGAGCGGCGGATAGACCGTCCAGCCAGTGCCGGCCCCGTCGAACCCGGCCGGGCCGGGGACGAACATGGAGACGCAGAGCAGCACGAAGGCCGTCGTCGTCAGCCAGTAGGAGACGTTGTTGAGGCGGGGGAAGGCCATGTCCGGCGCGCCGATCATCAGCGGCACGAACCAGTTGCCGAAGCCGCCGATCAAGGCCGGCATCACCATGAAGAACACCATGATCATGCCGTGGCCGGTGATGAACACGTTCCACAGATGGTAGGCGGCGTCGATATTGCCGCCCGTGAACCAGGGCAGGATCTGCATCCCCGGATTCGCCAGTTCCCAGCGCATGAAGCCGGAAAGCGCCCCGCCGATGATGCCGGCGAAGATGGCGAAGATCAGGTAAAGGGTGCCGATGTCCTTGTGGTTGGTGCTGAGGAACCAGCGGGCGAAGAAGCCCGGCTTGTGGTCATGATCGGCATGAGCATGGTCGTCATGCGCATGCAGCGAATGGGAATCTGCGGTCGTGGCCATCTGGATGGTCCTTCTCAGGCCGCCGGCTCGGCCGCGGGGGCGGCGGCGGGCGCTTCGGTCGTGATTGCAGGGGCGGGGGCGACCGCGGCGCGGACGGCGCCGGCGACGGCCGCCGGAGTCAGGGCCACCTGCTCGGCGGCGATTCCCGGGCCGGTCGGCTCGATTCCGTCCTGCTGCTGCTTCAGCCGCACCCAGCGCTTGAAGTCTTCCTCGGAGAGGACCTCGATGGCGATCGGCATGAAGCCGTGCTTGGTGCCGCACAGTTCCGAACACTGGCCATAATAGACGCCGGGGCGGTCCACCTTGAACCAGGTTTCGTTGATGCGGCCGGGCACGGCGTCCATCTTCACCCAGAAGCTGGGGATGGCGAAGCTGTGCAGCACGTCGGCGGCGGTGACCAGCACCTTCACCGTCTTGCCGGCGGGGACGACGAGGCGGTTGTCGACTTCCAGCAGATAGGGCTCGCCGGCCTTTTCCGCCTCTTCCTTCGAAAGCGGCACCGAATCGAAGCTGATCCCGCCATAGTCGGGATATTCATAGCCCCAATACCATTGATAGCCGGTCACCTTCACCGTGACGTCGGCCTTGGGCGGGCTGTATTGATTGGCGAGCAGCTTGAAGCTGGGGAAGGCGATGAAGAGGAGGATTAGCGCGGGGACCAGCGTCCAGATCACCTCGATGGTGAAATTGTGCGTGGTGGTGCTGGGCGTTTCCACCGCCGCCGAGCGGTAGCGGAAGACCACCCACAGCAGCAGACCCAGCACGAACACCGAAATCACGCCGATGATCGGGTTCAGGATATTCTCCAGCAGAACCTGTGCTTCCTGGCCGATCGGGGTGAACTGCTCCTGTATGGCGATGCCGCGCGGCACGGGCTGGCCGATTCCGGGGGTGGGGGCCATCCGGCTGTAGCCCGCCAGCGCGTCGGACTGGGCCGCCGCATGCGTGGCCGCCGCGTCAGCGACTACGGGCGCGACTACGGGCGCGACAACCGCCGCCGGCGCAGCGGCAACGGCCGGCGCCACGGCGGCAGGCGCGGCTTCCTGCGCCATCGATGTGCCGGCGAAAGCCAGCGTCGCGGCAATGGCGAGGCCCTTCAGGCCTGCGGCCCAACCCTTTGTCATTCCCCTTTTCCTTGTCCCAGGATTCCTATTGATACTGGCGGCTCTACTCAACACATGCCGCCACGACAAGCTTGCGCTGGCCCTAAAGGCAGAAGAGATAGCGGCCTCAGGCGCCAAGATCGGCGAATTCGGCTTTGCTTTTCTGCAGTTGCGCCATCACCGCGCGCTGCATGTCCTCGCCCTGCAGCATCGCCGCGTTCCAGGTGGCGACATATTCCAGCCCCTGCGCGATGCTCATGTCCCGCCCGGCGTTCAGCACCTGCTTCACCCCGGCGATCGCCAGCGGGCTTTTCGCGGCGATCTCGCGCGCCAGCTCCAGCGCGCCCTCCACCGTCTCGTCATGGCCTTCGAAGACGCGGTTCAGGAATCCCTGCGCCTTCGCCTCCTCCGCGCCCCAGCGGCGGCCGGTGTAGGCCAGCTCGCGGATCAGCCCCTGCGGCAGAAGGTGCGGGATTCGCTGCAATGTGCCGACATCGGCGACGATGGCGATGTTGATTTCCTGGATGGTGAAGAAGCAGTCCGCCGAGCCCACGCGGATGTCGCACGCCGTCACGAAATCGACGCCGCCGCCGATGCAGCCGCCCTGCACGGCGGCGATCACCGGCACCCGGCAGCGGTCCACCGCGTTGAACGTCTCCTGCAGATGCAGCACATGCCGGCGGAACTGCTCCCGCGCGCGGCCGGCGTCCTCCGAGCGATTCTGCAATGACGAACCCGCCCAGTTGAGGTCCAGCCCGGCGGTGAAATGCTTGCCGGTGGAGGACACCACCACCGCCCGGACCGAAGGGTCGGAGTCGATCCCGGCGAAAACCGCCGGGATCTCGTCCCAGAACTCCTTGTTCATCGTGTTCAGCGCCTGCGGCCGGTTGAGCCGCACATGCGCCACATGGTCGCTGACGCTGTAGTCGATGGTGGTATAGGCCATGACGCTTCGCTTCCCTCCTCAGTCGCCCTCTTGTATCGAGCCCGCATGACCCGCTTCACCGTGAACGGCAACCCCGTAGAATATGAGCTCGCGCCCGATACCCCTCTCCTCTGGGCGCTGCGCGACGCCTCCAACCTGACCGGCAGCAAATATGGCTGCGACGACGGCGAGTGCGGCGCCTGCATCGTCCACATAGACGGCAACGCCCAGCCCAGTTGCCGCGTCAGCATCGGCGCCATCGAAGGCACTTTCGTGACCACCATCGAAGGCCTCTCCGACGACCGCGCCCACCCCGTCCAGCGCGCCTGGCTGGAGCAGCAGGTGCCGCAATGCGGCTTTTGCCAGTCCGGCATGATCATGGCCGCCGCCGCCCTGCTGAAAGCCAACCCCAGCCCCAGCCGCGCCCAGATCCGCGCCACCCTGCGCAACATCTGCCGCTGCGGCACCTACCCCCGCGTGGAAGCCGCCATCCTCCGCGCCGCCGAAATCGCCCGCGAAGACTGAACGGCAAGGCTGCGCGGATATCTGAGGAGAACGCAGGGGCTCTGCCCCTGCACCCCGCAAGGGGCGTGACGCCCCTTGACCCCCTGAAGTTTGCAGAAGAGCCCCCCGGGACTGGCGGCTGTGCACGCACGTCGGCTTTCGGGGGGCTCTTCTGCAAACTTATGGAGGTGCAGGAGGGTCACCCTCCTGCTGGGGGTCCAGGGGGCAAAGCCCCCTGGCGTTATCCCTCAGATATCCGCGTAGACGTGCCGTTCGGCTTTCGCGCCGGGGTGGGTTACGGCGCCCTGGTGGGCGGGGCCGACGGTTTGGCTGTAGCGGTAGAGGGCGCCGGACTGGTAGTCGTTGGTGCGCGGCTGCCATTTGGCCTTGCGGGCGGCTAGGGTGGCTTCGTCCACCTTCAGGTCGATGGTGCCTTCGCTGGCGTCTATGCGGATGATGTCGCCGTTTTCGATGAGGGCGATGGGGCCGCAGTCGGCGGCTTCGGGGCCGACGTGGCCGATGCAGAAGCCGCGCGTGGCGCCGGAGAAGCGGCCGTCGGTGATGAGGGCGACATGCTCGCCCATGCCCTGGCCGTAGAGGGCGGCGGTGGTGGCCAGCATCTCGCGCATGCCGGGGCCGCCCTTGGGGCCTTCGTAGCGGATGACGAGCACTTCGCCCTTTTCATACTGCCGCTTCTCGACCGCGTCGAACGCCTCTTCCTCGCAGTCGAAGACGCGCGCCGGGCCTTCGAAGACGAGCTTGTGCAGGCCGGCGACCTTCACGATGGCGCCATCCGGGGCGAGGCTGCCTTTCAGGCCGATGACTCCGCCGGTGGGGGTTAGCGGGTTGGAGACGGGGCGGATGACGTCCTGATCCGCGTTCCAGCGGACGGCTTCGAGGTTCTCGGCGATGGTCCGGCCGGTGACGGTCAGGCAGTCGCCGTGCAGGAAGCCGCCTTCCAGCAGCGTCTTCATCGCCATGTAGATGCCGCCGGCCTCGTACATGTCCTTGGCGACGTAACGGCCGGCGGGCTTCAGGTCGGCGATGTAGGGCGTGGTCCTGAAGATCTCGGCGACGTCGAAGAGGGTGAAGTCTATCCCGACTTCGTTGGCCATCGCCGGCAGGTGCAGCGCGGCGTTGGTGGAGCCGCCGGTGGCGGCGACGACGCGGGCGGCGTTCTCGAACGCCTTCCGGGTGCAGATGTCGCGCGGGCGGATGTTCTTTTCGAGGAGGGCCATCACCGCGCGGCCGGCGTCGCGGGCGACTTCCTCGCGGCTGCCGTAGGGGGCGGGGGCCATGTTGCTGTTGGGCAGCGACAGGCCGATGGCCTCGGCGACTCCGGCCATGGTGTTGGCGGTATATTGCCCGCCGCAGGCGCCGTGGCCGGGGCAGGCGACCTTTTCCAGCGCGATCAGCTCGGAGAGCGGGCAGGTGCCGGCGGCGTGCTGGCCCACGGCCTCGAACACATCGACGACGGTCACGTCCTTGCCGTGGAAGCGGCCCGGCAGGATCGAGCCGCCATAGACGAAGATGGAGGGCACGTTGAGGCGCAGCATGGCCATCATCATGCCGGGCAGCGACTTGTCGCAGCCGGCGAAGCCGACGATCGCGTCGTAGCAATGGCCGCGCACCGAAAGCTCGACCGAGTCGGCGATCACCTCGCGGCTGACGAGCGAGGATTTCATCCCCTGATGGCCCATGGCGATGCCGTCCGTCACGGTGATGGTGTTGAAGCGGCGCGGCATGCCGCCGGCCTCGATCACCCCTTCGCGGGCGAAATCCGCCTGCTCGTCGAGCGTGGTGTTGCAGGGCGCCGAGTCGTTTCCGGCCGAGGCGACGGCGACGAAGGGCTTGGCGATATCCTCTTCGCTGAGGCCCATGGCGTAATAATAGCTGCGGTGCGGCGCCTTCGAGGGGCCGACGGAGACATGGCGGCTGGGCAGCTTCGACTTGTCGAACGACATGGAGAATCCTTTCGGCCGCGCCTTTCGCGCGCGGCGCAAGGCGCGTCAACCTTGCAACTTAGTTGCGAATAGATCGCAGAATTTGGCAGATTCGGTCTTGCCTGCCCGCGCCGTGGCGGCGCGGGCAGGGGCGTTTCAGAGCCGGACCATGCGGCGCATGGAAGCGCTGCCGTAGCGCTCGCCCGAGGTGGCGCCGATGGGGGCGGCCTTGTCGAGCGCGGCGAGATCGTCGGCGGTCAGCTTCAGCTTTGGCGCGCCGGCGTTGTCCTCCAGCGTCACGCGGCGCTTGGAGCCGGGGATCGGCACCACGTCCGGCCCCTGCGCCAGCAGCCAGGCGAGCGCCACCTGCGCCGGAGTGGCGCCATGCCGGTCGGCGACGGCCTTCACCGCTTCCACCGCCTTCAGATTGGCGTCAAAATTGGCGCCGGCATAGCGCGGATCGGTCTTGCGATAGTCGCTGTCGGGCAGCTCTTCGGCGCGCTTCACCTGGCCGGTCAGGAAGCCGCGGCCGAGCGGGGAATAGGGCACGAAGCCGATCCCGAGTTCGCGCACCACGGGGATGATGTCCTCCTCGACGGTGCGTTCCCACAGCGACCATTCGCTTTGCAGCGCGTCGATGGGATGGGTGGCGTGCGCGCGGCGGAGCGTTTCCGGGCCGGTTTCGGAAAGGCCGATGGCGCGGATCTTGCCTTCGCGCTTCAGCTCGGCGAGCGTGCCGACGACATCCTCGATCGGCACGTTCGGGTCGACGCGGTGCTGGTAGAAAAGGTCGATCCGGTCGGTTTTCAGCCGCTTCAGCGAGGCTTCGCAGACGGCGCGGATATTGTCCGGCCGGCTGTCGGTGCCGACCGAGCGGCCGTCGACGATCTCGAAGCCGAACTTCGTGGCGATGGTCGCCCGGTCGCGCCGGCCTTCCAGCGCTTCGCCCACCAGCTCCTCGTTCGCGTAGGGGCCGTAGATTTCCGCCGTGTCGAGGAAGTCGATTCCGAGGTCGAGGGCGCGGTGGATGGTGGCGATCGCCTCCGCCCGGTCGACCGGGCCATACATCGCCTTCATGCCCGATACCCCGGCCATTCCCATGCAGCCCAGACCAATTGCCGAAACTTCCAGCGTGCCCAGCTTTCGCCGTTCCATTCTTGCCTCCATCCTGTGCGAGCGCTTATTGCCGGGCTCCAAGTAGGAAGCGAGGCGGCGATGGCAAAGCGTTATTTCGGAACCGATGGCATTCGCGGCCCGGCCAACGGCCCGAAGATGACCCCGGAACTGGCCATGAAGGTGGGGCAGGCGGCCGGGCATCTGGCGCTGCGCGGCAACCGCAAGCACCGGGTGCTGATCGGCAAGGACACGCGGCTTTCCGGCTACATGCTGGAGCAGGCGCTGACGGCGGGCTTCACCAGCGTCGGCATGGATGTGGTGCAGGTGGGGCCGATGCCGACTCCGGCGGTGGCGCTGCTGACGCGCGAGCTGCGCGCCGACCTCGGCGTGATGCTGTCGGCCAGCCACAACCCCTTCCACGACAATGGAATCAAGCTGTTCGGGCCGGACGGCTACAAGCTTTCCGACGCGCAGGAAGAGGTGATCGAGGGGCTGGTGGAGGGCGGCGTGCCGCTGGCCGAAGGCGCCGCCATCGGCCGGGCGCGGCGCATCGAGGATGCGAGCGGGCGCTATATCCATGCGGTGAAGTCGAGCTTTCCCGAGGGGCTGCGGCTGGACGGGCTGAAGGTGGCGCTGGATTGCGCCCATGGCGCGGCCTATCGCGTGGCGCCCGAAGTGCTGTGGGAGCTTGGCGCGGAACTGACGAGCATCGGAGTCGCCCCCAACGGCACCAACATCAACGACAAGGTCGGCTCGACCCACCCGGAGGCGCTGGCGGCGAAGGTGCTGGAGGCCGGCGCCCATATCGGGCTGGCGCTGGACGGCGACGCCGACCGGCTGATCATCGTCGACGAAAAGGGGCGGGTGGTGGACGGCGACCAGATCATGGCGCTGATCGCCTTTTCGCAGGGGCAGGCCGGCACGCTGAAGGGCGGCTCGCTGGTGACCACCGTCATGTCCAACATGGGGCTGGAGAAATATCTGGAGGCACTGGGGATCGGCATGGTCCGCACCAGCGTCGGCGACCGGCATGTGCTGGAGGCGATGCGCCGGCTGGGCTGCAATGTCGGCGGCGAGCAGTCGGGGCATATCATCCTCTCCGACCATGCGACGACCGGCGACGGGCTGCTGGCGGCCTTGCAGGTGCTGGCGGTGCTGGTGGCTGACGGCCGGCCGGCGAGCGAGGTGCTGAACCGCTTCGAAGCCTGGCCGCAGTTGCTGAAGAATGTCCGCGCCGAGCCGAAGGTGCTGGAAACGGCGGGGGTGAAGCAGGCCATCGCCGACGCCGAGAAGGCGCTCCAGGGCAAGGGCCGGCTGCTGGTGCGCAAGTCGGGCACGGAGCCGCTGATCCGGGTGATGGCCGAAGGGCGGGACCAGGCGCTGGTGGCGAACAGCGTCGATTCGGTGTGCGACGCCGTGGCGAAGGCCGCCTGATGGCGGCCGATTCCCTGCCGCGGGTGCTGATTGTCGCCGGTTCGGATTCGGGCGGCGGCGCTGGCATTCAGGCCGATATCAAGACCGTCACCATGCTCGGCGGCTATGCGATGACGGCGGTGACGGCGATTACCGTGCAGAACACGCTGGGGGTCTCGGCCGTGCATGCGGTGCCGCCGGAGATCGTATCCGGGCAGATCCGCGCCGTGCTGGAGGATATCGGCGCCGACGCGGTGAAGATCGGCATGCTGGGCGACGGTGCCATCGTCGAGGCCGTCGCGCAGGCGTTGGAGGGGTTTCAAGGCCCCATCGTGCTGGACCCGGTGATGGTGGCGAAGGGTGGTGGGCAGTTGCTGGCCGACGAGGCGGTGGAAGCGCTGATGCGGCTGCTGCTGCCGCGCGCCACGCTGATCACCCCCAATGTGCCCGAGCTTTCGGTGCTGACGGACACGCAGGTGGCCGACGAGGCCGACATGCTGCTGGCGGCGCAGGAACTGGCCGCCCAGAGCCCGGCCGCCGTGCTGGCGAAGGGCGGGCATCTGACGGGCGGGATCGTCGTCGACTGGCTGGTGACCCGGCGCGGGGAGCAGCGCTTCGAGGCGCCGCGCATGTCCACCCCGCACACCCATGGCACCGGCTGCACGCTGGCGAGCGCCATCGCCACCGGGCTTGGTGCCGGCCTGCCGCTGGCGGTGGCGGTGGAACGCGGGCGGGCCTATCTGCAGGCGGCGCTGGCGGCGGCGCCGGGGCTGGGCCGGGGGCATGGCCCGCTGGGGCATAATTTCGCCCTGCTGTGAGCGGGCTGCAATGGGGCATCGAGGCGGATTTTTCCGGCCTCGTTTTCGGCGTCGACGAAGTGGGGCGCGGGCCGCTGGCCGGGCCGGTTGTGGCGGCTGCCGCCTGCCTGTTTTCCGATTCGGTGCCGGCCGGGCTGGGTGATTCGAAAAAGGTGCCGGAAAAGCGCCGCGAAGCGATCGCGGCGGGGCTTCGCCATGTGGCCGTCGCCGAGGCTTCGGTGGCTGAAATCGACGAGCTGAACATCCTGCGCGCCAGCCATCTGGCGATGGCGCGCGCGGTCGCGGCGCTGGCCGCGGAACTGGGGGCGCCGTCTATGGTGCTGGTGGATGGCAACCTCTTGCCGGGACTCGCTTTTCCGGCCCGCGCCATCGTCAAGGGCGATGCGACGGTCGCCTGTATCGCCGCCGCTGCGATCGCCGCGAAAGTGGCGCGCGACCGGCAGATGCGAGCGCTGGACCGGGCCTTCCCGGGATATGGCTGGGCCAGCAACAAGGGCTATGGTTCGGCAGCGCATCTGGAGGCCTTGCAGCGGCTTGGGCCGACGCCACACCACCGACGCTCCTTCGCGCCGGTCAAAAATTATTTTCCGAAGATTCCGGGCTGAGTCTTTTGGGCAACAGCCGCGACATCTGGTGGCTGGCGGGATTCCGTGGACTCAGCATCTAGTGCCGCTGGAACAGGGCGTGAACGCCCGAGTCGCTTTGTAAGGACTCTGCAATAAAGCCATGACTTGACGAGAGAATCCCTGAGAGTCCAGCCTAAGGGCATCGAAGAGACAGGGGATTTTGCGTGGCTCGGGACTTGATGGCCGACAGACTTTTGCGAGGCGACAGCATCGCGGAAATGGCGAAGCTGCCGGACGAGAGCGTCGACCTGATCTTCGCCGATCCGCCCTACAATCTGCAACTGGGCGGTGACCTGACCCGCCCGGACGGCAGCCATGTGGACGCGGTGACCGACAGTTGGGACCGCTTCGGCAGCTTCGGCGACTATGACCGTTTCACCCGCGACTGGCTGACCGAGGCGCGGCGGCTGATGAAGCCGGATGGCGGCCTCTGGGTGATCGGCACCTACCACAATATCTTCCGCGTCGGCACGATCCTGCAGGACCTCGGCTTCTGGGTGCTGAACGACATCGTCTGGCGCAAGTCGAACCCGATGCCGAATTTCAAGGGCACGCGCTTCACCAACGCCCATGAGACGCTGATCTGGGCCTCCAAGAGCCCGCAGGCGCGGCCGACGTTCAACTACAAGGCGATGAAGGCGCTGAACGAGGATCTGCAGATGCGCTCGGACTGGGTGCTGCCGATCTGCTCCGGCTCGGAACGGGTGAAGGTGGACGGGGTGAAGGCGCACCCGACGCAGAAGCCCGAAGCGCTGCTGCACCGCATCCTGCTGGCGACCAGCCATGAAGGCGATCTGGTGCTGGACCCCTTCTTTGGCTCGGGCACGACCGGGGCAGTTGCGAAAAGGCTCGGCCGCCGCTGGATCGGCATCGAACGCGAGGAGAAATACGCCCGGGTGGCCGAGGCGCGGATCGCCGCCGTCAAGCCGCTGGCGCCCGAGGACCGGGCGATCACCGGCGAGAGCCGCGCCGCGCCGCGCGTCGCCTTCGGGCAGCTGATCGAGACCGGCCTGCTGAACCCCGGCGCCATGCTGACCGACCGGCAGCGCCGCCACAAGGCACGGGTGCGGGCCGACGGCAGCCTGGCGCTGGAAGGCGGGCAGCAGGTGGGCCGGGCCGGCTCCATCCATCAACTGGGCGCGGCGGTGCAGGGGCTTCCCTCCTGCAACGGCTGGACCTTCTGGCACATCGAATCGCGCGGGCAACTGGTGCCGCTGGACCAGATGCGCGAAACCTATCGGGCGCGCGCCCACGGCTGAGGCCGCAGGCGTCACGATTGCGCGGGGATGAAACCCCCGCCGCCGGCGTCCGACCGCCGGTGAGCCCATGACACGCTCCGCCGCCGGTGGCGGCCCCGGCCTTCTACCCACTCGGGTCCGGTGCCGGCGGCGGAGCGGTCGCTTGCTTCAACAATTGAGACGGCGACTGTGGCGGCCCGTGGCTTTGGCGACGGGCCGCCATTTCCGGGCTTGCATAGATATGTTGTAACATCTAATTCCGGGCGCTCGATCAATTGAAGCCGGCCGGTCGCAGGCCGGATGGAGTAGCTGAATATGTCGTCTGCCCGTTTCCTTCTGCTGCTGGCCGCCTCCTTTTCGCCGATCGCGGCGCAGGCCGAGGATGCGCCGCCCGCGCGGGACGATCTGCACGGCAATCTGGGCACCGACATCGTGGTGACCGCGCCGTTCGCGCGCGAGCGCTTCACCCTGCCGACGGCCGTCGCCGTGCTGGACGGCGAGGCGCTGTTGCGCGACACGCGGCCGAGCATCGGCGAGACGCTGGCGCGCCAGCCGGGCGTGAGTTCCAGCTTCTTCGGCCCCAATGCGTCGCGGCCGATCCTGCGTGGCCTCGATTCCGAGCGGGTGCGCGTGCTGACCGACGGCATCGGCAGCTTCGACGTTTCCAACGTCTCGGCCGACCATGCGGTGGCGATCAACCCGCTGACCGCCGACCGGGTTGAGGTCGTGCGCGGCCCGGCCTCGCTGCTGTTCGGCTCCAGCGCCATCGGTGGCGTGGTGAACGTGACCGACCGGCGCATCGCCCGGGAAATCCCCGAGGAGTTCGCCCATATCGACGCGACCGCCAATTTCGCCACCGCCGCCAAGGAGCGCGGGGTGGCCGGCTCCGTCGATGTGCCGCTGGGAAGGTCCGGGCTGGTGGCGCATGCCGACGGCAGCTTCCTGAAGACCGGCGACTATCGCGTGGGCGGGCATATCTTCTCCAAGGCGTTGCGCGAGGAGGCCGAGCATGCCGCCGAGCATGAGGCGGAGCATCACCCCGAAGAGCATGAGGCGGCCGAAGTCGCGGAAAAGGCCCAGGCGAAGGGGCGCGTGCCCAACACCGATTCCCGGACATGGGAAGTGGCCGGCGGCCTGTCGTGGATCGGCGAGAAGGGGAATTTCGGGGTTTCCGTCGCGCGGATGGAAAGCAACTACGGCATTCCCGGCACGCTGACGCTGGCCGAACATCATCATGGGCATGACGACGGCCATGACGATCACGACGACCATGATCATGACGACGAGCATGATCATGACCATGAAGGCCACAGCCACGACAATGTGCGAATCGACATGCGCCAGACCCGGCTGGACGCGCGGGCCGAAGTGCCGATGTTCGGGGCCTTCGAGGCGCTGAAGTTCCGTTTCGGCTTCGCCGACTATCGCCATGACGAGGTGGAGGAAACGGGCGAGATCGGCACCAGCTTCTTCAGCAAGGGGCTGGAAGGCCGGCTGGAACTGGTGCAGCGCGACCGCGACGGCTGGAAGGGGGCGAGCGGGGTGCAGTATGTCTCCCGCCGGTTCCGCGCCGAGGGCGAGGAAGCGACCGTGCCGCTGAACATCACCGACCAGGTGGGCCTGTTCACCGTGCAGAGCAAGGATCTGGGCGGGCTGAAGCTGGAGGTCGGCGCCCGCTACGAGAATACGCGCGTGCGCTCGACTCCGATCGACGCCGACCGGCGGTTCAACGCCTTCTCGGGCTCGGGCGGGGTTTCGGTGCCGTTGGGCGATGCCTTCCGGATTTCCGGCAGCCTTGCCTATACCGAGCGGGCGCCGGCGGCCGAGGAGCTGTTCTCGAACGGCGCGCATGCCGCCACCCGCTCCTACGAAATCGGCAACCCGGACCTGAAGAAGGAGCGCAGCCTGGGCGCCGAAGCCGTGCTGCGCGGGCGGGGCGAGGGCTGGCGGTTGGAAGTCTCGGGCTTCTTCAACCGCTTCTACGACTTCATCTATCTGAACCCGACCGGCGAGGAAGAGCATGAGCTGCCGGTGTTCGCCTACAGCCAGGACGGCGCCCGCCACTGGGGCTTCGAGGCCGAAGGCCGCGTGACGCTGTTCGACCTGGGCGAGACGCGGGTGGAGGCGACCGGGCTCGTCGATTTCGTGCGCGCCGACATATTGGGCGGCAAGGGCGCCGCGCCGCGCATTCCGCCGCTGCGCTTCATCGCCGGGCTGGAGGCCGACGGCGGCCCGATCGGCGGCCGGGTGGAAGTGGAGCATGCGACGAAGCAGGACCGGGTGACGGAGTATGAGACGGAGACGCCTGGCTGGACGATGGTGAACGCCTCGGTAAGCTGGAAGCCGTTCGGGGCGGACAGCCCGACCATGCTGATCGCCAGCGTGAACAACATCTTCGACGTGGAAGCTCGCCGCCATTCGAGCTTCCTGAAGGAATTCGCGCCGCTGCCCGGCCGCGATTTCCGCCTGGGCGCGCGGCTGAGCTTCTGAGCCGGGGCGCCGGATTGCGGGGCCAATTGTTATCGGCCAGCGCCGTCTCCCCGGGTCAAGCCCGGGGAGACGAATTGAAATTAGTCCGATTCAGCCCGGCTGATTGGCGGGCGCTTGCGGGGACTTGCAGGCGAGGAGGAAGGTTTCGATCTTCGCCTGCTCCGGCGCGGGGGCGGTGGCGCGGCCGGCATAGGTGACGACCACCAGCCGACCGTTGCGGCGGGCGCCTTCCAGCAGGCCCGCCGGGTCGGCGATGGGGGTGTCGATTCGGGTCGGCCCTTCGGCCTTCGCGGTGCCGGAGGCGGCGAAGACCAGTTCCCGGCTGCCCTGAAAGACGCGGACGCCGGTTTCGAACGTCTCGTCCTGAAGATTGCGCGGCGGCTGGCGAACCCAGGTCGTCAGCAGGCTGTTGCCGCCGGCGCATTCCAGACGGAAGGCGCCATTGCTGCTCGCTTCGCCATGGGCGAGGCTGGCGACACCGCCAGCGGTTTCCAGTGTCCAGCCCGAGGCTTGCGCCAGAGCCGGAGCCGAAACCAGCGACAGGGCGAGGAGGAGGGGGCGAATCCGCATGCGATACGCCTTACGCCCGCGCCCGATCGCCGGCCAGCCTTTTCCCGGAAGGCTCAGGCGCCCGCGCGCCCCGGCCTTCCCCCGCCATTGCCGCCGCCCCGTCCACGGTGCGGTTTGCCGGCCGGCCGGCCGGCTTGCGAGCGCCCGGCGATCGGATGCGCGTGCGACGCCCGACCTTCTCCGGACCGGCCTTCTCGCGACTGGCCTTCGCGGGCCTGACCTTCGCGTGCGGGGCCTTCGCCGGCGCGGCGGGGGCCGCCGCCATGCCGGCGCTGCCCGCCGCGACCGCCGCCCTGACGGCCATCGGCCGAGCGCGGGGCGTGGCGGTGGCTGCCGACCTCGCCCGAGCGGGCATGGTCTTCGCGTTCCTGCCCGGGGCGCACCGGCACCGGCTTCGGCAGCTTTTCCGCTTCCTTCAGGAAGTTGGCCGGCAGCGGCAGCGGTTCCAGCTTCTGGCGGGTGAGCTTCTCGATGTCCTTCAGATAGGGCTTCTCGTCCGGCGCGCAGAAGCTGACGGCCACACCCTCGCGGCCGGCGCGGGCGGTGCGGCCGATGCGGTGCACATATTGCTCCGGCACGTTCGGAAGCTCGAAATTGATGACGTGGGAGACGGCGTCGATGTCGATCCCGCGCGCGGCGATGTCGGTCGCCACCAGCACGCCGATTTCCCCGCGCTTGAACTGGTCGAGCGCGCGTTCGCGTTGCGGCTGGCTCTTGTTGCCGTGGATCGCGGCGGAGCGCACGCCGGCGCCCTGCAGGTGGCGCACCACCCGGTCCGCGCCATGCTTGGTGCGGGTGAAGACCAGGCATTTGGCGAATTCCGGCTTCTTCAGCGTCAGCGTCAGCAGCGCCTGCTTTTCCGCCTGGTTGAGGTGGGTGACGAACTGCTGGATCTTTTCCGCCGTGGTGGCGACCGGAGTGACTTCCACCTTCACCGGGTTGCGCAGGTAGCGGCCGGCCAGTTCCGAAATCGAATTGGGCATGGTGGCCGAGAAGAACAGGCTCTGCCGCTGGCGCGGCACGATCTGGGCGATGCGCTTCAGCGCGTGGATGAAGCCGAGGTCCAGCATCTGGTCGGCCTCGTCCAGCACCAGCACTTCCACCTGATCTAGGAGGAGCGAGCGGCGGTCCACCAGGTCGAGCAGGCGGCCGGGCGTGGCGACCAGCACATCGGCGCCCGACACGAGCTGCTTTTCCTGCCGGGGGATCGGCACGCCGCCGAACACCGTCAGGATGGTCAGCTTCTGGAAGCGGGCATAGGCGCGGAAGCTGTCGGCGATCTGCGTCGCCAGTTCGCGCGTGGGGGCCAGCACCAGCACGCGCGGCGCCATCTTCCTGCGCGGCGCCGGGTTGCCGATCAGATAATGCAGGATCGGCAGCGCGAAGGCAGCCGTCTTGCCGGTGCCGGTCTGAGCGATGCCCAGCAGATCCTTGCCTTCCAGCGCGGGCGGAATGGCCTGTAGCTGGATCGGGGTGGGGGTTTCATAGCCCTCTTCGGCAAGCGCCATGAGGAGCGGCTGGGCAAGACCCAGCGATTCAAAATTGGTCATTGGTCGTCTTTCAAGTCTGACCCGCGCGCAGCTTCGCGTTCGCACTGCGCTTGAGCCGGTCAGACATCCCGCGTGGCAGGAATGTCGTGGGGAGGCGCAGCGGCAAACCCGGGGTCGGTTCGGGGGGCGGAAAGCCCCGCGCGTCGATCACGCGCCCCGGCGACTGGGCTCCTCGCACACCCAAGGCTGGGTGGAGGCCATCGCTGCGCTGCGGCATATACGGGTGCAGGGCCGGAAATGCAAGGAGAGGTGATGGGGCCGTGCGAATGGAGCCGGACACGCCGTCACCCCGGGTCAAGCCCGGGGTGACGGGTTCGTTTGCGGGCGATTGCAAGGACGGGCGATTGCAGGCGCGAGGTCGGAAAAGGAAGGGGCCGGGAAGTTTCCTTCCCGGCCCCATCTTTATCAGGCGTCTTTCCCGCCCGGCGTCGGCGCGCCCGGCATGGGCGGCACCGGCAGCGGCGGCGCGTCCGGGTCGCCCTCGTGCACGTCGATGATGCCACGCCCCACATGGCTCTTGCGGTAGCCGTAGAGGAAATAGAAGACGAGGCCGATGGCGCCCCAGATGGGCAGCACCAGGATCGCCTTCACCGGCAGCGAGACATAGAGATAGACGCAGCCGACGATCGCCAGCGGCGCCACCAGCCAGACGGCGGGGGTGCGGAACGGCCGGTGCCGGTCCGGCTGGGTGCGCCTCAGGATCAGCACCGAGATCGCCACCATGAAGAAGGCGAACAGCGTGCCGGCGTTGGCGATGGCCGCCAGCTCGCCGACCGGCAGGAAGGCCGCCGCGAAGGTGACGGCGACGCCGGTGATGGCGGTGATGATGTGCGGCGTCTTCCACTTGGGGTGGATGGTCGACAGCTTCTCGGGCAGCAGGCCGTCGCGCGACATCACGAAGAAGATGCGCGTCTGGCCGAACAGCATGACGAGGATCACCGACGGCAGCGCCAGGAAGGCCGCGAGGCCGATCAGGTTGCCGAAGTTCAGATAGCCGACTTCGCGCAGCACATGCGCCAGCGCTTCCTTCGAGCAGGCGAGCGGCTCCTTGCCGAGGCCGGCCAGTTCGCCGCAGCGGGCGAAAAGCTCCGGCGAGCCGGGGGAGAGCCAGTTGCCCAGCGCGTCGGTGACGGGCTGGGCGCCGAGCGGCGAGCCGATCGCGCCGGCCGCCACCAGCATGTAGAAGACGGTGCAGATGCCGAGCGATCCCAGCAGGCCCAACGGCACGTTGCGCTGCGGGTTCACGGTTTCCTCGGCGGCGGTCGAAACCGCGTCGAACCCGACATAGGCGAAGAAGATCGAAGCCGCCGCCGCCGAGATGCCGGCGAAGCCCATCGGCGCGAAGGGGGCGAAATTGTCCATCTTCATCACCGGCAGGGCGAGCACGACGAAGGCCGTCAGCGCCGCGACCTTGATCGCCACCAGCACGGCGTTCACCCGGGCGCTTTCCGTGGTGCCGACGATGAGGAGGCCAGTGACCAGCAGCGCGATCGCGACCGCCGGCAGGTTCATGATTCCGCCGGCATAGGGCCCGCTCACCAGCGCCATGGGCAGTTCGATCCCGAACCAGCCTTTCAACTGGCCCACGAAATAGCCGGACCAGCCGACGGAGACGGCGGAAGCCGCCACCGCATATTCCAGCACCAGCGCCCAGCCGACCATCCAGGCCAGCACTTCGCCCATGACGGCGTAGGTGTAGGTGTAGGCGGAGCCGGAGACCGGCACCATGGAAGCGATTTCGGAATAGCAGAGCGCCGCCACGCCGCAGACGAGCCCGGCGAGCACGAAGCTCAGCAGCATGCCCGGCCCGGCGAACTGCGCGGCTTCCGACGTCAGCACGAAGATGCCGGTGCCGATGATGGCGCCGACGCCCAGCAACGTCAGTTGCCAGGCGCCCAATGTTCTGGTGAGACTTTTCTTTTCAGCGGTTGCGAGAATGGCGTCGAGTGGCTTGATGCGCCAGGACATTCGGTTCCCTTCCTGAACCCCGGAACCCTCTCAGGGCTCACGGGTGAATATTATGGAACGGAAACTGTCCTGTCGCGCCGCGATGGTCAAGCGTCGCGAAGCAGCATCGGCCCCAAAGGCTTGCCGCCGAAGATGTGCACATGCAGGTGCGGCACCTCCTGGTGGCTGTTGGTGCCGGCGTTGGCTAGGATGCGATAGCCATCCTCTTCCAGCCCCAGTTGCCGGGCAACTTCGCCCACGGCGCGCCAGAAACCGGCCTGAAGGGCGTCCGGCGCGTTCACCGAGAAGTCCGCCAGGCTGACATAGGCGCCCTTCGGGATCACCAGCACATGCACCGGCGCCTGTGGGTTGATGTCGTGGAAGGCGAAGGCATGTTCGTTTTCGAACACCGGCTTCGAAGGGATCTCGCCGCGCAGGATGCGGGCGAAGATGTTGTTCGAATCATAGGGCGTGCCGTTCTTCACTGTCATTTCCGTCTCCCGGCTTTCTCGTCGAGGCCAGACTGGCCTTCGCGCCGCTCCAGTTCGGCGCGAACCTGATCGAGGCTTATGCCGCGTTCGCCGAGCAGGATCAGCAGGTGGAAGATCAGGTCCGCCGCTTCGCCGATCAGCGCCTCGTCGTCCTGCGCGATCGCCGCGATCACCGTTTCCACCGCTTCCTCGCCGACCTTTTCCGCCAGCTTCAGCCGCCCCCTGGCGGCCTGCCTCGCCACATAGCTGCTTTCCGCCGCGCCCTGCTGCAGGCGTTCGGCGATGAGGGTTTCCAGTCGGTCGAGAATGTCGGTCATGCGGGTCTCACGGGAACGCCGGCGGCGGCGAGCGCGCGTTTCGCGTCGGCTACGCTCGCCTCGCCGAAGTGGAACAGGCTGGCGGCGAGCACGGCGGAGGCGCCGCCTTGCGTGACGCCCGCCACCAGATCGGCAACTCCGCCGACGCCGCCCGAGGCGATCACCGGTACCGGCACGGCGGCGGCGATGGCGCGCAGCAGCGGCAGGTCGTAGCCGGAGCGGGTGCCGTCCCGGTCCATGGAGGTCAGCAGGATCTCGCCGGCGCCGAGCGTGGCGACCTGCCGCGCGAAGCCGACCGCGTCGAGGCCGGTGGCGCGGCGGCCGCCATGGGTGAAGATTTCCCAGCGGCCGGGCGCCACCGACTTCGCGTCGATCGCCACCGTGATGCACTGCTCGCCGAAGCGTTCCGCCAGTTCGCCCACCAGTTGCGGGCGGGCGACGGCGGCGGAGTTCACCGATACCTTGTCGGCGCCGGCCTTCAGCAGGGTTCTCACATCGTCCGCCGTGCGCACGCCGCCGCCCACCGTCAGCGGCATGAAGCAGCGCTCGGCGGTTTCGGCGACGATGTCGAACAGGATCGAGCGATCCTCATGGGTGGCGGTGATGTCCAGGAACACCAGTTCGTCCGCCCCTTCCGCGTCGTAGCGGCTGGCGGCCTCCACCGGGTCGCCGGCGTCGCGCAGGCCTTCGAAGTTCACGCCCTTCACCACGCGGCCGCCGGCTACGTCCAGGCAGGGGATGACGCGGACGGCGAGAGTCATCGGGCGGAGTCCAGCGCGGCCTTCAACTCTATGCGGCCATCGTAGAGCGAGCGGCCGGCGATCACCCCTTCGATCCCGCGCTTCACGCGCAGCGCGCGGATTTCCGCAAGATCGGCCAGCCCGCCCGAGGCGATGACCGGTAGCTTCACCGCGCGCGCCAGTTCGGCGGTCGCCTCGATATTGACACCGCTCAGCAGCCCGTCGCGGCCGACATCGGTGAAGAGCAGGGCGCCGACGCCGGCGTCCTCGAAGCGGCGGCCCATGTCGGCGACCGGCACGTCCGACACGTCCGCCCAGCCGCGCGTGGCGACGCGGCCGTCGCGGGCGTCGACCGCGACGACGATCCGGCCCGGATGGTCGCTGGCGGCGGTGCGGACGAGGCCGGGGTCGGTGAGGGCGGCGGTGCCGATCACCACCCGTTCGACGCCGAGGCGGAACCAGCGCTCGATGGCGGAGAGCGTGCGGATGCCGCCGCCGACCTGCACCTTGGCGGAGGTGGCGGCGAGGATCGCTTCGACGGCCGCGGCGTTGCGGGCCTCGCCGGCGAAGGCGCCGTCGAGATCGACCACATGCAGCCATCTGGCGCCGGCCTCGTCGAACGCACGGGCTTGGGCGGCCGGATCTTCGGCGTAGACGGTGGCGCGGTCCATGTCGCCCTCGGCGAGGCGGACGACCTGTCCGGCCTTGAGGTCTATGGCGGGGTAGATCGTGAAGGGCATGTTCAGGGGCGCCAGTTCAGCCAGCGGGTGAGGAGGGCGAGGCCATAGGCCTGGCTTTTCTCCGGGTGGAATTGCACGCCAAGCATGGTGTCGCGCTGGACGGCGGCGGTGACGGCGGCGCCATAGCTTGCGGTGGCGGCGAGGTGGGCGGCGTCCGCCGTTTCGAAGGCGTAGCTGTGGACGAAATAGGCGTAGCCCGCTTCGAGGAGGCCGGGGCCGCCGGGAGCGACTTCGTTCCAGCCGATCTGCGGCACCTTCAGCCCTTCGGGCGCCATGCGGCGCACCGCGCCCGGAACCCAGCCGAGGCCGCGATGCACGCCGAACTCATGGCCTTCGTCCGCCATCAACTGCATGCCGACGCAGATGCCGAGGAACGGGCGGGCGTGTTCGCGGACGGCCCTGTCGAGCGCTTCCTCCAGGCCCGGCACGGCGCGCAGCGCTGCGGCGCAGGCGCCGAAGGCGCCGACGCCGGGGAGGACGATGCGCTCGGCCGACAGCACGTCCGCGGGGCTGGAGGTGACGCGCACGGAAGACGCGCCGGCCGCTTCCAGCGCCTTGGCGGCCGAGCGCAGATTGCCCGCGCCATAGTCGATGAGGGCGACCGCCATGGCGCTAGACGAGCGTGCCCTTGGTGGACGGGATGCTGCCGAGCTGGCGCGGATCGAGCCCGACCGCCTGCTTCAGCGCCCGGGCGAGCGCCTTGAACAGGCCTTCGGCGATATGGTGGTTGTTGCTGCCGTAGAGCGCTTCGGCGTGGAGGGTGATTCCGGCCGCCTGCGCGAAGCTGTGGAAGACGTGCCAGAACAGTTCCGTATCCATCTCGCCCAGCCGGCTTTGCGAGAAATTCACCTTCCAGACGAGGAAGGGGCGGCCGGAAATGTCGAGCGCGACGCGCGCCAGCGTCTCGTCCATCGGCACATAGGCGTGGCCGTAGCGGGTGATCCCGGCGCGGTCGCCGAGCGCCTTGCCGAAGGCTTCGCCGAGCGCGATCGCCGTGTCCTCGACCGTGTGGTGCGCGTCTATGTGCAGGTCGCCGACCGTCTGGATGTCGAGATCGAAGAGGCCGTGGCGGGCAAGCTGGTCCAGCATATGGTCGTAGAAGCCGATGCCGGTGGAAATGGAGCGCCGGCCCGTGCCATCGAGGTTGACGGTGACGGAGACATCGGTTTCCGACGTCTTGCGGGTAACGGTTGCAATGCGCATCGAGCGGCCCTTTCGAGGCCCGGGGCTATAGCAGGCGGGCGCGGAGGTTCAACTGCGGTTCAACAGCGGTTGAACGGCGGAGCTTCAGCCCTTGCCGTCCAGCCGCTGCATTTCGGGCGCCTGCACCAGCCGCAGGGCCTTTTCGACGGGGGCAAGCTCCGGGATCGGCTTCTTGCCCTTGTCCACGCCCATTTCGGGGAATTTCCGCGCCTTGGTGAGGACGCGGGCTTCGAGCGAGGCGATGAAGTCGTTGTAGGCGCCCGTCGCTTCGCCGAGGTTGCGGCCGACCCGGCCGACATGCTCGGTCATGGTGGCGAGGCTGGCGTAGAGGTCGGCGCCCAGTTCGCCGATGGCGCGGGCTTCGTCCGCCATCTTCTCCTGCCGCCAGACCATGGCGACGACGCGGGCGATGGCCAGCAGATTGGTCGGGCCGGCGAGCAGGATCCGCTGGTCCAGCGCCCAGGCGAGGAGATCGAGATCCTGCTCTAGCGCGGCGGAGAGGAAATTCTCGCCCGGCAGAAACATCACCACGAAATCCGCCGATTGCGCGAATTCCTTCCAATAGGCCTTTTCGCTGAGCCCCTTGGCGTGGTTGCGGACCGAGAAGGCGTGGCGCTTCAGCGCCGACAGCCGCTCCGCCTCGCCCTCGGCCTCGGAAGCGGCGAGATAGTCGGCGAGCGAGCATTTGCTGTCCACCACCAGCTCGCGGCCGCCGGGCAGCTTCAGCACCGCGTCGGGCCGGCGGCGCTGGCCTTCCGTGTCGGTCGTGCTGGCTTGCAGCTCGAAGTCGATGCCTTCGCGAAGCCCGGCCATTTCCAGCACGTTGCGAAGCTGCGCCTCGCCCCAGGCGCCCGACGCCCGGGAGGAGGAGCGCAAGGCGGCGACGATCTTGTTCGCTTCTGCTTTCACCGCCTGCTGGCCGAGTGCCACCGACTGCAGCTGCTCGCTGAGCGAGCCATAGGCCTGCTCGCGCTTCGTCTCCAGCGCCTTCAGTTCGTCGCCGTAGCGGGCAAGGGTTTCCTTCATCGGCGTGACGAGGCTCGCCAGCGCCTCGCGGCTGTCCGTCAGGCCCTTGGCGGCTTCCGCCCGGTGCAGCTTCAGGGTTTCGGCCGCCTGTTCCGTGAATTGCTTCTGCGCCCGCTCCAGCGCTTCGGCGGCGAGGCGCTGGAATTCGCCGCGCATTTCCTCCAGCTGGCGCGCGTGCACGCGGTCCCGCTCGGTCAGCGCCTCCGTCTGCACCCGGTCCCGCTCGGCGAGTGCCAGATGATGCGCGCGGTCGCGTTCGGCCGCGCTCGATTCGGCGGCGGCCAGGGCCGCTTGCAGCTCCGCCGCGCGGCCCATGAAGGGGCGGGCTTCTTCCGCCTGCGCCTTGAAGGAGGCCACCTCCGCCACGGCCCGGCCCAGCGCTTCCCGCCGTTCGGCGAGCTCGTTTCGGCTGGAGGCGAGCGGCTTGCCCCAGATCGCCCAGCCGGCCGCCATTGCCACGAGCAGGCTGAGGAGGATGACGAGGGCGATGACCAGTTCGGGCGACATGTTTGGAACATTAGGCGAACATTGGTTGGCGAGTCACGCTATTTCTTCTGCGCCTTATTTCTTCTGAGCCTTGTCCGTTTCAGGCGCGCGTGAAAGCATTCGCCTGAAGAAAGCAGGGGAGTGAGCATGGAGTTTCGGATTCTGGCCGAAGGCCTCGCCTTTCCGGAGGGGCCGGTGTTGATGGACGATGGCTCGGTGATCGTCGTGGAGATTGCCGCGGGGCGGGTGACGCGGGTGCGGCGCGATGGCTCGACGCAGGTGGTCGCCACCCCGGGCGGCGGGCCGAACGGCGCGGCGATCGGGCCGGACGGGGCGCTATATGTCTGCAACAATGGCGGTTTTCAGTGGGCGGAGGTCGAGGGGCTGCGCGTCCCCGGCAACGTCGCGACGGATTATGTGACCGGCCGGATCGAGCGAATCGACCTTGGGACCGGCAAGGTGGAGCGGCTCTACGACAGTTTCGAGGGGCATCGGCTCTCCGGCCCGAACGACATCGTCTTCGACGCCCATGGCGGTTTCTGGTTCACCGACCTCGGCAAGCATTTCGCGCATCACACCGACCATGGCGGACTCTACTATGCAACGCCGGACGGGCGGACGCTGAAGCGCGCCGTGCACGGGCCGGACTTCAACGGCGTCGGCCTGTCGCCGGATGGCAAGACGGTTTACGCCGCCGTCTGCACCCGCTGCTACATATTGGCGTTCGACATCACCGGGCCGGGCGAAGTCGCGCCGTCGCCGCTGGCCGCCGTGCCGGGGCGGCTGGTGGCGGACTTTCCCGGGCGGACGCTGCTCGATTCGCTGGCGATGCTGGAGAGCGGCCGGATCGCGCAGGCGACGCTGGTGGACCGGCCGGGGATCGGTGTCGCCGATCCGGCGACCGGGGACATCGTCTATCACCCCTTCCCGGACCTGCTGACGACCAACATCGCCTTCGGTGGCGCCGACATGCGCGATGCGGCGGTGACGCTGTCCTCCACCGGCAAGCTTGCACTTGCCCGTTGGGACGAGCCGGGATTGCGGCTAAACCATAAGGCGTGACCCTGCCGACCGATCCCCGCGCCATCGCCCTGTTCCTCGACATGCTGATGAGCGAGCGGGGGGCGGCGGCGAACACGGTTTCGGCCTACAGGCGCGATCTGGAGGGCGCTTCCGCCGATCTGTCGGGCGGGTTGACGGCGTCGGGGACGGACGAGCTGGAGCGGCTGTTCGCCGGCTGGGCGGAGCTGGCGGCGGCGAGCGTGGCGCGCAAGCGCTCGGCGCTGAGGCGCTTCTTCGCCTTTCTGGTGGCGGAGGGCATCCGCGGCGACAATCCGGCGCTGGCGATCGCCGGGGTGAAGCCGGGGCGGCCATTGCCGAAGACGCTTTCCATCGAGGAGGTGGACCGGCTGTTCGCGACGCTGGACGAGTTGCTGGCCGCCGATGCGAATCCGCCGCTCGTGCGGCTGAAGGCGCTGATGGAGCTGCTCTATGGATCGGGGTTGCGGGCGACCGAGCTGGTTTCCCTGCCGCGCAACGCCATCCGCCCGCCGCAGCCTTTCGCCATCGTGACGGGGAAGGGGAACAAGGAGCGGCTGATTCCGCTGTCGCCCACCGCCTTGCGGGCGGTGGAGGCGCAACTGGCGCTGGTGCCGCGCGAAAGCCGCTATCTGTTCCCGTCCGGCAAGGGGCATCTGAGCCGCGTCTGGCTGTATAAGCTGGTGCAGGGGCTGGCGGCGAAGGCGGGAATCGCGCCCGAGCGGATTTCGCCACACGTGCTGCGCCACGCCTTCGCCACCCATATGCTGGCGAATGGCGCCGACCTGCGCGCCTTGCAGACGCTTCTGGGCCATGCCGATATCTCCACCACCGAGCGTTACACGCATGTGGAAAGCGCCCGGCTGGTGGCGACGGTGAAGGGGCTGCACCCGCTCGCGGATGAGGGATAGGCGGTTAGGCGGTTCGAACCGAAGCAGACACCACCCCGTCACCCCGGGCTTGACCCGGGGTGACGGGGGGTGGGGTTGCAGAGGTTTGAATCTTCCTTCCGGTCCGCCGGAAGGTTGGGCGGCTATCGCCGGCCGCCGGCCTGTGCCATGCTGCCGCGCATGGGGAGAGAGGCCGCCGTCGCGCATGTGAACCGCATCGCCTGTGCGGTGCCCCCCTTCGATGTGCACGCAGCCTTCGAGCGATTCGTCGGCGGCCTGCTGAAGGGGCGGCGCGAGGAGGCCCTGTTCCGCCGCATGGCTGGACGCTCCGGGATCGAGCGGCGCTTTTCCAGCTTCGAGCCGGTGGAGGACCCGGACGGCTTCGTCGCCGACCGGGAAGGCTTCTACGCGCCCGGCGCCTTCCCGCCCACCAGCCGGCGCATGGCGCGCTATGCCGAAGTGGCGCCGGAACTGGCGGCGGAGGCGATCGGCGGCTTGCGGGCCGATCTTTCCGGCGTCACGCATCTGGTGCTGGCCAGTTGCACCGGCTTCATGGCGCCGGGGCTGGACCAGGTGCTGGTGCGGCGGCTGGGGCTGGACCCGGGCGTGGAGCGCACCGTCGTCGGCTATATGGGCTGCTACGCGGCGGTGAATTCGCTGCGGCTGGCGCACCATATCGTGCGATCCGATCCCGGGGCGCGGGTGCTGGTGGTGACGATCGAGCTTTGCACGCTGCACTTCCAGGACACGCTGGACGTGGAGAAGCTGCTGTCCATGCTGCTGTTCGGCGACGGCTGCGCGGCGGCGCTGGTGACCGCCGACGAGGAGGGGGTGGCGCTGGACGGTTTCCGCAGCTTCGCCCTGCCGGAGTCCGGGGAGCTCATCACCTGGGACATCGGCGACCATGGCTTCGACATGCATTTGTCGGGGCAGGTGCCGCAGCGCATCCGCGGCGCCATGGCCGACGAGCGGGCGCGAAACGCCGCCGATGGCGTGCTGCGCGGGCGGCAGCCGGAGGATTACCGCCTGTTCGCCGTGCACGCCGGCGGCAAGGCGATATTGGATGCGGTGGAAACCGGGCTTGGGCTGGCGGAAGGGCGGCTGGATTGGTCGCGCGGCGTGCTGCGGGATTTCGGCAATATGAGCTCCGCCACCTTGATGTTCGTGCTGCAGCGGATACTGGCCGATGCCGCGCCGGGGAACGGGCTGGCGCTGGCCTTCGGGCCGGGGCTGGCCTGCGAGACGTTCGCCTTCCGCAAGCTGTGAGCGGCTGGCCCGATTTTTCCGCACGGGCCTCCGGGCCGGAATGGATGGACGTGCGGGATTATCCGCTCGGCGAATTCGAGGCCATATTGGCCGATCTGGAGGCCGCCAACCGCTTGACCTTCGCCGCGCCGCCGACGCTAGCTTTCCTCCGCCGGCTGACGAAGGGCTGGCCGGAAGGGGCGGAATTGCGGGTGGCGGATCTGGGCTATGGCGAAGGGGCGATGCTGCGGCGGATCCACCGCTGGGCGGTGGCGCGCGGGCTGCGGCCGAAGCTGACCGGAATCGACATGAACCCGCGCTGCCGGGCGTTGGCCGAGGCGCATACGCCCGCCGCCATGGGCATCGAATGGCACGAAGGCGACCTGTTCGGCTGGGAGCCGGCCGTGCGGCCGCATGCCGTCATTTCCTCGCTGTTCGCGCACCATCTGGAAACGGCCGAGGTCGTGCGCCTGCTGCGCTGGCAGGAAGGGATGGCGACCGACGGCTGGTTCGTGAACGACCTGCACCGGCACTGGTTCGCCTGGGGCGGTTTTCGTGCCATGGCCTGGGCGATGCGCTGGCACCCTTGTGTGCGGCACGACGGAGCGCTTTCGGTTCGCAGGGGCTTCCGCGCCGGTGAGTGGCGGGCGATGCTGGAGGCAGCGGGCGTGCGCGGTGCGGAGCTGCGCTGGCATCCTTTGTTTCGCCTCTGCGTCGGGCGGCTGAAGGCCGGCGCATGAGCGCGGCGCGGCACGAGGGGGCGCTGGTGCTGGGCGGCGGGCTTGCGGGCGCCGCCGCCGCCATCTGGCTGGCGCGCGCCGGGCTGCCGGTTCGCCTGTGGGAGAAGGAGCGCGGACCCGCCCACAAGATCTGCGGCGAGTTCCTGAGCTGGGAGGCGCAGGCCTATCTGTCAGACCTTGGGCTGGATCTGCAGGCGCTGGGCGCCGTCGCCATTGACCGGGTGCGGCTGGTGACGGCCGAGCGCGTCGCCGCCGCGCGGCTGGGGTTCACCGCCCGCTCCCTGACGCGGCGGACGCTGGACGCCGCCTTGCTGGAGAAGGCCGCCGAAGCCGGGGCGCGGGTGGAGCGCGGGGTGGCGGCGCGGGAAATCCTGAACGACGGCACGGTTTCTGCCGGGCTCGAACGGCTGCGGGCGAAGCATCTGCTGCTGGCGACCGGCAAGCAGAATCTGCGCGGCGCGGCGCGGGACGGCGCGGGCACGCTGAACGGGCAACTGGGTTTCAAATCCTATCTGCGGCTGGCGCCCGCCGAGCGGGCGGAGCTTTCCGGGCATGTGGAGCTGATCCTGTTTCGCGGCGGCTATGCCGGGCTGCAGTTGGTGGAGCGCGACGCCGCCAATCTCTGCTTCCTGGTCGATCCGGAGCGGTGGAAGCGCTGCGGCGGGGATTTCCTGGCGCTGCTCGCCGATCTGGCGGCGGAGGTGCCGCATCTGGCGAAGCGGCTGGGCGGGGCGATGCCGCTGCTGGACCGGCCGCTGGCGATTTCCGGCGTGCCCTATGGCTTCCTGCACCGGCCGGGCCGCGAGACGGAGGGCTTCTGGCGGCTGGGCGACCAGGCCGCGGTGATCCCGAGCTTCGCCGGAGACGGGATGAGCCTGGCGCTGCACAGCGCCCGGCTGGCGACCGCCGCGCTTCTGACCGGGGCGGGGCACGGCGGCTATTACCGGCGGCTGGAGCGCGACGTGGCGGGGCCGCTGCGTCGGGCGACCTGGCTGCAGCGCCTGTCCGCCGAGGAAGGCCGCAGACGGCAACTGGCCGGCGCGGCGGCGCTGCTGCCCGGCCTGCTGCGGCTGGGTGCGCGTTGGACGCGGCTGTCGCCCGGAGCGGTGCGGCGGGGCCGGGTGATGTAGGGGGCTGGAATCGGAAGGGCCGCAAGGGAATTGCCCTTGCGGCCCTTCGGTTTGCCGGTGCTGCCCCGGCGAGACTGCTGCTCCGGCGAGACTGCGGGCCGGCGCCGGGGCGCCGGCTGCGGCCGACTACGACAGATGCTTGGCCAGATGCTTGTTCATTTCGAACATCGTCACGCTGTCCACACCGAAGATCGGCTTCAGCTTGGCGTCGGCGTTGATCCGGCGCTTGTCCTTCGGATCCTGAAGATCGTTGGCCTTGATATAGTCCCACACCTTCTTCACCACTTCGCCGCGCGCCAGCTTCGCGCTGCCCACGATGGCGGCGAGTTCGGCGGAGGGCGTAAGCGGGGTTTGCAGTGCGTTCGGTTTCTTGTCGGCCATCTGTCCCTCTCCCTTGTACCCTTTAGGTCCGGTCGCATGGGGGTATGGCGGCCGGACTGATCCACCGGATGCAAGGCGGGAAAACCGCGCTTTCACCCGCAATGGCGGAACGGCGGGCCGTTCACCATTGTCCGCTTCTCATTCCACCGCTTTTGCCCCTCGTCAAACGGCAAAGCGGGCGCGGAGGTGCCGATCGGCGCATTTTTGCCCACCAGCCGGCCGAAAATGCGGCCATGGGGGTTTATCCACAGGAAAGATGATTAACAGCGGCGGTGCCGGGTGGCGGCCTCCGGGGCGATTCCCACTGCAAAACCCCGGCCGAAGTGGGGGAATCAGGCTTCGTCAGCCGGAAAAAGTTGCGCGAAAGCCACAACTTGCAGCAGATTCTTTCATTTTGTTCAGAAAGGATTGCCGAACCGGAATCAGAAGTTTACAGTTAACTCAATAATGACGTGGTAAGACAGGGTATGTGGAAACCGCCCCATACACGCCTATCTTACGGCGCAAGAACAAGAACTACGGGTCAGGACTGGATTCACGGCATGCGTTGCGCGGTGCTCGACGACGACAAGGCTCAGACGGAGCTGGTGGCGAAGCTGCTGGCCGATGCGGGGCATCAGTGCGAAGTGTTCCACCAGGGGCGCTCGCTGATCAACCGCCTGCGCCAGGACACTTTCGACCTTCTGGTGATCGACTGGAACATGCCCGGCATGTCCGGCATCGAGGTGCTGGAAACCGTGCGCCACGGCCAGCATGCGACGCTGCCGATCCTGATGATCACCAGCCGCGCCGACGATGAGGATGTGGTGATGGGGCTGGCCGCCGGCGCCGACGACTATATCCTGAAGCCGCTTTCGCCGCCGGTGTTCCTGGCGCGGGTGGATGCGGCGCTTCGCCGCGCCCAGTTGAACCGCCCGCAGAAGACGGCGGCGAGCTACGGCGTCTACAGCTTCGACGTGCCCACCGAAACGGCGACCGTGAAGGGCGAGGCGGTGAAGCTGACCGCCAAGGAAATGGCGCTGGCGATGACGCTGTTCGAGAATATGTCGCGGCCGCTCTCGCGCTCCTATCTGCTGGAGAGCATCTGGGGCCAGAGCCCCGAGGCCGAGACGCGGACGCTCGACGCCCATGTCTCGCGCATCCGTTCCAAGCTGAACCTCCGGGCCGAGAACGGCTATCGCGTGCTTCCCGTCTATTCCTATGGCTATCGGCTGGAACCGACGAACGGCAACGCCAATGCCATCGCCGAGGCAGAGCTGAGCGGCTGACCATGCGCTTTGCCGCCCCCTCCCTGCTGCTGTTGCTCGCCGCGACCGCGCCGGCGCTGCCCAATGGCGCGCGGCTGGAGCAGCGCCAGCGCGCGCAGGCGGAGGCCGGCGACGAGATCATCGTCTATCGCACCAGGGCCGGCGACAGCCTGCAGTCGATCGCGGCGCAATGGTTCGTCCGCCCGGAAGACTGGCGGCGGGTGCAGGCGCTGAACAAGATCCAGGATCCGGCGGACCTTCCGGCCGGCACGGCGCTGCGGCTGCGCAGCTCCTGGATCAAGACCAACCCGATCACCGCCGAGCTTGCCGCCTTCCGGGGCACGGTGCAGGTGGTGCGCGGCCATGAATCCCGCCCGGTGATGAAGGGGATGGAGCTTTCCGAAGGCGACATCGTCGAGACCGGGCCGAACGGCTTCGCGACGCTGGTGCTGCCGGACGCGAGCCAGGTTTCGCTGCCGTCCTCCAGCCGAATCCGTCTGGCGCGGCTGCGGCAGGTGCCGATGTCGGATTCGATCGACCGGCGCTTCACGCTGGAGCAGGGGCGGTCCGAAGCGAAGGTGACGCCGATGGCGAACCCGGCCTCGCGCTTCCTCATCACCACGCCGGTGGCGGTGGCCGCCGTGCGCGGCACGCAGTTCCGCGTGACCTACACGCCGTCAGAGTTGAAGGCGGTGACGGAAGTGACCGAGGGCAAGGTGGCCGTCGGCCGCTTCCAGAGCATCGAGGAAGTGCTGATCCGCGCCAATCATGGGGCGATCGCCACCTCCACTTCGCTGACCCGCGCCTTCGAACTGCTGCCGGCGCCGGCCGTCGACACGCCGGAGCGGGTGCAGAATGAGAAGGCGGTGACCTTCCGCCTGAAGCCGGTGCCCGGCGCGGCGCGCTATCTGGTGGAGATCGCCACCGACAAGGATTTCGTCGACCGGGTGGGCAGCGTCGAGGTCGATGGGCCCACCGCCGTGTTCGAAGGCGTGGAGAATGGCGAATTCTTCGTGCGGGCCTTTGCCATCGACGCATTGGGGCTGGTGGGGCAGCCGGCGCAATATGCCTTCGAGCGCAGCTACGCCGGATCGCTGAGCGACGCCGAAGACAAGGCGCGTGAGCGCAAGCGCGAGGAACTGGCCAGCCTGGGAGACCCTGATCCGCTGGACTACGCCTGGTTCGAAGGGGACGGCGGCACGATCAGCCTGGTCGATTCCGGTGCCATCGCCGGTGACGTCGGCGGCGGAGCAGCGGATATCGGGGCCGGCGGCACGCCGGTGGTGCCGATCGAGGATGTCGCCCAGCTGTTCGAGGACAATTATGAGTCCGACAATGGCGGCTATTGGGGCATCGACGGCGGCGGCTGGAATGGCGATGCCGGGCCGGGTGGCTATTCCGGCGGCGGCGGTGGTGGTGGACGACCGGGCGGTGGCGGCTATTCCCGCGATCAGGATGGCGGCACGGACCCGGACGGCAACAATGGCGGCAATCCCGGAAATGGGCCCGGAAATGGCAATGCTCCCGTGGATAATGGGCAGCCCGGTGGCCAGCCCGGCAACGGCGGCAACCCCGGCAACGGCAATCCTGGAAACGGGGTGATCCCCGGCAACAACGGCCTGCCCGGGGATGAAAATGGCGCTGGTCCAGGCGATGACGGCCAGCCGGGCAATGGCGATGGCGGCAACCCGGGCAATGGTACTCCGGGGAATGGCGACGATGGCAACCCTGCCAATCCCGGTCCGGGCAACGGCGGCAATCCAGGCGATGGCGGCGACAATGGCGGCGGTGAGGATGACGATGGCATCATCGTGATCCCGGTCGATCCGGCGCCGCCGACGCAGCCGCCCGGCGATAACGACGATGGCAAGGGGCCGGACGAAAAGCCGGTGCCCGGTGGAAACGGCAATGGAACCGTGCCGGCAGCCGTGCCGGAACCCGCCACATGGGCGATGATGATCGCCGGCTTCGGGCTGGTCGGCTGGGCGGTGCGCCGCAGGCGCGGGCGCCTGCCGGCCTGAAGGCCGCGCCGGCCGCCGGCTTGAGCCGCGCATATCCGCCGGTTAGCATCGCCTGCGATGAACATGCCTTCCCATCCGCTCCCGGCCCTGCCCGAAGGGAAGGGGGGCATTGCAGCCCCCGGCGCGCAGGCCCCCGGCGCGCAGGCCCCCGGATCGCAGGCTCCCGGATCGCAGGCTCCCGGATCGCAGGCTCCCGGATCGCAGGCCTCCACCGGGCCTGCCGCGGGCGAGCCGGAGGAGTTCAATTTCCGCAGCCGGCGCATGCTCATCGAATGGTGGGCGGTGCTGGTGACGGCGACTCTGGCCATCGTTTCCATCAGCTATCTGTGGCCGCCGGTCCGCGCCGACAATCTGTTCTACGATCTGGTGCTCCGCCTCAACCCGCCGCCGCCCAGCCAGCGCGTGCTGATCGTCGCCATCGACAACCGCAGCCTCAATGAAATCGGCCGCTGGCCCTGGAGCCGGGACGTGCACGCCCGGCTGATCGAGCGTTTGACGGAAGCGAAGCCCGCCGCCATCGGCTACGACGTGCTGTTCCCCGAAGCGCAGGCGCCCGAGGCCGACGCGCATCTGGCGCAAGCGATCGCCCGCAACGGCCGGGTGATCCTGCCGGCGATCATCGAAATTCCCGGCCCGGACGGCGCGCCCTCGCTCAGGGTGCCGCCGGTCGAGCCTTTGGCGACGGCGGCGGCCGCGACCGGCCATGTCGTCACCCGGCCGGACCGCGACGGGGTGGTGCGCGGCATCGACCGGCTTTCCGACCCCGAGGGGCGGCGCAACCTGCACATGAGCGAGGCGGTTGTCGCCTATGCGCAGGGCGACTGGGACCTGCTGGACGCGCCCAGGCCCGCGCCGGACGCGCCCGTCTACGCCCCGGCGCGCGACCTCATCCCCTTCGCCGGGCCGGCGGGCAGCTACGCGCAGCTGAGCTTCGCCGACGTCATGGCCGGACGGGTTCCGCCAGACCTCATCGCCGGGCGCATCGTGCTGGTCGGCGCGACCGGATCGGGCCTGGGCGACCGTTTCTCGACTCCGATGTCGGGCACGCTGGAGACGATGGCCGGCGTCGAGCTGCACGCCAATTATGTCGACAGCCTGCTAACCGACCGGATGATCCGCCCCGTCCCGCCGCTGGTGT
Source organism: Sandaracinobacteroides sayramensis (assembly GCF_022014495.1). Lineage (GTDB taxonomy): Bacteria > Pseudomonadota > Alphaproteobacteria > Sphingomonadales > Sphingomonadaceae > Sandaracinobacteroides > Sandaracinobacteroides sayramense. The sequence continues at coordinate 75,821 of NZ_JAKLSQ010000034.1, forward strand.
GGCAGCTGTTCTCGCTGCTGCCCGTCTGGATGCTGATGCTGAGCCTGTTGTTCCTGGGGCCGCGCGTGAATCTCTGGCTCGGCGTGGGGATCGGCATCGGGGTGTTCGCGATCACGGTCGTCAGCCTCGCCTTCTTCCACATCTGGCTGCCGCCGGCGATGGCGCTGATCGCCGTCGGCCTCATCTATCCGCTCTGGGGCTGGCGGCGGCTGGACATCGCCAGCCGCTACATGGTCGCCGAACTGAAGGAGCTGCGGGCCGAGGAAACCGTGCTGCCGCGCCATCGCGGGGAAGTCTCGGGCGACCCGGTCGAGCGGCAGATCATCCTGATGCACGAGGCTATCCGCGACGTGCGCGACTTGCGGCGCTTCATCGCCCAGTCTCTCGACAGCCTGCCGGACGCGGCGGTGGTCACCGATCTCGACGGCTATGTGCTGATCGCCAACGACGCCGCCGACGCGCTGTTCGAGCGGCGGCTGGCCGGGCCGACGCTGGGGCGGCCGCTGGAGGATCTGTTCCGCAGCCTCGATCCCGACCCGCGCCTGCCGGACCCGCGCGCGGCCGAATTGATGGCCAATCTCAGCACCATGGCGATCCCGGCCGACGGCAAGCCGCTCGACGCCGGTTATGAGACGCGGCTGGCGGACGGCAAGAGCCTGGAAATCCGCCTTGCCCATTTCACCGACGCCGAGCGGCGGCCGCTGGGCTGGATCGCCCGCTTCGCCGACATCACCGCGCTGCGCGCCTCGGAACGGCAGCGCGAGGACGCGCTGCGGCTGCTGACGCACGACATGCGGGCGCCGCAGGCCTCGATCCTGGCCGTGCTGGAAGCCGAGGGGCGCAAGGTGCCGCCCGAACTGGCGCGGCGGCTGGAACGCTATGCCCACCAGACGCTGAGCCTCGCCGACGATTTCGTGCATCTGGCGCGGGCGGAAAGCGGCCGCTTCCTGGTGGAGACCTTCAATCTTTCGGAGGCGGTGCTGGACGCGGTCGACGACCTGTGGCCGCTGGCGGATGCGAAGCGGATCCGGATCGTTTCCGATGTGCCCGAGGACGAAGCGCTGGTGACGGGGGACCGGGCGCTCATCACCCGCTCGATCACCAACCTCCTCGGCAACGCCATCAAATATTCGGACGAGCGCACGAAGGTGCAGGCGCGGGTGCGGCTGGAAGAGCCGGAGGTGGTCTGCGAGATCGTCGACGAGGGGCGTGGCATCGCCGCCGAGGATCTGCCTAAATTGTTCGAGGCCTTTTCGCGGCTGGCGCCCCCCGAAGGCGCGGCGCCAGCCGCCTCGGCGCCGGGCGCCGGGCTGGGGCTGGCCTTCGTGAAGGCGGTGATCGAGCGGCACGGCGGGGCGACCAGCGTAACCTCGGAAGAGGGGAAGGGATCGGTCTTCGGCTTCCGGCTGCCCCGCACGCGGCTGGACTAGGCTGGGGCTTCCTGTTTCCCCTTACCTTCGTCACCCCGGGCTTGACCCGGGGTCCAGCTTTCTTCTTCGAGCGCGGCGCCAGCCGAAAAGCTGGACCCCGGGTCAAGCCCGGGGTGACGGAAAAGAGGGTAAAGGTCTTTGCAGCTTTCCAGCCGGCTCGGGGGCGCAGCTCTAGGCCGGAATTGACAGGACCGGCCCGGCTGGACCAACCCTTCCGGGCAGGGAGAGGAAGATGCGCGCCTGGACGGTGGATGAACTGGGGGGAATCGGCAGCCTGAAGCTGGTGGAGGCGGCCGAGCCGCCGCCGCCCGGCCCCGGCGAGGCGACGCTTGCCATTCTGGCCGTGGGGCTGAACTACCCCGACCTGCTGATGCTGTCCGGCGGCTACCAGTATCGGCCGCCCTTGCCCTTCACGCCGGGGATGGAGGGCGTCGGCCGCATCGTCGCCGTGGGGGAGGGGGTTTCCGGCGACCTTCTGGGCCACCGCATGCTGCTGAGCGGCCGCACCGGGCTGCTGGCGGAGCGCGTGACCCTGCCGCTCGAAAAGCTGCGCGACGTGCCCGAGGCGCTGTCGGACGCGGAGGCCGCCGGTTTCACCATGGGGGCGCTGACCGCCTGGGTCGCGCTGGCGGTGCGCGGGCGCTTGCAGCCGGGCGAGCATCTGCTGGTGCTGGGCGCGGGCGGCGGCATGGGGCTGGCGGCGGTGGCGGTCGGGAAAGCGCTGGGCGCGCGGGTGACGGCCATTGCCTCCTCGGCCGAGAAGGAGGCCGCGGCCCTGGCGGCGGGCGCCGACCGGGCGCTGCCGATGGACCGGGCTGCTCCCGATTTCACCCCGCTGAAAGGCGAGGTGGATGTGGTGTTCGATCCTGTCGGCGGGCCGGCGGTGATTCCGGCGGTGAAGACGCTGCGCTGGGGCGGGCGGTATCTGGTGGTCGGTTTCGTCGCCGGTCCGCCGGTCCGGCTGCCCACCAATCTGGCTTTGCTGAAGGGGATCGAGATTCTGGGGGTGCGCGCCGGCGAGGCCGGGCGGCAGGACCCGGAAGGCGGGCGGGCGCATCTCGCCGCCATCGCCCGGCTGGCGATGGAGGGCCATTTGCGCCCGCTGGTGGGGCTGGACGTGCCGATGGAGGCCCTGCCGCAGGCGCTGGAGGCGATGCGCGACGGCCGGCTGGTGGGGAAGGCGGTGGTGCGCGTCTGCGCCGATTGACGGCCGATGGCGTTGACCGAATCGCGGGGCTGCGCCATGGCGGTGAAGTCGACGGGCGAACGCCCGGCGGCGCTGCGGGAGAGTGAGGGCAAGCCCTCCGCCGAAGGAGCAACCGCCCCCGGAATCTCTCAGGCCAAAGGACCGCAGCGGCGCGTCCCCGAAAAGGGGGAACGGCAGTCTGGAAAGCGCAGGTTCCTGCCTGCCACCGAAGGGGTAAGCCCGGCCGCCTGGCGGGGTGAAAGCTCTCAGGTCTCGTGACAGGCGGGGGCGGGCGACAAGGGCCTTCGCGGGGAGGGCTGCGTTCGCGTCACGGGGAAAGGCTGCCGCCATGGCCGATTGCGACGTTACGGGCCTGAAGACATTGCCGCTGGATGCGCTGCACCGGGAACTGGGCGGGCGGATGGTGCCGTTCGCCGGCTATGCGATGCCGGTGCAATATCCGTCCGGCGTGATGGCCGAGCATCTGTGGACCCGCGAAAGCGCCGGCCTGTTCGACGTCAGCCACATGGGCCAGTTGACGCTGGAGGGCGAGGGCGCCGCGCAATGGCTGGAGACGATCGCGCCGGGGGATTTCCTGGCGCTGGCGCCCGGCCGGATGCGCTATTCGCTGCTGCTGGCGGACGATGGCGGCATATTGGACGACCTGATGGTCACCAGCACCGGCCGCTATTTCTATCTGGTGGTGAACGGCGCCACGAAGCAGGGCGACATCGCCCATATGTGCGCGCGGCTGCCGGCCGGGCTGGTGCTGACGCATCTGGAGCATTTCGCGCTGCTGGCGCTGCAAGGCCCGAAGGCGGTGGAGGTGATGCTGCGGCTGGGCGTGAAGCCCGAAGGGGCGGATATTCCCACCATCGAGGCGATGAAGTTCATGACCGCCGGGCCCTATCTGTGGGGCGATGTGCGGCTGGGCGTCAGCCGTTCGGGCTACACCGGCGAGGACGGCTATGAGATTTCGCTGCCCGCCGGCGACGCGCGGGCGTTCGCCGAGGCGCTGCTCGCCGATCCGGCGGTGAAGCCCATTGGGCTGGGCGCACGGGATTCGCTGCGGCTGGAAGCGGGTCTGCCGCTCTATGGCCATGACCTGACGCCGGAGATCGAGCCGGTGGAAGCCGGGCTGGGCTTCGCCGTCTCCAAGCGCCGTAAGGCCGAAGGCGGCTTCCCCGGCGCGGAGCGCATCCTGAAGGCGCTGGCGGACGGCCCGGCGCGGAAGCGTGTGGGGCTGAAGCTGGATGGTCGCCAGCCGGCGCGCGAGGGGGCGGAGCTGTTTTCGGGCGGCGAGAAGCTGGGGGTGGTGACGAGCGGCGGCTTCGCCCCCTCGGTCGGCGCGCCCATTGCCATGGGCTATGTGCCGGCGGCCTTCGCCGCCGAGGGAACGGCGCTGGAAATCGAGGTTCGGGGCAAGAGGCTCGGCGCCACCGTGGTGCCGACGCCCTTCCACCAGAAGAATTACGTCCGCTGAGGAGAGGGTTATGCGTTACTATTCCAAGGACCATGAGTGGATCGAAGTGGTGGGCGACGTCGTGACCGTCGGCATCACCGATTATGCCCAGGGGCAGTTGGGCGATGTGGTGTTCGTGGAGTTGCCCGCCGCCGGCACCGAGGTCGAAGCCGGCAAGGAAGCCGCCGTCGTCGAAAGCGTGAAGGCGGCGAGCGAGGTGTTCGCGCCGGTTTCGGGCACCATCATCGAGGCCAATGCGGCGCTGGAGGCGACTCCCGATCTGGTGAATTCCGCGCCCGAGGGGGACGGCTGGTTCTTCAAGCTCAATCTTTCCAATCCGGGCGAACTGGAAGGCCTGCTGGACGAGGCCGGCTACAAGGCGTTCGTCGAGACGCTTTGATCCGATGGGTTGGAACGCCACCGACTATGCCGCCAACGCCGGCTTCGTGCCGGCGCTCGGCGCGCCGGCGCTGGAGTTGCTAGCGCCGCGGGCGGGGGAGGCGATCCTCGACCTCGGCTGCGGCGACGGGGTGCTGACGAAGCGCCTCGCCGAAAGCGGCGCCGAGGTGCTGGGCGTGGACAGTTCCGGGCCGATGCTGGCGGCGGCGCGGGCGCTGGGGCTGAAGGTGGAAGTGGCCGACGGGCAGGCGCTGCCGTTCGACGCTCGCTTCGACGCGGTTTTCAGCAACGCGGCGCTGCACTGGATGCCGAGGCAGCGGGCGGTGGCCGGAGGCGTGTTCCGGGCGCTGAAGCCCGGCGGCCGCTATGTCGGCGAATGCGGCGGCTTCATGAACATCGCCGCCATCCGCACCGCCCTGCGCGCGGTGCTGAAGGCGCATGGCTACAGCCCGGAATCGGGCGGCGGGCAGACCTATCTGACGGCGGAGGCCTTCACCCATATCCACGAAGCGGCGGGCTTCGAGGCGGTGGAAGCGCGGATCATCGCCCGCCCGACGCCGCTGCCCACGGGGATTCGCGGCTGGCTGAAGACCTTCCGCGCCGGCTTCCTGGACGAGGCCGGCGTGCCGGAAGCCGCCCGCGCGCGAATCGTCGAGGAAATCGAGGCCCTGCTGGAGCCGGTGCTGAACGACGGCGCCGGCAACTGGAAGGCCGATTATGTGCGCCTGCGCTGGCAGGCGAAGAAGCCGCTTTAGGAGCATCGGATGCGCTACCTCCCCCTCACCCCCGAAGACCGGCAGGCGATGCTGGCGAAGATCGGGGTGGACAGCATCGACGATCTGTTCGTCGACGTGCCGGCCGAAGCCCGGCTTCCCGGCCCGATCCCCGACCTCGCCGCGCACCAGCCGGAAATGCTGGTGGAGCGCGACCTCACCCGCATGGCCAAGCGCAACATGGCTGCCGGCGAGCATCCCTTCTTCCTGGGCGCGGGCGCCTATCGCCACCATGTGCCGGCGAGCGTCGACCATCTGATCCAGCGCGGCGAGTTCCTGACCAGCTACACCCCCTATCAGCCGGAAATCGCGCAGGGGACGCTGCAATATCTGTTCGAATTCCAGACGCAGGTGGCGCGGCTGCTGGGCATGGAGGTGGCGAACGCCTCCATGTACGATGGCTCCACGGCGATGACCGAGGCCGTCTTCATGGCGCGGCGGATCACCAGGCGCGGCAAGACCATCCTCTCGGCCGGTGTGCACCCGCATTATGTGCGCGCGGCGGAGACGCTGTGCCGCTTCACCGGCGACCGGCTGGACGTGCGGCCGCCCGAGCCCGCCCGCAGCGATGTGGCGGAGCTGATCGCCCGGATCGACGACGACACCTCCGCCGTGGTGGTGCAGAACCCCGACGCCTTCGGCCATGTCGCCGACCTGACCGGGCTTGCCGAGGCGGCGCATGCGAAAGGCGCGCTGCTGATCGTGGTGGTGACGGAAGTGGTGTCGCTCGGCCTCCTGAAGTCGCCCGGAGAGATGGGGGCGGATATCGTCGTGGGCGAGGGCCAGTCCCTGGGCGTCGGCCTGCTGTTCGGCGGGCCGCATCTTGGGCTTTTCGCCTGCAATTCGAAGCATGTGCGGCAGATGCCGGGCCGCCTCTGCGGCGAGACGGTGGACGCCGACGGCCGGCGCGGCTTCGTGCTGACGCTTTCCACCCGCGAGCAGCACATCCGCCGCGAGAAGGCGACTTCCAACATCTGCACCAACTCCGGGCTGATGAGCCTGGCCTTCAGCATCCACATGACGCTGCTGGGCGAAAAGGGGCTGCGGCATCTGGCGGAACTGAACCACGCCCGCGCCTGCGAAGCCGCCGACAGGCTGGCGGCGGTGCCCGGCGTGGAGATGCTGACGCCGCGCTTCTTCAACGAATTCGCCCTGCGGCTGCCGGTGCCGGCGCGCAAGGCGGTGCGGGACATGGCGGAAATGGGCGTGCTGGGCGGAGTCAGCGCCGCGCGGCTCTATCCGGGCCAGCCCGATCTTGAGAATGTGCTGCTGGTGGCCGTGACCGAGACCGCCTCTTCCTCCGACATCGAGGCGCTGGTCCGCGCCCTCCAGCATGTGGTGACGCAATGAGCATGATGAGCGAAGGCCGCCCGACCCAGCCGCTTGCCGGCGCGGGCCATTCCGTGGCCACTTTCACCGGCAACAGGGCGCTGATGCTGGAAGAGCCGCTGATCTTCGAAAGCGGCTCGGCCGAAGTGACGGGTGTCGATCTGGAGCCGGTGCCGGCCCATGCCTCGCGCCTAGGCGGGCTGGAGCGCAAGGGCGCGATCGGCCTGCCGGGGCTGGCGGAAGGGGAGGCGGTGCGCCACTACACCCGCCTGTCGCGGCAGAATTACGGGATCGACCTGGGGCTGTTCCCGCTCGGCTCCTGCACGATGAAGCATAATCCGCGCCTCAATGAGAAGGTGGCGCGGCTGCCGGGCTTCGCCGACGTGCACCCGCTGCAGCCGCAGGACACGGTGCAGGGCGCGCTGGAGCTGATCCATGAATTGGCCGAATGGTTGAAGGCGCTGACCAACATGCCGGCCGTCGCCATGGCGCCCAAGGCCGGCGCCCATGGCGAGCTTTGCGGGATGCTGGCGATCCGCGCCGCGCATGAAGCCCGCGGCGACGCGCGCAGCGTGGTGCTGGTGCCGGAATCGGCGCATGGCACCAACCCGGCGACGGCGGCCTTCTGCGGCTATCGGGTGGAAAGCATTCCGGCCGACGCGCGCGGCCGGGTGGACACGGCGGCGCTGCTGGCGCGGCTGGGGCCGGATGTGGCGGCGGTGATGATCACCAACCCCAACACCTGCGGACTGTTCGAGCCGGACCTGAAGCGCATTTCCGATGCGGTGCACGCCGCCGGCGGCTATGTCTATTGCGACGGCGCCAATTTCAACGCCATCGTCGGCCGCGTCCGCCCCGGCGATCTCGGCGTCGACGCGATGCACATCAACCTGCACAAGACCTTCAGCACCCCGCACGGCGGCGGCGGGCCGGGTTCCGGGCCGGTGGTGTTCTCCGAAGCGCTGGCGCCGTTCGCCCCCTTGCCCTTCGTGGTGGAAGAGGGCGGCCGCCTGCATCTGGTGGAAGAGGAAAGCGCCTCGGCCGAAAACCATGGGCAGAGCTTCGGGCGCATGTCGGCCTTCCACGGCCAGATGGGCATGTTCGTGCGGGCGCTGGCCTACATCAAGAGCCATGGCGCCGACGGCCTGCGGCAGGTGGCCGAGGATGCGGTGCTGAACGCCAATTATGTGCTGCGGAGCCTCGACGACCTGCTGTCCGCGCCGTTCGGCGACAGTGGGCCGTGCATGCACGAGGCGCTGTTCGACGACGGCTTCCTGAAGGACACGGGCGTGACGACGCTGGATGTGGCGAAGGCGCTGATCGACGAGGGCTTCCACCCGATGACCATGTATTTCCCGCTGGTGGTGCATGGGGCGATGCTGATCGAGCCGACCGAAACCGAAAGCCGGGCGCGGCTGGACGAGTTCATCGCCTCGCTGCGGGGCCTTGCCGAAGCGGCGAGGGCGGGGGACGCCGGGCGCTTCCGGACGGCCCCGCATTTCGCGCCGAGGAGCCGCCTCGACGAAACGCGGGCGGCGCGTTCACCGGTTCTGGCCTGGACTCCTGCGCAGACTGCGGAATAGGCGCTTCCCTGTTCCGGAACGCCTTTTGCGCCCCTGAAAAGGGGGTGGGCGCCACTTGCACGGGCAGCAAGTGGCGTGCGTGCGCATTTCGTTAACGAACAGAGAGAGTTGTTAAAAGCGCGTTGCAATTCGATGACTGATTGCTAACCTTTCCGCAGTCGAAAGCGAGTCTTTCGATCAGGGGTCAATCCAAGCAGGGGCATGTCATGAAAAGGATTGCATTTTTTGCTTTTGCGGCGCTTGCGCCGCTCGCACTGGCTGGCACTGCGCAAGCTCAAGTCAAGTTTGCGTCCGGTGCTCGGGACGGTCTGGTCTGGAAAGCTCAGAATGGCATCGTCGGGGTTACTTCGACCGCGACTGCCGACGGCGGTGGTGATCCTATCTATTTTGCTAATCAGCCCAAGTATAACGGCGTGGTCACTCTGATCATGCAATATGAAGGCGGCAGCGCCTTCATCTGCACCGGCACGCTGATCAGCGGCAATTCCATCGCCACGGCCGCGCACTGCGTCTCCGACGGCTATGGCACGAAGGGGCCGGCGCGAGTCCGGGCCTATTTCACGGACAGCCTGGATCCCGATCTGATCAGGTTCGATTCGGCCAACGATTTCAACGCTGTGCCCGGCGCCACGGCGATCGACGTCAGCCGCGTCTATGTGAATCCCGGCTATACGGGGGAAGTGATCGACCAGAATGATATCGCGATCCTGCGCCTTGCCGAAGCCGCGCCGGACTATGCCAAGGTCTATGGCCTTTACAGCGCCGGCGACCTGACGGGCGAGCAGTTCAATGTGGTCGGCAATGGCCGCCGCTCCGACACGGGTGGCGATGTCGGGGCCAACCTCGGCACCGGGCGGATGCGCCAGGGCGAGAATATCTATGATTATGCCTGGGGCAATTCGGCGTTCGGCGGCTTCTTCACCGAGATCATCGACGGCGAGAATTTCTTCGGCACCGCCGAGATCGAATACAGCTACGTGTCGGACTTCGACAATGGGCTGATCGCCAACGACACCGCCTGCCTCATCGCCTTCGCGGTGACCGGCGGGACGAGCTTCTGCCAGCAGGGCATAGGCGCGCTGGAAATCGGCGTCGCCGGCGGGGACTCGGGCGGCCCCGGTTTCATCGGCGACCGTCTTGCCTCGATCAACTCCTATGGCGTGACCTTCGGACCCAATTTCGGGGATGTCGATGGAAACCTGAACAGCAGCTTCGGCGAATTCTCGGGCTATGTGCCGATCTACATCCACGAGGATTGGATCGGCGGCGTGGTGCCGGAACCGGCCACCTGGGCGATGATGATCGCCGGCTTCGGCCTTGTGGGCGGCGCGCTGCGCCGCCGCCGGGTTGCGCTCAGCGCCTGATCCTATCCGGATCGCCTATGGAAGGGCCGGTGGCGCAAGCCGCCGGCCCTTTCTTTTGCCGGCGGTCCCATTGCCGGCCGGCTCCGCAATCGCCATCTGAAGGCCTCTGTCTGCTCTGGAGATGATCGAATGGAAAAGGCGAAGGGCCTCGAAACGGCGGTGCTGGCCGGCGGCTGCTTCTGGTGTGTGGAAGCGATCTTCGACCGGCTGCGCGGAGTCGAAAGCGTCGAAAGCGGCTATACCGGAGGCCATGTGGAGAATCCCTCCTACAAGCAGGTGTGCGGCGGAGACACCGGCCATGCCGAAGCCGTGCGGATTGCCTTCGACCCCGATGCCATTTCCTATGGCGAATTGCTGGACATCTTCCTTGCCACGCACGATCCGACGCAGTTGAACCGCCAGGGCAATGATGTCGGGCCGCAATATCGCTCGGCGATCTTTCCCCAGTCTCCGGCGCAGGAGGCCGAGGCGAAAGCCGCGATCGCCCGCGCCCAGGCCGACTGGCCCGCGCCGCTGGTGACGACCATCGAAGCCGCCGCCTCCTGGTATGTGGCCGAGGATGAGCATCAGGAATATTTCGACCGGGTGGGTGACAGGAATCCCTATTGCACGGCGGTGGTCAGCCCGAAGGTCCGGAAATTCATGCAGAAATATGGTGAACGGCTGAAAGGCTGAGGCCTTGCTCCAAGGGGATTCGGCCCCCTTTCCTTGACTCCTGCGTGAAGGTTTCGCGCCGGTTCCGCAATCCGTCGCGATTCTGCGGCGATTCGTCACGGATTCGCATCCGCGCGAGTCGGTCCTTGCCCGAGTGCCTGCTAGGCGGCGGCGCAAGCAGGGACATTTCAAGGGGTTCGCTCGCCAGTGCCAGCACATGATCGCTGGGGTTTCGCCTCCGGCCGATGGAATAATCTGTTTCGCGATCACGAACTCATCGTTCGAACCGATGGGCATGTCCGTTTCCTGCGCCTGAGCGCCAATGTGCAGCGCAAGGCCGCGTTCGTCGCCGTCTGCTCGCTCAGCGCATGGCTGGCGAGCACCGCGGCGCTTGTGGGCTGGCAGGCCTGGACGAGCTACCAGAACCGCGACATGCAAGCCCGCACGCTCGCGGTCGAGAAAGCGGAAGCCCGGGTGGCGGCGGAGCGCCGTTCGGTGGAGCAGATCGCCGACAATCTGGACGACCGGCAGGACCAGCTGGAAACGCTGTTCAAGCTACACTTCGGAGACGAGCCGAATCCGGACGCGCAGAAGGCCGGGCAGGCGGGAACAGGGCAGGCGGAAGCCGCGCCTCAAGCGCCTGCCGCCGACGCGCAGACCATGGAAACCGCCGCCGTTGAGGCCGCGCCGCAGATGAGCCAGGTCGCCCGCCTGCAGCAAAGCAGCCTGCGCCAGGAACAGCTTGTGCGCGCGCTCACGGAAGCGGCGGGCCAGCGCGCCTCGCGCGCGGAAGCGGCGCTGCTGGCGATCGGCCTGAAGGCGAACGGCCGGCCGCAGGGTCGGCTGGCGCAGGGTGGGCCTTTCCTGCCCTGGCGGTCGAAAGCGAAGGCGCCGCCGGTGGAGGCGGAAGACCCGGCCATGCGCCAGCTGATCGTGGCGCTGGAGCGCATGGAGCAGATGGAGTCGCTGCTGGTCGCGGTGCCCTCCGGCCGGCCGGCGGACGGCATGGAGCTGACCAGCAGCTTCGGCTATCGCTACGATCCCTTCAACGGCCAGCGCGCCATGCACGCCGGCATCGATTTCAGGGGGCCGCATGGCAGCCCGATCCGCGCCGCCGCCGCCGGGCGCGTCAGCTTCGTCGGCGTGAAGAACGGCTATGGCAATGTCGTCGAAATCGACCATGGCCATGGCATAGAGACCCGTTACGCCCACCTGTCGGGTTTCAACGCCCGCGTGGGGCAGACGGTGCATATGGGGGACATGGTCGCCCGCATGGGCTCGACCGGGCGCTCGACCGGCACGCACCTGCATTTCGAAGTCCGGGTGGATGGCGCCGCCGTCAACCCCCGCCGTTTCCTGGAGGCCAATCGCGATGTTCTCGAAGTCAAGGCAGACGCCCGCTCAAGGGTCCTCGGGCGTGTCGCAGCCGGCTAGGGCCGCGGGGCTTGCCAGCAGTTTCTCCGTGCTGGCCGCCGATGTGACCGTGAAAGGCAACATCGCCGCGGAAGTGGACCTGCATCTGGACGGGCGGGTGGAAGGCGATGTGGCCTGCGCGACGCTGGTGCAGGGGCCGGGCAGCGTCATCAAGGGGGCGGTCATCGCCCAGACCGCGCGGCTTTCCGGAACAGTCGAAGGCTCGATCGCGGTCAAGGAACTGGTGGTTCTGGCGAGCGCGCGGATTTCCGGCGACGTCAGCTATGAAACGCTGACGATCGAGCAGGGCGGGCAGGTGGATGGCCGGCTGAGCCATGGCACGCACACCACCGCCATCGGCCATTTCGGCGATGGGCCGAAGGTGGAGCTGATCGCCAGCAATTAGGTTGAGAACCTATAGAAGTATATGGTTTCCGTCACCCCGGGCTTGACCCGGGGTTCCGCTTCTTGCCTAAGCCAGCCGGAAAGCTGGACCCCGGGTCGAGCCCGGGGTGACGAAGGGGAATATGGGGCCCAGTCCAGGTCCGCCCGTTGGGTGATCCGGGCTTATTTGTTGCGTGAAAGGATTGACCATGAACAGGGTTTCGCTTCTGGCCGTTTCCGGCCTTTGCCTCACGCTTGCCGCCTGCGGCGGCGGCAAGGAGGCTGAGGAAGGCTCCAACGATTTCGCCAAGTCGGTTGCGGCCTCGGCCGTGGCTTCGGCGACGGGCCTCTCGGTCTCGACCGACGATCTGCCGGATTTCGTGGTGCTGCCGAAGGATGCGAAGGCGCTGCACCGCATGAACATGAACAACCCCACGCAAAAGGGCGGGATGCTGACGGTGGAAACCTCCATGGCGCCGGCCGAGGCGCTCGCCTTCTATCGCGAGGTTTTCGCAAGGCAAGGGCTGAAGGTGGTGATGGAAACCGCCAACGAGGATGGCGCGATGCTGGCCGGCACCAACGAGGGCGAGAATCACAGCCTGAACGTGGTGGTGGCGCCGGGCGAAGGCGGCAAGACCAATGTGACCGTCACCCATGTGGAGAAGCAGGCCGGCTGATCCGGCCCGGCTTGGCGGCGGGTCAGCTTTCGAGTTCGACCGTCGGGCGGATGTTGGGATAGATTTTCTCGATCGGCGGAGCGCCCGGCTCGCCCGGGCGCTTCATGCCATAGGCGTTCACCGGCTGCGAGCGGTTGACCCACAATGTGTAGTAAAGATGGTCGGCGCGCGGATCGTCGGAATTGGGGTGCAGCAGGATGGTGAGCCCGAGGCTGTTCAATTGCAGCCAGGGCACGATCACCGGCAGCAGGTCGTTGGTGAAGCCGAAATAGAAGGAGGGGGTGACATGCGGCCCCCTCGGCTCCAGATTCCAGTTGCCCAGTTCCACCGGGAAGCGCTCCACCACCCATTGCCGGAGGCGCTCGGCCTTGGGGTAGCTGTCCTCGTCGAAATAGATGTGGGCGTGATAGCTGTGGATGTCGGTATAGGGCCGGGGCTTGTCGGGCAGGCCGAAGCCACCTTCCGGGCGGACGCTGGCCGGGCGGACGGCGGGTTCCGACGCGGTTGCATAGCCCCAGGGGCTTTTCCCGACATCGCGGGGCGGAACGGTGGCGCGGAAGCCCGGATCGCCCAGCTTCGGCTCGGGCTTCGCGGCCGACGCCGGGCTTGTCGCCGCGACGAGGCCCAGCGCCCCGGCGGCGCCTGCGACCAGCGAGCGGCGCGTGGGCGCGAGGAAGTCCGCCCAGGCCTGATCCTGCTCGGAATTGGGAATGCCGTCTTTTGCCGTCATCGCGGAGCCATGTTCCTGCCTGTGAAGGCCGATTCTTCACGCCTATGGCAGCGGCTGTCGACGAAACTTGTCTGTTCGGCCCTGAAGCTCGGCTTCGGCGGAGCGGTGGGTGCGCCAATGCCCGCTTGTTTCGGGTGGAGGCTAGACACCGCATGTCCGTCTCCCCGGGCTTGACCCGGGGTCCAGCTTTTCTGCGGGCGCGGCGTGCGAAGAAGAAAGCTGGACCCCGGGTCAAGCCCGGGGAGACGGGGGGATCAGTTGTAATGGCTGGCCACGAACCGGAAGCCGGCCGCCAGCTTATTTCGCCTTGCGCTGGTTGAACCAGTCGATCGGCGCCAGGATAGATTGCAGCCACTGGCTCGGGCGGCCCATGCCATGGCCGGCGCCGGGCAGGCGGATCATCTCCGCTTCCACCCCGCGCAGCTTCAGCGCGCCGAACATCTGCTCGGTCTGGCTGATGGGGGTGCGATAGTCGTTTTCCCCGGTGATGAGCAGCGTCGGCGTCTTGATCTCGCCCGACAGGCTGAAGGGGGAGCGCTGGAAATAGAGGTCCGGCTTGTCCCAGGGGGTGGCGCCCATCCAGTGCTTCATGAAGAAGGCGGTGCCGTCCGACGTCGTCACCTGGTCGGTCCAGTCCACGACCGGGCGCAGCGCGACCGCGGCGCGGAACTTGTCCGGCTCCTTGCCGATGGCCCAGAGCGTCAGCACGCCGCCGCCCGAGCCGCCGCCGATGAAAAGGTTCTTCGCATCGGCATAGGGGCGGGCGGCCAGCGCGTCGACCATGGTCATCAGGTCGTCATGGTCCTGCCCGGGGTAGGCGTTGGTGATGAGGTTGGCGAATTCCCGCCCATAGCCGATCGAGCCGCGCGGGTTGGTGTAGAGGACCAGATAGCCGGCCGCCGCATAGAGGCTGTGCGTCACCGAGAAGAAGGGGCCGTAATCGGTGTTGGGCCCACCGTGGATATCGAGGATGATCGGGTAGCGGCGCGCCGGGTTGAAGTCGGGCGGATAGGCGATCCAGCCCTGCACGCGCCGGCCGTCCGCGCGCGAGGCGACGGTGATTTCCGCGATCCGCGCCGGCTTGCGGGCGGCGGCCCACTGGGCGTTGAAATCCAGCCCGTCCGTCTCGGCCGCGCCTTTCGAGACGCCGAGGCCGGTCGGCCGGTCGGTGAAGGCCGTCGTCCAGGCGCAGGTGCCGCCGGCGCAATCCGCCTGGCCGCTGGCGGAGGGCAGATAGAGGCGGGTGCCGCCGACCGAGGGGATCATCACCCGGGTGGCGCCGCTCGCCGCGTCGATGCGGGCGAGGCGTTGCGTGCCCTCGTCATGGTAGAGGATGTGGAGCGAGCGGCCGTCGTCGTCCCAGCCGAAGCCGGCGATGGGGCGGTCCAGCGCCTTCGAGAGGTGGTTGATCGGGCTGCCGGGGGCGATTCCGGTCGTCCACAATTCGGGCATGTCGTAGAATTCGCCCGAGGCTTCCGCGCCGACGAAGGCGACGCTGCGCCCGTCCGGCGAGACCTGCGGCGCCGTCTCGCTGCCCGGGCGGGAGGTGAGGCGGGTGGGCGGCTTGGGCTGGCCGCCGGCCGCCACATGCGCGTCGTAGAGGTAGAGGTCCACCTCGCGCGGGCCGTTGATGGGATCGGCGGTGAAGGCGCCGACGATGGCGCGGCCGTCCCGCGTCCAGTCGAGGCCGCCATTGTCGTTGATCCGGTCGGTGTCGCCGCTGGTCAACTGGCTGACGGCGCCCGTCGCCGCGTCGGCGACGAACAGGTGGGTGGCGCCGGGCTTGATCTCACCCGCGCCGTCGGCGCGCCAGAACAGGTCCGAGACGATCTTCGCGTCCGCCGCCGCTTCCACCCCCATGCCGGTCGGCTTCTCGGGCATGCCGGGGATGCTGGCGGGCTTCGCCTCCACCCGCCCGGCGAAGGCGATGCGCTTCCCGTCCGGCGACCAGACCGGGCCGACCGGCGAAAGATTGCCGCTGGTGAGCGGCTTGCCCACCGCTTCCGCCAGCGCCATCACATGCAGCTGCGGCTTGCCCAGATATTGCGCGACATAGACGATGCGGCTGCCGTCGGGCGAGAAGCGCGCCTGCCGGGGGGAGACGTCGCGGCCGACGAGCAGGCGCCTGTCGATGATCTTGCCGGCGGCGTCGACATGCGCCAGCCACAGTTCGGAGGCGCGGCGATCCGTCCCGCGGTCGAAGGCGCCGCGCGTGAAGAGGATGCGGCTTCCGTCCGGCGAGACGACCGGCTGCGTCACCATCTGCAGGTCGTAGATGTCGGCGGGCTGGAACGGTTTCGCTTCTTGCGCGACGACTTGCGTGGCGATGGGCAGGCTGCTTGCGGCCAGAAGCGCCGCTATCAGGATTTTCATCAGTTTATCCCCTCTTTCCGCCCTTGCTAGCGTGGAGGGAAGGGAGAGTTCAATGCGGCTTTTCGAAAAGTGGCGGGCGAAGAGCCCATATTATGACGCGAGCCATGAAGCGGTGGCGCAAAGCGTCCGCAGATTCGTGGAGACGGAGATCGCGCCCCATATCGACCGATGGGAGCGCGAAGGGGAATTGCCGCGCGAACTGCACCGCAAGGCCGCCGCCGCCGGAATATTGGGGCTGGGCTATCCCGAGGCCTATGGCGGCTGCAGCGAAGGCTTCGACATCTTCCATTCGCTCGTCCAGTCGGAGGAGCTGGCGGCGCCGGGGGCCGGCGGCCTCATCGCCAGCCTGATGACGCACGGCATCGGCCTGCCGCCGATATTGGCGATGGGGTCCGAGGCGATGAGAGAGCGGGTCGCCTGCGAAGTGCTTTCGGGCGAGAAGATCATCTCTTTGTGCATCACCGAGCCGGGCGCCGGTTCCGACGTGGCGCAACTGAAGACCCGCGCCGAAAGGAAGGGCGCGCATTATCGGGTGAACGGCTCGAAGATGTTCATCACCTCGGCCATGCGCGCCGATTACCTCACCGTCGCCGTGCGCACCGGCGGGCCGGGCATGGGCGGAATCTCGCTGCTGCTGGTGGAGGCGGACCGCCCCGGCGTTTCCCGCACCCGGCTGGAGAAGATGGGCTGGCACTGCTCCGACACCGCCGCCCTCTATTTCGAGGATGTGGAAGTGCCGGCGGAAAATCTGATCGGCCCGGAGAATGGCGGCTTTCCCGGCATCATGCGCAACTTCAATTCCGAGCGGCTGGGGATGGCGCATGGCTGCATGGCGATGTCGCGCGTGGCGCTGCAGGAGGCGGTCGACTGGGCGCTGCAGCGCGAGACCTTCGGCAAGCCGCTGATCGGGCACCAGTCGATCCGCATCAAGCTCGCCGATCTCGTCCGCCAGATCGAGGCGACGCAGGCGTGGGTCGATCTGCTGGCGCTGCAGCATCGCGAAGGCATCGGCGAGCCCGCCAGCTACGCCATGCTGAAGGTGCAGGCGACGCGCACCCTGGAGAATGTCGCCCGCGAGGCCGCGCAGGTGCTGGGGGGCGCCAGCTACCTGCGGGGCAGCAAGGTGGAGCGGATTTACCGCGAGGTGCGGGTGAACGCGATCGGCGGCGGATCGGAGGAGATATTGCTGGACCTCGCCGGGCGGCAGTTGTTCGGCGGGCGGCGGTAGCGGGTGGGCAGGTCTGCCACACAGGCTGTGTATAGGAACTCCAGCCGCGCGCGGTTCCTGAAAGATTTTCCAGAAAGGTTGACGCCATCATGAAACGCAATCCCGTCTTTCCCGCCGACCGCCACGCCCTTTACGAGGCGCATGGCTATTCCGCTGCCATCGCCTCGGGCGATCTTCTGTTCGTTTCCGGCCAGGTGGGAAGCCGCGCCGACGGCTCGCCGGAGCCGGACTTCGCCGGACAGGTCCGGCTGGCGTTCGCCAATCTGAAAGCGACGCTGGCCGCCGGAGGATGCACTTTCGACGACATCGTCGACGTGACGACTTTTCACACCGATCCCGAAAAGCAGTTCGAGACGATCATGGCGGTGAAAGGCGAGATGTTCCCGCAGCCGCCTTATCCGAACTGGACCGCGATCGGCGTCAACTGGCTCGCCGGTTTCGATTTCGAGATCAAGGTGATCGCCCGGATTCCAGATGAAAGCTGACCCATTGTCTCTGGCTAGGGGAAGCTGGTCGGTTTGAATCACAATAGCGGATCCGTCGGCCCGGGTTTGACCCGGGGTCCAGCTTCTTGCCTACGGCGGCCGGAAAGCTGGGCCCCAGGTCAAACCCGGGGCGACGTGTTCGGAGTGAAATGGGTTGGGGTCGAAATGGGTTGGGCGGGGCCCCGCCGGGGCCGAACCTGTTGCCGCGGGTGATTGACCCTTGCCGGCGCAACGGGCATCGCCCGCGGCAGCCAGCAAGGGAGACGAACATGCAGCCGACGGCGAAGATCCTGCTTCTGGGCTCGGGCGAACTGGGCCGGGAATTCGCGATCTCGGCGAAGCGGCTGGGGGCCGAGGTGATCGCCTGCGACAGCTACGCCGGCGCGCCGGCGATGCAGGTGGCGGACGGCTTCGAGGTGTTTTCGATGCTGGACGGCGAGGCGCTGAAGGCGGCGATCGCGAAGCACGCGCCCGATCTGGTCGTGCCGGAGGTGGAGGCGATCCGCACCGAGGTGCTGGCCGAGGTGGAGCGTGAAGGGGTGACGGTGGTGCCCTCGGCGCGGGCGACGGTGATGACGATGAACCGCGACCGAATCCGCGAACTGGCCGCCGTGGAGCTTGGCCTGCGCACCTCGCGCTATCGCTACGCCGAGAGTTTGGAGGAGGTGCGCGAAGGCGCGGCGCACGCGGGTTTCCCCTGCGTGGTGAAGCCGGTGATGTCGTCGTCCGGCAAGGGCCAGTCGACTGTGAGGGATGCCGATGGGCTGGAGACCGCCTGGGACTATGCGGTGGCCAATATGCGCGGCGACCGCAGGCGGGTGATCGTCGAGGAGTTCATCGATTTCGACTATGAGATCACGCTGCTGACGATCAGCTCGAAGCGCGGAATCAGCTTCTGCCCGCCGATCGGCCACCGGCAGGAACGGGGGGATTATCAGGAAAGCTGGCAGCCCACGCCCATGTCGGAGGCGGCGCTGCGCGAGGCCGAGGCGATGGCGGCGAAGGTGGTGCGCAACCTCGGCGGCCATGGCCTGTTCGGCGTGGAATTCTTCGTGCGCGGCGGCGAGGTGATCTTCTCGGAACTGTCGCCGCGGCCGCACGACACGGGCATGGTGACGTTGATTTCTCAGGATTTTTCCGAGTTCGACCTGCACGCCCGCGCGGTGCTGGGCCTGCCGGTGCCGGATGTGCGGCAATTGGGGCCGTCGGCGTCGGCGGTGATCCTGGCCGACCGGGAGGCGACGGATTTCCGCGTCGAAGGCCTGGAGGACGCCCTGGCGACCAGCGGAGGGGTGGTCGACCTCAGGGTCTTCGGCAAGCCTTCGACGCGGCCCTGGCGGCGGATGGGTGTCGCGCTGGCGCTGGCCGGAACAACGGACGAGGCGCGCGCGCTGGCCAAGGCGGCCGCCGACAGAATCGTGATCCGCTACCAGGGATAAAGCGGTGCCGGCACGGCGCGCACCGCTGCCTGCCAGAGGCGGCCGCGGTCGGTGACGGGTAGCATTTCCTCCAGCAGGCGCTGGGCGGCGGCCTCGTCGCCGTCGGCGGCTTCGGCCAGCAGGTCGAGCAAGGTCGCCTCGTCCGGCGAGACCTGCGCGGCGCAGGGCGGATAGGCGGTGAAGGCGTCGGGCCAGGCCGTCACCACCGTTTCCATCAGCGTGCAGAAAGCCCCCGTGTGGCCGGCCAGAAGCGAGATCAGCACCGGGCGGGGGTTGCGCTGGTGGCGGGCGAGCATGATCCACATGCGCGCCGCCTTCAGCCGCAACCGCGCCTCTTCTGGGAGGGCGGAGACCGGAGGGGCCATGAAGTTCAGCGTGGTGAGGCCGGCGCGCATTGCAAGCTCCTGCGAATGAGTCGCAGAAAAGTTATTGCGAAGAACTCGCAGGAGCAAGCGTTAATTCGCCGCGGTCTTCAAGAAGCTTGGCCGGCGGCTCGGCGGGCGAGCAATTCGTTGCGGTAATGCCAGGCGGTGCGGCCCGAGCGACCGCCACGGGCAAGGGCGAAGGCGATGGCGTCGGCCTCGTCCAGCGGCAGCCCTTCGGGTTCAAGATGGCGGCGGACCATTTCCAGCCAGGTGGGCTGGTCCGGCACGTGGAAGCCCAGCACCAGCCCGAAGCGGTCGACGAGGGCGAGCTGGTCGTCGGCCGAGTCGCGGGCGTGCCGGCTGTCGGCCGGCGGGCGTTCCACCAGATGCCGGTGGTTGGAGGTGACGGCGAGGCGGACATTGGCCGGGCGCTCGGCGATGCCGCCGTCCAGCAGCGAGCGCAGCGCCCGCACATCGCGGTCGGCGGAGTCGAAGGCGAGGTCGTCCACGAACAGCAGGAAGGGGCGCGGCACCGCCGCCAGCCGCTCGAAGAGGGCGGGGAGGGTGGCGAGCGCGTCGCCGCCGGCTTCCACCAGCGCCACGCCCTGTTCCACCGCGATCGAGCGCAGCAGCGCCGACTTGCCCATCCCGCGCGAGCCCCAGAGCATCATGTCGTGGGAAGGCGCGCCCTTCGCCAGCGCGCCGATATTCTGCCGGAGCGCCGCCACCTGCGCTTCGGCTCCGGCGAAACGCTCGACCGGGAAGGCGTGCGGGTTGGCGACCGCGTGAAGCCGCGCGCCGTCCCAGCGGAAGGCGGGGCCTTGCCCGGAATCGATCTCGGCGCGGGCGGGCGGGGCGAGCCGCTCCAGGCTGTCGGCTATGCGCCGCAGGGTTGCGGCAATTTCTTCGCTCAGGGCCTGATTCATGGCTTGTCCCTAGCGCCGGCCTTCCCATTTGAAAAACGCATTGCGCCCGTGTAAGCGCGGCGGCTTGAACAAATGCTCGCTTTCAGGGCCTGAACGGACGGACCAAAGATGTTTTCTTCACCTGCCTATGCCCAGGCCGCCGGCGGCGCGCCGGGCGGAACCGAGGCCTTTCTGATCCAGATCGTGCCGCTGATCCTGCTGTTCGTGATCTTCTGGTTCCTGATCATCCGCCCGCAGCAGCAGAAGCTGAAATCGCACCGCGCCATGGTGGACGCGGTGAAGAAGGGTGACGATGTGGTCACCGGCGGCGGCCTCGTCGGCAAGGTGACGAAGGTGACCGACGGCGAAGTCGAGGTGGAGCTGGCGCCCAATGTGAAGGTGCGCGCCGTCAAGGGGACGCTGAGCGCCGTCACCCCGCGCGGGACGCCCGCCGCCGCCAACGACGCAAAGGCCTGAGCCCTTTTATGCTGGATTTCCCGCCCTGGAAGATATGGGCCATTGCGCTGACGGTGCTGGCCGGAATCGTCTTCAGCGCTCCGAACTTCCTCAGCGAGCAGCAGGCGGCCTCGCTTCCCGGCTGGGTGCCTTCGAAGCAGCTTAACCTCGGCCTCGACCTGAGGGGCGGGAGCCATATCCTGCTGGAAGCCGACGCGGCCGATGTGCGCAAGGCGCGCATCGAGACGCTGGAGGAAATCGTCCGCACCGAGCTTCGGCAGGCGGACGGCGGCCCCATCCCCTTCCTCGACCTGTCGACGCGGGGCGGGGAGATCAGCTTCACGCTGCGCAACCCCGGCGACATCGACCGGGCGGTGGAAACCATGCGCGGCGTCTCGCGGCCCGTGGGGCAGTTGTCCGCGCAGCGCGACCTCGACGTTTCGGTGATGGACGGCAACCGCGTGGTGGTGCGGCCGACCGAAGCGGGAATCGCCGCCGAGGTGGACGCGGCCATGGGGCAGGCGGTGGAAGTGATCCGCCGCCGGATCGACGAGATGGGCACGCGCGAGCCGACCATCGTGCGCCAGGGCGCCACGCGGATCGTGGTGCAGGTGCCAGGCCTGCAGAACCCGGACGCGCTGAAGGCGCTTCTGGGCAAGACCGCGAAGCTGGAGTTCCGCCTGGTCGACACCGAGGCGGACCCGCAGCAGGCGGCCGCCGGCCGCGCCCCTCCGGGCAGCCAGATCCTGCCCAACGCCGATGGCGGCGTGCTGGTGGTGAAGCGCCGGGCGCTGATCACCGGCGACCAGCTGATCGACAGCCAGCCGACCTTCCAGGACGGCATGGCGGTGGTCTCCTTCCGCTTCGATTCCGTCGGCGGCAAGCGCTTCGCGCGCGCCACGCAGGAGAATGTCGGCAAGCCTTTCGCCATCGTGCTCGACGGGCAGGTGATTTCCGCGCCGCGGATCAACGAGCCGATCCTAGGCGGCTCGGGCATTATCAGCGGCAATTTCACCACCGCCAGCGCCAATGAGCTGGCGATCCTGCTGCGCTCGGGCAAGCTGCCGGTCGCCATGAAGGTGATCGAGGAGCGGACCGTCGGGCCCGACCTGGGCGCCGACTCGATTCGCGCCGGCGCCATCGCCTCGGTGCTGGCGACGGTGCTGGTCGCCATCTTCATGGTGATGACCTATGGCCGCTTCGGTCTCTACTCGGTCGTCGCGCTGGTGCTGAACGCCGTGCTGATCTTCGGCTTCATGTCGATGATCGGCGCCACGCTCACCTTGCCTGGAATCGCCGGCTTCGTGCTGACGATCGGGGCGGCGGTCGACGCCAACGTCCTTATCAACGAGCGGATCCGCGAGGAGTTGCGAAAAGGCCGCCCCATCATTCCGGCGGTCGAGACGGGCTATACCGAAGCCTCGCGCACCATCTTCGACGCCAATGTCACCAATGTGATCGCCGCCGCCATCATGTTCTGGCTCGGCTCCGGCCCGATCAAGGGCTTCGCCATCGTGCTGATGATCGGCATCGTCACCTCGGTGTTCACCGCCGTCACCGTCACCCGTCTGCTTGTCTCGCTGTGGCTGCGCCGGCAGCGCCCGCAGACGCTCGTGCTTTGAGGAACCTCCCATGCGATTGCTGAAACTGGTTCCCGACAACACCAACTTCCCCTTCCTCAGGTGGCGCAACACCGCCGTCTGGCTTTCGGTTCTGCTGATCCTCGCCTCGATCGCCCTGGTGGCGATTCGCGGGCTGAACTTCGGTGTCGATTTCGCCGGCGGGCTGATGATGGAAGTTCGGTTCGAGCAGCCGGTGGAGCTGGACGAACTGCGCCAGACGGTGAATTCCGCCGACGCGGGCGAGGGCAGCCTGCAGGCCTTCGGCGACCCGCGCACGGTTTCCGTGCGGCTGCCGCTGCCCGAAGGCGACGATGCCGCCGTGCAGAAGGTGGTGGCGCAGGTGCAGGACACCATCCGCAAGGGCCATCCGGACGCGGAATTCCGCCGCGTCGAGACCGTCTCCGGCAAGGTTTCGGGCGAGCTGGTGCGCGACGGGGCGATCGCCATGGTGCTGGCGATGGTCGGCATCTCCATCTACATCTGGTTCCGCTTCGAATGGCAGTTCGGGGTCGGCGCGCTGTTCGCGCTGGTGCACGACGTGGCGCTGACTCTGGGCTTCTTCGCGCTGACGCAGCTGGAGTTCGACCTGAACATCGTCGCCGCCGTGCTGACGATCATCGGCTATTCGCTGAACGACACCATCGTCATCTACGACCGAATACGCGAGAATCTGCGAAAATACCGCAAGATGGAAATCGCCGACATATTGAACCTGTCGATCAACGAGACGCTGTCGCGCACCATCGTCACCTCGGTCTCGATGATGATCGCGCTGGGCACGCTGGTGGTGCTGGGCGGCTCGGTGCTGTTCGGCTTCTCGGTGGCGATGCTGCTGGGGATCGTGATCGGCACCTATTCCTCCATCTTCGTGGCGGCGCCGCTGCTGATGTGGATGGGCGTGGGGCCGCACAGCTTCATCCCCAACGACCAGGGGCCGGAAGCGCGGCTGAAGGCCAAGGCGGACGCCCAGCGCGGGCAGGTCTGAGCCGCGGATGAGCGGCGTCCGCCTGGAACCGGGCGCCAGCCGCATCGCGGGCCGGGCCGCCGGCGGCTGGGTGGTGGGCAACCGCCTCTACCAGCCGGCGCTCTGGGTGACGGCGGGGCTGGCGGGCTCCCTGCCGGGCCTGACCTTCCCCGATCTGGACGCCGGACGGCTGCCCGATCCGGGCGCCATCGAACTGCTGCTGCTGGGAACCGGGGAACGGCTGCTGCAGCCCGCACGCGCTTTCGTGGAAGGCGCGCGCCTGCGGGGCTGGCGGGTGGAGGCGATGGACAGCGCCGCAGCCGCGCGGACCTTCAACGTGCTGGTGGCGGAAGAGCGGCTGGTGGGGGCGCTGATCCTGTAGCGCGCCCGATTCCGGCGCCAGTCCGATATTGCCTGTTCGTAATATTGCTACTACGCCGTGTTGGTTCGCTGCGCGACAGGGAGGCACATGGAAGGCTTGCTGGAACCGTCAATATTGGCGGGTCTGTTCACCCTCATCATCCTGGAGGTGGTGCTGGGGATCGACAATCTCGTGTTCATCGCCATCCTGGCGGACAAGCTTCCACCGCATCAGCGCGACCGGGCACGGATCCTGGGCCTTTCGCTGGCGCTCATCATGCGGCTGGGGCTCTTGGCCTCCATCGCCTGGATTATCGGGCTGACGGCGCCGGTGTTCGAGCTGGGCGGGCAGAGTTTCTCCTGGCGCGACATCATTCTGATCGGCGGCGGCTTCTTCCTGCTGCTGAAGGCCACGAAGGAAATGCACGAGCGGCTGGAGGGCGACGTCCATCATGGCGGCGGGGATGGGGTGGCCCATGCCAGCTTCGGGATCGTGATCGCCCAGATCA
Organism: Sandaracinobacteroides sayramensis; assembly: GCF_022014495.1. Classification (GTDB taxonomy): domain Bacteria; phylum Pseudomonadota; class Alphaproteobacteria; order Sphingomonadales; family Sphingomonadaceae; genus Sandaracinobacteroides; species Sandaracinobacteroides sayramense. The sequence goes on from NZ_JAKLSQ010000034.1 coordinate 99,911, forward strand.
TCGCGCTGGACGCGGTCTTCTCGCTCGACAGCATCATCACCGCCGTCGGCATGGTGGACGAGCTCTGGGTGATGATGGCGGCCGTCGTCATCTCCATGTCGATCATGATCGTCGCCTCCAAGCCGCTGACGGCCTTCGTCGGGCGGCACCCCACCGTCATCATCCTCTGCCTGTCGTTCCTGCTGCTGATCGGCGCCAGTCTGATCGCCGAGGGCTTCGGCTTCAAATTCCCCAAAGGCTATCTCTACGCCGCCATGGGCTTCTCGATCGCCATCGAGACCTTCAACCAGCTGGCGCTGCGCAACCGCCGGAAGGCGCTGTCGCGCGGGCCGATGCGCCAGCGCGCCGCGGACAGCATCTACCGCCTGCTGTCGCCGGCCAATCGCGATCCGGGTTCGCCCGTGGAAGCGGATCTGGCCGGCGAATCGGCCGAGCCCACCTTCCAGCGGAGCGAGCAGGACATGATCCGGGGGGTGATCGAACTGGCGGACCGGCCGGTGCGCGCCATCATGACGGCGCGCGCCGATCTCTTCTGGCTGGACCTCGACGACCCGCGCGAGCAACTGGTGGAACGCCTGCTGGAAACCGGCCGCACGCGGGCGCTGCTGGCGCGCGGCGGGCTGGACCGGGTGGAAGGGGTGGTGGAAACCCGCGCCGCGCTGCAGCTTCTGATGAAGGGCGGCGCCGACCTCGCCGGTATCGCCACCCGGCCGCTGATCGTGCCCGACAGCATCACCGCCCTGAGGCTGACCGACGTGATGCGCGAGACCGGCGAGCGCTTCGCCATCGTCATCGACCAGGACGGCAACATCGACGGCGTCGTCACTTCCACCGACGTCTTCGCGGCCATCGCCGGCGATCTGGCGGAGGACGAGGATGAAGACGCGCTGGAACGGATCGACGCCCACAGCGTCGACGCGCCGGCGCATATCGGGCTGGACGAGCTGGCGGAGGAGCTGGGCCGCCCGCTGTCGGGAGACGGCCGCTATACCTCGCTGGCCGGCTATCTGCTGTTCGAATGGGGCCGCCTGCCAGCCGTGGGGGAAAGAATCGAGCGCGGCGGCCTGACCTTCGAGATATTGTCCGCCAGCGCCAGCCGGCTGGAGCGGGTGCGAATCCGCAGCGCCGAGCCGCTGCCGGTCTGATCTTTCCCCGCTTGACCCTTCACGGCTCGGTCAGGCCGCGAAGGGGGCGCTCTGCTCCAGCAGCCGGGCGCGGGCGGCTGCATATTCCCGCTTCAGCCGGGCGACCAGTTCGGCGGCCGGCAGCACTTCCTTCACGGCCCCGATGCCCTGGCCCGAGCCCCAGATGTCGCGCCAGGCCTTGGCGTCGGTGTTGCCGCCGGAACCGAAGTTCATCGTTTTATAGTCGCCCTTGGGCAGATTGTCGGGGTCGAGGCCGGCCGCGACGATCGAGGGGCGCAGATAATTGCCGGAGACGCCGGTGAAGAGGTCGGAATAGACGATATCGGACGCGGTGCCGTCGACGATCGCCTGCTTGTAATGCGCGTCGGCCCGGGCTTCCTCGGTGGCGATGAAGGCCGAGCCCATATAGCCGAAGTCGGCACCGGCCGCCTCGGCCGCCAGAATGGCGGCCCCGGTGCCGATGGCGCCCGAAAGCACCAGCGGCCCGTCGAACCACTCGCGGATTTCCGAGACCAGCGCGAAGGGCGACAGCGTGCCGGCGTGGCCGCCGGCGCCGGCGGCGACGGCGATGATGCCGTCGGCGCCCTTTTCGATCGCCTTCTTCGCGAAGCGGTTGTTGATCACATCGTGGAGGACGATGCCACCATAGCTGTGGACGGCGGCGTTCACATCCTCGCGCGCGCCGAGCGAGGTGATGACGACCGGCACCTTGTATTTCACCACCAGTTCCAGGTCGGCCATCAGCCGGTCCGTCGACTTGTGGACGATGAGGTTGGCGGCATAGGGCGCATCCGCCTCGGTCAGTTCGGTGGAGAGGCGCTGCAGCCATTCCTCCAGTTGCGGCAGCGGCCGGGCGTTCAGGCTGGGAAAGCTGCCGACCACCCCGGCGCGGCATTGGGCGATCACCAGGTCCGGATTGGAAATGATGAACAGCGGCGAGCCGATGAGCGGCAGCTTCAGGCGCGACTTCAGCTTCGCGGTGATCGGATGCATTCCCATTATCCTTCCATCTGCTTCAGCGGCACGGCGCCGTCGGCGAGAAGCGTCGGCGCGATGCGCGCGCCGCGCTCCACCAGCGCCTTGCCCTGAACATAGTCCCGGGGGGCGTTGATGCAGTCGAGCGCTATCACCGCGCCACCCCTCAGATAGACGAGGGACCAGCTTCCCGTTGCCGGATCGCCGCGCACCACGGTCTCGTCATGGCCGGCGGAGAGGCCCACCGTCTGCAGCTTCAGATCATATTGGTTCGACCAGAACCAGGGGCAGGCCTCGTAAGGCTTCGCCGTGTCGCCGTGCACGATATGGGCGGCGGCGGCCTTCGCCATGTCCACCGCATTCTGCACCGATTCCAGCCGGATGAGGGCGTTGCCGGCGTAGCGGTTGCGGTGCGTGGCGCAGTCGCCCACGGCGTAGATGCCCGGCAGGCCGGTGCGGCCGTGGCCGTCCACTTCCAGCGCGTCCAGCCCGAGCGGGGCGATGGAGGGGATGAGGCCGATTCCGACGATGGCGAGATCGGCCGGCAGTTCGCGCCCGTCCGTCAGGCGCACGCCGGTGATTCGGGTTTCGCCCAGCAGGCAGTCCACCTGCGCGTCCAGCAGGATTTCCACGCCATGGGCTTCGTGCGCGGCCAGATAATAGTCGGAGACCGGCGCTGCGGCCACCCGCGCCAGCAGGCGTGGCTGTGCTTCCACCAGCGTCACCGACTTGCCCTGCTTGCGCAGCACGGCGGCCGCTTCCAGCCCGACATAGCCGCCGCCGATCACCACCACGCGGTTGGCGACATGCAGGTCGGCGCGGAGATTGTCGTCGTCCTGGCGGGTGCGGATCACATGCACGCCGCCAAGTTCGGCGCCGCCGCAGGAAAGCCGCCGGGCATGGCCGCCGGCCGCCCAGACCAGCTTGTCGAAGCGGAAGCGGCGGCCGTCCTCGGCGGTGGCGACGCCGTCCTTCACTTCGGTGATGCGGGTGTGGGTCAGGATGTCCACCTGCCGTTCGGCCCAGAAGGCCGGCGGGCGCAGCAGCAGCCGCTCGGGCGGGCGCTCGCCGGAGAGATATTCCTTGGAGAGCGGCGGCCGTTCATAGGGAAGGTCGGCTTCTTCGCCGACGATGGTGATCCGCCCTTCGAACCCTTCCTGCCGAAGCGAGATGGCGGTTTGCGCCCCGGCCTGGCCGGCGCCGACGATCAGGATGTCCGTTTCGATTTCAGTCATTCGTCACCATAGACCTTGATTTCATGCAGCCCCGAGCCGCTGGCGCGACCCCGGTACATGCCCGCGGAGTTGAAGGCAAAAAGCGGCTCGCCTTTCGGGGGCAGCAGGATCACGCCGCCGTCTCCGCCCATAGCCTTCACCTCGGCCAGAACCTCGTCGGCGGCCTGCTGCAGGGGCTGGCCGCCGAAGCGGCTGCGGTCGCAAATCTGCGAGGCGACGCGGGCGCGGATGAACATCTCGCCGCTGCCGGTCGCCGAAAGCGCGAGGCAGCGGTTGTCGGCGAGCGTGCCGGCGCCGATCACCGGCGCGTCGCCGACGCGGCCGGGGCTCTTGCCGGTGAGCCCGCCGGTGGAGGTGCCGGCGGCCAGATTGCCGTTCACGTCCCGGGCGACAGCCCCCACCGTGCCCATCCGCAGTTCGGCGGGCAGGGAAAGGGAAGCGCCCTGGTTCCGCTGGCGCAAGTCCTGCAATTGCTTCAGCCGGCGCTCGGTCACGAAATGGCTGTTGGGCACCTGAGTCAACTGGTGGGTGCGGGCATAGGCGTCCGTCGCCGGGCCGGCGAGGAAGACATGCGGCCCCTTGTCCATCAGCGTGCGGGCAAGGGCGATCGGGCTGAGCGTGGTGGTGACGCCGGTGACGGCGCCTGCGCCCTGGCTGGCGCCATCCATGATGGCGGCATCCAGTTCCACCGTCCCCGCCGAGGTGAGGACCGCGCCGATGCCGGCGTTGAACCAGGGCGAGGTTTCGAGGCGGCTGACGGCCGCCACCACCGCGTCGGTGGACGAGCCGCCGGATTTCAGGATCTGCGCGCCCGCGTCCAGCGCTTCGGCCAGCGCCGCGCGAATGGCCTTGTCATCCTCGGCGGAAATCCCCGTGCGGGAAATGACGCCGGCGCCGCCGTGGATGGCGATCGCCCACTCCGCGCCCATGGGACCGGCGGCGAAAGAGGGGGAGGCGGCCGCGAGTGCCGCGGCGACGAACAAGGCCCTGCTGTGCATCCCATGCCCATAGCGGGCCGGCAAGGGGACCGCAAAGAGCCGATCATTCGCCAAATTGCAGCTTTGTTCCAAGACAGTTTTCTTTCCAATCTGTTGCCGTGGCAAGATGATGGACAGAGGCTTTGCAATGAGGCAGTCTCCAGGTCTCCAACAGGGAAGGAAATTCCATGGCCAATCTATTCGACACGATTCTTTCCAGTCTTCCGGCCAACACAGGGGACGCATTGGGTGCCGCTTTCGGGGACAGCCCCGATGCCAGCTTCAAGGGGCTTTCGGCCATCCTTCCCCTGCTTCTCTCCAGCTTCGCGGGCAAGGCGGCTTCCGGCGGCGATCTCGGCGGGCTCCTGTCCAGCATCACCGGCGCGCTGTCGCAGGGCAATCCGCTCGACAATCCGGCCGCGCTTCTGAGCGGCGGCGCCCCCGCCACCGGTCTCGGGGCTCTGGCCTCGCAGCTGCTGGGGTCCAATCTCGGCCCGGTCTCCTCGACCGTGGCGCAACTGTTCGGCCTGAAGGGCAGCACGGTGAACTCGCTGCTGACGCTGGCCGGGCCGCTGCTGGCCGGCGGCATCGGCAAGGTTCTGGGCCCCACGCCGACGGTCGCCGGGGTGCGCAACCTGCTGCTTTCCGAAAAGGACAGCTACGCCGCCGCCTTGCCGCCGGAGCTGCGGCGCCTGATCGGCCCGGCGCCGGCCGCCGCCACCCCGCATGTGGTGGAAGAGGAAAAGGCCGGTTCCGGCTGGTGGAAATGGCTTCTGCTCGGCCTCGGCCTGCTTGGCCTCCTCTGGTGGCTTTTCGGCCGCGGCACCAAGGAAGAGGTGGTCACGCCTGAGCCGGTCGCCGTCGAGGCGGCGCCGATCGAACCGGTCGCGGCGCCGACGGGCGCAGGGGTGGTGACCGAGGACCGGGCCGGCCGTCCGGCGCTGGTCGTGTTCTTCGACGTCGGCAGGAGCGACGTGACGAACGATCTCGCCCCGGCTTCCTCCACGGTGAAATCCTATGTGGACAGCCACCCGGATGCCCGCATCTCGGTTTCCGGCTTCAACGACCCGACCGGCGACGCCGCGGCCAATGAGGCGCTTTCCAAGAGCCGCGCCGAGCAGGTGAAGGCGGCGCTCGTCGCGGCCGGTTTCGCGGCGGATCGGATCGACCTCGATAAGCCGGCCGCCTCGACCGACACTTCGGACAGCTATGCCGCTGCCCGTCGCGTGGAAGTGACCATCAAGGAATAACAGTCCCCGACCGGGTTCTGGAAACCAGGCCCTCGATCGGGCCGGAAGAGGGGCCGGGCACCATGGGTGCCCGGCCCTTTTCCTTTCACGCCTCTCCTCGAATTCCGCCGCCACGCCCGCGACCGCCGGCCGACAGGCGAGGGGTTCGGGCTTGCCTGCGTGGCGCCGATCGCCTACGCAATTCTGATAATGCGTCGCAACAAGCATCTGCTGCCGGATAGCTGTGGGTTGCTGCGGCGCATGCGCGCTGGGGATGGCGGCCGATGAAGCCCGACCATCCCGCGATGCGCGCCTTCATGGGCCACAGGGCCATGTTGACGGACTATGCCGCGAAGGTGACCGGCGACCGCGCCGTGGCGGACGACATCATCCAGCAGGCCTGGATCGCCCTTGCCGAGAGCGACGACCGGCCGCAGATTCGCGAGCCGCTCGGCTATCTGCGCACGATGGTGCGCAACCTCGCCATAGACCATCTGCGGCGCAAGGCGCGCGAGGGGCGGCTGGCGGGGGCGGACATGGAAACGGCGACCCGCACCGTCGCCGACGCCGGCGCTTCCCCGGAGATGGCGCTGGCGGGCCGCCGCGATCTCGCCTGCGTGATGGGGGTGCTGCAGCAATTGCCGGAACGCCAGAGGCTGGCGGTGGAGCTCTATTGCTTCGGCGGGCACAAGCTGCGGGAGGTGGCGCTGCGCCTTGGAATATCGGTGTCGCTGGTGCACCTGCTGGTGTCCGAGGGGCTCGCGGCCTGCGCCGGGCGCTGCGGTCTCGACAGGGGGCGGCGCCGGTGAGAGGAGCCGTCTTGAAAAAACCCCGCGCCCGCGCGTCTCACGCATATGAGGTCTTCGCGCTTCCCTTTTCGCCGACAGGGGCTGCCCATGGACGCTGATACGCCAACGAACGGGCGCGATGTGCATCTGCAGGCGTCGGACTGGCTGATCCGCCTGCGCGAAGCGCCGGGCGACGCGGCGTTGCAGGAGAGGTTCGAGGCCTGGCTGGACGAGGATCCGCTGCATGTGCAGGCCTGGGCTTCGGTTTCGGACCTGTTCGAGTTCATGCAGGAGGCGCGGCCCGCTGTTTCAACCGCCTGGCCGGCTCCTCCGCGCACGCGGCCCCGGCGGAAATGGCTTGGGATTCCGGGCCGTCGTGGGCGCGCGCCATTGCTGGCTGGCATGGCCGCCGCGCTGCTGGCCATCTGGCTCGCGCCCGGCGCCATGCTCCACCTGCGTTCGGATCATGTGACGCAAGCCGGGGAGACGGCGGCGTTCAGCCTTCCGGACGGCAGCAGCGTTCGGATCGGGCCCAAAAGCGCCATCGCCATCGACCATGGCAAGGGCGGGCGCACGGTGCGCCTGCTGGCCGGGCAGGCCTGGTTCGATGTCCGCCACGATCCGGCGGCGCCTTTCCGTGTGGAAGCCGGCACGGTGCGGACAACAGTGCTGGGCACCAGCTTCGACGTCCGGCGGGTGGGCGCCTCGACCTATGTGTCCGTTGCGCGGGGGCGCGTCCGGGTGGAGGAGAAGGACGACGCCTTCGCCGCGCGGGAGCTGGGGGCCGGCCAATGGCTGCGGATCGACCCCGGCGATCCGATGCAGGCCGGGGTGGAGAATCCGGCGCTGCTGGGCGGCTGGCGCGACGGAAGCCTGATCGTGCGGGACAGGCCGATCGCCGACGTGATCGAGGAACTGCGCCCCTGGTATGGCGGGCGAATCCTGCTGCTGTCGCCCGATCTTGGCCGGAGGCGGGTCGATGGGGTCTATGATGCGCGCGATCCGGCGCGGGCGCTGGCGGCGCTGGCCGAGCAGACCGGCGCACGGCTCCACCGGCTGACGCCCTGGCTGATCGTCATCGCCTGATTTGCCGCTTTTTTCCGTTGGATAGCGGCCTGTAGCGGGCACGCACGAAAAAAATCCTGAAAAACACGCCGCCCGGCTCGTCTCACTCGGGTCAAGCAAAAGATGCTGCTAATTCGCAATAGCATCTTTATGGAGCCATGAAGGGATGTCGTCGATGCGCCGGGAAAGCAGTATCTATGGTCGAACGCGGGCGGTCGTCGCCGGTGCGCTGCTGGGAACCGCCATGCTGACGGCGGCGGGAGTCGCGGCCCCCGCCGCCGCCCAGGATGCTGGGGCCCGTGCGTTCGACATCCCGGCGCAGCCGCTCCGCGACGCCATCGTGCTGTTCAGCCGCCAGTCGGGGCTTCAGCTGACGGCGGAGGGCGGGCTGACCGCCGGGCGCATGTCGTCGGCGGTGAAGGGCGAGCAGCCGCCGGCGGAAGCGCTCGGCCGGCTGCTGGCGGGCACGGGGCTGACGTGGCGCTGGCTGGACGGCGGCAGCGTGGTGCTGCAGCCCGCGCCCGACGCCTCGGACGGCAGCGTGCAGCTCGACACCTTGCGGGTGGAAGGCGCGGGCGCCGCCGCCGGGATCGTCCGGGCCGGAACGGGGGAGGGCGGAGACCCCGACCCCTTCGCCATCTTCCGCGACCCGCGCCCGGTCGTCACCGTGAACCGGCAGAGGCTGGACAGAATCCCGCAGACCTCGCCCGCCGACATGTTCAACGGCCTGACCGGCGTGCAGATGGGCAACGCCAGCCTCTCCTCCAGCTTCGATCCGAATGTGCGCGGCCTTCAGGGCCATGGGCGGGTGAAGGTGCTGCTGGATGGAACCGACACCAGCCAGGCCAGCCGCGTCACCTATGCCGGCAACCGCACGCACAATTATGTCGATCCCGACTTCGTGGCCGGAATCGATGTGGAAAAGGGGCCGGGGCTGGAAAGCGGCGGCCTGGGCGGGACGATTTCGATGCGGACCTTCAACGCCGCCGACATCATCACCGACGACAGCCGCCAGTGGGGCGTGCGCGTGCGCGGCACGCTGGGGGACAACAGCGGAACCAGCAATGAGACATCCCGGTGCCAATATGTGCGCACCTTCGACAACGGCGACCCCAGCCGCACCACCTTGCTGAACAATCTCAACAGCACCACGGCCGAGCGCTGCAAATCCGGCGCCGTGATCGAGGTGCCCGCCTCAAGGTGGAATCCCGCCTACAGCGACACCTATGGCTTCATTCCCTTCCGGGCCGATGCGGATGTGCCGTCGGTCAACGCTTCGGGCAGCCTCATCGCCGCCTACCGTCCGTCCGACGGTTTCGATGTGGTGGCCGGCTATTCGAAGCGCCAGTCGGGCAATTACAGCGCTGGGCGCAACGGGGTGGTGGACCGCGACTATCCCTCGAACGGCGGTTTCTACCACGACGGCTCGGCGAAGGACAGTTTCTCCTACTGGCAGCCCGGCCAGGAGATCTACGGCACCTTCACCGACAGCCAGAGCGTGCTCGCTAAGGCGCGCGCCGCCTTCGGGGACCACAGCCTGCTGGCGAAGTTCAACCATTTCGAAAGCCGCTATGTCCAGCACGCCAACACCGGCGCGCAGGTCGCCCCCGGCGTGCTGGATTTCTTCCCGCCCGCCAGCCGCACCCAGCAGCAGCGCTACGGCCTCGACTACGCCTGGCAGCCGGACAATGACTGGATCGGCCTCAGGGCGGACCTCTGGAAGGCCGACACGCGGGAGAAGCTCTATCTGGGGGAATTCGCCGCCAGCGAGACGCCGCAGAATGTGAAGACGAAGAGCTTCGGTTTCGGCCTGAGCAACACGAGCTATATCCCCCTGTTCACCCGCCAGCTCACCTTGAAGATCGGCGGCCAGTACAAGCAGGAAAGCCTGGAGAGCGACACCGAGGTGAACGGGCTGGAAACCCGGCTCTACGGGCTGTTCCTGTCGGGAAGCCTTCCGGTCGTGGAGTGGATCACGCTGGATGGCGGCCTGCGCTACGACCATTACAAGGCGACGCTCGATCCCGAGCAAAGCTATCGCTTCGCCGAGGACAACAGCGACGGCGGCACCAGCTTCCACGCCGGCATCACCCTGCAGCCGGCCGAGCCGCTGCAGTTCTTCGTCCGCCACGCGGAGGGCTGGCGGGCGCCGAGCGCGCGGGAAAACACGCTGAACAACTGCAACGGCGGCGCGGAACCCTATCAGACGCGGCCGAACGGCCCCATCTATTACCGCTGCGTGCAGGGGCTGATGAAGCCCGAGCGCTCGCGCAGCTTCGAATTCGGAACCAATCTGATGTTCGAGAACCTGCTGGAACGAGGCGACCGGCTGGGAATCCGACTGAGCCGCTTCAACAACAATATCCGGGACTATATCTTCGGCTCCGGCACCAGCGTGCTGCCGCTGATGAACATCGAGCGGGCCATTTTCGTCGGCTATGAAGTCTCGGTCTCCTATGACGCCGGCTGGGTGTTCGCCGATTACGGCTATACCAACAACGACCGCGTGGAGTTCTGCGGCACCACCTACCCGACCAGCACCCTGCCGCCCGCAGGCTGCGTCGGCGCCGGTGGCTGGGGCGATCTCTTCTCGCAATATGTGCCGGCGACGCACCGGCACAACGGCACGCTCGGTGTGCGGCTGCTCGACCGCAAGCTGACCGTCGGCGGCAATGCGACCCTGGTGCGCGGCACCGGCTGGGATTTCGACGGCATGCGCCGCTACGAAGTCTATGACCTGTTCGCCAGCTACGAACATGGGCCGCTGACCTTCGGGCTGAGCGCCGAGAATATCGGCGACCGCTATTATTTCGAAGCCGGGACCGGCGCCGCCTGGCCGCTCCCGGCGCCCGGCCGCATGGTGCGCGGCACGCTCACCTTCCATTACTGATCCCCGGATGGGCGGCCGGGCGGAAACGGGGATGCGATGCGGCAGATGTTGAGGGCAGCCCCGGCGCCGGAGATGCAGCCCGCGAGGACGGCGACGGGCGAAGCGCCGCCCGCCGTGGCGGAGTTCCAGCCCTACACCCCCGGCACCGGCTACAGCGGCCAGCCGCTCGACTGGCGCATCCGGCTGAAAGGGGCGGGCGGAACCGCGCTGATCCTGGCGCTGTTCCTGGGCGGCGGCTTGCTGACATGGCGGGTGGCGCATCCGCCCGTCGAGCCGGCGCCGTCGCCGCTGGTGGTGGAATTGCTGGCGCCTTCCTCTCCGCCCGAACCGGCGCAGGAGGTGCCGGAAGGCCCGCAGCAGGTGGAGCGGGAGCAGCGCCGGCCGGAGGTGCAGGACGAGCCGCCGCCCGAAATCCGGCCGCCCACGCGCGCCGAGAGCGCCACCCCGCTGCCGCAGGCCGCGCGGCCTTCGGAAACCGCCGAGGCGGTGCCGGAGACCACCGCCCCCGCTGCCATCCACGCGCAGCCGGCCGCCCGGCTGTCGAGCGACGCCGAAGCGACATGGGAGGCCCGGCTGCTGGCGCATCTGGGCAAATATCGCCGCTATCCGGGCGCCGCGCGCGCCCGGCGCGAGGAGGGCGTGGCCTATGTCCGCTTTCGGATGAACCGGCAGGGGCAATTGCTGTCCGTGGAGATCGCGCGCTCGTCGGGCTCCCCGCTGCTGGATCGGGCGGCGCTCGACACCGTCCGCCGCGCCCAGCCGTTTCCACCCATCCCGGACGACAGGCCGGATACGCTGGAACTGTCGGTGCCGATCGAATTCTTCGTCCGCCGCTGAGGGCGGCATGGCGCCGCGATCCGGGCCCTCAGCTCATCAGCACGACACCGCCGGCCAGATGGCGGACCCTGAGGTTCAGCAGTTGCTGCATCTGCGCCACGGCGTCGTCGATGCGGTCGGTGTGGAACACCGCGTTCACCGGCAGGGTGCCGGTCGAGGCGTTGGTAAGGACGATCCGCCCCGGTCGATAGAGATTGAGCTGTTCCACCACCTCGGACAGCGGGGCGCCCTCGAACACCAGAAGCCCATGCCGCCAGGCAGTCGCCTTATGGGCGTCGATCCGGTTGTGGCGGACGCTGCCGTCCGTCATCAGCGTCATCTGCTCGTTGGCGCGGAGCGTGACCGGCGCGTCGCCGCCCCGGCATTCCACTTCGCCGCCGACGCAGGCGATGCGCACCCCGTCCGCCATCGTCTGCACATTGAACTGCGCCGTGCTGGCGGCCGCCCGCAGGCGTCCGGCCACCACCCGGAAGGGCCGGTGCAGGTCGGCGGCGTTGACGAAGGCCTCGCCCGTCACCAGGTCGATGCCCCGGTCGCCGTCGATCAGCGACAGCGCCGTGCGGGAGTTCATCTCCACCTTGACTCCGGCAGCGGGCGCGAAGGCGAAGCGCTCGCCCACCGCCGTGCGGTGATCGGCCGTCAGTTCCGCATAGGTGGGCCAGAGGCCGAACGGAGGCCGGGTGGCCCCGATCATCGCCACGGCGAGCGCCGCGGTGGCGCCGCCGGCGAGCACCGCGCGGCGGCTGACGGCGGGCGGCTTGCGGCTGCGGCTGGCCACTTGCGCGAAGCTGCGCACGCCGGCCACTTCGCGGAACGCGGCTTCATGCGCCGGGCTGGTCGTGCGCCACTGTTCCAGCCGCGCGGCATCCTCCCGGGTCGCTTCTCCAGACGTCAGGCACACCAGCCAGTCCGCCGCCTCGACCAGCAAGGCGTCGTCGATATCGTCCTGACGAATCTGACGATTCGTCATGCGCGCAGCCTGTCCATGTCGGGGAAACGCACCGGCATCGGCATCCTCAATACAGCCCTTTCTATCTGGTAGACACGCGAGCGGCTCGCTCTGCGAAAGGATTTTTTCGCCGCGAGCGGCGCGCGCAGTGCAGAATGGCGTTGCGCAGGTCGATCTGGATCATCCGGACGCTGACTCCATAATGCTCCGCCAGTTCCCTGTGGCCCATCGTTCCCGAGAAGCTTTCGAGGAATATATGGCGCTGGCGCGGCGTCAGTTCCTCCAGCACTTTCCAGACATGGGCGAGTTCGCTTCTGGCGATCGCCACCCGCTCCGGGCCGGGGGCGTCGTCGGCGACCTTCAAGATATCCTCTATGTCCCGGTCGCCCAGCGCCCGGCGCTGCCGGGCGTTGAGGGTGGAGGCCATGTTGATCGCCGCGCGGTAGAGATAGGCGTCCTGGTCGGCGACCGGTGCTTCGTCGTGCACGTCGTTCAGCTTCAGCCAGGTCTCGTGCAGCGCCTCGCCCGCCAGTTCCTGCGAGCCGAGGCGCGCCGCCAGCCGGTCGCGCAGCTGCGTGTAGCGGGCGACGAGCGACGCCTTCAGGTCGGCGCGGGTTGCGCTCATCGGCGGAGCCCCGGACCATTTTGCCCCGGACCATTCTGCAAGGCGCCACCGCGCGCCGGCCGGTCGCTGAGGCTGTCCGCTTCCACCTCGAAGCGCATCGTCTCCACCAGCCCGTCGGGCGGCGGCAGGCTGATGGTCTGGCCCAGCAGAAGCGTCCGAACCCGCTCGTCCCAGTCCGGCTCGGCACTCGGGCGGAGGAAGGCGAGGCCGCCGATCCGCCCGTCCGGCTCGACGGTGACGGCGATCTCGATCCGGAACCTCCGGCCTTCATAGGCGCCGTCCTGCTTCAGCCGCTCGAAGATCTCCCTTTGCACCCGCAGCGCATAATGGCTGAACAGGCTGCGGTCCGGCTTGCCGACCAGGCGGGGCGCCCGCACCTCCGCCATGTCGAGGCGAAGCGCCGGCCTGCCTTCGGCCTTGCCCGCGGTCGGCGGCGGTGCCGGGCTGCCGTCCTTCGCGAAAATGATCGCGGAGGCCGGGCCTGTGAAACGCGCCGTCAGCCCCGTTCCCTCCAGCAGCTGCCGCAGGGCGACCGGCGCGGGCAGCACGCCCTCCACTGCGGCGGAACGGCGGTTGCCGGCGAGGCTTTGCGGGTAGATGATGTTCACGCCGCTCAGCCGCGCGAACCTCGCCAGCGCCGCCGCGACGGGCTGGGAGGGAATGCTGTAATGCCGCTCGCCATCGTCCACCGCCGGTGGCGAGGCTGCGGGCTGCGCGCCGGCAGTCGCCGGTGGGAGAAGCAGCATCGCCGTGACGACAGCAAGCCAGGGGTTGCCCCGGCAAGCGCTGCTGGAAGAAATCCGCGCAACCGCCTTCATCCCAGCCGGAAGCTGACAGGCAGGATGATGTCGAGCTGGCCGGGCCAGCTTTGCGGGAAAGGTGGAAGCGGCTGCGCGCGCAGGACCGCGGCGACGGCTTCGCGGTCTATGTCGGCGACTCCGGAGCTTTCCCCCACCCAGGCCTTCAGCACCTTGCCGTCGTGCGTCATCTCGAAATGCAGCATGACGACTCCTTCGCGTCCGCCCTCGCGTGCGGAAGCCGGATAGAGGCGGTAGCGGGCCAGATGCGATTCCAGGCGCTGCCTGTAGGCCAGCACTTCGGCGCTTGGCAGTTCGGCCATGGCGCGCGAATCGGCGCGGGTCTCCGCGGCCAGACGCGGCAACCGGGATTCGGGGCCGGCGGCGGCGCTGCTGACAGGCTGCCGATCGCCTTCGCCGCCCCTGTCCACCGGCGGTGCCCGTTGTGGAATCGGCTCCATGGCCTCCTGGTCGCGGGCGGCCTGGCGCTCGCTTGCCATGTCTTCTCGGTCGAGCGGGATCAGCTCCACCACCAGCACCGAGCCTTCGTTGCCGCCCAGAGGGTCTTTGAGAGGCGTGCCCTCCTTCCACGCCGTCAGCAGCGCGAGGCCCGCCGCGAGGTGCAGGGAGAGCGACAGGAATCCGCCCAGGAACCGCTCTGGCAACAGCCGCCTCATCGCGCTGGAGTCACCCCTTTGTCATCAAAATGCTCCGCCCGTAAGCGGCGTTTGGCGCGTTTTTGATGACAGTTTCCGCGATGCGGCGATGTGGCCGGAAAAGGGCGCGGCAAAAAAAACGCCGGAAGCGAAAAAGTCGTTTCGTTCGATTTCGCGGCGCTGGTCTTCAGTTCGAGGACCATGACGATGCAACGCATATCGGCCACCACGATCCAGTCCCCGGGCGCCGGCTGCCCGCCGGCCGCGCTTGCCGCGGCCCGCTCGCTTGCGCCGTCGCCGCAGGCCATGTCGGAGCGCACGGCGATCCTGCGCCAGCGCTTCAGGATCGGCCGGATGGACTTCGATTACCGCGCCTTTCCCCGGCAGCGCGCCGTCGCGCTGACGTCCGGGGATACTATGATCCATGTCGTCCTGCCCATCGCCGGCTCGATGCTCGTGCCGGACGGCAGCGGGGGCAATGGCAGGCTCGGCGCCGGTTCGGCGCTCCTGCTCGCGGCGGGCAGCCGCACCACCTGCATATGGGCCGCCGGCTCCCGCGCGCTCATGCTGCACATTCCACGCGCCGCCGTTCAGGCGGAGGCTTCGCGTGCCACGGGCGAACCCCGCAGACTGGCGGCGATCGACCATGTTTTCGGCTGGTCGGCCGCACAGGCCGGAACCGCCTTGCCAAGGCCGGCGGCGGTCAGCCGGCTGGAATATTCCGGGCTCGACGACATCCTGCTGGAACGGCGAACGCTGGCCGACCTCGTGTCCACGCTGCTGGAAGAGCCGATGGCGGCGACGCTGTTCCCGGTCGCCCGATCGGTCCAGCGCGCGGTCGAGCAGATTCGCGCCAATCCGCAGCATGGCTGGTCGGCCCATGACCTGGTTCCGGTGGCAGGAGTCACGGTCGGCACGCTGCGCCGCAATTTCCGCACCTGCCTCGGCGTCACCATCACCCAGCATGTCCAGCAGATCCGCCTGGAATGGGTGCGCCTGCGGCTGGAGAGCCAGACGGAGAGCCGGTCGATCAGCGACCTGTCGCTCGCGGCGGGCTTCGGGGCTTCCGGGATGCTGAACCGGGCTTATCAGCGCCATTTCGGTGAGACGCCCAGCCAGACAAGGGCGCGCGCCTTTCGATCCCGGCGCGGCTAGATATCCCTCCTGAACAGGAGGGGGCGAATAATATATGGCGTCATGATAATTCATCATGGCGTATATTTTGCTGTTCCAAAATATAGATTCATTATTTTTGGCCATAAATTCCAGTAATTGTATTTATTGTGCGACAACATGTCTGCCATATCTCATTCCTATGTGTAATACAACTTACATACTAACCTTACGAAGTGAAACGAAACGCGCCTCCGGTCTGCTTTGGTCTTGAGAACCCCCGCGCCATGTCCCTAAGGGCACTGCGTCAACAGGGCGTTGCATGGCGGCACAGATCATCGCCGCGCCCGCATTTTTTTGACGAAGGCGACGGTGCGGCCGCCGGCTGCGCTGCCGCTTTCGGCAAGGGGGTATGATTTTGAGATTCGCGAGAAATCAGTGGCGGGTCGCGCCAGCCCATATGGTTCTGGCGCTTGCGCTGGCCGGCTTTGCCTCGCCAGTTTTATCCCAGGAGTCTGTATCGACGTTTGAGATACGAGCGTTTCAGGTACGTGG
>NZ_JAKLSQ010000035.1 GCF_022014495.1 Sandaracinobacteroides sayramensis
GGGTCCAGCTTTTCTTTCGGCAAGACGGTGGAGGCGGAAAGCTGGACCCCGGCTCAAGCCCGGGGCGACGGAGGTGGGGGGAACGGCCGCCGGCTCGCCATGCATTGACCGGCTTCGTCTCGCTCCCTATCTCTGCGCGGCGAGGCCACGTCCTCCCCCTTCGCGCACGCCGAGGGCTCAGGTCCGGGACGGCCCGGCAGCTTTGTTCTGGAAGGAAGCTGCCATGGCATGGATCGTTCTCGTGATCGCCGGACTGCTGGAAATCGTCTGGGCCTTTTCCATGAAGCAGTCGGAAGGCTTCACCCGCCTCTGGCCCTCCGTCGTCACCATCGGCGCGATGTTCGTGAGCTTCGGCCTCCTGTCCTGGTCGATGCGCACCCTGCCGCTGGGCACCGCCTACACGGTCTGGACCGGGATCGGCGCGGTGGGCGCCTTCCTGGTGGGGATCGTGGTGCTGGGGGAATCCGCCAATGCGATGCGGATCCTGGCCGCCGCCCTCATCGTCGCCGGGCTGGCGCTGATGAAGCTGTCCTCGCCGGGCTGACGCCCCGGCGGAAAGCTGACGCTCAGGCGGAAAGGGGCGGCCCCCGTCAGAGCCCCGGTTCAGAGGAAGCGCGCCACCACGTCGCGGTAGCTGCGGCTGACCTTCACCGTCGCGCCGGACGCCAGCGTCAGGAAGCATTCGCCGTTGGTGTGGGGCTTCACCTGCCGCACATTGTCGAGGTTGACGATGGTCGAGCGATGGACGCGCTGGAACTTGCGCGGGTCCAGCCGGCGCTCCAGATCCTTCATCGTCTCGCGCAGGATCAGAGTCTGGTCGGCGGTGGTCAGGCACATATAGTCGCCGGCGGCGTCGATCTTCTCGATCGTGTCCACGTCCACGCGGAAGATCTGCCCCTGGTCCTTCACATTGATGATCTTCTCGAAGCGGTCGGCCGCCGGCTCGGGCGCGGGGGCGAGCGTCGAGACGCTGGCCGGGTCCACCTCGGCGAGCTTCGCGGCCAGGCGCTCGGCTTCCTCGCACATGCGCTTTTCCTGCAGCCGCAGGCGCACCCGCTCGATCGTCTGGGCGAGGCGCTCCGGCTCCACCGGCTTCATCAGATAGTCCACCGCCTGCGCCTCGAAGGCGCGGATGGCGTGGTCGGAATAGGCGGTCACGAAGACGAACAGCGGCGGGGTGATGTCGGCCAGCGCCGAAACGACGGAGAAGCCGTCGAAACCGGGCATCTGCACGTCCAGGAACACCAGATCGGGCTTTTCGGTGCGGATGGCGCGGATCGCCTCGCGGCCGTTCATGGCCTTGCCGACGATTTCGATGTCGGCAAAGGGCTTCAGCCGCAGTTCCAGGCCCTGGACGGCCAGCGGCTCGTCGTCGACGAGGAGCGTTCGGATAGTCATGTCAAAACCTCATAACCAGCCCCTGCCAACACGTCCGGCTGGGCCGCATCGGCCGAAGAAACGAATTGCAGGGGAATCTCTATGCGCACGAGAACACCCGGCCCTTTCGCCTTCCCGGCTTGAACGAGGGGTGAATTGCCGTTCGGCTGGATCTCGAAGCTGTGGTCGTCGCCATAGGCCTGCACCAGCCGCTCGCGGATGTTGGTGAGGCCGACGCCGGTGCCTTCGGGCGTCGGCCGGCTGTCCCCCACCCCCGGCCCGGTGTCGGCGACCATCAGCTCCAGCCGGTCGCCCAGCCGGCGGGCGGTGACCCAGATATCGGCCCCTTCCTCCAGCGGCGTCACGGCATATTTCACCGCATTCTCCACAAGCGGCTGCAGCAGCAGCGAGGGGATGCGGGCGTTCGTCACGTCGGAGGCGATGTCGAAACGGGTGCGCAGCCGCTCCTCGAAGCGGGTGCGCTCGATCTCCAGATAGAGTTTCAGCGCCTGCATCTCCTGCGCAACCGTCGCCTGCCCCTCGCGCTCGCCCACCAAGCTGTAGCGCAGGAACGACGACAGGCGCGACAGCATGGTGTTCGCCTTTTCCGTCTCGGCCAGAAGCACCAGCGTGCTGATCGAGTTCAGCGTGTTGAAGAGGAAATGCGGGTTGATCTGGTAGCGCAGCATCTCCAGCTGCGCGCTGCTCGCCTGCGCGGCCATGCGCTCGAACCGCTCGGCCTGCGCGTCCAGCAGCAGATAGTAGTTGATGCCGTAGTAAAGGCCGGTCCAGGCGCCCAGCACGGCGAGCGTCAGCAGGATGGCGCCGAAGAATTCGATGCCCTGCGGCTGCCAGCCGGGCTCGTAGAAGGTGGCGTGCGCCCAGACCTCGATCGCCGAGAACAGCACCGAGCCGACCACCAGGATGATGACGGAGAGGCTCCACACCCAGACCGGCTTCATGCGGATGACGGCGCGATAGGCCCAGCCCATCAGCAGGGTGATGGAAAAGCCGGTGATGGCGATGAGGATGGTGGGGAGGATGAAGCTGATCCCCATCCGGTTGGCGAGGCCGCCGAGCGAGCGCAGCAGGAAATATCCGGTCCAGCCGACGATCTGCAGCGTCCAGAAGGCGCGGTTCTTGTCGGCGAAGAAGCCCCTGGGGGCGCTCGCCGGCGTATTCGCGGCAGGAGGAGCGGCTTTGGCCATGCGACCGAATCTAGGCATGGGCGCCGCCCAGTCCAAGGCCCAGTCCAAGGCCAAGGATCGCCTGCCAGCCCGCCGTATCCCCGGGGCCGCCCGCTGTCTTGATGAGGCGTTCGCCTTCCAGCATGGCGGAAAGCGCCCGGCGGATGCGCGCCATCGGCCATTGCGGCAGGGCGGCGGCCAGCAGGTCCTGCTCGCGGAAAGGGTAGACCGGCGGGCGCAGGCCCTTGACGGCGCTGCGCGGGTCGGCGCCGGACTCCATCGCCGCGCGGGCTTCGGCCATCTGCACCAGCCGCCGCGCCATGGCGCGCAGCGCCGGGATGGCGCTGCCGTCCGCCAGCAGGCGCAACTGCCGCTCCACCGCGCGCCGGTCGGCCGCAACCACGGCGGAAACCAGCGCCGCCATATCCTCCTCGGCGCTGTCGGCGCCCAGCGCCGCCACATGCGCCCGCTCCAGCCGCTTCGGCTCCCCGGGCGAGGAATCGAGATAGAGGGCGTATTTGTCGAGTTCGGAGGCGAGAATGCCGGTATCCCCGTCCGAAGTCGCCAGCAGCCGCTCGGCGACCGCGCCGTCGAGGCGAAGCCCGCGCTCCTGCGCTTCGCGCGCCAGCCAGTTGGCGAGGTCGCGGCCCTCCAGCGGATAGGAGATGAGGGCGAGCGCCAGCGGCGACTCCTCGGCGAGCTTGCGCAGGCCGCTCGCCTTCGTCAGTTCGCCGGCCAGCATCACCACCGGATTGCCGGCGACAGGCGCCGCCAGCAGCAGCCGCACCGCCTCCTGCGCCGCTTCCCCCGCTCCGGTCACGCGGATGACCCGCCGGCCGCCGAACATGGAGACGGAGGCCGCCTCGTCCGCCAGCCGGCCGGGGTCGGAGCGCAACTCGTCGCCGGAAAGCTCGGTGACGGACATCGGATCCTCGCGGTCGCCCAGCGCGTTGAGCGCCGCGCCCGCCGCCTCGCGGGTGCCGGATTCGTCCGGGCCGGCCAGCAGCAACAGCCGCACATCCGGGTTCCACCGCGACAGATGCCGCGGCAGCTCCCCTCGCTTCAGAACCGCCATTGCACCGTCATGGCTGCGCGGCCCCGGCGGCGGCGCTGCGCCCGTAAAGCGCCAGCCGGGCGACGATCTGGTCGGCTATGTCCAGCGAAAGCCGCTCCAGCGCCGTTTCCTCGGCCGCGATCACCGCATATTCCGACGAGACGACATCGATTCCGGCGTCGGCCGCGGCCGTGGTGTCCAGCAGCAGCCTGTCGGTGCCGATATCCACCAGCCGGTAGCGGGCGCGCAGCGTGCGGCGTTCGCGGATGATCGAATTGTCGCCGCGCACGCCGAAGCCGATGATATTGTCGTCCAGCACCACATCCAGCCGGTAGCGGGGGGATTCTGCCTTCGGCAGCCGCGACAGCAGGCGGTCGCGCACCAGGAAACCCGCCTTGTCGGGAATCGGCGTGACTTCGACGGCGCCCAGCAGGCCCATCGCCTCGCCCTGCTGCCCGCCGGTATAGACCGGCTGCAGGCCGCAGCCGGCCAGCAGGAAGGCAAGGGCGAGAAGCAGCGCGCGCATCAGACGACGATGTTCACCAGGCGGTCGGGAACCACAATGATCTTTTTCGGCGTGGCGCCGTCCAGCAGTTGCGCGATGCGCGGCAGCGCCAGCACGGCGGCTTCCGCCCCCGCCTTGTCCAGGCCCTTCGCCAGCGTCGCCTTGTCCCGCATCTTGCCGTTCACCTGCACGGCATAGGTGACTTCCGCGTCCACCAGCAGCGCCGGATCGGCGACCGGCCAGGGCGCGTCGGCGATGAGGCCGGTTTCGCCCAGCAGCGCCCAGGCCTCCTCGGCGATGTGCGGCACCATCGGCGCCACCAGCCGCAGCAGCGTCTTCGCCGCCTCGGCGCGCGCCGGGCCGGGCTTCGCCTTCTCGATGGCGTTCGCCAGTTCGTAAGCGCGGGCGACGGCCTTGTTGAATTGCAGCCGGTCGATGTCGTGGGTGATGCCGTCGACCGCCTTGTGCAACTGGCGTGTCAGCGCTTCGTCCGCCGCGTCGCCATTTTCCCGCGCCAGCAGGGCGATTCGCCACAGGCGCTGCACGAAGCGCGAAGCGCCCTCGATCCCGGCCAGAGACCAGGCGAGGTCGCGCTCGGGCGGGCTGTCGGAGAGCATGAACCAGCGCACCGCGTCGGCGCCGTAGCGGTCGAGAATGGAGTCGGGATCGACGACATTCTTCTTCGACTTCGACATCTTCTCGCTGCGGCCAAGCTCCACCGGCCGGCCGTTCGCCACTTCCACCAGCCCCTCGCCGCGCTTTTCCACCGCGCCCGGCTCCAGCCACTGGCCTTCCGCCGACTTGTAGGTCTCGTGCGTCACCATGCCCTGCGTGAAGAGGCCGCGGAAAGGCTCCTTCACCGCGATTTTCCCGATGCTTGCCAGCGCGCGGGTGAAGAAGCGGCTGTAGAGCAGGTGCAGGATCGCATGCTCCACCCCGCCGATATATTGCGCCACCGGCAGCCAGGATTCGGCTTCCGCCGCATCGAACGGCCGGTCCGCCGGCTGGCTGGCGAAGCGGATGAAATACCAGCTCGAATCGACGAAGGTGTCGAGCGTGTCCGTCTCCCGCCGGGCGGGCGCGCCGCATTTCGGGCAATCGACCTGCTTCCAGGTCGGATGCCGGTCGAGGGGGTTTCCGGGCCGGTCGAAGCTCACATCGTCCGGCAGCTTCACCGGCAGGTCGGCCTTGGGCACCGGCTGCGGGCCGCAGGCCTCGCAATGGATGATGGGGATGGGCGTCCCCCAGTAACGCTGGCGGGAAACCCCCCAGTCGCGCAGGCGGAACACGGTGGTGCCCTTGCCCCAGCCCGCCTGTTCGGCGCGGCGGATGACTTCGGCCTTGGCGGCTTCCACTTCCAGGCCGTTCAGGAAGGCGGAATTGATGAGGCGGCCGGGGCCGGTATAGGCCTCGTCGCCGATCGGCGCTTCATCCTCGCCCTCAGGCGCGACGACGCGCGGCACCGGCAGCAGATATTTGCGCGCGAAATCGAGGTCGCGCTGGTCGTGCGCCGGGCAGCCGAAGACCGCGCCGGTGCCATATTCCATCAGCACGAAATTGGCGATGAACACCGGCAGCCGCCGCTCCGGCTCGAGCGGGTGGACGACGGAAAGCCCGGTGTCGAAACCCTTCTTCTCGGCGGTTTCCAGTTCGGCCGCCGCCGTGCCGGTTCCCCGGCAGTCGGCGATGAAGGCCGCCGCTTCGGGGTTTCCGGCCGCCACCGCCTGCGCCAGAGGATGGTCTATGGCGATGGCCGCGAAGCTGGCGCCGAACATCGTGTCCGGGCGGGTGGTGAACACTTCGAAACTGGCCGGCACCCCGGCCGGCGGGCTTTCCACTTCGAAGGTGAAGCGCAGCCCCTGGGACTTGCCGATCCAGTTCTCCTGCATCAGCCGGACCTTTTCCGGCCACTGCTCCAGCGTCGCCAGATCGGCCGCCAGCTCCTCGGCGAAGGCGGTGATGCGGAAGAACCATTGCGTCAGCTTGCGCCGTTCCACCAGCGCGCCGGAGCGCCAGCCGCGCCCGTCGATCACCTGCTCGTTCGCGAGCACGGTGTTGTCGACCGGGTCCCAGTTCACCCAGGCGTCGCGGCGGTCGACGAGGCCGGCTTGCATGAGGTCCAGGAACAGCGCCTGCTCATGGCCGTAATAGGCCGGGTCGCAGGTGGCGAATTCCCGGCTCCAGTCGATGGCGAGGCCCAGCCGCTTCAACTGCGCGCGCATGGTGGCGATATTCTGCCAGGTCCATTCCCCCGGATGCACCTTGCGCTCCATGGCGGCGTTTTCCGCCGGCATGCCGAAGGCGTCCCAGCCCATCGGGTGCAGCACGGCATAGCCCTGCATCCGCCGGGCGCGGGCCAGCACGTCGCCCATGGTGTAGTTGCGCACATGCCCCATGTGGATGCGCCCCGAGGGATAGGGGAACATCTCCAGCACCATGGTGCGCGGACGGCCGGGGCTCAGGTCCGCATCGCGGTCGGCGCGGAAGGATTGCGCCTCCTCCCAGCGGGCCTGCCAGCGGCTGTCCGCCGCCTGCGAATCGAAGCGGCTGTCCGCCGCAGGCGAATCGAAGCGGCTGTCGTCGGTTTCCTGGGTCATGTCCGGCGGTCTGATACTCAGTTGCGGGCGAGCGAGGCCTGGCGAAGGGCGCGCGCCTTTTCCAGGATGATTTCCTCCAGCCGCTGCACCGTTCCGGCGCGGACCGGGGCGGCCACCCAGCGGCCGTTTTCCAGCACCTCGCGCTGGGCCGACACCTGCACCGCGTCGGCGCGGAGCGCGCCGTCCAGGATCGCCACCGTCACCTTCGCCCGTTCGTTCGGGACGGCGGGGTTCTGATACCAGTCGCCGATGATGACGCCGCCGGACGAATCCACCTGCGCCAGCGGCATGAACTGCATGGTCTCCAGCGCGGCGCGCCACAGATAGGCGTTGACGCCGATGGTGGTCACCGAACTCTGCGCCGAGACGGCCTGCGGCTTGCTCTTGCCGCCGCAGCCGGCGAGCGCGAGGCCGGCCGCCATCACGGCCAGCGGAAGCGACAGGCGGCACGGCACGCGCCTCGTCTTGAAAATAGCGTCGGTCAATCCAGGCTCCACATGACATAGGGCTGCGTTCGCCGGAACCGGCAGGCCGCGCCAAAGCTCGGCCATACAGGCGGGCGGCGGGGCAACGCAACTGCCGCCGCGCGGCAGACCTTGCCGCCCGCTGCAAAACCGGGGATGAACGGCCGGCCGCGCCAGCGCTTTTTGTTCATGTGGGGGCAAGCGCATGTGGGCGAAAAGCCACATCGACCCGCAATAGGGCGGGAAAGCGTAAAAATCTTGGCGTCCAGGTGCGACAGGGCGTGGGATTCCATCGTCGGATGAGCTAACAGCTGAACATCATGCGCCAGAAGCCCGAGTCCCGTCTGCTGCTTGCAGCCCCGCTTGCGGGGATCGCCTTGCTGTGGGCCGGTTCCGCGCTGGCGACGCCGGCGACGAAGGCGCGCCCGCAGGCGCAAGTCACGGCCGAAGGCGAGGTTGTGGGTTTCCGCGTGAAATCGCAACAGCTTGCGATCACGCCGATCAACCTCGACGTTTCCAAATTCGCCTTCACCGCCCCCGGCCGCGTGGCGTCCAGCCGGGTGCAGACGGTGGAGCGCGGCTTCAGCTTCACGCCTTCGCGGGCGGCGAAGAACGGCGTTTCCCTCGGCATGACGACGCGGGCGGTCACCACCCCCGCGCCGGAGCGGACGGCGGCCATCGATTCGGGAATCCAGCCCAGCGGCTATAATTTCGACCTGTCGGTCGGCTACAAGGGCTTCGCCGTTTCCGGCGGCATGAGCCGGGTGGACAGCGGGCTGGGCGGCCAGAGCCGCGAGGGCGTGGACGTGGGCCTGGGCTATGGCACCCGGACATGGCGGGCCGGCGTGCAGGCGACGGCCGAGCGCGAGACGGGTTACATGATGCCGCGCGCCGCCAACCCCGATCCGCTCTACTCGGTGGAAGCGCGTGGCGCGCTGGCGCTGTCGCCGCAGATTTCGCTGGGCGGCAGCCTGCGCTACCGCCAGGCGCCGCAACACCCGACGCCGCTGGATCCGAACAAGGACGACCGCGCGGTGATGCTGGGCGGCGCGGTCGCCTTCTAAGGCGGCCCAAACCCTCCCGCAGGCGGCGACCTTCGGGAAAGCCCGCCGCTGCAATTTCCTTTCCCGGCCGCAGCCGAATCCGAAGCAGGTTTGTAACGCTCGGCGCCTATCCGCGAGCGATTATCTGCTCTTGAGGAGAATGAAGAATGCAGGCACGGTTGGCGGTGGTCGGTTTCTGTCTGGCTGCGGTGCTGGCGGGGTGCCAGAAAAGCAGCCCGCAGGCGGAAGCGGAACCGGCAACCGGCGAGACTGTGGCGGAAACCAGCGCCGATCCGGCCCCGGCCGCCGCCGCGACACCTTCCGGACTGCAGGCGAAAGACGGCACGGCGGTGCCGCTCGTCGCGTTCGAAATCGCCAGCGTGCCGGTCAGCCAGCAGGCGCTGGGCGCGCTGCCCTTCTTCTCGCTGCCCGAAGGCTATGCCCCGCGCAACCGGCCGAAGCAGCGCGCCTATGCCCGCTTCCCCTTCCGGCTGGGCGACGGCGTGCACTGGGTGGAAGGGCCAAGCTGGTCGGCCACGATCGACATCGCCGGCGACGCGCGCGACAGGAAGCAGTTCTCCGCGCTGGAGTTGCAGCGCAACCTCGAAACCGTGCTGATGCAGGCAGGCGCGAAGCGGGTGTTCGAAGGGCCGCTGAAACGCGACATCTATTATGGCCCGCAGCTTGAGGACGAGATCGGCGGCGCCTTCATCGATGCCGTCAACATGCACGCCGATGCGCCGACCCAGGTCTTCGTGATCCGCCAGCCGGACCGCAACATCTGGGTCCAGCTTTCCGACGACCGCTCCAGCGCCGGGCTGGTGGTGATGGAGGAGCGGCCGTTCGTGGCCACCTCCCGCTGGTCGGGCGAGTTCCCGCACCTGACCCTGCCCAAGGGCTATGCCCCGCGCAACGCCGCCATCCGCCGCGACTTCGACATGTTCCCCTTCTGGACGGGCAAGGGCTTCGAAGAAGTGGAAGGCAAGATCCACGCGGCCGATTTCGGCGCCGGCGAGCAGAATTATTCGATGCACGAGGTGCGGCGGAACCTGGAAGCGATGATGGCGGAAGCCGGCGGCAAGCTCGTCTTCAGCGGACGGATTCCGAAGGAGCAGGCGCAGGGCATCGGCGAGGCGGTGAAACGCAGCTATGGCCAGGCGGCCGGCTACAGCTGGGACAATTTCGACAGCGAGGTCTATCGCGTGGACCTGCCGGACGGCCGCGAGCTGTGGGTGTTCGCCCGGCTCGAATATATGAGCGCCGGCTGGGTGGTCGCCGAGCGCAAGGCGCTGGCGCAGACGGCGGCGCTGCTTCCGGCCGAGGCGCTGAAGAAGAAGCTGGACTCCGACGGCCGGGTGACGATCGACGTGCATTTCGCGGTGGACAAGGCCGACATCCTGCCGGACTCGCAGCCGCAGATCGCCCAGGTGCTGGCGCTGCTGAAAAGCGACCCCGGCCTGAAGCTCGCGATCGAGGGCCATACCGACGACAGCGGCACGCCGGCGCACAACCGCAGCCTGTCCGAGGCGCGCGCCCGATCGGTGCAGGCGGCGCTGACCTCTCAGGGGATCGCCGCCTCGCGGCTCTCCGCCGCCGGCTTCGGGCAGGATCGCCCCGTCGCCGCCAACGACAGCGACGCGGGCCGGGCGAAGAACCGCCGGGTGGAACTGGTGAAGCGCTGACGGATGCGGGGCGTCCGGCTCAGTCCAGCCGGATGCCCTGTTCCGCGGCCAGCGCCGTCAATTCCCGCCGGATATCGATTCCGGGGGTGTCCAGCCAGCCTTCCATCTTCGCGCGCAGCGGCGCCAGCTCGGTCGAGCGCACCATCGCCTTCACCGGGCCGATGGCCGCCGGGGTGATCGACAGCCGGTCCACCCCCAGCGCCAGCAGCGCCAGCGATTCCAGCGGCCGCCCCCCCATTTCCCCGCAGACGCTGACGGGAATGTCCGCCGCCCTCGCCTGGCGGATCACCATCTGCACGAAGCGCAGCAGGCTCCTCGCCAGCCAGTCGTAGCGGTCGGCCAGCTTCGGATGCCCGCGGTCAGCCGCCAGCAGGAACTGCGTCAGGTCGTTGGTGCCGATCGAAAGGAAATCCAGCCGCGGCAGAAGCTCGTCCAGAACCATCGCCAGCGCCGGCACTTCCAGCATCGCGCCATAGCGCACCTCGGCCGCCTGCGGCACGCCGGCCGCCAGAAGCTTGCGCCGCCGCTCCTCGACGATGGCGCGGGCCGCTTCATATTCCCAAGGCTCGGAGACCATGGGGAACATCAGGTTCAGCGTGCGCCCGGCCGCCGCTTCCAGCAATGCATTGGCCTGCGCCGCCAGCAGCACCGAGCGGGACAGCGCCAGCCGGATGGCGCGCCAGCCCATGGCGGGATTCTCCTCGCGCTCGCCGCGCGCCTCCACATAGGGCACGGCCTTGTCGCCGCCGATGTCGACGGTGCGGAAGATCACCGGCCGGTCGCCGGCCGCCCGCAGCACGTCGCGGTAGAGCGCCACCTGCTGCCCCTTGCGCGGCAGCGTCGCGGAAATCAGGAACTGGAATTCGGTGCGGAACAGGCCGATTCCGTCGGCGTTGGTGATGTCGAGCGCCGGCAGGTCGGCGCGCAGGCCGGCGTTCATCATCAGCTGGATCCGCATCCCGTCGCGGGTGACGGCGGGCAGGTCCTTCAACTGGTCGAACTCGGCCTGCTTGCGGGCGTTGAGCGCGGTCTGCGCCTCGAAGCTGTCGATCACCGCCTGCGGCGGCCGCACGAAGAGGGCGCCGGCGCCGGCGTCCAGCAGCAGCGGGTCGCCTTCCACCACCTGCCCGCGCAGGTCCTTCGCCCGCCCCAGCACCGGCACGCCCATGGCGCGGGCGAGGATGGTGACGTGCGAGGTGAGCGAGCCTTCCTCCAGCGCCACGCCCTTCAGATGCGCGCGGTCATATTCCAGCAGCTCGGCCGGCCCCAGGTTGCGGGCGATCAGGATCGAGGGCTCGGTCAAGCCGCGCTTCGCCGCCGTGCCGGACTGGCCCGACACCACCCGGATCAGCCGGTTCGAGAGATCCTCCAGATCGTGCAGCCGCTCGCGCAGATAGGGGTCGGTCGCCGAGCCGAGCTTGATCTTCTGCGCCTGCGCCACGGCCTCGATCGCCGCTTCCGCCGTCAGCCCGCCGTCGATGCCATCGTGGATACGCCGCGCCCAGCCCTCGTCCAGCGCGAACATCTTGTAGGTTTCCAATATGTCGTCATGGTCGCCCGGCCCGGCGAATTCCGCGCGGCTGACCATCTGGTCGATATCCTCGCGCAGCCGCGCAAACGCCGCCTTCAGCCGGGCGCGCTCCTCGTCGGTATCCTTGGCGACGGTGTTGGTGATGACGATTCGCGGCTCGTGGTACACGGCGACTCCGCGCGCCATCCCGTCCACCAGCTTCAGCCCGCCGATCCGGACCGGCGAGGTGTCGCGCGGGCCCTTGGGCGCCACGTCCTGCGCGTCGACGAGGCCGGCGGCGGCGATCAGCTCGGCCAGCACCATGGCCACCGTCTGCAGCGCCTCTATCTCCTCTTCGGCGTAATCGCGCGGCTGCACATGCTGCACCGCCAGCACCCCCACCGAGCGTTCGCGGCGGATGATCGGCACGCCGGCGAAGCTGTGGAAGCGCTCTTCGCCGGTTTCCGGGCGATAGGCGAAGCGCGGGTGGGCGCTGGCCTCGGCCAGGTTCAGCGGCGCCCGGCTTTCGGCGATGGTGCCGACAAGGCCCTGCCCCAGCGCCAGCCGGGTGACGTGGACGGCCTGCTGCTTCAGGCCGCGCGTGGCGAACAGCTCCAGCATGCCGTCGCGCAGCAGATAGATGGAGGCGACTTCCGATTCGAGGGCGCCGGCGATCAGCGCCGCCACCTGGTCCAGCTTCGCCTGCGTGGAGATCCGCGCCGCCATCACATTGTGAAGGCGCCGCAGAAGCTCGCGCGCGGCGGTTCCGGCCGGCATCAGGCCGCTTCCGGCTCCGGCGCGCGCCGCTTCGCCAGCGCGGCTTCCGCCTGTTCCACCAGAGCGTCGAGGATCGCCTGCACCGGCTCCTCGGCGGTCACCATGCCGACCGACTGGCCCGCCATCAGCGAGCCAGTCTCGATATCGCCGTCGATCACCGCGCGGCGCAGGGCGCCCGCCCAGTAATGCTCGATCTCCAGCTGGGCGGCGGGCAGTTCGATTTCGCCGCGCGCCAGTTGCCCGGAGACTTCGCGCTGCTTCTGCATGAAGGCCTCGCTGCCCGCATTCTTCAGGGCGCGCACCGGGATCACCGGCAGCTTCGGATCGAACTGCACCGAGGCGACGGCGTCGCGCGCCGCGCCGCGGATGAAGGCTTTCTTGAAAGCGGGGTGGGCGATGGATTCGGCGGAAGCGGCGAAGCGGGTGCCGATCTGCACGCCGGACGCGCCCATCTCCACCAGCCCGGCGATCGCCTCGCCCCGGCCGATTCCGCCGGCGGCGAAAATGGTGGCGTCGGGCAGGGCGGGCAGGATTTCCTGCACCAGCACCGAAAGGCTGACCGGGCCGATATGGCCGCCGGCCTCCGAGCCCTCGATCACCAGCGCGTCCGTGCCGGAGCGCAGCAGCTTCTTCGCCAGCGCCAGATTGGGGGCGAAAGCGATCAGCCTGGCGAAACCGGTGATGGCGGCGACCGCCGGCCCCGGCGGGATCCCGCCGGCCAGCACCACATGGCTGACGCCGGCCGCGCGGCAGACGCCGATCAGCTCCATCAGCTGCGGGTGCATGGTGATGAGGTTCACGCCGAAGGGCTTCGCCGTCAGCGCCTGGGTGGCGGCGATCTCCGCTTCCAGCAGGGCGGGCGTCATCGCCCCGCAGGCGATCACCCCGAAGCCGCCGGCGTTGGAAATGGCGGAAACCAGATGCCGTTCCGACACCCAGCTCATGGCGCCGGCCATGATGGCGTGGCGCGTGCCCAGGAAGGCCCGGCCGCGGCTGGTCAGCGCGTCGAGATGCGGCGTTGCGCTCACGCGGCGGCGTCCAGCCCATAAGCGGTGTGAAGCACGCGCACGGCCAGTTCCAGATATTCCTCGGCGATCAGCACCGAGACCTTGATCTCGGAAGTGGTGATGGCGAGCACGTTGATTCCCCGGTCGGCGAGCGCCCGGAACATGGTGACGGCGACTCCGGCATGGCTCTTCATGCCGACTCCCACCACCGAGATCTTCACCACCGTGTCGTCCGTCACCAGCCGCTGATAGCCGATATCGCCGGCATGCGCTTCCAGCACCGCGCGCGCGCGCGCCAGTTCCGTGCGCGGCACGGTGAAGGTCACGTCGGTCGCTTCCTCGTTGGCGATGTTCTGCACGATCATGTCGACGTTGATGTTGGCGTCGGCCAGCGGGCCGAAGATGGCGGCGACGATTCCCGGCCGGTCCGGCACGGCGGCGATCGTCACCTTGGCTTCGTTGCGGTCGTAGGCGACGCCCGCGATCAGTTCCTGTTCCACGACTTCATCCTCGTCTACGACCATGGTGCCGGGCGCGTCCGAGAAGCTGGACAGCACCTGCACGCGGACCTTTTCCTTCATCGCCAGCTCGACCGAGCGCGTCTGCAGCACCTTGGCGCCGACGGAGGCCAGTTCCAGCATTTCCTCATATGTGATCTTGCCCAGCTTGCGGGCGCGCGGCACGATTCGCGGATCGGTGGTGAACACCCCTTCCACATCGGTGTAGATGTCGCAGCGGTCGGCCTTCAGCGCCGCCGCCACGGCGACGGCCGAAGTGTCGGAGCCGCCGCGCCCCAGCGTCGTCACCCGCCCGTCCGCCGCCAGCCCCTGGAAGCCGGGAATGACGGCGACTTCGCCGGATTGCATGGCGGCCTTCAGCGCGCCGGTGTCCACGTCCTGGATGCGGGCCTTGCCATGGCCTTCGCTGGTGGAGATCGGCAATTGCCAGCCGAGCCAGCTCCGCGCCCGGACCCCGATGGACTGCAGGGTGATCGCCAGCAGCCCCGACGTCACCTGCTCGCCCGAGGCGACGACGACATCATATTCCGCCGGATCGGCGAGCGCCGACGCCTCGCGGCAGAAGCCGACCAGCCGGTCGGTCTCCCCCGCCATGGCGGAAACCACGACCGCCACCTGGTTGCCCGCCTCCACCTCGCGTTTGACGCGCGCCGCCACGCCGCGGATCCGCTCGATCCCGGCCATGGAGGTGCCGCCGAATTTCATGACGATAAATGCCATAGGTCTGCCGAAAGCCTGAATTTCTGTTCTTGTTGCCGGCTGCTTTAGGGACGGGGCCGGTTCTTGACAACTTGGGGGTCCGACAAAAGCCGGCTTTACAGGGCGCATCCGCCGATGATACCAGCCGCTTCGTCATGAAAGCGGCCCGCGCCCTCCTTCTGCTTCGACTTACGCGCCCTTAGGCGCGTAGCTGCTGGCCTGTGGGCGGGCCATGCGATCAGCGCGTCTAAGGGGAAAACCGCCGAGCCCCTTCCGGACATGATGAGCCGGACAGAAGATTTCGCGACAAAAGGCTTTCCAAGACCATGGCCAACCAGATCCTGATTTTCGACACCACGCTGCGCGACGGCGAGCAATCGCCCGGCTGCTCGATGAACCTCGAGGAGAAATTGCGCGTCGCCGCCCAGCTCGAAGCGCTCGGCGTGGACATCATCGAGGCAGGCTTCGCCATCGCCTCCGAAGGCGATTTCGAAGCGGTGCAGGCGGTCGCCCGCCAGTGCGAGCGCGCGGTCGTCGCCAGCCTCGCCCGCGCGGCGCGGGCCGACATCGAACGCGCCGCCGCCGCCCTGAAAGAGGCGAAGCGCCCGCGAATCCACACCTTCATCGCCACCTCGCCGCTGCACATGAAGGTGAAGCTGAACAAGGAGCCGGAAGCGGTTCTGGAATCCATCCGCGAATCGGTCGGGCTGGCGCGCAATCTGGTGCCGGATGTGGAATGGTCGGCGGAGGACGCCACCCGCTCCGATCCCGAATTCCTGGCCCGCGCCATCGAAACCGCGATCAACGCCGGCGCCACCACCATCAACCTGCCCGACACCGTGGGCTACGCCACGCCGGAAACCTATGGCGCCATGTTCCGCGACATGATCGGGCGGGTGCCGAACGCCGACAAGGCGGTCTTCTCCACCCATTGCCACAACGATCTGGGGCTGGCCGTCGCCAACACGCTCGCCGCCGTGGCGGCAGGCGCGGGGCAGGTGGAATCGACCATCAACGGCATCGGCGAGCGCGCCGGCAACGCCGCGGTCGAGGAAATCGCCATGGCGCTGAAGGTGCGGCACGATGTGCTGCCCTACCGCACCGGAATCGTCTCGACCGAGATCACCCGCGCCTCGCGGCTGATCTCGGCGGTGACCGGAATGCATGTGCAGCCGAACAAGGCGATCGTCGGCGCCAACGCCTTCGCGCACGAGAGCGGCATCCACCAGGATGGCATGCTGAAGGACAGCAGCACCTACGAGATCATGACGCCCGAATCGGTCGGCCAGTCCCACTCCTCGCTGGTGCTGGGCAAGCACTCCGGCCGCGCCGCCTTCAAGGACAAGCTGGAAAGCCTCGGCTACCAGCTGTCCGACAACGAGTTCCAGGACGCCTTCCAGCGCTTCAAGGCGCTGGCCGACGCCAAGAAGCAGGTGTTCGACGAGGATATCGTCGCGCTGGTGGACGACGAGATCTGGCGCGGCCACGACCGAATCCAGGTGACGGAAGTGGAAGTCTATTGCGGCTCGGCCGGGCCGCAGCGGGCGATCCTGACGCTTTCCATCGACGGCGAGGAGGCGACCGCCGCCACCAAGGGCACCGGCCCGGTGGACGCGCTCTTCAACGCGGTGAGGAAGCTGGTGCCGCACGAGGAGGCGACGCTGGAACTCTATCAGGTGTCGGCGGTGACGGCCGGGACCGATGCGCAGGCGGAAGTCAGCGTGGTGCTGGCGGAGAATGGCCGCACCGTGCGCGGCGTCGGCACCCACAACGACACGCTGGTGGCGAGCGCGCGGGCCTATGTGAACGCGCTCAACAAGCTGGTGGTGAAGCGCGGCCGCTCGGCGCTCGCGGCCTGACCTTGGGCACTTCCCCCTCCCGCCAGCGGGAGGGGGGTTTTGCCGTCTCAGGCAGCTTTCGCCTTGCACTTGGTGGGTGCCATCATCCCCACCGTCAGTTCCAGCTCGTCGCCCTTGCCGCGAATGGCGGTCTGGCCGTTGGTGTAATGGAAGCCGGAGGCGACCGGCTCGCCGTTCAGCTCCACATTCTGGCCGCCGCGCACCAGCACGGCGATTCCCTGATCGGGGAAGAAGCGCACTTCGATCGTTTCCCCATTGTCGCAGGCGAAGCCGGTGCGCGACTGCTTCGTCGGCGGCACGCCGGCGTCGGCCGCGGCCTTCTCCACCTCGGCCT
This sequence comes from Sandaracinobacteroides sayramensis, assembly GCF_022014495.1. GTDB lineage: Bacteria > Pseudomonadota > Alphaproteobacteria > Sphingomonadales > Sphingomonadaceae > Sandaracinobacteroides > Sandaracinobacteroides sayramense. The sequence goes on from NZ_JAKLSQ010000035.1 coordinate 16,614, forward strand.
TCTGCGCGGCGGTGCTGTGGTCGGCCGGCAGGTCGGCGCCGACGACTCCGGCTTCCGGCACGGCGATATCGGGAACATCGCTCGCCGGCACTTCCATGTCCGGCGTCTCGACGGCCGGGGCCTCGGCCGGCGTTTCCGCCGGCTTGTTGCAGGCGGCCAGCAGCGCGGCGGCGGCAAGCCCGCCCAAAAGGGTGATCTTCATGCTGTTCGCTCTCCTCAGGCCTTGCGGCAGTTCAGGATTCCAACGTCCGGCGTGGCGATCTGCAACTGGTCGCCATTGCCCATGATCTGCGTGCTGCCGTCGCTGTAGACCCAGCCCGAGCGCGTCGGCTGGCGTTCCAGCACGCGCACCTCGCCCTTGAAGCGAAGCTCGGCGGTCGGCCCGGTGCCGCTGAAGACCACGGTCGCCGGAACGCCGGCGGCGCAGACATAGTTGAACTCCCCCATCATCCGCGCGTCCAGCGTGTTGCCGGAACCGGGCGTCTGCGAGGTGGAGCAGGCGGTAAGCGCCATGAGGCCGCTGGCGAGAAGGATTGCGCGCGCCATGGCTCAGGCCGCCGTGCAGTTGGCGGCGGCCATGTTGCCGACCGTCATCGTCAGGCGCATGCGGTCTTCCTGCACGCGCAGCACCGTGTGCGGGCCGGTGTAGGTGAAGCCCGGCGGGGTTGACTGCTGCTGCAGCTCGGTGTTCTGCCCGCCCCGGTTCAGGGAAGCGACGCCCTGCTGCGGGAAGTAGCGCACGCTGATCTGCTCGCCGTTGGTGCAGTTGTAGCTGACGCGCAGCTCCGCCGGCGCCGGCGGCGGTCCGGGCGGTGGAGGCGGCGGCACCTGGCCGCTGCCGCCGCCCTGCGACTGGCAGGAGAAGGGCGCCATGAAGCCGATGCTGACGTCGATGCTGCTGCGATCGGCGTTGGTCGTCACGGTCGTCTGCCCGCCCTGATAGGTGGGCGGGGAGCTGGTGATGCGGTTCAGTTCCGTATTCTGCCCGCCGCGCACCAGCACGGCGGTTCCCTGCTGGTCGAAGAAGCGCACGGCGAGCTGCTCGCCATTGGTGCAGCGGTAATTGACCAGAAGCCCTTGCGACGGGCGCGTCGTCGGGGTCGAGGTGCTGGCGCAGGCCGCCAGCAGGGTTGCACTAGCCAGCAACGGAACGAGAATCTTCATTTATGTCACTCCTCCCAGAACAACATGGGCCAGAACAGCACAGGCATCGCGCCGCTGCTCCGCGCCGTCAAGCGATTGCCCGACTTTTGCGACAGGAGGATTGCGGAAGATCAAGCGGAAGATCAATCAGCGGCGATGGAAAAGCCGCTCCAGATCGGCCTTGGTCAGCCGGAGGAAGGTGGGGCGGCCATGGTTGCAGGTGCCGCTGGCCGGAACCGCCTCCATCTGCCGCAGCAGCGCGTTCATCTCGGCGAGGTTCAGCGCCCGCCCGGCGCGGACGCTGCCATGGCAGGCGATGGTGGCCGCCACATGCTCCAGCCGGTCGGACAGGCTTTGCGGCCCCTGGCCTTCCCCCAGCTCGTCGGCCAGGTCCTGGAGGAGCGGCTTCAGCGCCGGGCTTCCCAACGCCGCCGGGACGCTGCGCACCAGCACCGAATCCGCGCCGAAACGCTCCACCTCCAGCCCCAGTTCCGCCAGCAGCGCGGCGGCGGCTTCCAGCCGATCGCAGGCAATGGGATCAAGCGTGACCGCTTCCGGGATCAGCAGCGGCTGCGACAGGATTCCCGGCCCGGCCCGGCCGCGCATCGCTTCCAGCACCAGCCGCTCATGCGCGGCGTGCTGGTCCACCAGCACCAGCGCATCCGCCGTTTCGGCAACGATATAGGCGTTCGCCACCTGCCCGCGCGCCACGCCCAGCGGAAATTGCACCGGTGCAATTTCCGCTGGGCCGCTGGCGGCCTGCGCCAGCGGCGCATCGGGTGCGCGGCCCAGCGGCACCCATAGCGGCGCAGCCTCCGCCAGCCGGGGGGCGAGCGGCAGGGCGGCATGAACCGGCGGCGCGGCGGGAACGGCCGGGCGCAGCGCTTCGGCCAGCAGGTTGCTGGCGGCCGCCACCGGGCGGATTCCGGCCGCCTCCAGCGACTGGCGCACCGCCGAGATCAGACTGCCGCGAATCCGCGCCGGGTCGCGGAAGCGCACCTCCGTCTTCGCCGGGTGCACATTCACATCCACCTCGGTCTGCGGTAATTCCACGAACAGCGCCGCCAGCGCATGGCGCCCGACCGGAAGCCGCTCGGCGTAAGCGCCGCGCAGCGCGCCGACCAGTTGCCGGTCCTTCACCGGGCGGCCGTTCACGAACAGATATTGCTGCTCGGACGTGGCGCGGCTGGCCGCCGGCAGCCCGGCGAGGCCGCCGATCGACAGATCGTCGCGCCGGAAATCCACCGGCACCGTGTCCGCCCCGTCGGGCAGCAGCGCCGCCACGCGCCGCGCCAGCCCCTGCACACCGGGCGCGCTTTCGGCCGGCACGTCCAGCAGGCGGCGGCCGTCGTGCAGCAGGCGGAAGGCGGTTCCGGGGTGCGCCATCGCCAGCCGGCGCAGGGCATCCGCCACGGCCGCCACTTCGGTGCGGGCGGCCTTCAGGAACTTGGCGCGGGCTGGCACGCGGGCGAACAGGCCCTCGACGGTGATTCGCGTACCCGGCGGCACCCCGGCCGGGCCGTCGAACAGCAGCTCGCCCCCGTCCAGCAGCAGCTTCCAGCCGGTGTCCGCGCCGGCGGTGCGGCTTTCCAGCGTGAAGCGCGAGACCGAGGCGATCGCCGGCAGCGCCTCGCCGCGAAAGCCGAAGCTGTCGATCGCCAGCAGGTCGTCGCCCGGCAGCTTGGAGGTGGCGTGGCGCTCGATCGCCAGGCGCATGTCGTCAGCGGACATGCCATGGCCGTCGTCGATCACCTGCAGCCGGCTGGTGCCATCGCCCGCCAGATGCACCTCGATTCGCCGGGCGCCGGCGTCGAGGCTGTTCTCCACCAGCTCCTTCACCACGCTCGCCGGCCGCTCCACCACTTCGCCGGCGGCGATGCGGTCGACCAGATGGCTGGGAAGGCGGCGGATGGGCATGGTGCCAACCGTCTGTCGCACTTGTCGGGCGGCCCATGCAAGAGGCGCCGTGCGGCGGGCGGCGAAAGACGATTCGAGGCCTCCGGCGGCCCTTGCGCGTGGAACTGTGACAGCCTATGCGAATGAACCATCCGCAAACGGGCCTGAACCGGCGCCCTGCGCGGCCTTTTTCCCCGAGTTCAAGGAGGATGCGCCCGGCTTCCGGGCTCCCTTCCGAAAAGCCGCAAGGGGCGACAGGTCGACCAGGCGCCGGGCCGGCCCGGCGCGCGGAGCACAGCAGCGACATGTCGCACGCCCCGTCCGGGGGCGCGCCCCAGACAAGGTTTGAAGCCCCCCGTGAATTTCTTCAGCCGCCTCTTCGGTTTCCTCAGCCAGGACATGGCCATCGACCTTGGAACCGCTAACACGCTCGTCTATGTCCGCGGGCGCGGGATCGTCCTCAACGAGCCCTCCGTCGTCGCCTTCGAGACGATCAACGGCCGCCGCCAGGTGAAAGCGGTCGGCAACGACGCCAAGCTGATGATGGGCAAGACCCCCGGCAACGTCGAGGCGATCCGGCCGATGCGCGACGGCGTCATCGCCGACATCGAGGTCGCCGAGGACATGATCAAATATTTCATCGACAAGGTGCACGGCAAATCCACCTGGCTGCCGCGCGGCCCGGAAATCGTCATCTGCGTGCCCTCCGGCTCCACCCCGGTCGAGCGCCGCGCCATCCGCGACGCGGCGATCAACGCCCACGCCTCGCAGGTGCATCTGATCCTGGAGCCGATGGCGGCGGCGATCGGCGCCGGCATGCCGGTCACCGAGCCGGTCGGCTCGATGGTGGTCGACATCGGCGGCGGCACCACGGAAGTCGCGGTGCTGTCGCTGCGCGGCCTCGCCTACACCACCAGCGTTCGCGTTGGCGGCGACAAGATGGACGAGGCGATCGTCAACTATGTGCGCCGCAACCACAATCTGCTGATCGGCGACGCCACGGCCGAGCGGATCAAGAAGGACATCGGCACCGCGCTGCCGCCGCCGGACGGAATCGGCCAGACGATCGAGATCAAGGGCCGCGACCTGGTGAACGGCGTGCCGAAGGAAATCACCATCAACCAGGGGCAGGTGGCGGACGCGCTGTCCGAGCCGGTCTCGCAGATCATCGAATCCGTGCGGCTGGCGCTGGAGAACACCGCGCCGGAACTGGCCGCCGACATCGTCGATCAGGGCATCGTGCTGACGGGCGGCGGGGCGCTGCTCGGCGGGCTGGACGAGGCGCTGCGGCAGGCGACCGGCCTTCCGGTCACCGTCGCCGAGGATCCGCTTTCCTGCGTGGCGCTGGGCACCGGCCGGGCGCTGGAAGACCCGCATTATCGCGGCGTGCTGATGGGGGCCTGAGGGCTTTCCCCGCAGCATGGCCCAGAAGCCCAAGCCCTCCCGCTTCCGCCCCAGCCGGCGCAGCAGCTTCGCCCGGCGGGACAGCAATCTCGCGCTTCTGGGGGCGCTGTTCGCCGGCATCGTCCTGGCGTTCGCGCTGCTGCTGCTGCTGGCGCAGCGGGTGAACCCCGAGCTGGGCTCGCGCCTGCGCGGGGCGACCGCGGATGCGCTCACGCCGCTCATCTCCATCGCCCGGGCGCCGGTGGAAGCCGGGCGGCGCCTCGGCGACGTGGTGCGCGACCATTTCGGCGTGGTGGAGCGCAACCGCCGGCTGCGGGCGGAATTGCAGGCGGCCAACCGCAAGGCCGGGCAGGCCGATCTGCTGGCGGCGGAAGTCGAGCGGCTGGAAGCGCTGATTTCCCTGAAACGCCCGGAGCGGCGGGTGGTGGCGAGCGCCATCGCCTCGGCCAATTCCGCGAGCGCCGGGCAGCGCGCCGCCATCCTCAGCGCCGGCCTGTCGGACGGGGTGCAGCCGCGCATGCCGGTGATCGCCGCCGGCGGGCTTGCCGGCCGGGTGACGGATGTGGGCGCGACCGCCGCGCGCATGATGCTGCTGACCGATGGCAACAGCCGCGTTCCGGTGAAGGTGCTCCGCACCGGCTGGACCGGGCTCGCCGTCGGCAACGGCGGCACGCTGCTGGAATTCCAGTATGACGTCGCCTCCGGCTCCGACAGCATCCGCGTCGGCGACCGGCTGGTGACGAGCGGCGACGGCGGCCTCTATCCGCCCGGCGTTCCCGTCGCCGTCCTCATCGACACTGAGGCCAACCCGCCGCGCGCCCGCCCGCTCGCCAATCCGACGGGCCTCGGCGCGGTGATGGTGGAGGCGCCCTGGCTGCCGCCCCCCAGCTTCATATCGGCCCCGCAGGCTACGGCCGAGCCCGACTTGGCCGTGGCGCCTGCCGCGGTTGCGCCCCTCGCCGCACCGGGCGCCGGCGGTGCCGCCGCT
>NZ_JAKLSQ010000036.1 GCF_022014495.1 Sandaracinobacteroides sayramensis
CTCGACTGTTCCTGCGTGGATATCGAGTGAGGAAGCGATGATGGACCGGACGTTGACCTGCGATGCGCCTCCGAAGATGACGCCGTTTGGGTTGATGATGTAGATGGATCCATCGGCTTTGATGGATCCGAGGATTTGCGTGGGGTTGGCGTTGGGATCGGTGACGCGGTTGAGCGTCATCCAGCTGCTGTTGCCCTTGTGGTTGAACCTGAGGTCGGTTTCGCGGCCGACGTTGAACGTTTCCCAGGTGAGGATGGCTTTTTCCTGGGTCTGGTCGATGGTGACGTTCGTGCGGCCATCGGCGCCCTGGGCCTGGGTGGGGCCATTGGCGCCGACCCAGAGGCTGGGGTCGATGGCGATGTCCGCGGAAGGCTTGAGGCCGCCGGTGCCGAGGCCGTTGGGAACGCTGCTCTCGGCGATGAGGGCGGCCTGGCGGGCGGCGTTCTGCGCGGCGTCCATCTGCGCGCGCACGCGGCTGGCGGCCGCGAACGAGGCGCGGGTGCGCTGCGCGGCTGCGGCTGCGGCGGCGTTGCGCTGCGCCGCGCTCTGCGAGGCCTGCGCCGCGGCGACCGAGGGATCGACCGTGCGCCGCGCGCCCATGTTCTGCGCCTGGGCGGCTCCCGCGCCGGCGCCGATAACGGCAAGGGCCGCGAGCGAGGCGCCGATCATCAGGCGGTTGCGAAGCGGGCGATTGGTGGCGGTCATCGGGCAAACTCCGGGTGCAAAGAGGCCGTGCGCGAAGCGGCAGGCTGACTGGGATG
>NZ_JAKLSQ010000037.1 GCF_022014495.1 Sandaracinobacteroides sayramensis
TGACCTGCTCCCCATTTTCAGGCCGCTGATAAGTTAGCTTTGGTGTCCTTATGCCCTTGGCTGGGGCGTTTGGTAAACTCGGTTGGTGCCAACCCGCCAAGGCTGCTGTGGGGACGCACGGTGTTGTAGTCCGTCCGCCATGCCTCGATGATCCGCCTTGCTGTTGCCAGCGTCGGGAACAGATGCTCGTTGAGACACTCGTCGCGCAAACGACCATTAAAGCTCTCGACGAAGCCGTTTTGCGTAGGCTTGCCGGGAGCAATGTAGTGCCACTCGACCCCAGTGTCCTGGCACCAGGCAAGGACCGCGTGGCTGGTCAGCTCGGTGCCGTTATCGCTGACCACCATGCACGGTAGTCCGCGATGCTCGGCGATGGCCGTGAGCTCGCGCACGACGCGCCGACCTGACAACGAGGTGTCGACAACGCACGCCAGGCACTCCCGGCTGTAATCGTCGATGACGTTGAGCATGCGGAACCGCCGGCCGCAGGCCAATGAGTCCGACACGAAGTCGAGCGACCACCGCTGATTGGCGTCCTGCGGGATCGCCATCGGTGCCCGTGTGCCCAGCGCTCGCTTGCGGCCGCCACGCCTGCGCACCGTCAGCCGCTCCTCGCGGTAAAGCCGATAGACCTTCTTCAGGTTCATACCCTTGCCTTCACGCCGCAGCATGATCGCCAACCGCCGGTAGCCGAACCGACGACGCTCGTTCGCGATCTCGCGCATCCGAACGCGCACAGCATCGTCCTTCCCGCGAAGCGGCTCATATTGCCATGCCGACCGGTTGACCCCGATCAGCCTGCAGGCGCGACGCTCGGAGAAGCCGTGGTCGGCTATCAGCCTCTCCACCGCAGCGTAGCGCTCCACAGGCCGGGTCAG
>NZ_JAKLSQ010000038.1 GCF_022014495.1 Sandaracinobacteroides sayramensis
CGCCGCCGACGCGTTCAGGTCGATCTTCGTGCGATAGGCGTAATCCGTCTGCCACCAGGCAAAAGCCGGCGACGCGAACGCGGTGAACGCCGCGAGCGTGGCGGCAGCAGCCACCGCGCTCCGGCGGAGGCGACCAATATCAAGCATCAAAATTCCCCCTGAATGCGGAAGCGAACGAAAATATCCCCGAACCCCGACGAGGGACCGGTCAGAAGCGGAACGCCGGCGTCGACCGCCGCGTTGAAGTAGTTGAACAGCCGGATCCGCCCGCCCGCGCCGCCGCTCAGCAGGAAGTTGTTCGACTCCTGCCCCGGAAGCGCGTCGTGGATGCCGGCGTAGCCGATGTCGGTGAACAGATGCAGCCGAAGCGCGTTCGGCAGATTGTCGCCCAGCAGACCGCCCAGCTCCGGCGAGCGAAGCTCCGTCTGCAGCGCAAAGCCATAGTCGCCCAGCGCCTCCGACTCATAATAGCCGCGAACCGACGACATCCCCCCAAGGCTGAACCCCTCGTTCGAGATCAGCGGGCTCGCCGACCACTGGCCGGAAAGCCGCGCGTTGAGCTGGATGTCGCCCATCGCCGTCTGCGTCGTCTCCGCGTCCAGCTTCCACACCAGGAAGCTCGGCCGCGCCTGGTAGCGCTTGGCGTCGAACGCCTCCCAGTCGTCGCCGAAGGCGCGGATCCCGAACACCGTCGAGAAGGTCACCGTGCTCGACGAATGCGCCCCGGCCCAGTCGCCGCGCCACGACACCGTCGCCGGGAAGTAGGTGATCGGAGCCGTCGCCCGGTCCGCCCCAAGCAGCACATCCTCCTTGAAGTCCTTGTAGTCGATCCCGGCCGTCAGCGAGTGATAGAAGCCATCCCCCGAGCCCAGCGACTGGATCAGCCGCAAGCCCCCCATCTTCCCCTTGCCGATGACGCTGGTGCCGCCGACCACCGCGATGTCGCTGTCGGAATAGACCCCATAGGCCAGAAGCTGCGTCCCCTGGCCCAGGCGCATCAGGTAATTGCCCGAGAACACCGTGCCGTCGTCGGTCCGCCGCGGCGCCGTCTGCGCCGAAAGGCTCAGACTGTCCCCACGGCCCCACATATTGTCGTAGCGAAGCGTCCCCGAAAGCCGCAGGTCGGACGTCGCGGCCGACGAGAAGTTGTTGAGCTCGACCGAAGCGTGGAACGGCGAGCGCTCCTCCACCTTCAGGATCACGTCCAGAGTGCCAGGCGCCTCGCCCGCCCGAAGCTCGGGCGTCACCGTCCGGTGCGCCTTGCTGTTCAGCGCCACCACATCCCGCTGAAAAGCCGGAAGGTTCGGTGTCACCCCAGGCGCCACCGAAGGCGCAAGCGCCTTCACCGAATCCGGACGGCTCGACCCCTCCACCACAAGGTTCGCAACCGTCTGCGGCTGAACCTCCAGAAGCAGAATGCCGCTCTCGACAGACTGCTCCGGAATGAACACCGAAACCGCCACATAACCCGCATCCTCAAACGCCTTCTGCAAAGCAGAACGCGCCCCCTCAACATCCGACTCCGTACGACCAGGTCCCATAAAAGGGTAAATCGCCCGCTCAACCAAATCCGCAGACAAAACCGTGTTCCCACGTACCTGAAACGCTCGTATCTCAAACGTCGATACAGACTCCTGGGATAAAACTGGCG
>NZ_JAKLSQ010000039.1 GCF_022014495.1 Sandaracinobacteroides sayramensis
CGGCTGGCAGCTGCGGGTGGTGGCCGGCAGCATGGAGCTGGGCATGACGGACGGCGGCTGGTCCGCCGATCGCGGCGACTGGGGCGTGCACATGGCGTACCGGCATCTGGAATCGGATGCGACGGTCGACGGCTTTGCCGACAGCGACTTCGGTCCCGGCGGCACCAACCTGAAGGGCTGGATCGCCGGCGGCCACTATGCGGTTGCGAAGAACAGCGTGTTCGGCATCCGCTATCTGTCCGCGGACGAGATCGCCGGTCCGCCGCTGTCGATCGACCGGGTCTTCGTCGACTTCCTGACGAAGTTCTGAGCCATGCCGGCGGCTGCCTTCCAGCCCGCGCGCGCGTCCCGGACCGGCTTCGCCGGCGCCGTCAAGGCGCCTGCATGGGCCGGCGCCAGGGCTGCGCGTGGGCAGGTCGGCGCCGCCACGGCGCGGGGGTTGCAGGCTGCTGCTGCTATCCTGCTGTTGCCCGCCCCGCTGCTCTCCGGCGCGCCCGCCCTGGCCGGCGCGCCGGGGGCGGTGATCGGCGGCAAGCCGGCGCCTGCCCCTTGCGTCATGGTGGACATCGCCGGCTACAAGGCGGGCCATCTCGACTGCGCCAGCCAGGCGCTGGAAGCCGCCGCCCGCGCCGCCCGGCGCGAGGCGGGTGTCGGAACCGGGTTCAGCGTGCCCGAAGCCGGGTCCGCCGATGTCTCGATCGGGGTCGCCAGCCGCTCGGGCGCCAGCCTGCGCATGGGCAATGCGCTCGGCCATTCCGTGCACCCGCAGCGCCCCGGCCGCACCGTGACGCCGCCCGCCATGGGGCCGAGGCCATGAGCGCCGCCCCCGCGCAGGCGGCGCTGCGCTGCCCGTTCAAGTTCGAGGCCGCGTTCCGCTGCCAGCCCGGGTTCAAGGCCGCGTTCCGCTGCCCGTCCCATCTTTCCGCGCCCCGTCTTCCTGCGCCCCGTCTTTCCGCGCCGGCGTTCCGCCACGCGCCCCTTTCCGCAAATCCATCGAACCGGCGCGGCCTCGCCGCTGCTCGTCGCCCCGCCGTTCGCCGCCCTCTGGAGTTGAACCGATGACCGCCAAGACCCAATCCGCCCGCTGCCGCCTGCTGGTCGGTGCTTCGCTCGCCACCCTCATGCTCGCCAACAGCGCGGCGCAGGCGGCGCATCCGGGCACCAGCCAGACGGTCATCAGCCCGGCCGCCCGCGCCGCCCAGGCCGCGCAGAGCGCGGCGACGCAGAACAGCCAGGCGATCGCCGCGGCCCAGCGCTCCCGCGCCGCCCTGCAGCAGGCGTCGCGCATCCGCACCCAGATGGATGCCGCTCAGATCGCGGCGCGCGAAGCCGCCAAGGCGGCGGAAAGCGCCATCAAGAACGGCCTGGGCGAGGGCGGGCTGAAGGTCGCCGAGGGCGTCGCCACCGACCCCAGCCTCTGGGTCGGCGCCAGGGGCCCGACGCAGGCGCAGGGCGCCGACGGCCGCACCAAGGTCGAGGTCACCCAGACCGAGCAGAAAGCCATCCTCAACTGGGACAGCTTCAACGTCGGAAAAGAAACCGACCTCAACTTCAACCAGCAGGGAAACTCCCACTGGATCGCACTCAACCGAGTCACAGACGCAAGCGCAGACCCCAGCAAAATCCTCGGATCCATCAAAGCCGACGGATCCGTATACCTCATCAACCGAAACGGTATCATCTTCGGGGGAAGCTCAACCGTCAACACAAGAAACCTCATCGCAGCAACCGCTAATATCACAAACGAACAGTTCC
>NZ_JAKLSQ010000004.1 GCF_022014495.1 Sandaracinobacteroides sayramensis
GTGCAGGGGCGTCACGCCCCTGCTGGGTCCAGGGCGAAGCCCTGGCCGCCGGAGGCAAGCCACCAGACGCAAAAGCCTAATCCGGGTTCGCCGCCAGCGCCTGTTTTGCCAGAGTGGCGGCTTGCGTGCCTTCGGCCTTTGCGGCCTGCTGCCAATGAGCGCGGGCGGCGGCCGTGTCGCCGGAGGTGCCGGCTATGTTGCCTTGCTCGAAGAGGATGTCCGCGTCCGTCGGGGCCAGTTCGGCGGCGCGGGCTATGTCGGCCTGCGCGCGGGGCAGGTCTTGTGCTCGGCGGGCGAGGGCGGCGGAGAGGAGCCAGGCGGTCGCGTCCTTGCCGTTCCGCTTCAGCGCCTGGTCGAGGTCGGCCCGGGCGGATTTCAGGTCGGCGAGTTCGGTGTGGGCGCGGGCGCGGTCGACGAGAAGCTCGGCGCTGCGCTGCGGCGCGAATTCGCCGGCGGCGATCAGGCCGGAGCCGAAGTGCGAAACGGCGCCCTTCGCGTCCCCGGCCAGAAGCGCGGCGTTGCCGGCCTGCCCCCAGAAATCGGCCGCCATCGGGCTTTTCTGCGCCTCGGCCGCCTCAGCCGCCTTCACCAGCGTCTGCGCGGCGGCGGCGTTGTTGCCCTGGCGGAGCTGAGCCAGCGCGAGGCAGTGGCGGGCCGGCAGGCCGCCGCCCAGCGCCTGCCATTCGGTGGCGAACTCCTCCACCTTCTTTGCGTCCGCCTCGATGGCGCGGATGCAGCCGTCGTAGCGCTTCGGGTCGAGCGAGGGGTCGTAGGTCTCCTGCGCCAGCGCGGGGGCGGCGGCGAGCAGGAGGATCAGAGCGAGGCGCATCAGGCGAGGCTTTCGAGCGTCCGTTCGAGAAGCGCGAGGTCGGACGGGGAGGAGAGGCGGTGGTCGCCCCCTTTCACCAAAGTCAGCTGAACGTCGGTTGAGCGAAGCTGCGCCATCAGTTGCTGCGAGACGGCCCATGGCACGTCCGGGTCGGCCTCGCCGTGCAGCAGGCGGACGGGCATGTCGAGCGGGATCGGCTGCTGCAGGAGCGTGGCGGTCTGCGCGTCTTCGATCAACGCGCGGCTGTAGCGGTAGGGGCTGTCGGCATAGGCCGAGGGGCGGGTGGTGAAGCCCTGGTGCGCGAGCCGCTCCACGTCCTCGGCGCTGAGCGAAAGGCCCCAGCGGGTGAAGTCGGGCGCGGCGGCGATTCCGACTAGGGCCTGGATTCGCGCCGGGTCGGCGAGCGCCAGATGCAGCATGATCCAGCCGCCCATGGAGGAGCCGATGGGGATCAGCCTGCCGGGCGCCAGCGCGTCGGCGATGGCTTTCGCGTCGGCGGCCCAGCGGCGGATGCAGCCATCGTCGAACTGTCCCTCGGAGCGGCCGCAGCCGGAATAGTCGAGGAGCAGGCACTGGCGGCCGGTTTTCGCCGCCCAGCCGAGGAGGTGCTCCGCCTTGGTGCCGGACATGTCCGACATATAGCCGGGCAGGAACAGGAGCGTCGGGCCGGCGCCGGGCTGGAGGCGGGCGGCGAGGCGGACTCCGTCGCCCCGGTCGATCATCTGGATTTCGGCCATACCCTGCCTTTAGGCGGCTTGAACCCGAGGCGAAAGCCGGCGAACAACGCGGCCATGATTCGCGACCCCCTCGATACGCTCCGCCATGTATTCGGCTTCGAGGGGTTTCGCGGCGTGCAGGCTCAGGTCGTCGACGATGTGATGGCCGGGCGCGACGTGGCGCTGGTGATGCCGACGGGGGCGGGCAAGTCGCTCTGCTACCAGATACCGGCGATCTGCCGGCCGGGGTGCGGCATCGTCGTCTCGCCGCTGATCGCGCTGATGGCGGACCAGGTGCGGGCGCTGGAAGTGGCGGGCGTGCGGGCGGCGGCGCTGAACAGCCAGTCGGGCGATGCGATGGAGACGATGCGGGCCTTCCGCGCCGGCGAGCTGGACCTGCTGTATGTCGCGCCCGAGCGGGCGGCGATGGAGGGGTTCCGCAATCTGGTGACGCAGGCGCCGGTCAGCCTCGTCGCCATCGACGAGGCGCATTGCGTCAGCCAGTGGGGGCATGATTTCCGCCCCGACTATCGCCGGCTGAAGGCGCTGGCCGACCTGCTGCCGGGCGTGCCCCGGCTGGCGCTGACCGCGACCGCCGACGCCATGACCCGCGCCGACATCTGCGAGCAATTGGGGATTTCCGCCGAGCGGCTGCTGGTGGCGGGCTTCGACCGGCCGAACATCCAGTATCGCGCCGAGGCGAAAAGGCGGCCCGCCGAGCAGTTGGTGCAGTTCGTGCGGGCGCAGGGGGCGGCGGCCGGGGTGGTCTACTGCCAGACGCGCAAGGGGGCCGAGCAGGCGGCGGAGAGTCTGGCGGCGCACGGGTTGCCGGCGCGGGTCTATCACGCCGGGCTTTCGGCGGACGAGCGGGCGGCTTCCCAGCGCTGGTTCCAGCGGGCCGAGCATGGAGTGATGTGCGCGACCGTCGCCTTCGGCATGGGGATCGACAAGCCGGACATCCGCTTCGTGGCGCATATGGGGCTGCCGAAGTCGATCGAGGCCTATTATCAGGAAACCGGCCGCGCCGGGCGCGACGGGGCGCCGGCAACCGCCATGCTGTTCTGGGGGCCGCAGGATGTGACTCTGGCCCGCCAGCGGATCGAGGATGGCGAGGCGGACGACGCGCGCAAGGCGCATGAGCTGGCGATGCTGCGCAAGCTGGCGCAATGGGCGGAGACGCTGGGCTGCCGGCGGGTGCCGCTGCTGAAGCATTTCGGCGAGCCGGATCCGAAGCCCTGCGGCAATTGCGACAATTGCCTGGAAGCGCCGGAAACGCTGGACGTGACGGAAGCGGCGCGCAAGCTGCTCTCCGCCGTCTATCGCACCGGGCAGATGTTCGGGCTGAAGCATGTGGCGAATGTGCTGCGCGGCGAGGCCGACGAGAAGGTGGAGCGGTTCGGCCACGACCGGCTGCCGCTGTTCGGGATCGGCTCCGACCTGACGGAGGCGCAGTGGCTGCGGCTGGGGCGGGTTCTGGAAGCGGCAGGCGCGCTGGAGCGGGAGGCGGAGCATGGCGGCCTGCGGCTGGCCGGGCCGGCGCGGGAGATGCTGAAGGGCGAGGTTCCGGTCGCCGTGCGCAAGGACGACTGGGCGCCCGAGCGCCGCCGGCGGCGGACCGAGCGGGTGGTGGCGGAGATGGGCGAAGCCGACGCCGGCCTGTTCGAGGCGCTGCGCGCCTGGCGGCGGGCGAAGGCCGAGGAGATGGACGTGCCGGCCTTCGTGGTGCTGCACGACAGCGCGCTGAAGGCGATCGCCTCGGTTCGCCCCTCCAGCCGGACGATGCTGGCCGGCGTTCCCGGAATCGGCGACGCCAAGCTGAGCCGCTTCGGCGACGAACTGCTGGCCGTGGTGGCGGCGGGCTGAAAAATGTGAAGCTCCTGTTCAGCTTGGCGGGTGCAAGCTGGAGGCGAAAGGAGAAAAGCGATGCGCATGTTTCTGGTTGCCCTGACCGGGGCGGTGATGGCCGTGGCGCCGACAGCGCCCCTCGTCGCCAAATCCAAGAACAAGACCCAATGGGTTTACGACGGCCGTGCCTATGAGAGCTATGAAGCCTGCAAGCGCGCCAAGGACAAGAGCCGCGACCGGGCGGCGATCGTCGGCGCGGCGAGTGCGGGCACGGTGGCGGCGATCGCCGGCGGGAACCTGGGCGAAACGGCGCTGGTGGCCGGCGCCGGGGCGCTGACCGGGGCCGTGATCGGGAAGAACGCCAAGAAGTGCTGATGGTTGGGGCATGCTGCTTTGAGGTTTGCGTTTGCGGCACGCCCCTACCCCTCCCCTAAAGGGTCGGGGCTTTTTTGGTGATTATGCAGTTTGCAAACCAACGGCAATTGTGCGGTCGCCGACCTGACAACGGACATTTCCAACAGCCGTCACCCCGGGCTTGACCCGGGGTCCCGCTGTCTTCCTCAAGTGCTGCGCTGGCGGAAAAGCTGGACCCCGGGTCAAGCCCGGGGTGACGAGGGAGTGGCATAGCCACCGCTTCCCAGTCGAACCGCCGTTCGCTGCATGGGTTCGCAAACAGCACAATCACCTTTTTTTCAGGGCTTGCTTTTGCCTTCGTCGAACAGGCCGGCCAGTTGGTCGACCATGGCTCCGCCCAGTTGCTCGGCGTCCATGATGGTGACGGCTCGGCGGTAGTAGCGGGTCACGTCGTGGCCGATGCCGATGGCGATCAGCTCCACCGGGCTCTTCTGCTCGATCCAGCCGATCACCTGCCGCAGGTGGCGTTCCAGATAATTGCCGCTATTGACGGAGAGCGTGCTGTCGTCGACCGGCGCGCCGTCCGAGATGACCATCAGGATTCGGCGATCCTCGGTGCGGGCGATCAGCCGGCTGTGCGCCCATAGCAGCGCCTCGCCGTCGATATTCTCCTTCAGCAGCCCCTCGCGCATCATCAGCCCGAGGTTGCGGCGCGCCCGGCGCCAGGGGGCGTCGGCCTGCTTGTAGACGATGTGGCGCAGGTCGTTCAGGCGGCCGGGCTTCGGCGGGCGGCCCTTCGCCAGCCATTTCTCGCGGCTTTGCCCGCCCTTCCAGGCGCGGGTGGTGAAGCCGAGGATTTCGGTCTTCACGCCGCAACGCTCCAGCGTGCGGGCCATGATGTCGGCGGAAATGGCGGCGATGGAGATGGGGCGGCCGCGCATCGAGCCGGAATTGTCGATCAGCAGCGTCACCACCGTGTCGCGGAAGTCGGTGTCGCGCTCCACCTTGTAGCTGAGCGCATGCTCCGGCTGGACGATGACGCGGGTGAGGCGCGCCGGGTCGAGCAGGCCTTCCTCCTGGTCGAAATCCCAGCTTCGGTTCTGCTGCGCCATCAGCCGGCGCTGCAGGCGGTTGGCGAGCTTCGTCACCGCCCCTTGCAGGCTGATCAACTGCTGGTCGAGATAGCCGCGCAGCCGCGTCAGTTCCTCGGCGTCGCACAGTTCCTCGGCGGTGACGACCTCGTCATATTCCAGCGTGTAGGCGCGGTAGGCGAAATCCGGCGGCAGCTTCGCATCCGGCAGGTTCGGGCGCCAGGGCATCATCCCCTCGTCGCCCTCCTCGCCCGGCTCGGCGTCGGCGGACAGGTCGCTGTCCACCTCCACCTCGCTGCTTTCGCCCTCCTCGCCGTCGCCCTGCTGCTCTTCCGAGCGGCCCTCGACCGCCTGCTGGGCAGCTTGCGACTCGGCGGAATCCTCGCCCTCCTCGTCGCCCTGGCTTTCGTCTTCCTCTTCCTGCTGCTCGTCCGCCTGCTCTTCTTCCTCGGGTGCGTCGGGGTCGTCGGCGAGGCCGAGGTCGTGCAGCACGCGCTTGAAGGCCTCGGCGAAGCGGGCCTGATCGCCGGCGGTTTCGAGGAGATCGTCGAGATGGGCGCCGGCCGATTCCTCCAGCCGGCCGCGCACCATGTCGACGGCGTTGCGGGCGCTTTCGGGGATCGCCTCCCCCGTCAGCCTTTCGCGCACGACGAGGCCGATCGCGGTCGCCATCGGCACTTCGTCCGGCGTGTGGGCGCGGGCGATGGGGTCGGTCTTCATGCGGGTGTCGAGCATGCGGCGGAGATTCTGCGCCACGCCGGCCATTTCGCGGCCGCCGATCGCCTCGATCCGGGCCTGCTCGGCGGCGTTCAGCATTTCGCGCGGCAGGCCGGGGGCCACTTCCACCCGCGCGTGGGCGCGCGGATCGTGCAGGCGGGTGCGAAGGGCGAAGCTGTCGGCCCAGCCGCGCGCTTCCGCGGCCTGTTCCGGCGTCAGCTTGCGGGACGGCTGTGGAATCCGCGCCTGATCGCCATGGCAGGCCGGACGGTCGGCGGTGTAGCTCAGCTCGAACTCGGGCCGGCGGCCGAGCGCGCGCATTCCGGCGGCGAGCGCCTGGCGGAAGTCTTCCAGCGGGTTGGGTTCTTGCGGCATCGCCGCCGGTCTAGCCCAAGCCGGCGGCGGCTTGAACCCTGCGAAATGCGGTTTGGCCGATCAGCGGCAGGTCACCGGGCAGGCACATGCCCCAGAAGCCATGCCCCGGCGAGCGCCACCACGGCCAGCAGCAGGCCGATCGCCAGCACATAGCGCATGGCGCCAAGCTCTATGCCGCCGCGCACGCGCACCGACTGCGGGTCGTTGTCGGTGTGGCCGACGCCTTCCTCTTCCGTGCCGGGCTTCGGCGCCAGCGGGTGGACATTGCGTGGGTCTGTCATGCTGGCAAAAACCGCAGTCGAGCCGGATTGTTCCCCAGCCGCCGCCGCGCTAGCCATGGCTTGCGGAAAAAGGGGGAGGTTCGGATGGCGAAGCGGTCGTTCGTGGGGCGCGTCTTCTTCTGGCTGATGTGGCTGCTGGGCATCCTGCTGCTGGCGGCGCTGCTGCTGGCGGGCTGGTTCTGGTGGCGGATGGAAGGCTCCGTGCCGAAACTGGAGGGCGAGGTGGCCATGCCCGGCCTTTCCGCGCCGGTTTCGGTGGAGCGCGATTCGCTGGGAACGGCGACGGTGACGGGCGAGACGCGGGCGGATGTGGCGCGGGCGCTCGGCTATCTGCACGCGCAGGACCGCTACTTCCGCATGGACATGCAGCGGCGGATGGCCGCCGGCGAACTGGCGGCGCTGGCCGGAGAGCCGATGGCCGACATCGACCGGCGGATCCGCCCGCACCGATTCCGCGCCCGGGCACGGGCGGCCGTCGACTCCATGCCGCCGGGCGAGCGCGCCTTGCTGGACGCCTATGTGGCGGGGGTGAACCAGGGGCTTTCCGAGCTTCGCGCCCAGCCGTTCGAATATCTGCTGCTGCGTGGCGAAGCCGCGCCCTGGCGGCCGGAAGACACGATGCTGTCGGTGATGGCCATGTATCTGAACCTGCAGCCGGCCACGCCGCAGCGGGAGCTGGACCGGGCGCGGGCGGCGAAGGCGCTGGGGGCGGAAATGTCCGCCTTCCTCTATCCGGTGACGACAGAGCTGGACGCGCCGCTGGACGGGTCCAGCTTGCCCGAGCCGCCGATACCCTCGGGAATTGCGCCCATGCGCGTGGCGCCCGTTCCGGACGCGCCGGGTGTGCCCGTTCCGGATGACGTGCGCATCGCCGAGGCGGTCGGCTCCAACAACTGGGCGGTGGGCGGGGCGCTGACGGCGAGCGGCGCGGCGCTGGTCGCCAACGACATGCATCTGGGGCTGGACGTGCCCTCCATCTGGTATCGGGCGCGGCTGGTGGTGAAGCCGGCCGCCGGCAGCGCCGAAGCGCCGATGGACGCGACCGGGGTGACGCTCCCCGGCACGCCCTTCCTGGTCGCCGGCTCCAACGGCCGGATCGCCTGGGGCTTCACCAACAGCTATATCGACACCTCGGACGCGGTGGTGGTGGAGTGGGTGGACGCCAAGGCCGGCAGCTATCGCACGCCGGCCGGGGTGGCGACGGTGAAGCGGGTGGACGAACGGCTGTGCGTCAAGTCCGACTGCGAGACTTTCCCGGTGCGCGAGACCGTCTGGGGGCCGATCGTCGCCAGGGATGCCTTCGGCCGCGACATCGCCATGCGCTGGACCGCGCATGAGCCGGACGCGATCCGGCTGGCCGCCGCGCTGGAGCTGGAGCGGGCGCAAAGCGTGGCGCAAGGGCTGGAGATCGCCCATCGCTCGGGCATTCCGCAGCAGAATTTCACCGTGGGCGATACCGCCGGGAACATCGCCTGGACGATCATCGGCCGGGTGCCGAGGCGGGTGGGCTTCGACGGGCAGGAGGCGGTGAGCTTCGCCGACGGCAGCCGGCGCTGGGACGGCTATCTGACTCCGGCCGAGACTCCGACCGTGCTGAACCCGGCGGACGGGCGGATATGGACCGCCAATTCCCGCGTGGTGGGCGGCGAGGGATTCCGCAAGCTGGGGGATGGCGGCTATGATGCGGCGGCGCGCGCCGGGCGCATCCAGGAGCTGCTGCTGGCGCGGCAGCGCTTCGCGCCGGCGGATTTCCTGGCGATCCAGCTGGACGACACGGCGACCCGCAACCGCTTCTGGCAGCAGCTGATGCTGGCCGAACTGCAAAAGCGCGACGATCCGCGGCTGAAGGCGATGCTGGCGCCGGTGACGAACTGGGGCGAGCGGGCGCTACCCGCTTCGGTCGGCTACCGGCTGGTGGACCGCTTCCGCAAGGAGGTGGTGGACGGGCTTTACGAAGGCTGGGTCGGCGCGCCGGAGAAGAATATGATGCGGCGCAACTATGTCGCCTCGCAGGCGGAGGGGCCGGCGCGGCGGCTGATGCGCGAGCGGCCGGCGGCGCTGCTGCCCAAAGGCTTCGGAAGCTGGGACGCCTATCTCGACCATGTGCTGCAGGCGGTGGCGGAGGATGTGGATCTGCAAGCGGGCGGCGATGTGGGGCGCTACAGCTGGGGCGGAGTGGCGAAGGCCGGGATTTCGCATCCGCTGGCCCGCGCCATCGCGCCGCTCGCCTGGGTGACGAACCCGAAGGAGGTGGCGGTGCCCGGCGACCGGCCGACGGTGCGGGCCTCCGCGCCGGGATTCGGCGCTTCGGAGCGTTTCGCGGTTTCGCCGGGGCGGGAAGCCGAAGGCCTGTTCCACATGCCCGGCGGGCAGGCGGGGAGCCCGCGCACGCCCTATTATCTGGCCGGGCATGAGGTTTGGGTGCAAGGGCAGCCGACGCCCTTCCTGCCGGGCGCGGCGAAGTGGCGGCTGGAGATGCGGCCGGCGGGTCAGGCCGGGGAATCCCGTTACCCCTCGTCACCCCGGGCTTGACCCGGGGTCCCGCTTCTTGCCCTCGCCGGACGGAAAGCTGGACCCCGGGTCAAGCCCGGGGTGACGAAAATATATTGCATTACATCTGACCCAGGCCGGCGGCGCGTCAGGACTCCGGCGTGCTGGCCTTGATGGCGAGGGCGTGGACGCGCTCTTCCAGCAGGTCGGCGAGCGCGCGGTTGACGGCGCGCTGGCATTCCACCCGGCTCAGGCCGGCGAAGCGCGCCGAGACGATCTCCACGGTGAAATGGCTTTCGCCGCGCGGGTCGTGGCCGGCGTGGCCGGCGTGTTTCCGGCTGTCGTCGGTGACTTCCAGATGCGTGGGCTGGAAATTCTCGCGCAGGCGGCGTTCGATTTCCATCTTCACTTCACCCATGAAAGCCTCCCGTTTTGCGAGCCTCGCCCCTATATGCCCGCTTTTGGCTGGAAGGAATGGGCATGAAGACGAAGGGAGGCGCTTTTCCGGGGAACCACGGCTGCGCGCATCCCGATTGCCCGGAGCCCGGCGACTATCGCGCGCCCGTGCGGCGGCCGGGCAGCGCCTTCGCCGCCCCCTCCGGCCCGCCCGAATGGCAATTTTTCTGCCTGGAGCATGTGCGCGCCTTCAACGCCGGCTGGAATTATTTCGACGGCATGAGCGAGGACGCCATCTGGAAGGCGCAGTCGCCCTACCCGACCTGGGACCGGGAAACCCGCGCCTTCGCCCACAACGCCATGGCCGGCGAGGAGCGGATCGACGACATGCTGGGCGTGCTGCGGTGGAAGACGGCCTCCGAAGCCGCGCGCGACAGCCATTTGTCGCGCGAGGACCGGCAGGCGCTTTCGAAGCTGGGCCTGCCCGACACGGCGACGCTGGCCGAGGTGAAGGCGAAATACCGCCAACTGGCGCGGCGCTACCACCCGGATGCGAACGAGGGCAGCCGCGAACATGAGGCCCGCTTCCATGCGCTGAACGAGGCCTATGCGCATCTGGAGGCGAGCGCGAGTTTCGCGCGCGGCGCGGCTCAGCGGTAGCGCAGGCGGCTTCGGTCCAGCTGGTCGATGCGGGTCACGCCCATCAGCTTCATGTCGCGCTCGATCTCGGCCTTCAGATGCGCGAGGATGCTGCGCACCCCTTCTTCCCCGGCGGCGCCCAGCGCGTAGAGATAGAGGCGTCCGCCGGAACAGGCCCGGGCGCCCGCCGCCAGCGCCTTCAGCACATGCGTGCCGCGGCGGATGCCGCCGTCGCAGATGATCTCGATTTCGTCGCCCACGGCGTCCGCCAGTTCGGCGATCTGGTCGAAGGGGGCGCGGCTGCCGTCCAATTGGCGGCCGCCGTGGTTGGAGACCATGATGGCGGTGGCGCCGATGCCGATGGCGCGGCGCGCGTCCTCCACGCTCATCACCCCCTTCAGGCAGAAGGGCTTGTCGCCCCAGCTCTTGCGGATCGATTCGGCCCGCTTCCAGTCCAGCGTCTGGTCCAGCATCTGCGTGAAATAATCGGCGACCGACATCGACTTGCGTGAGCCTTCGGAGAGATGCGCTTCGAGGTTGGGCAGGCTGAAGCGCTCGCGGAAGAGATAGTTCAGCGCCCAGCCGGGCTTCGTCGCATATTCCCAGACGCTGGCCGGCGTGAAGCGGGGCGGGCTGGTGAAGCCGGTTCGAAGGCAGCGCTCGCGGTTGCCGCCGACGATGGTGTCTACCGTCAGCGTCAGGCAGTCGAAGCCGGAATTGCGGGCGCGCTCGACGAGGCTCTGGTTCAGCCCCTCGTCCTTGTGGACATAGAGTTGCAGCATCTTCGGGCCTTCGACCGTGCGGCCGATGTCCTCCAGCGCCACGGTGGAAAGCGAGGAGACTCCGAAATAGGTGCCGAAGGCGGACGCGGCGCGGCCGACGGCGCGCTCGCCCTGCCAGTGGAACAGCCGTTGCAGCGCCGTGGGGCTGAGAAACAGCGGCATGGCGAGCTTGCGCCCCAGCACGGTGACCGACATGTCCACCTCGGCGACTCCGGCCAGCACATTGGGGACGAGGTCCACATCGTCGAAGGCGGTGGTGTTGCGCGCCCTGGTGATCTCGTCGTCGGCGGCGCCGTCGATATAGTGGAACACGGGCCCTGGAAGCCGCCGGCGGGCGAGCTCGCGGAAATGGCCGACATTGTGGCAATCGGAAAGGCGCATGGCCGGGGTTTAGAACGGCGAACGCCACCGCGAAAGCTGGCGCTTGGCGGGGGGTGCGGGAACGGCTAGCATCGCGCCCGTTCAGATGGGGGGAATGTCTGGTGTTGCGTTCGATTGCCGTTGCCTTTCTGCTGGCCGGGCCAGCCATCGCCCAGACGACGATCCAGCAGGATTTCGACGCCGGGCAGGCGGCGCTGGACGCGAAAGACATCGCCGGTGCACGGCAGAAGTTCGAAGCGCTGCTGAAGCGCATGCCCGAAGGAAGCCGGAGCCGCTCCATGGGGGTGGTGAAATCGCGGCTGGGCGTGGCGCTGGTGCGCGACGGCGAGCAGGAGGCCGCCATTCCGCTGCTGACGGACGCCATCGCCATTTTCGACAAGGGCACGCCCGAAGATCTGAGCGAACGGGCGGATGCGCTGTACGCCCGGGCGCAGGCGCATGAGGAGCTCGGGCAGTTCGTGGAGGCCGCCGACGATTTTCGCGCCGTCCGCGCGCTTTGGAAGCCCGAAGCGGGAAGCGCATCCGACATCGCGCTGAAATCCGCTTTGGCGCGGGTGTCGATCTGGACCGACCCGGCCGAATCGCGGCGGTTGCTGGATGAGCTGATCGCCATGCCGCCGGAAACCTGGGGCAAAAACAAGATCACCCTCGCCCTGCTGCACGACCTGCGCGGAAGGGTGGAGCTGAACGACGGCAAGCCGGAGGAAGCGTTGGAACATTTCCGCAAGGCCATGCGGCTGGCGGGCGGCGGGCAGACGACCCGGATCGACCTCAACGACGTGCGCGTCCGCGCCGATGCGGCGATTGCGGCTTATGTGCTGGGCAATTCCGTCGCGCACCAGCAATATGTCGCCTATTCCGGCGGCGGCAGTCTGGTGACGGTCGGGCTTGCCAGCGCGCGGTCGCTGGACCTGCCGCGTTGCGGCGCGGAAACCGGGCTGGCGCCGGACGATGTGGCGGTGGTGGAATTCGGCATTCATCCCGATGGACGGGTGCGCTCTGCCCAGCCGATCTATGTGAAGCGCGCCGACGGCAGGCGGCCGGATGGGCGCGGCGGCCCGGAGACGCTGTTCGTGCAGGCGGCGCGCAACTGGTTCTGGAACCCGAAGGATCTGGAGAAGGTGGACAGCTTCTGGCGGCAGGCGTTGCGGGTGGAAGTGCGCTGCTCCAACGCGCGGCCGGAAAATGATCTGGTTTGGGACAGCATCATGGAGGGCTTTCACACGGGGATTGCCGGCCTTGGCCTGCCCCCCCTGCCCCCGCCCCCGGACGATCAGGACGCTGCTGTCGCGGTTCATAAGGCGGAACTGGAAAGGCGCATCGCCCAAAATGGCGCGACGAGCCTGGAGACCTTGCCGCCCTTGACCGCGCTGGCGACGAACGGAAAGGCGTCTGTGGAAGATCGCGCCAAATGGTTCGAACAGGCGGCAGAAGTTCTGGAAGCGTCCGGCCGCGACCCGCAACTGGCCGCCATATCGCGCTTCCGGGCCATCAGTCTCGGCGAATATGGCAGCAAGTCCAGCCGTGCGGCGCTGGGCCGGCTGGTGGCGGCGGAGGAAGCGGCCCGCCCGAACGCCCGGACCACGCAATTCCTGCGCCTGGAACAGGCCGGGCTTCTGCACGAGGCCCGGCAGCCGCAGGCCGCCGAAACGCTGCTGCGGGCGATCGTCGCCACGCCGCAGGAGGCGCTTGGCCGCGTCGACCCCATCCGGACCACGGCGCTGCTTCGGCTTTCCAACATCGCCGCCGCCCGCAAGGACCTTGAGACGGCCGCTGCCGCACTCGCCGCCACCGGCCTCAGCCCCGAGCAATGCGCGCTGGTGGACGTGCGGCCGAGGCGGGAGAATTCGCAGGTGAGTTCCGGCATCTTTCCGCCGGAAGCCCATCGCTGGGGCTCGGGCGGGATGACGCGGGTGGAATATGACATCGGCACGGACGGCAAGCCGCGCAACGCCCGCACGGTGATGGCCGCCCCGCCCTTCGTATTCGGAAAGGCGACGGAGAAAGGGGCGATGCAGCTTCGCTATGAGCCGGTGTTCCGGCCGGGCAACACCCAGGGCTGCGTGGGCGAGAGCCAGAATTTCCGCTTCTCCGCGCGATAGGCGCGCCTTCCACGCGCCCTCCCGCAAGCGTGAGGGCGATGGCATGCGGTTGCGCTTGCCCTCTTGCGGATTCGGCGTTCGGGGGGCAACAGCCTCCCATGACCAGCCTGAACCTCGCCGCCGACACCGAACGCCATGCGCCGACGCTGATGGACGCGCCCGACACCTTCGTGGACGCCCGCGAGGTCTTCGGCGTGGACATCGACATGCAGGTGCCCGCCTTTTCCAAAGCCGACGAGCGGGTGCCCGACCTGGACCCCACCTACGTCTTCGACCCGGATACGACGCTGGCGATCCTCGCGGGCTTCGCCTTCAACCGGCGGGTGATGATCCAGGGCTATCACGGCACCGGCAAATCCACCCACATCGAGCAGGTGGCGGCGCGGCTCAACTGGCCGTGCATCCGCATCAACCTCGACAGCCATATCAGCCGCATCGACCTCGTCGGCAAGGACGCGATCGTGCTGCGCGACGGCAAGCAGGTGACGGAATTCCGCGAGGGCATCCTGCCCTGGGCGCTGCAGACCCCGACGGCACTGGTGTTCGACGAATATGACGCCGGCCGGCCGGACGTGATGTTCGTGATCCAGCGCATCCTGGAGGTGGAGGGGAAGCTGACCCTGCTCGACCAGAACCGGGTGATCCGCCCCAGCCCCTGGTTCCGCCTGTTCGCCACCGCCAACACCGTGGGGCTTGGCGACACCTCCGGGCTTTACCATGGCACCCAGCAGATCAACCAGGGTCAGATGGACCGCTGGTCGATCGTGACGACGCTGAACTATCTGCCGGCCGAGACGGAGACGAGCATCGTCGCCGCCAAATCCCCCCACACCGACCCCAAGGTGGTGGCGAACATGGTGAAGGTGGCGGACATGACGCGGCAGGGCTTCATCGCCGGCGACATCTCCACGGTGATGAGCCCGCGCACCGTCATCACCTGGGCGCAGAACGCCGATATCTTCCGCAACATCGGCTTCGCCTTCCGCGTGAGCTTCCTGAACCGCTGCGACGAGGCGGAGCGGGGAATCGTGGCGGAATATTACCAGCGGGTGTTCGGCGAGGAGTTGCCGGAGAGCGTGGTCAGCCGCGCCCACGGATGACCCGAAAGGACAGTCAGCCGCGCCCGCGGATGACCTGAAAGAGCTTCCGCCGGGCGCGGAAGTGGCTTTTCGCCAACGCCCGCCGCGCCCATATAGGTGGCGATGGCCGATCTGTTCGCATCCGCGCCGGCAGGCGATGACAATGGGCGGGCGCCTCTGCCCGAGCGGCTGCGGCCGGCGTCCCTCGACGAGGTGGTGGGGCAGCGGCACCTGCTGGGGCCGGACGGCGCGCTCCGGCGGATGGTGGGCGCAGGAAGGCTGCCGAACCTGATCCTGTGGGGGCCGCCGGGCACCGGCAAGACCACCATCGCCCGGCTGCTGGCGGAAAGCGCCGGCTATCGCTTCGTCGGCGTTTCGGCGGTGATGACCTCCACCGCCGACCTGAAGGCGATCTTCGCCGCCGCCCGCGTCGCTTCGCAGCGGACCCTGCTGTTCGTGGACGAGATCCATCGCTTCAACCGCAGCCAGCAGGACGGATTCCTGGGGCCGATGGAGGACGGCACCGTGACGCTGGTGGGCGCCACCACCGAGAATCCCAGTTTCGAGCTGAACGCCGCCATCCTGTCGCGGGCGCAGGTGCTGGTGCTGGAACGGCTGGACGAGGCGGCGCTGTCCGCCCTGCTGGAGCGGGCGGAGGCGGCGGAAGGGCGGACGCTGCCGCTGACGGACGAGGCGCGCGCGGCGCTGGTGGCGGGCGCCGACGGCGACGGGCGGTTCCTGCTGGGGCAGGCGGAGACGCTGTTCTCGCTGGAAGGCGGGCAGCTTCTGGACAGCCGGGCGATGGCCGCCGTGCTGCAGCGGCGCGTGCCCGTCTACGACAAGGATCGGGACGGGCATTACGACCTGATCTCGGCGCTGCACAAGTCGGTGCGCGGCTCCGACCCGGATGCGGCGCTTTACTGGCTGGCGCGGATGCTGGTGGCCGGCGAGCAGCCGCTCTACCTGCTGCGCCGGCTGGTCAGGATGGCGAGCGAGGATATCGGCCTCGCCGATCCGCAGGCGCTGGCGGTGGCGCTGGCGGCGAAGGACGCCTATGACTTCCTGGGCTCCCCCGAGGGGGAACTGGCGATCGCCGAGGCCTGCCTCTATCTGGCGACCGCGCCCAAATCCAACGCCGCCTATGTGGCGCAGAAGGCCGCCTTCAAGGCGGCGCGGGAAAGCGGCAGCCTGCCGCCGCCCCGAACGATCGTCAACGCGCCGACGAAGCTGATGCAGGAACTGGGGCATGGCGCCGGCTACGCCTACGACCATGATGCGCCGGACGCCTTTTCGGGGCAGGATTACTGGCCGGAAAAGCTGGGGCGGCAGAGCTTCTACCACCCGACCGACCGGGGCCGGGAAAAGCTGATCGCCGAGCGGATGGCTTATTGGGAGAATCTGCGCTCAGCCCGCCGTGGCCAGGTTTAGAAATCATACTCCCTTCGTCACCCCGGGCTTGACCCGGGGTCCAGCTTTACGACCAGCGGAGCAGAAAGCGGGATCCCGGGTCAAGCCCGGGATGACGAAACACATCAATTACTTGTATGAGTCCTCAACCTAGATGACGTTGAACAGCAGCAGCCCGATCACGACGATTCCGGGGACGCCCAGCAGCCAGAGAATCAGGCCTTTTCCCATTTCATGTCTCCATCCTGTGCAATGGATGGAAAACGGCGCAGGCGGCGGGAAGTTCCGTGGCAAGGAGAGCGGAAGATGGACTGGGACGATGTCGCGAAGGCCGGGCTGGAACTGCGCGGCGCGGAAGCCTCCACCGCTTATGGCCGCCCTGCCCTGAAGGTGCGCGGCAAGGTGATCGCCTGCCACGGCAAGGCCGACGACCATTTCGTGCTGATGCTGGACCTGGAGCGGGTGGCGTTGCTGATGGAGATGGAGCCGGACATCTTCTTCCAGACGCCGCATTATGTCGGCTGGCCGTGCGTTCTGCTGCGCTATGATCGCCTTGCCAGGCACGATCTCGCGCCGCTGCTGCGGGAGGCCTGGGCGCGGCGGGCGGCGAAGGCCTGGCTGGCGGACTGAGGGAGGCGGCGGATGCCGGAAGTTGCGATCGAGGAGATGTCGCCCGGGCCGCGGCCGGTCGAGATGCTGGAGATGAACCGGCTGGCGGTGATCGGGCGATTCGCGCGCGAGCGGCCCGCGCGGCTCCGCCGGGTCGAGGACATTGCGGCGGCCGGCCTGCCCGAGGGGCGGGTGGCGGCCGGGCTGCGCGCCTTTTTCGAGCTGGGTGGGCGGGAGGCCGTCTATCTGCCCTCCCTCACGCTGGCGCCGGTGGAATTGCCCGAGGGCATGGGGCTGGTGGCGGCGCCGGAGGCGGATGGGGACTGGACGCTGCTGGCGCCTCTGGCCGAGGCCGCGCGCGCGGCCGGCGCCATGCTGCTGCTGGATGCCCCCTGGGCGGCGACCTCCGGGGCGAAGCTGCAGGCCTGGCGGCAGGCGGGCGGCGCCGACTGGAAGGATGCCGCAGCCTTCGCCCCCTGGATGCTGGCCGCCGATGGCGGCGCCGTGCCGCCTTCGATGGTGGCGGCCGGGGTGGTCGCCCGGATGGAGCGGCGGCTGGGGGTGTGGAAGGCGCCATCCGGCGTGCAGGCGACGGCCGACCCTTACCGGCCAGCGGTGGAGCTGGACGAACGGGCGCAATCCCTCACCAGCCCGCTGGGCGTAAACCTGTTTCGCAGCTTTCCCGGACGGGGGCATCTGCTGTGGGGCGGGCGCACCCTCTCCAGCGATGTGGAGTGGCGCTATCTGAACGTGCGGCGGACGGTGCGGATGGTCGAACGTTCGTTGACGCAGGCGCTGCGCTGGGCGGCGTTCGAGGCGGACGGCGAGTTGCTGTGCGCAAGCGCCCGGATGCAGGCCGACGCTTTCCTGCACCAGCTGTTCCGGCAGGGCGCTTTTCAGGGGCAGACGCCGCAACAGGCCTATTTCCTGCGCTGCGAGCGGACGAGCGTGGCGGAGGACGATCGCGTGTCCGGGCGGCTGATACTGGAAATGGGGCTGGCGCTGACGAGACCGGGGGAGTTTCTGTTCTGGCGGCTGACACTGCCCGCCGCCGCTTTGGATTGATTCCCGCTTTCATGGACTCCGGCGCGCCTTCGTTCGACCGTTTCGTGGCGGTCGACTGGTCCGGGGCGAAGGGCGTTCGGCACAAGGGCATTGCAGTCGCGCTGGCCGAAGCCGGCGACGGGGCGCCGGCGATCGTGCCGCCGCCCTCGCCCGGCGGCTGGGCGCGCGGCGAGGTCGCGGACTGGCTGGAAGCGCTGCCGGGGCGCGTGCTGGCCGGGTTCGACTTCTCCTTCGCGCCGCCGTTCGTGGAGCGCGGCGCCTATCTGCCCGGCCTTGAAACCGCCGGCGACGCGCCGGGCTTCTGGGGGCATGTGGAAAGGCATTCGGACGACCCGGACTATGGCGCGGCCGGCTTCATGCGGGGCGCGGCGCGGCCGCATTTCTGGATGGGGGCGGCCGACGGGCCGAAAGCCGGCTTCCTGCATTTCCGCCAGTGCGAGCAGCGCTTCAACGCCGGCGGCGGCGGCAAGGCCTCGACCGTGTTCGACTGCGTGGGGGCGGCGCAGGTGGCCAAGGCGAGCTTCGCCGGCATGCGGCTGCTCCACCGGCTGCGGCGAAGCCATGCCATCTGGCCGTTCGAGGCGCCGGGCCCGCGCACCGTGGTGGAGATCTACACGCGCGCGATGCTGCGCCATGCCGGCGGGCGGGGGCTGAAGCTGAGGGAGGTGGAGGGGCTGAACGCGGCGCTGGCGGCGCTGGGAAGCGCAGGCGTTCCGGCGCGCGCCTACAGCGACCATGAGACCGACGTTCTGGTGTCGGCTGCCGCGCTTCGGGCGCTTTCGCCCGACCGGCGCTGGTGGCGGCCCGAAGGCATGAGCCGGGCGATCGCCCGCACCGAAGGATGGACGTTTGGCATTGGCTGACGGCCGGGCTATGTGGGCGCGTGATGAACTTTCTTCTGGTCGGGCTGGGCGGCGCCCTGGGTTCCATGGCGCGCTATGGCTTTTACCGGCTGTTGCCGCCGCCCCTTGGCACTATGGGCGTGAACATATCGGGTGGTTTGCTGATGGGGGTGATGGTCGGCTGGCTGATGGCGCGCGGGCTGCAGGCCGATGGCAGCCGGCTGTTCATCGGCATGGGCGTGCTGGGCGGCTTCACCACCTTTTCCGCCTTCTCGCTGGACGTGGTGCAGATGATCGAGCGCGGCGCCTGGGGGCAGGCGGCGGGCTATGCGCTGGGCTCGACGGTGCTGAGCGTCGCCGCGCTGTTCCTGGGGCTGGCTTTCGGGCGGTGGGCGGCATGAGCGAGCGAGAACATGTGATCGCGGCGGACGACGACGGCATCCGTGTCGACCGCTGGTTCAAGCGCCATATGGCGGACGTGAGCTTCAACCAGGTGAGCCGCTGGGCGCGCACCGGGCAGTTGCGGCTGGACGGCGCCCGCGTCGGGCCGGGGGACCGGCTGGCGGAAGGCCAGGTGTTGCGCGTGCCGCCGGTGGAGCCGGTCGCCGTGCTGGCGGCGAAGCCGGTGAAGGCCCGGCGCGAGCTTTCGCCCGAGGAGATCGAGTTCGCGCAGAGCCTGGTGATCCACAGGTCGCAGCACGCGCTGGTGCTGAACAAGCCGCCCGGGCTGGCGACGCAGGGCGGCAGCAAGACCTTCGAGCATGTGGACGGGCTGCTGGACGCGCTGCAATTCGATGCCGAGAGCCGGCCGAAGCTGGTGCACCGGCTGGACAAGGACACCTCGGGCGTGCTGCTGCTGGCGCGCACCAGCCGCGCCGCCGCCTTCTTCGGCAAATGCTTCGCCACGCGGGATACGAAGAAGCTCTATTGGGCGATCACCGCCGGCGGCCCGAGGCTCGACGATGCGCTGATCGACCTGCCCATCGGCAAGCAGCCGGGGAGCGGCGGCGAGAAGATGCATGTGGACGAGGCGAATGGCCAGTCGGCGAAATCCCGTTTCCGGGTGATCGACCGCGCCGGCGACCGCGCCGCCTTCGTGGAGATGCAGCCGCTGACCGGGCGCACGCACCAGTTGCGCGTGCACGCCGCCGCCACCGGCACGCCGATCGTCGGCGACGGCAAATATGGCGGCAAGGAGAGTTTCCTGACCGGCGGCGTCTCGCGCAAGATGCACCTGCACGCGCGGCGGCTGGTGATCGCCCTGCCCGATGGCGGCAAGCTGGACGTGAAGGCCGATCTGCCGACGCATTTCGCCGAGACGCTGGCGGCGCTGGGCTTCAGCGAGGCCGATGGCGACCTGCCGCCGCCGGAACCGCTGAAGGCGCCGCCGAAGAAGAGCCGCCGATTGTCGACGGCCACCAGCGGCAACCGCCGGGGGGAACGGCGCAGCCGGAGCGGAAGCAAGCCCAAATGAAGCTGGCGGTGTTCGATTGCGACGGGACGCTGGTGGACAGCCAGGCGAATATCCTGCGGGCGATGGATGTGAGCTTCGCGGCGCTCGGCCTTTCCGCGCCCGACCCGCACGCCGTGCGGCGGGTGGTGGGGCTGAGCCTGGTGGAGGCGATGCAGGCACTGCTGCCGGAAGCGGAAGCCGGCCTGCACGCGCGGCTGGCGGACGACTACAAGACCGTCTTCCAGCGCCTGCGCGCCGACCGGCGGCTGGACCCGGAGCCGTTGTTCGACGGCATCGCCGGACTGCTGGCGGAACTGGAGGCCGCCGGCTGGCTGCTGGCGGTGGCCACCGGCAAGAGCGACCGGGGGCTGAAGCTCTGCCTGGAGCATCATGGGATCGAGCGGCACTTCGTCAGCCTGCAGACGGCCGACCGGCACCCTTCCAAGCCCAACCCTTCCATGCTGCGGAAATGCCTGGAGGATGCCGGGGTGGAGGCGGAGGCCGCCTGCATCGTCGGCGACACGGTGTTCGACGTGAGCATGGGCGTGGCGGCCGGCGTGCGGGCGATCGGCGTGGACTGGGGCTATCATGACGGCGCCGAGCTTCTGGAGGCCGGCGCCGTAGGCGTCGCCGCCGACGCCGCGCATCTGCGGGCGCTGATCCATGGCTGAGCGCGATCCCGCCGAACGGCAGCTCTGGGCGCACACGCTGGTGCGGCTGGGGGGACTGGGCGTCGCCACCACCGGCCTTTGGCTGGCGGCCGGCTCGGCCGGGCATGTCCTGGCGCTGGGCGGCGGGCTGCTGCTGGTGGCGAAGGGGGCGGGGATCGCCTTCCTGGGGCCAAAGGCGCTGAACCGCTGGTGGCGGCGGTGAAGCGTTTCTGGGCGGTGGCGCAAGCGCGGGAAGGCGCGGACGGCTGGGAAGTGGCGCTGGACGGCCGGCCCCTGCGCACGCCGGAACGGGCGCTGCTGCTGTTGCCGACAGGGGCGCTGGCCGAGGCGATCGCCGAAGAGTGGCGGGCGGTCGAAGGGGAGGTCCGGCCGAACGCCCTGCCGCTGACCGGGCTTGGCAATGCGGCGGTCGATCTGGTGGCCGGCGACCGCGCCGGATTCGCCGCCGGCCTTGCGCGCTATGCCGCTTCCGATCTCACCTGTTACCGCGCGGACAATCCCGCCGGGCTGGTGGCGCGGCAGGCGGCCGTGTGGGAGCCGGTGCTGAAGGGGGTGGAGGCCCGCCACGGGCTGCTGTTCCAGCGGACGGCGGGGGTGATGCATGTGCCGCAGCCCGAGGAAACGCTGACGGCTATCGAACGGCTGTTCGCCGAGCGGTCGCCCTTTGAACTGGCGGCGCTGCAGCCGATCGTCAGCCTGAGCGGCTCGGCGGTGCTGGCGCTGGCGCATCTGGATGGAGCGCTGACCTCGGAAGAGGCTTTCGCCGCCGGGGCGCTGGACGAGGATTGGCAGGCCGAGCAGTGGGGCGAGGATGGCGAAGCGGCGGCCGTGCGCGCCCGGCGTTGTTCAGAATTTGCATCGGCGGCTAGATTTCTGGCGCTTTCGCGATAAAGCGGCCGGAAGTCGTGACAGGGGCGTTCGCGCCCGCTAGTCGCTTTGCGCGACGGATTCGGTTTTTTTGAGGGATAGCGCATGGTGAAGGTTCTGGAGGAACTGGAAAAGCGGCGGGCGGCCGCCCGGCTCGGCGGCGGGCAGGCGCGGATCGACGCGCAGCACAAGAAAGGCCGGCTGACCGCGCGCGAGCGGCTGGACATCCTGCTGGACGAAGGCTCCTTCGAGGAACTCGACATGTTCGTCGAGCATAACTGCGTCGAGTTCGGCATGGCCGAGACGAAGATCCCCGGCGACGGCGTGGTGACGGGATCGGGCACCATCAACGGCCGGCTGGTGTTCGTGTTCAGCCAGGACTTCACCGTCTTCGGCGGCTCGCTTTCGGAGCGCCACGCGCAGAAGATCTGCAAGGTGATGGACATGGCGATGAAGGTGGGCGCGCCCGTCATCGGCCTCAATGATTCGGGCGGCGCCCGCATCCAGGAAGGCGTGGCCAGCCTCGCCGGCTATGCCGAGGTGTTCCAGCGCAACGTGCTGGCGTCGGGCGTGGTGCCGCAGCTTTCGCTGATCATGGGGCCTTGCGCCGGCGGCGCCGTCTATTCCCCGGCGATGACCGACTTCATCTTCATGGTGAAGGATTCGAGCTATATGTTCGTGACCGGCCCGGACGTGGTGAAGACGGTGACGAACGAAGTGGTGACGCAGGAGGAACTGGGCGGCGCCATCACCCACAGCACGAAGTCGGGCGTGGCCGACCTCGCCATGGAAGACGATGTGGACGCGCTGCTGCGCGCCCGCGACTTCTTCGATTTCCTGCCGCTCAACAACCGCGCCGGCGCGCCGCACCGCGAAAGCGCCGACCCGCACGACCGGATGGTGCCCTCGCTCGACACGCTGGTGCCGGCGAGCGCGACCAAGCCCTACGACATGCACGAGCTGATCCGCAAAGTGGCGGACGACGGCGAATTCTTCGAAGTGCAGCCGGGCCACGCCGGCAACATCCTGATCGGCTTCGCCCGCATCGAGGGGCATACGGTGGGGATCGTCGCCAACCAGCCGATGGTGCTGGCCGGGTGCCTGGACATCAACGCCTCGAAGAAGGCCGGGCGCTTCGTGCGCTTCTGCGACGCCTTCTCCATTCCGATCATCACCTTCGTCGACGTGCCGGGCTTCCTGCCGGGCGTGGCGCAGGAGCATAACGGCATCATCAAGCATGGCGCCAAGCTGCTGTTCGCCTATGCCGAGGCCACCGTGCCGAAGATCACCGTCATCACCCGCAAGGCCTATGGCGGCGCCTATGACGTGATGGCGTCGAAGCATCTGCGCGGCGACCTGAACTACGCCTGGCCCACCGCCGAGATCGCGGTGATGGGCGCCAAGGGGGCGGTGGAGATCATCTTCCGCAAGGACATCGGCGACCCGGACAAGATCGCCGAGCGGACGAAGGAATATGAAACCCGCTTCGCCAACCCGTTCGTCGCCGCCTCCATGGGCTTCATCGACGAGGTGATCATGCCGCACGCCACCCGCAAGCGGATCGCCGTGGGGCTCAGGAAGCTGCGCACCAAGAGCCTCGAGAACCCGTGGAAGAAGCACGACAATATCCCGCTCTGAAATGGGTTGACCTGTAGGGGGTTTGGCCCCTCCTGGATGGCTTCGAGATTCCGGAACTCCGCCACCCCGGGTTTGACCCGGGGTCCGGCTTTTTCTCCCCGGCACCGTGGGAGTGGAAAAGCTGGACCCCGGGTCAAGCCCGGGGTGACGACAGCTTGGGTTCACCCCCCCCCTGTTGCCGCCATGCCGGATTTCGCAGCGCGCCCTTCCCGGGAGGGGCTTTTTGTTGAATGTGGGTGAATCGGGGGCGCGTTCACGAAAAAGCAAGGATTGGGGCAGGTTTCGGGCGCGATGCTGCCCCTTTCCGGTCGCAATCGGCCCCTAGCTCGGAGCATGAGATGCTGTCCGAGTCCCGCATGGAAGGCCTGAAGGCCGCGCGCGCCCGTCTGGAAGGCGCCGTTTCGCTGCCGCCGGTGGCGCGCCGCGCGCTGTCGCTGGGGCTGTCGGCGATCATCCTCGTCTATCTCGCAAGCGCGGTGGCGGACATCGGCTGGGGCGAAGTGCTGGCCGTGCTGCCTTCGAACCCGCTTTTCTACCTGCTGGTGGCCATGTCCTATATGGCGACGCCGATCACCGAATATGTCATCTTCCGCCGCTGGTGGCCGCTGACGCCGCGCGCCCTTGCCATCTTCTCGAAGAAGCGGGTGCTGAACGAGGCGGTCTTCGGCTATTCCGGCGACGCCTATCTGTTCATGTGGGCGAAGAAGAATCTGGGCGCGCGCGAGGTCGGCGCCGGGCCGCTGGCCGCCGTGAAGGATGTGGCGATCACTTCGGCGCTGGCGGGCAATGTGGCGACGCTGCTGATGCTGGGCCTCGCCTTGGCGCTGGGCGGCGGGCCGGCGGTGGAGCAGGCCTTCTCCGGCGCGGCGATGCGCCCCGTGGGGCTGGGCTTCGCCTTCGTGATTTCGATCAGCATGGGCATATTGCTGTTCAGCCGCAAGGTGATGAGCCTCTCCGCGCGGGAGAATGCGCTTCTGTTCCTGCTGCACTGCGGCCGGCTGATCGCCGGCTCGGCGCTGCTGCTGCTGGCCTGGATCATCGCCTTGCCGAGCGTCGATGTCGGCACCTGGATCGTGCTGGGGGCGCTAAGGATGGTGGTGACCCGCCTGCCCTTCGTGCCCAACAAGGAGCTTCTGTTCGCGGCGATTAGCGTCAGCCTGACGGGCAGCGCCGCGCCGGAAGTGGCGGCGCTGATGGCGGCCGCCGGCGCGCTGCACCTTGTGAGCCATGTGATTTCCTACGCGGGGGCGTCCTTTGTCGAAAGCCGTGGCGAGACCATCGCCGCGGACCGACTGCCAACCCCCGTTGCCGGGAGTATCTGAAATGTCGCGTCTGCTTCTTCTTTCCGCCGCCCTCCTGCTCGCCGCTCCGGCTTCCGCCGGGCAGATACTGGGCCCCGACGCCGATGCCTGCCGGCCGGGTTCCGGCCGCGACGCCGTGCTGCTGACGGTGGATGGCTTCAAGAACCGCGAAGGCACGCTGCGCGTGGAGCTGTGGCCGGGCAATGAGGGCGACTTCATGCGCAACCACCACGAGCTGCTGGCCGAAGGCAAGGCCTATCAGCGGGTGACGGTGCCGGTGCCACAAAGCGGCGCCGCGACGATCTGCGTGCCGCTGCCGGGGCCCGGCACCTATGCGATGGGCGCCTTCCATTCGCCCTCCGGCGTGCGCAAGTTCAACTACAAGCAGGACGGCGCCACCTTCACCCGCAATCCCAAGGTGGGCATCTTCAACACCAGACCCAAGGCCGCGGACGTCTCCATGCAATTCAACGCCGGCCTCAACACATCCGAAGTCACGCTCAACTATCTGAGGGGACTTGGCTTCGGCCCGATCCCCCGGAAAGAACTTCAGCCAGGTGAAAGGCGTTAGGGGCAATATGCATATCGTCGACGTCGCGGAATTCTATGCCCCGCTGGGCGGGGGGGTGAAGACCTACATCGATGCCAAGCTGAACTTCGCGCACCAGAATGGCGCGAAGGTGACGGTCATCGCCCCCGGCCCGGAAGACAGGGTCGAGCCGCGCGACGGCGGGCAGGTGATCTATGTGAAGGCGCCGGTGATCCCGGTCGACAAGCGCTACCATGTGTTCTGGAAGGCCGCCCCCGTCCAGCAATTGCTGGACGAGCTGAAGCCCGATGTGGTGGAAGCCTCCTCCCCCTTCCGCGGCGCCTGGATCGTGGCCAACTGGCAGGGCCGCGCCGCCAACCGCGCCCATCGCGCCCTCTTCATGCACGCCGATCCGGTCGCCGCCCACTTCCAGGTCTGGACGCAGGGCTTCCTGAAGGCCGAAACCGTCGACAGGGCCGCCTCCTGGTACTGGCGCTATCTCGCCCGCACCGCCGGCCGCTTCCAGAGCGTCGTCGTCGGCAGCCGCTGGTTCGGCCAGCGCATCCGCAAGCAGGCCGACATCCGGTCCGACCTGATCCCGCTGGGCGTGGACAAGGAATTGTTCCACCCTTGCAAGCGCGACATGGAACTGCGCCGGCAGATGCTGGCCGAATTCGGCCTGCCGCCCTCCGCCCGGCTGCTGGTCGGAGTCGGCCGCCATCACCATGAAAAGCAGTGGCCGGTGGTGTTCGAGGCCGTCGGCGCCCTGCGCGACGAGGGCGTGGCCATGGTGCAGATCGGCAACGGCTTCGCCAACGAGCGCGTGCACAAGGCCGCCGCCGCCGCCGGCAATGTGAAGCTGCTGGGCCATGTCGGCGAGCGGGAGAAGCTTGCCCGAATCCTCGCCTCCGCCGACGCGATGATCCACGGCAGCCGCGCCGAGACCTTCGGCCTCGTCGCCAGCGAGGGCCTCGCCACCGGCCTGCCGCTCATCCTCCCCTCCGAAGGCGGATGCACCGACGCCGCCGACCCGGCCTGGTCCGAACTCTACGAGCCCGGCAACCCCGCCGCCGCCACTGACGCCATCCACCGGCTGCTCACCCGCAACCCGGACCAGCTGAGAGTCAACGCCATCGGCGCCCGCCGCTCCCACATCTCCACGCCGGCGCAGCATTTCGAACGGCTGTTCAGCCTCTACCGCAACAGCCACCCGCCGGTGCTGTCGCCCATGCCAACCCCCGTCAACGAACCCACCGCGCTCCCGGCGGCGGCGTAGGCGCGCGTTCGGAGATTGAACGCAGGGGCTCTGCCCCTGCACCCCGCAAGGGGCGTGACGCCCCTTGACCCCCTTTAAGTTTGCAGAAGAGCCCCCCGGGACTGACGGCTGTGCACGCACGCCGGTTCTCGGGGGGCTCTTCTGCAAACTTATGGAGGTGCAGGAGGGTCACCCTCCTGCTGGGGGTCCAGGGGGCAAAGCCCCCTGGCGTTCCACTTCCGAGCGCGCCCCTACTCGGCCGCCTGGGCGAGCGGGGTGGCGGGTTGCAGGGGGTGGAATTTGAGGGTTCCGTCCTGCAGCGGTTCGTTGCGGATGGAGAGGCGGTCTTTCAGATAGTCCTGCGTGTCGCGCCACGGGTCCGTGCTGGACTGACGCGGCAGGGTGTCGAGGGCGCGCTGGACATAGCCCGAGTTGAGGAGGAGGGATTCGTCCTCCACCTCCATGTTACGTTCGGGGACGGCGATCTGCTGGCCGGGCTTGTCCATCTCGTTCAGCAGCCGGCAAGCGTATTCGCAGGTGAGGTCGGCGCGCAGCGTCCAGGAGGCGTTGAAATAGCCAAAGACGTAGACGAGGTTGGGCACCCCTTCCAGCATCATGCCGCGATAGACGTAGCGCTCGTTCGGGTTGACGGGGACGCCGTCGACCGAGACCGTGGCGCCGCCCAGCACCTGCAGCCTGAGGCCGGTCGCCTTCACGATGATGTCAGCGTCGATCCGCTGGCCGGATTTGAGGGCGATGCCCTTCTCGTCCAGATGGTCGATATGGTCGGTGACGATGGAGGCGGTTCCGGCCTTCACGGCGTTGAAGAAATCGCTGTCGGG
The DNA here is from genome assembly GCF_022014495.1 of Sandaracinobacteroides sayramensis. Lineage (GTDB taxonomy): Bacteria > Pseudomonadota > Alphaproteobacteria > Sphingomonadales > Sphingomonadaceae > Sandaracinobacteroides > Sandaracinobacteroides sayramense. The sequence goes on from NZ_JAKLSQ010000004.1 coordinate 26,557, forward strand.
CACGAGGCAGAGGCGCTGGTCCCAGACATTGTAGCTGGGCTGGAAGTGGGCGTTGACCACATCTTCGGGCAGCTCCTTCAGCAGCATGTCGGTCATGCGCTTGTTGACCTGCTGCGGATGCGTGCGGGAGCGTTTGAACAGATAGTTCTGCATCAGCACGTTGCGCCAGCGGACGAGGTTGTAGGCGGCCATCGGCGGCAGGATCCTGCGCAGGAAGTTCGCCAGCTTGTCCTCCGCCGGGCGGGAGACCATCCAGGTTGGCGAGCGCTGCAGCATGGTCACATGCGCGGCGTCGCGGGCGACCACCGGCACGATGGTGACGGCGGTGGCGCCGGAGCCGATCACCACCACCCGCTTGTTGCGGTAATCGACATCCTGCCGCCAGTGCTGGGCGTGGAAGATGGGGCCATCGAACGCGGCCTCGCCTTCTAGCGGCGGATTGTGCGGGTTGTCGTAGCTGTAATAGCCGGCGGCGACGAGCAGCATGCGGCACTGGAAGCTTTTCGGCCCGTCGGGCGTGTCGGCGAGAACCGTCCAGAGGCCGGTGCCGCTGTCGAAATCCGCCTTCGTCACCTTGTGGCGGAAGCGGATATGCTGGTCGATTCCGGCGTCATGGGCGGTTTCGCGCACATATTTCAGGATGGAGGGGCCGTCGGCGATGGCCTTCTGCTCCGTCCAGGGGCGGAAATTATAGCCCAGCGTGAACATATCGGAATCCGAGCGGATTCCGGGGTAGCGGAACAGATCCCATGTGCCGCCGATCGCGTCGCGCGCTTCCAGGATGGTGAAGCTCTTGCCGGCGCATTTGTCCTTCAGGTGCCAGGCGGCGCCGATGCCGCTGAGCCCCGCGCCGACGATGACCACGTCGAAGCTTTGCATTTCTTGTCCTTCCCTTCTCCTCGGGCCCTTCTCCTCAGGGGTGAAAGTGACATGCGGAGTGGCACTCCGCAAGACTCACGCTTGGCTCAGGTTTTTTTCCGTGGCAGCATGTGTCGGGAGAGGAAGGCGGGGAGGCCTTCCGGGGAGAGACGATGCGAGGAGTTGCCGTTCGGCTGCTGCTGGCAGCCTTGATGACAGGCGTTGGAAGCGCGCCGGCGACCGCCGCCGAGGCGGTGCAGGTGACGGCCAGCGCTCCGCCGCGCCAGGCGGTGCGGCGGATCGCCGCGCTGATCCGGGCCGATTTCTACGACGCGGCGCGGGCCGCCCGGATCGCCGACGATCTGGAAAGGGCGGCCGGCGCCGGCGCCTTCGACCGGCTGCGCGATCCGCGCGATCTCGCCATGGCGCTGACCCGCCGGCTGGAGCCGGAGGACCGGCATTTTCAGGTGACCTGGGCGCCGAGGCCTTCGCGGGCCGAAGGCGTGCAGGCCGGCGAGAGCGCGGAGGAGAGCCGCGGCAACCATGGCTTCGTCGAGGCGCGGGTGTTGCCCGGCGGTGTCGGTTACCTGAAGATCGACCAGTTCGCGCATTTCGGCGGGCCGGGAAGCCCGCAGCAGGCGGCGGCCGACGCGGCGCTGGGCTTCGTGGCGCAGCAGCCGAGCCTGATCATCGACCTGCGCGACAATGGCGGCGGCTCTCCGAACATGGTGGGTTATCTGGTGCAGCAGTTCGTGGCGGAGCCGAAGAAGGTGGCCAACATCTTCCGCTCCCGCCGGGGGCCGGACTGGATGGAGATTTCGCCGGTGGCGATGGCGCATGCGCCGCGCCTGGACGTGCCGCTTTACATCCTGGTGAGCGGGCGCACCGGTTCCTCGGCGGAAGCGCTGGCCTACACCCTGCAGACCGCGGGCCGGGCGGTGGTGGTGGGGGAGCGCACGGGCGGCGCCGCCAATCCGGGCAGCGTGCAGCGCACCGCCGACGGCTTCGAGATCTTCATCAGCTTCGGAACGCCGGTGAACCCCTTCACCGCGGGCAATTGGGAAAAGCAGGGCGTGACGCCCGACATCGCCGTGGAGCAGGCGGACGCCCTGCGGGTGGCGCATATGCGGGCGCTGGAGGCGGAAGGCGCAGCGCTTCCCGCGACCCCGGCCCGGGTGTTGCAGACGCTGAAGGCGGCAGCGGCTTCGCCCCCGATGCCCGAAGGAGTTGCCGGGCGCTATGGCGAAATCGCCATAGCCGAGCGCGACGGCGCCTTGCACCTGCAGCTCGGCCGCCGGCCGGAGCGCACATTGGTGCCGCTGGGGGCCGACCAGTTCGCGCTGGCGGAAGAGCCGGGCGCGCGCTACCGGCTGGAGCGCGACGACAAGGGGCAGGTGGCGGCGATCGTGCGGATACTGAACGGTGGCGGAAGCGAGATGCGGTTCCGCAAGGCCGCGCCGGCAAGCGCCTCGTTGCGCTGACGATGGCGCCATTGCCGCCGTTCGAGGCGGAACTGTGGGCCTGGAGCGGCCCGGCGACCTGGGTTTTCCTGACGCTTCCGGCCGAACTGGCCGATGACGTGCGGCTGGCCGGCTTTCTGGCCCCGCGCGGCTGGGGTTCGGTGCGGGTGGAGGCGGAGATCGGCGGGATCGTCTGGCGGACTTCGGTCTTTCCCGACGGCAAGTCCGGTTCCTATCTGCTGCCGGTGAAGGCCGACGTGCGCCGCAAGGCCGGAGTGGCGGTGGGCGAGCGGGTGCGGGTGACGCTGCGGCTGGTGGATCAGGCGATGATCTGAGGCCGGCTCTCAGAAGCCGGCGCGCAGGAAGATCGACGGGCCGGAGAATTGATAATCCACCTCACCGTGCCAATTGGATTTGCGCACCCGCAAATCGTAATCGACGAAGCGATAGGAGACACCAAGGTCCAGATTGCGGTGCACCCGGTAGGAGGCCGAGGCCTCGGCGTTGATCAGCCGGCCGGAGTAATCGGCGATCGTCAGCGACAGCCAGTCGACCCGGCCGAAGAGGGTGAAGTTGCGGCCCGGCTCCCACTGGCCGATGGCGCCGATCGTCGGCAGCGGCGCGAAGATCTGCCGCCGCTCGCGGCGAAGCGAGGATTCCAGCTCTCCTATCGCGCCCTGCCCTTCCACGAACAGGTCGAAATCGGTGCCGTGCAGCCCCACGCCCAGTCCCAGTTCCAGCCGTTCGCGCTGGAACAGCAGATTGTTGATGGTGAAGCGGTAGATGTTGCTGTCGAAGCCGCTCGCCACGCGGGCGTTCACCGGATAGGTGGTTTCGCCGATGCTGATCTCGCGGTCGAGCCGTTTCTCGATACTCCGGCGCAGGCCATAATATTGGCCTTGCAGAACCCAGTCGTCGTTGATGCGCCAGCCGATTTCGACGGCCGGCAAGGTCCGGTTCTTGGCCATGCCCAGATGCCGCTCGAAGTCGATCTCCGTGCCGAGGGAGCCGGACGGCGTGCCGATCCGGGCATGGCTGCCGATGCCGGCGAAATAGGCCTCCAGCTTCAGCGAGACGGTATCGTCGAATCGCTGGGCCATGGACGGCTGGGCTATGAGCGCCATGAAGGCGACGAGGGGGATATGCTGTGGATGCCGCATCTGGCCGTTGACCTCCGTCCGGCAGACTAGCCGCCGGAGCGCGGCATAGGCAATGCCGTTCAGGCGAAGTTGAAGCTGATGCTCAGACGCTCGCCCTTGCCATGGCCGGCGACGACTTCGTGGCGCAGCCAGCTTTCCCAAAGGAAGATATGCCCGGCCTGCGGCTGCATCAGCACGAAGGGCCGGGCTTCTTCCGGAGCCTCGGGCAGGCGCGTGGGGGCGGCCATCATCAGCGGCAGGCGCGGGTCTTCGAGGCGCAGCGGCGCGCCGCCTTCGGGCACCTCCAGATAAAGCGTGCCGGAAATGACGCTGTGCGGGTGGATATGCCCGCTGTGCCCGCCGCCGGGCTTCAGGATGTTGACCCAGATGCTGTCCAGCCGGGGCTTGCCGCCGCCGAGGTCCATATGGGCGGCGGCGGCGAATTGCGCGGCGTGCCTCACCAGCTTGCGCGCGAGCGCCGCGAACGACGGGTCGCGCCGGGGGAGGTCGTCCAGCGAGGCGTAGCTGGTGTAGCCGGGGTAGCGGTTCTCCCGGCACCAGCGGCGGCCGGCCGAATCGTCCTTCGACAGGATGCGGCAACTGTGCGCCAGTTCGGCGAGCAGCGCAGGATCGGCCAGTTCGGAACTGTAGAAGGGCGTGGCGAAGAGGTGGCGGACTGGCATTGGGCGTTCGTCCGCTTTCGGCTTTGGCGCGCTTCGGCTTCAGCCCGCTCACGGCTTCGGTCGGCGTCGCCCTTTAGCTTTCGGTGGCGCCCGCCGGCGGGGCAAGCCCGCCGGCCAGGACAGCGCTGGCTCCCCGGGTAGGATTCGAACCTACGACCGTCCGATTAACAGTCGGATGCTCTACCGCTGAGCTACCGAGGAATAGCAGCGAGTGCGGGCCTATAGTGCGGTCCCGCCGGGGATGCAAGCGCCTACACTTCTTTGGCTTCAGCTCGCCTCCGCCGGGCGATGCCGGGCCTTGTCGGCGAGGCGCGCGGCCCAGCGTTTTCCGGGCTCCTCGATGAAATGGTAGCTGAGCGTGGCGGCGATCAGCACCATCGCCAGCAGCAGGACCGTCATCAGATCGCCCTGCCAGAAGGAGGCGCCGGCCACCATCCGCTCGCTCCCGGCTTCCGCGAAGGTCGCCGGCCCCTTCAGCGCGATGCCCAGGGCCCGCTCGCCAAGCGTCAGCAGATTTTCGAATCGCGCGATGATCAGCGCCTGCACCATATAGATTCCATAGGAGATCTTGCCCGCGAACAGCAGCGGCGCGGCGAGGAGCAGGCGGGAGACCCAGCCCCTCTCCACCGCGACGGCGGCGACGCAGGCCGCGAACAGCAGCGGCGAAAGGAAGGACCAGCCGCTATGCGCCAGTTCGCTCACCATCCAGATGACCGCGAGCAGCAGGATGGTTTCGATCCCGTGCCAGACGAGATTGGAGAAACGGCGGAGCTGCGGCTCCAGAAAAGACCAGCCGGTCGCCACCAGCGCCCCCGCGCTGAAGCCCAGAAGGCAGCGCCAGAAGCCATAATCATAGACGGCATACATGGAAGGCAGATTGGCCACCATCACCGCAAGGCCGATGGCCGCCATCGCCGAAAGCGCCAGCGGCAGCCGCCGCCCGGCCAGCACCGCCGCGGCCGCGAAGGCGAGATAAGTCCACCATTCGGCGGCGATGCTCCAACTGGGCGTGTTCCACTTCAGATTGTCGGCGAGGCCGAAACAGTTGAGCAGGAACAGGGTGAGGCCGAAGTCTCCAATGGACTTTCCCTCTCCGAAGGCGGGGCCGGACCTGAGGCCGGGCATTGCAAGCGTGAGAAGCTCGAAGGCCAGGAACAACAGCAGCATCACCAGATGCAATGGATAGATCCGGCCGAAGCGGCGAATGGCAAACGCCTTGAATTCCCCGGGTTTCCCCTGCCCCAGACGCCGGGCATAGGCAAGGCAGATGACGAAGCCCGAGAGGACGAAGAAGAAATCCACGAACATCCAGGCGTTGCGGACGATAGCGAAGCCGGCCAGATGGCTGTTCACCTTGAAGTGATAGAGGCACACCAGAATGGCGGCGATGCCGCGCAGGCTGTCGAGCGCGCGGTAATGCCCATCCGATTGACCGGCGGAATTGGATGCGAAGATCATGCCCCTGACCCCGGCTCCGTATTAACTGCGCAGGGCGTATCGCCTGCAGTTGAAGCGGCTAACGACTTCGCTGCAAGGCAGCAACCCCTTCCCGCACGAACCGGGGCACAGCCCGGTTATGACGACTGGTAGAAAAAGCCGCTTGGGTTCGCGCCATCATCGGGCGTAAAGAATAGGATAAAGATAAAAGAGCGATATTGGACGGGAGTAGCGAGCAGATATGGCCACCGCCGCCAAGGTGCCGGACGAGCCCCACGGCCCATCTTCAGGGGGGACATCGCACGAGGTCGTGCATCGGGATTCCGTGGTCGTCCGTTTCGCCGGGGATTCCGGCGACGGCATGCAGCTGACGGGGGGGCAGTTCACCCTTTCCACCGCGCTCGCCGGGAACGACCTTGCCACCTTCCCCGACTTCCCGGCCGAAATTCGCGCGCCGCAGGGCACATTGTTCGGGGTTTCCGCCTTCCAGATCAACTTCGGCTCCACCCGGATCGAAACCGCCGGCGACCAGCCCGACGTGCTGATCGCCATGAATCCGGCGGCGCTGAAGACCAACCTGCCAGCGCTGAGGCAGGGCGGCCTCATCATCGCCGACACCGGCGAGTTCAGCGAGCGCAACCTGAAGAAGGCGCGCTACGAGGCCAACCCGCTGGAGGACGGCAGCCTTTCCGCCTGGCAATTGCTGGCCTTCGACATTTCGAAGCAGACGCTGGAGAGCGTGAAGCCCTTCGGGCTGGGCAACAAGGATGCGCTGCGCTGCAAGAATATGTGGACGCTGGGGCTGGCGCTCTGGATGTTCGGCCGGCCGCGCGGGCCGATCGTCGAGTGGCTGTCGGCCAAGTTCGCGAAGAGCGAGGTGCTGCGCGACGCCAATATCGCGGCCTTGAACGCCGGCCACGCCTTTGGCGAGACGGCCGAGCTGGCCGGGCCGCTGAAGCAGTTCAGCCTGGCCGCAGCCGAAGTCGAGCCGGGGCTTTACCGCACCATTTCCGGCGCCGACGCGATCGCGCTGGGGCTGGTGGCGGGCGCCAAGCTTTCCGGCCTGCCGATGTTCTTCGGCGGCTATCCGATCACGCCGGCGTCCGCCATCCTGCACGCGCTCGCCCGCCTGCGCGAGTTCGACGTGACCACCTTCCAGGCCGAGGACGAGATCGCCGCCATCGGCGCCGCCATCGGCGCCGCCTGGGCGGGGAGCCTGGCCGTCACCTCCTCCTCCGGCCCCGGAATCGCCCTGAAGGGCGAGGCGATGGGGTTGGCGGTGATGACCGAGCTGCCGCTGGTGATCGTCAATTCCCAGCGCGGCGGGCCTTCGACCGGCCTGCCGACGAAGACGGAGCAATCCGATCTCTATCAGGCCGTCTATGGCCGCAACGGCGACGCGCCGATGCCGGTGATCGCCGCCCGCAGCCCGGCCGACTGTTTCGAGGTGGCGATCGAGGCCTGCCGCCTGGCGCTGAAATATATGAGCCCGGTGATGCTGCTGACGGACGGCTATATCGCCAACGCCGCCGAGCCCTGGCGGGTGCCGGACGACGGCAGCTTCACGCCCTTCCCGGCGAAATTTCGCGAGGATGTGCCGGAAGACGGCCGCTTCAACCCCTTCACCCGCGACCCGGAGACTTTGGGGCGCCAGTGGGTGAAGCCGGGAACGCCGGGGCTGATGCACAGGATCGGCGGCATCGAGAAGGGCTTCGCCAGCGGCAACATCGATTATTCGCCGGAAAACCACCAGAAGATGACCGACACGCGCAAGGCCAAGATCGACGGCATCGCCCGCGATATTCCGGCGCAGGCAGTGGAAGTTGGGAACGACCATGGGCCGCTGGTGGTGGTCGGCTGGGGCTCCACCTATGGGCCGATCCGGCAGGCGGTGGAGCTGGCGCGCTCCAAGGGGCATGATGTGGCGCATGTGCACATCCGCCACATCTGGCCGCTGCCGGCCAATCTGGGCGAACTGCTGAAGCGCTATCAGCGGGTGCTGGTGCCGGAAATGAACACCGGCCAGTTGAAGACGCTGCTGCGCGACCAGTATCTGGTGGACGCGCAACCGCTGAACAAGGTGTCTGGCCAGCCCTTCCGCATCGCGGAGATCGAGGCGGCCATCGAGGGGATGTTGGCGCAATGAACGAGATCAGCAAGGTGATCCCCGCGACGAAGCCCGACGACTGGGCGACCGACCAGGAAGTGCGCTGGTGCCCGGGCTGCGGCGACTACGCCATATTGAAGGCGGTGCAGCGCGCCCTGCCGGAACTGGGCGTGGAGCCGCACAACACGGTGTTCATTTCCGGGATCGGCTGCTCCAGCCGTTTTCCCTATTATATGGAAACCTACGGCTTCCACACGATCCACGGCCGGGCGCCGACCATCGCCACCGGGGTGAAGCTGGCCAATCCGAAGCTGGACGTGTGGCTGGTGACCGGCGACGGCGACGGGCTTTCCATCGGCGGCAACCATATGCTGCACCTCGTGCGGCGCAACATCGACTGCCAGGTGCTGCTGTTCAACAACGAGATCTACGGCCTGACCAAGGGGCAATATTCGCCCACGTCGCGGCCGGGCACCCGTTCCCCCACCTCGCCCACGGGCTCGCTGGAGCAGCCGGTGAAGCCCTGCGCCTTCGCGATCGGCGCCGGCGGACGCTTCGTTGCCCGCACCATCGACACGGCGCAGAAGCATATGCCGGAAATCCTGAAGCGGGCGCACGCCCACAAGGGCACCAGCTTCATCGAGATCTACCAGAATTGCGTGGTGTATAACGACGGCGTTTTCGACGCCTTCACGGAAAAGAAATCCGCGCCGCAGACGCAGATCCTGCTGGAGCATGGCAAGCCCATGCTGTTCGCCAACGGCACCAGGGGGCTGAAGCTGAACCGGGAAACGCTGCGACTGGAAGTGGTGGACGTGGTGGAAGGCGACGCCAGCCAGTTGATCGTGCACGACGAAACCAACAAGGCCGTCGCCAATATGCTGATTGACATGCCGTTCGGCGAGTTTCCGGTGGCGCTCGGCGTGATCTATTGCGATCCGGCCTCCAGCTTCGATGAAGCGATGCAGGCGCAGGAACAGCAGTTGACGGCCGGCAAGTCCGCCGATTTCGCGGCGCTGCTCCGCCGGGGCCAGAGTTGGGAAGTGAAAGCCGAGGCCGGCCGATAACGGCGCCCCTGCCCCTGCCCGCAAATCGCGGGCGGGGGAAAAGCCGGGTTTGCCGCGTATGACTTCGCATGGAGATTCCATGCACGCGTTGACACCCGCGAACGACCTTAGGGCCAGTGAGCCCGAGGCGCTGCTGATCCGCCGTGCGGCGGACGGCGATGCCCGCGCCTTTTCCGATCTGGCGCGCATGCTGGTGCGGCCGGCGCTGGCGCAGGCCGTGCGCATATTGGGCGACCGGGCGCTCGCCGAGGACGCCGTTCAGGACGCCTTCGCCCGGCTGTGGCGCGAGGCCGGGCGCTTCGATCCGGAGCGCGGCAGCTTCGCTGCCTGGTGGCGGCGCCTGCTGGTGAATTGCGCGCTGGACGGGCGGCGACGCCTGCGCCCCGTCGCGCCGATCGAGGAAGCGGCGGACATCGCCGACGCCGGGCCGACCCCGGCCGGGGCCGCCGAAAGCGCCGATCTTGCCGCGCGGGTGCAGGCCGCCGCCGCCGCCTTGCCTGAGCGGCAGCGGGCGGCGCTGGCGCTGTTCCATGGCGAAGGGCTTTCGATGGCGGAAATCGCCGAGACACTGGAGACGAGCGAGAAGGCGGTGGAGGGGCTGCTGCTGCGCGCCCGGGCGACGCTGAAGACGCGTCTCGACGGGCTGAAGGGTGAACTGCAATGACGAACGATCGCAAGCTGGATGAAGCGCTTGCCGCCTGGGCGAAGACCGACCCGCTGACGCGGGCGGGGGATGAGGCGGCGGTGCTGCGTATTCTTCAACATGCCGAGACAATCGCCACGACCGGGCCTTCCGCCGACCGTCCCCGCCGCTCCTGGTGGTGGGTCGGTGGCGCTGCCGCCGTGGCGGCGTCGGCTGCGGTCGCCCTGCTTCTGGCGCCCGGTTCGCTCTGGACCGGCACCCAAGGCACGGCGCCCGGAGCCGACGTGGGGGGCGGTTCGGTGATGCTCGCAGAAGCGGATGTCGGTGAAAGCGCCGCCTTCGCCCTGCTCTATACCCCGACAAGCGAAGAGGAATATCAGCTGTGAAGACCCTGATGATCGCAACCGCCGCCCTGCTGGCGGCCCCGGCGCTGGCGCAGACCGCCGCGCCGCAACCCGCGCCGGCGGAGGCGCCCCGGCATGGCGGACTGGCGCGCGGGCCGATGTTCGCCAATATCTCGCCCGAAGGCCGCAAGATCCTGCGCGACGCCATGGTGCATTCGCAGGAAGACCGCACCAGCGTGCGGGCGGCGCGGGATCGCATCAATGCGCTGGTCGGCGCGGAGAAGCTGGATGTGGCGGCCCTGAAGCGGGCGATGGACGCCGAGCGGCAACTGGTGGATGGCCAGCATGCGAAGCGCCAGGCTTCCATGCTGGCGGCCATCCAGAAGCTGTCGGCCGAGGATCGCAAGGCTTTCGCGGCCGACGCCCGCAAGGCCCGCGCGGATGTGGAAGCGCGGACGGCGGAATGGCGCAAGCGCTCGGAAAAGCACCGCCGGGCCCCGGGGGCGGTGCCGCCCCCTCCCCCGCCGCCGGCTTCGCCGGGCGGAATTTGACGCAGCCCAAAGCCAGGCCAGAGGCCTGGAGACCATGAGCAAAGAGAAGGGGCCTCCGGCTTGCGCCGGAGGCCCCTTTCTTCCGACCGCTGTCGCGGAAAGCGTCAGAACTTGAAGCCGCCTGTCACCGAGAAGGTGCGCGGCGGGCCATAGTAGCCGATCACCGAATCGCCATAGAGCGCGCCGGGGAAATAATAGCCGCCGACGCGATACCGCTCGTCGAACAGGTTGCGGCCATGCACGCCGATTGTGAAGCGGTCGTCGTCCGAAGTCCAGTTCACCGAGGCGTCCGCCAGCACATAGCCCTTCTGGTCCAGCGGCGAGACATATTCGAACATGTGGATGCTCGACCGCAGGGTGACGGCGGGCGTGATCGACAGGCGGCCGCCGGCGAGATCGGTCGACCAGGTGACCGAGCTGTTGATGGTGAACTCCGGCGTGTTCTGGAAGAAGCGCTGGTCCGACACGTCGACCGGCTCGGTGCCGCCGGCGATGTAGGTGTAGAACTCCTTATACTTGGCATTCACATAGCCGACGCTGGCCTGCAGTTGCAGGTTCCGGTGCGGCAGCGCGCGCAGTTCGGCTTCGATCCCCCAGATGTCGGCCCGGCCGGCATTGTCCACGAAGGAGGCGATCACGCCCGGAGTCGTGCTCGGCGCCTGGATGGTGACCTGCTGGTCCTTGTACTTCGAGAAGAAGCCGGCAAGGTTCAGGAACATGGTGCGGTCGAGGAAGGCGCCCTTCATCCCGACTTCGAAGCTGTCCATGGTCTCGGGGTCGTAGCCATCTACCGTGGTGGGGGTTGCCACCACATCGCCGCGCATGTCGAAACCGCCCGACTTGAAGCCACGGCTCCAGCTTGCGTAGAGATTGACATCGTCCGTCGGCTGATAGCTGAGCGAGATGCGCGGCGTCAGCTTCTCGAAGGTCCGGTCGTTGGTGTAATCCGAACGGGTGGCAAGGAATATGGCGTTGGCGTTGCCGAACTCCGGCGAACGCAGGCCCAGATACTGCTCGCGCAGCACGGTGCCTTCCTTGTCGTCCTTGGTCCAGCGCAGGCCGGCGGAAACCTTGAACTGGTCGGTGACGTCGAAGGAGAAGTCGCCGAAGAAGGCGATCGACTTCGTCTTCACGTTTCCGCCCGTGTAGATGGTGAAACCGCCGGGGGCGGCCCCTGCGACCACGGTGTCGAAGGCACCCGAGGCGCGGCCTTCCAGATAGAAGGCGCCGAACACACCCTGCCAGCGCTCCTGCTCGACGAGGAGTTGCAGTTCCTGCGTGAACTGCCAGTCCTTGTAGAAGGCCGGAATGTCGAGCACCGGTCCGGGGGTGTTGTCGAAATCGATCAGCGTGTCGGAGCGGCCGTCGCGATAGGCGGTGATCGACTTCAGGGTGAAGCCGTCGCCGATGCCCACTTCGCCCGTCAGGCTGAGGCCCTGGGTGACGACCTTGTTGTCGTCGCCGATGCCGGCGCGGGTGTCATAGACGCTTTCGGTGGGCGCGAAGTCGGGCAGGCCGGCGAAACCGTTCAGGCGGGTGCCGTGGCGGGGGTTGGAGCGGTCTTCCGTGCGGTCGGCGGCGGCGCGGATGAAGATGTCGCCATTGTCGAATTCGGCCGAGACGCGGCCGGCCAGCACATCCTTGTCGTAATGCTGGGCGCCGGTATGCAGGTTCTTGCCGTAGCCGTCGCGCTGCGACCAGAGGACGCCGGCGCCCACCGCGAAGTTGGAGCCGAGCGGCACCACCACCGTGCCCGACAGGTCGATCTGGTTGTAGCTGCCGTAACTCGCCTTCACCCGGCCGCCGAATTCATTGCCGAGGCGCTTCGTCACATATTTGATCGCGCCGCCGATGGTGTTGCGGCCATAGAGTGTGCCTTGCGGGCCGCGCAGCACTTCGATCCGCTCCACGTCGAAGATGTCGAGCACGGCGCCTTGCGGGCGGGCCACATAGACATCGTCCACATAGAGGCCGACGCCGGGTTCGAAGCCCCAGAGCGGATCCTGCTGGCCAACGCCGCGGATGAAGGCGATGAGGGTGGAGTTGGAGCCGCGCGCGACCGCCGTCGTCATGTTCGGCGCCTGCTGCTGCAGCGCGGTGATGTCGGGCGCGCCCTGCGCTTCCAGCGTCGCGCCGGAAACCGCCGTCACCGAAATCGGCACCTCCAGCAGGCTTTCGTTGCGGCGGCGGGCCGAGACGATGATGTCGCCGTCGATGCCATCGGCTGCTTCGGCAGTGCTTTCCACAGCAGGCGCCTGCTGCGCCATGGCCGGGGCGGCCAGCGAGGCGGCAAGCGCAAAAAGGGATATGGTGCGCGAAAGCGCGTAAACAGCTGTCATCTGGCTCTCCCAAGGCCGAGCGCCCCTCTGGCGCCCTTGTTGATTCCGCCGGCCCATTGCAGGCTTGCGGTTCATTAGCTGCATGGCTTACTGAAACATGAATCAAGATTCAACTTGAAAGCTGGCTCGGGTTTCGGGGTTGGGGAGATTGGGTTTGAGCGATGCAACAAAGCAACAGTCTGTGGCGCCGGCGGAAATGGGCGACCAGGATCGCACGCCCCGCACCGAGCGGGGGCGGCGCACGCTGCGCGCCCTGCTGGACGCCGCGGCGCAGGAATTCGGCGCCAAGGGCTTCCACGCCACCGGGATCACCGACATAACCCGCCGGGCCGGCGTGGCGCTGGGCAGCTTCTACACCTATTTCACCAGCAAGGAGGAGATCTTCCGGGCGCTGGTGACCGACCTGTCGGCGCAGGTGAAAGCGCATGTCACGCCGCATGTGCTGGCGGCGCCCGACGCGCTGGCCAAGGAGCAGGCGGCGCTCGACCATTATCTGGATTTCGTGAGCGAGCAGCAACTGATCTACCGCATCATCGACGAAGCCGAATTCGTCGCCCCCGACGCCTATCAGGACCATTATCGCTCCACCGTGGCGCGGATCGCCGCGCGGCTCCAGGCCGGCGCGGCGGCCGGCGAGCTCAGGGAAGGCGTGGGGGAAGTGGAGGCCTGGGCGATCGCCGGGATGAACGTGTTCCTGGGGCTGCGCTACGGCGTCTGGGGAAACGACCGCGAGTTGCGCGACGTGCTGGAGCGCGCCCACCAGCTGGTGGCGGACGGGCTGAGGAAGCGCTGAAGCCGGTTACGCCGCTCAGGCGGGGAGGAAGCGGGCCGCCAGTTCGCGGGCGATTCGCGCCGGGCGCCGCGTGGCGGTGTCGAGGCAGCACCAGCTGGACTGCACTTCCGCCAGGATCGTGTCGCCGCGCTGGATCAGCGTGGTGAAGAAGGCGCGGCTGCCCTGCACCCCCGTCGCGATCACTTCGGCCAGAATATCGTCCTCCAGGAAAGCCGGCGCGCGGTAGGTGATTTCATGCTTCAGCGCGACCCAGAGGTGCTGCGCCACCGCTTCCGCCGGCGCGACCTTTTGCCAGTAGCTGATCACGGCATCCTGCACCCAGCGGAGGTAGACCGCGTTGTTCACATGCCCCATGAAGTCGATGTCTTCGGGGGCGATCAGGATGTCGTGCTGGTACATGGCCCTTTCCGGTTAAACGCTGTTGGCGGCAATCTTGTGGCAGGATCGTAATATGGCCCTATTGCTGCGGCGCACAAGCGGTTTCACGCGCGCCAGCCGGTTTGTCGCGCCACTTCCGTCCAGATGGTCCGCCCCAGCCTGCCGCAGACTGGCCCCGGCGCGCCATTGCCGACCGGCGCCCCGTCCAGAGAGACGATGGGCAGCAGGGGCGCGGTGGTGGAGGTAAGGAAAAGCTCCGGCGCGGCGCGCGCCTCTTCCAGCGAGAAGGGGCGTTCCACCACTTCCAGCCCGGATTCGCGCGCAAGGGCCAGCGCCGTGTCGCGGGCGATGCCCGGCAGGATTCGCGCGGAAAGCGGATGCGTGACGATGCGCGCCCCGGCATCCACCATATGGATGTTGGTGGAGCCCCCCTCGGTCACCTGCCCGTCCTTCACGAAAACCGCTTCGAAGGCATTGGCGCGGCGCGCCTCCTGCTTCGCCAGCACGGCGGGCAGCAGGCCGGTGGTCTTCAGGTCGCACCGCTCCCACCGCTGATCCGGAAGGCTGATGGCCGCCACGCCCTTTTCCAGTTGCGGCAGGCGCTGGCGGAAATCGAAGCGGCGGACCGTCATCGCCAGCGTCGGCGGCGTATGGGGCGGAAAGCCGTGGTCCCGCCGGGCCGCGCCGCGACTGATCTGGATGTAGAGCAGACCATCGGCGAAGCGGCTTTGCCGCACCAGCCGCCGGGCGATGGCCGCGAGCGCGGCATCTGTCGGCAGGTCTTCGATGAACAGGGCCGCCAGCCCGCGCCGCAGGCGCCAGAGATGCTTGCCCCAATCGAGGAAGCGCCCATTCAGGAAAGCCACCACCTCATAAAGGCTGTCGGCGAACTGGAACCCCCGGTCCTCGACCGAGATTCCGGCTTCGTGGATGGGGCCGTAACGGCCGTTCACATAGGCGAGAGCGGGCATGCGTCGCGCTTACGCTTGCCGGTTGCGCCGCGCAATCTTCCGCTCCAGGGATGGCGGCATGGCTGCCCCCCAGATCATATGGTTCCGACAGGATTTCCGGCTGCGCGACCATGCGGCCGTGCTGGCCGCCGCCGCCGCAGGGCCGGTGCTGCCGCTGTTCGTGCTGGACGACAGCCGCATCGTCCGCGCGCCCGGCGGCGCTTCGCGCTGGTGGCTGCACCACAGCCTTCAGGCGCTGGACCGAAGCCTGTCGCGACTGGGCGGACGGCTGCTTCTGCTGCGGGGGTCGAGCGCCGAGCTGTTGCCCAGGCTGGTGGCGGAAACCGGCGCCGGCGCCGTGCACGCCTTGCGCCAGACCGAGCCCTGGTGGCCGCGCATCGAGCCGCAGGTGCCTGGCCTTGTTCTGCATGAGGGGACGACACTGGTTCCCCCGGGCCTGTTGCGCACGCGAAGCGGCGGGCGGTTTCGCCTGTTCACCCCCTTCTGGCGAACGCTGTTGGAATGGGGCGATCCGCCGCCGCGCCCCGCCCCGGAGCGGCTGGAGTTCGCGCCTGCCCCCGCCGGCGAGCGGCTGGAGGACTGGGGCCTGCTGCCGCGCGCGCCGGACTGGTCGACGGGTTTTGCCGACTGGCAGCCGGGAGAGGAAGGCGCCCGGGCGAGGCTGGCGGATATGCTGCCCAAGCTTCACGCCTATGCGCAGCGGCGGGACTATCCGGCGGAAACGGCCACCTCGCGGCTGTCGCCGCATCTCCATTTCGGCGAAATCTCGCCAGCCGAGCTGTGGCATGCGGCCGGCGATCGGGCGATCGCCTGGCGGCGGCAACTGGCCTGGCGGGATTTCGCGCATGAAATGCTCGACCAGTATCCGAAATCCGCCAGCCGGCCGCACCGGCCGGAATTCGAGCATATCCCCTGGACGGATGTCACGACGGCGGAAGGCAAGGCTTTGCTGACCGCCTGGCAAAAGGGGCTGACCGGCTATCCGCTGGTGGACGCCGGACTGCGCGAGTTGTGGCATAGCGGCTGGATGCACAACCGCGTGCGCATGGTGGCGGCCAGCTTCCTGACCAAGCATCTGATGATCGACTGGCGCGAAGGCGAGCGCTGGTTCTGGGACACGCTGCTGGACGCCGATCTGGCGAACAACGCCATGGGCTGGCAGTGGGTGATGGGATCGGGCGTGGATTCCGCCCCCTATTACCGCATCTTCGCGCCCGTCGCGCAGTCCGGGAAGTTCGACGCCGCCGCTTATGTGCGGCGCTGGGTGCCGGAACTGGCGGCCCTCAACGATCAGGCGATCCATGGGCCGTTCGAACGCGGCTGGAACTTCTATCCCCCGCCCGTGGTGGAGCATCGTTTCGCCCGGGCACGGGCGCTGGCCGCCTGGCAGGCGCTTCCGCGCTGATTCTGCCTGGGTTGGGAGCCTCTACTTTTCCCGTCACCCCGGGCTTGACCCGGGGTCCAGCTTTCTTCTTCGGGCGCGCCGGCAGTAGAAAAGCTGGACCCCGGGTCAAGCCCGGGGTGACGAAGGGTGTTGGGGGTGTCGAAGGGGAACAGCGGTTCCCGGCCTAGAAGGCGTTCTTCGGAAAGATCACCGCGAAGACGGTGCGGAACAGGATGTAGATGTCGAACGAAACCGACCAGTTCTCGATATAATAAAGGTCGTGCTCGAGGCGCTTCACCAGCTTCTCCTCGGTGTCCGTTTCGCCGCGCCAGCCGCAGACCTGCGCCCAGCCGGTGATGCCCGGCTTCACCTTGTGCCGGGCGGCATAGGTCTGCACCACTTCATGGAACAGCCGGCCGTTGGCGCGGGTGGAGGGCGCGTGCGGGCGCGGCCCGACCAGCGACATGTCCCCCTTCAGCACGTTGAAGAGCTGCGGCAGCTCGTCCATCGAAGTGGCGCGGATGATGCGGCCGACGCGGGTCACGCGCTTGTCGCCCCTTGTCGCCTGCTTCACCCCGTCCGTCTGGCAGAGGTCGTGCGTCATCGACCGGAACTTCAGCACGTCGAAGCGCTGATTGTTGAAGCCTTCGCGCGGCTGGCGGAAGAAGATGGGGCCGGGGCTGTCCAGCTTCACGGCAAGCGCCGTCAGCAGCATCACCGGCCAGATGAACAGCATGATGAGGCTGGTGAGGAGCAGATCCTCCGCCCGCTTCACGATCGCGTCGGTGCCGGAAATCGGCCGCTCGAACAGGGTGATGACCGGCATGTCCCCCAGCAGCACCAGCGGGCGGTGCGCGAAGGCGAAATTGGCGAGGTCCGGGGCGAGGCGGATGCGGACCGGAGTCAGCACCAGCTTCTGCACCACCTGCCGGATTCGCTCCTCGGCGGACCAGGGGAGCGCCACGATCACCTGGTCGATGAGGCCGTCGCGAATCATCGCCACCAGATCGTCCGAAGTTCCGAACACGGGGAGATCGTCGACGATTACCGGCACGCGCCCGTCCCGCCGGTCGTCGAAGAAGCCGACGAGGCTGATGGTCAGCTTGGAATTGCCGCGCACATATTGCGCCAGCTTCTGCCCCTGCGCCGAGGCGCCGTAGATCGCCACCCGGCTGTTGAAGACGCCCTGCCCCTTCAGGCGGCGAATCCACATCGTCATGGCGGCGCGCGTGCCGGCCAGCATCACCGCCGAGGTAATGAACCAGGTGGTGGCCCAGCCGCGCGAATAATCCTCCGACACCTTCATCAGGAAGCCGATGGTGACGAGGAACAGCGCCGTCACCACCCAGCTGCCCATCACCCGCTGCCAGGCCTTGCGGACGGAGAAATGGCAGTCGACATCGTAGGCGCCCATGATTTCCGCGACCAGCGCGAAGATCAGCGCGCCTAGCAGCATCGACTGGCCATAGACCCGGATGGAGGATTCTTCGATCCTGTGCGCCCAGAAATAGAGGGCGACGATCCCCGCGAGGATGACGGTGAGGAATTCCACCGCGCGCACGGCGAACACGACGAGATCGATCGGCACGGAAGTGCGGCTGGGGGCCGGAGACGGGGACTGGGCCACCGGGTTTCGGCTGTTCATGTCGTTCATCCCGCCCGAAGCTCCATGCCGATCGGGGCCGGCTTGCCGGCCGGCGCTGCAACTAGCGGTTGCAGGCGGCGCGCGGCAAGGCTAGCTCCGTGCAGGAGGCCGCGTTGGTAGCGCCCGCCTCGTTGTCGGGAGGGATGCGTATGGAGACTGTGTACGACTGGGTCACCGTGGCGATCTTTGCAGGATTGATCGTGCTGTTCCTGCAGCGCTCGGTCGGCCCTGAACGCGACCAGATGTGGCCTTATTTCGCCGCGTCGGTTGCCTGCGCGGTCATCAACCAGGTGGGCAATCATGCCATCGATACCGGCGAGACGCTGTGGCATGTGATTTCCATTGCCGGGATCGCCGCGATCCTCGCCTTCATCCATTATTTCCTGAAGCCGTTCGGCAAGATCGGCGACTGACGCGCGCACCTCGGAAGGCAGGGCGTCTCGCATATATATCCGCCCCGTCATCCGCGTTGCTCCAGAATGGCGGCCGCAACCGGCCGGCCGACCAGCGCCGGAAGCCCGAGCGGGTCGGTCGCGTCCAGCATGGCCTTGGCGAAGCGCTGCAGCGTGGCGAAGCTTTCGGGCGTCGGCTCCGGAACGACCGTCGACAGGCGAATCAGCGCGCCATCCGCCAGATAGCCCCGCATCTCCGTGCGGAGCTTCAGCAGCCGCTGCTCGTTGCCGCTCGCGGGCAGGTAATCGCCGATTCGGGTCCAGTAGAGGATCGGCTCGATCCGGTCGTTGCTGGTGGCCACCAGTTCGCGGGCCGGCAGCGTGTCGGGCGGCGGCGCCACCGGCAGGACCACCTTGCGGGATTCGCTGATCTCGAAGCCGACCGCCGTGTAGCAGACCTCGGGCCGGTGCAGCTGCAACTGGTCGGACTGGGTGTCGCCATAGGCGATCACCATCATCACCGGCAGGTCGGTTTCGGAAAGATAGAGGCGGCTGACCGTCTGGCTGTAGAGCTGCGCGGCGAGGCTGCCTTCCTGCGCCTCGGGCAGGATCACGGCGTTGGAGGGCGTGACATGCCAGCCGGCGAATTCCAGCGGAACCAGCTTCTCCAGCTCCTTGCCGTTCAGCAGGTTGAGGCGGTTGCGCGGCGTCAGCGCCAGCGCGCCGCCGGCGGCCGCCAGAAGCGGCAGGCCTAGCAGCAGTTCACGCCGTCCGAGCATGATGGTCCTCCGGCTGGTTGCGGGTGAGGCGGCGACGGATCGGCGACAATATCTGGTCCAAAAGGAAGAAGAGCAGCAGCGCCGACACGAAGGTCACGATCCCGGCAAAGTCGTGCAGATAGCCCTGCGCCACTTCATTGCCGAAATAATAGGTCAGCAGCACCAGGATGATCACCCGGATCACATTGGCGGCGATGGCGATCGGCAGCAGGAACGCCAGCAGCAGCAGCGAATAGCGCCAGGACGCATTGTGCATGAGATAGATATAGAAGAGGCCGACCGCCGTCAGGCTGATGATGGAATTGAGGCCGGCGCAGGCGTCCTCCACCAGCAACTGATATTGGGCGATATAGAGGGTGACGCCCACCTGGGCGATCGGATAGCCGAACGCCGCCAGCAGCCAGGTGACGATGTCCGACACCAGTATCTTCAGCGGCTGGGTGAAGCTGTCTATCACCCAGCCCGGAAGCGGGATCAGGAAACCCAGATAAAAGATGGGGAACCACAGCTTCATCAGCACCTTGTGGCCGACGAACGCATAGGCGATGCCCAGCAGCGCGAAGAGCAGCGCCGCCACCTCGATCATCAGGAAATTATAGGCCCGCCCGAAGGTGTTAGAGGGCGGAGCCGACCAGCACCACGGGAAGCGCGATCCCCAGGTGCCCGGGCCGCGCTTCGGCGACGATCGAATCCCAGTTGCGCCACACGAGCCAGACCGCCGTCGCCAGCACCAGCGGGCCATGGACGCCGGATTCCTGCGTCCAGCTCTGGGTCGCCGTGGCGTAGAGCGTGGGCAGGATGGTGACGATGAGGGCCAGCGTCAGCAGCGGGTGCTGCCGGGCGTGGTCCAGCACGCCTGTCCGGGCGGGGATGGTCGCTGCCGTCATTCAACCAGGCTCCTTTGGCTTAACGGCCAGCTTCAGTCATATTCGTTCAGGACGGCCCCGATCGGCGTGGCGCGCGACGCCGTGAGCTGCCCCGCCAGAACCTGCACATCCTTGACGAAGGCGTGGTTGCGCCGCGCCACGATCAGCGCATAGCCGAGGGCGCCGGCCACCGTCAGCGCGTCGGCATTCTCGTTCGTGGCGGGGGTGTCGAAGATCGCCACATCATATTGCCTGAGGAGGATGTCGACACCGGTCCGGAAACGGGCGCCCGACAGAAGCTCCTGCGGGCGGGCCACCGGCGGGCCGGCGGGAACGACCGACAGGTTGGGCAGCACGTTGGGATAGGCCACGCGCTCCGGCCGGTTCACTTCCAGCGAGAGATAGGTGGAAAGGCCGGGGCCGTTCGGGTCGATCCCGAAGATGCCGTCGATCCGGGGGTTGCGCAGATTGGCGTCCACCAGCAGCGTCTTGATCCCCACCTGCGACAGCGCCGCCGCAAGATTGGCGGCGATATAGCTGGCGCCGGCGCCATCGGTGGCGCCGACCACCGCGAAGGCGCGGCGCCCGGCGCCCACATGCTGGGCGATGATCTGGGTGCGCAGCAGCCGCATGGCTTCCGCGCGCGGGCTCGCCGGGTCGGAGAGGACGGCGATTTCGTCGGAGACGGTGGTGGACGGCGCCAGCTGCATGGCGAGGCTGCCCTGCACCGCCTGCCGGGCGAGCGCGACATCCTCCTCGCTCGCCAGCGCCAGCGCCATCGCCGCCTGGTCGAAGCCGAGGCCGGTCTTCGCCTGATGCTCGCTGACGACACGCGCCTGCTCGTCGGTCAGCGCCCCCGTCTGCAGGAGCGAATCCGACGCGCCCTGGTCGTAGCCGCTGCCGACGATGATTTGGGTATCTGTCATGGATCAGATCGCCTGCGGTTCGCCTTCGCCACCCGAACGGTCGCGACGGCCAAGAAGTTTGTGGAGGCGGCTGCGCAGCGGCGAGGGCTTGGAGGAGCCCACGGTCACCAGCACCGGAACTCCGGCGGCATAGGCAAGGTCTTCGTAGCCGCGGACGCGGCGGGCGATGAACTCGGCGATGATGGCGGCAAGCGTGCCCAGCGCCAGGCCGAAGAAGGCGGCCAGGCCGACGATCAGGTTCACCTTCGGATAGGAAGGCGTCCGCGAAGCCACCGGATCGCCCAGCATGACGAGGCCCGCTTCCGACACGTCCGCCTGCAGCAGCAGCTCGTCCGTGCGCGCCGAAGCCCGCTCATATTGCTGGCGCTTCAGTTCCACTTCGCGGTTGAGGCGGATGAACTCGTCCAGCACCGGCTTGCGCTGGAGCACCACCTTTTCCTGCTGCGCCACCTGCGTTTCCAATTGCGCGACCGAGCGGTTGGCGGCGCCGGCAAGCGCCGACACCCCCTGCTGCGACTTGGAGCGGGCCTGTGCCAGCTGGTTCGCCACCGTGTTGCGGCGGGCCTGCAGCGCCTTGTAGCTGGGGTGTTGAGCCCCCAGCCGGGCGCCGGCGAGAGCCAGCTCGTCCTCGATCGTCGCCAGCTGCACCTGAAGCTGGTCGGCCACGGGGTCGTTCGCCAGCCGGCCGGCGACCGCGGCGTCGGTGCTGCTCTGCATGCCCCGCGCCTGCTGCAGCGACGCCTGCAAGGCTGCGAGCTTCGCCGATTCGCTGTCCATCCCGTTCACGACCACGATCTCGTTCTGGCCCATGAACGCGGCGAGTTCCCTTTCCGAAGCGGCGAGCGCCTCGCGCGCCTTTTCCGCCTGCTCCCGATACCATTCGCCCGAGCGGCCGGCCGCGTCGGTCCGGAAGCGCAGCGACTGGTCGATATAGGCTTCGCGCAGCAGCCCGACGACCTGCTTCGCCCGCTCCGGGTCGGAGGATTGATAGCTGATCTGCAAAATGCTGGAACCGGAGACGACACCCGCGTCGGTGTTGTTGATGATCTGCTGTCCAAGCCAGGCGCGGATGCCGCCGTCGGCCTCCGTCCGGCCGGTCGCCTCATAGGCCGCGATCGAGCCGGGCGCGCTGGCGAGGCCCAGCCTGTCGACCACCTGGCCGGCGACGCGCATGTCCTTGATGAGCTCGACCTGGGTGCGGACATAGCCGCGATCCCGGCCGCTGACGACTTCGCCGGTGACCGGATCCGGGCGGCCGATCTCCAGCAGGACGCGCGCGGTCGCCGGATAGCGCTTGGGCAGCAGCATGGCGATCGTCGAGGCGACGAGGGTGCAGGCGAGCGCCGTGCCGAGGATCATCTTCCACCGGGCCAGCAGGATTCGCAGGAACTGGATCAGGCTCATGCCGTCTACTCCTCAGAAGAGACGCTCGCGGATGTGGATCACATCCCCGGCTTCCAGCTTGGTCTGCTGGTCGGCGTCGGTTTCCTTGGCGCCGCCGCGCTTCAGCCCGACACGGCCCGACGAGCCGGTCGGCCCGACGCCGCCGGCCTGGGCGATCACATCGGCGACCGTCATGCCCGGCTTCAGCGGATAGCCGCCCGGCCGCGCCACGGCGCCCGTCAGATAGACCAGCTCCGCATCGGCCACGAACAGCGTGTCGCCGGGGTCGAGGGCGATATCGGCCGTGTTGCCCCGCGCCAGCTCCTCGGTGTTGATTCGGACTTCCTTGCCGTCGGCCGCGCGGCGGATGGTGATGAATTGCGAGCCTGCGGGCTGCACCCAGCCCGAGCGCAGCAGCACGTCCAGCAGCTTGTTCGACCGGTCGAGCGGCACGAGGCCCGGCACGCCGACCTTGCCGGCCACGCGGACATATTTGCTATTATATTCCGTGACCTCGACGTTGACGATCGGGTCCTTCAGATAATTGCCGGCGACCAGGCGGCGGGTGATTTCGTCGGCCAGGGTGATCACCGTCTTGCCCTGCGCCTGCACCTTGCCGATCAGCGGCATGACGATGGAGCCGTCCGGCTTCACCCGTGTCTGCACGTTGAACTCGTTCTGCCCATAGACGACGACGGTGATATTGTCGTTCGGCCCGAGCACATAGCCTTGCACCTGCCCGGATTGGGCCAGAGCGGTCGTCGGCACCGCCAGCGGCAGCAGGAAAAGCGCGCCCGCGATCGCCGCCGCGCGTGAGGCGCCCACGAATACCGCGCGTGAAGCGCCACCGGATTTCTTTCCGGCTTCGCTGTGGGCTATGTTCGCCATGGTTCCAACTCCATCTTCGGGGTGCATTGGGAACGCTCCTTAGAATGACGCGCGGGCGGTCAGGCCCACGGTGTTCGCCTTGTAGCTGCCAGTCCCGG
The DNA here is from genome assembly GCF_022014495.1 of Sandaracinobacteroides sayramensis. Lineage (GTDB taxonomy): Bacteria > Pseudomonadota > Alphaproteobacteria > Sphingomonadales > Sphingomonadaceae > Sandaracinobacteroides > Sandaracinobacteroides sayramense. The sequence goes on from NZ_JAKLSQ010000004.1 coordinate 49,688, forward strand.
GGTTGGACGAGCGATTCGCATGGTTGAAGTCCAGCGAGAAGGCGACGATGCGGTTCAGGCGATAGTCGGCCCCCATGAAATAGCGTCGCATCTTCGCGGACCGAACATCCTGGGTTTCCGGCAATTGGTCGATCCCGCGATAGTCGGTGTCGGATGTGCCTATGCCGCCGGCGAAGCTCAACCGGTTGTTGGCCCGGTAGTTCACCGAGGTGTTGAAGAATTTTCCGATGGTGTAGTTGGACGACGCGCCGCTGGAGCCATTCACGCTGCGGCCGGTGCTGACCGAAACGCCGATCCGCGGCCCGCTGTAGTTCACGCCCAGGTTCCAGACCAGGCCGGAAAAATCGTCGGACATGGGGACATTGGAACTGACCCAGGATTTCCCGAGGCCGGCGTTGACGTTCAGCGAACTGCCGACACGATAATTGCCGAACAGGTTCACACCATAGATTTCGCTGCCGTTCACCCCGCCCGTCGCCAGCGGCTGGTTGGGAAAGTCCTGCTTGGTCCAGTTGCCCTGCAGGCCGATCTGGCCGCGATTGGCGACCGGATAGCCGATCCCGCCGCTGATCCCGTGCGACTTCACATCGGCGAAGCTGCGGTCGATCTCGCCCTCGGGGTCGTCGGTGTGGTTGGTGGTCTTCTTGCGGTTGTAGCTGAGGTTGGCGGAAAGGCCGGTTGCCGTGCGGCAATTGGCCGAGGCCAGAAAATCCACCCGCTCCTGGGTGGAGGGGATCACTTCCTCGAACGTGCCGAACTGCGTGCCGCGCTTGATATAACCGCCCTGCAGGCGCCCGCCGCAGCGCGTGCCGAGCGACCAGGCCATGCCCCCGTTGACCCCGAACCTGTTGCGGTCGAGCAGGGTATTGCGGGCGTAGAAGTCCCGCCCGATGTTCGCGTTCAGGAACAGCTGCTGGCGGCCGAGCGGCCGGCCGGCGCTGACGCCCACGCTGGGGCGGAACGACCAGTCTCCCTTGGAGCGATAGCGATCGCTGAGCTGACTCCCATCGGAGAGCCGAGCCACATTGTCGTTATATTCGGTGGTCATCGCCGCAATCACATCGAGACCGATGCCGGCAAGGATGTCGAGACCGGAAAGCGCCGGCGCGTCATCCCCATAGACGCGCAGCGGATCGGCGACCGTGCCCGTGGGGATGCCGCCGGGCGAAACAGCCGGCGGCACGATGGGCGCGGGGGGCGCCATGCCGGGCGGGACGATCTGCGCGGCCACGGGGGCCGCCGAGGCCAGAGCGGCCAGCAGCGCATATCGCGCGCCGGCCATCCGCCTGCGCGCTTGCAAGGACCCGACCCAGACCTGCCTCACCAACTCGCCTTCCCCTCTCTTTCCCGACCCCGAAGGCCGGGCTTCGCAAAAAGCTGCAGGCCTCATCTGCCCCAAGCCCGCGACTGTTCCGCCCTTACGACCGCTCGTCACTACGACCCATATGCGATTTGCGTTAACTTTTTTTCGCCCGCAAGCCTTGCACGCCTTGCCATCTGCACACGACCGCGAGAATCCGAGCCTCTATACGGCCTTTTACGCGGCATTGCTCTAACTCCAAATCAGCCAAAAGACATGCCCCCAAAGGCGAAAGATTGTTACATTCGGTCGTTCTGGGCTATGGCGGGCAACAAGTTAATGGCATTTGCGAGCCATGCCGCGGCGAAAATCCCTGGCGGAAGCGGAAATCTCATCCGCGAGGGACGAGGTTGCGGTGGGCGCAAGGGTCGGAAACCTGCATGCCGAAACGGCTGGCGATCGCCGGACCGATGTTTGGACCCGGTGTTTCAGGACCCGGTGTTGTTGTGCGCCTTGGAGGATGGTTTTGACCGAGACGGCGAAGAACGGCCAGAGCACCGGCAGAGTTGAGGCCGCCTGGATTCCGCGAACGAAAGGGCAGGCCCGGCGATGATCTTCGGCAAGGACCGAGGCGGCAGGACCGCTGCCGGCACCCCTTCTGGCGACAGCCGCCTTCCATGGCGCCTGCCCGAGCGGGGCGGCTCGCAGGCGGCGCCGGCGGAGCGGGGCGCCACCCTGCCGCGCTTCGCGGTCGCGGCGACGGACGATCTGGGCGAAGCCGCGCAGGGGCTGGGCGACAATTCCCCCGCCCGCGCCCGGCTGGCGCTGGCGGACGCGCTTTCCGCCTCCCAGCCGGTCACCAGCCGCGAGCGCTTCGCCGGCCGGCACGACACGCTGGCCGCGCTGATCGCCGCGATCGAGCAGCAGCGCGCGCATGTGGTGCTGTATGGCGAGCGCGGGATCGGCAAGACCAGCCTCATCCATGTGTTCGCCGAAACCGCGCGCGAGGCGCGCTATCTGGTGCTCTACGGCAGTTGCGGGGTGGAGGCGCGCTTCGACGAGATGTTCCGCACCTTCGCCAGCGAGATTCCCCTGCTCTACCACAGCCAGATCTCGCCGACCGGCGACGAGACGGAGCATAACCGCAGCTTCGCCGACCTGCTGGGCGAAGGCCCGGTCGATCCGCGCGAACTGGCGGACCTGTTCCAGAGGATCGTCGGAACCCGGGTCATCATCGTCCTCGACGAATATGACCGGGTGGCGGATCCGGCGTTCCGGCGCGACGTCGCCGAACTCATCAAGAATCTCTCGGACCGCGCCGCCCGCGTGCAACTGGTGCTGACCGGCGTCGCTTCGAACCTCGACGAGCTGATCGGCTTCACGCCGTCCATCCGCCGCAACATTGTGGGGCTAGCGGTCGGCCCGATGGCCGAATCGGAACTGAGCGAAATCCTTTCCCGCGCCGAAGAAGCGACCGGGCTGACCTTCGCGGCGCCGGCGCGCGCCCTCATCCTGCGCATGGCGGGGGGCTCGCCCTATCTCGCGCGGCTTCTGGGGAATCGCGCCGCCGGGCGCGCGCTCGACGACCGCCGCACCAGCGTGACGGAGGCTGACGTGATCGCCGGCACCGAGGCCGTTCTGGTGGAATGGAACGCCGGCCTTCCAAGGCGGGTGCAGGCGCAACTGCAGCGCCCGGAAGTGCGTTCGGCCTGGAATGTGCTGATCGCGGCCTCGCGCGCGTCGGGCACGCCCGATGGCTGGTTCGGGGTGCATGACGTCGGCCTGGAAGGCGATATCGCCGATCCCGCAAAGGTGGAGTCGGTGCTGAGCGGCCTCACGGGCGAGATCGACCTCTTCGACCGCGAGGAGGCGGGCGACGGGCGGGAAGCGCGCTTCCGCTTCCGGACCCAGGGCGTGGCGCAGCTGCTCGGCCTTTCGGCCGCGCTGGCCAGGGCCGGGCGCTAGGCACAATCGGGCAGGGGCAGGGAAGCGATGGGGCAGATGTTCAAGGGCAAGGCACCGACGGGCGATGCGAGCGCGCGCCGCCTGCGGGCGCATGGTGCGCAGGAGATGGGCGAACCCCGCGCCTCCGTCATCATTCCGCATCTCAACACGCCCGAGCTGCTGGTGAAATGCCTGCAGGCGGTGGCGGCGCAGCGGCTGGACCATGGCTGGTTCGAGATCATCGTCGTCGACAATGGCTCGCGCGTGCCGCTGGACATCGTGGCGGCGGCCTGGCCGGGGGTGAAGTTCCTGATCGAGCGCGAGCCCGGCCCCGGCCCGGCGCGCAACCTCGGCGTGCGCAACGCCCGCGGGCGGGTGATGGCCTTCGTGGACGCCGACATCCGCGTCGACCGGGAATGGCTGCAGCGCGGCGTCTGGGCGGTTGAGAAGGATCCGTCGCGCCCCTATGGCGGCGATGTGCGCATCGATTTCAAGGACCCGCGCTATCCCACCGGCATCGAGGCGTTCGAAGCGGTCTTTTCCTTCCGCCAGAAGATGTACATCCGCCGCAAGGGATTCTCGGGCACGGGCAATCTGATGGTGGACCGCGAGCTCTGGCACCGCATCGGCCCGTTCGCCGGGATCGGCAAGGCCGAGGACCGGGACTGGGGGATGCGCGCGGCGGCGCTGGGGGCGCAGACGCGCTATGTGCCGCGGATGATCGTGTTCCACCCCGCGCGGATGAACATGGACGAGGTGTCCGGCCGCTGGGGGCGGATCATCGCACATGATTTCACAAAGCACATCTCGTCTGGAAAACCTATGCTGCTATGGAAGATGCGGGCATGGGCTGTGATGGCGTCGGCGCTTGTGCATTCGCCGCAGCTTCTGCTCTCGTCGCGCGTTCCGACCCTTGGGGCCAGGTTTCGCGGGCTTGGGGTTCTGTTTGAAACGAGACGGTATCGCTTTATGAAGATGCGCTCGATCGCGCGCGAGGGGCATCTCGAAACGGCCATGCAGTGGAACCGAACCTCATGACGACTCCCGGGACCGAACAGAGGGAAGCAAGCGAGATGGCGACAGAGCCGACGCCCAATGCCGAAGCCCGCCAGCCGACAGGCGCGCCGGCAAGTGTCGCGGAAGCGCCCGCGCAGGGGCTGCCGGGCAGCAGCATCGAGCCGCATGCGCTGGTGGGGGAGAATCGCCCGCGGCTGGCGGTGATCGTCATCAACTGGAACCGCTGGGCCGACTCGCTCGAATGCCTGGAATCGCTGATGCGGACGGACCAGCCGGTGCGCATCGTGCTGATCGACAACGCCTCCGCCGACGATTCGCTGGAGCGCATCCGGGCGTGGGCCTCGGGCGCGGAAAGCTGGGAATCGCCGGCGGGGCCGCTCGGCCGGCTGACCCGCCCGCCGCTTCGCAAGCCGATCCCGATTCGCGAGCTGACCGACGAGGAGGCGCTGACCGCACGCCCGGGGCAGGAACTGCTGACGATCATCCGCTCCAGCGAGAATCGCGGCTTCGCCGGCGGCAACAACCTCGCCATGCGCCATGCCCTCAATGACCCGGCGGTCGCCTATTGCTGGTGCCTCAACAACGACACCGTGGTGGAGCCGGATGCCCCGCGCGCCCTCCTCGCCCGCATGGACGCGACCCACAAGGTCGGCATGTGCGGCACGCAGGTGCGCTTCTACCACCGGCCGGGCACCTGGCAGCAGCTGAACGGCTCGCGCTTCAAGCTGATGACCGGCCAGAGCCACGGCATCGGCGCGAACGTGCCCGTCACCCGGCCCTTCGATCCGAAGAAGGTCGCGCTGGATACCGACTTCGTGCTGGGCGCCTCGCTCGCCGTCAGCCGCGCCTTCCTGGAGACGGTCGGCTTCATGGAGGAAAGCTATTTCCTCTATTTCGAGGAAATGGACTGGTCGGTCCGGAACCGGGGGCGATTCGCCATCGCCTTCGCCCATGGCGCCATCGTTTACCACAAGGAGGGCGGGTCGATCGGCTCGTCCGGCAAGCGCGGGCAGCGGTCGGAAACGGCGGAATATTATCTGCTGCGCAGCCGGTTGAAATTCTATCGTCGCAATTTCCCGCTCTTGTGGCCGATGCAATATCCGCTGGGGATGTGGCAGATGACGAAGCGGCTGCTCCGGCGCCAGCCCGCCAAGGCCAAGGCGATGATGCGGGCGTTGCTGGGCATGTCGCGGGGCTGAGACCCGGCCCGGATGACGGACGGAGACAGCGGAGACGATCAAGAAGAAGAAGAACCAAGAAGAAGAAGACCAACCGAAACTCGAGCCAGGGACATCCAGGACATGATGAAGCAACCATTCGCATTTCTTCCCCCCGCCGCCCGCCCCATCCTGCTGCTGAGCGTCGCCGCGCTGGCGCTGGCCGGCTGCGAGAAGCTGGGAATCGGCGGCAAGGGCGACAGCAAGCCGACCGGCCCGGTCGTCGCCAAGCTGGACGGCGAGGAGATCACCGCGCTGGAGGTGAACGCCGAGCTTCAGGGCACCAACATCCCGCCGACCATGACCCGGCGCGATGCGGAGAAGGTGGCGCTGAACAACATCATCACCCGGCGCATGCTTTCCAAATCCTCGGCCGAGCGCGGGCTGGACAAAAAGCCCGAATTCTTCCTGCAGCAGCGGCGCATGGAAGAGCAGTTGAAGGTGCAGGCGCTGGCGCGCGACATCGCCTCCAAGGTGGTGGCGCCGACCCGCGACGAAGCCGACAAGTTCATGCAGGAGAACCCCTTCCTGTTCGCCGAGCGGAAATTCTTCATCCTGGACCAGATCCAGTTCCTGCGCCCCGACAATATCGCGCAGCTGGGCTTCGAGGACGCGAAGACGATGGCGGAAGTGGAAGCCATCCTGAACGCGAACAAGATCCCCTTCCGCCGGCAGCCGGCCTCGCTCGATTCGCTGGGCGCCAACCCCACTTTCGTGAAGGAAGTGACGAAGGTTCTGCAGACCAACCCGAACGAGCTGTTCATGTTCGCCAGCCGGCCGCAGGGCGCGCCCGCCCCGGTGGTGCTGGTGAACCAGGTGAAGGAATCGCGGCTGCAGCCCTTCACCGGCGACAAGGCGCGGGAATATGCCACCAACTATCTGCGCAACGAGCGGATCCAGAACGCGCTGAAGGCCGAAGTGGAAAAGCAGCAGAAGTCGCAGCAGGAGCGCGTGGTGTTCCAGCCCGGCTGGGAGCCGACGCCGCAGAAGCAGCCGGTGGACGCGAAGGCGGTGGCCGGCAAGGTTCCGCCCTCTTCCAACCCGGCGCCCACGCCGCTGGAGCTTCCCGCCAGCGGCAGCAGGGAGCTGGAAACCGATCATCTGGCGCCGCCGGTTGATGCGGCAGTGGACGCCCCGGCCGTCTGACAGGCAGGGCATGGGAACGGTGGCTGGCCGAAGCCCCGGCCGGCCGCCTGTTTCCGCGAACGATTAACCATTTCACGAAAATGTCTGCTTCAAGGAGATAACGGGCGGTCATGACGCGGCGACTCTCCATCGGCCTGCTGTGGCATAGCGACAGCAGCGGCAACCTCGGCGTGGGCGCGCTGACCGTGGGCAATATGGCGCTGGTGAAGCGCGCCGCCGACCGCGCGGGCGTGGACGTGGAAATGCGCCTGTTCCGCCCCGGCGACAAGGCGCCGAGCTATGTGGCGGACGGACTGGCCAGCCGGCACGACATCACCGGCAAGTTCATGGCTTCGCCGGGCGGCTATTGGGCGGCGCTGAAGCCGCTGGACCTGATGCTGGATATCGGCGCGGGCGACAGCTTCGCCGACATCTACCCGGACAAGCGCTTCGCCTATATGATGGCGACCAAGGAGCTTTGCCTGTGGCGCGGCATCCCGCTGGTGTTTTCGCCGCAGACGATCGGCCCCTTCAGCCGCCAGCCGCACACGAGGCTTGCCGGGCGGGTGATGGAAAAGGCCCGCGCCGTGTTCGCGCGCGACCCGATGAGCTTCGAGGCGATCGGCAAGCTGGCGCCGCGCGCGCATGCGAAACAGGCGATCGACGTGGCCTTCGCCCTGCCCTTCACGCCGGCGGCCAAGGGGCCGGGCGTGCGGGCGGGGGTGAATGTGTCGGGCCTGCTCTATTCCGGCGGCTATGGCGGGCAGAACGACTATGGCCTCACCATCGACTATCGGGCGCTGACGGAGCGGCTGATCGAAGGGCTTTTGCAGCGCGGAGCGCGGGTGGAGCTGATCTCGCATGTGACGACGCCGATGGCGCGCGACGACGATCTGCGCGCAGCCGAAGCCATTCACGCGAAATACCCTGAAACGCTGGTGGTGCCCGCCTTTGCGTCGCCGTCGGCTGCGAAATCCTATATTTCCGGGCTGGATTTCCTTGTGGCGGCGCGGATGCACGCCTCGATCGCCGCCTGGTCGTCCGGCGTGGCGGTGCTGCCGGTCAGCTACAGCCGCAAGTTCGAAGGGCTTTACAAGGCGCTGGACTATCCCTGGCTGATCCCCGCCAAGGGCTTTTCCACCGACGATGCGCTGGCGAAGGCGCTGGACGCCTTCGAACGGCGCGCGGAACTCCAGGCCGACATCGGCCGGGGGAAGAAGGCCGTGGAAGACGGCCTTGAAACCTATGTCAGTTATCTTGCGGGGCTGTTCGACGAGCTGGCGCGATGACCGCCGCGCTTCCGCCGACCTTGCAGCGGGTGCTGAAGGGCAAGTCCTGCGCGGGCTGCGGCCTGTGCGCCGGGCTGGACCCGGCGATCGGCATGACGCGCGATGCGAAAGGCTGGAAGCGGCCCGTGGCGCTGGGCACCCCGGCGCCGGGAACCGATGCGCTGCTGGCCAAGGTCTGCCCCGGGGCCACCATTTCCCCCTGGACGCTGAGCGACGCGCCGGAAACCCACCCCTTCTGGGGCCCGCATGTGCGGGTGCTGACGGGCAATTCGACCGACGCGGAAATCCGCCACACCGCCTCCTCGGGCGGGGCGCTTTCGTCCCTTGCGTTGCATCTGCTGCGGACCGGCGCGGTGAACCGGGTGCTGCATGTGGGCATGAACCCCGAGAAGCCGCTGGAGACGCTGATCACCCGCTCGGCCGACCGGGACGACATATTGGCGACCGCCGGCTCCCGCTATGCGCCGGTGTCGCCGCTGGAAACGCTGCGGACCGAACTGGAAGCGCCGGGCAACATCCTCTTCATCGGCAAGCCCTGCGATGTGGGCGCGATGCGGCAGTTGATGCAGGCCGATCCGGCCGTCGCCGCGCGCATTCCCTATCTTCTGTCCTTCTTCTGCGCCGGCACGCCCAGCCAGGACGGCACCGACCGGATCGTGCGCAAGCTGGGCTTCGAGCCGGAGGAAGTGGCGCATTTCCGCTACCGCGGCGACGGCTGGCCGGGTTTCGCCACGGCGGAAACGGCGGACGGGCGGCGCGCGCGGATCAGCTATGCCGCGAGCTGGGGCGATATTCTTTCGAAGGAAGTGCAGTTCCGCTGCAAGATCTGCCCCGATGGCGTGGGCGGCGCAGCGGATGTGGCGGCGGCCGACGCCTGGTATGGCGGCGAGACCGGCTACCCCGAATTCGAGGAGGCGGACGGCCGCTCGCTGATCCTGACCCGCACGCGGAAGGGCGACGCGCTGGTGGCGGCGGCGGAAGCGGCCGGGGCGCTTTCGACCGAGCCGCTGGCTATCGGCGAGATCCGGCTGATGCAGCCCTCTCAGGCCAATCGCCGGCGGCTGCTGGCCTCGCGGTTGGCGGCGATGGCGGTGACGCTGATGCCGCGCCCGAATATGCAGGGCCTGCACCTTGGCGAGGCCCGCAGGCAGGCGCGGGCGCGGGAGGAAGCGAAATCCTTCGTCGGCACGGTGCGGCGGATCGTGACGGGCCGGATTTAAGCACGGATTCAGGAACAGGGCGGCTTTAGGAGCATGGAATGACGAAGCGCAGAGGCATCATCCTGGCGGGCGGATCGGGAACGCGGCTTTACCCGCTGACCAGGCCCGTGTCGAAGCAGCTGATGCCGGTCTATGACAAGCCGATGATCTATTACCCGCTCTCCGTTCTGATGCTGGCGGGCATAAGGGAAATATTGATCATCACCACCCCGGCCGACCAGGCCGCCTTCAAAGGGCTGCTGGAAGACGGCAGCCAGTGGGGGCTTTCCATCCAATATGCCGTGCAGCCCGAGCCCAAGGGGCTGGCGCAGGCCTATCAGATCGGCGCGAAATTCGTGGGCGACGACCCGTCCGCGCTGATCCTGGGGGACAATATCTATTACGGCCACGGCCTGCCGGAACTGCTGGCGCGGGCGAATGCGCGCGAAAGCGGCGCCACCGTGTTCGGCTATTGGGTGAAGGACCCGCAGGCCTATGGCGTCGTCAGCTTCGACTCCGACGGCCGGGCCGAGACCATCGAGGAGAAGCCGGCGAATCCGAAGAGCAATTTCGCCGTGACCGGCCTCTATTTCTACGACGGCCGCGCCTGCGAATATGCCGACCGCATCCAGCCTTCGCCGCGCGGCGAGCTGGAGATCACCGACATCAACCGCCTCTATCTGGAAGCCGGCGAGCTGAATGTGGAGCTGATGGGCCGGGGCTTCGCCTGGCTCGACACCGGCACCCATGGCAGCCTGCTGGACGCCGCGCTCTATGTGCGGATCATGGAGGAGCGGCAGGGCCTGAAGATCTGCTGCCCCGAGGAGATCGCCTGGCGGCAGGGCTTCATCGATGGCGAGGGGCTGAAGCGCGTGGCCGAGCCGCTCCGGAAATCCGGCTATGGCGAATATCTGCTGGCGCAGCTGGAGCGCGGGCAATGAAGGTGGAAGCGCTCGCCATTCCGGACGTGAAGCTGCTGACTCCGCGCGCCTTCGGCGACGATCGCGGCTTCTTCCTGGAAAGCTACAACGCCCGGGTGTTCGAGGAAGCCGGCCTGCCGACCGAGTGGCGGCAGGACAACCACAGCCGCTCGGTGCGCGGCGTGCTGCGCGGGCTGCATTACCAGCTCGTCGAGCCGCAGGGGAAGCTGGTGCGGGTGACGCGCGGCGTCGTGTTCGACGTGGCGGTGGACATCCGCCGTTCCTCCCCCAGCTTCGGCAAATGGGTGGGCGCGGAGCTTTCCGACAGCAACTACGCCATGCTCTATGTGCCGCCGGGCTTCGCCCATGGCTTCCTCGTGCTCTCGGACGTGGCGGACTTCTGCTACAAATGCACGACGCTCTGGCATCAGGCTTCCGACCGCTCGCTGCGTTTCGACGATCCGGCGATCGGCATCGACTGGCCTCTGGACGGCATCGCCCCGCAACTGGCCGCCAAGGATGCGGCGGCCCCCCTGCTGGCGGAAGCGGAGACATTCGCATGAAAATCCTGATCGCGGGCGCCGCCGGGCAATTGGGCCGGGCCTTGCAGGCGACGGCCCCGGCCGGCGCGGAAATCGTCGCCCCGCCGGAAGCGGAGTTCGACATATTGAACCCCGCGCAGGTGGCCGCCGTGGTCTCCGCCGCCCGGCCCGACCTATTGGTGAACGCCGCCGCCTACACCGCCGTCGACAAGGCCGAGGGCGACTACGACACGGCGCTGGCGGTGAACGCCACCGCCGCCGCCGGGCTGGCGAAGGCGGCAGCCGACGCCGGCGCCCGCTTCGCCCATGTCTCGACCGACTTCGTGTTCGACGGGCTGAGCCCGACGCCCTATCCGCCCGACGCCACGCCGGCGCCGATCGGTGCCTATGGCGAAACCAAGCTGAAGGGCGAGGAGCAGGTGCGCGCCGCCCACCCGGACGCGCTGATCGTGCGGACGGCCTGGGTCTATGCGGCCGAGGGCAATAATTTCGTCCGCACCATGCTGCGGCTGATGCGCGAGCGGCCGGAAATCCGCGTGGTGGCCGACCAGATCGGCAGCCCGACGCACGCCGCCTCGCTCGCCCGCGCCATCTGGGCGCTGGACGCGGCCGGGGCCAGCGGTCTCTACCACTGGACCGACGCCGGGGTGGCGAGCTGGTACGATTTCGCCGTCGCCATTCGCGATGAGGCACTGGCAATCGGGCTGCTGAGCGCCCATGTGCCGGTTGTGCCGATCCGGACCAGCGACTATCCGACACCTGCGAAGCGCCCTCATATGAGCGTGCTCGACAAGACATCGAGCTGGGCCGTGACCGGGCCGGCGGCGCACTGGCGCGAGGAATTGCGCCTTGCGCTGAAGGAAATGAAGGAACTGACCTGATGGCATCGCTTCTGGTGACGGGGGGAGCCGGCTTCATCGGCTCCAATTTCGTGGCGCACTGGACCGCCACGCATCCGAACGACCGGGTGACGGTGCTGGACCTTCTGACCTATGCCGGAAACCGCGCCAATCTGGACGGCCAGCCGGCCGAGCTGGTGGTGGGCGACATCCGCGACGAGGCGCTGGTGTCCGAGCTGATCGACAGCCGCCAAGTGGACACCATCGTCCATTTCGCCGCCGAAAGCCATGTCGACCGCTCGATCCTGGGGCCTGACGCCTTCATCGAAACCAATGTGCTGGGCACGCATGCGCTGCTGAAGGCCGCCCGCAAAGCCTGGGTGGATGGCGGCAAGCCGCACCGCTTCCACCATGTCTCGACCGACGAGGTCTATGGCACGCTCGGCCCGAGCGACCCCGCCTTCCGCGAGGACACGCCCTATGCGCCGAACTCGCCCTATTCCGCCTCCAAGGCGGCGTCGGACCATCTGGTGCGGGCCTATCACCACACCTATGGCCTCACCACCACGACTTCCAACTGCTCGAACAATTACGGGCCGTTCCACTTCCCCGAGAAGCTGATCCCGCTGTTCATCCTGAACACGCTGCACGGGCGCAGCCTGCCCATCTATGGCGACGGCATGCAGGTGCGCGACTGGCTGCATGTGGAAGACCATTGCCGGGGGATCGCCGCCGTCATCCAGCATGGCCGCCCGGGCGAGACCTACAATATCGGCGGCGGCGCCGAGCTTCCGAACATCCGCGTCATCGACACGCTCTGCGCCGAGGTGGACAAGCTGTTCGCCGCCGATTCTGCGCTTGCCGAACGCTTCCCCGACGCGCCGGCCGCCAGCGGCAAGCCCTCTTCCAGCCTGAAGACCTTCGTGACCGACCGCCCTGGCCATGACCGGCGCTATGCGATCGACTGCCACAAGGCGACGGCGGAACTCGGCTATGAACCGAAGCACAGCTTCGAGAGCGGGCTTGCCCAGACGCTGCGCTGGTATCTCGACCATGAAGACTGGTGGCGGGGAATCCTCGACGGCAGCTATCGGCAATGGGTCGAAACCAATTACGGAGGCCGCCAGACGGCCGCCGGATGAAGCTCGACCCCCGCCTCTCCCGGCTGATCGGCTGGGTGCGGGTCCACCAGACCTGGCTTACCCTGGCCTTCATGGCCGTGGTGATCGGTGTCGCCGGTTTCGCGCTGTCGCAGATACTGAAGGAAGTGAAGGTGGACGATATCCGCGCCGCCTTCGGCCGGATCACGCCGCATCAGGTGCTGCTATCGATCGGGCTGACCGCCCTCTCCTTCGTGGTGCTGAGCTTCTACGATGTGCTGGGGCTGAAGGCGATCGGCAAGCCGCAGCCCTATTGGCGGGCGCTGCTGGGCAGCTTCACCGCCTATAACCTCAGCCACAATCTGGGATTCGCGCCGATCACCGGCGGCGCGGCGCGCTGGCGGGCCTATCGCGGCACCAATCTCGACGCGGCGGACATCGCCCGGGTGGTGGTGATCGCCGGAGTCACCTTCTGGCTGGGCATCTTCCTGCTGCTTGGGATTTTCCTGGTCGCCTTTCCGGGCGCGCTTCGCGTGCACGACGCCACCATGTCGTTCGGGATGCAGGCGGGGATCGGCACCGCCATCCTCGTCGCCATCGCCGGCTATCTGATCGCCTGCGCCCGGCAGACGGGGCCGCTCAACATCCTCGGCTGGACGCTGCCGGTGCCCACCTTGAAGCAGGCGCTGATCCAGTTCGGGCTGGCCGCGACCGACATCGCCATCGCCAGCGCCGCGCTGCTGGCGCTGCTGCCGCCCGAGACCTGGCACCATTATCCGGATTTCCTCGTCGCCTATGTGGTGGCGGTGGTGGTGGCCTTGCTGACGCATGCGCCGGGCGGAATCGGCGTGTTCGAGGCGGTGATCCTGGTGACGCTGCCGGAGGTGGACAAGCCCTCGCTCGTCTCCGCCCTGATCCTCTACCGGCTGATCTATTATTGGGCGCCGCTGCTGCTGGCGCTGATCTTCCTGGGGCTGAACGAGATGAGGATGCTGGGCAAGCCCCCTGTTCAGCCGCCAGACAGGGACGAGCGGATAGCCAGCAGGGACACCCTCTGACCCCTTGGCCGGGCACCCGCGCAGCCTTTGACGGCTGCGAAAGCTCCGGCCGCCAGGCGCAGGCTTTGCCTGCGCCTTTTTCTTTTGACACATGCAGACTTTGGCAAGGCGTCAGTCTGAACCGAAGCTAACACTTCGTCACCCCGGGCTTGACCCGGGGTCCAGCTTTCTCCCTCAGGCGTTTGGGCAGAGAAAAGATGGACCCCGGGTCAAGCCCGGGGTGACGGGAAATTTGGGACGATGGCTGGCCGCAAATCCGAACCGGCNAGGGCGCGGGCTTTCGGCAGGTCACCTTCTCAGGCGAGCAGGGCGCGCAGCATCCAGGCGGTCTTTTCATGCACCTGCATGCGCTGCGTCAGCAGGTCGGCGGTCGCTTCGTCGGACGCGGCGTCGGCGTGCGGGAACATTTCGCGCGCGGTGCGAACCACCGTCGCCTGGTCGGCCGCCAGTTGCGCGATCATTTCCGGCGCGGTGGGAATGCCGTCGGCTTCCTTCACCGTCGAAAGCCGGGCGAACTCGCCATAGGTGCCGGGCGCATAGGCGCCCAGTGCGCGGATGCGCTCGGCGATCACGTCCACCGCGTCGGCCAGTTCGGTATATTGCGCCTCGAACATCAGGTGCAGCGTGTTGAACTGCGGGCCGGTGACGTTCCAGTGGAAATTATGCGTCTTCAGATAGAGTGTGTAGGTGTCGGCGAGTAGGCGCGACAGACCGGCGGTGATCTGGTCGAGCTGCGCGGCCGGAATGCCGATGTCCAGCGCGGCGGCGCTGGGGACCGCCTTCAGGGGCTTTTTCGCGCTTTCCTTCTTGGCTGACTTGCTGGCCATGACATGCTCCTCTTCTTTTTTCGGAAATGCTCCCAGTCGAAATGGGAACAGGTGGTGAAAGTTCCATCCAGGGTTCCGCTGGCACGGCCTTTTATCGCACGTCGAACGCGGTGACGGAACTGCCGGTCGCACGGCAATCCATGGTCATCTGCTGGCTGTGCTCGGGCCAGGTGCCGGTCAGCCGGGCGAGGATCAGCCAGCCCTGGCCGGAACGCTCCGCCCGGTCGATCGAGTCCAGCCGAACCGCCGTGCCGCCGGTGCTGCCCACCTGCCGCGCCGCTTCCTTCAGGCAGGCCTCGCCGGACGTGCGCGCGTCGGACGGGAATTTGTTGAGATCGGCCGTCAGCTTCGCGTTGCCGGACGCGGCGGAGGCGGAGCGGCTGTTGCTGCTCTTCCCCGCGGCCGCCAGCAGCGCGATCAATCCGGCCGCCAGCGCCACGCCGCCGATCACCGCGCCGGTGTCCGACCCGCCGCCGCCGCCCGAGGTGTCGCCGCTGACATTGCCATAGCCGTAGCCGAAGCGCGCCTGGCAGCCATTGTCCACCCAGATGCCGCTGCGGTCATAGCCCCAGCTGCGGCCGCGCGTGCAGCTGGACGAGGAGAATTGCCGCAGCATCTCCACCCGGTTCTGGGTGTTGACCGAGCAGCGGCGGTAGCGGTTGTCGTTCGAGCGGCACTCCGTCTGGCCGGCGAAACCGCTGTTGTTGTTCCAGCCGCCGTTGTTCCAGTCGTCCCCGCCGCTGTTGCCATAGCCGTAGCCGAAGCGGGCCTGGCAGCCGTTGCGCACGATGATGCTGTTCTGGGTGTAGCGCCAGGTCGAGCCTTCGATGCAGCGCGCGCTGCTGTATTGCTGCAGCATCACCACGCGGTTGCGCGTGGTGGCCGGGCAGGTCTGCTGGCGGTTGTCGCGGCTGCGGCAGGTGATTTCGCCGGCGAAGCCGCTGCCCTGCCCGCCACCGTTGCCGCCCCCGTTCCAGCCGCCGCCCGAATAGCTGACGACTTCGAACGTGCCGCCGCAGCCGTTCGACACCCAGAGGTCGTTGCCGCGCCGGCCCCAAGTGCTGCCTTCGCGGCAGCGGCCGCTGCGATCCGGCCCGACGAAGGAAACCGACTGGGTGTTGGGCGGCAGATCGCATGTGCGCGTGCCGCTGTTGCCCGACGCGCAGTTGATCCGCATCGTGTTGCGGCCGCCCTGCGCCAGCGCCGGGGCGGCGCCGAAGGCAAGGGCGATCGGGGCGAGGGCGATGGGGGCGAGCGCGGGAAGCGGCAGAGGGGCCATTTGCGCCACCGCGACGGCCGCCGCCACACCCAGGTTCAAGCTCTTGCTATGCGCCGGCATTCCAATTCCTTTGGCAAGGTCATTCGTTCCGGCCCAGAATAGGCCATGGGCAAAAGCCGTCCAACCCGATTCTGCGCCCCCGGTTGAGGCGAAACGCCGGGACGGCTAACGAGACGCGATCGAGCGGCCTTGGCGGGCTGCCCCAGGAGACAGGAATTTGGACGTTTTTCAGCGGTTCGAGGCAGTGGTCGCCGACCAAGTTGCGGCGCTTGTGGCGGAAGGGACGATTCCGGCCGAGGCGGCGGGCGCGGCGATCGTGCTGGAGCCCCCGCGCGACGCCAGCCATGGCGACCTTGCCACCAACGCCGCGCTGGCGCTGGCGAAGCCCGCCCGCATGAACCCGCGCGAGCTGGCGACGCTGATCGGCCTGAAGCTGGCGCGCCACCCGGAGATCGCCACGGCCGAGGTCGCCGGCCCCGGCTTCATCAACCTGACGCTGGAGGAAGGCGTCTGGCGCTCCGAACTGGCGCGAATCCTTTCCGAGGGGCCCGATTACGGCCGGGGCGAAGCGGCGATCGAGACGCTGCCGGTGAATGTGGAATATGTCTCCGCCAACCCGACCGGGCCGATGCACATGGGGCATTGCCGCGGCGCGGTGGTGGGCGACGCGCTGGCCAGCCTGCTGGCCTTTGCCGGGCACCAGGTGACGCGCGAATATTATGTGAACGACGCCGGCGGGCAGGTGGATGTGCTCGCCCGCTCGGCGCATCTGCGGTACCGTGAGGCGCTGGGCGAAGCCATCGAGATTCCCGAAGGGCTCTACCCCGGCGACTATCTGCAGCCGGTGGGCAAGGCGCTGGCGGCCGAATTCGGCGACCGCTATGCGGCCGCCCCCGAAAGCGAATGGCTGGTGCCGTTCCGCGCCCGCGCCGTCGCCGCGATGATGGAGATGATCCGCGGCGACCTCGCGCTGCTGGGGATCCACCACGACATCTTCTCGTCGGAAGCCGCGCTTCTCGCCTCCGGCGCGCCGCAGCGGGCCGAGGCGGAATTGCGCGCCCGCGACCTGATCTACGACGGCGTGCTGCCGCCGCCCAAGGGCGAGACGCCGGACGACTGGGAGCCGGTGGAACTGCCGCTGTTCCGCTCGACCGCCTATGGCGACGACATCGACCGGCCGATCCGCAAGTCGAACGGGCAATGGACCTATTTCGGCAACGACATGGCCTATCACGCCGAAAAGGCGCGGCGCTCCTCCGCCCTCGTCAACATCTGGGGCGCCGACCATGCTGGCACGGTGAAGCGGATCGAGGCGGCGGTCGAGGCGCTGACCCATGGCGAGAAACGGCTGGACGTGAAGCTGGTGCAGATGGTGCGCCTGTTCCGTGGCGGTGAGCCGGTGAAGATGTCGAAGCGCGCCGGCAATTTCGTGACGCTGGCCGATGTGGTGCGGGAAGTGGGGCGCGACGTGGTGCGCTTCATGATGCTGACCAAGCGCCCGGAGGCCATGCTGGACTTCGACTTCGCGCATGTGGTGGAGCAGTCGCGCGAGAATCCGGTCTTCTATGTGCATTACGCCCATGCGCGCATTTCCTCGGTGCTGAGGAAGGCCTCCGAACTGGCGCTGCCGGTGCCCGAGCTTTCGCGGCTGGACGCCGACGAGCTGGGGCTGGCGAAGCTGGCGGCGCAATGGCCGCGCCTGGTGCGGCAGGCCGCCGCCGCCCGCGAGCCGCACCGAATCGCCTTCTACCTCGCCGATCTGGCGGGCGGTTTCCACAGCCTGTGGAACCGGGGCAACGACGACCCCGCCTTCCGCCTGCTGCGCGAGGACGACCCGCAGCTGACCGCCGCCCGGCTGGAGCTGGCGCGGGCGGTGGCGCAGGTGATCCGCACCGCGCTTTCGGTGATGGGCGTGACCGCCGCCGAGGAGCTTCGCTGATGGCGAAGCAGCCCTCCGGAAGGGGCGGGCCTTCGCCGCGCGCCGACGCCACGCGGCGCGGGCGCGGCTGGGAGGATGAGGCGCCCGCGCCGCGCAACCGCAGGCCGGCCGAGCCGGAGCCCTGGCTGGACGAGGGCGAATATGAAGAGGACGAGGCCCGGGTCCACACGCTGATCGGGCGGCGGATGCTGTTCGGCCTGCTGTTCCTGCTGGGCGTGCTGACGATCGGTGTGGTGGTGGGCATCCTGCTGGTGTCGAAGCGCGAAAGCGCGCCGATCGACGTGCCCGGGGTGGGCGAGGCGGTGCCGGTGCTGACTTCGCCCGGCCCGTGGAAGGTGCCGCCGAGCGGTCCGGATGTGGATGGCGTTCCGGTCGAGGGCCAGGGCCAGGTGCTGTTCGGAACCGGCGACGGCCGGGAAACGGAAGCGAGGATCGCGCTCGATTCGCTGCCGGAAGACCCGCTGCCCCGGCCGGTCGGCGAGATCGTCGAGGAAGGCGTGCCGGTCAGCAACGAGATTCCGCTCGAAGCCCCGCCCGTGGTGGAGCCCGCGCCCGTTCCGGCGCCGCCGCCGGCAAGGCCGAAGGCCTCCGACACGGTGGTGCCCAAGGAGGCGCCGGTGAAGAAGCCGGTGACCCCCAAGGTCATCTATCCGCCCGAGCCGGCGGAAAAGCCTGCCTCCGGCGGCGGTGGACAGGTGCTGCAACTGGGCGCCTTCTCCAGCGAGGCCCGGGCGCGCACGGCCTTCAAGGAATTGTCGGGTCGCTATGCCTATCTTTCCGGGATGGAGCCGCACATCGTGCCGGTGGCGAGCGACGGAAAGACGCTCTACCGCCTGCGCGCCACCGCCGCCAGCCCGGCGGACGCGCGGAACATCTGCGGCCGGCTGAAGGTGGCGGGCGAGGCCTGTTCGGTGGTGAATTAGGTCGGGGATTCATATTCCCTTCGTCACCCCGGGCTTGACCCGGGGTCCAGCTTTCCCACCAGCGTGGGGAAAAAGCGGGATCCCGGGTCAAGCCCGGGATGACGGAAACATATCCATTACTTGTATGAGTTTTGAACCTGGAGCACTCGGACGCGGAAGCGCCCGCCACCCGCTTCCAGCAAGGCCCAGCCGCGTTCGGCGCAGAGGGCCGGGATGTCGCGTTCGGCCGCCGGGTCGTCGGCGCGCAGCTCATAGTCCCCCGCCCCGCCCTCGCGCACGGCGCGGGCCAGCCGCAAGGCCGGCAGCGGGCATCTGAGGCCGCGCGCCTCCACCGGCGCCTTGATGGTTCGTGGCTGCATCCCGGCAGGCCATAGACCGGAAACCGCGTGCGGGGGAATGAAATCGCCCCGGAAGGCCGACGCCCGGCCTATGTGACGCCGGCGCGATTGACCGTGGCGAAAGGCGCGGCCAGAGGAGAAGACCATGAGCCAGGAACAGCTTCTTCTCCTCGCCGGCCTGCTGCTGCTTGCACTGGCCGTTTTCGTGGCCTTCCGCCTGATCGGCCGAGCGAAAGCCGCGCCGCCGCCGGTCGAGGTGGCCGAACAGGCGCCTCCCCCCGCCGCCGCGCCGCCCCTCGCACCGGCCGCCGACACCCCCTCCCCCTTCCTGCCGGCGCCCGAGGGCGAGGCGGACGACCTTTCCCGCATCAAGGGGATCGGCCCCAAATTGTCGGCGCGCCTGAAGGAGCTTGGGGTGTTCCATTACCGGCAGATCGCCGGCTGGACGCCCGAGCAGATGGCGCTGGTGGATTCCGAACTCGGCCAGTTCCAGGGCCGGCCCGAGCGGGACCAGTGGCAATCGCAGGCACGCCTCCTCGCCTCGGGCGATGTGAAGGCCTATGAACGCGCGCACGGCAAGCTGGGGCCGGACAAACCAGGCCCGGGCGACGCGACCGGCGGCGGCGCTTGACGGGGGCCGAGGGCGCCCCTTCCATCCCGCGCGGGCCGCTCGCCTTCATCCTGCTGACCGTCCTGATGGACGTGATCGGTTTCGGCCTCATCGTGCCGGTGCTGCCGACGCTGGTGTCCGAACTCGGGCATGTGGGCCTGAGCGACGCCGCCGGGATCGGCGGCTGGATCATCATGTCCTACGCCTTGGCGCAGTTCATCTTCTCGCCCGTGCTCGGCGGCCTGTCGGACGCCTACGGGCGGCGGCCGGTGCTGCTGATCTCCATGGGCGGCTTCGCCGTCAACATGCTGATCACCGCGTTTGCGCCCGTGCTGTGGCTGTTGTTCGTCGGCCGGATCCTTGCCGGGATCACCGGCGCCAGCATCGCCACCGCCAACGCCTATATCGCCGACATCACCCCGCCGCAGCGGCGGGCGCAGACCTTCGGCCTGCTGGGCGTGGCCTTCGGGCTGGGCTTCGCGCTGGGGCCGGCCATCGGCGGACTGATCGGCGCCCTGGACCCGCGTTGGCCCTTCCTGGTGGCGGCCGCCATGGCGGGCTGCAACATGCTGATGGGCATCTTCCTGCTGCCCGAAAGCCTGCCGCCCGAACGCCGCCGGCCGTTCGACTGGCGGCGCGCCAATCTGGTGGGCAGCCTGCGCCAGCTGGGGCGGCTGGGCGGCAAGCTCAGGCGGCTGGCGCTGGTCTATTTCCTGTGGATGCTGGCGCTGCAATCGCTGCACGGAATCTGGAGCTACATCGCCGCCTATCGCTATGGCTGGACTCCGTTCGGGATCGGCCTTTCGCTGACCTTCGTCGGTGTGCTGGCGATCCTGGTGAACGGGCTTTTCGTGCGCCGCAGCGTGAAATGGCTGGGGGAATGGCGCACGGCGCTGCTGGGCATCGCCGGCGGCACGCTGGCCTATATCGTCTATTTCTTCGCCGACCGGCCGGAACTGGCCTATGCCGGCCTGACGATCGGCGCCATCGGCGGGCTGACGGTGCCGGCCTTGCAGGCGCTGATGACGGAAAATGCGCCACCCAACGCCCAGGGCGAGCTTCAGGGCGCGCTCGCCACGCTGTCGTCGCTCACCATCATATTGGGGCCGCTGCTGTTCGCCCGGGTGTTCACGCATTTCTCCGGCGAGGATGCCGCCGTCCACGCGCCGGGCATGCCGTTCCTGCTGTCCGTGCTGCTGGCCAGCGCCGCGCTTCTGCTGCTGCTGTGGAACCGGCCCGGGCGGGAGAGGCTGGCCGAGTGAGGAAAGCGCCGCCCGTTTCCCGGCGCGAGCTGGTCGTGCTGGGCGGGTTGCTCGGCGCCGGCGCCCTTGGCCTGACCGCCCTGCGGCGAACGCAGCCCATCGGCCTCGTCGTCGAGGACAGCCCCGTGCTCGCCCGCGCGCTGGCGGAGCCGGGGCCGGAGGGCGGCAATCCGGAGGGCGGCGTCACCCTGATCGTCTTCACCGATTTCAACTGCGGCGCCTGCCGCCGCGCCCATCCCGAGATGCTGCGGGCGGTGGAAGCCGACGGCGATGTGAAGCTGCGTTTCCTCGACTGGCCGATCTTCGGAGACGACAGCCGCTCCGCCGCGCGCGCGGCGATCGCGGCGGACGCGCAGGGGCTTTACCTGCCCGTCCATTCCGCGCTGATGCAAGGCGGACGGGCGGACGGGCCGGCGGCGGAAGCGGCGCTGGAAGCCGCCGGCGGCGATGTCGAGGCATTGCGCGCGGCGCTGGAACGCGAAGGCGCGCGGATCGAGGGGCAGTTGAGCCGCAACGCCGTCCACGCCTTCGCGCTGGGGCTGGGCGGCACGCCGGGGCATTTGGCGGGGCGCGTGCTGGTGCGCGGCGCCGTGCCCGAAAGGGATTTCCGCCGCGCCATCGAGCGAGCGCGGAAGCTCGCCTAGGTCTTCCCTTCGTTACCCCGGGCCTGACCCGGGGTCCGGCTTTCTTCCTAGAGCGCAGCGCCGGCAGAAAAGCTGGCCCCCGGGTCAAGCCCGGGGTGACGGGAAAATATCTCTATTGCTTCCATGGGTTCTCAACCCAGGAAAAGGGGCGGCGCGGCGCCGCCCCTTCTGCATCCGGTCAGAAACGCACCCGGGCACCGATATAATAGCGCCGGCCGTAGGGGTCATATTCCTGCGCCGATTCCACCCCGGTGACAGAGGAGGCGAAACCCGACGGAATGAGCGGCGCTTCCCTGTCGAAGATGTTGTCGACGCCCAGCACGAACTCGAACTCGGTCTTGCCGGGAACGGTGTAGCTCAGCTGGGCGTTGTGGTACCAGACGGCGCCCACGTCGTTCAGGCTCTGCAGATAGGCCTGGTCCGGCCCGGCGGGCGCCTCCCAGTCCAGCCGGTCCTGGATGGCGCTCAGATAGTTCACCTGCCAGCTCGCCGAGAAGCCGCCGATGCCATAGGTGAGGCGCGCGTCGGCCTTGTGCTTGAAGCCGGTGCCGAGCCGCCCGCCGGCGTAGAGCTGGCCACGGTTGTTCTCCAGCGGACCGCCCGTGTAGGAGCGCTTCTCCAGCTCCAGCAGATAGGTGTAGAAGAGGTTGAACGCGAGATTGTCGTCCGCTGCCAGCCCGAGCCGCGTCGAATAGTTGAGGTTCACGTCGATCCCGGACGTCTTGATGCTGGCCACGTTCACCAGCCTTGTGTCGATCGTGTAGAGCTTACCGGTCGGGAAGCGCTCGACCGAGCTGCAGTAGAAGGGGTCGCCCAGTTCGATGCAGCGGTCGACGGTTATCTGCGCCGGAAGCGAGCCGATGGCGTCGTCGATCTTGATGTTGAAATAGTCGACCGAAAGGCTGAAGCCCGGCAGGGCAGCGGGAGTGAGAACGCCGCCGGCCGTGAAGGTCTTGGCGGTCTCCTCCTTCAGGTCGGGGTTGCCGCCTTCGCTGACGCCCATCCAGTTGATGTCGAACGAGCTGTAGGTGAAGGTGCCGCCGTTGGCGACGATCTCGTCCACGAGGCCGGGGATGGCGCGGCAGGTGGCGTCCTGCGGCCGGGTGCTGGTCAGCGTCGTGCCTGCGCAGGGGTCGAGGACGGTCGCGCCGCTCGCCCCGCCGGTGACCGAGGCGTAGAGTTCCGCGACGTTCGGCGCCCGGTTGGCGACGGCATAATTGGCCCGCAGGCGAAGCCCGCGCATGGGCGCATATTCCGCCCCCACATTCCAGCTGAACACGCCGCCGACGGTCGAGTAGTCGGAATAGCGCACCGCGCCCGTCAGCCCCAGATAATGGGCGAACGGCCGCTCCGCCAGCAGCGGCACATTGGCCTCGCCGAACAGTTCATAGACTTCGAACTGGCCCGAGAGGTCGTCGCGCTGCGAGCCGGTGCCGTTCCCGGCGTTGGTGTTGTCGTCCCAGTCGGTGACGCTCTTCTCCTTGCGGTATTCGCCCCCGAACGCGACGCCCAGATCGCCGGCCGGAAGCGTCAGCAGGCTGCCGGTGACGTTGGCGTTCAGCACATGCTGGGTGTTCCGGATCTTCGCCCAGCGCGGCACGACGACATAGTCCGCACCTTCGGGGGTGACGGTGCCGAAGCCGAACAGGTTGATCGCCACGCAGCCCTGCGCCCGTGCGGCCGGATCGCGGCAGACGATCTGGCCGTTGGCGTCGACGATCGAGTCCAGCGCCTGGCGGTAACGGATCGCATCGATGTCCTGCGTGCCCGTATAGTCGCTCATATGGCCATAGACGTAGCTCAGCTCATAGGACCATCTGGAGCCGAGGTCGCCGCTGAAGCCGGTCGCCACGCGCCACGTGTCGCGCTCCGCTTCGTTGGAGCGGTTGTAGACCTCGTTCTGGCGGCGGCGATACTGGATGGCGACGATGTCGTTCGCGGGGTCGGCGTCGCTGTTGCGGGTGTCGATGATGGTGCGGATCGGCGCTGGAATATAGGCGTTGGTGATCGGCATTCCCAGCGCTCCGTCCTTGTAGACGAAGCTCCAGTCGAAGGAATAGGCTTCCAGCAGGGCCGAGGATTTCACTTTGGAGAAGGTCGGCTCGAAGAAGAATTCGAGGTTGTCGGCGACGTCATATTTGATGTTGCCGGTGACGAGGTAGCGCTCGACCGGCAGCGAGATGCGCCGGTCCCAGTTGCGGTTGTAGGCGAGGCGCTGCGGGAAGCCGAAGACCAGGCTGTTGTCGGTGTCGAAGGTGAACACCTGCGCGCTGCTGTTGGCGGTGCGCAGGTCGAAACGGCCCTGCGGCGCGTAGGAACTGTAGGCCGGCACGCCGGCGATGGCGAGGGAGCGATCCTCCCGCGAGTTCTTGCGGTCGCGCGAGAGCAGGCCCTCGTCGTTGTCGTAGGTGAAGTTCAGGCTGACATGGCCCCGGTCGTCGGGCCCCCAGCTGGTGCCCCCCGTGAGGCTGAGGAGATAGCGCGGATTGTCGCCGCGCGCCGTCAGGCCATATTCGGCGCGGGCCGAGACCCCTTCGAAATCGTCCTTCAGGATGAAGTTGACGACACCGGCGATGGCGTCCGAGCCATAGACGGCGGACGCGCCGCCGGTCACGATTTCCACCCGCTCCACGAAATCGGTGGGGATGTTGTTGATGTCGACGGCGGACGTGCCCGGGAAACCGGCCACGAAGCGGCGGCCGTTCACCAGCACCAGCGTGCGGCTGGGGCCGAGGTTCCGCAAGTTGACGGAAGCCGCGCCGTTTCCGGTATCGTTGAAGTTGGAGTTGGAGCGCGAGGTGCCGATGCCGATCTGCGGCATCTTGCGCAGGATGTCCTGCATGTTGGCCGACCCGTCCTGGCGGATGGCGGTGGAATCGACGACGGCTATCGGCACCTGCGTGTCGATCTGCAGGCGGGCGATCCGCGAGCCGGTCACGATGATCGCCTCGGGGTCGTCGAGGGGGGCGGCTTCCTGGGCCAGCGCCGCGCCGCCAGCCAGAAGGACGAGCGTGGAGATACCGGCCCGCAGCAGCGCTCGATGCCCGGCGGAAGGGTTGGTCGGATGATCAGACATATGTGTCACTCCCTGTGAAGAGGGCGCGCCGATGGGTGCGGCCCCTTGCCGTTTCGGGGCGTCAGCCCCTCGATCCTGCTCGCATTTCCATCCCGATTGTTCGGGATTTCCCCTTTTTTTCGGTTATCGGCTCTTCTTCAGAAGCCGGCCGTAACGGCCGGCCGTCGTCGCGCCCGCATCGCGGGCCACGCCTCCGTTCACCAGCACCAGGTCGAAGCCTTCGGCCGGCTGAAAAGGATTGAGATAGTCGGAGGCCGCCTTCACCTTCTTCGGATCGAAAAGGATGAGGTCGGCCCGGGCGCCTTCCCGGACGAGGCCGCGGTCGGTGAGGCCCAGCGAAGAGGCTGGAAGCCCGCTCGCCTTGCGCACGGCTTCTTCCAGGGTCAGGCTCTTCTGCCCTTCGACATAATGCTGGATCAGCTTCGCATAGGTTCCGGTGCCGCGCGGATGCTTGATCCCCGGCCCGCCATCGGTCGAGATGGCGGTCAGCGGGCTGACCACCAGCCGGTCCTGCACCTTCTCGTCCATGATGAAATGCGCGCCATGGGCGCCGTCCGGCCCCAGTTCCAGAAGCACTTCCTCGAAGGGCTTGCCTTTTTCCCGCGCGACATCGGCCAGCGTCTTGCCGACATAGGACTCGGACCCGAACAGCAAGGCTTCCGGGCCGCCCCGCTTCAGCATCCGCGCCCGCACATATTCGCGCAGTTCCGCCCCGCGCTCGGCGACGAGCTTCGCATAGTCGACCGGCGGCAGCGCCCATTCCGGGAAGATCAGGCCCAGCCCGCCATAGCCCGCGGTGTAGGGGTAGACGTCCGCCGAAAGGCGCACGCCCTCGGCCTGCTTGCGGGCGATCAGCGCCAGCAGCCGGTCGGCGGCGGCGACATCCTTGCCGAAGACGATTTTCAGGTGGGAAGCCTGTATCCGCGCCTTGTCGCCATAGGAAACCAGCTCTTCCAGCGCGCCTTCGATCAGCCCGTCGTCTTCCGTCCGCATGTGGCTGATGATGATTCCGTCGGCTTCGGCCACGAGCTTCGCGAGCGGCACCAGCTCCCCCGTTTCCGCGTAGCGGCCGGGCACATATTCCAGCCCGGTCGAAAGGCCGAAGCTGCCCGCCTTCAGGTCGCTGGCGAAGGCGGCGTTCAACCGCCCCTGCTGCGCCGGATCGAGGGCGCGGGCGGAATCCGGAATACCGGCCTGCCGCCGCAGCGTGCCATGGCCGGAAAGCGGCACCACATTCACCTGCAGGCCGCGCGTTTCGACCTCGCGCATCCAGTCCGCCATCAGGCCCGGCTTCGCGGTTTCCTGTCCGTCCCAATCGGCGTTGGCGCTGCGGCCGTCCTGGCCCAGCACCACCGTCGTCACGCCCATGGCGAGGAAGGCGCCGAAATCGTCCTTCAGGGCGTTGCCATGGGTGTGGGTGTCGATGAAGCCCGGCGCCAGCACGCGACCGCCGGCCTGCACGGTGCGGGCCGCCTTCACCTTCGCGTCCGGCGCATCGCCGACGAAGACGACCTTGTCGCCCTTCACCAGCACATCGCCGCGAAAGGCGGGCCTGCCGCTGCCGTCGACGATGCTGGCGTCCGCGATGAAAATATCGAAGCGGCCCCCCGCTGCCTTCTCCGCCGCCCTGAAGTCGGCGGCATAAGCGGAAGTCGCCGCCAGCAGGACGGCAAGCAATGCGACAGGGGCCGCCATCGGCGGCTTCAGGGTCTTCAGCATAGGGGGAAAGCCTCCTCGAGGCGGGTGGGGGAAAGGAAATCGTCCGCATAGGCGAAAAGCGCCGGCGTGCCGCCGCTGTGCAGGAACAGCACATCGCCCGAAAGCCGGCCGGCCGCCGCCATGTCCAGCAGCCCGGCCATCGCCTTTGCCGTGTAGACCGGGTCCAGCAGCAGGCCTTCGCTTTCGGCCAGCCTGCGGATCGCGGCATTGGCCGCCGCCGTCGGCAGCGCATAGCCGTCGCCGACATAATCGTCGAGGACGAGGATGTCGCTGTCCGGCACCGGCACGGCCGGCGCGAGCAGCGCCAGCATTTCGTCCAGCACGGCGCGGACTCGCGCGCGCTTGACGCTGGCCGGCTCGCTGACGGAAATGCCGATCACCGGCAGGTCCGAGCCCAGAAGCCGCAGCCCGCCCAGAAGCCCGGCATGGGTGCCGCCGCTTCCGGTCGCCAGCAGGATGGCGGTGGGCCGGATCGCCTGAAGCGCGCACTGCCCCAGTATCTCTTCCGCGCACAGCGCATAGCCGAGCGAGCCGAAGCCGTTCGATGCCCCCAGCGGCACCACATAAGGCCGCTCGCCCGCCGCATGCGCCTGGCGCAGCAGATCGGCGATCTTCGCCTCGGTCGCCGCTTCGGCGTCCGCCGCCAGATGCACTTCCGCGCCGAACAGCTTGTCCAGCAGCAGATTGCCCGAAGCGGCATAGAAATCGGTCAGGCGGTCGATGGGGTCGTGCAGCACCGCCTGGCAGCGCAGCCCCAGCCTTGCGGCGGCGGCGGCCGTCTGCCGCACATGGTTGGAATGGCGGGCGCCGCTGGTGATCAGCAGGCTGGCGCCGTTCTCCAGCGCGTCGCCCAGGGTGAATTCCAGCTTCCGCACCTTGTTTCCGCCCATGCCGAGGCCGGTGCAATCGTCCCGCTTCATCCAGATGCGCACCGCGCCGTCGCCCAGCCGCGTCGGCTCCAGCGGCGTGGGCAGATGCGCAAGCCGCGCGCGGGGGAAGGCAAAAAGGTCGAGTCTGGCCAGGGTCATGAACGCAACACTTTGAAATAGCGTCGGGTTTCGTTCATTGCCCGGCCCGACAGGAGGATGGCGGACAGCATCGTCGGAACGGCCATCAGCGCGAACATGATGTCGACGAAGCCCACGATCACCGCAGTCGTGGAGATGGCCCCGACCACGATGGAGGCGACGTAGAACAGATTGTAGAAATTCTTGCGCCGCGCCCCGAACAGGAAGGCGAAGCATTTCATCCCGAAATAGGAATAGCTGAACAAGGTCGCGACGCCGAAGGTGACGGCGCAGAGCAGCAGCAGGGGCGCCCCGAAGGCGGGATAGGCCTGCGAAAAGGCCTGTGCCGTCATCAGCACGCCGTTCAGCCCCTCGGCCTTCCACGCGTCGGTCACCAATATGGCGAGCGCCGTCAGCGTGCAGACCAGCAGCGTGTCGATCGCCGGCGACAGCATGGCGACCAGCCCCTCGTGCACCGGCTCCGAGGTCTTCGCGGCGCTGTAGGCGAGCGCCGCCGTGCCGATCCCGGCCTCGTTCGAGAAGGAGGCGCGGCGCACGCCGAGCACGATCAGCCCGCCCAGCGCGCCGCCGAACAGCGCCTCGCCCTTGTAATAGTTTGCCGCGAAGGCGTCGGTGAAGATGAGGGCGAGGTTCCGGGGAACCGCGTCGGCGTTCAGGATCAGGATTCCCGCCACCGCCAGGAAATAGAGCAGCACCATCGAAGGCACGAGCGCCGACGCCACATGGCTGATCCGCTGCAGCCCGCCGAAGATGACGAGCGCCGTCAAGGCCCCGAGCGCCAGCCCGATCGCCAGCGTCGTGCCGCCGCCGATGGCCACACCCAGCGGCTGCAGCCCCAGCGTCTCGATCGCCTGCGCCAGCTGGTTGGCGTTGAAGATCGGCAGGCAGCCGAACATGGCCGCCACGCAGAAAAGCGCCGCCAGCGGCCACCATTTGCGGCCCAGCCCCTCGGTGATCACATACATGGGGCCGCCCTGCACTTCGCCCAGCGAATCCCGGCCGCGATACATCACCGCCAGCGTGCAGGTGACATAGTTGGTGGCCATGCCCACGATCGCCGCCACCCACATCCAGAAGATGGTGCCCGGTCCGCCCATCGCCATCGCCACCGCGACTCCGGAAATGCTGCCGAGGCCGACGGTCGCCGCCAGCGAGACGGAAAGCGCCTGATAGTGGGAGATCTGCCCCGGATCGCCTTCCTTGTCGTGCCGGCCCGCCAGGATCTGCAGCGAGAGGTTCAGGTGCCGGAAGGGCAGGAAGCGGGTGAGGATCAGGAAGAACAGCCCCCCGCCCGTCAGCAGGGCGACCAGCGGCAGGTCCCATACCCATTCGGAAAAGGCGACGATCGCCTCGGCCAGGGTCATGCGCGAACGCTCCGCATCGGCTTCACTTGCCCAGCAGCGGGAAGAAGCGCCGGAACAGCGCCGTGCGGGTGCGGGCGAAAGCGGTGTCGGCCCGCGCCACTTCCGAGTTGCGCGTGTTCACCACGAACACCGTGGCGCTGCGGCTTTCGGGCTGGATATAGACGAAGCTGGAGAAGCCCATCTGCCCGCCGGTGTGCCCGGCGAAGCGCAGCGTCCGGCCGCCGCCCACATCCTCGTCGATGATGAAGGTGGAAAGCCCCATCCATTGCTTCGTCACCGTCGGGTCCGGCGCTGAAAGCAGCGGCTGGCGCATTTCCTCCACCGTCTTGCGGCTGAGGACGGAGGCGTAATTGCCATTGTCGTTCACGCCCAGCAGGAAATGGGCGAACTTCAGCAGATCGGATATCGGGCCGTTGAGGCCGCCATTGCCGTTGGTGGCGCCGGTTTCGACTTCGGCACCATTGTCCTTCAGCGCGCCGTTCGCCAGATAATAGTTGTTCGAGCGATATCTGCCCAGATGATAAGGGGTCGTGTCGAAATAGCTGCGGCTCATCCCCAGCGGCATCAGGATGTTCTTGGTGATATAGACTTCGATATCGTCGCCGGTCACTTCCTCGACGATCCGCCCCAGGGCCGAGGTGCCGGGGTTGGAGTAGCTGAACTTCGAGCCCGGCTCGAACTCGATCTGCGTGTAGGGCATCATCGCCGCCACCTGCGACCATTTCGCCGGCTCGTGCGGCGCCCAGTCGTTGTCGCCGCGCCAGGGGAAGGTGGAGCCGCGCAGGCCCGAGCTGTGGGTGATCAGATGCCGGAGCGTGATGTCCGACATATTGCCATAAGGGTTATGGACCTGCTTGAACTCGGGCAGATAGTCGATCACCCGGTCGTCGAGCGAAAGCAGTCCGCGGTCGCGCAATTGCAGCACCGCGACCGCGGTGAACATCTTGGTGATCGAGGCCCAATGGTAGATGGTGTCCGCGTCGACCGCGCGGCCGGAAGCCTTGTCCGCCAGCCCGAAATAGGCGGCTTTCAGCGGTTTTCCGTCCTGCGTCACCGCCATGCCCGAGCCGACCGCGCCCTGCGCCTTCAGGTCCGCCTCATATTGGCTGACGATCTCGCTCCAGGCCCGGTTCAGGCTGCGGCTGTCGGCCGCCTGCGCCGGCGCGGCGGCGAGCAGGCAGATGGCGGCGACGGTTCCGATGAAGCGCGTCAACGCAGATTCTCCTTGAAGAAGCGGGTCCAGTTGGCGCCCATGATCCTGTCGGCTTCCCGCGGCTTGAAACCGCCGTCGAGCAGCGCCTGGTGGATTCGCGCCAGCCGCTCGATGCTGTTGAATTCGGGGATCACCGCATGGGTGGGCGTCGGGCCGAAGCCCGGAATGCCGCGGGCGCGATTGCCTTCCCACCACGGGCCGTAGCTCGGAACGGTGTCGCGGGCGTTGTCGAAGGGGTGGCCGTCCGCCGACAGGCCTTCCATCGGATAGTCGTTGGCGACCCCCACATTGTCGAGCCCGGCCACATTCACGGCGTGGCGGATGTGCGCGACATAATGGGCCGGAAGCGGCACCGGGTCGTCGGTCAGCCAGAAGCTCATCACGAAGACGCCGAAGATGCCGCCGCTGTCCGCCACGGCCTTGATCATGCGGTCTGTGGCGCCGCGCGGATGGTTGAGCAGCGCCCGGCAGGCGCCATGCGACAGGATGACCGGAGCCTTGGAAAGCGCGACCGTTTCCAGCGCCGTCGGCTCGGACGCGTGCGACACATCCGGGACGAGGCCGATGCGGTTCATCTCCCGCACGCCGTCCGCCCCCAGGGCGGAGAGGCCGACGCCCGTCTTCTCATCGGTGTAGGCGGTGGCGTGGGCGTTGCTCTCGTTATGCGTCAGCTGGAGGATTCGCAGGCCCTTGTCGCGGAAATACTGCATCCGCGAGAGATCGTCGGCGATCGGCTCGCAGCCCTGGAACTGGAACACCGCGGCGATTCGGCCGGGGTTGCCGATGTCCCCGGGCGAAAGCGCGAGGTCGACATCCTTGAATTCGGTGCGGATGCGCGCCGCCGCTTCGGTGATGCTCCGGTCGCAGAGCTCGAACTTGCGATGGTAGAATTTATAGCCCCTGGCATCGACGTCCATTTCCCCCTTCGAAACATCGGCGATGAAGAGGTCGACGCCGGAGCGGCGGACATCCTCCGGTTTTTCCGGAAGGAAACTCATTCCGTCGGCATAGGGGCCGGTTTTCTTCGGGGCGGACGGGGCGGCGCCTGCCGCGAAGGCGGTGGAAGCGGCACCTGCGGCGAAGGCGGCGGATGCGGCCAGCCCTCCGAGGAAGGCCCTGCGCGCGAGAGGATGCGGATTGGTCAACGACGCCCCCATGTCCTTTTGATGATGTCCTTTTGATGATTTTTCTAATTAGGCACATTTTTCCGATTATGACAATTCTCATTCAAGAGAGAAAATTTTCACATCGGAAAAAGGAAATCTGTTGCGCGGTCTGCGGTTTGCGCGCGCGTGTCGGGAATGATATGCCCGGATGGCTTTCCGATCAGATAAAGCGTCTGTCAGGAAGGGGAGGAAAGCGCATTTCAGGAAAAATCGTGCGAGCACAGGAAAAACTATCGCGGGCACCGGCCGATTCGAGGGCCTCGTCGGCTTCGCTGGGCGCCGTCGTCCGCCGGCTGAGGGGAGAGAATGGCTGGACGCTCGCGGAAATGAGCGAGCGCGTGGGCATTCCCGTGTCCACCCTGTCGAAGATCGAGCGGGACAAGCTCTCGCTCAACTACGACAAGCTGCAGCAGCTGGCGCACAGCCTGGGCCTGCCGCTGTCCAGCCTGTTCGCCGGCCCCGCCACGCCGCTGGTGCCGTCGACCGGCATGGCGCGGCGCAGCGTCGGCCCCTTCAGCCAGACGCTGGAGCTTTCGACCGAGGTTTACGACTATCGCTATCTCTGCACGGAACTGCTGCACAAGCGCATGATCCCCATGGTCATGCACCTGCGCGCCAAGAGCCTGGAGGAGTTCGGCGAATTGCACCGCCACAGTGGCGAGGAATTCATCTTCGTGCTGGAAGGCGCGGTGGAAGTGCATACGGAATTCTACGACCCCGTGGTGCTGCAGGCGGGCGAGTATCTCTATATCGACAGCAGCATGGCGCATGCCTATGTCGTCGCCGGCGGCTTCGAGGAAGCCCGGTTTCTGGGCATATGCTCCAGCCAGGAAGAGGATCTGCTGGAAGAGCTTCTGGGGCAATCCTCATAGCATGAGGGGCGAACCGGCGGCCATCGCCGCATCCGCGATGCGCCTGCCCCGATGCGCGGGATTCGCCCGCCGGGCCTGACCCGAAACCGCCAGTCCGGCCTTCAGCGCCTCACGAAGAATTCCACGGGAACGGAAAGTTCCAGCGGATCGGGCTTGTCGTCGGGAATGGCCGGAAGCGGCTGGGCCCTGCGCAGCGTCTCGAGGGCGGCGCGGTCGAGGGCCGCGGACCCGGAGGAGCGGGCAATCGCCGCCGAGAGCAGCCTTCCCTGCCGGTCCATGCGGAAGGTGACATGGGCGACGCCCTGCTCCCGTCGGGCGCGGGCGGCGGCGGGATAGCGGCGATATTTCTCCAGATGCGCGAGCAGCAGCGCCTCCCATGTCGCTTCGGCGTTGCTGGAGGCGTGATTTGCCGGTGGCGCCGGCAGCGACCGGGGGGCCGTCGTTTCCGGCACCGGATCCGCAGCCTTCGCCTGTTCCACAGGCGGCTCGGCCGTCGAGGCGGTGGGCGAGGGCTGCGGAACGAGAATCTCCGGCGGTTCGGGTCGATCTTCCCGCTTCTCGGGCTTTTGCGCCTTCTGCTCCAGCTGCTGCGGGCCTTCGGGCACCTCCTGCGCCGGTTCGGGCGGGGCGGTGAAGGAAAGCAGATTCACCACCATCGGCGCGGGCGGCGGGAAGGCAGGCCGCACCACGCGCCAGGTGAAGAGCGCGGCCAAGGCGAGCAGCAGGAACAGGCCCGCCGTGCCGCACACGCCCAGCGCCCGGGTGCGCCAGTCGAGCGAACTGTCGCTGTAGCGGGGCACGGGGGCCTCCATCGGCTTGCCCTCTGCCGTCAGGGGGTGAAGGGGGCCTGCAAGCATCAGAAGCGGTAGTTCAAGCCGATCTTGATGGCATGGATTTCCAGCCTGTTCGAAGCCCGGCGGCCGTTGGCGAGGCTGGAGGTGCCCGGGTGGTTCGTCGTCTCGTAAATCGGGATCTCATATGGTTCGCACAAACTGGGCGCGATCTCGCAGAACGGGTGATCGGGCAGAAGCGGGGGCGGCATCTGCTCGTAACCGACTATCGCCCGCGTCTGCCAGTCGGTGCCCGTGCCCGACCTTGCGTCCCGGAACATGAAATCCTTCCGCCCGAAATTGCTGTAGGCATATTCCGCCTTGATCGAGAAGCGCTCGTTCACGGCATATTCGCTGCCGGCGCCCAGCGTGTAGCCGAGCCGCGTCGCCGACACCGTCTCCACCCGATAGGGCCGGGTGGCGAGATAGCCGTTGGCATATCCGTCGTTCTCGTAGCGATACTGGTCGCGCACGAGCTTCTCGTTGGTGAAGGCCGCCCCGCCCGTGGCGTAGAGCAGCCAGTGCCGGCCGACGGCGACGCCGGCGCGGGCGCGCAGCGTCGCCATCCAGTCGAGATAATGGTTGTTCTGGGCCTGCACGCCGGCGAAATCGTTGCGGTCCTGCAGCCAGGCTTCCTCCATCATCGAAGTCTGCAAGGCGCGGGAGCGGATCTTGCTGACGTCCGCTTCGAAGCCGACGACGAAGCCGCCGGCGAACTGCCGGTTGTAACCGGCCTGCAAGCCGATCACCGGCGTATCGAAAGCCACGTCGGCGGATTCCGTCGCGGCGATCAGCTCCGCCGTCGGCGTTCCCGGGACCAGAACGCCGCTGGTCCCCCGGAAGCGGCCGTGGCCGTAGCCGGCGTGGAAGCCCGCATAGGCGCCGGTCCAGTCGTCCCGCCCGCTGCCGCTGAAGATCGGCTCCGGGGCGCCGCCTTCCCGGCCGCCGCTGCCGAAGGTGCCGGTGAGGCTGGCATGGAAGGTGCGGCCTGGCCCGGGCTGGGTGACGAGGCCGAGCGGATCGACATAGAAGATGTCGAACAGATTCTCCGTTCGGACGGAGGCGGTTATCCTGTCGGAAATGCGGTATTCGGCGAACACATCGACCAGCGTGTGCGGTTTCCACCGGATCGGCGCAATGAACTGCATCAGGCCCTGGCCCGTGACATCGCCATGGCCTATCGCGCGCGGGCCGGCATGGTTCGCCCGGCCGC
Source organism: Sandaracinobacteroides sayramensis (assembly GCF_022014495.1). Taxonomy (GTDB): domain Bacteria; phylum Pseudomonadota; class Alphaproteobacteria; order Sphingomonadales; family Sphingomonadaceae; genus Sandaracinobacteroides; species Sandaracinobacteroides sayramense. Next base: position 83,541 of record NZ_JAKLSQ010000004.1, read on the forward strand.
CCAGCGTCAGCCGTTCGCCCAACAGCTTCTGCGACAGCGTCAGGCTGACGGTATATTCCGGCTGCACATGGTTGGTGGCATAGTCGCTGTAGAGCGACTTCGACTCGCAACTGTCCTTCGTCCGGCAATATTCGACGTTGAGGAAATAGTTGGCGGAGATATCCGCCGCGAAGCCGCCGATGCCATAGTGGCTGGAAAGCTCCAGCCCGGCGAAGCGGGCGCGATGGATGTTGATGGTCTCCAGAATGCGTCCGGGGTTGTAGGGAATCCCGGTCACCCAGGAGATATAGTCCTTCACGTCCCAGTTGAAGTAGCCGAGCTTCAGGAGCGCGGTGTCCCCGTCGCCGACCAGGCCTTCCGAGGTGAGGTTGGCGCCGATCTCCCAGTTCCGGGAACGCTCGGGGATCAGGTCTTCCTGGCCGAAGGCGCTGTTGAAGGCATTGGCCGATTCGAACACGCTGGGCGCCCGCAGCATGCTGGAATAGCTCAGATAGAATTGCACGCCCTCGACCGGGGCGGCAGTGATCCCCGCAGACGGGCTGAAGCCGCCCGCATTCTTCCGCAGGCCGACGGGCCGGAAATTGGCCTGGCTTTCCTCATAGGGATCGTAGCGGTCCTTCGACCAATAGTGCGAATAGCGCAGGCCCGCGTTCAGCGTCAGCCAGTCGAGATTATCGGGCGTGTAGCTTCCCTTGGCGAAGCCGGCGGCTTCGTGGCGGATGGCGTCGCGCGGGACGTTCCAGGCCTCCAGCGGCCCGGTGAAGCGGCTGCCCCGCGTATCCTCGGCGCGGTAGGAAAGGCCGTAGCTCAATTCCAGCCGGCCGTTGCCGACGGTGAGCTTCGACAGGTTGGCGACATCCAGCCCCCACATGTCGGTGTCGGACCCGACGCGGAAATCTTCCGGCAGGCCATATTGCTCCGGCTTGCGGTTGCGCCCGCCGCGGATGGGGTTGCGCAGCTCGAGATAGCTCCAATAGGCATTGGCCGTCAGGTCGAAGAGATCGTTGTCGGAGGGCTTCCAGCGATAGCGTGCGGTGATGGTGTCGAGGCGGGTTCCGGCTGTCTGCGCGGCCTGCGTCGCCCGGCCGCCGCTGCCCGACAGGCGCGACGCCAATATGTCGCCGCCTTCGCTGCGGAAGCCGGTGTAGCCCAGGCGGAAGCTGTGCGCCTCGTCGAACTGGGCCGTCGCCTTCACCAGCCACGACCGGGTTTCGAGCTCGGTGTTCAGCACCTCCTCGCCCGGGCGGTAGTTGGTGTAACCGTCGTTCACATATCGCCCGTTCGTCCCGACGACCGGATCCGCCCAGACGCGGTCGCCGCCCTTGCTTCCGGCATGGTAGTTGCCCCGCTTGCGCCAGGCATAGCCGGCGACGATCTCGAGGCTGTCGAGCCTCGCCGCGCCGACGAAGCTGAACGATCCGTCGGTCGGCTTCAGGAAGGACGGGCGATCGAGCCCGGTCGCGGATTCGGTGAGGGTGGCGGTTCCCAGCCCATAGCCGGCCATGTCCCCCGTATGGGGTTTGGAGGTGTTGCCGGTGACGCTGCCCCGCGCCCGGACGGCCCATGTCTCGCCGGGCTTCAGGATGTCCGAGCCGTCCAGCGTGCGCATGGAAACGGTGCCGGCGCTGCCCCAGGCGGACATGTCGGCGCCCTTGGTGATGTCGACCCCGCCGATGAAATCGGGGTCGACGAAGGTGCGGTTGGAAACGCCCTGGTAGCCCTGATAGACGGTGACGGCGTTCTCGGCGCCGTCGACGGTGGTGACGACCCGGCCGAAGCCCTGCATGCCCCGGATGTTGACGTCGATCGAACTGCCGGAGTTGCGCGCCTCGCCGGACATGACGCCGGCCGTGCCGCGGAAGATGTCGGCCGGGCTGGAGCCCCGGAACCGCTCGATTGTCTGGGCCGAGATATGGGCGGTGGGGGCGGGCGTGAAGAAGGGCGTCTCCGCCGTCCAGCCCTCGCCGCCGCTCCCCGCGCTGCCCGCGCCGGACGTTCCCTCCACCCTCAGCGTGCCGAGTTGGACGGCGCCGCTCGACGCCTCTGGCGCGCGTTCGAGCGTGACGGCGGTCGGCGAGACGAAGCGGTAGGTGAGGCCGGTTCCGGCCAGCAGCTGGCCGATGGCCTCCACCGCCGGCATCGAGCCGGAAACGCCGCGCGAGCTGACGCCCGCCGTGAGATCGGAAGGATAGGAAAGCTGCAGGCCCGACTGCTGCATGAAGCGCTGAAGCGCGGTCGCGAGCGGCTGCGCCGGGATGTCGAACGGCCTCGCCTCGGTCTGGCTCGATTGCGCCAAGGCGGCTGCCGGCGCCAGCGAAAGGCCGCTGGCGCTGCCTAGAAGCACCAGGCGAAGGGCGCTGCGCGCAAGAACATCGGAGAATGGCACCATCTTCATCTCTGTCCTCTGACCATCTGGCGCCCAGCGGATGAGCGCAATTTATTGCCGTTGCGTCGCATTTGCATCAACGGGCATGGACAGGACTGCCGAGGGGCCGATTTTGGCCAACCCCCTTGCGAGATTTTTTAGCGCATGCCTGTGTCGCCGTGGCGGACGATGGCTATTCCCCCCGGCAGCCAGACGATCTTCAGCCCCTGTTCGGCGGCAAGATCGCGCAACGCGGCGTCGGCGTCGCCGATGCGAAGCGCGCCGCTGACGGGCCTGCGCGCGGAAAGGTCGCCCCATATCCAGGTCGGCCCGCTGCGGTAACGGCCGATCTGCCGGATCACCTCCGGCAGTTCCCGGCGGTCGATCATCAGTTCCCCGCGACGCCAGGCCGCCACGCTGTTCGGCTCCAGGGCGCTGGTCCTGGCCAGGGTTCCCGACGAATCATAAGCTGCGCTTTCCCCTTCGCGCAGCAGAACAGAACGATCGCCGCCGCTTTCCGACTCGACGCTGACAGCCCCCTCGGTGACGGCGACATCGACACGGCCGCCGCCATGGCGCACCTCGAAGCTGGTGCCGATATCCTCGACGGTGCCGCGCAGGGCCTGCACCCGGAACGGCCGCGCCTCGCCATGGCGCACGGTGAAAAAGGCATTGCCGCGCAGCAGCCTGATCCTGCGTTCCCGCGCGCCGAAATCGACACGGATCGCCGATCCGGCATCGAGCCAGGCGGTCGAGCCGTCGGGCAGGCTGTATTCGGACACATTGGCCGCGGTGCGGTGGTCCGCTTCCAGCCGCAGCATGGCCTCGGGCGCCACCAGCAGCGCCAGAAACGCCGCCGCCAGCGCCGAGGCTGCAACGGCCATGCGCCGCGACCTTGCGACAACGAACGGCCGCAGCCGCCGGCGCGGCCCCGCGGAGGCTGGCGGAGGCGCGAACAGTTCCGGATGCTCGCCGAGTTGCAGCCAGAGCGAGCGCCGCTGCTCAAAGGCCTCGGCATGCGCCTCGTTCGCCGCGATCCACGCCTTGAATCGGTCGATTTCCGCGCCATCCATTTCCCCGGATGCGAGGCGCAGAACCCAGTCCCGCGCCTCGCCCGAAATGCCGGCGCGCCCGCCTTCAGGATCGCTTGGAGGCTGTTTCATCCCGTTTCCCATGCCGACACAGGCCAAAGCTGCATTTCCGTTCCTAGACTGTTGGGCGTGGATTATGGCCAACCCCCCGGCGCGCAGAATCACGGTTGACGCTCCAGCGCGGCTGTCACGGCGTCGAAAGCGCGGCGCAGATGCTTCTCCACGGTCGGACGGGAAACGCCGACATGCGCCGCGATCTCCCGCTGCGCCATGCCGTCCACCCGGCTCAGCAGGAATATTCTTCGGGTGGTGGCGGGCAGAGCGGCTATCGCCGTCTCCACCCGCATCAATTCGTCGCGGGCCAAAAGGATTCGTTCGCCGGATATCTGCTCCACCCCTTCGTGCAGCAGCGCCGTCGCTTCCGCATGCACGTCCCGCCGGCGCTTGTCCGCCTGCACATGGTCGACGGCGACATTGTGCGCCAGCCGCCGCAGATAGGCCCTGGGATTGTCGATCGGCGGATCATCCCGCACCGCCTGGATTCTGAGCCAGATCTTCTGCACCACATCCTCGGCGCCTTCGCTGCCCACGAGCCTGCGAATCCGCCTGATGAGGGATGTGCGCTCTGCGAGAAGCAGGCGCGACAAGGCGATGGAATTGGTAGGCATGACCGTAGGAGCGGCCAGTCGTTAGCCTGATTGCAAATGACTCGCAACAACTCCAATGGAGAAATCCGGGCGGCTGTTACAGGCCGCATTGGCCGCCGAAAGTGCCGCGCCGCCCCCGCGCGGCACTTTCGCGGCTTCACTCTCTGCAGATGGCACCCCGTTCGAGATGCTCGATACGGCAACGGGCCGAAGTCATCTCACTTCGAATTCCCGCCGGGCGTCGTGGCCAGCTCTTTTCGGGGCAGCAGCCGGTCGGCAAGGATCACGCCGACTTCGGCTGCCCATTTGCCCCATGCATCCTTCAACGCCTGGAATCGGGCCGGCTGCTCGGCGGCCAGGTCGCGGGTTTCGCCGGGGTCCTGCGCCAGGTTGAACAGCCGCCACTTGCCGTCGCCGATGTCGGTGATCTTCCAGTCGCCCTGCCGCAGCTTGCGGGAACCGAACAGTTCGCCGCCGATCACCTCTTCCGGGCCGCGCACGGCCTCGGCCTTGCCGGTGAGCACGGCTTTCCAGCTCTTGCCGCTGATCGGCTTCACCGCGTGCCCGGCCACCTCGCGCTTTTCCGTCACCCCCGCGAGATCGAGGATGGTGGGCGCGACATCGGTGACATGGGCGTTCCAGCGGGCGACGCCGCCCCCCTTCGTGAAGCCGGGCGCCTTCAGGATCAGCGGCGAACGGGTGCCGCCTTCGGTCTGGAAGGCCTTGTAGAGCCAGCTCGGCGAGGTGGCCGCCTGCGCCCAGCCGGGGCCATAGCTTTCATAGCTGCTGGCCGCGCCGAGATTGGCAAGGCTGTTGTCCACCTTCGCCAGCCGGTCGGAAAGCGGCCCCAGCTTCAGGTCGGAGACGTTCAGGCCCTCGGCGCCATTGTCGGAGAAGAAGAGGATAACGGTGTTGTCGTAGCGGCCCTGCCGCTTCAGCTCGGCGACAACCCGGCCGACATTGCCGTCGAGATTGTGCACCATCGCCGCATAGATTTCCATCAGCCGGGCCTGTTTCGCCTGTTCCTCGGGCGAAAGCTCGGCCCATTTCTGTCCCTGGATTTCGTGCGGGACCGTGGCGGGGGAAAGCAGGCCCAGTTGCTTCTGGCGGGCCAGGCGCTCGCTGCGCAGCGCTTCGTAACCGGCCTCGTAGCGCCCCTTGAAGCGGGCGATATCCTCGGGGCGGGCCTGCAACGGCCAATGCGGGGCCGTGAAGGTGAGGACGGCGAAGAGCGGCTTACTCCTGGGCACCTTGCCCAACTGGCCGATGAGCTTGTCGGCAAAGGTGTCGGACGAGAAGAAGTTGGCGGGAAGACTGTCCACCGTCCTGCCGTTTTCGCGGTAGGAGGCGTTGAAGACGTTGATGTCCTGCGAGGCGCCGAGGCCGAAATGATTATGTCCGCCCTGCAGGAGGGCGAAGCTCTGCTGGAAGCCGCGCGCATGCGGATCCTGCTCGGGCGTCAGGCCGAGGTGCCATTTGCCAGATAGCAGCGTGGCATATCCCGCTTCGCCCAGGCGTTCGGCGATGGTGGCGACGTCGCGGCGGAGATAGCCTTCATGGCCCGGCTTTCCCTGCTGGTTGGGGGCGATGAGCTCGGCCATGGTGCCGAGCCCGGCTTCGTGGTGGTCGAGCCCGGTGAGGAAGCTGGCGCGCGTGGGCGAGCAGGTGGCATTGACGTGATAATCGGTGAAGCGCTCGCCTTCCGATGCCAGCCGGTCGAGATTGGGGGTGGGGATTTCGCCGCCGAAGGCGCCGATGTCGGTATAGCCCAGGTCGTCGGCGATGATCACCAGGAAATCGGGGCGCGCTTTCGGCGCGGGCGCGGGCTGCCCGGCAAAGGCCGGCACGGCGGCAAAGCCCAGGGTGAAGCCGACGGTGGCGGCAATGGCGAACTTCCGCATGAGATGCTCCGATGGAAGGGGAAAACGCCCCCGGCGCCGGCGCCGGGGGGCAGGCTGTGCCCGGGCGGGGCTGACTATTCTGCGGCCACCGCGAACTCTGGTTGCGCCGGCTTCAAGACGCGGCTGGTGCGGCCGTCGATGGAGACGGCGGGCGTGCCGTTCAGCGTTGCGCGGCGCAGATGGCGGGGCTGCAGGCCGAAATCGGCGATGGCCCGGTGCTGGGTGGCGCGATTGTCCCAGATGGCGACATCGCCAGCCCGCCAGCGCCAGCGGACGGTGTTCTCGGGCCTCGTCACATGGTTCTGGAACAGGGTGAGCAGCGCCGCTGAATCGACGGCGGAAAGGCCGACGAAGCGCTTGACGAAATGGCCGAGCAGCAGCGCCCGCTCGCCGGTGAGCGGGTGGACATGCACCACCGGATGCTCGGTTTCATACACGGTGGAGGCGAACACCGCCTTGTGCTGGGCAAGCCTTGCCGGATCGACGCTGGAGAGCACGGCGGCATAGTCATAGTCGTTGCTGTGCACCGCCCACAGCGTGTCCGCGAGCTGTTTCAACGCGTCGGGGAGTTCTTGATAGGCGGCGGCGCTGTTCGCCCAGAGCGTGTCGCCTCCAGCCTCGGGGATTTCGATGCCGCGCAGGATGGAGGCCGAAGGGAAGGCATCCACGAAGGTGACATCGGTATGCCAGGAGGAAGCCGCATGGCCATCGCGGGATTCCAGGCCGAGCAGGGTGCGCGAACCGTTGGCCACCGGCACCGTGGGATGGGCGACCGGATCGCCGAAAGCCGCCGCGAAGGCTTCGTGGCTGTCGTCCGTCAGATGCTGGTCGCGGAAGAACAGCACCTTGTGCCGGGTGAGGGCCTTCCACAGCGGCTGGACAAGGTCGTCGGCTTCGGCATCCGCCAGATTGAGGCCGCGCACTTCGGCGCCGATTCGGCCGCCTACGGGGACGATTTCCAGCGGCGAGCTGGGGTCGGCGGCGTTCAGATAGCGTTGATCGGTCATGGTCAGGCTCCGTGGTTGACGGGGATGGAATCTCTGCGCGCGAGCGTCGCGGCGATTTCGGCATGCTCGCGCTCTCCCAAGGGAAAACGAAAGATCAGGAGGGCGGAGAGGGCGTGGGCGATGGCCGGGCCAAGGGCGAAGACGGCGGCGAGGCCGGCAAGCGCCGCGGGGTCGTTGGCGACCTTCGGGTCGAAGCCCAGCCAGGCGATCAGCGGGAAGGCTATCCCGATCGCGGCGGCGGTCGCGGCCTTGTTGGCGAGGCTGAAGACCGAGAAATAAAGGCCCGTCACCTGCTGGCCGGTTTCGAGGCGCTTGGCGTCGGCGACATCGGCCACGATCGCGCGCAGCATGAGATTGCCCGAGCCCTGCGTGAGCCCCTGCGCGATGGTGAGCGCGAGCAGCAGGCCGAAGCTGTTGGCCGTCACCGCGAGCAGCCCGAGGTTGATGACGACCTGGGCGACCTCGCCGGCGACCGCCGTGCGGTGCTTGCCGTAGCGGCGCCCGATCTTCAGCCAGATCGGGCCGGCGGCGATGCCGAAGGCGAATTGCAGCAGATAGAGCCCGGCGCCCCATTCGGGCCGGCCCATCACGAAGGTGACGTAGAAGACGATCAGCGAGGCGCGGATGCCCTGCCCCAGCGACACGGCGAAATCCGAGGCGAGCACGCGGAGCAGCAGCCGATCCGAAGCCACGGCGCGCAGCGTCTCCCGAAGGCCCGCGCGCGGGCCTTCGGGGCCGGGCCGGGGTTCGGGGAAGGAGCGCAGCGCCAGGGGCACCGAGATGGCGAGGCTCAGCAGCACGAAACTGCCCATGGCGGTGAGCTTCAGCGCATTGTCGCCGGGGCGGACCTGGTCGAGGAAGGTCGGGATCAGCAGCGAGGCGAAGAGCGCCGCGGCGACCGAGACGTGCAGGAAGGTCTGCACGCGGGTGCGCTCGTGATATTCGCCCGAAATCTCGCCGGTCCAGGCGGCGAACGGAATCTGGATCATCGTCCAGCCGAGGTAGAAGGCGAAGAGGGCGAGGCCGAGCGACAGCGCCGTGACCTCGCCCTGCGGGAAGAACAGCAGGAAGGTGAAGAAGCCGAAAACCGGCGCGCCGGCGGCGATCCACGGCTTGCGGCGGCCGAAACGGCTGCGGGTGCGGTCGGAAAGGGCGCCGATCAGCGGATCGGTCACGGCATCCCAGATGCGGCAGACGAGGAAGAGAAAGCCCAGCGTAGCCAATGACACGCCATATTGCTGGGCGTAGATGGCGGGCAGCAGCACCCCCAGCGGCAGCCCCGCCGTCGCCATCGGCCATGCGAGCGAGGAGAGGGCCGCCAGCCTTCCGGCCGGGAGCTGCGAAGAAGGCTTTTCGGCATATCCGGGCAGGAAGGGAATAGTGGCCATCGTCAGAACCTCGAGCGCAGGGTGACGCCCCAGGTCCGCGGTTCACCGAGGATGGCGGTGACCACGCCGTAGGCGTTGGGGGAGAGTGTCTGGAAATGATCCTTGCCGAGCAGGTTGCGGGCGAAGACCGAGATATCGAGGATGCCGTCTTCGCTGCGGATGCCGATCCGCCCGCCGAGCAGGCCATAGCCGTCGACCAGGGAATAGCGGCTGTTGGAGACGTTGGTGTAATAGCTGGAACGGTAGTTCCAGTCGGCGCTGCCGTAGAATTCGGAAAGGCGCCCGCCGATGGAGCCGACCGGCTGGCTGCCGTCGGCGCCGAGCGTCCAGCTCCACTTCGGCACGCCCGAAAGTGGCTCCCCGGACAGGTCCGTGATGGGGTTCAGGTTCAGCGTTTCCGCCGGAGACGGGGCGTTCGGATAATCGATGTAGCGCGCGTCGGTGTAGGCGACCGAGCCGGAGAAGCGGATGCGCTCCGTCACCGCCCAGCTCGCGTCGGCTTCGAACCCCTTCGACCGCACATGCGGGATGTTCGCGATATACTGGCGGAAGCTTGGAGCGGCGTTCACATCCGAGCTTGGAACCTGCTCGGTGATCGTTGTCTGGAAGTCATGCACCTCGGTGAGATAGGCCGCGAGGTTCAGCGTCACGCGGCGATCGAGGAACTGGGACTTCAGGCCGATTTCGAAATTGTCGACGGTTTCCGGCTTCACGTCCGGCTCGATTCCGGCCGGAAGCACCGAGAGGTTCAGGCCGCCGGACTTCTCGCCGCGCTGGTAGGAGGCATAGACGATGACGTCGCCGCCAAGCTGATAGGCGGCATTCACGAGGCCGGAAACGCTCGTGTCGCTGAAGCTGGATTCGACGCTGGCGACCGGGTTGAAGCTGTTGCGGATGCCCTGCGCGGCAGCGGCCAGCGCCGGCGGCAGCAGGCCAAGGTCGGCGCCCGTCGCGTGCCACTGGGAATAGGTGCCGCTCTTCTTCTCGTGCGTGAGGCGCAGCCCGCCTGTCAGCTTCAGCCGCTCCGTCAGCGACCAGTTGATCTGGCCGAAACCGGCGTAGCTCCAGGTGCGGGGGTCGGAGTAGCTTTCGGCGACGAAGCCGCTGATGGCCGGGACGGAAACGGCGCCGGGAACGGCGGGCAGGAACCAGTTCGGCGCGGCGCTGCCGTAGCCGGTGGTGCCATAGCCCCGGATCACCTGCCGGAAATAATAGAGGCCGATCTGCCAGTCGATGGCGCGTTCGCCGTTGGAACCCAAGCGCAATTCCTGGCTGAACTGTCGCTGGCGGTTCACCTGCTGGGCCAGGGTGAGCACGGGAAGGCCGATCTGGTCTCCATCGTTGGCGGGATTCCAGTCCCACCAGCGGGCCGCCGTGATCGAGGTCAGCGTTGCACCGCCCAGATCCCAGTCGACCTGGCCGGAAACGCCATAGCCGTCCATGTCGGCGCGAAAGCGGCCATCGGCATCGACCTGGCGTTCGAATGGGGAGAAAGGCAGCGGAGTGTAGCCGGCACGGGCAATGCGTTGGGCGAAATTGTTGGCGATGGCCGCGCCATTGTCATAACTGTCGAATTGCTGGACCAGCACGTTGATGCAGCATTCGGTGCGCGATTGCGAAAGGTCACCGATGATCCGGATCTCGAGAGCGTCCGCCGGGCGCAACAGCAGTTGGCCGCGCAGCGAGAGATTGTCCTGGTCGAACACGTCCCGATCGGTGCGGACGTTGTGGATCGTTCCATCCCGCTTGCTCCAGGCCGCGCTCAGGCGCAGCGCGGCCACATCCCCGATCAGCGGGCCGGAAGCGGAGAAGCGCCACTCCTTACGGCCGTAATTGCCCAATGTGATTTCCGCCCGGCCTTCCGGCTCGAAGCTGGGCGCGCGGGTGGTGATGTTGATGGCGCCCGCCGTCGTGTTCTTGCCATAGAGCGTGCCCTGCGGGCCGCGCAGCACCTCCACCTGCTGCAGATCGACCAGATCGAACTGCGACTGGCCGATGCGGCCATAATAGACGCCGTCGATGAATATGCCGACGCCCTGTTCGAAACCGTCGCTGGCCAGCGCCACGTTGGAGCCCAGCCCGCGGATATTCACATTGGTGTTGCGCGGGTTGAACGAGAAGAGCTGCAGCGCGGGAACCAGTTGCGAAATCTGCCCCAGGTTGACGGCGCCGGTTTGCGACAGCGTCTCCGCCGAGACGACGCTGAAGGCGACCGGCACATCCTGCGCGCGCTCTTCGCGGCGGCGGGCGGTGACGAGGATATCCCCCGAACTGTCGGCGAATTCGCCTGCATCGGCCGGGTAATCGGCAGCGGCAAGCTCAATGGAACCCGGCTGCTGCGCGCTCGCGATGGAGGACGTCGCAAGCAACGCTGTCGTAAAGGCAAGCGGAAGCGTTCGCGTAAATGCCACGCGGTATAGACCTTTCAAAGGAATAGTGCATCGCTCCGCCGACTCGCGAAATTGCGCAAGTCAGGCGTTCAGAGCGAAGATAGCAGCAAATAGGGTTTTGGGGCGTCAGCTACAGTCAAGAATCATCATGTTCATCCTTGGATAGGGGGAACACGAGACCTGACGTTGTCGCCTGGGACTACGTGTGCATCAGCCATTGGTGTCGCGGGGCATTTCTGCCTTCAAGGTCCGCGGAGCCTGAGGGTAAAGGACGGCTCGTTCCTGTTTCCTGACTGTATCGATAGAAGTTTGGTGCGCGAGAAAGAAAAACTGTTTATAGGGCAAGCGCGCTTCGTCGTGCCATGGAGCCGCCGGGATTATCGGGCTTCGGTCGCTGATTGTGCCTCGCTCCGGCAAGCTGGTCCCGAAGCCTCCAAACCTTCAAGGGTCCGCTGGATGCAGGAACGGCCCGGTATCTTCTATCCTGCAGATATGGCGCCTGCGGGCGCTGGAAGCAGCCAGCGGCGGTGTCGAGGCATTGTCACCGTGCCTGAACGCGAGGGCGCACGGAAGCTCGCGCAAGAATAAGCCCTCGAAAAGCCGGACATGAGCGGCAGGGGCAAACAGATACGCCAGTTGCCAGGATTTGGTGCCGCTCGGTTACAGACCGCCCTCGTCATTAAGACGAAAAACCTTGTCACGCGGCTTCGCCTTTCGACAAGCGGCATCTGTCGGCAACATGGAGTTGGCGCGCCCGGCAGGACTCGAACCTGCGACATTCCGCTTAGAAGGCGGATGCTCTATCCAGCTGAGCTACAGGCGCGACCATGCCGCCTTAGCGCAGATGCGCCGGGCTTACCTAAAGTTTTCGGCGTAGCTCTGCAGGATCAGCCGCTTCGGCGTGGTCGGCACCACTTCGGCTTCCAGGCCATGGCGCTGGGCGTAGGCCCTGGCGGCGTCCAGCGAGGGGAAAGACAGCACCACCTGCGTGTCGGTGTCGCCGCTGCCCGCCCAGCCCATTAGCGGGTCCGGGCGCTTGCCCTCGGACGGCTCGGCCTCCAGGATCCAGAGGTTGCTGCGCGCCTTTCCGGACTGGGTGGCGCGGGTGCCCTGCTGATAGATTCGTGCCTTGCGCATGAGGATGCCCTAGGCCCTTCGCGGGGGGAAAATCAACCGTCCGAATGGCCGCGCCGCGCATCGGCCGCCTTCGTCCGCACGGTGGCCGCCGCCTGCGCCGGATCGTCGGGCCAGGGGTGCCTGGGGTAGCGGCCCTTCATGTCGCGCTGCACATCCTTCCAGGCCCCCTTCCAGAAGCCCGACAGGTCGCGCGTCTTCGCCACCGGCCGCCCCGCCGGCGAGGTCAGCGCCAGCGTCAGCGGCACCCGGCCGTTCGCCAGCATCGGGTGCGCGCCGAGGCCGAACACCGCCTGCACCCGCACCTCCACTTCCGGCCCGCCGTCCGCCGCATAGTCGATCGCATGGCTGGTGCCGGCCGGACTCTGGAACCGCGCGGGCGCGAAACGCTCCAGCGACTGGCCTGCCGGCCAGTCGATCAGGGCCGAAAGCGCCCCTTCCAGCTTCGCGTCGGACAGGCGGGAAACGCCTTGCAGGCGCGGCAGCAGCCAGAGATCGGCGCTTTCCAGCAGGGCTTCCTCCGAGCTGTCCGGAAGCCCCTCGCAGCCATTGGCCGACGCGAAACGCAGGCGGGCGAGCAACGCCAGCTCGGCTTCCGGCCAATCAAGCGCGGCCAGGCCCTTCGCCACCACTTCCGCCTTCAACGCCGCCGCCATGGCTTCCGGGGTCGCGGCCGCCCGGCGGCGGGCGACCTCGATGGCGCCAAGCCTTTCCACGCGCAGCAGGGCGAGGCGGCCGCTGGCCGGATCGGGGGCGAGGCTTTCGGAAAAGGCCGTCCGCCCCTCCAGCCACGCCGGCAGCGCGTCTTGCGGGATCGCCGCCGCCAGCCGAACGCGCGAGGAAGCGCCCGCGCCGCCCGCGTCGGCGATCGCCAGCCATTCGGATTTCGCCAGCGGGTCGGAAGCGTCCAGCGCCACCCCCCGGCCGTTCGCCATCAGATAGTCCGCCGTCTGATCCGAAGCGCCGGGCGCGCGCCGGCGGCGGGCCACGCGATCGGGAAAGGCGGTGGCCAGCAGCAGCGCCACCGGCAGGGGCGCGGCGCCTGCCTCCGCCTGCAAGCGGCTGGCGGCAGCGGCCCAGCGCTCGGCCAGCCGGCGGGACTGGCCGGCGCGGGGGGAACGTTCGGTTGCGAAACGGCGCAGCCGCTCCTCCATGTCCGCCGAGGGGCCGCCAAGGCCGCGTTCCTCCAGCAGCAGGGCGAGGGTGGCGGCTTCCTCCGCCTGCCCGCGCGCCGCGCCTTCCAGCAGCAGATGCGCGATGCGCGGGGAAACCGGCAGCGCGCCCATCCGCCTGCCATGCGGGGTCAGGCCACCCGCTTCATCGAGGGCTCCCAGCGCCTGCAGGTCCGCGCGGGCGGCGGCCACGGCCGAGGCCGGCGGCGGATCGAGCCATTCCAGATCGCCCGGATCGCGCACGCCCCAGGCCGCCAGCCGCAGCAGCAGCTGCGCCAGATCGGCTTCCAATATCTCCGGCGGATCGAAGGGGATGAGGCCGCGCGTCTCGCCCTCCGCCCACAAGCGGATCGCCACGCCCGGCGCCTGCCGCCCGGCGCGCCCAGCGCGCTGGGTGGCGGCGGCCTGCGACACCCGTTCCGTCACCAGCCGGGTGAGGCCGGAGGCGCGGTCGTAGCGCGGGCGGCGGGCGAGGCCGGAATCCAGCACCACCGTCACCCCGTCGATGGTGAGCGAGGTTTCGGCGATGCTGGTCGCCAGCACCACCCTGCGCCCGCCCGGCTTCAGCGCCGCGCGCTGCGCCGCCGGATCGGCCTGCCCGTGCAGCTTGTGCAGCGCCACGCCGTCGGGCAGTTGCAGCCGCTCCGCCGTGCGCTCGATCTCCGCGACGCCGGGCAGGAAGGCGAGCAGGCTCCCCTCCGCTTGCCCCAGCGCCGCGCGAATGGCCGAGGCCATGCGATCCTCGATCCGCGCTTCCGAACGGCCGAGGTGGCGGATTTCGACCGGAAAGCTGCGGCCGTCCGATTGCAGCACGGGCGCATCGCCCATCAGCTTCGCGAAGCGGCCGCCATCCAGCGTCGCCGACATGGCGAGGATGCGAAGATCGGGGCGAAGCTGCTGCGCGTCGAGCGCCAGCGCCAGCCCCAGATCGCCTTCCAGATTGCGCTCATGCACTTCGTCGAACAGCAGCGCGCCAATACCCTCCAGCCCGGGGTCGGCGATCAGCCGGTTCACGAACAGCCCCTCGGTCAGGCATTCGATCCGGCTTCCGGGCTTCGATTCCAGCCGCGTGCGATAGCCCACCCGTTCGCCGGGCGCTTCGCCCAGCAGGCCGGCGATCCGCTCGGCGGCGGCGCGGGCCGCAAGCCGGCGCGGCAGCATCACGAAAATCCTGCCGCCCCGCAGCCATGGCGCACCAAGCAAAGAGGGCGCGACCAGCGTCGTCTTGCCGGCGCCGGGAGGCGCCACCAGCACCGCATTGGACGTGTGGGCCAGACTTTGGTGCAGGGTGGGCAGAACCTCGGTGACGGGCAGGCCCGTCGCCATCAGGTCGGGCATGGGGTCAGTAGGCGCGCTGGATGGCAAATTCGACCGTCTCGACAAGGGCAGCGCGCGCGGCCGTCTGCGGCAGGCGGGCCAGCGAATCGATGGCGCGGCTGCCATAGAGCCGGGCGCGCGCCATGGTGTCGGCGATCGCGCCGGTGGCGTGCAGCCGTTCGATGCCTTCCTGCAACTCCGCCTCGCCATTAGCGCGGCCGGTCATGGCGTGCTGCCAGAATTTGCGCGCGGCCTCGTCGCCACGTGCGTAGGCGAGGATCACCGGCAGGGTCACCTTGCCGTCGCGGAAGTCGTCGCCAATGTCTTTCCCCATCGTCTCCGCGTCGGACACATAGTCGATCGCGTCGTCCACGAGCTGGAAGGCGATTCCGAGGTTGCGGCCATAGGATTCGAGGCTGGCTTCCGTCCCCTCATCCTTTTCCGCCACCACCGCGGCGATCTGGCAGGCGGCCGAGAACAGCGCCGCCGTCTTCGCCTGGATGATCTGCAGATAGCTGTCCTCGCCGGTTTCCACGACCCGCTGGGCGGTCAGCTGCTGCACTTCCCCTTGCGCGATCACCGCCGAGGCGTGGGAGAGGATTTTCAGCGCCTTCAGGCTGCCGTCCTCCACCATCAGCTCGAAGGCGCGGGCGAACAGGAAGTCGCCCACGAGCACGGAGGCCTCATTGCCCCAGATGATGTTGGCGGTGGCGCGCCCGCGCCGGAGGTCGGAACCGTCGACCACATCGTCGTGCAGCAGCGTCGCGGTGTGGATGAATTCCACGGCGGCGGCCAGCTTGTGGTGGCGCTCGCCCTGATACTCCAGCGCGGCGGCGCAGCCCAGCGTCAGCATCGGCCGCATCCGCTTGCCGCCGCCGGCGATCAGATGCCCCGCCAGTTCCGGGATCAGCGCCACGGGGCTCTGCATCCGGTCGAGGATCACGCGGTTGACGGCGTTGAGGCCGGGTGCCACCAGCGACATCAGCGGCTGCAGGCTGGGCTTATCGGGCCGGATAGGATGGACGGTGGCGGTCATGGTTGCACCGCGCTAGGGCTTTGCAGCACTCAAGGAAAGGGCCTTCATGTCGCGGGACGTTCCAGCCACGCAGATGTTGCAGGGTTTCCGCCGCTCGATCGACAATATCGACGCGGCGCTGATCCATATGCTGGCCGAGCGTTTCAAGATCACGCAGCAGGTGGGCGCCTTCAAGGCCGAGCATGGCCTGCCGCCGGCCGATCCGGGGCGGGAGGAGGAGCAGATCCTGCGTTTGCGGCAATTGGCCGCCGAGGCCGACCTCGATCCCGAATTTTCCGAGAAATTCCTGCGCTTCATCATCGACGAGGTGATTCGCCACCATGTCGCGGCGGGCAGCCGGGGTTAACCCAGGCGTACCCGCACCCATAGCGGCAGATGGTCGGACGCGACCTTGGAAAGCGGGCTCTGGTGCACGCCGCCGTCCTCTATCTCCAGTTCGTTGGAGGCGAAGATGCGGTCCAGCCGGGCGATCGGTGTGCGCGCGGGAAAGCTGGGGCCGGTGAGCACCAACTTGTGGGTGGCTGCGAAATCGGCAAGGCAGCCGGCCGCCGCCCGCCACTCGTTCATGTCCCCCATCAGTAGCGTCGGGGTATCGCCGGCGTCGGACAGCCGGTCGAGGATGGCGCGGGCCTGCCGCCGGCGCCAAAGGCCCGAGAGGTCGAGGTGCATGCCGACGATCCGAAGCGCCCGCCCGCCAACACGCAGACCCGCCAGCACCGCACCGCGCGGTTCCAGCACTGGAAGCTGAAGCCTGTCGTGACTTTCGACTTCCACTCGGGGTGAAACCAGTATCGCATTGCCATGCCAGCCGATGGCGGCCGGGGTCATCCCCACCGGCACATGCCGCCAGCCCCGCTCTTGCAGTTCGGCTGGCGCCACCGCCGCCGCGCGGGTGCCGAAGCGCCGGTCGGCCTCCTGCACCACCACGATATCGGCGCCGATTTCGTCCAGCACATCCAATATGCGCGAAGGCCGCCGGCGCATGTCTGCGCCGACGGCCTTTCGAATATTGTAGCTGGCAACCGTGACGCTTTGCGCCCCGCTTTCAGCCATTTGCGACCTCAGCGGCGGTCCAGCGCGGCAATGGCTTCGTCGGTGAAGCCCGTCAGCTCCTTGGAACGAGCCGCCAGCAGCGTCTCGGCGGCCTTAACCGCCACATCGGCGGCGCGGGCACGCAATTCCGCTTCGGCCGAACGGGCTTCAGCGGCGATCCGGTCTTCGGCAAGCTTCGTCCGCCGGGCGATCGCGACTTCCGCGTCGGCAGCGGCCTGTTCGACGATCCGCTTCGCTTCCGTTTCCGCACCGGCCAGCATGGCCTTCGCCTGCGCTTCGGTTTCCGCGGCTTCGGCTGCGGCCTTCGCCTTCATGGCTTCGGCCTCGGCCTTCAGTTGCGCGGCCTCCGCCAGATCAGCCCGGACCTTTTCAGCAGCGCCGTCAAGCGCCCCGCTGATCATCCGGAAAGCGCCCGCCTTCCAGAGGATAGCCAGGAAGGTGAGGAAAGCCAGGCCGACGATGGCATAGCTGTCCAGCCCCAGGATCGTCTCGTGGTTGGCGGCATGTTCGGCGTCGGCGACGGTGCCGGGATGCCCGGCGGGCGAATCGGCTACTTCCGCCACGTCGGCCACTTCGAAGCTGCTGTGGGCATTTTGCGTTTCGGCCATCAGGCAGCCGCCTTCTTCACGGCTTCCGCCGCTTCGTCGTTGGAGACGTCAAGGCCGGCCACCCGCTTCACCAGATCGGCCGCGGCCTCCGCCGCCACCGCATCCAGTTCGGCGACGGCGGTGTCGCGCTGCCGCACCAGCGACGCGGCGGCCGCTTCCGCCTTGGCTTCCAGCCCCGCGTCGATTTCCGCCAGCCTGCGCTGGGTCGCGGCATTCGCCTCGTCGCGCGCCTTGCCGGTCACGCCCAGCGCATGGGCGCGGGCTTGCGCCAGCGCCGTAGTGCCGCCGCTGGTCGCGGCCTCGGCGGAATCGCGCGCGGCTTCCGCCTCGCGCAGGTCCGCCGCGATCCGCGCCTTGCGGTTTTCCACCACCTTCTCGACGCGCGGGTAGAGCCCGCGCACCGCGAGGTAGAGGATGCCGAAGACCAGCACCAGCCAGATGATCTGCGGCAGCGCCTGGGAAAAGTCGAACTGGGGCATCGGAGCCTCCTGCCTTCAGTGTTCGTGGATCAGACCGCGAACAGCAGCAGCAGGGCCACGAGGAAGGCGAAGATGCCAAGCGCTTCGGTCACGGCGAAGCCGAAGATCAGGTTCGGGCGCTGCGAGTCGGCGGCGGCGGGGTTGCGCAGCGCGCCTTGCAGGAACAGCGCGAACAGCGTGCCGACGGCGATGGCGGCGAAGCCCATGCCGATGGCTGCGAGACCGGCACCGATGTACTTTGCGGCTTCAGCGTCCATTTGGTCAGTCCTTTCGAATGAAACTCAGTGAAAAAAAGTTCAGTGGAGATTGATGGAATCGTTGAGGTAAATGCAGGTCAGCAGCGCGAACACATAGGCCTGCACCACCGCCACGATCAATTCCAGGCCGTAGAAGGCCACGGTCATGAAGAAGGGCAGGATCGAGATCGCCGCCAGCGCGCCGCCGGCCGCCGCCAGCGAGATCACGAAGCCCGCGAACACCTTCAGCAGGATGTGGCCCGCCGTCATGTTGGCGAAGAGACGGATGGAAAGCGTGAGCGGCCGCGACAGGAAGGAGATCAGCTCGATCAGCACGATCAGCGGCATCAGCACGATCGGCGTGTTCTGCGGCACGAACAGCGAGAAGAAGTGGAGGCCGTGCTTCGCGAAGCCGACGATGACGCAGATGAGGAAGATCAGCGCGGCGAAGGCGAAGGTGACGACGATGTGGCTGGTGACGGTGAAGCTGTAGGGGAAAAGCCCGATCAGGTTCGCCACCAGCACGAAGATGAACAGCGAGAAGACGAAGGGAACGAAGGCGCGGCCCTTCGGCCCGATATTCTCCTCCACCATTCCCGAAATGAAGCCGGTCGCGCCTTCCAGCGCCGCCTGCCAGCGCCCCGGCACCAGTTGCGGGTTGCGGCTGCCCAGCCAGAAGAAGAGGAGCGTCAGGCCCAGCACGATCAGCATGAACAGCGAGGCGTTGGTGAACGCGGCGTCGGCGCCCGCCACCGAGAATTCGGCGTAGCGCTTGATCGCAAACTGCTCGAGAGGATTGGCCACCGTTCAGCTCTCGCTTTTCTAAACCTGATCGTCGTTCTTCGGCTCGTCGGCCGCCTTGCGGACGGCCTTCGCTTCGTTTCCGACCGCCTTCAACAGATTCCAGAAGCCCGCCGCAATCCCCAGAAGGAAGAACAGCAGCAGCATCCATGGCCCCGTTTCCAGCCAGCGGTCCAGCATCCAGCCGATGCCGCCGCCGACCAGGGTGGTCGCCGCGATCTCGAACGCATGGCGGGTGCCCTGGGCCAAGGCCGACGAGGCCGCCTGCCGCGCGCGGGGTTCATGCCTTGCCTTTGCTGCTTCCAGCCGGGCCCCGAGATCTTCGAGGTCGCGCTTGTCGGCAGGATCAGGCAAAAAGGTTGGCCCTTCGCGTTCGAACAGGTCAGCCATCGGCGACATTGCGCCAAGGGCTCCGCCAGCCCCAAGGCCGCCGAAGCGGGGGTTCGTTAGATTGCGGTTCAGCAAAGGTCAAGCTTGCGAAAGCCGTTGGATTGCAGGCCGGAAATGCCCGATCAGGCCGCGGCCAGCCTCTCCGCTTCCTTCAGCTCCACGGAAACCAGCTGCGAAACGCCCGGTTCGCCCATGGTCACGCCATAAAGCCTGTGCATGGCTGCCATAGTCACGGCATTGTGGGTGACGATAAGGAAGCGGGTGTCGGTCGTCTCCGCCATATGCTTCAAAAGCCGTGTGAAACGCTCGACATTGGCGTCGTCGAGCGGCGCGTCCACCTCGTCCAGCACGCAGATCGGCGCCGGATTGGTGCGGAACAGGGCGAAGATGAGGGCGATCGCCGCCAGCGCCTGCTCCCCGCCCGACAGCAGGGAGAGGGATTGCAGCTTCTTCCCCGGCGGCTGGGCGCGGATTTCCAGCCCGGCTTCCAGCGGGTCGTCGCTTTCGATCATCTGAAGCTCGGCGGAGCCGCCGCCGAACAGAGTCACGAACAGTTCGCGGAAATGCGCCTCCACCTGCTGGAAGGCGGCCATCAGCCGCGCCCGGCCTTCGCGGTTCAGTGTGCCGATGGAGCCGCGCAGGCGGTTGATCGCCGTTTCCAGTTCCGACCGCTCGCGCGTCTGCTCGGCGAGCGCGGCTTCGATTTCCGCCAGTTCGATGTCGGCGCGCAGGTTGACGATGCCGATTCGCTCCCGCTCGGCGCGCATCGACGCCAGTATCTGCTCCAGTGCATCGGCCTGGCTTTCCGCCGGCGCTTCGAGATTGTGCGGCGGCTCGCCGAATCGCTCGCGCGCCTCCGCCACCAGTTCCGCCACCTTTTCCCGCAACTGCTCGGCGCGGGCGGCGCGCGTGGCGCGGGCTTCGCGGCCGTCCGCCACCTGCGCTTCGGCCGCGCGCGCCTGCTTGTCGAGGTCCGCCTGCGACAGTTCGGCGGCCATCACCGCTTCCGCCGCGCTCGATCGCTGCGCCTCGGCAGCGCCGATTTCGCGGTCCAGCAGGCTGAGGCGCGCGTCCAGCGCTTCCGGCTCGGCGATCAGCGCCGTTCGCTCCGCCGCCAGCTTCTCCACCCGCGCGGAAAGCGCTTCCGCCGCCGAGGCGGCGTCGCGGTCGCGCGCCTGCCAGTCGGCGATCTCGCGCGCGAGGCGGGCGATTCGCGCGCTTGCCTCGGCCAGGCTGCGCTCGGTGGAAGCGGCCTGCGCGCGGGCCTGCGCCAGATGCGCCCGCGCCCTTTCCGCCGCCGACCGCGCGCCGCCCACCTGCTCGGCGGCGGCCGTGGCGTCCGGCAGGCGGGTGACGGCAAGGGTCGCGCTTTCCGCTTCCTCGGCGGCGCTCGCCCCTTCGGCCGCCAGCCGCTCGATCGAGGCTTCCATCGCGCTGGTCCGCGCGGCGGCCTGCGCCTGCGCCGCGCGCAGGCCCTGCAGACGGCCCGCCAGTTGCTCGCGCGCGCGTTCGGCTTCGGATCGGGTGGCGCGCGCCTTGCGTTCGGCGGCCTGCGCGTCCGCCAGCGCCGCCTTCTGCTGCGCCAGTTCGGCTTCGGCCGCCTTCAGCCGCTCGCGCGGGGCCAGCAGGTTCGCGGCGATTTCCTTGCGGCGGTTGTCCTGCGCCAGCGCTTCGGCGACCGCTGCCGCCTGCCCGCCGGGCGGCGCCACGAAACCGTCCCAGCGCCAGAGCCAGCCGTTGCGCGCCACCAGCCGCTGGCCGGGGCGCAGGGCAGCCAGCGTCGCGGCGTCGGGCGGGGCATCGACCACGCCCACCTGCGCCAGCCGCCGCGCCAGTTCGGCGGGCGCCTGCACTTCCGCCGCCAGCGGCAGGCAGCCGGGCGGCAGGGCGGGGTCGCCCTTCTGCACGCCGATCCGCAACCAGTGGCGCGCGGGCTTTTCCGGCGCCCCCAGGGCGGCGTTCAGATCGTCGCCGAGCGCGGCCGCGGCCGCCGCTTCGAAACCGGGGTTGGCGGAAAGCGAAGCGCGGGCGCCCGCCGCCGCCTGCGCCTGCTTGGCGCCGCGCAGGCGTTCGAGCGCCGCGGCTTCGGCTTCCAGGCTCGCCACTTCGGCGCGGGCGGCGGAGAGCGCGCGCTCCACCGCTTCGGCCGCCTGCCGCGCCGCCTGCGCATCGCGCTCGGCGGCGGCGATGGACCCGGCGGCGGCCTCGGCCTCAGCCATGCGCGCGGCGAGCGCCGCTTCGGCTTCCGCCAATTGCCCGTCCAGCGTCGCCCCGGAGCCGCTCGCCTTCAGCCGCGCCAGCTCCGCTTCCAGCCGCTGCCGCTCGCCCCGCAGCCGCTCGGCCCGGCCGCGCGCGGCTTCCGCCTGCGCCCGGACGCTGCGCGCCTCCGCCACCAGCGCGGCATGCGCTTCCACCGCGCCCGCCAGCGCCCGCTCCGCCTCGGTGGCGGCGGCTTCGGCGGCGCGCACCTCTTCGGCCTGCGGGCAGACGGCCGCCTGCGCTTCCGCTTCCGCTTGGCGCTGGCCTTGCAGCTCCTCGGCCAGACGCGCCTGCGTGCCCGCCGAATCGCGGGCGCGGGCGCGCTCCCGCTCGGCGTCGGCGCCGGCATTGTCCAGCGCCGCCTGCAGATCCTGCAGGCGCTTCACCAGCCCGGCCCGTTCGGCGACCAGCGTCGCGCGCTCGGTGGAGAGCCGCTGCACGACCGCCGCGACATTGGCTTCCGCCTGCCGTTTCGCCGGCAGGCCGGCGGCGGCGTCCGCCTTCGCGGTGGCGGCGCGGGCGGCCGCCTTCACCGCTTCGGCGAGGGCCGCATCCGTGGCCTGCAAATCCCGCTCCGCCGCCTGCTGCGCCTCCACGGCGGCGGCCCATTGCAGGCGCAGCAGCGCCGATTCCGACGCCCGGATCCGGTCCGACAATTCGCGGTAGCGGGCCGCCGACTTCGCCTGCCGCCGAAGCCCGGCCGCCTGCGTTTCCGCGCCCTTCATCACATCGTCCAGCCGCAGCAGATTGGCGTCCGCCGCCCGCAGCCGCAGCTCGGCTTCGCGGCGGCGCACGTTCAGGCCGGAAATCCCCGCCGCCTCCTCCAGAAGCTGCCGCCTTTCCTGCGGCTTGGCGTTGATGATGGCGGCCACCCGCCCCTGGCTGACCAGCGCCGGCGAATGCGCGCCCGTCGCCGCGTCGGCGAACAGAAGCTGCACATCCTTCAGCCGCACCTCGCGGCCGTTCAGCGAATAGCTGGAGCCTTCGCCGCGCACGATCGCGCGCGAGACTTCCAGGCTGTCGTCGGAATTGAATTCGGCCGGCGCCCGCCGCGCCGAATTGTCCAGCGTCAGCCGCACTTCGGCGAGATCGCGGCTGGGGCGCTTCGCCGTGCCGGCGAAGATCACATCGTCCATCCCCGCGCCGCCGGCCGCCACCCGGAGCGACCGGGCCGAGCTTTCGCCCATCACCCAGCGCAAGGCTTCCAGCAGGTTGGACTTGCCGCAGCCGTTCGGGCCGACGACTCCGGTCAGCCCGTCGCGGATGTGCAGTTCCGTCGGCTCGACGAAGGATTTGAACCCCGACAGGCGGAGCTTCGCGAATCTCATGCGCGCGAAGCCCCGGCCGGGATCACAGGGCTTCGGCGATCTTGGGTTGCAGTTGCGCCCAGCTCGCGGCGTTCTCCACCTTCTTGCCGTTCAGCACGAAGGTGGGCGTGCCCTGGATCTGATAGGCGTCGATCGCCGCCTGCTGGCGCTTCGTCAGCGCCTCGATCTTCGCTTCGTCCGACAGGCAGGCGTCGAACTTGGCGCGCGGCACGCCCCGGGCGGCGGCGAAGCTGTTGAACTTGCCGGCGGTCGCCAGCCCCAGCACCTGCTTGCCCATCGACTGGTTGCGAAGCGGGGTGATGTCCGCCTCGGTCAGCTTGGTGAAGGGCTCGATCCAGGCGTCGTGGTTGTTGAAGAGCTCGCCGGCCCAGGTGAAGAATTTCTCCGGCCCCTGGCAGGTGGCCAGTTGCGTCGCGGCGAAATCGTAGATGTTCAGCATGAAGGGCCGATATTCGTAGGAAACCTGCCCCGATTTCACATAATCGGGCTTCAGCTTCGCTTCGGCTTCCTTGTGGAAGTCGCGGCAATGGCTGCAGGTGAAAGAGGCGAATTCCACCAGCTTCACCCTGGCGTCCGGGTTGCCCATGCGGAAGCCGCCTTCCGGCGTCTCGACCACGACCGTCGTCCAGTCCTTCGCGGCGGGCGCGCTCCCCTTCGCCTCCGTCTTGGCGGCGGGCGCCGCGGTGGACGTGCCCGAATCGCAGGCGACCAGCGCCAGCGTGCCCGAGAAAAGAAGCGCGACTTTCAACATCTTGGTCATCTGGCCGAAAACCTTACCATATCTAGTGGGCCGAACAAGCTTCCGCTTGTTGCTCCGGGCGATTGTTAGAACATGTTTCGCGCGGATGAAACGGCCGGAATCCGCAAGGCTTTTCGCCTTCAGCGAAAGCGCGCCGGCAGATAGGGGGCGGCGTCGATCCCGGCATAGGCGGCGGGCGGGGCTTCCCCCAGCAGCATCGCCGCCGCGCCGGCGCTGGCGGCGGGCGCCGTCTGGATGCCCCAGCCGCCCTGCCCCGCGCACCAGTGGAAGCCGGGCGCCTCCGGGTCCGGGCCTAGGACCGGAAGCCGGTCCGGCGCGAAGCTGCGCAGCCCCGCCCAGCTGGAAAGGATGCGGCGGACCGGCCAGTCGCACATGCGTTCGAAGCGGTCGAGGGCGACCGCCACGTCCATCTCCTCCGGCTGCACGTCGCGCGGCACGTCCGGGGTTTCGTCGTGCGGGGAAATCCACAGCCGCCCGGCGTCGGGCTTGAAATAGAGCGAGCCGCCGGAATCGATCACCAGCGGCAGGCCGGTGGGCGCCTCCGGCTGCACTTCGGCGACGAGGATGGTGCGGCGAAGCGGTTCGATGCCGATGGGGGCGACCCCGGCGAGCGCCGCCACCTCGTCCGCCCAGGCCCCGGCGGCATTCACCAGCGCCCCGGCGCGGAACTCCCCGGCCGGGGTGAGGATGCGCCAGTCGCCACGTTGCGCGACCGCCGCCGCCCGCGCATCCGTCACCAGATCGGCGCCGGCCCTGCGCGCCGAGCGCAGATAGGATTGGTGCAGGCCCGCCACGTCGATATCGGAGCAGCCCGGCTCCCAGATGGCCGCCTCGGCCCATTGCGCGCGCAGCCGGGGCGCCTTGCGCAGGATGTCCTCGCCGTGCAGATGTTCGCAGGCGATTCCGCCCTGGCGGAACTCGGCTTCCAGCGCCTCCAGAGTCTGCCCGGCGCGGCAAATATGCAGCGCCCCGCGGGGCGAGAGGATCGGCGTTTCGCAAAAGCCGGCCGGCGGACGCTGCAGAAAAGCCTTGGAAGCGGAGCTGAGCGGCTGCACCCCCGGCCCGCCATAGGTTTCCGCATAGAAGGCGGCCGAGCGCCCGGTGGTGTGATAGCCTGGCCGGGATTCCGCCTCCAGCAGCGCCAGTTTCAGGCGCGGCGCCCGCTGCAGCAGGGCATGGGCCAGCGAGGCGCCGCCGATGCCCGCGCCCAGAATCACGATATCGTAGCGGCTCAGGCCGTCACCTCGCGGGCGAAATGCACGACGCTGCTGATCGCCTCTCGCCGCACCTCGTCGGCTTCGCGCAGCAGTTCGTGCGCCGCCCCCGCGAACAGCCGGTGGCGGACATGCGGCAGCCGCGCCGCGATCCTCAGCGCCGACTTGTTGTCCACCAGCCGCTCGCGATCCGCCAGCAGCATCAGCAGCGGAAGCTCGACCTCTTCGATCGGCTGCGCCTCCAATATCGCCTCGCTGTCGGCGAAAGCCTTGATCCAGCCCCAGCTGACGCCGCCCGTGGCCAGTTCCGGCCTGTGGCTTGCCCAAAGCCCCTCATCCTCGAAATGCGCCCGGCTTCCGGTCAGCAGGAACTGCCGCTCCGGCCGCTGCTGCAGCGCCCCATAGGGCCGCTGCCCCCAGGCGAAATGATCGCCCAGCCCGCGCGCCACCTGGATCGGCGCCAGCCGCATCGCCGCCGCGCGCATCGCGACCGGCCCGGCCAGCCCGTAGAAAGGCGAGCTCAGCACCGCGCCGGAAAGCGCGCGGCGCAGGGGCAGCGCGCGGCGCGCCGGGTCGACCAGCCAGCGGGTCAGCAGATGCCCGCCCATGCTGTGCCCCAGCGCCAGCCAGCGGTCGCCGGAAAGCGCGCCCAGCGCCCAGCCGGAAAGCCGGTCGAGGTCGGACAGCCAGGTGTCGAAGCTATCGATATGCCCCGCGCCGCTTTGCGTCAGCCGGGTGGAGCCGCCCTGCCCGCGCCAGTCGAAGGCGGCGATGGCGAAGCCCGCCTCGTGCAGTTCCTGGATGGCGCCCGCCCATTTCTCGTGGAAATCGGCGCGCCCGGTCAGCAGCAGCAGATTGGCGAGCGGAGCCTCATGCGGCAGCAGCAGCGTGCGGATGGAAGCCCCGTCCGCCATCTCCTCGCGGCCGATGATCGCGGCTGGCGGAAGATGGAAACGGGGTTTCACTGCCCTGCGCCCGCGCGCATGGATCAGGCCTTGTGGAGCGCGGCCTGCGCCGCCGCCAGCCGGGCGATCGGCACCCGCCAGGGCGAGCAGCTCACATAATCCAGCCCCTGCGTTTCGCAGAACTGGATGGTGGCCGGATCGCCGCCATGCTCGCCGCAGATGCCCAGCTTCAGGCCCGCGCGCGTGCCGCGCCCGCGCTCCGCCGCCAGGCCGATCAGTTCGCCGACTCCATCGGTGTCCAGGCTGACGAACGGGTCGCGCGGATAGATGCCGGCGTCGACATAGGCGCCCAGGAAGCGGGCGGCGTCGTCGCGGCTGATGCCAAGCGTCGTCTGCGTCAGGTCGTTGGTGCCGAAGCTGAAGAAGCCGGCATGTTCGGCGATCTCGCCCGCGCGCAGCGCCGCGCGCGGAAGCTCGATCATCGTGCCGATGGTGTAGGGGATGGTCTTGCCCTTTTCCGCGAACACCTCGGCCGCCGTGCGCTCGATCACCGACTTCACAAGTTCCAGCTCGCGCGCGGTGGCGACCAGCGGCACCATGATTTCCGGCTCGACTCCGCCGCCCGCTTCCAGCGCCGCCTCGAAGATGGCGCGGGCCTGCATCTCGGTGATTTCCGGGAAGGTGATCAGCAGCCGGCAGCCGCGATGCCCCAGCATCGGGTTGGATTCGTGCAGCTCCGCCACCCGGCGGCGCACGGCGCCGAGTGCGAGGCCCGTCGCCTCCGCCACTTCCGCCATTTCCGCTTCGCGCGACGGCAGGAATTCGTGCAGCGGCGGGTCCAGCAGGCGTATGGTGACCGGCCGGCCCTCCATGATGCGGAAGATCTCGGCGAAGTCCGCCCGCTGCGCCGGCAGCAGCTTTTCCAGCGCCGCGCGGCGGCCGCTCTCGTCGGCGGACAGGATCATCGCGCGCACATGCACGATCCGCTCGGCGCCGAAGAACATATGCTCGGTGCGGGCGAGGCCGACGCCTTCGGCGCCGAAGCGCACCGCCGTCCGGCAATCCTCCGGCGTCTCGGCGTTGGCGCGCACCTTCATGCGGCGATGCTGGTCGGCCCAGCCCATCAGCCGGGCGAAATCGCCGGACAGTTCGGGCTCGACCGTCGCCACCCGGCCCAGCATCACTTCGCCGCTGGCGCCGTCCAGGGTGACGATCTCGCCTTCCCTGAACGATTTGGAGCCGATCTTCAGCGTGCGCGCCTCCATGTCGATGGAGATGCCACCCGCGCCCGAGACGCAGGGGCGGCCCATGCCGCGCGCCACCACGGCGGCGTGGCTGGTCATGCCGCCGCGCGCCGTCAGGATGCCGCGCGCCGCGTGCATCCCGGCGATGTCTTCCGGCGAGGTCTCGACCCGCACCAGGATCACATCCTCGCCGCGCCCGGCGCGCTCGGCCGCCGTCTCGCTGTCGAGCACGATGGCGCCGGACGCCGCGCCGGGGGATGCCGGCAGGCCGACGGCGATGATGTCGCGCGGCGCCGCCGGGTCCAGCGTCGGGTGCAGAAGCTGGTCGAGCACGGCCGGATCAACGCGCAGCACCGCCTCGTCGGCCTCGATCAGCCCCTCGTCCACCATGTCGCAGGCCATCTTCAGCGCCGCCTTCGCCGTGCGCTTGCCGCTGCGGGTCTGCAGGAGCCACAATTTGCCTTCCTGCACGGTGAACTCGATATCCTGGCAGTCGCGGTAGTGGGTTTCCAGCCGCTCGAACATTTCGGCCAGTTCCGCGAACACCGCCGGCATCGCCTCTTCCATCGACTGGCCCCTGGCGCCGGCCGCCTCGCGCGCGCTCAGGGTCAGGTAATGCGGGGTGCGGATCCCCGCCACCACATCCTCGCCCTGGGCGTTGATGAGATATTCGCCATAGATGCGCCGGTCGCCCGTCGCCGGGTCGCGGGTGAAAGCGACTCCGGTCGCCGACGTCTCGCCCATGTTGCCGAACACCATCGCCTGCACGGTGACGGCGGTGCCCCAGGATTCCGGGATGTCGTTCAGGCGGCGGTAGACGGCCGCCCGTTCCGACCGCCAGGAGCCGAAGACGGCGGCCACCGCGCCTTCCAATTGCTCCAGCGGGTCCTGCGGGAATTCCTCGCCGCGGGTCTTCAGCACGATCGCCTGATATTGCCCCACAAGCGCCTTCAGGTCCTCGGCGGTCAGGTCGGTGTCGAGGCTGGCGCCGCGATCGTCCTTCATGATCTCCAGCGCGTCCTCGAACAGATAATGGTCGAGGCCGAGCACCACGTCCGAATACATCTGGATGAAGCGGCGGTAGCTGTCCCAGGCGAAGCGCGGGTTGGCGCTGCGGCTGGCGAGCCCCTCCACCGTCACATCGTTGAGACCGAGGTTCAGCACCGTGTCCATCATCCCCGGCATCGACACCCGCGCGCCGGAGCGCACGGAGACGAGAAGCGGGTTGGTGGCGGAGCCGAACTCCATGCCGACCAGCGCCTCGATATGCGCGAGACCCTCGGCGAGCTTCGCCTTCAGCGCGTCTGGCAGGCGGCCGCCGGCATCATAGTAGAGCGCGCAAAGCGGGGTGGGGATGACGAAACCGGGGGGGACGGGCAAGCCGATCCCGGCCATTTCCGCGAGGTTGGCGCCCTTGCCGCCCAGATGCGCCTTGCCGAGCTGGTGGGCGGAGGGGGCGGAGCCCCCGAACGGCAGGAGCAGGCGGTCAGGCATGGTCTTATCCCTCGATTCTGGAGAAATCTGCAACCTTGTGCATGCCATCGCGGACCCCCGCGAGCAGGCCAAGGCGACGCGCGCGAACGGCGGGATCGGCGTCGTTCACGGTGACATCGTCGAAAAAGCGGTCGACAGGCTCGCGCAGCGTGGCGAGCAGCTTCATCGCCCCTTCGAAATCCTCGCGGCCGAACAGGGCGTCCGCCTCGTCGAACAATTGCATTCCGCCCGCCCCTTCGGAAGGGGCGAACAGGCGGGCGAGATTTTTCTCGGCCTCGTCCAGATAGGGCGATTGCAGCGCGGCGAGGTCCAGCCTGTGGCTTTTCCCGTCCTTCTTTTCCTCGGCCTTCAGGATGTTGGCGGCGCGCCGGTAGCCGGCGAGCAGGTTCCTGCCATCCTCCGTCTCGACGAAGGCCTGCAACGCCTTCACCCGCACCAGCAGGCGGACGAGATCATCCTCTCCGCCCAACGCCAGCACCGCGTCGATCAGGTCGTGGCGAACCCCGGCCTCGCGCTGCTGCACCTTCAACCGGTCGGCAAAGAAAGCGATGAGATCGTCCGCATCTTTCGCACCAGCCGCTTCGAGCGCCGGCTTCAGCGCAATGCGGCGCCCGCCCGACACCAGCATGTCCAGCACGCCGAGCGCCGCGCGGCGAAGCGCGAAGGGATCCTTCGAGCCCGTCGGACGGATACCCGCCCCGAAGAAGCTGACGAGCGTGTCCAGCCTGTCCGCCAGCGCAACCGCGACCGGCACGCAGCCTTCCGGGCAAGCAGAATAATGCTGCTTCAAAGCCGAGACGATTCCGGGCTTTTCCCCCTGCGCTTCCGCCAGATAGCCGCCGATCACCCCTTGCAGCTCGGGGAATTCGCCGACCGTGCCGGTGGTGAGGTCCGCCTTCGCCAGCCGGGCGGCGCGTTCCACCATGTCCGGGTCGACATTCGGGAAATATTCCGTCGCCAGCCAGCGGGCGAGCTTCGCCACCCGCTCCACCTTCTCGGCCATGGTGCCGAGCTGTTCGTGGAAGACGATGTCCTTCAGCTTCTCCGTGAAGCTTTCCAGCGGTTTCGCCTTATCGTTCGTCCAGAAGAAGCGCGCGTCGGACAAGCGGGCGGAAAGCACCCGCTCATTGCCGGCGACGATCGTCCGCCCGCCGTCCGGCGCGACCAGGTTGGAAACGCAGACGAAGCCCGGCGCCAGCTTTCCATCCGCGTCTTCCACGGCGAAATATTTCTGGTTGGTGGCCATCGTAAGCTGGATGATCTCGGGCGGCACTTCCAGAAAGGCCGGGTCGAAGCGGCCGAGCAGCGGCACCGGCCATTCGGTGAGGCCGGCATTCTCCGCCTCCAGCGCTTCATCCACGCGCAATTGCAGCCCGGCGTTGGCCGCCGCCGCTTCGGCGCCTGCGCGGATCAGCGCCCGGCGCTCGCCCGCGGACAGCACCACATGCGCCGTGTGCAACTGGCCGGCGTAGCTGTCCGGGCTGTCGATGGAGAGGGGCTTGCCACCGCCCATGAAGCGGTGGCCGAAAGTTTCGCGGCCGGATTGCAGCCCCAACGCCTCGAACGGCACGACATCCTTGTCGAACAGCGCGACGATGCCGCGCAACGGCCGCACCCAGCGCGGGGAGGAGGTGCTGACGCTGGCCCGGCCCCAGCGCTGCGATTTCGGCCATTGGAAGCCGCCGATCAGCGCCGGCAGCTTCGCCGCCAGAAGCTCGGCCGCCGGCCGCCCCTCGCGCGCCAGATTGGCGAACAGGAATACGCCCTTGCCGGTTTCGCGCTCTTCCAGTTGCGCGCGCGTCAAGCCGGTGGATTTCAGGAAGCCCTCGATCGCCGCCGCCGGCGCATCGGCGCGCGGGCCGCGCCTTTCCTCCGACACGGCTTGCGAAGCGGCCGGAAGCCCCCGCGCGATCAGCGCCAGCCGGCGCGGCGTGGCATGGGTTTCCAGCGCGTCGGCCGAAAGCCCGGAGTCCGCCAGCAGCGCCTCGAACTTCTCGCGCAGTTGCTGCGCGGCGGCCGGCTGCATCCGTGCCGGAATCTCCTCGGAAAAAAGCTCCAGAAGGAAATCAGCCATGTGCCGTCTCCTTCTCGACATGGAGGTCGGCGACCAGCTTCACCAGATCGCGCACGCGGCCGATATAGGCCTGCCGTTCGGCCACGGAAATCACCCCGCGCGCGTTCAGCAGGTTGAAGGCGTGGCTGGCCTTGATCGCCTGATCATAGGCCGGCAGCGGCAGCCCGGCTTCCACCAGCGCCCGGCACTCGTCGGCGGCCTTGCGGAAACTGTCGAACAGGGCCTCGGTGTTGGCCTGCTCGAAATTATAGGCGGAGAACTGGCGCTCGTTTTCCAGGAACACGTCGCCGTAGCTCAGCCCCTCGTCGTTGAAGGGCAGGTCGTAGACATTCTCGACGCCCAATATGTACATCGCCAGCCGTTCCAGCCCGTAGGTGATCTCGCCGGAAACCGGCGCGCAGTCATGGCCGCCCACCTGCTGGAAATAGGTGAACTGCGTGACTTCCATGCCGTTGCACCAGACTTCCCAGCCAAGCCCCCAGGCGCCCAGAGTCGGGCTTTCCCAATCATCCTCCACGAAGCGGATGTCGTTTGTCTGAAGGTCGATGCCGATCGCTTCCAGGCTGCCCAGATACTGGTCGAGGATATCGTCCGGCGAAGGCTTCAGGATCACCTGATACTGGTAATAATGCTGCAGCCGGTTGGGATTCTCGCCGTAGCGGCCGTCGGAGGGGCGACGGCTGGGCTGCACATAGGCGGCCTTCCACGGCTTCGGGCCGAGCGCGCGCAGCGTGGTGGCCGGATGGAAGGTGCCCGCGCCCATCTCCATGTCATAGGGCTGCAGGATCGCGCAGCCGCGCGCGCTCCAATAGGCGTGGAGCGTCAGGATGATGTCCTGAAAGCAGGTGGGTTTCTGAAGCCTGTTCACGGCACGGCGGGTTAGCGGGTGCAGCAACAAAGGGGAAGGGGCTGCGGGGTTATTAAGCCTTCACAGGCACTTTTAGCCCGGCTTTTGCATTAAAAGGCGCCCGCCCCGGAGACGACTCCGGGGCGGGCGCCAGAGGCAGGGCTGCCCCGGTTTCAGCTCAGGGTGACGGCGATCGGCTTGCGGCGCAGGCCGAAGCCCACCATGCCGAAGCCGGCGATCAGCAGCAGCCAGGTGGAAGGCTCGGGGACGGTGCCGATCGACAGATTGTCGATCTGGAAATAACCGCCCTTCGACTGACCGCCCTCCGGCCCGAAGGCGATGCTGGCGATTCCGAGGTGGGAGGTGATTCCCCAGAAGCCGCCGCCTGACAGGCCGTAGAGCGCGCTGCTGCCGTTGGCGAAGGTGACGAGGGCGTCGTAGAGACCGTTGCCGTTGGCGAGGATGTCGAGGCCGGCCCCGAACACGCCGCCGTTCTTGCTGTAGCCGGTGTCGGCGAAGTCCAGCTTGAAGCTGCCGTTGCAGCCGGCGCAATAGGTGCCGTTGACGACGATATTATGGTTGTTGAAGCCCGTGGACTGGTAGCGGGTCTGCCCGACGACGGCCGACATGGCGGCGTTCGAGAGGATTCCGAAGCTGCCGGGATAGCCCAGTTCCGCCCCATATGTATCCGTGAAGCTGGAAACCAGCTCGGCCGTGAAGGCGGAGCGGTCGCTGTGGATGACGGTGGCGGCTTCCGTGCGGACGGCGACCTGCGTGGAGATGACGAGCGCGGACAACAGCGCGACCCGGCGTGCGACCTTGCGATTCATAGGATTTGCGACCCTCTGCTTGTTTGTTTCTTTCTTGGCGCCGGTTTTTTATCGGTCTTTTTTTAATCGACTCATGGCGCAGGCAGGAGTTTCCTCAAATTCCCCTGTCTTTGCAATATGTCTTAACAGTTTGTTACCAAGATCGCGCCAATTCCCGGCGCATCCGCTTGCTTGCCGATGCTTGCCCGCGATTTTTGCAGGCTGCCGGCCCGCCTTGGCGCTGCCACAAATCCTCCCAATATCGCCTCCGGGAAGGATCGAGGGACCGGCGGCCTGAGGGAGAGGATAAGGTGCACCCATTTCACCACGCGGCGGCGACGCCCGACAAACCCGCCATCGTCATGGCCGGCTCCGGCGAGACGCTGAGCTACGCCGGGCTGGAAGCGCGCTCGAACCAGGCGGCCCGGCTGTATCGCGCCGCCGGGCTGCGGCGCGGCGACGTGATCGCCATCTTCCTGGAAAACCATATCGACTATCTGCCGCTCTGTTGGGGCGCGCAGCGCGCCGGCCTCATCTTCACCTGCATCTCCACCAAGCTGACGGCGGAGGAGGCCGGCTATATCGTCGGGGACTGCGGCGCGAAGCTGCTGATCGCCGGCGCCTCGCTGGCCAATGTCGCGAAGGAGCTGCCGCCGTTGGCCCATCGCTACAGCGTCGGCGGCGAGATTCCGGGTTTCCTCGCCCTGGAGCCGGCGCTGGCCGGCTTTCCCGCCACCCGCATCGCCGACGAAAGCCCCGGGCGGGACATGCTCTATTCCAGCGGCACCACCGGCCGCCCCAAGGGCGTGAAGGGGGTGATGCCCGAAGGGGCGATCGACCAGGTGGACACGCTCGCCGGGCTGGTGCGGGCGCTCTACCAATTCTCGGCGGAGATGATCTATCTGTCGCCCGCCCCGCTCTACCATGCGGCGCCGCTGCGCTATTCCATGGCCGTTCAGAAGTTCGGCGGCACGGTGATCGTGATGGAGCGCTTCGACGCCGAACAATATCTGCACCTGCTGGAACGTTATCGGGTGACCCACAGCCAGGTCGTGCCGACCATGTTCGTGAAGATGCTGAAGCTGCCCGACGATGTGCGCGGCCGCTACGACGTTTCCAGCCTGAAGCTGGTGATCCACGCCGCCGCGCCCTGCCCCATCGCCGTCAAGGAGCGGATGATCGACTGGTGGGGGCCGCGAATCCACGAATATTATTCCGCAACCGAAGGCGGCGGCTTCACCGCCATTTCGTCGGACGAGTGGCTGCGCAAGAAAGGCTCGGTCGGGAAAAGCCTGCTGGGCGAAATCCGCATCCTCGGCGAAGAGGGGCAATTGCTGCCGTCCGGGCGCGAGGGCCGCGTTTACTTTCACGGCGGGCCGCCGGTTTCCTACCATAATGCGCCCGAAAAGACCGCCGAGGTGCAGGGCGAGCATGGCGCCACCTTCGGCGACATCGGCTATGTCGACAGCGATGGCTATCTCTTCCTCACCGACCGCTCCAGCTACATGATCATCTCGGGCGGGGTGAACGTCTATCCGCAGGAGACGGAGAATATCCTCGTCATGCACCCGAAGGTTGCGGACGTGGCGGTGATCGGCGTTCCGAACGAGGAACTGGGCGAGGAGGTGAAGGCGGTGGTGCAGCCGCGCGACTGGGCCGACGCCGGGCCGGCGCTGGAAGCCGAGCTGATCGAATTCGCGCGCGCCCACCTCTCGCACATCAAATGCCCACGCTCTGTCGACTTCGATCCGTCCTTGCCGCGCCACGACACCGGCAAGCTCTACAAACGCCTGGTGAAAGACCGATATTGGCCCAAGGCAAGCTGACCCTTTCCCGCCTTTTCCTGCTGTTGCTGGCGCTGATCGCGCCCGCGCTCGCAAACGCCCAGGCGGCAAGGACCGAACCGCCAAAGCCCTATGTGCCTGCTTTGTGGGAAGTGCAGATGGGCAAATCGCGGGCCTATCTGTTCGGCACGGTGCACACGCTGCCGCGCGGGGTGGACTGGTTCAAGCCGCATGTCGCCCGCGCGCTGGACGGCTCCACCCGGCTGGTGCTGGAGACGGAGATTCCCGAATCCCCCGCCGCGCTGGCGCCGGTGGTGATGCGGCTTTCCCGCCTGTCGGCGGCGCGGCCGGTGAAGGACCGCGTGCCCGCGAGCTGGCAGCCGGCGCTCCAGGCCGCCATCGGCCGGCTGAACGCCCCGCCGATGGAGTGGAACGACACCTGGTTCATCACCCTGACGCTCGCCAATCTCCAGGCCGAAGCCGATGGCCTCGACCCGCGCATCGGCGTGGAGGCGGTGCTGACCGAGCGCGCGCGGATGCGCAACCTCCCCATCAGCGCGCTGGAGACGGTGGAAGAGCAGCTCACCAACTTCGATTCCCTGCCCGAGGCCGACCAGCAGATGATGCTGATGTCGACGCTGGAGGCCCTCCCCAGGTCCAAGGCGAACATGACGCTGATGATCGGCGACTGGATGCTGGGCGATACCGATGCGCTCGCCGCGCGCGTGAACGCCGAGTTCGAGCGTTCGCCCATGTTGCGCCGGCTGCTGGTGGAGGATCGCAACATCCGCTGGGCGGACTGGCTGCAGATGCGGATGAAGGCCGAGGAAGGCCCAATCTTCGTGGCGGTCGGCGCCGGGCATCTGGCCGGGCGCGGCAGCCTGGTGGAAGAGCTGGAAAAGCGTGGAATGAAGGTGGCCCGCGTCGCCCCGGAACCGCCGCAGACGGACCGGAAGAAGCGCCGGAAACGCTGAGGGGCCGGCGGGCAAGCCCGCCGGCCCCATGCGCTTCAGGCCCGTCGATCAGGCGGTGGCGCGCGCCACATCCGAACGGCGGCGGCGGGCGGCGGCGCCCACCAGGCCGAAGCCGGCGATCAGCATCGCCCAGGTGGCCGGTTCCGGCACGCCGCCGGCCGCTTCGCTGTAGAGCACGACACGGCCGCGAATCTGCGCCTCGTTCAACCGCTCCTCAACCGTCCAGAACTGGCTGAGGGGCTGCCCGTCGAGCAGGAAGCCCTCGATATCCAGCGCATAGACGTTATTGTCGATCGTGAAGCCTTCGGACTGCCGGTTGAAGCTGATCTTCACCCGGTCCGCGCAGCCATTGATGTTGACGCCCGTGTAGTTCCCCCCACCATCGGCGCAAATGCCGCCAGCCGGCGAGTTCGGCGTTTCCCAATGCGCGAAGTCGTAGACGAAGGTGACGTTCTGCAGGAACACATCGTCGACATAGACGTCGGTGTTGAAGTTCAGCTTGATGCCTTCGATGCCGCTGCCCGCATTGATCGGGAAATTCAGGTGGCGGAAGGTGCCGATGATGGCCTCGTCGCTGCCCGCCGGCGGCGTGACGCTGAGCGAGGGGTCCGTCGCGGCAATGAAATCATAGCCGGACTTGTTGTTCGTGCCGGTGCCCCAGCGCACGCTGTCGGTGCCGAGGCCGGTCAGGCCCTGGCCAGCGATCGGGCTGTGCCAGCTTCCGCTGATGTTCCTGAACTCGATGACGGTCGCCGCCGACGCAGGCGCGGCCAGAATCGCGGCCGCAGCCGCAAGCATTGCGAAACGCATGATATATTCCCCTGTTGCACGGCCACAGTTTCAGCCGAGCCCTCCATATCAATTCATCCCTTATGACTGAACCGCAATTAAAGGTTAGCGGATGAAGAATATGGTTAATTATTATAAATATCTACTTCAGCATTTCAGATTTCGCTCGGTTTTTCCAGAATAATCTTAAACCGTCGAATCAGGCGGCGGCGCGGGCGGGCTCCATGCCTTCGAATTCTTCGCGCACCTTGCCTTCCGAAAGCCCGAACTGTTCCAGCCGGTAGCGGTGGCGGGCATAGCCATGTTCGGTTGCCGCCCGCGAGACATAGGTCCGCATCGCCGCCAGCGCCTCCGGCCTCAGTTCGCGGCCGAGGAAGGCATAGGTGCGGGCGATCGCCCCCTGCCAGTCGGCGTTGACCTCTTGAAAGGCGAGGTCGAATTGCAGGTGCGCGGGGATTTGCCGCCGTTCTTCCGCCACCTGCTCCAGCCGGTGTTTCGTCTTGTGCAGCCATTCCCGCCCGATCCAGCCGGCGTCCACCTCGTCGGACTGGACGACCATATGGTTCCAGGCGAGGCTCGCCGCGGACGCCACCAGCTGCACCGGGTCGCGGTGCAGGAAGATCAGCGGCGACCGGGGGAAAGTCGCGTGCAGTGCCGCGATGTCCTGCATGTGCTGCGGCGTCTTCAGCACATAGGGCCGGGCGGGATCCACCCCTTCCAGCCAGGTGCGCAACTTCAGCAGCCGGTGCAGCCGCCGATAGGCGGGGCGCTGGTCCGCCGTCTCGCAATAGCGGGCGAAGCTGGGCACCCGCCGCTGCGTCTCGATCATTGCGCTGGAAAGCGACTGGTCCAGAAGGCCCAGTTCCTCGTCCACTTCCATCGGCCCGGTCGGGTGGATGTCGAACACCGTGGGGTTGATGGAACGGATCAGCCCCAGCGCCCGCCTCACCTGCCGGATGCGCGGGTCTGGCCGCGAGCCTCCCGATCCTATGCCCCTGGGGTCGGGCACCGGGCACTGCGCCTCGTAGAGGCGAAGCGCGGTGAAGGCCGGGTCGCTCGCCAGCAGCCGCTGCATGCGCGTGGTGCCCGATCGCATCGAGCCGACGACGACAATCGGCGGCGCCAGCTCGATCCGGTCGATCTCCGGATGCGCCTGCATCAGCGCGTCGAACCAGAGCCGCTCCTTCATCACCTTCAACAGGGATCCATGGGCCACCAGCCGGCCGAAATCCGTGAGCCGGGCCTCCCCGTGCAGGGCCGGAAGCAGTTTGGCCAATTGGGCTTCGAAATGCGCCCTGTCCGACAGGTCTTCGCTCAGCCCCGTCGCCTTTTCGGCAAGGCCGCGCAGCCGTTCCGGGCAGAGGTCGGCGGGCGGCAGCGCGCCGCTGCGCCAGGCGGCGTTCAACGGCCACATCATCAGCTTCAGATGCAGCGGGCGGAAGTGGTGGATCGGCGGGAGCCCGGAGTTGTCCATTTCGGCTCCCGCTGTTACGGGCGAAGCATGGATTTGCAAAGCGAAAGCGCATGAACATGTTGAGGATTTGCGCCCTTCTGACGGTCGCGGCCCTTTCGACAGGCTGCGTCACCGCGGCCAAGCAGCGGGAAGTGAACAGCGCGCTGCTGGACGTGGGCTTCACCAAGACCGACGCCATGTGCCTCGCCAGCCGGGCGGGCCGGCAGCTTTCCGTCCGCCAGCTCCGCTCGCTGCAGCGCGCCGGCGCGGCGATGGAGCAGCCGGTCATGGAGATGCCGGTGGGCGAAGTTCTGGAAGCCATCCGCGACAATGTCGACACCGAAACGCTTTCCACCGTGGCGCGCCTCTCCGCCGAGTGCGTGAGAATGCGCCTGCAAGAGGTCCCGCAATGATCCGCTTCCTGCTGCCATTGGCGCTTGTCGCGCTTGCCTCCGGCTGCGCCACCACCAAGCAGGCGCAGGTGCGCTCCGCCCTGCTCGATGCCGGTTTGCCCGAAAGCATGGCGATCTGCATGGCCGAGCCCTTGGGGCGCGATCTCAGCGTCAGCCAGTTGAAATCGCTGCAACGGGTGGCGAAGCTCGCCAGAAGCTCGCCGACGCAGATGACGCAGCAGCAGTTCAACGACCTGCTGAAGCGCGACCTGGACCCCGAAACCGTCGGCGTGGTGGTGCGGGCCGGGCTCGGCTGCTTCCTGCGCGGCTGAGGCCGCCGCTTAGCCGTCGGTGGCGATCACCGTCGTCTGCCTGCCCGAAGAGCCGCTCTTCATCCCGCCATGGGTGGCGAGCACCGTCGTGCCCGGCCCGATCACCGAGCGGACGAGGCGGTTGAAATCCTCGGGGATGCTGATCGCCTGCACGGCGGTCCGTTCGTCCACCTGGCGCTTCTCGGTCTCGTAGCCCGGCAGCGGCAGGTAGATCCAGCGCGTCTGCCCGTCCTCGCCCGTTCCGGCATATTGCAGGGCGCGGGTGCCGATTTCGAAGCCCGGCTCCACCTTCACCTTGCTGCGGCCGATCTCGACGCCGTTGCGGAAGACGAGAACCCGGCCATTGTCGGTGGAGAGCACGATGGTGACCGGCCCGGCGGGGGATTTCTCCGGAGTCCAGCGCCAGTCCTCGCCCTTGCCGAGGCGGCGCTGCGTCGGGTCGTCCGGCACGCCCTTGGCGGTGACGGGGGCGAGGAAGGCGTTGGTGTCGGCGATCTCGGGCGTCACCCGGTCGTTGGTGACGACGACGGTCATGCCCATGGACGAAGCCTCGAACAGCTTCTTCGAGAATTCCATCGGCATGCGGATGCAGCCATGGCTGGCGGGATAGCCGGGCAGGTTCCCGGCGTGGAGCGCGATGCCGTCCCAGGTCAGCCGCTGCATATAGGGCATGGGGGCGTTGTTGTAGAGGTTGGACTTATGGTCCTTGTTCTTCTGCAGGATGGTGAAGATGCCGGTCGGCGTCTTGTGCCCCTTCTTGCCGGTGGAGACCGTCGTCACGCCGATGCGGATGCCGTTGCGATAGACATAGGCCCGCTGCGTCGGCAGGTGCACGATCACCGTCATCGGCCCTTCGGGGGCGAGGTCGCCGTTCCAAATGAACTGGCCCGGCTTCAGCTCCGACACGTCCATGTCGATGGGGGACGAGGTCTTGGCGCCCTGCGGCAGGGCCGGGGCGGCAAGGGAAAGGGCGGCGGCTAGCAGGAGAGCGTTGGCGCGGAGGGGGATCATGCGGTGCGGCATCCTTGACGGGTGTTCGGCGCGCTGTAGGGCCGGACGGGGTGTGGCTCAAGGGGCCGGCCGGCGGATAAAATAAGTAAAAAACAGGCGAAGACAGGAAGAGCGCGGCAAAGCCGCGCCGTCGGACACGTAAAAAGGGCGGGATTGATATCCCGCCCTTTTTCGTGCCGGCCGGTCGCTACGGCGAGTCCGCAGCTGACGCTTGCGCGTCAGCTGCGGCCGCCTTCGCTAGTGCGCCAGCGCCTTCACGATCTCGTCCGTCATCTTCTTGGCGTCGCCCAGCAGCATCATCGTGTTGTCCATGTAAAACACATCGTTGTCGACACCGGCATAGCCAACACCGCCCATTGAGCGCTTCACGAACAGCACGGTCTTCGCTTTCCAGACCTCCAGCACCGGCATGCCGTAGATGGGGCTGGACTTGTCCGTCTGCGCCGCCGGGTTCGTCACGTCGTTGGCGCCGATCACGAAGGCGACATCGGCCTGCGCGAACTCGCTGTTGATGTCCTCCAGCTCGAACACTTCGTCATAGGGCACATTGGCTTCGGCCAGCAGGACGTTCATATGCCCCGGCATCCGGCCCGCCACCGGGTGGATGGCGTATTTCACTTCCACGCCTTCCTTCTTCAGCGTGTCGGCCATCTCGCGCAGCGTGTGCTGCGCCTGCGAGACCGCCATGCCGTAGCCGGGCACGATGATGATCTTCTCGGCATTCTTCATGATGAAGGCCGCGTCGTCCGCCGAGCCGCGCTTCCAGGGTCGATCCGTCTGGGCGGCGCCACCGGCAGCGGCCGCCTCGGCGCCGAAGCCGCCGGCGATCACCGACAGGAAGCTGCGGTTCATCGCCTTGCACATGATGTAGGAGAGGATCGCCCCCGACGAGCCGACCAGCGCCCCGGTGATGATCATCGCCGTGTTCTGCAGCGTGAAGCCCATCGCCGCCGCCGCCCAGCCGGAATAGCTGTTCAGCATCGAAACGACGACCGGCATGTCCGCCCCGCCGATCGGGATGATCAGCAGGAAGCCGATCAGGAAGCTGAGCGCGAGGATCAGCCAGAAGAAGTTGGCGGGCGCTTCCACCGCGACGGCGAAGGCGATCACCAGCCCGACGATGGCGGCGAGCGTGCCGAGGTTAATGATATGCCGGCCCGGCAGCAGGATCGGCGCGCCCGACATGTTGCCGTTCAGCTTCAGGAAGGCGATGACCGAGCCGGAGAAGGTGATGGCGCCGATCGCCGCGCCCAACGCCATTTCGACGCGCGAGGCGGTGAAGATCTGCCCGCCCGAATCCAGCAGGTTGAAGGCGCCGGGGTTCAGGAAGGCGGCGGCCGCCACCAGCACGGCGGCAAGGCCGACCAGCGAGTGGAAGGCGGCGACGAGCTGCGGCATCGCCGTCATGGCGATTCGTTGCGCCACGACCCAGCCGATGGCGCCGCCGATGCCGATGGCGACGGCGATTTCCAGCGCGCTGGCGAGGCTGTGCGTCGCCAGCGTGGTGACGACGGCGATCAGCATGCCGAGCATGCCGTAGCGGTTGCCCGCGCGGCTGGTTTCCGGGCTGGAAAGCCCCCTCAGCGACAGGATGAAGCAGACGCCCGCGACCAGATAGGCGAACATCGCCCAGGCCGGTGTGGTGGAGATATGGTCCATGGCCCCGCCTTAACCCTTCTTCTCTTTTTTCTTGTACATGGCGAGCATCCGCTCGGTGACGGCGAAGCCCCCGAAGATGTTGATGCTGGCCAGCACCACCGCGCCCAGCCCCAGCCACTTGGCCCAGTCGGAGCCTTCGGCGGCGGCGGCGATCAGCGCGCCGACGATGATGACGGAGGAAATGGCGTTGGTGACCGCCATCAGCGGCGTGTGCAGCGCCGGCGTGACCGACCAGACGACATAATAGCCGACGAAACAGGCCAGGACGAAGATCGAGAGGATCGAAATGAAATCCATGGCGTGTCTCCTCAGGCTTTCAGCGCCGGGTGGACGATCTGCCCGCCCGCGGTCACGCGGATCGCCTGCACGATCTCGTCGTCGTCCGGCAGCTTCAGCGACTTCGCCTCCTTGTCGAAGAAGGTGGTCACGAAGGTGAGCAGGTTGCGGGCGAACAGCGCCGAGGCGTCAGCCGCCAGACGGCTGGGATAGTTGGCGA
This sequence comes from Sandaracinobacteroides sayramensis, assembly GCF_022014495.1. GTDB lineage: Bacteria > Pseudomonadota > Alphaproteobacteria > Sphingomonadales > Sphingomonadaceae > Sandaracinobacteroides > Sandaracinobacteroides sayramense. The sequence goes on from NZ_JAKLSQ010000004.1 coordinate 124,380, forward strand.
AGCCGAGGATGATGACGCCATTCTCCGTCACCACCCGCTCGTCGGCTTTCGAGCCTTCGACATTGCCGCCCTGCGACACGCTCATGTCGACGATCACCGAACCCGGCTTCATCGTCGCCACCTGCGCCGCCGTCACCAGGCGCGGCGCCGGCCGGCCGGGAATGAGGGCGGTGGTGATGACGATATCCTGCTTGGCGATGGTTTCGGAAACCAGTGCCGCCTGCTTCGCCTTGTAGGCGTCGGACATTTCCTTCGCATAGCCACCCGCGGTTTCGGCCGCCTTGGTTTCCTCATCCTCGATGAAGACCGGCTTGCCGCCCAGCGACTGGATCTGCTCCTTGGTGGCCAGCCGCACATCCGTGGCGGAGACCACCGCGCCCAGCCGCCGCGCGGTGGCGATCGCCTGCAGCCCGGCGACGCCCACCCCCATGATGAAGGCGCGGGCGGCGGAAATGGTGCCGGCCGCCGTCATCATCATCGGGAAGGCGCGGCCATAGGCTTCGGCCGCGTCGATCACCGCCTTGTAGCCCGCGAGGTTCGCCTGCGACGACAGGATGTCCATCGACTGCGCGCGGGTGATTCGCGGCATGAACTCCATCGCTAGCGCCTCGACCCCGGCCGACGCATAGCTCGCCAGCCGGTCCTTCGACTGGTGCGGGTTGAGGCTGGCCGCCAGCAAGGCGCCAGACGGCAGCCCCGCCGCATCCGGCCCCTGCACGCCGAGGATCAGCCCGGCGCCCGACAGCACTTCGGCGCGCGGGCCGACGGCGGCGCCGGCTTCCGCAAACGCGGCGTCTGGAATATTCGCACCCTTCCCGGCGCCCGCTTCCACCGCGACGGTGGCCCCAAGCCCCAGATATTTCCGAACAGTTTCCGGGGTAGCGGCGACACGCTTCTCCCCTGCGGCCGTTTCGGCCAGCACAGCAATCTTCATTCGGGCACCCCCGTTACAGGCCCATCAAAGGCGAAAATTCAGACGAGGAAGATGGCCATCAGGATGAGGACGATCGAAATCAGGATCGTGGCCCATTTCGCGAGCCCCAGAAATCCCGAATAGACCCGCTCATTCTCGCGCGGGGCTTCCTCCCAACTTCCATGTTCCGTCTCGGCCATGTCTTTCCCTCTTTCAGACAGTGGTTGCGGCGTTTAGCCGCCTATGTCACGAAATGGCAATCCCGTATAGCGTTTAATTTTGCACTCCAGGTCAATTATCGCCTTGCGGGTGCAGAATCGCTTCGCGCCCTTGAAGCCCTGCCTGCGAAAGCGCCTCCGTCTGCCGCGCGGCGACCGCTTCCACCTCGAAGTCGGCCATCAGTTCGTGAAACAGGCGATGCCAGTTCAGCTCCGCCCCCAACTGGATGAAAACCCCGCCCAATCCGATCGCCGCCCGGTCCATGAAGACGAATTCGGCGGGAATCGTCACGCTGCCCAGCTTCTTCAGTTCCTGGTGCACGCGCCGCGCCGTCTCGCGGCCATATTCGCCCGGCCGGCCGTCGAGGTCGATGGGGCGAACCCGGTCGTCGAGCAGCGGGCCGTAAAGGAATCTGGCCCACAGCAGCAGCACATCGCGAATCTCCCGTGTGAGGCCCTTGAAGCCCCACAGCTCGAAGGCGTGGGCGGCGCGCGCCTCATCGTCGCTCTCGATGGCGCGGTAGAGCTGGTTCACCCCCTCGATGAAGCGCGGCGGGAAGATGCGGACGCAGCCGAAGTCCATGAGGTTGACGACCGCCCCCGCGGCGCTGGCCTCGGCGACGCTGTAATTGCCCAGATGCGGGTCGCCATGGATCACCCCCACCCGGTAGAAAGGGCGATACCAGGCCAGGAAAAGCGCCTCGGCGATACGGTTGCGGACTTCGGCCGGGCTGTCCTTCCAGTCGAGGAGGCGCGTTCCGTCCAGCCATTCCATCGTCAGCAGGCGCGGAGTCGAAAGCTCGGGCGAAGGCTTCGGCACGCGGACATAGGGCTCGCCCGCCAGCATCTGCCGGTAGAGCAGCAGATGCTTCAGCTCCCGGTCGTAATCCAGCTCCTCGCGCAGGCGCGCCGCCAGTTCCGCGCGAATCTCGGCGGTGTCGATGGCGCCGTCCACCCGGCGGAACAGCGACAGCATCAGATCGAGCTGCCCGAGGTCGGCTTCGACCGCCGAGGCCATGTCGGGGTATTGCAGCTTCACCGCCAGTGTTTCGCCGGAAGCCAGCGTCGCCTTGTGCACCTGCCCCAGCGAGGCGGCGGAAACCGCATCCGGGGTGAAATCGACGAAGCGCTGGCGCCAGTCCGGCCCCAGTTCGCCGGCCATGCGGCGGCGCACGAAGCCCTGCCCCATCGGCGGCGCGTTCGCCTGCAATTCGGAAAGCTGCTTCGCGAACTCCGGCGGCACCGCGTCCGGCAGATTGCCCAGCATCTGGGCCAGCTTCATCAGCGGCCCCTTCAATTCCCCCAGCACCCGTTTCAGCTCGGCGGCGTTCTTCGGATCGTCGAGCGCCCGCCCGCCGGCGCGCGCGACGGCGGCGCTGGCGGCGAAGCCGCCCAGATTTGCGCCGACCTTCGCGAAACGGGCGAGGCGGCCGGATAGCGTCGATTGCTCTGCCATCCGCCGCATCTAGGGAAGCCGGCGGGCCGGCGCCAGCCCGCCGGTCAAGGGATCAGCGCTCAGCCGTCATAATCGAAGCCGACCACGACATTGTCGCGGGTCTGGCAGCCGAACTTTTTCTTCTGCGTCTTCACCTTGCCCTTGGAATCGGTGGTGACCAGATTCACCGAGGCGCGCATCGTCGCGTAACCGCCGCTCTTCAGGTCGGTGTCCTCCACCTTGCGCAAGGTCAGGTCGGTGGCGCCGAGCTTCTCCGCCCGCGCCTTGGCTTCCGCCATGCAGATCTGGGTGACGGCGGCGCGGCGATCCTCCGGGATCGGGGCGGGGGCCGGCGCAACGGCCGGCGCCGGGGTCGCCGGTGGCGGAACCGAATCGGCGGCGGTCTGGGCGAAGGCCGGGGCGGAGGTCAGAAAAGCCAGTGCGATCAATGTGCGTTGCATGCCGATGCTCCCTGTTGAAGGCCCCCGATCCCAATGGCGAAACGGGGCGGCGGTCAAGCGGCAATAGCCCATTTTGGGGCAAGCCTCCTCGTCCGCAGCGGCGGACAAAAGAAAAGGGCGGGGTTTCCCCCGCCCTTCCGTCATCTCCTGGACCGCGCCTCAGTGGGCGACGCCGGCCCAGACCTTGCGATAGGTGAGCCACGCTAGAACCGTCAGGATGCCGAGGAAGATCAGCGTGGCGACGCCGATCTGCCGGCGGCGCTCCAGCTCGGGCTCGGAAGCCCAGTGCAGGAAGGCCGTCACATCCATCGACATCTGGTCGACCGTCGCCTTGGTGCCGTCGGCATAGGTCACCTGCTCGTCGTTCAGCGGCCTCGCCATGGCGATGGCGACGGAGTGGAAATAGGGGTTGAAGTGCAGCCCCTCGGTGATTTCGAAGCCCTGCGGCACCGGCTTGTCATAGCCGGTCAGCAGCGAGTGGACGTAACGCTTGCCGTCCGGACGCGCCTTGATGATGAGGCTGAGATCCGGCGGAAGCGCGTTGTTGTTCGCGGCGCGCGCGGCGACTTCGTTCGGATAGGGGCTCGGCCAATGGTCGGAGGGAAGCGCCGGCCGGGTGGAGGGTTCGCCCGTCTGCGGGTCGAGCGAGGGGACTTCCCTCGCCTTCGCCAGCGCCTTCACCTCCGCTTCGGAAAAGCCGAGCGCGCCGAGGTTGCGGAAGGCGATCCGCTCCAGCCCGTGGCAGGCCGAGCAGACTTCCTTGTAGACTTGGAAGCCGCGCTGCAGCTGCGCCCGGTCGTAGGTGCCGAACACGCCCATGCCGAGCGGGCCATCCTGCTGCCAGCGGGCCGCTTCCGGATAGAGGTGGATCTTCTTGATGGGATCTTCGACCGCCGCCTCGCGCGGCATCAGCGCGCCCACCAGGAGCGCGATGACGAAGATGAGTCCGGCACCGAAGCCGAGGAAACGAACCATGTGACGGACCCCTTATTCAGCAGGCGCCGCGGCGGCGCCGGCATGGCCGGCCCCGGCAGCGGGTGCAGTCGAATCATCCCTGTGCCCGGATTTCGCCAGCACGCTTTCGGCGATGCTGTTGGGCAGCGGCAGCGGCTTCTCGAACCAGGAGAGCAGCGGCAGGACGATCAGGAAGTGGGCGAAATAATAGGCGGAGGCGATCTGGCTGATCCGCACATAGGGCTCTTCCGCCGGCGCGCCGCCCATCCAGGCGAGGATCAGCACGTCGACCACCAGCACCCAGAACCAGATGCGGTACATCGGGCGATAGCTGGTGGACTTCACCCGGCTGCTGTCGAGCCAGGGCAGGAAGAACAGCAGGATGATCGCCGCGAACATCGCGATCACGCCCCAGAGCTTCGCCGGGATCCACAGGAAGTTGACGGTGAAGGCGCGCAGGATGGCGTAGAAGGGCCAGAAATACCATTCGGGCACGATATGCGCCGGAGTCGAAAGCGGGTTCGCCGGAATATAATTGTCCGGGTGGCCGAGCGAGTTCGGCATGAAGAAGACGAAGGCCGCGAAGATCATCAGATAGACGCAGATGCCGACGAAATCCTTGGCGGTGAAATAGGGGTGGAAGGGCAGCGTGTCCTGCGGCCCCTTCACGTCGACGCCGGTGGGGTTGGTGGAGCCGGGGATGTGCAGCGCCCAGATCTTCAGGATCACCACGCCCAGGATCACGAAGGGCAGCAGATAGTGGAGCGAGAAGAAGCGCGTGAGCGTGGCGTTGTCGGGCGCAAAGCCGCCCACCAGCCAGGTGCGGACCGCTTCGCCCACCAGCGGGATCGCCGAAAAGAGCGAGGTGATCACCTGCGCGCCCCAGAAGCTCATCTGCCCCCAGGGAAGCACATAGCCCATGAAGGCGGTGGCCATCATCAGCAGGAAGATGACGACGCCCAGCATCCAGACCACTTCGCGCGGCGCCTTGTAGCTTCCGTAGTAGAGGCCGCGGAAGATGTGCACATAGACGACGATGAAGAAGAAGCTGGCGCCGTTGGCGTGCATGTAGCGGATGAGCCAGCCCGAATTCACGTTGCGCATGATATGCTCGACCGAATCGAAGGCGGTCGTCACATGCGCGGAATAGTGCATGGCCAGCACCACCCCGGTCAGGATCTGGATCATCAGCGCAACGCCGGCGAGCACGCCGAAATTGTACCAGTAGTTGATGTTGCGCGGCACGGGATAGCCGGCGCCCACGGCGTTGTAGACGAGGCGCGGCAGCGGCAGGCGCTGGTCGACCCATTGCATGAGGGGATGCTTGGGTTCGTAGTGATTGGCCCAGGGGAAACTCATGGGATCATCCAATCTCGACGAGAGTGGGGGACTTGAACATATAGTTCGGCACGACGAGGTTGGTGGGCGCCGGGCCTTTGCGGATTCGCGCGGCCGTGTCGTAGTGCGAACCATGGCAGGGGCAGAAATAGCCGCCATAGTCGCCCTTGTTCTCGCCCTCGGCGGCGCCGAGCGGGATGCAGCCCAGATGGGTGCAGACGCCCAGCGTGATCAGCCAGTTGCGATGCCCTTCCAGCGTGCGGTCGGCCAGCGACTCGGGGTCGCGCAGTTCCGACAAAGGCACCGCGTCCGCTTCCTGCTGCTCCTTCGCCGTCAGGTTGCGGACGAACACCGGCTTCGACTGCCAGATCGTCTTGATCGACTGGCCGGGCTGGATCGCGGACACGTCCACTTCCACCGAGGCCAGCGCGAGAACGTCGGCCGAAGGGTTCATCTGGTTGATGAATGGCCAGGCGACCGCGGCCGCGCCGACGCCGGCGAAGGCGCCTGTCGCCACATAGATGAAGTCGCGCCGGCGAACGCCGTCAACTTCATGCCCCGCCTCCGCGGCCCCCATCCTTCCGGCCCCAATCGCTCCGGGATGGGCTTCTGTCGTGGATACCATGAGCTGTCCCTGAATTTGATTTTCCGGGCCTTTAGCCCCCGGCGGCGCAAATCCGCAATGGGCAATGTTGGCGCACCCCGGTTGCGTGTAGGCAGCGCCCATGCCCGGCCACCCCCTCGATTCGCCTTCCCCTCCCCTTTCCGACAGGCCGATTCGCCATGTTCTCCTCTTCTGCGGTTCCCGCACGGAGCGCGATCCGCGCCATGCGGCGCTGGCCGCCGGAATCGGCAGGCTGCTGGCGCAAAGGGGCGTGGCGCTCGTCTATGGCGGCGGCGCGCGCGGACTGATGGGAGAGGCGGGGCGCGCGGCGATCGCCGCCGGCGGCGAGGTGGAGGGAATCATCCCGCGCTTCCTGAAGGACTGGGAAGTGGCCGAGCCTCTGTGCGAACAGATGATCGTCACCGACAGCCTGCACGCCCGCAAGGCGCTGATGTTCGAGCATGCCGACGCGGTTCTGGCATTGCCCGGCGGCCTCGGCACCCTGGACGAGCTGATCGAGGTGCTGAGCTGGCGCAGCCTGCGCCTGCACGCCAAGCCAGTTTGGCTGATGGGCGACGGCGATTTCTGGGCGCCGTTCCTGCACCTGCTGCGCCACGCGGTGGCGGAAGGTTTCGCCGGCCCCGACATCCTGACCTTCGTCGAATGCGTGAATGGCACCGATGCGCTTGCCGCGCTCCTTCCGCACCCCTAAGGACATGCCGCATCGGACAACAGCAGATTTTCGAGGTGGCATGAGCAAGATCAAGGTGAAGGGCCCGGTCGTCGAGCTTGACGGCGACGAAATGACCCGAATCATCTGGCAGTGGATCCGCGAGAAGCTGATCCTGCCCTATCTCGACGTGGACCTGCGCTATTACGACCTCGGAATCGAGGAGCGCGACCGCACCGACGACAGGATCACGGTCGACGCCGCGAACGCCATCAAGGAACATGGCGTGGGCGTGAAATGCGCCACCATCACCCCCGACGAGGCGCGGGTGGAGGAATTCGGCCTGAAGAAGATGTGGAAGAGCCCGAACGGCACCATCCGCAACATCCTGGGCGGAGTCGTCTTCCGCGAACCGATCGTGATTTCCAACGTGCCCAGGCTGATCCCCGGCTGGACCGACCCGATCGTCGTCGGCCGCCACGCCTTCGGCGACCAGTATCGCGCCACCGACTTCCTGGTGCCGGGCGCCGGCAAGCTGACGATGAAGTGGGTGAGCGAGGACGGCAAGCAGGAGCTGGAGCATGAAGTGTTCCAGTTCCCGTCCTCCGGCGTCGCCATGGGGATGTACAATCTCGACGATTCGATCCGCGACTTCGCCCGCGCCTGCCTGAACTATGGCATCTCGCGCGAGTGGCCGGTCTATCTCTCCACCAAGAACACCATCCTGAAGGCCTATGACGGCCGCTTCAAGGACCTGTTCCAGGAGATTTACGACAAGGAGTTCAAGGCCCAGTATCAGAAGCTGGGAATCGTCTACGAGCACCGCCTGATCGACGACCTCGTCGCCTCGGCGCTGAAGTGGAGCGGCAAGTTCATCTGGGCCTGCAAGAATTACGACGGCGACGTGCAGTCCGACATGGTGGCGCAGGGCTTCGGCTCGCTTGGCCTCATGACCTCGGTGCTGATGACTCCGGACGGCAAGACGGTGGAAGCGGAAGCGGCGCACGGCACCGTCACCCGCCACTACCGCCAGCACCAGCAGGGCAAGCAGACCAGCACCAATCCGATCGCCAGCATCTTCGCCTGGACGGGCGGCCTGAAGCACCGCGGCAAGCTGGACGGAACGCCGGAAGTCACCAAGTTCGCCGAGACGCTGGAGCGCGTCTGCATCGAGACCGTGGAAGAAGGCAAGATGACGAAGGATCTCGCCCTTCTGATCGGCCCGGAGCAGGCGTGGATGACCACCGAGATGTTCTTCCAGGCCATCGTCGACAATCTCGATAAGGCGATGGGCGCCAGCGGCAACTGACGCGCGAAGGGTTCCGCCCCTTCGCCTGTTTTCGCGATTGCGCGAACCCCTCCCCTTGCCCGGGGGAGGGGTTTTTCATTGGCGATCATGCAGTTTACAAACCGACAGCGATTGTGCGGTCGCCGACCTGACACCGGACATCCCCAACACCCGTCACCCCTCCAACCCTGTCACCCCGGGCTTGACCCGGGGTCCAGCTTTCTTCCTCACCCGCGGCGCCAGCCGAAAAGCTGGACCCCGGGTCAAGCCCGGGGTGACGAGGGAGTTACATAGCCGCCGCTTCCCACCGGAACCGCCGTTCGCCGCGTGGGTCCGCAAACCGCAAAATTACCTTTCATTTGTTCATTTGCATGAGCAGCCAGGATGCGGCTAAAGTGGCTTCACCGCATGGAAATAATGGTTTCCGCCCTCGTCGAGGTGACAGCCCGAGAGGTGCAGGCCGGACGCCTCCAGCCATTGCGCATAGACCGGCCGGCCCGGCGAGCGCGACAGCCGGCCGGTCAGGCTGTCCCGCCATTCGCAGGGTTGGGCCGGGGAACTGAACAGGAACCGCCCTCCCGGTTCCAGGGCATCCGCCACCCTGCCCAGGATTGCCCGCTGCCGCTCCTCGGGCAGCAGGAACAGCAGGCCGATCGAAACGGCCCCGGCGAAGCTGCGGTGGAAGAAAGGGCTGTCCTCAGCCGGTTCGCAGGCGGCTTCGAGATGGGGAAAGCGGCGGCGGAAGGCCGCGATCAGCAGCGGCGAAGCGTCGATTCCGAAGACGGCGAATCCGTCCTCGGCCAGCACCTGCGCGATCGGCATCCCCGAACCGCAGCCGACATCGACGATAGCGCTCGAGGGCGGCAGATTGGCCCGCGCCCAGTCGCGCACCAGCGTTGCGCCGGTGCCAGTGCGGACGGCCATGAACTGCTCGGCGACGCCGTCCCAGCCTTCCGAACGGTCTTCACCCATGCGGCGGAACCTCCGATCCGGCGAGGTCAATCGCCCGCGTCGCCTTCCCGCCGCCGGACATAGGGCAGGCCGAACAGCAGGCCGACGACGAAGCCGCCGATGTGGCTCCAGATGGCGATTCCGCCGGTGCCGGGCAGGTTGAAGGCCACCGCCGTCAGCAGTTGCAGGCCGATCCAGAGCGCGGCGTAGCGCAGCGCGCGGATGGTCTCGCCGGAAAGCCGGATGCCCAGGAACCGCCCCGGCCGCTCGCCGGACTGGGCGAAGAGCAGCGCATAGGTCGCAAACACGGCGGAGATCGCGCCCGACGCCCCCACCACCGGCACCACCGAGGCCGGGGTCATCGCCACCTGCGTCAGCCCGCCGGCCACCCCGCCCAGCAGGAACAGCAGCAGCAGGCGCACCGGCCCGATCAGCCACTCCACCTGCCGGCCGACCCAGGCCAGGAACACCATGTTCATCGCCAGATGCACCAGACCGCCGTGCAGGAAGATATGGGTGAAAAGCGTCAGCGGCGCCGGAAGCGCGCCTTCGAGGCCGATCACTTCCCCGGTGAGGCGCGCCGGCACCAGCCCGGCGGTCAGCAGCAGCTTATGGTCGAAGGCGCTGCCCATCAGCAGCGCCAGCAGCTGCAGGCCGACGCAGACGATCAGGATCGCCCGCGTGGCGTGCGCGGTGGGGGGGCGGAACGGCTTCACCGCTCCCTCCGGCCCCACCTAGCGGAATTCGACCAGGTCGATGAGGTAGCTGCGGTCGCCCGACGGCGTCACCACTTCCACTTCCTCTCCCTTCAGCCGGCCGATCAGCGCCCGGCCGACCGGGGAATTGTGGCTGATGCGGCCGCGCTTGGCGTCGGCCTCCAGCTCGCCGACGATCTGGTAGGTGATGGGCTTGTCGTCCTCGTCCAGCAGGCGGACGGTGGCGCCGAACACCACCTTGTCGCCCGAAAGCGTGGTGGGGTCGATCACCACGGCACGGGCGAGCTTGTCCTCGAACTCGGCGATCTGCGCCTCGATATGGCCCTGCCGCTCCTTGGCGGCGTGATATTCGGCGTTTTCGGAAAGATCGCCGTGCGCGCGCGCTTCCTCGATCGCCTCGACATTCTCGGGGCGCTCCACCTCTTTCAGATGCTTGAGCTGCCGCTGGAGCATCTCATGGCCCTCGGCCAGCATCGGAACCTTATCCATCGTTGCCATGGCTCGTTCTGAACCTTTCACGGTCGTCATTTGCCCGAAAAATCTCTACCCCGGCGGTCATTCCGCCGTCGTTCATGGGTCGAAACCAGTCGGGAGGGGGGTGGATCGGACAGCGATTGTAAATGTCGGCCTACATTTTCGCAAGTGCGAGAAATCAACCCACCCCGCCTCAGGCGGCGTGATGTGCCTGAAGCGGGGTCACCTCCATCGGCCGGGCCTTCAGCGCCGCGATCGCCTTCACCGAGGCGACGGAGGCCGCCGCGGTGGTGAAGATCGGCACCTTGCGGTTCCAGGCGGCCATGCGGATCGATTCCGAATCCTTCAGGCTCTGCACGCCTTCGGTGGTGTTGAAGATCATGGCGATGCCGCCATCGGTGATCGCATCCACGATGTGCGGCTGGCCTTCCAGCACCTTGTTGATGACGGAGACGCAGACGCCATGCTCCCCCAGCCATTGCGCGGTGCCGCGCGTGGCGACCAGATCGAATCCCATGCCGTGCAGGTCGCGCGCGGCTTCCAGGATATAGGGCTTGTCGCTGTCCTTCACCGAAATGAACACCCGGCCTTCCATCGGCAGCACGGTGCCGGCGGCCAGCTGGGCCTTGGCGAAGGCCATGGCGAAGTCGCTGTCGATCCCCATCACTTCGCCGGTGGATTTCATTTCCGGGCTCAGCACCGGGTCGGTGCCCGGGAAGCGGGCGAAGGGGAAGACGGCTTCCTTCACGGCGATATGCCCGGTCGACTTCGGTTCCAGCTCGAAGCCGGTGAGCGCCTCGCCCGCCATCACCCGCGCGGCGATCTTCGCATAGGGGCGGCCTTGCGCCTTGGCGACAAAGGGCACGGTGCGGCTGGCGCGCGGGTTCACCTCGATCAGGTAAACCTCACCATCCTTTACCGCGAACTGCACGTTCATCAGCCCGCGCACACCAAGCGCCGTCGCCAGCACCCCGGCCTGCCGCTTGATTTCGGCGATGATGTCAGCGGAGAGGCTGTAAGGCGGCAAAGAACAGGCGGAATCGCCTGAGTGCACACCGGCTTCCTCGATATGCTGCATCACGCCCGCCACATGCACGATGGCGCCATCGGCCAGCGCGTCCACATCCACTTCGATGGCGTCGCGCAGATAGCGGTCGATCAGCACCGGGCTGTCGCCCGACACCTTCACCGCCGTCTCGATATAGGTCTCCAGGCTGGCGGTGGTCTCGACGATCTCCATCGCCCGCCCGCCCAGCACATAGGAAGGCCGCATCAGCACCGGGTAGCCGATGCGCTCGGCCACGGCGACCGCTTCTTCCCCGCTGCGGGCGATGCCGCCGGCCGGCTGCTTCAGCCCCAGTTCCTCGACCAGCGCCGCGAACCGCTCGCGGTCTTCGGCGAGGTCGATGGCGTCCGGCGAGGTGCCGAGGATCGGGATTCCAGCCGCTTCCAGCGCCCGCGCCAGCTTCAGCGGCGTCTGCCCGCCGAACTGCACGATCACGCCCTTCAAGGTGCCCGCCTGCTGCTCGACATGCAGCAGTTCCAGCACATCCTCGGCGGTCAGCGGCTCGAAGTAGAGCCGGTCCGAGGTGTCATAGTCGGTGGAGACGGTTTCCGGGTTGCAATTGACCATGATGGTCTCGAACCCAACCTCTTCCAGAGCGAAAGCGGCGTGACAACAGCAATAGTCGAATTCGATCCCCTGACCGATCCGGTTAGGCCCTCCGCCCAGGATGACGATCTTCTCGCGCGTGGAAGGCTCGGCCTCGCACTCGGTGCCGCCATAGGTGGAATACATATAGGGCGTCAGCGATTCGAACTCGGCGCCGCAGGTGTCGATGCGCTTCATCACCGGGCGCACGCCCAGCTTCAGCCGCAGCGCCCGCACTTCGGCTTCCTTGCCGCCCGACAGCTTCGCCAGCCGCGCGTCCGAAAAGCCCATCGCCTTCAGCGCCTTCAGGCCGGCCGCGTCGGTCGGCAGCCCCTTTTCCCGCACCTCGGCCTCGGCGGCGACCAGTTCCGCCAGCCGCGCCACGAACCAGGGGTCGTAATGGGAAACGCGCGAGACTTCGCCCGGCACGATTCCCGCCCGCAGCGCCTGGGCGGCGATCAGCAGCCGGCCCGGCACCCGCCGGGCGAGCGCCGCCAGTATCTCGCCCTTGGAGGCGTTCGCCAGTTCCTCGGGCTCATCCAGCCCGTCGAGGCCGGTTTCCAGCCCGCGCAGCGCCTTCTGCAGCGATTCGTGGAAGGAACGGCCGATCGCCATCACCTCGCCGACCGACTTCATGCTGGTGCCGAGCGTCGAGTCCGAGCCCTTGAACTTCTCGAAGGCGAAACGCGGGATCTTCGTCACCACATAGTCGATGGTCGGCTCGAAGCTGGCCGGCGTCGTCTTGGTGATGTCGTTCGGAAGCTCGTCCAGCGTGTAGCCGACCGCCAGCAGCGCCGCGACCTTGGCGATCGGGAAGCCCGTCGCCTTCGAGGCCAGCGCGGAAGAGCGCGACACGCGCGGGTTCATCTCGATGACGACCAGCCGCCCGTCCGCCGGATTCACCGCGAACTGCACGTTGGAGCCGCCGGTTTCCACCCCGATCTCGCGCAGCACCGCGATCGAGGCGTTGCGCATGATCTGATATTCCTTGTCGGTCAGCGTCAGGGCCGGCGCGACGGTGATCGAATCCCCGGTGTGGGTGCCCATCGGGTCGATATTCTCGATGGAGCAGATGATGATGGCATTGTCCGCCCGGTCGCGGACCACTTCCATCTCATACTCCTTCCAGCCCAGCACCGATTCCTCGATCAGCACCTCGGTGGTGGGGGAGGCTTCGAGCCCGCCCAGCGCGATCTTCACGAACTCGTCGCGGTTGTAGGCGATGCCGCCGCCGGTGCCGCCCAGCGTGAAGGACGGGCGGATGATCGCCGGCAGGCCCACATGCTCCAGCGCCTTCAGCGCGTCTTCCAGGCTGTGGGCGATGGCCGAGCGCGGGGATTCGAGGCCGATCGCGTCCATGGCGTCGCGGAACTTCAGCCGGTCCTCGGCCTTTTCGATCGCATGCGCGTCGGCGCCGATCAGCTTCACCCCCAGCCGGTCGAGCGTGCCGTCCTTCGCCAGCGCCAGCGCGGTGTTGAGCGCGGTCTGCCCGCCCATGGTCGGCAGCACCGCGTCCGGGCGCTCCTTCTCCAGGATGCGCGCCACGACTTCCGGGGTGATCGGCTCCACATAGGTGGCGTCGGCCAGTTCCGGGTCGGTCATAATGGTGGCTGGGTTGGAATTGACGAGGATGACCCGATAGCCCTCCCCCTTCAGCGCCTTCACCGCCTGCGTGCCGGAATAATCGAACTCGCAGGCCTGGCCGATGATGATCGGGCCGGCTCCGATGACGAGGATGGACTGGATGTCGGTGCGTTTGGGCATCAGTTGGCGTTTCCGGTTTGTGCTTCGCAGCCCCAGCCGTCGAACTCGACGCCGTGGGTGATTTCGATTTGCAGCGCGCGTTCCACCAGCGCCGCCATGGCGGCCGGCTCGGCCGTGCCCTCCACGATGAAGTCGGCGGCGATGTCGCCATCTTCATATTCGCCGAATTCGAGGAATTCGAAGCCCAGTTCCTCCGAATCCTCGACCAGCGCCTCGATGGCCTCCTGCGAGCCCTTGAAGTGCAGGTCGATGGGGCGGACGACGGAGGCGATATCGCCATTTTCCGCCAGCGCCTTCAGCACTTCGGCATCGGCTTCGACTTCAGCCGCGAGCTTTGCGGGATCGACGGTGGGCACGGTCATACGAACACTTTCTCTCCCTCCCCCCGCCGGGGGGAGGGAGAGGTGAATTTGCTACTCATTGGTAAGCCTCATTGCCAAGGAAGCCTATTTTCACAGGAAAACTCAAATCTTTAATGTGTTTGAGAGTGCACTGCACTCGATCAAAGGCCACGTCCTTCATTTCCTGCCCACCAAGCGTCAACTCGTCTCCAGTCAGTCGGAGGATCGATCTTGGCACCTTGCAGTGCTTGGCGATCTTATCCAATTCCGATTGACGTTGAGCCTCATTCGTTAGAGGCGCCGCAGATGAGCAGCCAGTAGCTACGATTGAAAACAGGAAGATAGAATGAATGGCTTTCACGCCCGCAGCCCCTCCACGAACCGCCGGAACAGATAGTAACTATCCTGCGGCCCCGGCGAGGCTTCCGGGTGGTGCTGAACCGAAAAGGCCGGCTGATCCACCAGTTCCAGCCCGCACAAAGTCTGGTCGAACAGGCTGATGTGCGTAGCCCGCGCGTTCGCCGGCAGCGTCTCCGCGTCCACGGCGAAGCCATGGTTCATCGAGGTGATCTCCACCTTCCCGTCCGACAATTGCTTCACTGGATGGTTGGCGCCGCGATGGCCCTGGTGCATCTTCACCGTTTTCGCGCCGATGGCGATCCCCAGCAGTTGGTGGCCAAGGCAGATGCCGAACAGCGGCTTCTTCGTTTCCAGCCACCGCTGGATCACCGGCACCGCATAAACCCCGGTCGCCGCCGGGTCGCCGGGGCCGTTCGACAGGAACAGCCCGTCCGGATTCAGCGCCAGTATCTCCTCGAAGCTGGCCGTCGCGGGAACCACCGTCACCCGCGCGCCGGCGTCCACCAGTTGCCGCAGGATCGCGCGCTTGATCCCATAGTCGATGGCGACGACATGCGGCGCGTCCGCCAGCAGATTGCCGGGCAGATAGCCTTCGCCCAGCTTCCAGGGGCCTTCGTCCCAGGTCCATGTCTGGGTGGAGGAAACCTCCTTCGCCAGGTCCAGCCCTTCCAGCCCGCTCCAGGCTTTCGCCTTGGCGACCAGCGCCTCCACATCGAACTTTCCGTCCTTGCGGTGGGCGATGACGGCGTTGGGCGCGCCGGACTTGCGGATCCGCCGGGTGATGGCGCGGGTGTCGACACCCGCCAGCCCGATCCGCCCCCAGTCGGCCAGCCACTCATCGAACGCCTTGCCCGAGCGGAAGTTGGACGGCGCGGTGATCGGCTCGGCCATCACGCAGCCCAGCGCATGCGGGTTGATCGCCTCCACATCCTCGGCGTTCGCGCCGACATTGCCGATGTGCGGGAAGGTGAAATTGATGATCTGCCCGGCGTAGCTCGGGTCGGTCATCACTTCCTGATAGCCGGTCATCGCCGTGTTGAAGCAGAGTTCCCCCACGGCCTCGCCTTCGGCGCCGCAGCCCTGCCCCCAAAACAAAGTTCCATCGGCCAGCACAACGACTCCGGTCGCGCCGGAATGTTGGCGCGCAGAGAGGTCGTCGGCCATCGGCAGATCCTTAAATCACAGGTTTCGGGCTAAGGCGCCGCGATAGGGCCGCGCGGGCGGTTGGTCAATGCCGCGCGGGCGCTTATGTGGGGAGCAAGGAGACAAGAAGACATGATCCGCGACGATATCAAGACCGCCCTCATAACCTCGATGAAGGCGAAGGAGACGGGCCGCGTGTCGGCCATCCGGCTGATTCAGGCCGCCATCAAGAACCGCGACATCGAGGCCCGCACCGGCGGCGCCCCGGCCGACGACGATGTGCTGGTGATGGAAGTGCTGGGCAAGATGGCGAAGCAGCGCCGCGAATCGATCGAGATGTTCGAGTCGGGCGGGCGCGAGGAGCTGGCGGCGGCGGAAAGGGCCGAGCTGGAGGTGATCGAAAGCTTCCTGCCGAAGCAGATGTCCGACGAGGAGGCGAAGGCCGCCATCGCCGAGCTGGTGAAGGAAGCCGGCGCCACCTCGGTGAAGGACATGGGCGCGGTGATGGCGCTGGTGAAGGCGCGGCTGCAGGGCCGGATGGACATGGGCAAGGCCAGCGGCTTCGTGAAGGCGGCGATTTCGTAGCTACCTTTTATCCAGCACAACTGAGTGGTAGGCTGCCAAGCCGGCTGAGGCGGCGCTGATTCGCACCTTTTGTGATGACCGTCATCAGTCGAAGATGATGACGGGAGTTTTATTGTAAGGTGAGCCTCGCCCCGGCCTTTTTGGACGATGTCAGGTCAAGAACAGGTCTTGCATCTATCATTGGACGCAAGGTTAAGCTGACGCGCGCTGGTCGTGAATGGAAGGGATGCTGTCCTTTTCACGATGAGAAAACACCAAGCTTTTACGTCAACGAGGAAAAAGGCTTTTATCACTGCTTCGGTTGCGGCGCGCATGGCGATGCGATCAGTTTTCTAATGGAGCAAGAAGGCCTGCCATTCATAGACGCGGTCAAAGCTCTTGCGGCTGAGGTAGGCTTGGAACTGCCCCCCCTGGAGCATTCTAGTCCCCAGGCTGATAGGCGGGCGGGACTGTATGAATTAATCTCCGAAGCGGGCGCTTGGTATAATGCGCAATTGCAATCTTCCGCAGGCGCGTCCGCTCGCGATTATCTTTCGAAGAGAGCTGTCTCCCCGGCGCTGACAATCCAGTTTGGCTTAGGATTTGCCCCCGATTCTCGGGATGCGCTTTCTAAGGCACTGAAAGCGAAGTTCGATAAGGTTGAACCGAATCAACTGCTGGAAGCAGGACTCGTTGGCGAAACAGAAGGCCGTCGATACGATCGTTTTCGCGGGCGCTTGATGTTCCCCATTCACGACCCGCGAGGAAGACCTGTCGGATTCGGCGGACGCATCCTCGGGAATGGTGAGCCGAAATATCTCAACTCTCCTGAAGGGCCCGTTTTTCACAAGGGACGCTTACTCTACAACTACCATCGAGCAGCGCCTGCTGCACGAAAGTCTGGCACCCTGTTCATTGTTGAAGGCTATATGGATGTGGTGGCGCTTGTAGGCGCCGGCATTCCCGAAGCCGTAGCACCGCTTGGCACTGCTCTTACGGAAGAGCAGATTCAGCTATGCTGGAAGTCTACCGATTCCCCCATTCTGAGCTTTGATGGAGATGGCGCCGGTCAACGTGCTGCAATGAGGTCCGCACTCAGGATATTGCCGATTCTTGTTCCCGGAAAATCAGCGCGTATTCTGACGCTTCCTAAAGGCCTCGACCCAGACGACTTTACGAAGGCGAATGGTCGTAGCGCTTTCTTGGAGCTCGCGAGAGAATCAAAAATTCTCAGCGATTATGTATATGAGCAAATAGAAGCAACTTCGGACGTCGGATCGCCAGAGGGAAGAGTTAATTTCATAAAAACACTCAAGGAAATAAGCTCAACTATTCAGAATTATGAACTCCAGAGAGAATTTTTTATATACTGGAGAAAGCGAGCAATTTCCACATTCACCGAAAATCGCTTCGGATCAAACAGGAGAGAAAATTCCTTAGACAATAATGATCTGAAAATCATCAGATCAGAGATATCTTCTTTAAAAGCGCCGAATAGAATTGTCGAAGCAATGGTATTATCGTCCTTCGCGCGCCGAAAAGATGCAAATGATATTGAACATTTCTCCGAAGAATTAGTAATGCTAGATTTATATTATCCTTCATTATCTGGGGCACGAGTAGAATTATTGGAAAACCATGACGTAAGCCCTAATCGTTTAAGGGGCGTTTACGAGCTTTTACCACGAGAAATTTCATCTGAAAATTTCAGGACTCTGATGAAGGAGGTTCTGGGTAGCCTGATCGAAATTTCTGAACTTCGCGTAATGTGGATGAATTTGAAGGAGACTTATTCTTCAGATTACGAAGCAGCGCATAGTAAGCAACGGATTATTGGCGCCGCTGCCATGAAAAACAGGGAGCGCCTGATGCAGCTCGTTTCCGATATTGCCGACGCAAGGGCGGCTGCAAAAATAGCTGCATAATGGCCTGATGACGCAACAACCCTTGCGTCTTGCCTCGCGACGCACCACATAGCCTCGTTGGAACGGCAGGCAATCGACCCGGGGGAAGTCCAATCGCTGGAGGAAGCTTTTGAGCGGAATCGCGCGGCGGCATTGGAAATGATGGACCGTCTGGGGCTGACGCCTGCCATTCAAGGAGACAACCGACAGGCGTGAGCGGCCGAAAGCCGTTCGCGCCCTTTTGGACTTGGGGACTCAATGGCGAAGCCCGCGTTCACTGACAGCGAAGTGCCGGAAAAGGCGGAAGGCGATGGCGCGCCCGTCATCGATCTCAACGAGGCCAGCCTGAAGCGGCTGATCGCCAAGGCGAAGAAGCGCGGCTGGATCACCTACGACGAGCTGAACTCGGCCCTGCCGCAGGACCAGATGTCGTCCGAGCAGATCGAGGATGTGATGTCGGCGCTCTCCGACATGGGAATCAACATCGTCGAGAATGAGGACGCCGCCGAGGAAGCCGAGGCCGAGGAGGAGGATGGAGTCGAGGAAGTGGAGGTCGACCCGATCGGCCCCGCGCCCGTCGCCGCCGCGCCCAAGGAGAAGCTCGACCGCACCGACGACCCCGTGCGCATGTATCTGCGCGAGATGGGCGCCGTCGAGCTGCTCTCGCGCGAGGGCGAGATCGCCATCGCCAAGCGGATCGAGGCCGGGCGGGACACGATGATCGCCGGGCTTTGCGAAAGCCCGATGACCTTCGCCGCCATCATCGAATGGTCCACCGCCCTGAACGAGGGGCGGATGCAGCTGCGCGAGATCCTCGACCTCGAAGCCATGCTGGCCAAGCCCACCACCGAGGAGGGCGAGGAAGAGGGCGAGGGCGACATGCCCGTGCAGTTCAAGGAGGAGTCGGAGGACGAGGAGGAAGCCCCCGCCCAGCCCGACGACGAGGACGCGCTGACCGAGCGCCGCGCCCCGCGCCCCGCCGAGGAGGAGGAGGACGAGGGCGGCATGAGCCTTGCCGCCATGGAAGAGACGCTGAAGCCGCAGGCGCTGGAAACCTTCGCCGCGATCGAGGCGAGCTACGACAAGTTCCACAAGCTGCAGCAGACCCGCATGCAGTCGATCGGCCTCGGCGTCGAATTCCCCAAGGCCGAAGAGAAGAAATATCAGAAGCTGCGGCTCGACCTGACGCAGCAGATCGCCGCCGTGCAGTTCACCAACGCCAAGATCGAGTTTCTGGTCGAGCATCTCTACAGCTTCAACCGCCGGCTGATGAAGCTGGGGTCCGACATGCTGCGGCTGGCCGACCGGCACAAGATCAACCGCCGCGACTTCCTCGACAGCTATGTCGGCCGCGAGCTGGACGACGGCTGGCTGGCCGCCAACGCCGGCCGCGACAAGAAATGGACGGCCTTCGCCGCCGCCGAGGTGGGCGATGTCGACCGCATCCGCCGCGAACTGGGCGAGATCGCCCGCGAAACCGGGGTCGACCTTTCCGAATACCGCCGAATCGTCAACATGGTGCAGAAGGGCGAGCGCGAGGCGCGGATCGCCAAGAAGGAAATGGTGGAGGCGAACCTGCGCCTCGTGATTTCCATCGCCAAGAAATACACCAACCGCGGCCTGCAGTTCCTGGACCTGATCCAGGAGGGCAACATCGGCCTGATGAAGGCGGTGGACAAGTTCGAGTATCGGCGCGGCTACAAGTTCAGCACCTACGCCACCTGGTGGATCCGGCAGGCAATCACCCGGAGCATCGCCGACCAGGCCCGCACCATCCGCATCCCGGTGCATATGATCGAGACGATCAACAAGCTGGTGCGCGCCAGCCGCCAGTATCTGCACGAGACCGGCCGCGAGGCGACGCCCGAGGAGCTGGCCGAGCGGCTTTCGATGCCGCTCGACAAGGTGCGCAAGGTGCTGAAGATCGCCAAGGAGCCGATCAGCCTCGAAACGCCGATCGGCGACGAGGAGGACAGCCATCTGGGCGACTTCATCGAGGACAAGAACGCCGTCATCCCGGTGGACGCGGCGATCCACGCCAACCTCAAGGAGACCGTCACCCGCGTGCTCGCCAGCCTGACCCCGCGCGAGGAGCGGGTGCTGCGCATGCGCTTCGGGATCGGCATGAACACCGACCACACGCTGGAGGAAGTGGGCCAGCAATTCTCGGTGACGCGCGAGCGCATCCGGCAGATCGAGGCGAAGGCGCTTCGCAAGCTGAAGCACCCGTCGCGCAGCCGCAAGATGCGGAGCTTCCTCGACAGCTAGGTTGGGAACCATAGAAGCCATTGCGGTATTTCCCGTCACCCCGGGTCAAGCCCGGGGTGACGAAGGAAAGGGGCAGATGAGTTCCCAATCCGGGCGTTCAGCCGCAAGACAGTATCGGGCGGCAAGGTTCCGGCGCGAAACCCTGCCTGAAAAGGAACAACATGGCCTTCTGCAAGCCTGCCGCCCTTTCCATCCTGCTGCTGGTGTCGGCGGCGGCTGAAGCCGATGCCGTCATCGACCGCATCGTCGCCGAATCGGCGAAGTCGGCCCCTGTGGCTTTCGAACGGATAACCCGGGCCGAGGTGCGCGCCGACCCGCAGAAGGAACCGGCGCTGGTGGTGGACCGCTACCAGCCGAAAGCGGGAACGGCGGGCAACTGGACGGTGGTCAGCGTGGACGGCCGCAAGCCCACCCCCAAGGATCTGGAAACACACGCGAAGAACAACAGTTCGCCCGCGCCCGGCTTTCACAATCTGCACAGGATGATGGCCTCGCCGCCTGCCCGTGTCACCGAGAAGGATGGCAAGACGATCTATCTCTGGACGAGCCTTCCAAAGGGCACGGTAATCACCCCGGGTGGCGACATTTCCTCCCACCTGTCGCTGGAGACGACCGTGGAAGAAGTGGGCGGCAAGCCGCTGACGAGCGAAGTGCGCATCTTCGCCGCCAAGCCCTTCCGGGTGAAGGTGGTGGCGAGCATCAACCGCTTCAACGTGGTGAGCCACTACAAGCCCGGCGCCAACGGCACGCCCTTCCTGGTGTCGCAAACGGCCGAGACCGACGTTTCCGCGCCGATGGGTCTCGGCGGAAAGCGCAAGTCCATCGCCACCTTCAAGCCGCTCGGCGACTGAGGCTTCAGCGCGCCGCCGGGCGCCAGCTCAGCCCGATCCAGAGCGTGCGCGGCTGGCCGCGCTCCAGCTGGCTGCCGGAAAATCCGGTCGCGACATTCGCATCGGTCAGGTTTTCCGCCGCCAGCTCCACCCGCCACATATGGCCGAGCGGGATGGCCGCCTCCAGGTCGAGCGTGGTCGCCGCCGGCAGCCGGCGGTTGTTCTGGTCGTCCTCGAAACGGGCGCCGAAATGCCGCAGCATCGCCGAGGCGGACCAGCCGCCCCGCTGCCAGCCAAGGGCGAGGCTGCCGGAGAATTCCGGTGCCTGCGCCGGGCGATAGCCGTCGAGCCCACCGCCCTTCACTTCCGCATCGACCCAGGCGCCGCTCGCCGTCAGCGCGAACGGCCCCAGCGGCAGGCGCGCATCCGCCTCCACGCCATGCGCCTCGATCGCCTCCAGATTCTGCCGCTGCCGGTAGCGCCCGCCGGCGGCGACGAAGCCCACTCCGGGGAAATTGCCCGGGCCGGCCCCCAGCGTCACATTGGTGATCGGATCGCTCAGCCGGTTCCAGAAGAAGGTGGCGGAAAGATCGACCGCCGCCAGCGGCTGCCAGCCAAGGCTCGCCTCCGCGCCCCACAGATGCTCCGGGTTCAGCGTGGCGTTGGCGGCGGTCGCGTCCTGCCCGGCGCGGAACGGCCGGTAAAGCTCGTTCAGCGTCGGCAGGCGCCAGCCGCGATACCCGGCGGCGCGCAGGCGGACGGCCGGCACCGGCCGCCACACCGCCCCCAGCCGGCCGCTCAATTCCGTGCCGCTGCGGGCGTCGGACGGCTCCTCCAGCGTCGGCGCGCCATTCGCCAGATCGAATTCGCTCAGCTCGCCCGCGCCCAGCCGCCAGCGGTCCACCCGGCCGGCGGCCGTCAGCAGCAGTTGCGGCGTCGCCCGGTGCGAGCCGTTCAGGAACAGGCTCGCCACCTGCTGCGAGCCGCCCGCCACCCGTCCGCGAGTCGGCTCGCCCAGTTGAAAGCGGAAGCGCTCGATCGTCCGCCCCTCGGCCGAGCGATAGCCGGCGCCCAGTTGCAGCGCGCTGTCCTCGCCCAGCGGCGGCTCCGCCCGCAATTCCACCCCCCAGCCGGAAGCCGGGGTCTTCACCTGGTCCAGCGCCGTGGTGGCGACGGTGCGGGTGGAATCCAGTGTCCGCGTCACCGTCGAGAAATCGCGCAGCTTGGCGTGGGCCGTAAGCCCCAGCCGCCACGCGCCTTCCAGCGTCGCGCCGAGGCTGGCGTCGCCGCCGCGCGATTCGATGTCGGCGCCTTCCACGCCGCGCAGCCGCTGGTCGGCGAAGCCCGACAGGCGCGCCACCAGCGCCAGCGCCCCCACCTGCGTTCGCGCCGTTCCGGCCAGCGACCATTGCCGGTAGCGCGTTGCCACGTCGCCCGGCCCCGGCTCCTCGACCAGCTTGTAGCCGTCGCCGCGGGAGAAGCCGCCGGAAATCCCCAGCGCGCCGCCGGCAGCCTGTGTCGCGATTCCGCCCTGCCCTTCCAGCGAATCACGGCTTCCACCCCGCAGCATGGCGGCGTTCGCCGGCATGGCCGAAGTCAGCTCCAGCGTGCCGGCCAGCGCCCCCGGCCCGCCCAGCCCGCCGCCGCGCACCAGTTGCGCGCCGGCCAGCGGCTGGCCGACGAGGGCGCCCCAACTGACGAAGCCGAAGAAGGGATCGGACAGCGGCACCCCGTCCAGCGTCACCTCGATCCGGCTGGCGGCGTTGCCGGAAAGCGCCCGCGCCGTCAGCCCTTCGGATGTGGGATTGGCCGTGCGCGTGCTCGACGTGCGGAACAATTGCAGCCCGCCCAGCGCCCGCAGCGCCTCCTCCACCCGGCCCGAGGCCGGATTCAGCGCTTCGGCCGGGATGTTCAGGGCGCCGAATGCCTCGGCGCCGGCGGCGGGCGTGATCGCGCGGCCCGAAACGAGAATGGTTTCCGCGGGCGGCTGGGGGGGAAGTGCATCTGACATGGCTGCCATGCGCCTAGCCCAGCGAAAGCGGCTGTGCCAAGGACGGAAGCATGGACCCTGTCGACTTCAACGATCGTTCCACCCCGCTTTCGCTTCTGCTGAGCCGGCGTTCCGGGAAAGCGCGCGACCTCATCGCCCCCGGCCCGGACCCGGCGCAACTGCAGCAGATCCTGTCGGCCGCCTCGCGCGTGCCCGATCATGGCAAGCTCGCGCCGTGGCGGTTCGTGGTGATCGAGGATCGGGACGCCTTTTCCGCGCTTCTCGCCAGGCTCTACAAGGCCGGCAGGCCCGAGGCCGGGCGGCTGGAACTGGAAGCGATGGACGGCTTCGCCCGGCAATCGCCGACGCTGGTGGCGCTCATCTCGACGCTTCAGGACAGCCATATCCCGGCCTGGGAGCAGGAATTGTCCGCCGGCGCCGCCGCGCAGAATCTGCTGCTCGCCGCCCATGCGATGGGCTATGTCGGCAACTGGCTGACCGGAGCCCCCGCCTTCCTTCCCGGCCTCGCCGGGGAACTGGGGGCGCCCGGCGGCCGGATCGCCGGCTTCTTCTTCATCGGCACGCCGACCAAGGCGCTGGAAGAGCGGCCGCGCCCGGCCCTCGCCGACATCGTCTCACGCTGGCCGGGCTGATATCCGTCAGCGCACGCGCACGACCTGCACCGATCGATTGCCCCCCTCCACGAACAGCCGGTAGCTGCCCATGGCGCCGCGCCGGACCGATACCGGGCTGGAAGCGCGGATGGTCGGCAGGTTGATCGCCTCGGCCTGCCGCCAGATCTGGCCATTCTCCAGAACGAAGACCGGCTTGCCCCGGCCGTCGCTCAAGATTTCCCGCACGACGCTGTCGATCCGCTCGATCCGGGCCGGATCGGCCTTGGCCGCCCTGGTCGTTTCCCGCCCGAATCCGTCCGCCTTCTGCGCGGCGCCGGCGGTGGCCGCAGCCGCCGCCAGCTTCGCCGCCTGCGCCTCGCGCCGTTCCGAAACGGCGCGCGCCTCCGTCGAAAAAGCCTTCACCGCCGCATCGTAGCAGGCCAGCCGCTCCCCGTCCGACAGGATCGCCGTGCAGTCGAGCAAGGCCCGCTGCGCCTGGGCGCCTGCCGCAGACGAAATCCCCACCCAGGCAAGCGCCAATATCCGCAGTCGAACCATCTGCCTCTGTCCTTGTCTTCCCACTCGACGCATAAGACCGTCAGCGACAAACTCAAGCACCGGAAAGCCAGGGCCACAAGACATGACGCCCCCTCTCGCCCAGACCCTAGCGCATGCGGAACTCCTCGAGCGGCTGACCCCCGCCATGCACGCCGCCGGCGACCTCATCGAACGCCACCGCGCGGACGGCATCGCCGCGCGCGACAAGGCCGGCGCCAACGGCGCCCCCTCCTCGCCCGTCACCGACGCCGACGAAGCCGCCGAAGCGCTGCTCGCCGCCGCCATCCGCGCCATCGACCCGCAAGCCGTCATCGTCGGCGAGGAAGCGGCCGCCGAGGACGACCGTCCGGAAGCCGGCGGCCGCTTCTGGCTGATCGACCCGCTGGACGGCACCCGCGACTATGTGGACGGCGGCACCGACTACAGCGTCAACATCGGCCTCGTCGAAGACGGCGTGCCGACGCTGGGCCTCGTCCTCCACCCCCCCTCCGGGACGCTCTGGACCGGCGCCACCGGCCTCGGCGCCTGGAAGGAAGCCCCCGCCACCCCGCGCCACCCCATCCGCAGCCGGCCACTCGCCAGCCCGCCCCTGGTGGTCACCAGCCGCTCCCACCTCGACCCCCGCACCAAAGCCTGGGTCGAAGCCCTCGGCCCCAACGAATGCCGGCCCTCAGGCTCCAGCCTCAAATTCTGCCTGCTCGCCGAAGGCAGCGCCGACATCTACCCCCGCTACGGCCAGACCAGCGAATGGGACACCGCCGCCGCCGACGCCATCCTGCGCGCCGCCGGCGGCCTCACGCTGGCCCCCGGCCAAACCCCCCTCGCCTACGGCAAGCCCGACCACCTCAACACCCCCTTCCTCGCCCTCGCCGACCCCACCGCCACCGAGCGCCTGCCGCCGTTTGCCGAGTAGGGAAGAAGGCAGGGGCTCTGCCCCTGCACCCCGCAAGGGGACCGTGTCCCCTTGACCCCCTTTAAGTTTGCAGAAGAGCCCCCCGAGAACCGACAGCTGTGCACGCACGTCGGCTTTCGGGGGGCTCTTCTGCAAACTTATGGAGGTGCAGGAGGG
>NZ_JAKLSQ010000040.1 GCF_022014495.1 Sandaracinobacteroides sayramensis
TCACATCGGCGAAGTTAAAGTTGCCCGAGTGCAGCCGAACCAGAACCGGCGCCCGCGCCACTTCCCCCGTCACCCCCGCGGCGCCCGCGTCGAGATTGATCTTCGTGCGATAGGCGTAATCCGCTTCCCACCAGGCATGGGCCGGCGTGGCGGCGGTGAAGGCGGCAAGCGCGGCGGCGCCCGCCAGCACCCCCATGCGGGCGCGTTGGAGGCCCGCGCCCACAAGGGCGCTACGAAGCAAGCTGGTCATTAAAATTCCCCCTGAATGCGGAAGCGGACAAAAATATCGCCAAAACCGGAATCCGGCCCGGAGATCAGCGGCACGCCCGCGTCGAGCGCGCCGGTGAAGAAGTCGAAAAGCCTGATGCGGCCGCCAAGGCCCGTGCTCACCAGGCTGAAGTCGCTTTCCTGGCTCGGCAGCACATGGTGCAGGCCCGCCCAGCCGGAATCGAAGAAGGCGTGCAGCCGCAGCTCGTTAAGGAACCCGCCGCCCAGCGTCCTGGCGAAGTCGGGCGAGCGCAGCTCGGTCTGCAGCGCGAAGCCATAGTCGCCGATCGCCTCGGACTCATAATAGCCGCGAACCGTCGACATCCCGCCAAGGCTGAACCCCTCGTTCGAGATCAGCGCGTCGGGAGACCATTGGCCGCTGAAGCGGCTGCTGAGCTGAAAGCCGCCGCCAAAGTCCTGCACCCGGCCCGCGTCGAGCTTCAGGATGAAGAAGCCGTCGCGCGCGTAGAGCCGCTTGTAGCGGAACGCCTCGGGGCCGTCGCCGAGCCCGCGAATGCCCAGCGACGCCGACAGGCTCACATCGCTGCGCGCCGTGGCGCCGGACCAGTCGCCGCGCCACGACAGGGTCGCGGGCACATATTGGATCGGCGCCGAGTCGGTGTCGGCGCCCAGGATCAGATCCTCGCCGAAGTCCTTGTAATCGAAGCCGAGCGTCAGCGCATGATAGAAGCCGTCCCGGCTGCCCAGCGACTGGATCAGGCGCACCCCGACGATATCGCCGCTGCCGATGACGCTGGTGCCGCCGATCACCGCGATGTCGCTGTCCGAATGCACATAATAGGCGAGCAACTGCGTGCCCTGGCCCAGCGGCAGCAGATAATTGCCCGAGAACACCGTGCCGTCGTCGGTCCGCCGCGGCGCCGTCTGCGCCGACAGGCTCAAGCTATGGCCACGACCCCAGAGATTGTCATGCCGCAGCGTCGCCGAGGCCCGCAGGTCGCTGGTCGCGGCCGAGGAGAAATTGTTGAGCTCCGCCGAGGCGGAGATCGGCGAACGCTCCTCGACCGTCAGCACCACGTCCAGCGTTCCCGGCGCCACGCCTGCGCGCAACTCCGGGTTCACCCGCCGGCTCGCCGTCTGGTTCAGCGCGATCACATCGCGCTGGAACGCCGGAAGGTTGGGCGTGCCCCCCGGCGTCAGCGACGGCGCCGCAGCGCGAACCGCATCGGGATTGCGCGCCCCCTCGACCAGCACCTCGCCGATCGTCTGCTGCTGCACTTCCAGCTGCAGCACGCCGCCATCGACCGACTGCTCCGGCACAAACACCGATACCGCCACATAACCGGCATCCTCAAACGCCTTCTGCAAAGCAGCACGCGCCGCCTCAACATCAGACTCAGTCCGGTTCGGACCCATGAAAGGATAAACCACACGCTCCACCACACGCGGCGAAAGAACCGTGTTCCCAAACACACGAAAAGCCCGAATGGAAAAACTGGCAGACTGCTGCGGCTCTGCGGCTGCGCCCTGGGCGCAGGCCGG
>NZ_JAKLSQ010000041.1 GCF_022014495.1 Sandaracinobacteroides sayramensis
GACAGCTAATCGCGAGGACGCGATAATGCGAAGGTGTCCAGGATTCATTTTTGTTTTCCTTGGCTTCTGGATATCGGCGCGGCCTTTGCTGCGCATTATTTTGATTGCAAACCTCGGCGGCTTTCCAACCGTCTGAGGAGACATTCATGTTGAAATTGCACGACGAGCTGATCGAAGAGCTCGCGAAATCGCTCATGGAGCAGAACTACAATCCGGTGGTCGTGACCAACCATCGGCTCTACGCCCGCCGGTTCCTGGACTACCTGGCTGAACGTGGCATGCCGGTGACGATGGTGACGCCAGCGCAGGTCGATCAGTATTTTCGCCACGCAGTCCGGTGCTTTCAGGATCGCTACGGTCGTCCGCCCAGCTCACGCTGGCACAGGCTGCCGCACACAGCGATCGGCAGGTTGCTCCGCCTCGCCCAAGGCACGTGGCCGCCTGAAATAGAAATCGAACCGGGTGCGATGCTCCGGCACGCCATTTGCCATGATTACGGGAACTGGATGCGTGACGAACGCGGTCTGTCAGATGCGACGATCGACGCGCGCTCGCGGGAGGCGCGGCGCTTTCTGGATTGGTACTTCGGCCGCAGCGGCGCCGATGATCTCTCGGCAATGGCCGTGCGCGATATCGATCACTACATGGACATGCGCGCCATCGGTCTGCGCCGGATATCGCTCGCGGGTTCTGCCGCATGGCTTCGATCCCTGCTGCGCTATCTCCATCAGTCGGGACGGGTGCCGACCGACCTGAGCGCGCAGGTCATCAGCCCGATGCTTTATGCCTACGAGAATGTTCCCTCGATCCTCGAGCGCGGCCAGATCGAGATGGTTCTGGAGGCCACCGGCAGAGACAGGTCGCCGAGGGGCCTGCGCGACAATGCAATTTTGCAGATGCTGGCCATCTATGGGCTGCGAGAAGGCGAGATCTGCAATCTCCGGCTCGACGACATCGACTGGCGCGCAGACTCGCTGCGGATACGTCACACCAAGACCAATGCCTGCTCCTATATGCCGCTTCTGACGCCGGTCGGTGATGCGCTGCTTGACTATCTGCGTCTCGGACGCCCGCAGGTCGACTGCCGGGAAATCTTTCTCAGGTCCTTCGCGCCCTATACCCGGATGAAGAACCTTTATGGCATGGTCGACGGGCGTCTGGCGGCAGCGGGCGTCACCCCGGTGGGAAAGCGTGGACCGCATATCTTCCGCCACGCGCGGGCGGTCGAACTGCTGCGTGCCTCAGTTCCGCAAAAGATCATCGGCGATGTGCTCGGGCACCGGTCGACCGAGTCCACCAACGCCTATCTCAAACTTGCCACCGAAGATTTGCGGGCTGTAGCGCTCGACGTGCCCGGATCGGAGGTGCTGTCATGAGCGCCTGGCGCGATCCCGATCGCACCATCATCGACGCCTTTCTGGAAAAGTCGCAGTTCCGGCCGGGAAGCAGACCCACGTATCGCTGGTTCCTTCGCAGCTTCGAAGATGTTGCGCTCCGGCACCCTGCAGTGGATCGCCAGATGATCGAAGACTGGTTGGGCGAAATGGCACCGCGCTGGAAATTGTCGACGCTATTGAACCAGGTCTGCATCGTTGACCGTTTCCTCGACTATCTGGTCCAGAACGAGTTGATTCCCGGCAATCCCGTTGCCGAGCTTCGCAGACAGCACAATATCAACCAGAATAAGCCGATCTGGCGGGCACTCGCCTCCCCGAATCCCGACGAAGCGCTCGCCGACCTGCACCGGCCTGCTTCCTACGGCAGCGTTCTGGGCGAGTTTATGAACGACCATGTCACGCTGATGCGAAACAGGGGCTACCAGTACGAAACGCAGGCTCATTGGTTGCTGCGGTTTGACCGGTTCCTGCAGGCTCATCCGGAATTGGCCGGAGAGCCGCTTGAGACGATGTTGACACATTGGGCGGCAGCAAAGCCGACCCGCAATCACGCGGCGGAATGCCAGAAGCTGGGGCGCATCCTGACCAAGGCGCGGCACCGGCTCGATCCGAACATCCCGCCGAAACGCTTCAACCCGCGACCGGAACGAGAGGTGGCTCGGGAGCACCGGCGACCGCATATCTTCAGCCCGGCCGACATCCGGCACATGCTCGAAGTTGCCCGCTCCTATCCGTCGCCGCATGCCCCGCTGCGGCCGGAGACTCTCTACACCATGATCCTGCTGGCCTATTGCGCCGGGCTTCGACGTAGTGAGATTGCGCGGCTCGATCTGGGCGACGTCGACCTTCGATCCGGCACGATCACGATCCGAGAAACGAAGTTCTACAAGACCAGGATACTGCCGCTGTCGGGCAGCGTCATGGTTGAACTGCGTGCCTATCTCGATACGCGGCGGCGCGCTGGTGCCCCACAGGGCCCACAATCGGGGCTATTCTGGCAGAGCCACTTCCGGGGTCACCACACCCCAGAGACCGTCACCACGATGATCACCAATGTCATGCGCCGCGCCGGGTTCAAGCCGCCGTCCGGGCGGACGGGGCCGCGCGTACATGACCTGCGGCATTCGATGGTCGTGAACCGGATTCTTGAATGGTATCGATCCGGCATCAACCCACAGGACCGGCTGCACTTCCTCTCGACCTATCTGGGTCACCGGGACATCAACTCGACGCTGGTCTACATCACCGTCACGCAGGATCTGCTGCAGGAAGCCAGTGAGCGGTTCCGCGTCGTCGGTGCCCCCTGCCTCAACGGGGAGGCGCTGTGATGAAAGCCGCAAATCCCTTCCCCGAACTATTGCGGGCCTTCTTCCAGGAATGGCTGGCGGAACAGCGCAGCGCCTCGATCCACACCATCAAGTCCTATCGGGACACCTGGCGGCTGTTGCTTCGGTTCGTCGCGGAGCGAAACGGCCGTGGTGTCGCAAGGATCACCCTGGCCGACGTCTCCGCCGGCGAGGTGCGCGCGTTCCTCAAACATGCTGAACATGGTCGCAAGGGCACGATCGGCACGCGCAACTGCCGGCTTGCCGCCATCCGCAGCTTCTTCAGCTTCGTGGCGGACAAGGACCCTGAATATATCGCCCAATGCGCCGAGGTTCTCACGATCCCGCTCAAGCGAAAGCCTACTGCCGCGCCCTGCTACCTTGAGCCAGCGGAGGTCGAGGCCATTCTCGCGCAACCCGACCGGTCGACCATCGAAGGGATGCGAGACCATGTGCTGCTGTCACTGCTCTATAATAGCGGTGCGCGTATCCAGGAGGCGCTCGACCTCTGTCCCAAGGCAATCCGGTTCGAAGCACCGTATTGCGTGCGTCTTTACGGAAAAGGTCGAAAAGAACGCATCTGCCCGCTTTGGCCGGAAACGGTGGCGTTGCTGATAAAGCTGCTGGAGCGGCAGCCGCGCGCACCGGATGAGCGCATCTTCGTCAATCGTTACGGCGAACCTCTGGGGGCATCGGGCGTGCGGTACAAGCTGGCGAGTTACGTCGCGGCGGCGGCGAATGCGACACCCACGCTTCGCTCTAAGCATGTGACGCCGCACAGCTTCCGGCACGCGACGGCCGTCCACCTCGTCGCGGCGGGCGTCGACATCACCGTCATCCGAAGCTGGCTGGGGCATGTCAGCTTGGACACAACCAACCACTATGCCCAGGCCAACCTCGAAACCAAGCGAAAGGCGCTCGAGCAGGTCGGCGTTCCGACAGCAGGAAATCGACCCGCGCGATGGAAGCGTGACGCGGACCTGCTCGCCTGGCTCGATACCCTCTGACCCCGAACCAAGGAGAGATAATGTGAAGGACGTAGCCCTGAACTCCCCAAATGATAGCGATGGTGCCGCATTCCTTCGCATTATCGCGTCCTCGCGATTAC
>NZ_JAKLSQ010000005.1 GCF_022014495.1 Sandaracinobacteroides sayramensis
CGGCGACGGCGGGCCGCCGCGCCCACCAGGCCGAAGCCGGCGATCAGCATCGCCCAGGTGGTGGGTTCCGGCACGCCGCCGAAGGCGGTGTAATAGCCGACGGTGTGGTTGTCGGACTCATATCCGGCGCTGCCCGACGCCTGATAGAAGCGGACGCCGTCGAAGCTGTCGCCATCGGTGAAATAGATGTTGATGAAGGCATAGGGCTCGCCAGCGTTCTGGCCGGCGAAGGGGCCGTCCGGCATGCCGCAATAAGCGCCCGGGCAACCGCCGGTGTTGCCGATCACGTCGGCCGGCTTGATGGTGGCGATCACTTCGCCATTCTTCAGGAACTCGAGCTGGTTGTTGCCGTCGAGCGCCGTCAGCCAGTAGCCGAAATAGGTGAGCGGGCTGCCGTCGCTGGTCGACAGGCTCAGCGTGTAGCCCGTGGTCGAGCTGATGGTGGCGAAGTTGCTGCCGTTGTCGCCGCCATATTGGTTGCCGGCGGCCACGTTCACGCCGGTGTAGACGCCGGTGATCACCAGCGGGTCATTTTCCGTGCCGAAGGTGGTGGTGAACGACTGGTTCGAGCCGACCGACCGGGCGTTGAAGGTTTCCACGCCGGAATAGTCGAACGTCGCCGTGGTGTTCTTCCTGCCGGGCTGCTCATAGTTGAACAGCACGGCCGCTTGAGCCGGGGCCACGAGCGCCATCGCGGCCACTGCACCAATCCAGAGTTTCATTCTCTATTCTCCTTGCACGACGGCAAATCCGTCGGATGCCAGGAATTCAGCAAGAACCGTGCCATCCAAACATCATACTGGAACAAAACAGATTCCATCGCTTTTTTTATGACACTGCCGTTACTCCTGTAAATCGTCCCGACAGTTTGCACTCCATGTGCAAAAAAGTGAAATTCGCTGTTTACCAAACACTTCCGGCGCATGAACCCGGCTGCAACCCCATCTTTCCGCCCCCGCATCGCAGCTTCGCGCCCCACCCCTTGCACTTTTATTGAAGCGTGGTGACATTGGGTCGTAAGCCGGACTCCCACCGGCAAGAGCAGGAAGATCAGATGCCCTCATTCTCGCGGGACCTCGAATCCACTCTCCACAACGCGCTGGCCGAGGCGAGCCGCCGCCGCCACGAATATGCGACGCTCGAGCATCTGCTGCTGGCGCTGATCGGTGACACCCACGCCTCGGTCGTGATGAAGGCCTGCGGGGTCGACCTCGACGAGCTGTCGGCGCAGGTCACCCGCTATCTCGACACCGAGCTGGGCAGCCTGAAGGCGGACAGTTCGGTCGACCCCTCCCCCACCGCCGGCTTCCAGCGGGTGGTGCAGCGCGCCATCCTGCATGTGCAATCCTCGGGCCGCGAGGAGGTGACCGGCGCCAATGTGCTGGTCGCGCTCTTCTCCGAACGCGAAAGCCACGCCGTCTATTTCCTGCAGCAGCAGGACATGACCCGGCTCGACGCCGTCTCCTACATCAGCCACGGAATCGCCAAGGCCCCGGGCATGAGCGAGACCAAGGCGCCCAAGGGCGCCGAGGAGCAGACGGCCGAGCGCGACGAGAAGAAAGGCGAGCGGCCCAAGGCCCCGGAATCGGCGCTGAAGCAGTTCACAGTGAACCTCAATGAAAAGGCGAAGAGCGGCAGGATCGACGTGCTGATCGGCCGCGAGGCCGAGGTGGACCGCACCATCCAGATCCTCTGCCGCCGCTCCAAGAACAACCCGCTCTATGTGGGCGACCCCGGAGTCGGCAAGACGGCGATCGCCGAGGGCCTCGCCCTGAAGATCATCCAGGGCGAAGTGCCGGACGTGCTGAAGCCCGCCACCATCTACGCGCTCGACATGGGCGCGCTGCTGGCCGGCACCCGCTACCGCGGCGACTTCGAGGAGCGGCTGAAGAATGTCGTTTCCGAACTCGAAAAGCTGCCGCACGCCGTGCTCTTTATCGACGAAATCCACACGGTGATCGGCGCCGGCGCCACGAGCGGAGGCGCGATGGACGCCTCCAACCTCCTGAAGCCGGCGCTGTCCTCGGGCGCGATCCGCTGCATCGGCTCCACCACCTACAAGGAGTTCCGCAACCATTTCGAGAAGGACCGGGCGCTGCTGCGCCGCTTCCAGAAGATCGACGTGAACGAGCCGACGGTCGAGGACACGGTGAAGATCCTGACCGGCCTGAAGCCGGCCTTCGAAAAGCACCACAATGTCCGCTACACGCCCGACGCCATCAAGTCGGCGGTGGAACTGTCGGCGCGCTACATCAACGACCGCAAGCTGCCCGACAAGGCGATCGACGTGATCGACGAAAGCGGCTCGGCGCAGATGCTGCTGCCGGAATCGAAGCGCAAGCGGGTGATCGGCGTGAAGGAGATCGAGGCGGTGGTCGCCACCATGGCCCGCATCCCGCCGAAGTCCGTCTCCACCGACGACAAGAAGGCGCTCGAAAGTCTGGACGGTGACCTGAAGCGCGTGGTCTTCGGGCAAGACAAGGCGATCGACCTCCTGTCCAGCGCCATCAAGCTCAGCCGCGCCGGCCTGCGCGACGCGAACAAGCCCATCGGCAGCTATCTCTTCTCCGGCCCGACCGGAGTCGGGAAAACCGAAGTCGCCCGCCAGCTCGCCCATATCCTCGGCATTCCGCTGACCCGTTTCGACATGTCGGAATATATGGAGCGGCATTCGGTCAGCCGGCTGATCGGCGCCCCTCCGGGCTATGTCGGCTTCGACCAGGGCGGGCTCCTGACCGACGCCGTCGACCAGAATCCGCACAGCGTGCTGCTGCTGGACGAGATCGAGAAGGCGCACCCGGATCTCTACAACATCCTGTTGCAGGTGATGGACAACGGCAAGCTGACCGATCACCACGGCAAGACGGTGGATTTCCGCAACACCATCCTCATCATGACGACGAACGCCGGCGCCGCCGACATGGCGCGCGAAGGCATCGGCTTCGGCGCCGGCCAGCGGGTCGGCGAGGACGAGGAGGCGATCAAGCGGATGTTCACGCCGGAATTCCGCAACCGCCTCGATGCGATCGTGCCGTTCGACTATCTGCCGCCGGCGATCGTCGGCCGGGTGATCGACAAGTTCATCATCCAGCTCGAAATGCAGCTGGCCGAACGCGACGTGCACATCTCCATCGCCGACGACGCCAAGGACTGGCTGATCGCCCGCGGCTACGACAAGCTATACGGCGCAAGGCCGCTCGCCCGCGTCATTCAGGAGACGATCAAGCGCCCGCTCGCCGACGAGCTTCTGTTCGGCAAGCTGGCGAACGGCGGCGAGGTGCGCGTCCACATCAAGGACGACCAGCCCGCCTTCGAGATCATCGCCGCCGCCCCCAAGCCCAAGCGGCAGAAGAAGAAGGCCACCGCCCTCCCCGCCCCGACGGAGGAAAAAGACTAGGCCGGGAAAAAGCCCCTCCCCCTGTCAGGGGGAGGGGNAGCCTCCGGCGGCCAGGGCTTCGCCCTGGACCCAGCAGGGGAATGTTTCCCCTGCACCCCCGATCCTCAAAGCCCACCCCCGTCACCCCGGGCTTGACCCGGGGTCCAGCTTTATTCCTCCACCGCGCTGCCGGTAGAAAAGCCGGCCTCCGGGCCAAGCCCGGGACGACAAGGCGGCTCCAACCTCCGCATTCGAATCCCCTCTCCTTCCCACATTGCCTTCCCCCCCGCTTCCCGCTATAGGCCCGCGCTTCGCGAGCCGGCACACCCTGGAGGTGCCGGGCGATGAACGATTGGAGAATCATATGTCTGATGTGCTGACGCTCGCCGCGGAAGCACGCGACCGGGCTGGCAAGGGAGCCTCCCGGGCGATGCGGCGAGAAGGCCGGGTGCCGGCCGTGATCTACGGCAACAAGGAAGCCCCGCTTTCCATCCACGTCGAGGAAAAGCGGCTGGTGAAGCTGCTGCAAACCGGCTTCTTCACCAACTCCACGGTGGAAATCGAGCTCGACGGCCAGAAATATCTCACCCTGCCGCGCGATGTGCAGTTCCACCCGGTGAACGACCGCCCGATCCACGTGGACTTCCTGCGCGTGGGCGCCAACACCCTGGTGGAAGTGAATGTGCCGGTGCGCTTCGAGAATGAAGCCGCCTCGCCGGGCCTGAAGCGCGGCGGCGTGCTGAACGTGGTGCGCCACGAAGTCGAGCTGAAGTGCCCCGCCAACGCCATCCCCGACTATATCGTCGTGGACGTGACCGGCTTCGACGTGGGCGACTCGATCCACATCTCGGCGGTGAAGCTGCCGAAGGACGTCACCCCGGTGATCGACGACCGCGACTTCACCATCGCCACCATCGCCGCGCCCTCCGGTCTGAAGAGCCAGGAAGCCGCCGAAGGCGAAGCGGCCGAAGGCTGAGCCATGCTGCTGTTCGCCGGGCTGGGCAATCCCGGCCCGGCCTACGCCCTCAACCGCCACAATGTGGGTTTCATGGCCGTGGACGCGATACACAGCGTCCACGGCTTTTCCCCATGGAAAGCCCGCTTCCAGGGCCTGACGGCTGAAGGCCGGCTGGGCGGCGAGAAGGTGGTGCTGCTGCGGCCCGCCACCTTCATGAACGAAAGCGGCCGCTCCGTCGGCGAAGCGCTTCGCTTCTTCAAGCTGGCGCCCGACGCCCTCACCGTCTTCCACGACGAGCTCGACCTCGAGCCCTTCCGCGTGAAAGTGAAGACCGGCGGCGGCGCGGCCGGGCAGAACGGCATCCGCTCCATCATCCAGCATGTCGGCGCCGATTTCCGCCGGGTGCGAATCGGCATCGGCCACCCCGGCCACAAGGAACGGGTCACCGGCCATGTGCTGGGGAATTTCGCCAAAGCCGATGAAGACGCCCTCGTCCACATGCTGGGCGCCATCGCAGACCTTGCGCCGCTCCTCGCCAGCGGCGATGAGGCACGCTTCATGAACGATCTGGCGCTGCGCCAACAGGAGAATTAAGCATGGGTTTCCGCTGCGGGATCGTGGGCCTGCCGAACGTCGGCAAGTCGACCCTGTTCAACGCGCTCACCGAAACGGCGGCGGCGCAGGCGGCCAACTACCCCTTCTGCACCATCGAGCCGAACGTCGGCAACGTCGGCGTGCCCGATCCGCGCCTCGGCGTGCTGGCGAAGATCGCCAATTCGCAGAAGATCATCGAAACCCAGCTCGGCTTCGTCGACATCGCCGGCCTCGTGCGCGGTGCGTCGAAGGGCGAAGGGCTGGGCAACCAGTTCCTCGCCAACATCCGCGAGGTGGACGCCATCGTCCATGTGCTGCGCTGCTTCGAGGACGACGACATCACCCATGTCGAAGGCCGTATAGACCCGGTGGCCGACGCCGAGACGGTCGAGACCGAACTGATGCTGGCCGACCTCGAAAGCCTCGAACGCCGGGTCCCGAACCTCCTGAAAAAAGGCCAGGGCGGCGACAAGGAGGCGAAATCCGCCGCCCAGGCGCTGCAAAAGGCGCTCGACCTGCTGCGCGACGGCAAGCCCGCCCGCCTCGCCGAACCATCCGACGCGGACGAGAAGCGGCATCTGGCGCAGGCGCAACTGCTGACCGGCAAGCCCGTCCTCTACGTCTGCAACGTGGACGAAGGCTCGGCCGCCACCGGCAACGCCTTTTCCGCCCGCGTCGCCGAAATGGCGGCTAAGCAGGGCGCCGGCGCCGTGGTGATCTCGGCCGCCATCGAGGCGGAGATCGTGACCATGGCCCCTGAAGACCGGCCGGAATATCTGGAAGCGCTGGGCCTCAAGGAAACCGGCCTCGCCCGCATCATCCGCGCCGGCTACGATCTTCTCCACCTCCTCACCTTCTTCACCATCGGCCCGAAGGAGGCCCGCGCCTGGACGGTGGAGAAGGGCGCCACCGCCCCCAACGCCGCCGGCGTCATCCACACCGATTTCGAGAAGGGCTTCATCCGCGCCGAAACCATCGCCTACGAGGATTTCGTGCAGTTCAACGGCGAAGCCGGCGCCCGCGAGCATGGCAAGCTCCGCGCCGAGGGCAAGACCTATGTCGTCCAGGACGGCGACGTGATGCATTTCCTGCACAGTAACTAGACGAAGATTCCTGTTCCCGGCAGATTGATTTCTGTATGTCGGCGGGCATGATGCCTGCCGAGCCTGGAGGGTTTATCTTGCGCTTTTCGGTTTTGTTGCTTCTAGCGTCTGTGGTCGTCAGTGGACCGGCTCTGGGGCAGAGCGATCAAGTGCTTATAGGGCCGGTCCCGTCCTGGGTGTCGTCATCGGAACCCTTACCCGTCCCCGAAAATGCCGGCGGGGTCATATTTGTGCGCCGAAGCGACTCTCTCGTTCGTCTCGACGAGAACGGCCAGTCACAATTTCTCGGCACTCATATCAAATTGCTCCACCCATCCGCGCTGGAGGCAGGAAATCTTTCGATTGCCTGGAACCCCGCCAATGGGGCCACCACCGTGCACATGATCAAGGTGCACCGCGATGGCGGGGTCATCGATGTGCTGGAAAAAACCAAATTCGAGATCCTGCGGCGCGAGAACCAGCTGGAGGCCGCAAGGCTCGACGGGACGCTGACCGCCGTCCTGCGTGTTCCCGACCTCCGCGTGGGGGACGAGCTGGAACTCGCCATGACCACCCTGGTGAACGACCCGACCTTGGGACAGAATAGCGCCGGGCTCCTTCTGCTGGCGCCAGACCCTCACCCGGGCCGTTACCGCCTCGGCATGAGCTGGGCCAACAATCAGGCTCCCAAACTGAAGATGACGGCAGACATGGCCGCAGCCATGCAGAAGACGGATCAAAGCGTGGATTTCCGCTTCGACAATCCACCTTTGCTGGCGCCGCCCAAAGACGCGCCGGCCCGCTATCAATGGCAGCGAATCGTGCAATACAGCAGCTTTGCCGACTGGGAGGCTGTCTCGCGCCACTTCAGCCCGCTTTACACGAAGGCGATCAGGCTGGACGCCAGTTCGCCGATCCGCAAGGAAGCGGCGCGCATCGCTGCGGCTCATCCCGATGATCTTGCGCGCGCAGCCGCGGCGCTGAAGCTGGTTCAGCAGGACGTTCGCTACATCTATGTGGGCTTGAACGGCGGCAACCTGACGCCTGCCACCGCGGAAGAGACATGGGAACGCCGCTACGGCGACTGCAAGGGCAAGACAGCCTTGCTGATCGCCCTGCTCTCCGAGATGGGTATCGGCGCCGAGCCCGTATTGGTCAGCAACAGCGGCATAGACGACGGGCTCGACGAACGGCTGCCCAACCCCGGGATGTTCGACCATGTTCTCGTAAGGGCACGAATCGGCGGACAGACTTACTGGCTGGACGGCACATTGCCCCCCGTTGTGTCGCCGGACGCTCGCCCGCCGTTTCCCTACAAATGGATTCTTCCGCTCACGGCGAAGGGCAATGGCCTTGAACCGCTGCCATGGCAGCCCGCCGCCAGCCCCCACGAGATCATGTTGTTCGACATCGACGCGCGAGCAGGTTTCGACAAGCCTGCCCGCGTGACGATGAAATCCATTCGCCGGGGTATCGAAGGCCTGCGGCAATATGTCGGCTTTTCCGCGCTGACCGCGGACCAGCTGCAGAATGGCCTTCGGCAGGAACTCACGGGCAATTCCTGGCAAACCGTTGACGAAGCGCGATGGCATTTTGACCAGAAAGCACAGGCAAGCGTGCTGACCGTCCGCGGCACCTGGGTGCAGGACTGGGACGACGACGGCGATGGCCAAAGATCGCTGACGCTGCCGGGCGGCGGCTTCAACCCACCTGAAAGACGGGGCAGGCCAGACGAGCAGGACCAGGAGCTTCCCTATTACAACAAGCCGGATTTCAGTTGCTCGGTGACGACGGTGAGGCTGCCGACGGGCACGGCTCTGGAAAACTGGTCGACAAACTCGGGCTTCGTCACCCGGATCTTCGGAAAGACCTATTACCGGGCTTTCGATACGCGCGACGGCACGATCCGAATGGTGCGCGGCCTGCGCGTCGATCAACCGGAAATCGATGCTGCCAGCACCCGCAAAGACAATGATCGCATCGCCGGCTTCAACAACAGCATGGCAAGGATTTCCTACGATCCCCACCGCAAGAAGGCTGCAAAGACCGCAAGCGTGAAAGTGCCTGCCACGGACGAGGTCGACTGGATAGCGGATTGGGCATCCTGCCTCCCGTCTTCCACCGGCCTGTAAATTCGGCTCGGCCCCTTCCCTAGCACCCCCTATCCCCACTATTCTTCCCCTATGGGGGCGATCGAACGAGCAACTGCACTGAAGAGCGAGCTGGAAGCCTCGCTCCTTCGCCTGTCGATCGCGGCGACCTTCTTGGTGTCGGGGCTCGGCGTGCTGTTCGGCCTCATCTCAGGCTCGCTCGCGATCCTGTTCGACGGCATGTTCTCGGTGGTAGATGCGGGGGCTACCTGGCTTATGCTGGTCGTCGCGCGGCTGGTGGCCCGGGAGAGCAACAGCAAGTTCCAATATGGCTATTGGCATCTCGAGCCGCTGGTCATGGCGTTGAACTCCGGCGTTCTGATGATGTTGCTGCTGTTCGGCTTCCTCGGAGCCATCCAGAGCCTTCAAACAGGCGGCCGCACCCCCGAACTGGGACCAGCCGTGGGTTACGCGCTCCTTTCGGCAATCATCTCGCTGGGCACATGGTTGTGGCTGTCGCGGCAGAATGAAAGGCTCAATTCCGCGCTGGTTCGACTCGACATGAAATCATGGGCGATGTCCGGGCTGATGGACGCGGCACTGTTGCTGACTTTCGTGGCAGCGCTAGTAATGCAATACAGAGGGTTGGAACGGTGGCTACCTTATCTAGACCCGGCCATCCTGGTGTTGATCTCGCTCCTGATCTTCCCCATGCCCTGGCAGGATGCAAAGATCGCCTTCCGAGACATCTTCCAGATCGTTCCACCTGAGCTTGACCGACATGTCCAGCAGGTAATGCAAAGCTTCGTCGAACGACATGGTTTCCAGTCCTACGAAAGCTATGTGACTCGAACCGGGCGCGCCCGGTTCATCGAGATTTCTGTGCTGGCATGGCCCGATATGCCGCCGCGTAGCCTCGAGCATTTCGACGATCTGCGCGCCGAGATCGGCGACGCCATCGGCGGCGGCGGGCCGGACCGCTGGCTGACCATCGTCTTCACCGCCGACCCGACGGAACTGTAGCGCCCTTTCGAACCGGAGGGAAAGTTGAGCAAATTCGTGCTTTGGCTCAAGCAGCACTGGCTGGTCACCCTGTTTGGGCTGCTGGCCGCCGCCATCATCGGCACCCCAATGTGATGAACGCCGCCGACAAGCTGCACGAGCGGTTTTTCCCCGCCACCGCCCCCTTCTCCGCGAAGGCCCTGAAAACCATGCTCGACCGCGAGACCGGCCAGACCGCAAGCGTCGACAAGGTGGAGGAGCTGGACCTCGACGGCGACGGCGCCACGGATGCCGCTTTCATCACCTACCGGCTGCTGGAAACGGACAGCCACGCCTCCAGCCTCTACGAGCAGCGCGACGGCAGCTATCGCATGCTGCTGGCGGACGGCTGGACCCGCAACCTGAAGCTGATCCGCGACAGGAAGGCGAGCTACGTCGTGCTATGGGCGCTCGAAGGCTCCGGCGGCTATCTCTCGCTGGACATCTACCGCCACGACCCGCTGCGCGGGCTGATCCAGGTCGATCTGGACGCTTTGG
The DNA here is from genome assembly GCF_022014495.1 of Sandaracinobacteroides sayramensis. Lineage (GTDB taxonomy): Bacteria > Pseudomonadota > Alphaproteobacteria > Sphingomonadales > Sphingomonadaceae > Sandaracinobacteroides > Sandaracinobacteroides sayramense. The sequence continues at coordinate 9,640 of NZ_JAKLSQ010000005.1, forward strand.
CGCAACCGGCGCGCAATTTCGACGAGCTGCTGGAATCCGTCGGCGCAAGCCATGCCGAGCCGCGCTTCGAAAAGGGCGGGCTGCTGCTGGCCGGCGCCGGCAGCAGCCTCGTCTTCACCGTCGAGGACGGCCTGCTGAAGCTCGGCCGGGAAAGCCCGGTGGCGGGAGCGGTGGGGTTCGGCGTGCGCAAGCTGCGCGTCGACGACCGGGCGCCGGGGCCGCACCCGGCGATCGAATATGATGGCCAGCCCGTGGAGCTGGTTCCGCGCGAAGGCCCGGACGGCGTCTATTTCGAAAACAGCCGTCCGCTCCGCCTGCGGTCCGGCGAGCGGCTGCAGATGACCCCGCTGGCCGAAAGCGCCCGGTGGGAAAGATCGGGCTTCTCCGACGACGCCACCAAAGCCGACAGCGTGCTGGTGGCGGGCGGCAGGGGCGAGGCGGTGATCGACCTCACCACCAACTGGTACACAGGCCCCCGCCATATCCGCCTGCGTTTCGAGATATTCTGACTTCAGCCCTTCAAAGCGCCAGTTCCGCCGCCCCCGGCAGCGGCAGCGGCTGGTGCGTCGCCGCCATCACCAGCCCGCCGGCCGCCCGATGCGCGGCGATCGCCGCCAGCAGCCGCTCTTCCGAGGCGGCGTCCAGCGCGTTGGCCGGCTCGTCCAGCAGCCACAGCCTCGCGCCGCTGGCGATGGTGCGGGCGATCGCCACCCGCTGCCGCTGGCCGGAGGAAAGCTGCCCGCAGCGGAAATCCAGCAGCGGCGTCACCGCCATCGCCTCCGCTGCGGCCAGCATCGCCGCGCGCGACGCACCGTCGAGACCGGCCCAGAAGGCCAGTTCCGTTTCCACCCGCCGATCCGGCTTCAACGCCTGTTCCGAAGCCAGAAGCGCCGTCGGGAAGGGGTTGGCGAACGCCCCTTCATCCGGTTCCAGCAATCCCGCAACCAGCCGCAGCAGCGAGGACTTCCCGGCCCCGTTGCGCCCGGTCACCAAAAGCGCTCCGGCTTCCGCCATTTCGAAGGAAAGCCCCTCGAACAACAGCCGGCCGCCGCGCACCAGCGCGATCCCCTCGGCCCTCAGCATGGCAACGCCGAACAGGATTGGCCTTGAACCAGGCCACCCGTCTCCCCGGGCTTGACCCGGGGTCCAGCTTTCTTTCTCCAGCACCTAACCAGGCAAAAAGCCGAGCCCCAGGCCAAGCCAGAGAAAACGCAGCCGGACCAGAATCGCAGGTTTCCCCCTCGAAGCGAACCGCTACGGCAAGAATTCCACCCTTGCCTTCGCCGCCTGCCTTCCTTATGGCCCGTCCTTCGTCGGGGCGTAGCGCAGCCTGGTAGCGCATCAGACTGGGGGTCTGAGGGTCGCAGGTTCGAATCCTGTCGCTCCGACCATTTTCTCACCGAACAGGCAGCCGGTTGCATGGATAGCGAAAGCTGCCCGTGCCCCGCGCTGCCTGTCGGGCAGGCAGACGGCAGCGGCAGCGGATTTGCGGCTTGTGTCGTGAACATATGTCCCGGCTATCGAACGCCTTCTTCCTTGTCGATGCGGCACCGCCCTGCTCGCGGCCTTCCATTGCGGTGCGATCGTGCAAATGCGGCAATTCGCAAGTTTCCAGCGCGTTCAGTATCGGGCCGCGGCCCGCTATTCCCCCAGGCTCCCCCGGTGCATCTTCGCCAGCTCGACATAGCCCGCCGCCCCAGCCAGATTCCGCGCCACTTCCTCCTCGCTCAACAGCCGCACCAGCTTCGCCGGCCGCCCCAGCCACAATTCGCGCGGGCCGATCCGCTTGCCCGGGCTCAGCAGCGCGCCGGCGCCCAGCATGCCCTCCGGCTCGATCACGCAGCCGTCCATCACCACCGCGCCCAGCCCCACGAAGCTGCGGTCCATCAGCGTGCAGCCGTGGATGATCGCCAGATGCCCCACCAGCACATCCTCGCCGATGATCGTCGCCGCCAGCTTGCGGGTCACATGCACGATCGAGCCGTCCTGGATGTTGGAGCGCGCGCCGATGCGGATGGGCATCACGTCGCCGCGCACCACCACATTGTACCAGATGGAGGCCCCCGCCCCCAGTTCCACATCGCCGATCACCTGCGCGCCCGGCGCCACCCAGGCGGTGGAATCGATCCGGGGCGCCTGCCCGGCAAAGGGGTGGACGGGCATCAGGAGGGCCTTTCCTTCGCATAGACCACGGTCGAGCGGGCGAAATGCCCTTCCTCGACTTCGGGATAGTCGAAATCCCAGTCCGGCATATGCGCCATCCCCAGCCGCCGCATCAGCCCCCAGCTGGCTTCGTTGCTGGCGGCCGTCAGCGCGATCACCCGCTCGCCCAGCGAAAGCCCCCATTCCAGCATGGTGGAGGCCGCCTCCAGCGCATAGCCCTGCCCCCAGCAATCCTGCCGGAACAGCCAGCCGATCTCGATATCCTCGGCGCGCGCCAGCGGCATCACCTCGGGCGCCAGCGTGATCGGCTTCAGCCCGCAATTGCCGATGATCCGGCCATCCGCCTTGCGCACCACCGCCTTGAAGGCAAAGCCCAATTCCCGGTCGAAGCGCTGCATCCGCTGCAGCCGCTCCACGCTGTCGTCCAGCAGGTCGGCGCGGCCGAAATGGCGCATCAGCACCGGGTCCAGGGAGAAGCTGGCGAGCATGGGCAGATCCGCCTCCACCCACGGCCTCAGCCACAGCCGCTCCGTCTCGAACACCGCCCCCTCGCTCATGGGAAAAGCGGCGCGGCTTCCAGCCCCGTCGTCTCCGGCAGGCCGAACATCAGGTTCATGTTCTGGATCGCCTGCCCGGAAGAGCCCTTCACCAGATTGTCGATGGCGGCGACGATGATGGCCCGGCCCGGCACCCGGTCGGCGAAAACGTTCAGCACCATATGGTTGGAGCCGCGCACCATCCGCGTCGCCGGCGCCACGCCGTCCGGCAGCAGGTGCACGAAGGGCTCTTCGGCATAGCGCGCCTCGTAGCAGGCGCGAAGCTCCGCCACCGTCCGCCGTTGCGCCAGCTCGACGGTGATCGTCTCCAGCTCGCCCCGGTTCATCGGCAGCAGGTGCGGCGTGAAGCTCACGGCGATCGGCGCGCCGAAGGCCTTGCCCAGCTCCTGCTCGATCTCCGGCATGTGCCGGTGGCGGCCGACGGCATAAGGCCCCACCGCTTCCGACACTTCGGTGAAGAGATTGCCTTCCTTCAGCCCCCGCCCCGCGCCCGACACGCCGGAAAGGGCGTTGATGGTGATGTTCGCCGGCCGGATCAGCCCGGCTTGCGCCACAGGCAGCAGCGACAGCAGCGCCGCCGTCGGATAGCATCCGGGGCAGGCCACCAGCCGCGCCTCCGACAGCTTCGGCCGCGCCATTTCCGTCAGGCCGTAGACGGCGTCCGCCAGCAGCTGCGGCGCCGGATGCGTCGCCCCATACCATTCGCCATAGACTTCAGGGTCGTTCAGGCGGAAATCGGCGGAAAGGTCGATGATGCGGATTCGCGGCTCCAGCGTCGACAGCAGTTCGGCGGACGCCGCATGCGGCAGGCAGCCGAACACCGCGTCCACGCCGGCCCAGTCGATGGCGTCGGCGCGCACCAGCTTCGGCAGGTTGCGAAAGGCGGCGAAATGCGGCCAGATGTCCGCCATTTCCTGCCCCGCCTTCTGGTTCGCGGCCAGCGCGGCGATCTCCAGCCGGGGGTGGGTCAGCGCCAGGCGGACGAGATCGGCCCCGGTGTAGCCGGAGGCGCCAAGGACTGCGATGCGGATGGGGGCGGTGGACATGCCCTCCCTTAGAGCATGTCCCATTCAAATGGAATCATTTGAGAGGCTCTTGCCGGCAACAGACCCGTCAGGCGCCATCCGACTGACAGGAAAGGAGTGGCGATCCTGCCGTTCACAAACCGACGGCAATTGGACGCTCGCCGGCCTGACACCGGACATTTCCAACAGCCGTCGCCCCGGGCTTGACCCGGGGTCCAGCTTTTCCGCAGCCACGGCGCTGGAAGAAGAAAGCTGGACCCCGGGTCAGGCCCGGGGCGACGAAGGAAGGGGAAATAGGAATCCCCAACCTAAAACGCCTTCCAGAAGGGCTTCAACACCGGAAGCACGGACGCGAAGCCGTCCGACCAGACGGGCACGCCTTCCTTGCCGCGCAAGGGTACCCAATCCTCGCTCTGCCCGCTCGCCTCGGTGAAGCGGGTCATGGCCGCGTCGTCGGCCGCCAGCGCGATCCAGATGGAGGCGTTATACCCCTCATCCACCCCTTCAGCGTCGGGCACGTAGATTCGCATCCGCGCGGCCTCGCCCATCTCCTTCGCGATCCCCGCCACCACCGGCTCCAGATCGAGGAAGCGGTTGGAAACATGCACCAGCAGCACGCCATCCGCGGACAGGGTGCGGCGATAGGTCTGGAACGCCTCCTTCGTCAGCAGGTGCAGCGGAATGGCGTCGGAGGAGAAAGCGTCCACCACCAGCAGGTCGAAGCGACCGGCCGGCTCGTCCGCCAGTTTCAGCCGCGCGTCCCCCACCACGATCCGCGCGTCCGGCTTGCACTGGCTGAGGAAAGAGAAGACTTGCGGGTCGGTCGCCAGTTCCACCATCAGCGGGTCGATTTCGAACAGCGTCCAGTTTTCCTCTCCGCGCGCGTAGCAGGTCAGCGTCCCCGTCCCCAGCCCGACGACTCCGATCCGCGCCCGTGGCCCGAACAGCTCCGGCGCCGCCTCCATCGCCAGCCCGACACCGCTCTGCGGCGCATAATAGGTCAGCGGCATGCGCGAGCGTTCCGGCACCAGCGACTGCGCGCCATGCAGCGTCGTGCCGTGGCGCAGCCGCCGGGTCGCGGTGCTGTTGCTGTTCTCCACCGAATAGATTCCGAAGAAGCTCCGCTGCCGCGCCCGGTCGATGGTGGAGACGTCGATCTGCTGCCAGCCGCCCAGCGCCAGCATCAGCATGGCGAGAGTCCAGGCGAACATCAGCGGCCGGCCGATCGCCAGGATCGCCATCGCCGCCATCCACAGGATCGCCGCCACCTGCAACGGCGGCGTGGCGCTCGCCTCATAGACCGCCCCCAGCCACCAGCCGAGCGCCAGCGTCAGCGGCGGCACCAGGATCCGAAGCAGGCGCGACCCCAGGCCCTCCCCCGTCCACAGGGCGCCGATCCGCTGCGTCAGCGGCTTCGCCGGCAGCAGCAGCGCCGCCCCCAGCAGCAGGATCGGATGCTCATAGACCCAGTCGAAGACCTGCGGCGCGATCAGCGCTGGGAACAGCCCGCCCACCACGCCGCCCGCCGCCATCCACAGATAGAATTCGGTCAGCCGGCTGGCGGCGGGCCGGTCCTGCGCCAGCGTGCCGTGCAAGGCGGTGGCGACGATCAGCAGCAGCAGCAGGGAAGACATGCCATAAGCCGTCGCCGAGCGCTCGAACGACAGCATCGCCCCCGCCCCGAACAGCAGCAGGGCGATGGGCGCCACCCAGACGGCGATCCGCGTCACCCCCGCGCCGCCGGCGGAAAAGACCAGGATGAAGCTGATGAGATAGGCCGCCAGCGGCAGCACCCAGAGCAGCGGCATCGCCATGATGTCGGTGGTGATATGGGTGGTGGTGGACAGCATCAGCCCCGACGGCACCGCCGCCAGCAGCAGCCAGTGCAGCCGCCGCCCCCAGCCCACCGGCCGGGCGCCATGCGCCGACACATGGTCGGGCACGGTCGCCGGCGGCCGCGCGCCCGCTTTCAGGATCAGCCAGCCGCCCAGCCCCACCAGCCCCATCAGCAGCAGATAGCCGGCCGACCACAGCATCTGCTGGAACGGCAGGCTGGAAAAAGGCTCCAGCAGGAAGGGATAGGCCAGCAGCCCCGAAAGCGATCCGGCGTTGGAGGCGGCATAGAGGAACCAGGGGCTGGCCGCCTCCCCATCGCCCGAGCGCGCGAACCAGGCCTGCATCAGCGGCGCCTGCGCCGCCACCGCCACGAACACCGGCCCGATCGAAAGCGCCAGCAGCTTCAGCAGCCACAGCGCCGCCGCCGACCCGGTATCCGCCCCGCCCAGTTCGCGAAGGCCGATGGGCAGAGTCAGCGCGGCGGCCGCGAACAGGGCCAGATGCACAAGGGTCTGGGTGCGGAACGGCAGCCGCTGCAGGGCATGGGCATAGGCATAGCCCAGCAGCAGCGCCGACTGGTAGAACAGCATGGCGGTGTTCCAGACGCTGGGCGAACCGCCCAGCACCGGCAGCGCCAGCCGCGCCACCAGCGGCTGCACCAGGAACAGCAGGAAACTGCCGAGGAAAACGATTCCCACAAACAGCGGCCGCAAAGCAAGCCGGCTGATCACCGGCACAGCCGCTGTTTCAGGCATCAGATCAACCTCCCTTGCGCCTCCATCCATCCCTCATGACGGAGGAGCCACGCTTTTCGTTGCAGCCCGCCGGCGTAACCGGTCAGGCTTCCATCCGCACCGATAACACGATGGCAGGGAACGACAATGGCCAAAGGGTTGCGGCCGTTCGCGGTGCCCACCGCGCGGGCGTTCGGCCCGGCGCCCGAAGCCGCGCCGCCCAGCGCCCGGGCGATGTCGCCATAGCTGCGGGTCTGCCCCGGCGGGATGCGCCGAAGCTCCGCCCAGACGGCGCGCTGGAAGTCGCTGCCGAAGCCGAAGCCGGTCTCCAGCCCCTCCAGCGCCCGCAACTCGCCGGCGAAATAGGCGGCGAAAGCGTCCCGCAGATGCAGCGGCGCGGGAACCTCGCCCGGCGCCAGCGGCCCGATCCCGAATCGGCCCAGGCTGAGGGTCAGCCGCGCCGGATCGTCATGGAACTCCGCCGCCCAGAGCCGCCCTTCCCCGTCGTGCGCCAGCGCCAGAGGCCCCACCGGCGTGTCCAGCAGGGAAAGCCGCAAGCTCACGCCGGCACGCCGAACAGGTCGAACTCGTCCGCATCCTCGATCGTCACCCGCAGGATATCGCCCGGCCGGGCACCGGGCGCGTCGCGCAGCAGCACATGCCCGTCGATCTCCGGCGCATCGGCCTTGCTCCGCCCGGTGGCGCCACCCTCGCCGTCCGCCTCGTCGACGATCACCTCCAGCGTGCGGCCGATCTTCGCCTGCAGCTTGCGCGCGGAAATCCCGGCGGCCTTCGCCATGAAGCGGTCGCGCCGCTCTTCGCGCACCTCGCGCGGCAGGGCGCCGGGCAGCGCATTGGCCACCGCGCCCTCCACCGGCTCATAGGCGAAGCAGCCCACCCGATCCAGTTGCGCCTCCTCCAGCCAGTCCAGCAGATACTGGAAATCCTCTTCCGTCTCGCCGGGGAAACCGGCGATGAAGGTGGAGCGGATGGCGATATCGGGCACGGCGGCGCGCCAGTTGCGGATACGCTCCAGCACCAGCCCCTCGTTCCCCGGCCGCCGCATCGCCTTCAGCACGGCAGGTGAGGCATGCTGGAAGGGAATGTCGAGATAAGGCAGCACCACCCGCTCCGCCATCAGCGGGATAAGCTCGTCCACATGTGCGTAGGGATAGATATAGTGCAGCCGCACCCAAGCCCCGAGCGACCCCAAATCCCGCGCCAGATCGGTGATATGCGCGCGCTGTTCCTGCTTGCCAAAGCGCGCATGCCGCAAATCCCGCCCATAAGCCGAGGTATCCTGCGAAATCACCAGCAGCTCCCTCGTCCCGGCGGCCACCAGCTTCTCCGCTTCGCGCAGGATCGCGTCCGGCCGGCGGGACATGAGGTCGCCCCGGATCGAGGGGATGATGCAGAAGCTGCAGCGATGGTTGCAGCCCTCGGAAATCTTCAGATAGCCGTAATGGCGCGGCGTCAGCTTCAGCCCGCCCTCCAGCTCCAGCCGGGCGGGCACCAGGTCCAGGAACGGCTGCGGCGGCATCGGCGCCGCTTCCTTCACCGCGCCCACCACCGCCTCATATTGCTGCGGGCCGGTCACCGCCAGCACATCCGGGAAGCGCTGGCGGATGGTCTCCGCCTCGTTCACCATGCAGCCGGTCACCACCACCCGGCCGTTTTCGGCCATCGCCTCGCCGATCGCCTCCAGGCTTTCGGCCTTGGCGCTGTCCAGGAAGCCGCAGGTGTTCACGATCACCACATCGGCGCCGGCGTAATCGCCGGAAAGCTGATAGCCGTCGGACCTCAGCGCCGTCAGGATTCGCTCGCTGTCCACCAGCGCCTTCGGGCAGCCGAGCGAGACCATCCCCACCTTCTTCGTCGGGGCGAGTTCCTTCAGATCCTCCACGCTCAGTCCGCGCCGAGCTTCATCAGCGCCAGCACTTCCTTGCGGCTGCGCTCGTCCTCGCGGAACACGCCCATCATGCGGCTGGTGGTCATGATGGCGCCCGTCGTCATCACGCCGCGCGCCGACATGCAGGCGTGGCTCGCCTCCACCACCACGGCGACTCCGCGCGGGTTCAGCACCTCCTGCACGGCGTCGGCGATCTCCGCCGTCAGCCGCTCCTGCACCTGCAGCCGCCGGGCGTAGCCCAGCGCCACCCGGGCGAGCTTCGAAAGCCCCACCACCCGGTCGGTCGGCAGATAGGCGATGTGCACCTTGCCGATGATCGGCGCCATATGATGCTCGCAGTGGGACTGGAAGGGGATGTCGCGCAGCAGCACGATCTCGTCATAGCCGCCCACTTCGCGGAAGGTGCGGGAGAGATGCTCGCGCGGGTCTTCCTCATAGCCGCGGAAATATTCCCGATATGCGCGCGCGACGCGCCCCGGCGTGTCCAGCAGCCCTTCACGCTCCGGATCGTCCCCGGCCCAGCGGACGAGGGTGCGCACGGCGTCGAGCACCTCGGTCGGGATCGCGGCGTCGCGGTCCTCGTCATGTGGACAGGCATCGTCGTCGTGGCTGCAGTAATCGGCCATCAGGCTCCCCAATCAACAAGCCATCCATGTAGCCCCGCAACCCCCGATCGGCAATGTCATGGGCCGAAAGGCGTCCTGTCCAATCGCCGCACCGCAGGATTTTCCCGCGAAAACGGTTGCATCGGCGGCAGGATTTCCCACTTACCATGCGAACCGTTCGCAACAAGGAGAATGGCCCATGGCCACGAGTCAGGCGCATGTCGCAACCGCCAACGCCCAGCGCTATCTGAACCAGCTCTGCTCGCACTGGAGCCACAAGTTCACGGTGGAGGTGCAATTGCCGCGCGGCAGCATCGACTTCGGCGACGGCCAGAGCTGCACGCTGGAGGCCGGCGCCACCCATCTCGAGGTCGGCGTCACCGCCCCGCCAGACCGGCTGGAGCAGTTGCAGCAGGTCGTGGCCGCCCACATCAATCGCTTCGCCCACCGCGAAGGCGAGCTGGAGTTCGACTGGAAGCCGCAGCCCCACGCCGGCGATTAGGCGACCGCCAGGCGTGCCGCAGGGGAGTTTTCAGATTTATACGTCACATGACTTAAAATATTGACAACCCCTTCGCCCTCTGCGATCAGAATTCTGCACATAAGGACATAATTGCCAGTGCGTTTCTGATGGGAGGACAAACGACATGCGGCGTCACGCCATTCCGCTTCTGCTTGCCGGCGCCTGCGCCTTCGCTCCGGCCGCCCTTCGCGCCCAGACCGCGGCCCAGGAGGCGCCCGCCGCCGAGGCCCCCGACGACGGCGGCCTGATCGTCGTCACCGGCTCGCGCATCGTCCGCGACGGCTATTCCGCCCCCACCCCGGTCACCGTCGCCACGGCGGACGAGCTGGTCCGCTCCACCCCCACCAACCTCCCGGACGCCCTCAACAAGCTGCCGCAGTTCCAGAACTCGTCCAGCCCGTCGCGCAGCTCGCACAATTTCGCCAACAGCGCCGGGCACGGAAATGTGCTGAACCTGCGCGGCCTCGGCGGCGCCCGCACCCTTATCCTGTTCGACGGCGTGCGCGTGCCGCCCACCACCTATCTCGGCACGGTCGACACCAACGTCATCCCCAACCTGCTGGTCGAACGCATCGACATCGTCACCGGCGGCGCTTCCGCCGCCTATGGCTCCGACGCCGTGGCCGGCGTCGTCAACTTCGTCCTCGACCGGGACTTCACGGGCCTCAAGGGCAATGTGCAGACCGGCATTTCCGCCCGGGGGGACAACGCCAGCCACCGCATCGGTCTTGCCGGCGGCACCAGCTTCGCCGGCGGGCGCGGGCATATCCTCGCCAGCGGCGAATATTTCCGCAGCGACGGCATGCTGCGCAGCGACCGCGACAGCGCCCGCCAAGGCTATACCTATGTCGGCTCCAGGCCCGGCTGCGTCAATCCGAACCCGGTCGCGGACCCGACCGCCTGCAACCCCGGCGGCACGCTCAACCCCTACACCATCGCCTCCAACGTCCGGCTGACCGCCGGCAACGAATATGGCAAGATTGTATCCGGCCCGTTCGCCAACCACCGCTTCACCGAAACCGGCGCCATCGTGCCGTTCGACAATGGTACGCCCACCGGCACCGCCGGCTTCGCCATCGGCGGAGACGGCTACGCCATCTCCCCCGACACGCAGGCGATCACCCCGCTGGAAACCTGGCAGACCTTCGGCCGCGCCAGCTACGAGCTGTCGGACGACATCTCCGCCTTCGTGCAGGGCGGCTTCACCCGCAGCGAGCTGAGCTATGTCTCGCTCGCCAACAGCCTGCTGCCGCCGCAGGGCGCCGTGCTTTTCAGCGGCAACCCCTATCTGCCGGCTGAGATCGAATCCGCCTTCACCCCGGGCTCGCAGTCGATCACCGTCGCCCGCTACGGCGCCTCGTCGCCCAAGCCGCGCACCAGCGAGCGCACGGACTACTGGCAGGTCGGCGCCGGCCTCGAAGGCAAGCTCGGCGCCTGGAAGTGGGATGTCGGCTATGTCCATGGCAGTTCCACGCACAAGGTCGCGCAGGAAGGCGTGTGGGAGTGGCAGAAATTCTACGCCGCGCTCGACGCCGTGCGCCACCCCGACACCGGCGCCATCGTCTGCCGCCCGACGCTGAGCGACGATCCGGCGATCCGCGCCCGCTTCGCCGATTGCAGCCCGCTCAACATCCTCAGCAGCGGCTCCGCCTATGCCGCCCAGCCCGGCTATGCTTACGCCACCGGCACCTCGCAGTATCGCGCGCGCAACACCTCCGACGCCGTCTCCGTCAATTTCAGCGGGCCGCTGTTCGAACTGCCCGCCGGCAGCGTCTCGCTCGCGGTCGGCGCGGAGTATCGCACGCAGAAGCTCTCGCTCACCAGCAACGCCAACCCGGCGCTGCTCGACACACCGGAGAAGCGCGCCGAGCATTTCGCCGGCCTGCGCGGCGTATCCTCTTCCGCCCTCTTCTACTGGCTCACCAACGTCGGCGAGGCGGACGGCAAGCTGAATGTGAAGGAAGGCTATGCCGAGATCGCCGTTCCGCTGCTGAAGGAGGTGCCCTTCTTCGACAGCCTGGACCTGAACGGCGCCATCCGCGTCACCGACTATTCCACCTCCGGCACGGTCACCACCTGGAAGCTCGGCGCCACCTGGCGCCCGGTCGCGGACCTGCTGCTGCGCGCCACCCGCTCGCGCGACATCCGCGCGCCCAACCTGTTCGAGCTGTTCGCCGGCAACCAGAGCAACATCAGCCTGCTCGTCGATCCGGTCAGCGGTCTCACGCAGAATGTGCCGCAGGTCAGCGGCGGCAACCCCGACCTGAAGCCGGAAGTGGCGCAGACGCTCACTCTGGGCGCCGTCGCCACGCCGGGCTTCCTGCCGGGCTTCAGCTTCGCGGCCGACTATTACGACATCCGCATCGACAAGGCGATCGGCACGCTCGGCCTCGCCCAGATCGTCAACAACTGCTTCACCAGTGGCGGCAGCGCACCGGAATGCGCCCTCATCACCCGCCCGTCGCCCAGCGAATTCCCGACCGAGGTCCGCGTCACGCCCGCCAACATCGCCGCGCTCGTCAGCCGCGGAATCGATTTCGACGCCAGCTACCGCACCAGCCTCGGCGGCGGCGCGCTTGCGCTGCGCCTCTATGCCTCGCGGCTGCTGAAATATGAAACCCAACAGTCCGCCACGGCGCCCAGGCTCGACTACACCGGGGTCAGTGTCGTCGGCGCCAATCCCATCGGCTATCCGAAATGGCGCGGCACGCTCAACCTCGACTACAGCCTCGGCGCCTTCGGGGCGACGATCGCCCAGCAGTATATCGGCTCGATGACACTCGGAATCCCCGGCTCGCCGCAGAATTTCGTGGAACCGAAGGTAGGCGCGGTCTGGTACACAGACCTGACGTTGAGGGCCGATGTCCCGGCCGCCGGCGGCAACGCCCAGCTCTTCCTCACGATCAACAATCTATTCGACAAGGACCCGCCGCTGATCCCCGGCACCACGCCGGGCGTCAACCTGCCGACCAACTTCGCGATCTACGACATGGTCGGCCGCACCTTCACCGCCGGCCTGCGGTTCCAGTTCTGATGGCGGGCAGCATGGCCATGATCGGCGCCATGATCCGCAATCCGAAAGGGCCATCCAGGGGGGAACGGCCGCTGCTTCGCCTGATGGCGGGCACGGCTCTCCTCCTCCTCCCGCCCGGGGTCGCCGCGCAAGCGGCGGCCCCGGGCATCCCTCCTGCGGAAACGCCGCGCCAATGGCCACAGCCGGTCAGGGCGCCGGCCGGCGCGCCCAATATCCTCCTCATCCTGACGGACGATGTCGGCTTCGGCAGCCCCAGCCTGCTCGGCGGCCCCGTCCCCACGCCGACGTTCGATGCGCTCGGCCGCGAAGGCGCCATCTACAACCGCTTCAACACCACCGCCATCTGCTCCCCCACCCGCGCCTCTCTTCTCACCGGGCGCAACCCGCAGGCGGTCGGCATGGGCTATGTCGCCAACTGGGCGACGCCCTACGAAGGCTACAACAGCGTCATTCCCAAAAGCGCCGGCACCATCGCCCGCCACCTGACGGACAATGGCTACAGCACGGCGATGTTCGGCAAGGCGCATGTCACCCCGGAGTGGGAGCATAGCGCCGCCGGCCCCTTCGACCGCTGGCCGACAGGCCTCGGCTTCCAATATTTCTTCGGCTTCCTGGGCGCCGACAACAGCGCCTTCGAGCCCAGCCTCGTCGAGAACAACCGCCCCTACCATTTCACCCCCGGCGCCGACTATCATCTGGACAAGGATCTGGCCGACCGCACCATCGCCTGGATCGCCGAGCAGAAGGCGACCGCGCCCGACAAGCCCTTCTTCGTCTATCTGGCGCCCGGCACCGCCCACGCCCCCAACCACGCCCCGCGCGAATGGCTCGACCGCTTCAAGGGCCGCTTCGACAAGGGCTGGGACGAGCTGCGCCGCGACATCGTCGCCCGGCAGAAGCGCCTGGGCGTCATCCCGCGCGGCACCGCCGACGCCCCCCGCCCGGAAACGCTGCCGGCGTGGAACAGCCTCTCCGCCGACGAGAAGCGCCTCTACGCCCGCTATATGGAGGCCTATGCCGCCTCGCTCGCCTACGCCGACCACCAGATCGGCCGGGTGGTGCAATCCATCGAGGCCAGCGGGCAGGCCGACAACACCCTCATCATCTATATCCAGGGCGACAATGGCGCCAGCGCCGAGGGCAGCTTCGAAGGCAAGCTGTTCGAGCAATCGCCGCTCAGCGGCGTCCGGGAAGACCCGGCCTGGGTGCTGGCGCATATCGACAGCATCGGCACGGCCTCCGCCTATAATCTGAACCCCGGCGGTTGGGGCTGGGCGATGAACGCGCCCTTCCCCTGGTCGAAGCGCTACGCCTCCCACTTCGGCGGCACGCGCAACGGCATGGTCGTGCGCTGGCCGGCGCAGGTGAAGGCGGGCGGTGCCATCCGCTCGCAATATCTCCACGTCAGCGACATCATGCCGACCCTGCTGGAAGCGGCCGGCGTCCAGGCGCCGGCGGTGCTGGACGGAGTCGAACAGCAGCCGATCACCGGCATCAGCTTCCGCTACAGCTTCGCCGACCCGGCGGCAGCCCCCCGCCGCCGGCAGCAGATCTACGCCATGACGCAGAACCTCAGCCTCTATCAGGATGGCTGGGTGGCGGCGACCGCGCCCATGGTCACACCCTGGGAAAAGACCCGCCCGCAACCCGTGCCGCTGCAAGAGCGCCGCTGGCAACTCTATGATGTGGAAAAGGATTTCAGCCAGGCACACGATCTCGCCGCCCGCCACCCGGAAAAGCTTCGGGAGATGCAGCGAAGCTTCTGGTCGCTGGCCGAAAGCGAGCGGCTGCTGCCGATCCACGGCAGCGAAGGCGGCCAGGCCGGCCGGCCGGATGTGAACAGCGGCCGCCGCACCTTCCGCTACACCGGCCCGGTTGCCGACATCGCCGAAACCGCCGCCCCGCCGACCGTCGGCCGCTCCTTCCGCATCGAGGCGGAAATCGAGGTGCCACCCGCCGGCGCCAGAGGCGTGATCGCCGCGCACGGCGGCCGCTTCGGCGGCTACAGCCTGTTCGTGCAGGCGGATGGCCGCCCCGCCTTCACCTTCAACATCACCCCGCCCAACCTCACGCGGCTGGCCGCCGCCACGCCGCTCGCGCCGGGCCAGAACAGGCTGACGCTCGATTTCCGGCTGGATTCCGAAAAGCCCACGAGCGGCGCCACGGTAACGCTCGGCGTCAACGGCCAGCCGGCCGCCACCGGCCGGGTGGAGCGCAGCTTCGCGCAAGTCCTGTCCCACACCGAAGGCTTCAGCATCGGCAGCGACCCGGTCAGCCCGGTCGACCCCGGCTACACCAGCGCGGAGAGCGGCTTCACCGGCGGCCTGCATTCGGTAACGGTCAGCTTCCCCCTCTGGACGGACTGACCCGGCGTCACCCCGCCCCTTCCAGCGCCGGGAACAGCGCCGCGAAGGGGCTGGTGGGCACTTCCGTCACCGAAGCGGCCAGCGCCGCCTTGGCGGCCCGCAGCGCGTCGTTCAGGAAGATGGAGAAGCCGCTGTCCAGCGCCGAGCCCTGCTGGTCCCAGCGGATGATGGCGCTGAGGAACAGGAAGTTGGAAAGCTGGATTCGCGCCCGCGCCACGTCGCGCCTCAGCGGCGCCAGCGCTTCCAGCAGGGCGCTGTTGGCGCGGTGCAGGTTAGGCCCGATCCGCCCGCCCTCTGTCCAGTCGCCGGTTTCGTCCGCCCGCCAGGAATGCTGCGCATATTGGATGACGAAAGCGGTGTAGGGATGGTGGCCCTGCTCGTCCGTCACCTCCAGATGCGGCAGGCAGATGATCTCCAGCAGGGCGCCAGTATCGCCCATCAACCCTTGGGCCTGCGCCTGCGCCAGCATCTCCCCCCGGCGCGCCTCCATCTGCGTCACCCGCCATTTGAAGATGGCGTGCAGCAGCTTTTCCTTCGTGCCGAAATGATATTGCACCACATTGTTGTTCTTCGAGCCGGCCGCGACGGCGATCTCGCGCAGCGACACATTGTCGATCCCGCGCGCTGCGAACAGCGCCTCCGCCACCGGCAGCAGCTTCGCGACGACCGCGGCGGACCGCGGGTCCCGCGCGCGCCGCCGCCCGGCCTCGGCCGCAGCCGGGAGGTTTACCGTATCCCGAGATTCCATGGCCCGACCCGTTCCCAACGCTCGCTCACGCCTTCGGCGCAGGCCCCAACGGGCCGAAATGGTGCCGGCTACAGGATTCGAACCCGTGGCCCCCTGATTACAAATCAGGTGCTCTACCAACTGAGCTAAGCCGGCTGAAGGCGAAACGCTGCGCCGCTTATCGCAATCGCCCTTCGCGTGCAAATTCAACCGCTGTTGCGAAGCCCGGTGGCGATGGCGTTCACGCTTAGCTGCAGCCCCTCGGCGATGCGCGGATCCTCCTCCCCGGCCCGGTGGCGCTTCAGCAGTTCCACCTGCAACAGGTTCAACGGCTCAAGATAGGGCAGCCGCAAACGGATCGAGGTGTCCAGCACCGGCGAGCGCTCCAGCAGCCGCGACTGGCCGGTCGCCTCCAGCAGGCTGTCCACCGTGCGCTGCCAGCCATCGCGGATGATGGCGAACAGCGGCGCCCCTTCCGGCCCGGCCAGCTCGGCGTAGCGCGCGGCGATCCCCATGTCGGATTTCGCCAGCACCATTTCCATATTGTCGAGCATCGCCTGGAAGAAGGGCCAGTCGGCGAACATCGCCCGCAAAAGCCCCTTGTCCGCAAAACCCGCCAGCGCCTGCCCGGTGCCATACCAGCCCGGCAGCATCACCCGCGCCTGCGCCCAGCTGAACACCCAGGGGATGGCGCGCAGATCCTCGATGGCGTAGGAAGCGGTGCGGCTCGGCGGCCGGGAACCGATCTTCAGCGAGGCGATCTCCGAAATCGGAGTCATCGCCCGGAAGAAGGCCCGGAACCCCGGTTCGCCATAGACCAGCCCGCGATAGGCGGCGAAGCTCTCGGCCGAAAGCCGGTCCAGCGCCTCGCGGTACCGCGCGCCTTCTTCCGGCGGCAGTTTCGGCGAATCCAGCGTCGCCAGCAAGGTCGCCGCCGCCATCGTGTCCAAGGTCCGCGCGGCCGCTTCGGGCGTGCCATATTTGGCGGCGATCACCTCGCCCTGCTCGGTGATGCGGATCCGCCCCTGCACCGTGCCCGGCGGCTGGGCGCGGATGGCGGCGAAGCTGGAACCGCCGCCCCGCCCCACCGAACCGCCCCGGCCATGGAACAGCTGCATCGGCACACCGGCTTCCTCGAACACCAGCTTCAGGGCCGCCGTCGCCCGCTGCAACTCCCAGGTGGAGGTCAGGTAGCCACCATCCTTGTTGCTGTCGGAATAGCCGATCATCACTTCCTGCGCGCCGCGCGCCCGCGCGGCTTGCGCCACGCCCGGCAGGGCTAGGAAGGCGCGCATGATATCGGGCGCGGCCTGAAGGTCGGCGATGGTCTCGAACAGGGGCACCACCATCAGGCCCGCCACCGGCGCCTCGCCCGGCAGCAGCAGCCCCGTCTCCCGCATCAGCAGCATCGGCTCCAGCAGGTCGGAAAGGCTGGTGGTCTTGGAAACGATGGCGGTGGTGACCGCCGCTTCCCCATGCCGCGCCCGGGCTTCCGCCGCCGCGCGGAAGATCGCCAGCTCTCCCGCCGTCCTCTCCGAAACAGGCGCCAGCGGCGTCGCCAGCAGCCGTGGCGAGGCCAGTTCGCTGCGCAGCAACTCCACCCGCGCCGCCTCGTCCAGCGCAGCATAATCCGCTTCCACACCCGCCAAGCGCAGCAATTCGCCGACGCAGGCCTCGTGCACGTCGCTGTTCTGCCGCAGGTCCAGCGTCGCCAGATGAAAGCCGAACTGCCCCACGGCAATGCGGATCAGGTCCAACGCCCCGCCGCCGACACCGGCGGCATCCGCCCCTTCCGCCAGACAGTCGAGATCGGCCAGAAACTCCGAAGGGCTCTGATAAGGCTCGGCAACGATTCGCGCCGGCCGCGCCGGCGGAGCGCCGGAAAGCTGCTCGGCGGTCGCCGCCAGCCGGGCGTAAACCCCGGTCAGCGCCCGGCGATAGGGCTCGTCCGCCCGCGCCGGGCTGTCGTCGCCGCTGCGCTCGGCCAGCCGCAGCACCGCGTCCGGCACCGGCGCCAGTTCCGACGACAAGGACAGTTCCGCCCCAAGCGCGTGCACCTCCGCCAGATACCAGTGGAACAGCACGCCCGCGGACCGCGCCATCGCCAAAGCCAGCGAATCCGCCGTCACATTCGGATTGCCGTCGCGGTCGCCGCCGATCCAGCTTCCGATCGTCAGGAAGGGCGGCACCGGCCCGCCCAGCGCCTGCGCCCAGGCTTCGGAAAGCCTTGGCATCACCGGCAGGAAATCGTCGCGCAGCCAGGCGAGCGCCGTCTCGATCTCGTCGGCCACCCGGATCCGCTCGCGCCTCAGGGGCCGCGTCTGCCACAGCAGCGCCACCTGCCGGCGGATGGCCTTTTCCAGAGTCTCGCCCGGCGCCGCTTCGGTCGCGCCCCGGTCGCGCATCGCCATCAGCTCGGCGATTCGGTTCCGGTGGTCGATCATGCTCTTGCGCCGCACCTCGGTCGGGTGCGCGGTCAGCACCGGAGTCACCCGCGCCTGCCCCAGCATCGCCCGGATCGCCTCCCGGCCGACGCCTTTCGCCTCCAGCATCTGCACCGCTTCGGCGAAGCTGGAGCCCGTCTCCGGCGCGGCTCCGGCGGAAGAGGCCATCTGCCGGTCCTCCGCCAGATTGGCCAGCATCGAGAACAGCATGAACCCCCGCACGAACGACAAGGTGTCGTCGAGGTTCAGCGCCTCCAGCTCGCCCGCCAGCTGCGCCACATCGGCCCGGCCCCGGTGCCGCTCCACGGACGCGGCGCGGATCGCCTCGGTCCGCCGGAACAGCTCCGCCCCGCCCAGATCGCGAATCACATCGCCCAATATGCGCCCGAGCAGGCGGATATCCGGATTCTGCACGATGGGGGGAGCTGAAGCCATTCGAAGATCCTGCTGTTCGCAGGCGCAACATATGTCGGCCGCCTCCCGCGTCCAAGGGAAAGTTGCAGTCGGGCTTTCCCCTTCGCTTTCCGCGCGCTACCGGAGCCGGACCATCTGGGTCGGACCAGTGTGCAAGGGGGTTTCCAAATGGTCGCGCGGGTGGCGACGGTCGCCTATCTCGGGCTGGAGGCGCGTGCGGTGGACGTGCAGGTGCAATTGTCCTCCGGCCTCGTCAGCTTCGTGGTGGTCGGCCTGCCGGACAAGGCGGTGAAGGAAAGCCGCGACCGGGTGACGGCGGCCTTCGCGGCGCTCAACCTTTCGATGCCGGCGAAGAAGATCACCGTCAATCTGGCGCCGGCCGATCTCGAAAAGGCCGGTTCCCATTACGATCTGCCGATCGCGCTCGGCCTGCTGGCGGCGATCGGCGTCGTCGATGCGGAAACGCTGGCGCATTATGTGGCGGTGGGCGAATTGTCGCTGGACGGGCGGGTCACCCCCTCCCCCGGCGTGCTGCTGGCCGCCATGCACGCCCGCTCGAAGGGCCTCGGCCTCATCTGCCCCGGCGCGCAGGGGCCGGAGGCCGCGTGGCTCGCCGCCGCCGACCATGGCATGGAGGTGGTCGCCGCCCCCGATCTCCATGCCCTCGTCCAGCATCTGAAGGGCACGCAGCTTATCCCCCCGCCCGATCCGGCAAGATTGGAAGCCAAGGCCTTTTCCGGCCCGGATTTCGGCGATGTGAAGGGGCAGGAAACCCCCAAGCGCGCGCTGGAGATCGCGGCCGCCGGCGGGCACAATCTCGCCATGTGCGGCCCGCCGGGCGCCGGCAAGTCGATGATGGCGGCGGCGCTTCCCGGAATCCTGCCGCCGCTCGACACCGCGGAGGCGCTGGAAGTGGCGATGATCGCCTCGCTTGCGGCGCCGCTGGAAGGCGGGCGAATCCCGCGCACCCGGCCTTTTCGCAGCCCGCACCACTCCGCTTCCATGGCGGCGCTGGTGGGCGGCGGCGCGCGGGCGCGGCCGGGCGAAGTCAGCCTCGCGCATCTGGGCGTGCTGTTTCTGGACGAGCTGCCGGAATTCCAGCGCGGCGCGCTCGACGCGCTGCGCCAGCCGCTGGAGCGCGGGCAGGTGGAAGTGGCCCGCGCCGCGCTCCACGTCACCTATCCGGCGCGGGTGCAGCTGATCGCCGCCATGAACCCCTGCCGCTGCGGGCATCTGGCGGATCCGGCGCTCGCCTGCTCCCGCGCGCCGCGCTGCGCCGCCGATTATCAGGCGAAGCTTTCCGGCCCGCTCCTGGATAGAATCGACATCTTCATCGACATCCAGGCGGTGAAGGCCAGCGACCTCGCCCTCCCCCCACCCACCGAGCGCAGCGCCGACGTGGCGAGGCGCGTCGCCCAAGCCCGGGCGCTGCAGACCGCCCGCTACGCCGGGACGCCCACCCGCACCAATGCGGAGGCCGAAGGCAAATGGCTGGAAACGCCGGAGTTGCTCGAAGCGGAAGCCCGCCAGCTCCTCACCCGCGCCGCCGAGCGGCTGAAGCTCTCCGCCCGCGCCTGGGTGAGGATCCTCCGCGTCGCGCGCAGCATAGCCGATCTCGAAGGCGCCCCCGTCACCGCCCGCTCCCACATCGCCGAAGCGCTTAGCCTCCGGCGGCAAACGCCGGAAAGCCACAGCAAACCAACCTGATCCAACACCCAAGCATTTCCGTCACCCCGGGCTCGACCCGGGGTCCAGCTTTCACGCCTGCCCGACGCCGGAGAAAGAAAGCCAGCCCCGGGCCAAGCCCCGGGTGCCGGGAATGTCAGCCTGCCACCCTCTCGCCAGCCCGCCGGAATTCGGCTATTTTCCCCCATCCATGCCGTTGGCGAAAGGGGTCGCTTCTTGGGGCAGTTGGTGGAAAGGCTGTTGCCCTGGCTGCTGGCGGCGGTCGCCGGCCTCGTGCTGGCGATCGGCCTCCAGGGCTTCCGCGCCGAACGCCCCGCCCTTCAGGAAGCGCCCGCCGCCACCGCCGCCCTCATCACCGAAGTCGCCGACCCCGTCGCGGAGGTGGTGCTGTCCGATGGCGCGGTGCTGGTGCTGCGGCCCGGCGATATCAGCTACGACCTCGCCCGGGCGCTGAACGGCTTCGCCGACCTGCCGCTGAAGCTGGACGCCACCACGCTCGCGGCCTCTCCCCTTGCGGAAGCGGCGGACGCGAACCGCAGCTTCCTCGCGACGGTCGCGCTTCTGAAGGCGCAGCCGGCCGCCCGCATCCGGATCGAGGGCGAAAGCCAAGCCGCCGGCGAGCTGAAAGCCCGGCTGGAAAAGGCAGGGCTGGCCCCCGAACAGGTGGAACTCCCCCCGGCCGCCGAGCCACCGGCCCCCTTCGCGCCGCTGGCGCTCGTCCTCGTTTCCCGCTGAAAACCCCCTCGCAAAATCTCAAGCCGAGCGTTTCCAAACAGGAAGGAACTGCATGTCGCTGATGTTCGAACCGCTGCGCAAATACGCCACTTTCCGCGGCCGCGCCCGCCGCAAGGAATTCTGGCTGTGGCAATTGTTCCTGTTCCTGCTGTTCGTCGCGCTCTACGCTTGGCTGTTCGGCGCGCTCGGCGACCTGCAGGCGGCCACGCCCGAGGAGCTGGAGCAGATGGTCCGCGCCACCCCCGCCGCCCGCCTGCCGCTGGCGGTGATCGGCCTCGTCGGCCTCGGCGTCCTGCTGCCCGGCCTCGCGGTGCAGGTGCGCCGGCTGCACGACAGCGGCAAGTCCGGCTGGTGGCTGCTTCTCGGCCTCACCGGGATCGGCGGGCTGGTGCTGCTGATCTTCTACCTGCTGGACGGCACCCCCGGCCGCAACCGCCACGGGCCGGACCCGAAGGGCCGCGGATAGGAAAAAGGCGGGGCGGTGAAAAACCGCCCCGCCCGCCCGAATGCGCGGAAGCCGGGATCAACTCCGCGTCATGACCACGGGAAGCCCGCGGAAGCCGTGCACGAACGAGGAATAGACGCGCACCGGCTCGCCCACGATCTCCACCCGCATCTGCCGCTTCTGCATTTCCTCCAGCAGGATTCCGATCTGCAGCTCGGCCAGCCGGGCGCCGACGCAGCGGTGGATTCCGAAGCCGAAGGCCAGGTGCCGCCGCGCATTCTCCCGCGTAGGGTCGAACACATCCGCGTCGGGGAACACCCCCTCGTCGCGGTTGGCCGACAGATACCACATCACCACCTTCTCGCCCGCGCGGATCAGCTTGCCGCCCACTTCGGAATCCTGCGTCGCGGTGCGCCGCATATGCGCAAGCGGCGTCTGCCAGCGGATCAGCTCGGAAACGCTGTTCGGAATCAGCGCCGGATCGGCCATCATCTTCGACCAGTTGTCGCGATAGAGATTCTGCACCATCGCCGAGCCGGTCATGGTGTTGCGCGTGGTGTCGTTGCCGCCCACGATCAGCAGCACCAGATTGCCCAGATACTCCTGCGGCGTCATGTTCTTCGTCGCTTCGGAGTGGATCATCATCGAGATCAGGTCGGGGCGCGGATCCTTGTTGGCCCGCTCGTTCCACAGCCTGGTGAAATAGCCGACCATCTCGTAGAGCACTTCCCAGCGCTCCCGGTTCTTCTCATCGTCCTCGATCGCCTCGAAGTCGGTCGCCGTATCCGACCATTTGGTCAGCAGCCGCCGGTCCTCCCAGGGGAAGTCGAACAGGATGGCGAGCATCCCCGTCGTCAGTTCGATCGAGACCCTGTCCACCCAGTCGAAGGTCTCGCCCACCGGCAGACTGTCCAGAAGCTCGGCGGTGCGGCGGCGGATGTCGCCCGACTGCCGCAGCATTTCCGCCGGCGTGAAGGCCGGGGCCACGGTGCGGCGCTGGCCGGTGTGCTCGGGCCGGTCCATGGCGATGAACATCGGCATGTTGGGCTCGTCGGCGCGGCTTTCCTGCCGGTCGGCGATGGTGATCCCGCCCCGCTCCCAACTGGAGGAGAAGATGTCGGGCCGCCCCTCTATCTCCATGATATGCTGGTGGGAAACGATGTTCCAATAAGGCCCGTACATCGATTCCGGGCAATAGTGCAGCGGTCCGGCCGCCCGCATTTCCGCGAAATAGGGCAATAT
Source organism: Sandaracinobacteroides sayramensis (assembly GCF_022014495.1). Classification (GTDB taxonomy): domain Bacteria; phylum Pseudomonadota; class Alphaproteobacteria; order Sphingomonadales; family Sphingomonadaceae; genus Sandaracinobacteroides; species Sandaracinobacteroides sayramense. The sequence continues at coordinate 32,085 of NZ_JAKLSQ010000005.1, forward strand.
GTGGCGATAGTCGGTCCACAGATGCGGGTTGCCGATATCCAGAACTTCCAGCGGAAGCTCCGCCGGGCGTGCAAGCGTGGCCATTTTCCTCACTCCCTTTTTTATGGAAGCGAGCCTAACCCAGTCACAACGGCTGTCAAGAGATTGCGGAGTTAAGCTCCGCAAAATGAGGAGCCGCCGCGGGGAACCGTCAGCCCGGCTTTTTCTTCTCCCACTCGGCGACCACGGCCGTCGCCACCGCATTGCCCACCACGTTCGTGGCCGAGCGGCCCATGTCCAGGAAATGGTCGACCGCCAGGATCAGGATCAGCCCCGCTTCCGGGATGTTGAACTGGCCGAGCGTCGCGGCGATCACCACCAGGCTGGCGCGCGGCACGCCGGCCATGCCCTTCGACGTCACCATCAGGATCAGCAGCATGCTGATTTCCTGCACCACGCTCAGCTCGATTCCATAGGCTTGGGCGATGAAGATGGTGGCAAACGCGCAATACATCATCGAGCCGTCGAGGTTGAAGCTGTAGCCCAGCGGCAGCACGAAGCTGGCGATTCGCGGCGGCACGCCGAATCGCTCCAGCGCTTCCAGCGTGCGGGGATAGGCGGCTTCGGAACTGGCGGTGGTGAAGGCCAGCACCAGCGGATCGCGGATTTCCACCGCCAGCCGGCCGGCGTTCCGCATGCCGATCACCAGCCCGCCGGCGAACAGGATGGCCAGCATCAGCAGCAGCAGCGCCACATAGAAGCCGCCCATGAAGGCGCCATAGGTGACGAGCACGCCCAGCCCGCGCTCGGCGATGGTGGCGGTGACGGCGGCGAACACGGCGAGCGGCGCGAAGCGCATCACGAAGCCGGTGACGATCAGCATCAACTGCATCAGCGCCTCGGCGCCCTTCAGGATCGGCTCGCCCTTCTCGCCCATCTTCGCCAGCGCGATCCCGGCGAAGACCGAGAAGACGACGATCTGCAATATCTCGTTCGTCGAAAGCGCTTCGAAGATGGAGCGCGGCACCAGATGCGTGACGAACTTCTTCAGGTCGAAGGCGGCGGTGGAAATGCCGCTTTCGGCCGTCGCCGGCGGCAGCGGCAGGTCCAGCCCGACGCCCGGCTGCAGCAGGTTGACGGCGAAGATGCCGATGGTGATGGAAACGAAGGAGGCCGCCACGAACCAGCCCACCGCCCGCCCGCCGATGCGGCCGAGCGCGGCGGCGTCGCCGCCCATATGGCCGATTCCCGAAATCAGCGCCGCCAGCACCAGCGGCGCGATGATCATCTTGATCAGCCGCAGGAACAGGTCGGTGACGATCCCCAGATAATAGACGCTGTCCTTCACCAGCTCGGGCGAACCCATGGTGTTGATGAGGAATCCCGCGACCAGTCCCAGCACGAGCGCGCCGAGAATCCACCAGGTGAGTGTTTTTCCCATGGCCCAGCCCTGCCAGCTTGCCGGGAAGCGGGCAAGGGCGCTTAGCTATGGGAACGGTTCGGCTTGCGTTGGTGGCGAGCCATTTCGCCAATAGCCACTGCCCTTTGCCAATTCCCGTCACCCCGGGCTTGACCCGGGGTCCGGCTTTTTTCACGTCGAGACAGCGCAGGTGGAAAGCTGGACCCCGGGTCAAGCCCGGGGTGACGGAATACTCGAACTGGCCCGTCAGCCGGATTTCAGAATAGTGAGACAAACCATATTGGTTGTTCCACGTGGAACAATCCAACAATATTGGCATTATTCACTGTTGCCACAATGGGTTGCGGCGAACGCCCGTTCGGTTTCAGCCCCGATTGGCGGCCTCGGCCACGATCAGCCGCGCTTCGGACGAGTGCCCCACCGCCACCAGCGCGGCGGCGATCCGGCGCAGATAGTCGGGCGGCACTTCCGCCCAGCTTCCGCGCAGCGCCGTCGCCGTCAGCACCATCACTTCGCCGGTGCGCCGCGCCGCCACGGCGCGGTCGAGCGCGCGGGTCCAGTCATTCTCGACCGGCGCCACATTCTCGCCGACATCGCCGCGCCCCAGCCCCTTCAGGCCGGCGGCCAGCAATTGCGCGCGGTGCGCCGGCACGGTTCCGGCCCAGCTCCTGTAGAGCCCGGCTTCCACCGGCACGCCGCCGGCCACAGCGACCAGCTGCGCCCAGAGGGCGGCGCGCACCGCCTCGTCCGCGCCTTCGGCCGCCCGCCACCATTGCCCGGCGCGCTCGGCGATGCCGGCCGACACCAGGCTGGCGGCGATCGCCGGCGCTTCCGGCGCCAGCCCGCTGCTGACCGGCAGCCGCGCGGCGGCCGGCGCCGTCGCCACCTGCCAGCCATAATGCTCCAACGTGCCCGGCTTCGCCCGGCCCCAGAGCGCCTTCAGCGCCGCCACCCGGTCCGACACGTCGGCCGCCACATTGGCGGCGCGCAGCCGGCCGCCGGCGCTGTCGCTCGCCTCGCCCGGATCGAGCGTCGCCACCATGGCGTTGAAGATGCGGTTGATCTCGGCGCTGCTGATCGCGCCGATGGCGGCGGCGATCGGCGCGTTCGCCGCGCGATTGGCGATCGGCTGGCCGGGCAGGCGCACCAGCCAGGCGCGTTGCGCCGGAGTCGCCGTCGCCAGCATGTCGGCTGGAATCTCCAGCCCGGCGGCGCTGGAAAGCCCCAGCCGCCAGGCGTTGAGGCCCTTCACCTCGCTCCATTCCGGGTTGGCGCCGCGCCGGCCGCCGCCGGTAGCCGACGCCACCCGCTCGGCCAGGCCCACGTCGAAAGCGGCGATCTCGTCGCCGCGGCGGAGCCCGTCGAACAGCGCGGCGGCGCCGATGTCGTCGCCCAGGATGGACAGGCACATGGCGTCCGCCAGCACCCAGGTGGGCGATTGCGTCAGCCCGCGCGCGGTCGGCGACAGCGGGCAGAGCGCCATCGGATCGGTCGCCTCCAGCGCCGATTGCAGCGCCGCGGCGTAGAGGTTGCCGGTGTAGCGGTCGATGGCGATGCGCGAGACGAGGCGGTGGGCGTCGGCGCCGGAGCCCATCGCCTGCAAGGCGAGCGCCCGGCTCGCCAGCCAGTCGGCCGGGTTCAGCGGCGCCGGCGCGTCGGCGACGCTCAGCAGCGCGCGCTGCAGCATGATCTGCGCCCAGCGGCTGGCGAGCGGCCCGTCCAGCCGGCCGAGCAGCTTGGAAAGGAAGCGGGCGTCGGCGCCGGCGAAGATATGGGCCGGGTAGCCGCCGCTCAGGGGAATCAGCAGGCCGGCCCGGTCCGGCAGCATGGTGGGGCCGGCGAGCTCGGCCAGCGGATCCTTCTTTTCCGGCTCGGGCGGGGCGATCGGCTCGACCGGCACCGGCGGGCCGGCCGTGGGGGCGAATCCGCCGCCCAGGCCCACGCCCTCGCCCAATGGCGTCGGCGCCGGCTCCGCCATGCCGGGGGCGACGGGCGGCGGGGTATCGAAATCGTCCGGCAGCAGCACCTTGGGCGCGCCGCCCGACGGCGGCGCGGCCGCAGGCGCCTGCTCCTGCGCCAGCAGGGGGGCGCTTGCCACGCCCGCCGCCAGCAGCGCGGCGATCAGCCGGAACGGCGCCCGCCCATGCACGGGCCGCCTGTGCGCGGGCAGGTCGGGCGGGACAATTGCGTGAAAGGCCATGCCGCCCCTATAGCGGCGGGCGTGAAGCCTGTGGAAGCCCCCCCATCCGATCCTGCGGGCGAGACGCCCGTTCCGGCTGATACCCTGCCGCCTGCCCTGTCGCCCGCTCTGCCGCCCCTCCGCCCCGACTGGCGCAAACGGCCCCTTGTGCTGGTGGGGCTGATGGGGTCCGGCAAGACGACGGTCGGCAGGCGGCTGGCCGCGCGCCTCAACTGGCCCTTCGTCGACGCCGACGCCGAAATCGAGGCGGCGGCGCAGATGCCGATCTCGGAAATCTTCGCCCGCTTCGGCGAGCCGCATTTCCGCGACGGCGAGCGGCGGGTGATCGGCCGGCTGATGGAAAGCGGCCAGCGGGTGATCGCCACCGGCGGCGGCGCCTTCGTCGATGCGGAGACGCGCGCCCTCATTCTGCGCGAGGGCACCGCGATCTGGCTGGACGCGGCCATCGAAACGCTGGTATCGCGCGTCGCCCGCCGCAGCCACCGGCCCCTCCTCGTCGGCAGGAATCCGGCCGAGGTGCTGACCGAGTTGATGGCCGTGCGGGGGCCGCTCTACGCCGAGGCGCCGATCCGCGTCGTCTCGGCGAACGCCCCGCACGACGACACCGTAAACGCCATTCTTGACCATTTGAAGAAAAGAGACCCGAAATTCCGATGATCGCGAAATTCCGATGATCGACGTGCCCGTTGCCCTGAACGACCGCAGCTATCGGATCTCCATCGGATCCGGCCTGCTGGCGACCGCAGGCGAACGCCTCGCCGAACTGACCCGCGCGAAGCGCATCCCCGTGGTGACCGACGCCCATGTCGCCGACCGGCTGCTGCCGAAGCTGACCGCCGGCCTTGACGGTTTTGAAGTCGTGCCGATCGTGGTGGCGCCGGGCGAGCCGAGCAAGAGCTTCGGCGAGTTGGAGCGGCTGGTGGACGCGCTGCTGGGGCTGGAAGTGAAACGCTCCGACGTGGTGCTGGCGCTGGGCGGCGGCGTGATCGGCGATCTGACCGGCTTCGCCGCCTCGATCGTGAAGCGCGGGATGAACTTCATCCAGGTGCCGACCAGCTTGCTGGCGATGGTGGACAGCTCCGTCGGCGGCAAGACCGGGATCAACACGCCGCGCGGCAAGAATCTGGTGGGCGCCTTCCACCAGCCGCTCGCCGTCTGGGCCGATCTCGACTGCCTCGCCACCCTGCCCGAGCGGGAGATGCGGGCCGGCTATGCCGAGGTGGTGAAATATGGCCTGATCGGCGACCCGGCCTTCTACATCTGGTGCGAGGCGAACGCCGCCCGCCTGCTGGCCGGGGACCGGGAAGCGCTGGCGCATGCGGTGGCGCAAAGCTGCCGCGCCAAGGCCGCCATCGTCGCCGCCGACGAGCGGGAGACGGGCGACATCCGCGCGCTGCTGAACCTCGGCCATACCTTCGGCCATGCGCTGGAAGCGGAAACCGGCTTTTCCAGCCGGCTGCTGCACGGCGAGGCGGTGGCGATCGGCATGGCGCAGGCGCTGCGCTTTTCCGCCGCGCGCGGGCTTTGCGCCGGAGTCGAGGCCGAGCGGCTGACGGCGCATCTCGCCTCCATCGGCATGATGGCCTGGGCGCAGCAGGCGGGAATCGCCGCCGACGCCGCGCCGCGCCTCGTCGCCCACATGCTGCAGGACAAGAAGATGACGGACGCCGGCCTGCCCTTCATCCTCGCCCGCTCGATCGGCGACGCCTTCGTGGCGAAGGACGTGCCGCTGGAAGCGGTGACCACTTTCCTCGACGCCGATCTGAAGGCAGAATATGGCGGCAGGAGCGTGGCGGCATGAGCGACTATCCCTTCACCCTGACCGACGCCCAATGGCGCGCGAGGCTGACGCCGGAGCAATATGCGGTGATGCGCCAGCATGGCACCGAGCGGCCCGGAAGCTGCGGCCTGCTGCGCGAGAAACGGCCGGGGGTGTTCCATTGCGCCGGCTGCGGCGAGGCGCTGTTCGAAGGCGGCACCAAGTTCGAAAGCGGCACCGGCTGGCCGAGCTTCGACACGCCGGTGGCCGGCTCGGTGGGGGAAAGCCGCGACACGAGCCATGGGATGGTGCGCACCGAGGTGCATTGCGCCAATTGCGGCAGCCATCTGGGGCATGTGTTCCCGGACGGGCCGCCGCCGACCGGGCTGCGCTATTGCATCAACGGCGTGGCGCTGGAGTTCGAGCCGGCCTGATCCGTTTTCAGCGCCGCTCCTGGAAGAAGCCGAGCAGCAGTGCGGCGGCTTCCGCTTCGGAAATGCCGGCGACGATTTCCGGCTTGTGGCGGCTGTGGGCGAAGATGCGCGGGCCATGCTCCACGCCGCCGCCCTTCGGGTCGGACGCGGCGTAGACGAGGCGGGCGACGCGGGCCTCGGCGATCGCCGCCGCGCACATCGGGCAGGGCTCCAGCGTGACGGTCAGCGTGCAGCCCGGCAGACGCTCCGAGCCGAGCTTCAGGGCGGCTTCGCGCAGCACCAGCATTTCGGCGTGCGCGGTCGGGTCCGGCAGGGTTTTGGTGAGGTTGTGGGCTTCGGCCAGCAGAGAGCCGTCGGCGCTGGTGAGGACGGCGCCCACCGGCACCTCCCCTCGCGCGGCGGCGGCGCGCGCCAGTTCCAGCGCCCGCGCCATCTGCGGGTTGGCGGGAAAGGCCATGCCGCTCAGCGGTCTTCGCGCACCAGAAGGCCGGTGAAGCCGGTGATGATGATGGCGATCAGCGTCGCCCCCAGAAGCTGCAGCAGGATGGAAAGCAGCGTCAGCAGGCCGCCCGGCACCAGCAGCGCATGGGCGGCATCGTCCGCCTCGCCGGCGGCGGGGCGGGGGCCGACCGGGATTCGCGCCGCGTCGTTCGAGCGCCAGAAGGATTCGACTCCGAAATCGATGAAGGGCACGAACAGGTCGAAGGCATAGGCGACGGGGCGGAATTTCGGATAGCCGCCGGATTCCAGCACCGACGGCTCGAAATCGGCGGCGCGGGGCTGCACGAAGGCCGATTGCCCGGCGCAGAGCTCGGCATGGCCCACCGGGCAGCGGCTGTCGGCCAGGCCGAATATCAGCGCGAAGCCCAGCACGATCGCCGCCGAGATTCCGACCGCCTTCCAGGGGTTGAAGCCATAGTCCGCCACCCAGTGCAGCAGGGCGCTGATCAGCCGCTCGAACGGGCGGACGCCGTCGGCCATGCGCTGGCGCACGCGGCGTTCGATGGCGATGGACTGCGCCGCCTCGTCATAGCCCATCCCCTTCAGCACCACCGACGCCTGCCGCCAGGGCTGCGGGTTGAAATGCGTCTTCAGGTCGGCCGCGGACTGGCCGGCGAGCCAGGCCTGCCGCGCCTCCGCCACATGGCCTTCGGCGCCGGGAACGCCGGCGGGATGTTCCAGATGCGAATATTCGAAGCCGTCCAGCACCAGATGCTGCACTTCCAGCGGCCGGCCGCCGGGGCCCGGCACGCAGCGCCGGCCTTCGCAGCTGTCGGCGCCCTTGGGCAGCGGGTCCGGCCAGCCGCTGCGGAAATCCTCCAGCGTGTCGCAGCGGGCGCGGGCGAGGTTGACGACGCCCTGCGGCTTTTCCCGCGGCAGCACCAGCCGCCCCTCGATCCGCGCCTCCACCAGATTGAGCGCGTCGAGCCGCGTGTCGCGCGGGACCAGGTTCTCCAGCCCCTCCGGCAGGGGCGACGAGGACAGCAGCGCCGATTCGAGGTCGATGAGGCCATGGAAGCAGGCGCGCGCGGCGACGAGCGTGGCCGGCAGGCGCACGGCGCTGAACGCCGCCACGCCGACGATATCGGCATCGCTCAGCGTCACCGCGATCGGCCCGCTGCACCGGACCCTGAGGGCATGGGCTTTGAGGCCCTTGACGATGGAAGCGCCGGCGAGATTGACTCCGCCGGCGAGATAGGCCCGGCTGACCTCCACGCCGCGCCGGAACTCCCCACCCGGGGCATAAAGCGCATAGCCGCCCGGGTAGAGGATCCGGGCCTGTTCCAGATTGAGCGCGCCGGTCAGTTCCGCCCGGCTGAGATCGACATAGCCCCGGACGAAGGCCTGGGCGAGGTTGATTTCCCCGAACTTCGCATCGAAGCCCGCCACCGCGCAATCGCGGCGGCTGGTGACCCGCAATTCCGCCGCATAGAGCGCGTGCGGGATGCGCGCGTTGTTGAGGTCGAGGCGCCCCCAGAGCCAGGCCCTGTCGAGCCAGAGGCTGGCGGCGGAGAGATCCTGCGCCCGGATCGCGCAGGGCGCGCGGGTGGAGCTGATCTGCGCTTCCAGCAGCGAGCATTGCCCGGCGATGGCGGCGGCGTTGATGTCGAGCGTGCCGAAAATCCGGCAGCGGTTCATGCGGAAGCTGTCCGCGCGCAGCCCCTGGCAATAGAATTCGAAACCCGGAGCGCTGGCGCTGCCTTCCGCCACCACGTCATTGCCGTTGACCGCGCCCGAGGCGCTCAGCGCCATCAGGCCGACATTGCCCTGGAAATGCGCGTTGTCGAAGTGGAACTCGCCCAGCTGCGCCCCATCCAGGCTGAGCGCCTGCCGGCCGGGGTTGCGCACCTGCAGGCGCCGGGCGTTTAATTCATGCCGGACGCTTATATATTGCAGGTCCAGCCAGCCATTGGCCTTCACATCCTCCAGCCAGAGCTCGCCGGCCTGCAATTTCCCCGCCTGCAACGGCACATGCGCCCGGCGCAGCAGCAGGCTGCGCTCCAGACGCGCCGGGCCGTTGATCCGCGCGCGCATCATCGCCATCCCGCCGCCCAGGCGGGAATCCGTCAACTGCAACTGCTCGATCGTGGAATCGACGAGGCTGAGCGCGAAGCCGCCGGGCACCCGGCTGTTGATCCGCACCCCGGTCATTCGCAATATCCTGTCGATGCCGGCCCTTTCCAGCGCCACCATCCCCGCCGCATGCAGGCCCGTGCAGTCGACGTTCAGGGCGCTCATCGCCCCGCCGTTGACGGCGATCGGCTCGTTGCAGCGGATCCGCGCGTGCGTCAGGCTGAAGGCCACCCGCAGGCGCGCCGCCAGCAGGGTGACCCGGCCCTCGATCCGCGCCCCTTGCAAGATCAGCGAATCCGCCTCGAGCTGATCGGCCATCACCGCCGCGCCGACCGCGCCCGGCAGCCGCACCTGCGTGCCTTCCAGGGAGACCCCGCCCGAAGCCCGAAGGCGCAGCAGGCCGATCGGGCCTTCCGACGAGCATTGGCTGACGAGCACGTCCCCCGTCACGTCGGACAGGCTGAGGTCGAGCCCGGCGGCGAAGTGGCAGTTGCTGAAACCGATGGAGATGGGAATCTGCATCATCGCCAGATCCAGTTCGGTCTGGAACAGGGCGCCGTCGATCAGCAGGCCGGAGACGTTCGCCGCCCAGTCCGGCCAGTCGGGGTGGGTGAAGCGGCCGGAAATGGCGCTGCGGACCAGTTCCGGCGCGATGCGCCGCGCATCCGCCTCCTGCGGCAGAGCGCTGAGGTCCGTCGACTCGCCGAGCGCGAGCTGCTGCAGGAAGAGGCGCTCGGCCTCTGTCGGCTGACCGTCCGGCCCGGAAAATGCGTCGAAAACCTGCCCCATGCGGCACGCTTAACAAGCCCCCGGCGCGGCGCCAAGCCTGGGCGACGGGGGATGGGGCGGTTTGGATTGGCGGCTGGCGGTTTTCCTGCCGGTTCCCTGCGCCCCGGGCCTGGGGGCCGGCGTTCTTTCCCAGGCGTTGGGGGCGGCGAAAAGCTGGACCCCGGGTCAAGCCCGGGGTGACGCGGTGGGGAGTGGCGGGGTGGTGGGGAAAGGGTGGGATGTCAGCCCGCCGCCTTCAGCGCGCGGGAGTGGCGCTTGCGCTCATGCGGGTCGAGGTAGAGCTTGCGGATGCGGATCGACTTCGGAGTCACCTCCACCAGCTCGTCCTCGTCGATATAGGCGATCGCCTGCTCCAGCGTCAGCCGCTTGGGGGGGGAAAGCCGCAGCGCATCGTCCTTGCCGCTGGCGCGGAAGTTGGTGAGCTGCTTCGACTTCAGCGGATTCACTTCCAGATCGTCGGACTTGGCGTTCTCGCCCACCACCATCCCGGCGTAGATCGGCTCGCCCGGCTGCACCATCAGCACGCCGCGCTCTTCCAGATAGCCGAGCGCATAGCCCACGGCTTCGCCGGTTTCGGTGGAGATGAGCACGCCGTTGGGGCGGCCGGCGATGGCGCCCTTCCACGGGCCGTAGCGGTCGAACAGGCGGTTCATGATTCCGGTGCCGCGCGTGTCGGAGAGGAATTCGCCATGGTAGCCGATCAGCCCGCGCGAGGGGCCGGTGAAGGAAAGGCGCACCTTGCCGCCGCCCGACGGGCGCATGTCGGTCATTTCCGCCTTCCGTGTCGCCATCTTCTCGACGACGGTGCCGGAATAGGCTTCGTCCACGTCGACGACGACGGTTTCATAGGGCTCGGTGCGGCCGCCGGCCTCGTCCTTGCCGAAGATCACGCGCGGGCGGCCGATCGAAAGCTCGAAGCCTTCGCGGCGCATCGTTTCGATCAGCACGCCCAGCTGCAGCTCGCCCCGGCCGGCGACGTCGAAACTGTCCTTCTCGTCGCTTTCGGTCACCTGGATGGCGACATTGCCTTCGGCTTCCTTCAGCAGCCGGTCGCGGATCATGCGGCTGGTGACTTTCGAGCCTTCCTTGCCGGCGAACGGGCTGTCGTTGACGGCGAAGCGCATCGACAGCGTCGGCGGGTCGATCGGCTGGGCGGCGATCGGCTCCATCACCGCCGGGTCGGCGATGGTGTTGGCGACGGTCGCCACCGTGAGGCCGGCGATGGAGACGATGTCCCCGGCTTCCGCTTCCTCGACCGGCAGGCGTTCGAGGCCACGGAAGGCGAGGATCTTGCTGGCCCGGCCTTCCTCGACGACGTTGCCGTCGCGGTCGAGCGCGCGGATCGGCATGTTCACCTTCAGCGTGCCGGACGCGATGCGGCCGGTGAGGATGCGGCCGACGAACTGGTCGCGGTCGAGCAGGGAGACGAGGAAGCTGAAGGCCGCCGCCGGATCGGCGTCGGGCGCGCGGACGTGCGAGACGATGGTTTCGAACAAGGGCTCCAGCGTGCCTTCGCGCACGTCCGGGGTCAGGCCGGCGAAGCCGTTGCGGCCCGAGGCGAAGAGCACCGGGAAATCGAGCTGCTCGTCGTTGGCGCCGAGCGCCACGAAGAGGTCGAACACCTCGTCCAGCACTTCCTGCGGCCGGCCGTCCGCCCGGTCGATCTTGTTGACGACGACGATCGGGCGCAGGCCGAGCGCCAGCGCCTTCGAGGTGACGAACTTCGTCTGCGGCATGGCGCCTTCGGCGGAGTCCACCAGCAGGATCACGCCGTCGACCATCGAGAGGATGCGCTCCACCTCGCCGCCGAAGTCGGCGTGGCCGGGCGTGTCGACGATGTTGATGCGCGTGCCGTTCCATTCGACGGAGGTGCATTTGGCGAGGATGGTGATCCCGCGCTCGCGCTCGAGGTCGTTGCTGTCCATGGCGCGCTCGGCGACGCGCTGGTTGTCGCGGAAAGTGCCGGACTGGCGGAAGAGCTGGTCGACCAGGGTCGTCTTGCCATGGTCGACGTGGGCGATGATCGCCACGTTGCGAAGTTGCATGCAGGAATTCCAAGCGGGATCTAGGATAAGGTGGCGCGCGCATAGCGGAACTGCCGCAATGCAACAAGTGCGCCGGAAATGCGCCGGCCGGATGGCGTCCGCCGCATATCCACATCGAAGTGGCCGCAAGGGGCGGAAACCGCCCGGAGGCGCGGTTGACTTTGCGGGAAGGGGGGGCCATCGCTTTCAACGGGTTGAATAGGGCGGAACGGCCTGGGGCGGCCGGACCGCGAAGAACCGGAGCGGACAAAGAGGCCCGCGCCCTGGCTTTCGCGAGCCCCGACTTTCGCGGGACAGGGTCACGGCCTCCAAGAAGGACAGTCGAGTGGACGAGTCGAACGGCGTGCCCGAAGGTGGAGTTGCAGGCGCCAAGGCGGGCGGTCGCAGGCGCGGCGTGCGGCAGCCGGGCGCGGCGCAGTCGAGCCCGGAAACGCTGCCCGCCGATGGAACGGACACCCCCGAAGAGCTGTCGCCGCCCGCCGTCCAGCCTTCCGCCCCACCGCTGCCGCTGACCGTCGGCGCGGAACTGCGGCAGGCGCGCGAGGCCGCCGGCCTCAGCCTGAACCAGGTGGCCGAGCGCACGAAGATCCGCCCCGGCATCCTGACCGACATCGAGGCCGACGCCCACGACCGGCTGCCGGCGCTGACCTATTCGCTGGGCTTCGTGAAGGCCTATGCGCGGACGGTGGGGGTGGACCCTGCCGCCGCCGGCGAACGCTATCGCCGGGAATCGCTGAAAGGCGATCCGGTGCCGACCATGGTGGACCTGCAGCCGCTGGAGGAAAAGCGGATGCCCTCCTCCAGGCTGGTGGCGATCTCGGTGGCGGCGGTGCTGCTGGCGCTGGCCGGCTTCTGGGCCTGGGGAGCCGGATGGTTCAACGGCCCAGCGCCGCAAACGCCCGACGCGGAAAGCGTCTCCGCCCCCGATGCCGATGCGGAAGGGCCCCTGGCCGGAAATGTGCCCGGGAGCGTGGAGGTGACTCCGAGCGCGCCCGCGCCCGTCGACCGCACGGCGCCGGTGACGCTGACCGCGAAGGAAGAGGTGTGGCTTCGCATCGCCGATGGCGACGAGGCCTTCTTCATGGGCACCATGACCCCCGGGCAGACGATGACCCTGCCTTCCGGCCGGGCCTGGACGCTGCGCACCGGCCGGGCCGGGGCGCTGGACGTGAAGGTGGGCGACAAGGCCATCCCGCCGCTGGGCGGTGCCGCCGAGCAGGTGCGCAATGTCTCGCTGAAGCCGGAGGATCTGCTGGCGCGGCAGGCGCCGTCCGCCGGCGGGCTGCAGCCGACGGCCCCCGTTCCGGGGCTGGCGCCCGCCGCCGCTCCGGCGACCGCCGTCAGGGGCTGATTCAGCCTGCCGTAAGGCTGGCTGGGCTTGTGTCGCCATTCCATGCCGCCGCATGGACGAAAGCAGTTTCCAGGGATGAACGGACCGATGCGCTTGCCGAACACCGCCCCCTTTGCCGCCCCTCTCGCCGCGATGGCCGCCGCCGTTTTTCTGACCGGGGCGCCCGCGCTGGCGCAATCCAGCCCGCAGGCGCAGTTGAACCAGGTGGACAAGCGGGTGGGGGTGCTGGAAAGCCAGATGCGCGCGGTGCAGCGCCAGGTGTTCCCCGGCGGCGACAAACGCTATTTCGAGCCGGAGATCGGCCCGGCTCCGGCCGCGCCGCAGGCGGCGCCCGGAACCCCCGCCACCCCGGCGCTGGTGGACCTGACGCAGCGGGTGACGGCGCTGGAAACGCAGCAGCGGACGCTGACCGGGCAGATCGAGCAGCTTCAGCACCAGATCCGGCAGATGGAAACGGCGCTGCAGAAGCTGAAGGGCGATTCTGAGTTCCGGCTGGACGCGCTGGAAGGCAAGGCTCCGGGCGCGGCGCCTGCGCCGGGCGCCGCGGTGCCCGTGGTGGAGGCGCCCCGTCCGGCAG
>NZ_JAKLSQ010000006.1 GCF_022014495.1 Sandaracinobacteroides sayramensis
TCACTCGTCTCCATCTGACGAGCTAACTTACCAATGGCATGATTTCTGGGGAGCAGGTCACGTCGCCAACCTAAAGATGCATCGGCGCGGCAAGAATCCAATTCTTCGGGGAACCGCCCTCTGGAACCCGCTTTGTGGTTTTCACCCGTTCGGGTTCGTTCGGTCGCAGCTTCTAATATTGGCCTGCCAATTCCGCATGCTGGAAGTTTCATTTCAGCGGCGGCAATCTCCAGTCCACTGAATCGAGCCCATGCTCAGCCAGAAATGCATTGGCCTTCGAAAAATGCCGGCAACCGAAAAAGCCATTGTCGGCAGAGAAAGGCGATGGGTGAGCCGCTTTCAGCACCAGATGACGGCTGCTGTCGACAAACCCCGCTTTCTGTTGGGCATAGCGCCCCCACAGAAGAAACACCGCAGGCTCCGCACGGGCCGCGACCAGTTTGATCACCTCGTCCGTGAAACGCTCCCACCCCTTGCCGGCGTGGGAAGCCGGACGCCCCTGCTCCACTGTCAGCACACTGTTGAGAAGCAGGACACCCTGCTTCGCCCAGCTTTCGAGAAAGCCATGAGATGCAGGCGGTATATCAAGATCGTCTTTCAACTCCTTGAATATATTCCTGAGTGAGGGGGGAATGGCCACACCGGGTGGCACAGAGAAGCTGAGGCCATGCGCCTGCCCTGCCCCATGATAGGGATCCTGCCCCAGGATCACCACGCGCACCCTTGAGAGCGGTGTCAGGTCCATGGCGCGGAACCAGTTGGCGGCACGCGGCATGATGATCTTGCCCTGCTCGCGCTCCTGCACGAGGAACCGGCGAAGTTCGGCCATGAAGGGGGCTTCGAACACCGGAGCCAGCGGAATGCGCCAGCTTTCCTCCAGCTTTACCGCTCCGGCTTTCGCCTGCCCGGATTCGCCCTGCCCGTTCACGGATGTGCTCATGAAAGCCGCGAAGCCGCGGCGGCCGCGTCGCGAATCGCGGTGACGTCGGGGATTCCCCTGCCCACGATCCAGCTGCCCCCCACGCAAAGCACCGCTTCTTCCGCCAGCCATTCGGGCGCGCTCGCCAGCGTGATGCCGCCCGTCGGGCAGAAACGCACATTGCCGAAGGGGGCCGCCAGCGCCTTCAGGGCTTTCAGGCCGCCGGCCGCTTCGGCCGGGAAGAATTTGAACCGGTCGAGCCCAAGATCCAGGCCGCGCATGATGTCTCCGGCATTGGCTACGCCCGGCAGAAAGGCAATGTCCCGCTCGATGGCGGCCTTCGCCAGCGGCTCGGTCAGCCCCGGTGAGACGATGAACTCCGCGCCAGCCTCGATCGCAGCGTCCAGATCGCCCGCGTTCAGCACCGTTCCCGCTCCGACGATGGCACCGGGCACTTGCCGCATTTCCCGAATGGCCTCCAGCGCCGCAGGGGTGCGCAGCGTCACTTCCAGCACTTTCAGGCCCCCGGCGACCAGCGCCTCGGCGATCGGCGCGGCATGGGCCACCTCCTCCACCACCAGCACCGGAATCACCGGGCCGCTGCGCATCAGTTTCTCGATCCCGTTCATCGTTCCTCCCTGCCGAGGGCCTCGTTGAAGAAGACGGCGGCGGCCCCCAGCAGCCCCGGTTCCGGATGGACGATGTGCAGGATCGGAATATCCGCCATGCGCTTTTCAAATCGGCCCTTGGCCTTGAAGCGGGCATGGAATCCCGATCCGGCCAGCAAGTGCCGCACACGCGGCAACATCCCGCCGGCCAGCACCACGGCATCCGCGCCTTGCGCCAGCGCCAGATCGCCCGTCACGCTGCCCAACATCAGGCACCAGCGATCGAATGCCTCCCGGGCAAGGGCATCCGCATTCTCAAGCGCCGCTGTCCAAAGCGCCTTGTCGTCCAGCGAGGAGGAAGCCCGGCCTTCGATCGCCGCCAATGCGGCATGGATATTGGAAAGCCCCGGCCCCGAGACCAGCCGCTCCACCGAAACCCGGCCGAAGCGCCGCCGCAACTGGGCCAGAATCCGCTCCTCCAGATGGTCGACAGGCGCGAAATCGATATGCCCGCCTTCCGTCGGCACCACGCGCGGATGCCGGCCCGTCAGCAGCAAGCCAACCCCAAGCCCGGTTCCGGGGCCAACCACCGTGACCGCGCCTTCCGCCGGCAAGGCCTTGCGAGGGCCGGCAACGGCTTCGAGCAAATCCGACGAACATTCAGATATCGCATGAGATACGGCAGAAAAATCATTGATGAATCTTGCAGATTTCAATCCAATCTGCCCAGCCACCAGAGCCGGCCGTATCGACCACGGGCTGTTGGCAAGCGTGATCAACTCCACATTCGTCGGCGCTGCCAGCGCCACTACGGCATCGTCGGGAACCGGCCTTCCCAAACCCGCCCGATAAGCCTCGAACGCGGCCTGCAGGCTGGCATATTCGGCGACTTTCAGCTTCGCGACATGCGAAAGGGCAATGCGACCCTCTTCCCCCCTGGTCGCAATTGCAAAACGCGCGTGCGTTCCGCCGATGTCCGCTGCAACCATTTCCATTGCAGCCTCCTACAGCTTCGCCGCCGCCAGAATGGGGGAGCCGCCTCGCTCGGCTTCGTCCGCCGCCTGGCGGAACAGCGCGAACAATTCCCGGCCAGTCCCCTCCATCGCCTCCGGTTCGGAGGCCGGCTCGCGCGCCAGAAACTCGGCATCGTCCACCAGCACATCCACGCGCCCCTGATGCGCGCAAAGGCGAATCACATCGCCATCGCGCACCCGGGCCAGCGGGCCGCCGCCATGCGCTTCCGGGGTCATGTGGATCGCGGCCGGCACCTTGCCCGAAGCGCCGGACATGCGCCCATCCGTCACCAGCGCGACGCGGAAGCCCCGATCCTGCAACACGCCAAGCGGTGGAGTCAGCTTGTGCAGCTCGGGCATCCCGTTGGCGCGAGGCCCCTGGAACCGCACCACCACCACCACATCCCGGTCCAGCTCTCCGGCCTTGAAGGCGGCGTTCACTGCCGCCTGATCCTCGAACACCCTTGCCGGGGCTTCGATCGTCCAGCGTTCGGGATCGACGGCGCTGGTCTTGAAGCTGCCCCGGCCCAGATTGCCCTGCACCAGCCGCAGCCCGCCGTCCGGCCGGAACGGGGCGGCGGCGGGGCGCAGGATCGTTTCATCGCGGCTGGTTTCAGGCGCAGGGCGCCAGACCAATTGCCCATCGTCCAGATCCGGCTCCAGCGCGTAATCGGCCAGGCTCTCTCCGGCGACGGTCAGGATATCGCGATGCACCAGCCCCGCCCGCAGCAGTTCGGCGATGGTGTAGGCCATGCCGCCCGCTTCGTGGAACTGGTTCACATCCGCCGCGCCCGCCGGATAGACATTGGCGATCAGCGGCACGACCGAGGAGAGCGCGTCCACATCCTCCCAGTCGATCAGGATCCCGGCCGCCCGCGCGATGGCCGGCAGGTGGATGGCGTGGTTGGTGGAGCCGCCCGTCGCCAGCAGGCCGACGATCGCGTTCACGATCGCCTTCTCGTCCACGCAATGGCCCAGCGGCCGCCAGTCGTTCGCGCCCCCGTCCTTCCCGATTCGGGTAAGCTGGTGCACGGCGGCGCGCGTCAACTGCTGGCGCAATTCCGTGGCCGGATGCACGAAGGCCGCGCCCGGCATATGCAGGCCCATCAGCTCCATCATCATCTGGTTGGAATTGGCCGTGCCGTAGAAAGTGCAGGTGCCGGGGCTGTGATAGCTGGCGGACTCCGCCTCCAGCAATTCCTTCTCCCCTACCTTGCCCTCGGCATGGAGCTGGCGAATCCGCTGCTTCTCCTTGTTCGGCAGGCCGGACGGCATCGGCCCCGCCGGCACCAGCACCACCGGCAGATGCCCGAAGCGCAGCGCCCCCATCAACAGGCCGGGCACGATCTTGTCGCAGATGCCCAGCATCGCCACGCCTTCGAACATGCCATGGCTCAGCGCGATCGCCGTCGAAAGCGCGATGGTGTCGCGGCTGAACAGGCTGAGCTCCATGCTGCTCTGCCCCTGCGTCACGCCATCGCACATCGCCGGCACGCCGCCGGCCACCTGCGCGGTGGCGCCCGCCTCCCGCGCCCAGACCTTCATCTGCTCCGGGTAGCGGCCATAGGGCTGATGCGCCGACAGCATGTCGTTGTAGGCGGTGACGATCCCGATGTTGAAAGACCGCCCGCCCCGGATCGTGGCCTGGTCCTCCTCGGCGCCGGCGAAGCCGTGCGCGAGGTTGGAGCAGCTCAGCGCTTCGCGCCTCAGGCCCTTGTCCGCCTCGCGGGCGACAAGGTCCAGATAGCGACGGCGGCTGTCCGCCGAGCGCTCGACGATCCGGGCCGTGACGGCTTCGACGGTCGGGTGAAGGCTCATCTCAGGGGCACCAGTGGATGTCGATCGCCTGGCTGGAATCGGCCAGCACCCGGCCAATGGGATAGCTGGAACCGGCGCCGTCCTTCAGCGCCTTTTCCAGCACCTTGCGCTTGTCCTTCCCCGTCACCGAGATCAGCGCCGATCGGGCGGCAAGGATCGAGGCTTTCGTCAGCGTCACCCGGGCGAAAGGCGCGTCCGCCGGAAGCGGCTCGGGCGTGACGCCCACGGCCCGGTGCGGCGCCGTCAGGGCAGCCTCCAGATCCGGCCCGGGGAAGATGGAGGCGGTGTGGCCATCGGCGCCGACACCCAGCCACACCAGATCGAGCGGCCAGTGGATCGCCTGCAGCCGCGCGTCCGCCGCCTTCCCCGATTCCACCACCGGCAGGTCGCCGCCGGTCAGCGGCACCACGCGGGCGCCCAGCGGCAGGAAACGCTCGGCCAGCGCGCGGACATTGGATTGCCCGTCGCTCACCGGCACCAGACGGTCGTCGGTCGGAACGATGGTCACATCCTTCCACTTCAGCTTCGCCGCCTTCAGCAGGTCCAGCGCCATCAGCGGCGTCTTGCCGCCCGGAAGCGCCACCGCCGCATCGCCGCGCGCGTCCAGCGCCGATTCGATCAGGAACTGGGCGTCTCCAGCCACCGCCTCGGCCATCTCGGCGGCGTCCTCATACTCCCACCATTCCACTTCAATCATTACCCGAATTCCTTGTCATGGCCGGAACGATCAGTCGTTCCAGCTCGCATTGTCCCGTTCGATGAGGGCGATCGCGGCCGACGGCCCCCAGCCGCCCGCCGTATAAGGCCGCGGCTCCATGGCATTTTCCGCCCAGCCGCGTCGGATTCCGTCGATGAAGGCCCATTGCGCCTCCACCTCGTCGCGGCGGACGAACAGCGTCTGCCGGCCCTCGATCAGGCTCAGCAGAAGTTGCTCATAGGCGATCCGTCGCCGGGCTTCGGCAAAGGCGTTGCGCTGGTCGATGTCCAGCGAGACTTCGCGCAGGCGGATTCCGCCCTGGTCCAGCCCCGGCACCTTCGCCATCAGCTTCAGCGAGATATTCTCGTTCGGCTGCAGGCTGATCAGCAACTTGTTCGCCTGCATCCCCTGCACATGCTCGCCGAAGATCGAATGCGGCACCGGCTTGAAATCGATGAGGATTTCCGACTTGCGGGTGACCAGCCGCTTGCCGGTGCGCAGGTAGAAGGGCACGCCCTTCCAGCGCCAGTTGTCGATATGCGCCTTCAGGGCGACGAAAGTCTCGGTGCCGCTCGCCCGCCCAAGCTCGTCGGCATAGCCCTTCACCGGCTGCCCGCCGACGGCACCCGCCACATATTGCCCGATCACGCTGTGGCTGGGCGCGGTCCGGCCGTCGATGGGGCGCAGGGACTGGAGCACCTTCACCTTCTCGTCGCGGACGCTTTCCGCATCCGAACGGGCGGGCGGCTCCATCGCCACCAGCGCCAGCAGTTGCAGCATATGGTTCTGCACCATGTCGCGCAGCGCCCCCGCGCCGTCGTAGAAATCGACGCGCCCTTCCAGCCCGACGGTCTCGGCGACGGTGATCTGCACATGCGAAATGGCGTCGGCGCGCCACAGCGGCTCGAACAGGATGTTGGCGAAGCGCATCGCCAGCAGGTTCTGGACGGTTTCCTTCCCCAGATAATGGTCGATGCGGAAAATCTGCGCCTCGGAAAAAGCGGCGGCCACCGCATCGTTGATCTCGGCCGAACTGGCAAGATCGGTGCCCAGCGGCTTTTCCAGCCCGATGCGCACATTGGGGCCGGCCAGCCCGGCGGCGGCCAGCCCTTCGATCGTGGGCTTGAACAGCGAAGGCGCGGTGGAAAGAAAGATGGAAATCTGCTCGGCGCCGCAATTGTCCACGCCGCAGGCGGCCTGATGCAGCCGCCTGTAGCCCGACATGTCGGTCGCATCGAGCGGCACATAGGAAAGCTGCTTCAGGAAGGCGGCCGCCCTCCCCTCGTCCCCCAGCCCGTTGGCGATGTGCGGCGCCAGCGCTTCGGCCGCCAGCGCGCGAAAGCCCGCGTCGTCGATCTGCGAGCGCGCGGTGCCGACGATCCGCACCTCCGCCCCCAGCAGCCCGTCCACGGAAAGCCCGTAGAGAGACGGCAGCAGCATCCGACGTGAAAGGTCGCCCGTGGCACCGAAAAGCAGAACCGCTGTCATGCACTCCCCGCGATGGCTCGAAATCCCAACTCCATGGGCCACCATTAATGGGAGGCGGCGGAATGTGAAGCCCGGCCGGGGAAAAGCGCCGGAAATCAACGGCCAGAAATCAAAGCGAGCGTGCCAGTTGCGGGCAGCCCGGCCCTTCAGTATCAGGGCCGGCACCATATCTCTGTTCGAACAGTCGCAACCAAGGGGCCTATCCGCGTGGCATCTGCTGTTTCCGCTTCCCAAATCGCCGCCCGTGAAGCGATGATCGACAGCCAGTTGAAGCCTTGCGGCGTCGTCTCGCCGCGCGTTTCCGCCGCCTTCTTCGCCGTGCCGCGCGAAGCGTTCGTGGCCGCCGGCCGCCGTGGTCTCGCCTATGTCGACGCGCCGCAGCCACTCAAGCCCGGCCGAGAGTTGCTGGCCCCGCTCAGCCTCGGGCTTCTGGTGGAGCATGCCGAGATTCAGCCGAACGACAAGGTGCTGATCGTCGGCACGGGCAGCGGCTATTCCGCCGCCATAGTTTCGCAATTGTCGAACTCGGTGGTGGCGCTCGAATCCGATTCGGAGCTGGCCGCCGAGGCGCGGGACAATCTCGCCGCCTATGCCGAAGTGCGTGTCGTCGAGGGTCCGCTTGAAAAAGGCTGGGCCGAAGCCGCGCCTTACTCTCTCATCCTGATTGACGGGGCGGTCGAGGAACTGCCCGTCGAGTTGATCGCGCAACTGGCCGAGGGGGGCCGGTTGCTGGCGATCGTCGTCGGCAGCGATGGCGTCAGCCGCGCTGCAAAGGGAATCCGGCGGGCAGGCCTGCTGCCGCTGGAGCCCTTTGCGGAAGCGCCGGGCGCCGTTCTGCCTTCCTTCGGAAAGGCGCCCGCCTTCCAGTTCTGAAAGCCCCCCTCCATGTTGAAACATCTGCTTCTCGCCACCGCGCTGATCGCGGCGCCCGCGTCCGCCGAAACGCTTCAGGACGCGATCGCCGCCGCCTATGGCAGCAACCCGCAAATCGCCGCCGCCCGCGCCCGCCTGCGCCAGGTGGACGAAGGCGTGCCGCTCGCCTCGGCCGGCATGCGCCCCACGGTCGACCTCACCGGGGATTTCACCCAGGAATTCTCCGACCGTCTGGGCGATCGCGGGCAGCTCTGGCGCGGCGGCGCGGTCGTCGCCCAGCCGATCTATCAGGGCGGGCGCGTGCGCGCCGGAATCTCCGCCGCCGAGGCGCAGATCGCCGCTCAACGCGCGCAATTGCGCGCGACGGAATATCAGGTGATCGTCGACACGGTGGCCGCCTACGCCGATGTGCTGAAAACGGAGGCGGTGGTGCGGCTGAACGAAGGCCAGGTGAAGCTGCTGGGCGAACAGCTCCGCGCCTCGCGGGATCGCTTCGAAGTGGGCGACCTGACCCGCACCGACGTGGCGCAGAGCGAGGCCCGCCTGGCCGCCGCCCGGGCCGGCTTGCAGGGCGCGATCGCCCAGCGGACGCTTGCCCGTCAGGCCTATCGCCGCCTCGTCGGCAACGATCCGGTGGACCTGCAGCCGCTGCCGGCGCTTCCGGCAACGCCCGCGACCGAAGACGAAGCCCGCAACCGCGCTTTCGAGCTGAACCCGTCGATGGCGGCCGCCCGCTTCTCGGAAAAGGCGGCGGCCGAGAATGTGCGCGCCGCCAAGGCTGGGCGCGGCCCCTCCGTCGCGGTGAACGCCGGCGCCCGCTATGTGCACGGCACCGAATCGGTCGCCGGCCTCACCGGCTTCTCGCCGACGCTCGGCGTTTCGGCCGGCATGCCGCTCTTCTCGGGCGGGCTGATCGCCGCCCAGGTCCGCCAGGCGCAGGCGGCGCAAAGCGAGGCTCTGGAGAATATCACCCAGACCGAGCGGCTGGTGGCGGAGGGCACCACCGGCAGCTACGCCCTGCTGCGCACCGCCGAATCGCTGATCGAATCGTCGAAGGTGCAGATCAGCGCCAACGAACTGGCGGCCGAAGGCGTGCGCCAGGAAAATCAGGTGGGCAGCCGCGACATTCTGGACGTGCTGAACGCCGAGCAGGAACTGCTGAATTCGCGCGTGAATCTCGTCCAGGCCGAGCGTGACCGCTATGTCGCGGCCTATGAATTGTTCGAGATGATGGGAAATCTGGAAACGGTTCTGGAAGGCGCGCCGATCGGCCGTTACGATGCGGAAGCCAATGCCAACAGGGTTCGCGGCAAAGGCTGGCAGGAATTCGGCTATGATCCGGATCCGCGCACCGATCGCAGTCGCAACCAGGCCCCGCCACTGGTGGGCCCTACCCAATGATCCGGAACCGATGACCCGCAAAGCCCTCGATCCGAACCTGGCCTCGATCCTCGACTCGATTCGCGCAACCGTCGGCGCCGACTTGCCGCCGCCGGTCGCGCAAGCGGTGGACATCGACGAGCCGCTGGAAGACGCCGTGGAGATCGAGGTAGTCGCGGAAGAAGCGGCTTCCGCCGAGGAGGCCCGCCCGGCCAGGGCGACGAAAGCCGGGCGCAAGGCGGCGGCCGCGCCCGCGGCCGGACGCACGGTCGAGGATTTCCTGGCGGACCTCATCCGCCCACAGGTGGAAGCCTGGCTCAACGCCAACCTGCCGGAACTGGTGCAGAAGATGGCCGCCGAGGAAATCGCCCGCCTCACCGGCAAGAAGTGACGGCGCCGCCAAAGGCCATATAGCGAGGCTCCTTCCCTTGCGGGCGCGCAGCGGCTAACCCCGCCGCCATGCTGGAAAAGACCTTCACGCCCGCCGAAATCGAAGCCCGCTGGTACGCGCATTGGGAAAGCACCGGCGCCTTCCGCCCTTCCCGGCCGGAAGCGAAGCCCTTCACCATCCTGCTGCCGCCGCCGAACGTCACCGGCACGCTGCACATCGGCCACGCCCTCAACCAGACCTTGCAGGACATCCTCATCCGCTGGCAGCGGCTGAAGGGCGCCGACGCGCGCTGGATCGTCGGCACCGACCATGCCGGGATCGCCACGCAGATGGTGGTGGAACGCACCATCGCCGGCCAGGGCCTGACGCGGCAAAGCATGGGCCGGGCCGCCTTCCTGGAAACCGTTTGGGAATGGAAGGGCCAGTCCGGCGGGGCGATCACCCGGCAGATGCGGCGGCTGGGCGCCAGTTGCGACTGGGCGAACGAGCGCTTCACCATGGACCCGGCCTTCAACAAGGCCGTGGTGGAGGTGTTCGTGCGCTTGCACGAAGCAGGCCTCATCTACCGCGACAAGCGGCTGGTGAACTGGGATCCGAAGCTCAAGACTGCCATTTCCGACCTGGAAGTCGAAACGCGCGAAGTGCAGGGGCATTTCTGGCACATCCGCTACCCGCTGGCGGATGGCGTCCGCCTGTCAGACGGGCGTGACTATATCGTGGTCGCGACCACGCGCCCCGAAACCATTCTGGCCGATATGTTGGTAGCGGTGCATCCCGATGACGAACGTTACAGGAGCGTGGTCGGTCAGCATGTCATCCTGCCGATCACCGGCCGCCGTGTACGCATCGTGGCAGATGTACACGCTGACCCGGAACTCGGCAGCGGTTGCGTCAAGATTACGCCGGGGCATGATTTCAATGACTTCGAAGTCGGTCGGCGCGCCGGGATCGCGCCGGCAGAAATGCTCAACATGTTCGATGCTGAAGCCAATATCGTGCAAATCTACGAGGAGAGGGAGGAATGGGGCGTCACAAATTACGGAGATGACGAACTCCCTGATATTGTTGAGGAACCCACCCGGAATCCAATACCTACAATTCCCCAAGAATTCATCGGCCTGCACCGCTTCGAGGCCCGCGAAGCCATCGTCGCTGCTCTTAATGCGCTTGGCCTACTGGAACGGGTGGAAGCCAAGATCATCCAGACCCCGTTCGGGGACCGCTCCGGCGTAGTGATTGAGCCCTGGCTGACCGACCAATGGTATGTCGATGCCGCGAAGCTGGCGGTGGAGGCCCGCGCGGCGGTGGAAGACGGCCGCACCCGCTTCGTGCCTGCAACTTGGGAGAAGACTTACTTCAACTGGATGGAGAACATCCAACCGTGGTGCGTGTCGCGCCAATTGTGGTGGGGGCACCGAATCCCGGTGTGGTATGGCCCTTGGCGGTCTGACGATCCTGACAGGCCAACTCCGACATCAATCGCTGATAATGACCTGCAAACAAAACCGTTTATCGCCAGGGATTTTGCCAGCGCAGTTACGCTTGCCCAAGAGTATTACCGAGATTACTACCCTGGTGATTACATAATAAACGAAGCACCCGATGAAGCGGATGTAAGCCTGCAAAACGAATTTTTGCATCATACGCCTCTTCGCATACTCCATCTGAAACGAGACGCAGACGTCC
The DNA here is from genome assembly GCF_022014495.1 of Sandaracinobacteroides sayramensis. Lineage (GTDB taxonomy): Bacteria > Pseudomonadota > Alphaproteobacteria > Sphingomonadales > Sphingomonadaceae > Sandaracinobacteroides > Sandaracinobacteroides sayramense. Next base: position 10,874 of record NZ_JAKLSQ010000006.1, read on the forward strand.
TAGACACATGGTTTTCCTCCGGCCTTTGGCCCTTCGTCACGCTCGGCTGGCCGGATCAAAACGAGGATTTGAAGCGCTGCTACCCCAGCAGCGTCCTCGTCACCGGATTTGACATCATCTTCTTCTGGGTCGCCAGGATGATGATGTTCGGTCTGCAGATCATGGACGAGGAACCGTTCGAAACGGTTTACATCCACGGCCTCGTGCGCGACGCCAAGGGCCAGAAGATGTCCAAATCCAAGGGCAACACCGTCGACCCGCTGGAACTGATCGACCGCTTCGGCGCCGACGCGCTGCGCTTCACCATGGCCGCCAGCGAAGCGCAGGGGCGCGACGTGAAATTCGACGAGAAGCGCGTCGAGGGCTATCGCAACTTCGCCACCAAGCTCTGGAATGCGGCCCGTTTCGCGGAATCGCAGGGGATCAAGGCCTCACCCTCCCCCGAACCACCAGCAGCCACCCATGCGGTCAACCGCTGGATCATCGCCGAAACGGCGAAGGCCGCGGCGGACGCGGAAGCCGCCCTCACCGCTTACCGCTTCGATCAATATGCGCTGCAACTCTACCAGTTCGTCTGGAGCCGCTATTGCGACTGGTATCTGGAACTCATCAAGCCGCTGCTTGCCGAAGGCGGCGATCTGGCCGAGGAGACACGGGCGGTCGCCGGCTGGGCGCTCGATCGGATTCTGGTTCTTCTGCACCCCGCCATGCCCTTCCTGACGGAAGAGCTCTGGCACGCGCTGGGCGAACGCCAGCAGGATCTGATCGTGGCAGGCTGGCCCGATCTTGATGCCGGGACCGATGAAGCGGGTGCGGAAATCGGCTGGCTGATCGAGCTGGTTTCGGCGATCCGCTCCGCCCGCACCGAATTGAACGTGCCGCCGGCCGCGAAGCTCGCGCTGCACAGCAACGAAGTCGATTCCGCCCTGATCGCCCGGCTGGAACGGCATCGCCCGGCGCTGGAGCGTCTGGCGCGCATCGACACCATCGCCACGACGCCCGCGCCTGCGGGCGGAGTCGCGCAGCTGGTGGTCGAGGGCTGCACCTATGCCCTGCCGCTGGAGGGTGTGATCGACCTTGCCGCCGAGCGCGCACGCCTGCAAAAGGCGGCCGAGCAAGCCGAAAAGGAAGCCGCCGCGCTGGACGGCCGGCTCTCCAATCCGGGTTTCGTGGAACGCGCCAAGCCCGAAGCGGTCGAAAAGGCCCGTGAAGACCATGCCGCCCGTTCGGCCGAAGCGGAACGCTTGCGCGCGGCGCTCGCCCGCCTGGGCTAGGCTGGGGACTCCTATACCCCTTCGTCATCCCGGGCTTGACCCGGGATCCCGCTTCTGGCCCACGCTGGCCGGAAAGCTGGACCCCGGGTCAAGCCCGGGATGACGGGAAACATATCCAATCAATTATATGCGTTCTCAACCTGGAACCGCAGCCAGGCATCCTCACCATTTGCCCCAACGGCGGCGCAGCGCAACTGCGCCGCCGCCATGACATGGCTCCTCGCAGGGGTTGCAGATGAACCGACCTTTTGCCAGGTCCGGGAAATAGGTATTGTCCTATAGTTAACCTATTCTTCTTGCGTTTCCTGCCTACTCCTCTATCGTCAAGGCCCGTAGGCGGAGGCAAAGCGAAATGCGCCCAACTTCCCGATATGCGCCAGAGACCTGGGTGAGTTCGGAATCGGCGAGGAAATGCCCGGCGATCTTCAGATCGCCCTCCCGAAGCCGGCCCGCCAGGCGCCCGCGCACGGACTCGACAGCGTCTTCCGGCCCCTCCAGGCGGAACAGCAGATGGTGCCGCATTCCGCTGAAGGTCAGGCTGGCCCATGGCTCGCTGTCGAAATCCTCCAGCACCAGATACGGCTTGCCGCTGTCGGCCTGCGCCGAAAGCGGCGAATCCGCCAGCAGCGGGTCGTCGGCCACCAGCGCCCGCACCGCACGCAGCAGCCCGGAGTGCACATCCCGCAAGTTCATTCGCATGCGGACCCTCCGGCCCGCAGGCGGCGCTCGGCATTTCGCCGCTCGCTTTCCGGCAAACCCGCCAGAACGCCGGACAGGTGCGCGCGCACGCGGCGCTCCATGCGCGGCCCGGGTTGGCGGCCACGACGCAGATCGTGCACCAGCCGGGGGTCGCGCACACTGTCGCGCCCAAATCGGGAGGGGGGTATGTTGGTCAGTTTCAAACATATTTCAATTGCATGCAGCAGCGACATGATCCGGCAACTCCTCATGTCGACCCTGTGCCCATTCGTCCCGTCACCGCCCAAGCCCTCTTAGACGGTCCGAATCGGATGCATTAATGGTGATAGGCAATTTCCTACTAGTCTAGGCTTTTTCTTATGATTAACGACGAACGCTCCGCGTTTACCACGATTGCAGACGAAGCGGATGTCCGCGCCACCCTGGAACGGCTGATCGAGAAATCCGGCGACGGCTATGCCGCCTTGTCGCGGCTGATCGGCCGCAACCCCGCTTATATCCAGCAATATCTGCGCCGCGGCGTTCCCCGCCGGCTTTCCGAGCAGGACCGGCACCGCCTCGCCCGCCACTTCGGCATCAGCGAAACCCTGCTGGGCGCCCCCGTCCGGGCGGCGCCGTCAACCCCGGTTCCGGCCAGCCTCAGCCCGGACAGCGCCCGCCACGGGCAGGTGGAAATTCCCTGGCTCACCGGCGGAATGCGCCCTCCCCAGCCGATCCTCATGGATTCGAGCCTGCTGCAGCGCGTCGCCGATGGCCGATATGCGAGCCTCGCCGCGCATCTGGTGGAGGGGGATTCGATGGCCCCCACGCTGCTGGACGGCGACCATGTGCTGATCGACATGGCGGACCAGCTGCCCCTGCGCGACGGCATCTATGTGATCGAAAGCGATTCGCAGCCGGTGGTGAAAAGGCTTTCGGTCAATCCGGCAACGCAGCGCATCGCCATTCTTTCCGACAATGCCTCCTACCCCTCCTTCGCAGACTGCGATCCGCTGCAGGTGCGCGCGGTCGGTCGCCTGGTCTGGCTCGGCCGCCGTCTGGGATGACCCGGGTTGGCGGCCCCTATTCCCCTTCGGTCACCCCCGGGGGCCAGCTTTCCGGCCGGCGTGGGCAAAAACGCGGTATCCCGGGTGAGGCCCGAAATGACGAAATAGATCAATTACCTATATGGATTCTCAGCCTAGCGGCCAGCCAGACGCAGCCCCAGGGCCAGCAGCGCGCCGGCGCCAAGGCCGATCACGGCGCCTGCGGAAGGTTCGCCCACGGCAATACCGCCTGCAAGCCCCAGGATCAGGCCAAGCGCCAGCAGCACGCCGAACGCCCGCTCGGAAGTGGGGGGTTGGGGAAGCTGCGATGTCATGAAACAGAACCTTTCCGCATCGGTAGCGGCCATCATCAAGGCGGATGGGGCCAACGACGGGACCTTAACCCGCAACTTCTGGCATTACAAACCAAGGCCATGACATTTTTATTAGGAATTTCAACGATTTGATCAACGAGATGCTCAAAACTGAACATGGGGCAGCTAAGCTGACTGCCTGTGCGCACAGCCAATTATCCCAAACTTCGCAGAGTTACCAGCCCCGCAGGTTCAACATGAACCCGCGAGCACTGGCCTGTGTGCATCTGAGAAAAACCCATGATTGCCCGCATCGTTATCGGGCCTGGCGATACTCGTTAGGCTTTCGACCTTCCGCGCGACCGACAGACCCGAGCGATGTCGTAGGCGACCGATGGTGAGGTCCGGCTGCACCCCAGCCGCATCGTTCCGTTCAAGGGCGACCCGATCCCGAATTCGTTCGGTGTCTCGACGGAGGATGCTTATTGGGGTCGTTCTCGCGTTACGCGCATCCTGACCGAGGTGCAGGCGCTGGATGCGACCAAGGCAGACTTCGCGTATCTGGTGCGCAAGGCCAGGCTCATCTGGACCGCGTGGTTTGCCAGTGGACGCAGCGCGGCTCGCGCGGAACCGACACGCCGCTGATCCACCTGGGCAAGGACAAGTCGGCGCGAGCTCGTCGACTGCTAGGCGCGCATGACAGCGCGCAACGGCGGGCGAGTGCTGCCGCAATCGGCCCGCTTTGGATGTTTTCTTCTGCGGGGCGGGTTTGGTGGCGCCTGTGTGGGCCGTGCAGGCGCCGCAGCCCACAGGCGCGGCGCACCAGCATCACACGGACTGTACGGATGTGACCTGCTTGCGACGGCGGCGGGCGGCCAGGCCAATCGCACCGAAGCCGGTGATCATCATTGCCCAAGTGGCGGGCTCGGGGACACGGGCGTTGTTGATGTAGAGTTGGGTGATGCGTCCACTGCCATATGCATAAGTGCTTAGTGCAAAATAGTCTTGATCCCAGTCACAATATCCGGCCACGTCGTTGCCGGAGGCGGTGAAATTATTCCCAACAATACTCGCCAGAGAAAAGAAGACGTAGCAGGAGCCTCCCCAATCTTCGTAGCCGGCGATGCTTACTTCAATTGGCCGACCATTCAAAAACTTTACGTCCGCATAGAGACGTTGCACATAGCCAAGGCCCCGGAATACTTCCAAAGCTCCGCCACTCGTGTGAGCGCCAACTCTGGGCACATAATCGTCAAGGTGGAACGATGCAGCGAAATCGAATTTTTCCCCAACACTGTAAGAGGGTTCCGGGAAGGGGCCGCAGGGCGTGTTCGTCTCATTTCGACACCATTCAACGGTGTTGACCTTATCTATTACGCCCACACCGACAAACTTTAAATGCCAAATGCCATCATCCCATGATCCGGCATGTACAGATGAAGTAACGAAAAGCGCAGACAAAGCCAGAATAATACGCATATCAGCCCCAAAATTGCCCAGAACGAAGATTGGTTTTCTGGATCGTGGAGTCAATGATTCGATTTTGTCGGCGGTAAAAGCAACGGGCTGATTTCCGCAAGTTGGCGCCATGCCCAGCATGCCGCCGACCGTTTCGCCATTCCGCCTGCGCTATCCCGAGTTCTCGGATATGCAGGATGGCCTCCTGTGCTGAGGACATGTTCCGCGCTTTCCTGACAGCCAACGCTGAGAAGGCTTCGCCACCGAACAGGTTCGAGTGAACCTGTCGCACTTTACGAGCCTGGCGCCAAGTCATTGAAAAGGTGGGGCGACCGACGGGACTTGAACCCGCAACCTCTGGTACCACAAACCAGCGCTCTAACCAATTGAGCTACGATCGCCATATCGCCCGGTGCGCCGCGGGAAACGGCGCGCGAGGGGTGCGGCAATAAGCGTGCGCGCCCCGCGACGTCAAGCGAAACCCGGCTACTTCCCCACGTTATAGGCGAGGCTGGCGTCATCCATCTGGAAACCCACCAGAATCTCGAAGCTCGCTGCCCTGACCGCGGCGCGCACCTGCGGGTCGGAAAGCGGATCCACCAGCGCGTCTATATCTTCCGGCCGGCGCTCGCGGGAAATGCGTTCCTGCACATCGGCCGGCAGCGCCACCGCCGAACGGTGCACGTCCGCCCGCGCCCCGCCGCGCGCCTCGGCGCGAAGCTGGCCTTCCTCGAATTTCAGCATCACCCCGGTCAACTGCTTGGAAACCAGCACATTGCCGCCCTGCGCCATGGCGACGAACAGCGGCAGATACACTTCCTTCGCCGGCCCGGCGTGGCGGCGCTGCGCCGTCACCGTGAAGCTCACGTCGGTGGTCAGATATTCCGCGCTTTCGATGCAGGTCGCGCTCACGTCGGAAATCTGCGCCGTCAGCGCGATGGCGCTGGCATCGCGGCTTTGCGGCGGATCGAACTGCGTCACGCTGCCCACGAAGGTCGGGATGGCAACGGCCGGGCATTGCGACCGCTTCACCAGCAGCGGGTTGCGGTTGCAGGCGGCCAGCGTCAACGCCGACGCGGCGAGCCCGAGCATGAGAAAGGCCTTCGACAAATGCATCTCCTGAGGCACAACCAGGGGCGATCGCCCCTCTGCCCCCTCAGCGCCGTCCTTAGGCGTCTCGAAGGCAATTTGGGAAGGGGCTTCATGCCCGCCTCCACTTCGCCTAAGAGGCATGCATGCAAGTGAAGCCAGCCTTAAGCGTTCTCGTCGCCGCCCCGCGCGGTTTCTGCGCCGGAGTCGAGCGCGCCATCCAGATCGTCGAGCTCGCGCTCGAGAAATATGGCGCGCCGGTCTATGTCCGGCACGAGATCGTCCACAACCGCTTCGTGGTGGACAGCCTGAAGGCCAAGGGCGCCATCTTCGTGAAGGAACTGGACGAAGTGCCGGACGGCGCGCAGGTGATCTTCTCGGCGCATGGCGTGCCCAAGGCCATCCCCGCCACCGCCCAGGAACGCGGGCTCGACTGGCTGGACGCCACCTGCCCGCTCGTCTCCAAGGTGCACCGGCAAGCCGAGCGCATGGTGGAACAGGGCCGCCACATCCTGTTCGTCGGCCACGCCGGCCATCCGGAAGTGATTGGCACCTTCGGCCAGGTCCCCGATGGGGCGATGACGCTCATCGAGACCGTCGAGGATGCCGAAGTGGTGCAGCCGCCGACCGAAGAACTGGGCTTCCTGACGCAGACCACGCTTTCGGTCGACGATACGGCCGACATCGTCACCACGCTGCAGCGCCGCTTCCCGTCGCTGGTCGGCCCCAAGGGCGAGGATATCTGCTACGCCACCTCCAACCGGCAGACGGCAGTGAAGGCGATCGCCCGCCGGTGCGAACTGGTGCTGGTGATCGGCGCCGAGAACAGCAGCAACTCGCAGCGCCTGCGGGAAGTCGCGGCCCGCGAAGGCGCCCGCGCGCAACTGATCCAGCGCGCGCATCTGATCGACTGGAGCTGGTTCGAGGGCGTTTCCACCCTGGGCATCAGCGCCGGCGCCTCCGCCCCGGAAGTGCTGGTGCAGGAAGTGGTCGACGCGCTGCGCGAGCGGTACGAGGTGGATGTGCAGGAAGTGGCCACCGCCACCGAAAGCGTGGTTTTCAAGCTGCCCCGCGGCCTTGCCGCCTGACATCCGCGCATAACATCTGCGCATAGGGGGGGCCGCATGGCAGTCTACACCGAAGTGCCGGCGGAGGCGCTGGAAAGCTTTCTGAGGCGCTACGAAACCGGCAAGCTGATTTCCGCCAAGGGGATAGCGGAGGGCGTTTCAAACTCCAACTTCCTCGTGGAAACGGCCACCGCGCGCTACATACTGACGCTTTACGAGCATCGCATAGATCTTCAGGATCTGCCCTGGTTCCTGGCCCTGATGGAGCATCTGGCGGACAAGGGCGAACCCGTTCCCCGCCCCATCCGCGACCGGCGGGGCGAGGCGCTGCAGCAACTGGCCGGCAAGGCCGCCTGCCTGATCCAGTATCTGCCCGGAGTCTCCGTTTCGCAGCCCACGCCCTTACAGGCCCGTTCCGCCGGCGAGGCGCTGGCGCGGCTGCATCTGGCCGGGGCCGACTTCGAGGCGGAGCGGCCGAACGGCCTCGGCCTTCCCCAATGGCGGGAAACGGCGGCGGAACTGGGCGAAGGGCTGGATTCGATCGAGCCCGGCCTCGCCGCTTTCGCAGCCCGGCGGCTGGACGCGCTTTCCGGCAAATGGCCGGCGCATCTGCCGCGCGGCACCATCCACGCCGACCTTTTCCCGGACAATGTGCTGATGCTGGGCGACAAGGTGACGGGCCTCATAGACTTCTATTTCGCCTGCACCGACCTCTTCGCCTATGATCTCGCCGTGCTGCACGCGGCCTGGTGCTTTCCGCCCGACGGTTCCGCCCCCGGCCCCGCGCATTCGGATGCGCTGATGGCCGGCTACCAGTCCATCCGCCCGCTTTCCCCGGACGAGCTGGCCGCTTTCCCGATGCTGGCGGAGGGCGCCTCCCTGCGTTTCCTGCTGACCCGCGCGCAGGACTGGCTCGCCCCGCCGTCCGATGCGCTGGTGCAGCGCAAGAACCCCCTGCCCTTCGCGCGGCGCCTTCGCCATTATGCGGCCCTCAGCGAAGGGGCCCCGCATGGCTGAGCTTCCGCAAGTCACCATCACCACCGACGGCGCCTGCAAGGGCAACCCCGGCCCCGGCGGCTGGGCGGCGATCCTGCATTGGAACGGCCAGGAAAAGCTGCTGACCGGCGCCGAGCGGGAAACCACCAACAACCGCATGGAAATGACCGCGGCGCTCCGCGCGCTGGAAGCCATGAAGAAGCCCGCCGAAATCACCCTGCAGACGGACAGCCGCTACCTGCTCGACGGCATGACCAAATGGATTCACGGCTGGAAGAAGAACGGCTGGCGCAACCCCTCCAGGCAGCCGGTGAAGAACGCCGACCTCTGGATGGACCTGGAGCGCGCGGTGAAGCCGCACCGGATTCGCTGGGAATGGGTGCGCGGCCACTCCGGCCATCCGTTGAACGAACGCGCCGACCAGCTCGCCAACGAAGCGATCGCCTCCATGCTCCAGCAAGGCTAGAAAGGCCCCAGATGGCTTCCGGTCTCATCGCCCTTCTCGACGATGTCGCGGCAATCGCCAAATTGGCGGCGGCCTCGCTGGACGATGTCGCCGCCGCGACCGCCAAGGCCGGCGCCAAGTCGGCGGGCGTGGTGATCGACGACGCCGCCGTTACCCCCACCTATGTCACCGGCTTCACGCCGGACCGGGAACTTCCGATCATCTGGAAGATCGCCAAGGGTTCGCTGCGCAACAAGCTGATCTTCCTCACCCCGATCTTCATCGCGCTCGCCGCCTTCCTGCCGCAGGCGCTGACGCCGCTGCTGATGCTGGGCGGTTCCTTCCTCTGCTTCGAAGCGGCGGAAAAGGTGATGGAGAAGCTGGGCCTCCACGCCCATGCCGAGGGCGACAGTCCTGAGCTGCCCGTGCCGCTGGAACCGGCCGAGCGGGAGACGAAGATGGTGGGCGGCGCCATCCGCACCGACCTCATCCTCTCGGCGGAAATCCTCGCCATCGCGCTGGGCGAGCTGGACAATCTGCCGCTCGCCACCACGGCTGCCGCGCTGGTCGGCGTCAGCATCGCCGTCACCGTGCTGGTCTATGGTGGTGTCGCCCTCATCGTGAAGATGGACGACATCGGCCTCCGGCTGGCGCAGGTGGACAATGGCGCTTCGCAGGCGGTCGGCCGCGCGCTGGTCGCCGGCATGCCGAAGCTGCTGGCGGCGCTTTCGGTGATCGGCACCGCCGCCATGGCCTGGGTCGGCGGCGGCATCGTGCTGCACGGGATGGAAGTGCTGGGCATCTTCCCCGCCCTGCCCCACGCCCTCACCCATTGGGCGCATGCGATCGCCAGCCTTTCCCCCGTGCTGACGGCGGCTCTGGAATGGGTCGTCCACGCCAGCTTCGCCGGCGTCTTCGGCCTGATCCTCGGCGCCGTCATCGCGCAGGGCGTCACGCTGGCTGGCAAGCTGCGCAAATAGGCTGGCCTTATCGGGAGGAGCGGGCCGACACGCCTTGCCCCCGGGCCGGCCGCGTGAAAGACTCGCGCCCAAGCCATTGGGGAGACAGCCATGACCAAAGCCCGCGAAATCCATCTGAAGAGCCGCCCGGCAGGCCTGCCGCAAGTCGAGCATTTCGAACTCGTCACCGTCGAGCTGCCCGAGCCGGGCGCGGGCGAGGTTCTGGTCAGAAACCGCTTCATGTCGGTCGACCCCTATATGCGCGGCCGCATGTACGATCGCCCCAGCTATGTGCCGCCTTTCCAGGTGGGCAAGGTGCTGGAAGGCGGCGCCGTCGGCGAAGTGATCGCCTCCAACGACCCGTCGCTGAAGCCCGGCGACCTCGTCAATTCCATGGCCGGCTGGCGGGAAGCCTTCGTCGCGCCCGCCTCCACCCTCACCAAGGTTCCGGCGATCGAAGGGGTGCCGTCGCAAGCCTATCTGGGGGTGATGGGCATGCCGGGGCTTACGGCCTGGTCCGGCCTCACCCAGATCGGCGAACCGAAGGAAGGCGACACGGTATTTGTGTCGGGCGGAGCCGGTGCCGTCGGGTCCGCCGTGGCGCAGATCGCGAAGATCAAGGGCTGCCATGTCGTCGCCACCGCCGGCACCGACGAGAAATGCGCCTGGCTTAAGTCGGTCGGCGTCGACCATGCCATCAACTACAAGACCGCGCCCAGCCTGCTGGGCGCGGTCCGCGAAGCCGCACCCAGAGGCATAGACGTCTATTTCGACAATGTCGGCGGCGAGCATCTGGAAGTGGCGCTGGAACTGGCCCGCCCGTTCGCCCGGCTGGTGGAATGCGGCATGATCGCCGGCTACAACGCCACCGAGCCGGCGCCGGGGCCGCGCAACATCATGTATGTGGTGGGCAAATCCCTGAAGATGCAGGGTTTCATCGTCATCCAGTATCAGCATCTGATGCCGCAATTCCTCGCCGAGATGGGCGGCTGGATTCAGCAGGGCAAGGTCCGCTGGCAGGAAACCATCCTGGAGGGGATCGAAAGGGCGCCCGAGGCCTTCATCGGCCTCTTCTCCGGCTCGAACACCGGCAAGATGCTGGTGAAGCTCTGAAACCTGCCTGGCCCATTCTGGCGCTGGCGTTGCTCGCCGCCTGCGGGCAGCGCCAGCCGGCCCCCGGTGCGGCCCCTGCCCCCGGCCGGGCGCCGGCCCAGTCCAGCTTCCTCGCGCTGGACCGCGATCCGGCGCAATGCCGGGCCGCGCTCGACCGGCTGGGCACCAGGGCCAGCCTGATGCCGGGCCGGCAGGGGCCGGCCGGTTGCGGCTATGCCTGGGCGGTGCTGCGCACGCCGGCCTCCACCGGCCCGCGCTGGCTGGGCGAGCCGCCGGCCACAAGCTGCTCGGTGGCGGCCGCCCTGAGCTGGTGGGAACAAAGCGTCGTGCTGCCCGCCGCCCGCCGGCATCTGGGCGAGACGGTCGCCGCCATCCGCCACATGGGCAGCTATGGCTGCCGCACCATCGGCAATCGCCAGGGCGGCCAGCCTTCCGAACATGCGAAAGCCAACGCCATAGACATCGCCGGCTTCCGCCTCGCCTCAGGCCGGGAAATCAGCGTGCTGAAGGACTGGAACGGCTCCGCCCGCGACCGGGCCTTCCTGCGCGACGTGCGAAACGGCGCCTGTCCGCTGTTCGGAACCGTCCTCTCGCCCGACTACAACGCCGCCCATGCCGACCATCTGCATTTTGACCAGATGCCGCGCAGCACGGGCTTCTGCCGTTGAAGACCGCCTCCAAGGGCCGTTACAGGCCACCCCAGGGTTCGGCCGGAACCGGCACTTCCTTCGAAAGGTCGAAGCCGACTCGGAAATCGCGGTTCGGCCGGGTCAGGCGATAGGTGAAGCGGCTGCCCGGCAGGATGGCCATTTCCCAGACGTTGGTGACCGACTGCGGCAGCCCCTCCTTCTGGAACATCGCCTTCGATTCGGCGTCGGCGGGAAATCTCAGCGTCAGCGTTCCGTCCGGTCCGGCGATCGCCGGCCCCACATGCTCGCCGCCATAATTGGTGACGGCGTCCAGGCTGCCATCCTCATGCCGATGCCGGTGCTTCAACTGCATGCCCCTGGGGGTCGCCGTCAGGAACCAGGTGCGCGAACGATTGTCGCCCACAAGGAAGGGAATGCGGATTTCCGTGTCGGTGCAGCTCGCCACATGCATGCTGAGCGGTTGCCCGGCGAGGTCGGCGTCGGCCGCCTCCCGGCTTTCCATTGCGCCGGCAAAGGCCTTGCCGCAAAGCGGCTTCAAGGCTTCGAAAAAACTGCCGGCAGCAGCGGCGGGCGACGCAAGCGCAAGGAGCGCCAGGGCAAGGAAATGTCTCATGGCCGCCAGCCTAATCGGCTTTGCCCGCGTTGCCGAGTCCTGACGAACAGGCTATGCCCAACCTTCAGATTTACCTAGGAAGCACAATCCATGTCCCGCCGCCGCCAGATCTACGAGGGCAAGGCCAAGATCCTCTACGAGGGGCCAGAACCCGGAACGCTCATCCAGTATTTCAAGGATGACGCCACCGCCTTCAACGCCCAGAAGAAGGGCACCATCAGCGGCAAGGGCGTGCTGAACAACCGCATCTCCGAGCATCTGTTCACCCTGCTCGGCTCGATCGGCATCCCCACGCACTTCATTCGCCGACTGAACATGCGCGAGCAACTGGTTCGTCAGGTTGAGATTATTCCGATCGAAGTCGTCGTCCGCAACGTCGCGGCCGGCTCGCTCAGCAAGCGCCTCGGAATCGAGGAAGGCACGCAGCTTCCGCGCACCATCCTCGAATATTATTACAAGGACGACGCGCTCGGCGATCCGATGATCACCGAGGAGCATGTCGCCTGCTTCGGCTGGGCCGCGCAGGACGAATTGGCCGACATCGTCGACATGGCGATCCGCACCAACGACTTCCTGACCGGCCTGTTCGCCGGAATCGGCATCCGCCTGGTGGATTTCAAGCTGGAGTTCGGCCGCCTCTGGGAAGACGACTACAGCCGGGTGATCCTGGCGGACGAGATCAGCCCGGACGGTTGCCGCCTCTGGGACATGAAGACCAGCGAGAAGCTGGACAAGGACCGTTTCCGCCGCGACCTGGGTGGCGAAGTGGAGGCCTATCAGGAAGTCGCCCGCCGCTTGGGCCTGCTGCCGGAAGGCGCGGACACGGCCGTGCTGGATCTGGAAGAAGCCCGGAAGGCCCGCACCAACAAATGATCCGCATTCCTGCCGCCGCTCTTCTTCTGTCCCTCCCGGCCGCGCCGCTTTTCGCGCAGGCCAAGCTCCCGGAGCTGCCGCGGCTGATGCAGCCGCGCGCGGTGATGTCGATCCCGGCCGCCGCGCCCACGGAAAGCATCCGCTACGGCGAAGCGCCTTCGCAGCAGGTGGAACTGTTCCTGCCGAGGGCAGCGCAAGCAGATGGCCGCCATCCGGTCGTGGTGATGGTGCACGGCGGCTGCTGGCGCAAGGACGTGGCCGGCCCGGAACTGCTCCGCCCGGCGGCGGCTGCCTTTCTGGAAAAGGGCTTCGCGGTCTGGTCCATCGGCTACCGCCGCGTGGACGAGGAAGGCGGCGGCTATCCGGGCACCTACCAGGATGTGGCGCAGGCGATCGACCTCCTGCGCGAGCATGCGGAGGCACGGCAGCTCGATCTCACGCGCACCGTCCTCTTCGGCCATTCGGCGGGCGGGCATCTGGCGCTGTGGGCGGCCGGGCGCAGTAAGCTGCCTGCCGCCAGCCCGCTCCGCGTCGACAATCCGCTGAAGCCGCGCGGCGTGGTTTCCGTCGGCGGTTTCGGCTCGCTGAAGAAATGGCAGGGCGAAATCGGTATCAACTGCGGGCCGGACATCGTGCAGAAACTCGCCCCCGGAGATGGAGACGCGCGTTTCGCCGACACCTCGCCCGAACAGCTTCTGCCGAGTGGCGTGCGCACGATCCTGCTGCACGGCGTGTTCGACGGCGTGGCTTCCCCCGCCACAGGGCTGGACCATGCGCAGGACGCGCGCCGTGCCGGAGACCTGGCGGAAATCCAGATTGCCCCGGTCGCCGGCCATTTCGATGTGATCGCGCCTGGCACCGCGGCTTTCGCCCAGGCCCTGGCGGCCGTGGAGCGCTTGTCGAACAGCCGCTGAGACTGTCGGCCTTTTTTACAGGCATTTTGCGAAATCATCGCAACAGCGCGAATCATATCGAATCATCCAATTGAAGAACAAATAGAAATTTCCTCCGCAGCTTGGTCGGATTCTTGCACTCCGTTATTTCAATCATCGGGCCGCGACCACTCAACAGGCATGACTTAAACCTATCGGAGGAATGAAACGTGCAATTTTTCAAGCTCGCCACTGCCACCATCGCGCTCATCGGTGCCGCCACCGTCGCCAACGCAGGCGTGATCCGCGTTTCCGCCGCTGACTTCAAGCCGGCCGCCGGCCTCATCACCTTCAGCAACAGCGGCGCCGTCAATCCGGTCTACAATCCGGCGGACTATGGCTCGGTCACCGGCCCGGTCGTCTATACGGGCGGCTTCTTCCTCGGCCAGTCGCTCAGCACCACTCCGGGCGTCGATTGCCCCGGCGCGGCGGCCTCGGCCTGTGTGGTCGGCAACCCCAGCGGCCCGCTCTCGCTGGACCCGAACTCCCCGAACGTGACCGTGCGTAACGACGGTTCCAACCCGACCTCGCCGGTGCTCTCGGGCACGCCGACTTTCAATGGCCCGATCGCCATCCTTTTCAGCACCGACCAATATGGCGTCGGCTTCGACGGCGGCTATTTCGACGCCATCGGCAGCACCGGCATCACCGCCTTCGCCCGTGACGGGTCGCTGCTCGGCACCGTCACCAACACCGGTCTCGGCATCGAGTTTCTCGGCCTCGTGACCGACAATGGCCAGGCGCAGATCGCCGGCGTGTTCTTCGAACTCGTGGGCGCCGAGCCGGCCGGCTTCGCGATCGACAACCTGCGCTTCGCGCAAGTGGGCGACATCGTGGTTCCCGGCGGCGTTCCGGAAGCCGCCACCTGGGCGCTGATGATCGCCGGCTTCGGCCTGGTGGGCGTCGCCTCGCGCCGCCGCCGCGCGCTCGCCGCCTGATCCGCATCCAAACGCGACAGGAGGAAGGCCGGAACCCGACAGGGTTCCGGCCTTTCTTTTTCAAATCGGCCCGTTCAGCGCACCCGCCGCAGGAACAGCCCGCTGTCGCGCTTCTCGATCTCGAAATTCGGCAGCCGCTCCACCAGTTCCGAAAGCCGCGTGGCGCCATAGTTGCGGGCGTCGAACGAAGAGCGGTTTCCCGCCCGCTGCCCCACCTCGCTCAGGCTGGCGAAGCCCTTTTCGTCCCGCTTGGACGCCTTCCAGGCATCGCTCAGCAGTGCGATCACCTCCTCATCCACCGGCTTCGGCTTCGGGCTTTCCGTCGGTGCGTCGGACGGAAGCTGCGTCACATCGATGAAGCGGGTGCAGGCCTGGCGGAAGGATTGCGGCGTCTTTTCCGTGCCGAAGCCATAGATCGGCAGGCCGTTCTGCCGCAGCCGCATCACCAGTGGCGCGAAATCGCTGTCGGACGACATGATTCCGAAACCATCCACCCGCCCAGAATAGAGCAGATCCATGGCGTCGATCACCATCTTCATGTCGGTGGCGTTCTTGCCTTTGGTCACATCGAACTGCTGCTGCGGCTCGATGGCATATTGGTGGGCGAGGCCCGACCAGCCCGAAAGCGCCGTCTTCGCCCAATTGCCATAGGCGCGGCGGATGTTCACCGCGCCCAGTTCCGCCAGAACCGTCAACACCGCGTCGATTCCAGCGGGAGACGCATTGTCCGCGTCGATCAGCAGCGCGATGTTCGCCGTTCCATTCGCCATGTGCCAGCTTCCTTTCTCCGCTGCTTTGGCGCATAGGCCCGGATCATGAAAGCCCGAGTCACCGTTTCCTTGAAGCCCGGCGTCCTCGATCCGCAGGGCCGCGCCATCCGGCACGCCCTCGACGGCCTTGGTTTCCCGGAAGTGTCCGACGTGCGCGTCGGCAAGATCATCGAACTGGACGTGGTCGAGGGCACGACCGAGGAGCAGGTGGCCGAAATGGCCCGCAAGCTGCTGGCCAACACGGTGATCGAGAATTTCCGGGTCGAGCTCGCATGAAGACCGCCGTCGTCGTCTTCCCCGGTTCCAACTGCGACCGCGATCTTGCCGTCGCCCTGGAACTGGTGACGGGCCGCAAGCCCGCCATGCTCTGGCACGACGACACGAGCCTGCCCGAGGGCCTGGACCTCATCGCCCTGCCCGGCGGTTTCTCGCATGGCGATTATCTGCGCTCCGGCGCGATCGCCGCCCGCGCGCCGCTGATGCGCGAAGTGATCGCGGCGGCCGGCAAGGGCACGCCCGTGCTGGGCATCTGCAACGGCTTCCAGGTGCTGACGGAAACCGGCCTGCTGCCCGGCGCGCTGATGCGCAACGCCGGCCTCGATTTCGTCTGCCGCGACGTGGCGCTGGAGGTGGTCACCGCCGACACGCCTTTCACCCGCGGCTACAAGGCGGGCGAAACCGTCACCATCCCCGTCGCCCACCACGACGGCAATTTCCAGGCGGACGCGGACACGCTGGACCGGCTGGAGCAGCAGGGCCAGGTCGCCTTCCGCTATGCCGAAGAGGTGAACGGCTCCGCCCGCGGCATCGCCGGCATCCTCAGCGAAAAGGGCAATGTGCTGGGCATGATGCCCCACCCCGAGCGTGTGGTGGAAAAGGCCCACGGCGGCACGGATGGGCGCGCGCTGTTCGAGGGCCTGCTCACCGTCCTCGCCTAGGCGAAAAACTCCTCCACGCCCTCCGTCATCCCGGGCTCGACCCGGGATTCTGCTTTCCGGCCAGCGTGGGCAAAAAAACTCCCCGTCACCCCGGGCTTGACCCGGGGTCCAGCTTTTTGCGGACGAAGCGGAGGAGGCAGTATCTCGGGTCAAGCCCGGGGTGACGAACGACTCCACCCAATTCGAACCGCCCCGCTTCCCATGCGGCAGTAGGTCCATGCACGCCTTCACATGAGGCTAATTAGGGATGTGCTACCTCAGACCTTGGTCCTGAACGGCGTGAAGTCCGTCTCCACATCGAACACGTCCAGCCCTTCGGAGCGTTTCATGAAGGCGACCACCTTGTAGGTCACCGGCGTCAGCAACGCCTCCCACAGCACCTTCATCAGATAATTGGTCGCCATCACCGTCAGCACCAGCCTGGTATCCCACACGCCCAGGAAGGCCAGCGGGTAGAAGATCAGGCTGTCCACGCCCTGCCCCACCACCGTCGAGCCGATGGTGCGCGTCCACAGATACCGGCCCCGCGTCCAGACCTTCATCCGCGCCATGACGAAGGCATTGGCGAACTCGCCTGCCCAGAAGGCCGTCACCGAAGCGGCGAAGATGCGGGGCGCCTGCCCCATCACGCCCGCGAGCGCCTCCTGCCCCGTCCAGTCGTCGGCGGGCGGCATCGCCACCACCACGGCCGCCATTCCGGCCGCGAACACAGAGGCCGCAAAGCCCACCCAGACCACCCGCCGGGCACGGGCATAGCCATAAACCTCTGTAAGAACGTCACCCAGCACATAGCTCAAAGGAAAGAATAAAATTCCTGCGCCGAAAGCCACCGTGCCGAACAGGGGCAGATCCAGCGCCGCCACTTTGCCGGCCCCGATCAGGTTCGCGCAGATCAGCAGCACCGCGAAGGCCGCCATGCAATAATCATAATAGCGCAGGCGGCGCCCCTCGATGGCTCCGGCTTCCACGGCGCGCACGCCGGCCGGTTCCTCCACTGTCAGCCCTTCCACCCGCTGCTCGTTCATCAAGCCCCCGCAAATCAACCGCCGGCATCTTGGCCCAGCGCCTCGACTCGCGCAACTGTTCCTGATATGTTCCAAACAATGTCGGAAGAACGCCCCCTCCGCTGGCTCTATCTCGACCTCAACAGCTATTTCGCCAGCGTCGAGCAGCAACTGGTTCCCGAACTACGCGGCAAGCCGGTCGCGGTCGGCCCGGAAAGCGTAAACTCCGGCACCGTCATCGCCGCCAGCTACGAAGCCAAGGCCTATGGCATCAAGACGGGGATGAAGGTCGCCGAAGCCCGAGCCCGCTGCCCGCAGCTGATCTTTTCGGGGCAGGACCACCGCATCTATGCGGAATTCCACGAGAAGATATTGGAAGAGGTCTGGCGCCACATTCCGGTCACCCAGGTCTGCTCGATCGACGAGGTGGCCTGCCGCCTGCTCGACAATGAGAATGGCCGCGCAAAGGCCATCGAACTGGCCAGACGGATCAAGGCGGGAATCCGCGCCAATGTCGGCGAATGCCTCACATCCTCGGTGGGAATCGCTCCTTCGCGCCTGCTCGCCAAGATGGCGGCCGACATGCAGAAGCCGGACGGCCTCACCCTTATCGAGGCAGGCGACCTGCCCCACGCCCTGCTCCCGCTCGGGCTGCGCGACATTCCCGGAATCGGCCCGCGCATGGAAGCGCGCCTCAACGGCCGGGGAATCCGCAGCATGGCGCAGCTTCTCTCCCGAAGCCCGCTCGAGGCCGGAAGCGCCTGGGGTTCGGTGGTGGGCACGAGGCTGTGGTATGCGCTGAACGGCCACGACCTGCCGGAAACCGCCCGCAAGTCCCGCTCCATCGGCCACAGCCATGTGCTGTCCCCCGACACGCGCGACCCCGAGAACAGCCGGCAGACCGCGCGGCGCCTGCTGCTGAAGGCCGCCAGCCGGCTGCGGCGCGGCCAGTATGTCACCCGCTATCTCACGCTTGGCGCCCGCTTCGAATCGCGGCGCAAATGGTCGGCGACGCAAAGCCTTCCCGAAACGGACGACAGCTTCCCTCTGCTGGAGGCGCTGGCGAAGCTATGGCCGCAGTTGATAGCCCATCAGGCCGAGCTTTCGGCGCGGGACAGGGTTCACACCATCTCCGTCAGCCTGGAGGACATCCGCCCCGCCCCCGCAAGCGAAGCGAAAGGCCAGCAACTGCATCTGTTCGACGACAAGCCTCGCTCCAGCCTCGCCGTCGCCAGGGCGCTCGATGCGATCAACGCCCGCTATGGCCATAACAGCGTGACGCTCGGCCCCGCCTATGTGGGCCGGGCGAATCTGATCGGCGCGAAGATCGCCTTCGGCCGAATCCCCGAGGCGGCGGAATTCCACGAATAGCACGTCGCCCCGGGGCTTGATCCCGAGGCGACGGAATGCCCGCTTCGATTGAAGCCGACCCGCCAACCGGGGCGGGAACGGTATCGACCATCCCGTCCCCGCCCCCGTATCGCCGCCTCATCCGCCTTTATGCCATGGCCGCCATGCGCTGCCGGCGCAGCGCGCCGCCGACCAGCCCGAAACCGGCGATCAGCATGGCCCAGCTCGCCGGTTCGGGAACGGACATGACGGTGGCGCGGATATTTAATGTGATCGGCCCCAGCGCCTGATCCGCCAGCCCGGAGAAGCGGCTGAAGCCGTTGAAGGTCAGCACGCTTTCATAGCTGCCGGCACGCAGGCCGCTGCTGTCGAAGCTCAGCCAGTTGCCGAGATCGATATCGCCGCCGGCCAGATCGCTGAAGGCGTCGCCGGCGAAGGCGAAGCCCGGCCCGCCATCCAGCACGAAGCCGCCGCCCAGCGTTTCCGAGAAGGCGGTGGCGAATATGGCGTTCCAGACGGCGATTTCGGTGGCGACCGGCCCGCTGCCGGCGCGGATGCTGCCGAAATCGAGCGTGTAGAGGCTGCCGGAACCGGCGAAGCTGCCGGCGCCGCCGGCCTTGGCCAGTTCGGCGACGGCGACATCGGTGACGGTGCCGAAGAAGCTGATGGTCTGCGATTCCAGCGCCAGATCGGCCAGTACCGGGTTGACGGAGGTGAACCCCAGCGTCGCCGTGCTGTTCACCAGCCCGGCCGTGCCGGTGTCCAGCCCGAACCGCAGGACGCCGGATTGGCCGGCGGCCAGCAGGCCGGGCACGGAGAGGACATTGACATGGCCCGGCGTGACGGCGACGCTGGTGCGCAGATGGTCGGTCAGCGCGCCGCTGGCGGTGTTGCGGATCGTCGTGCTCGAGGTGAAGCCGGCGGTTCCCCCGCGGACGACACCGAAATCCACGATGCGGCTGGTACGGGTGGCGACGGCGGGCGCATAGACATCGGCCCTGACGATCAGCGAGTGGTTGGCGACATTGTCGAAATTGTTGGCGACCGTGAGAGCTTGCCCGCTGACCGTGCCGGCGGTTCTGGCGTTGAAGCGCAGGTTGGCGACATGGCTGCCGCCGAGCGGGAACGGGTCCAGCACGAAGTCGGCATTCTGCACGCTGACATCGGGGGCATGCACATTCTGCACCGCGCCGCGCAGACGTGTCTCACGGCCCGCGTTGCGAATGGTGATGTTCGTTCCGCGACTGTCGCCGACACGGAGCGTGCCGAAGTCCAGGAAGGAGACATTCGGAAAGGCCGCTGTCACCGCATTGCCGCTGACGACCTGCTGCGCATCGGCGGCGAATATCCCCCCGCTGCCCGAGACGCCGTTGCGGCCATTGAACCCGTTGCCGCTGCCGAGTTGCGCGCCGCTATAATCTTTAAGGACCGTCACCCGCGTATTGAGTTGGAGAGAACCGTCGTTCACGAGGTTTCCGGTGGTGGCCTCGTCGTTGATTTGCAGCTTCGCCCCGCCACCGCTGCGCAGCGTGCCATTGCCGCTGATCGTGCCCCTAGTGTAGAGGGTGCCACCGGGAGTGCTGGCTTCGATCAGGCCATTATTGACGATGACTGTCGCCCGATATACCTTGCCCGTGGATATTACAATATGTGAATTACCCACCGTTCCCGAGCCTCGGATAGTCTGACCAGAGCCGATGGTCCAGTTCACTCTTCTGCGCTCGCTTGCCGAGTGAGTGCCACCGAGCGTGCCACCATTGAGCTGGATGACGCCATTGCCATCGATCCGGTGATTATCCGTGCCCTCCAAGAAACCATAGACAGTTATAGTTCCATTATTCGTTATGTTTCCATGAACATGAAGATAGGAGCGAAGCAAATAATCTGGATGATAAAGAATATTCACATGATTCCCTGAGCCTATTTGCAGATGGCGAACCTCGCGCTGCGTCCCTGCCACCACATTGACCTTGGAGCCTGGCTGCAGGATGAAGGCGTCATCATTCTTTCCCGGTTCCCCGGTCGGCGTCCATCTGCTTCTGGCGTTAAAGCTGCCCTCGCCACCGCGCCAGTCATAGCGGCGTGCCTCCGCCGGATGGACGAATGCCGTCAGCGCGACGGCAATACCGATAAGCGAAGTCGAACGAGAATATGCGTGCATTGCCCCAATCCCCTGTCTGCGGCGGCCCCGCCGCCGGAAAAGCGCAGCGACAGCCGGTGACCGCAGCTTAGGTCGATCGCCCCCCGCCCGCGTCATGCACTTGCATGAGGCCGGGCCGATTTATCCGCCGCCGTCCAGCAGCGCGCACAGCCGCACAAGCTCGCGCTGCGATCTTATGCCCAGCTTGTCGAACACGTGCGCCAGATGCGTGCGCGTCGTGGCGGCTGACACTTTCAGCCGCGCCGCCGCCTGCGGCGCGGAAAGCCCCGCCCCCACCAGCGCCGCCACCCTTGCCTCGGCGCTGGTGAGGCCAAAGCCGCGTTGCAGCGCGGCGATTCCGGGTGCATCGGGCGCCGTCGGATCGGCCAGTTGCAGCAGCAGGCATGGCCCGGCATCCCTCCCCAGCAGCACGGAAGACGGTAACGGCGGCAGAGGCGTGGCAATGGCGAAACAGGCCGGCCGCCCATCGCCGCGCGGCAGCGCCCGCACCAGCCGTGCCGGCGCTTCCGCCTCGGCCCGCGACAGCGCCGCGTGCCGCAAGCGGGCGAGCACCGCATCCTGCGCGGCGGTCGCGCCGGTCAGGCGCCGCGCCTCCAGCCGCAGACAGTCGCCCTTCGCCAGCAGCGCCTCGCCGGCGGCATTCGCCTCCAGCAGCAGGCCGTCCGCCAGCAGGATGAAGGCCGCCGTCGGCAGCGCCATCGCCATCGCTTCCAGCCTGTGCAGCCGCGCCCGGCTCGCTTCTACATCCAGCATCAGGTCGATGGCCCGGGCGATATGCGGCGCCAGCCGCCCCAGCCGCGCGGCCACCGTATCGACCGCCTCGGCCTGCCGGGCGTTCAGCACCACGCCAAGGCCGCCGCTGGCCGTGGCATGCGTCAGGCTGGCGTGCGGCAGAGACACCGATTCCTCCAGCTTCTGCGGCGCGAAGATATCGGCATAAAGCGCGGTCCGGCGCAGCCGATCGCGGCTGAGTATGCTGCTGCCGACGGCTGGCCGGCCCGCCGAGCGCCCGGCGATGCCAACGGCGAGCGGATTGGCGGCGTGGTCGCGCATATAGGAATCGTTCAGGTCGGCCCGCAGCCGCCCCACCACCAGATTCGCCTTGCCGGTCACGAAGTCATGCCGCACCAGCATCGCGCCCTCGGCGCCGACATAATCGGCCACGGCCGACAGCACCGCCGGCCAATCGCGCCCGTGCACGGCGGCGGCATACAGCAGATCGATCGTTCGGGCATAGGAATGGCTGCGCATGCGGGCCGGCTTTCCGAGATAGGCGGCTGCCAACCGGACATTCCATATCCGGCCAGTAAGAAAAACAGGTGACGCATATGCCCCAAAAAGCCCGCGGCAGGCGACGATGGAGGGCAGACCGGCGGATGACTCTTGCTGGCCGCTCGGCTAAGGCCGGCGCATGAGCACCGCCACATCCGCGATCACGCCCGAAATCGTCGACGAACATGGCCTCCAGCCGGACGAATATGCCCGCATCCTGAGGGCGATCGGCCGCGAGCCGAACCTCTTGGAACTCGGCATCTTCTCGGTGATGTGGTCGGAGCATTGCTCCTACAAATCCTCGCGCATCCACCTCGCCAAGCTGCCCACCAAGGCCCCCTGGGTGATCCAGGGCCCGGGCGAGAACGCCGGCGTCATCGACATCGGCGACGGAGACGCCGCCATCTTCAAGATGGAAAGCCACAACCACCCGAGCTTCATCGAACCCTATCAGGGCGCGGCGACCGGCGTCGGCGGCATCATGCGCGACGTCTTCACCATGGGCGCGCGGCCGGTAGCGCTGATGAACTCGCTATCCTTCGGCGAGATCGGCCATCCCAGAACGAAACAGCTTCTGCGCGGCGTGGTGGCCGGCATCGGCGGCTATGGCAATTGCACCGGCGTGCCGACGGTCGGCGGCGAAGTGCGCTTCCACCGCAGCTACAATGGCAACATACTGGTGAACGCCATGTGCGTCGGCCTCGCGAAGACGGACAGGATATTCTATTCCGCCGCCGCCGGCATCGGCAATCCGGTCGTCTATGTCGGCTCGAAGACCGGGCGCGACGGCATCCACGGCGCCACCATGGCCTCCGCCGAGTTCGACGAGGATTCGGAATCGAAGCGCCCCACCGTGCAGGTGGGCGACCCCTTCATGGAAAAGCTGCTGATCGAGGCCTGCCTCGAACTGATGGCGACCGACGCCATCGTCGCCATCCAGGACATGGGCGCCGCCGGCCTCACCTCCTCGTCGGTGGAAATGGCCTCCAAGGGTGGGGTCGGCATCAAGCTGGTGATGGACAATGTCCCCACCCGCGAGGAAGGCATGACTCCCTATGAAATGATGCTCTCCGAAAGCCAGGAGCGCATGCTGATGGTGCTGAAGCCGGGCGCCGAGGCGCAGGCGGAGGCGATCTTCCGCAAATGGGCGCTGGATTTCGCGGTGATCGGCGAAGTGACCGACACGGGCCGCCTGCAACTGGAGTGGAAGGGCGACCTCGTCTGCGACCTGCCGCTGGACCCGATCGGCGAGGACGCCCCCAAATACGACCGCCCCTGGGTGCCGACGCCCGCCCGCGCGCCGCTGGCCGACACGCCGCAATCCGTCGACGTGATGGCCGATCTGGCGACTCTCTTGGGCTCGCCCGACCTCGCGTCGCGCCGCTGGGTGTGGGAGCAATATGACCATATGGTCGGCGCCGACACGGTGCAGCGCCCCGGCGGCGACGCCGCCCTCGTCCGTGTGCACGGCACGAAGAAGGCGCTGGCGATCAGCACCGACGTCACGCCGCGCTACTGCTTCGCCGACCCGGTGGAGGGCGGGAAGCAGGCGATCGCCGAAACCTGGCGCAACCTCACCGCCGTCGGCGCCACGCCGCTGGCGGTAACGGACTGCATGAACTTCGCCGCCCCCACCCGGCCGGAGATCATGGGCCAGTTCGTCGGCTGCATCGAAGGGATGGCGCAAGCCTGCCGCCTGCTCGACTATCCGGTCGTGTCGGGCAATGTCAGCCTCTACAACGAGACCGAGGGCCAGGGCATCCTGCCCACGCCCGGCATCGGCGGCGTCGGCCTCATCGCCGATTGGGAAAAGGCGGTGACGGCGGCCTTCCAGTCGGAGGGCGACGAAATCTGGCTCGTCGGCGCCCATCGGGGCCATCTCGGCCAGTCGATCTGGCTGAGGGAAGTGCATGGCCGCGAGGACGGCCCGCCGCCGCCGGTGGACCTCGCCGCGGAAAAAGCCACCGGAGACTGGGTGCGCGCGCAGATCCTGCACGGCACGCTCAACGCCGTGCACGATGTGGCGGATGGCGGCCTGCTGGTGGCGCTGGCGGAAATGGCGCTGGCGGGCAATGCCGGAGCCACGGTCGCGGCGGACAGCGCCCTCTCGCCCGCCGCCTGGGCGTTTGGCGAGGATCAGGGCCGCTATGTCGTGACGGTGCCGGCCGGCGCCGAACTCAAGGGCTGCCCTGCCCCCCTTCTCCGTCTCGGCAAGGTCGGCGGTTCCGCGCTCATGGTGGACGGAATCGGTTCGCGCGAATTGTCGGAACTCCGTATCCCGCGCGAGGCATTGCTTCCGGAATTGATGGCGCGCTGAAATAAAAGGGGCGGAAGACCAAAGCCTTCCGCCCCGAAATCCCGCCTGATAGCGGCTGTCAGCCCAGCAGGACGCCAGCGCTGCGGCGACGGCGGGCGGCATAGCCGACCAGGCCGAAGCCGGCGATCAGCATCGCCCAGGTCGCCGGCTCGGGCACCGCCGAGGCGGCGATGTCGTCGAACTCGAAGGCGACACCCGTCGAGGTGAAGCGCAGGCCGGTGATCACCTCGCCGGCCCCGGCGGTGATGAAGATGCGGCGATTATTGGCCTGATTGCCCTGATCGCCCACGATCGGCGGAACCCCCACGCCCGGCGTATTGCCGAACAGGCTCAGCAGCACCGTGCCGCCCGCGCCCAGCACTTCCAGCTGATTGTAACCGTCGATAGATCCCCAATAGAAGCTGATGGACTTCAGGTTGGGCGTATCCAGCTGCGCCCAGTTCGGGTTGCTGGCAGAGGAGACGAAGCCATAGGCCGTGGCGTTTCCGGCGGGCGCAGCCGCCGCGGCTGTGCTGCCGGTGGCAATACCCAGCGAACCCGACCAGCTATAGCCGGCCGCATCCGGCGCATCGAAGGTCACGACCAGCGTCTCCAGCGCTCCGGCGCCCGGATCTGGCGCACCCGGCGCGGTGATGAACGACGCCGCAGCGGCGGGAACCGCCAGCACCGCGACCGCAACTGCAACAAATGACTTGATCATGTTCCGAACCCCTTCAGAAACGCGGACACAAAGCCCACGAACATAATCAAGCAAGTTGCATGCCAATTCCTGAAAAAGCGGCGGCACCCACCACGCCGTCACAGAATTGTCAAACAATCTGACAATTGTTTGATCTATTAACCTTTCTGGATGAAGCAGGCCCACCCTGCCCTTCCGGAAGCAAGCATGGCGAGGCCGTTCAACGCAGCAGTTGCAGCAGTTTTTCGGAAAGTTCCGGCGCGCTTGCCGGATTCTGGCCCGTCACAAGCAGGCCATCCACCACCACCATCGGCTGAAACGGAGGTGACGAACGATAGAAAGCCCCCTGCTCCACAAGCGCGGTTTCCACCAGGATCGGCACGAGGGCGTCGCAACCGGCCTCGATTTCCTCCGCGTTGCTGAACGCTGTCAATCGCTTGCCGCGCACAAAGGGGCCTCCATCGGGCGCATGGGCGGCAAGCAGGCCGGCCACACCATGGCAAATGGCCGCAACGGGTTTTCCGCTGGCGTGCAGGTCGCTGACCAGCGCGCCCAATGCGTGGCATCGTGGGAAGTCCCAAAGCGTCCCCGTCCCGCCGACCAGATAGAGGCCGTCGAGCGATTCCGCCTCCACCGTCCTCATGTCGACCGGTGTTTCCAGCATGCGCGACAATCCGGGCTGATCCAGAAACCATTGCCCCGCAGGCCACAAGGAAGGGGCTACGAGGCTCTGCGGATCGAGCGGCGCAGGCCTTCCCTCGGGGGTTGCGAACCCTATTTCGCAACCCGCCTCGGCGCACAGGCGATAGGGCATCGCCAATTCCTCCAGCCAGACACCGGTCGGGACGCCGCTTTCCCCCAGTTCGGCCCTGGATGTCATGACGAAGAGAAGCCTCTTGGGCATCAGCCGGCACTCCTCTGTCCCGGATACGGATGCATATATGACTCCATATTCTCATCGAAGGCAGCGGGCCCTCCAATCGACGGCTTTCGTTCGCACAGCCGGTAGGCGCTTTTCAATTGGCTGAGGGGCGGCTATCGGGCTTCGTTCTGGTGGGGCCTGTAGCTCAATTGGTTAGAGCAGGCCGCTCATAACGGCTTGGTTGCGGGTTCGAGTCCTGCCGGGCCCACCATCCCCACTTGACACGAGCACAAGCCAAAAACGCCCTTAATAAGGCTCAGACGTGGAAGCAGCGGCGCCCGGCGTCGGCATAGATGTTCGAGAATGGCGCACCCGAGAGGATTCGAACCTCTGACCTCTGCCTTCGGAGCTAGAAGCGCAACGCTACTCCATGCTGCGCCAGCCTTCGCCAAAGACCGATAAGTCATTGTGATTTATTGGTTTTATTGACAATGAAGGGCCGCCAAGCTACTCCATTAGCCGCCAACGTTTTCGATCTGCTGGTGAGTTTTTGGTGAGTTTTTTTGGACCCTCTGGCGAGGTGAACATGCCGAAATTAACGAAAATCGTCATCGACAAGGCGCTGCCGCGCGACAGCCAGTACACGCTCTGGTGCAGCGAGCTTAAAGGCTTCGGGGCCTTCGTGCTGCCGTCTGGTACTCGTACATACTTCGTGGACTACCGAAACGCCAACAATGTTCGTCGGCGTATGAAGCTCGGTCGCCATGGTGTCATTACCGCTGAACAGGCCCGCACACTCGCCATCCAGGCATTAGCGGACGTCGCCAAGGGCAATGACCCTCTGGAGAACCGAAACAGCGCCCGCAAGGCGATCACGATGAAGGAACTGTGCGAACTTTATATCAAGGAACTCGATGAGGGCCGGATTCTCGGCAAGGGTGGCCGACCGAAGAAGGCGACCACCAAGGTTACCGACCTTGGCCGCATCAATCGGCATATCATTCCGCTGATCGGCAGGACTCAGGTGACGCATCTGACCAAAGCCGATGTGACCACCATGATGAAGGATATCATGGCGGGGAAGACGCGCCTTAGCGAAAAGACGGGCAATCTGCGTGGCAGGTCGGTCGTGCGCGGCGGCCATGGGGCGGCGAGCCGCACCGTCGGCTTGCTCGGCGGCATTCTCACCTATGCGCGCGATGAGTTGGGGATTATCGAAATCAATCCCGTCCATGGAGTACGTAAACCCAAGGACGCCGTGAAAACTCGCCGCCTGAACGAAGACGAGTATCGGGCGCTGGGCCGCATCCTGAACGAAGCGGCTCTCGATGACCGCTATACGCGGACCACGGAGATCGTCCGGCTACTTGCCCTGACGGGTTGTCGGCGCGGCGAAATCATCGGGATTCGCTGGGCGGAGATTGATACCGCCGGCAGCGCCTTTCGATTGGATGACACCAAGGAGGGGCAGTCCGTCCGTCCGATCGGTCTCCCGGCATTGGAGTATTTTGATGATCGGCGCGCGGAAGGCGCCGAAGACGATAGCCTCTATGCCTTCCCGGGCCGGGACGACGAGAAGGCGTTCGGGAGCTTTCCGCGCCATTGGGAGAAGATATTCCAAGGTACGGAACTGGAGGATGTCACGGCCCATGTCCTCCGGCACAGCTTCGCCAGCATGGCCAATGATCTCGGCTTCACCGAGATCACGATCGCCGCGCTCCTCGGTCACGCGTCCAACTCGATCACAAGCCGCTATGTCCATACCCTTGATGCTGCGCTTGTCATGGCAGCGGACACGGTGTCGGGTTACATTCAGGCGCTCCTGGATGGCGCAGAACTGTCCCATACGCATTACGCGCTTGATCGCGGCTCCAGAAAAGCGGCGCTCGCCAGATTCCTCGCGCCTCATGATGCTGAACGCCTGGCGGCGTAACCTCCGTCCGTTCGCAATTTCCGGTTCCCCTGGCTCCCACTGGTAGCTGGGGGGCCGTTGCCGCAGGATATGGATCGGATGGACAGTCCATTTATCCGGACTTAGATTTGGACCGTCGTTCAGGAGACCTCACGCCCACTCTGTCGACAAAAGAAAAGGCCCGCCTTACAGCGGGCCTTAAATATCCTTAGACGATGAGGGGGGGCGTTAGCCCGCATTCTCAAAGCCGATGGGCCTTATATAGGGGTAGTGACGCCACCGTCAATACCACGCTGGCAGGACACTAAAAGTTGCCCTTCACTCAGGATGAGCTTCACGAGCTGCCCACCGTCATCTCTGCGCCCCGCTTCGCCACCTACTTGCAGGCTATGGGCAATGACCGAGAGAAGGCTCTCGCACTCTATGAATGGAACCTGGACCTTTCGTCGGCCCTGATCGTCCCGCTCCAGGTGTGTGAAGTGGCGGTTCGTAATGGAATCGCCGAAGCGATCGAGCACGTCCACGGCGCGAACTGGCCGTGGAACAATGGCTTTATCCGAAGCTTGCCGCGTCCGAAAAGCAAGTTCCGATATAACCCGGCGAATGATCTTCAATCCTGCGCAGCGTCCTTGCCCACGACCGGAAAAATCATAGCTGAACTCAAATTCGCGTTCTGGGAGAACATCTTCACCGTTGGCCAGGACAGCCGTATCTGGAATGCGCACTTTCGCGCCTGCTTTCCCGGTGCGCCGCTAGGTCAGCCGATTCCGCAATGCCGAGCCACGGCTTATGCGGACCTCCAGATCATTCGACGTTTGCGGAATCGAATCGCTCATCACGAGCCCATCTTCAGCCGTAACATCGCCGACGACTATCAACGGATTCATGACATGATCGCGTGGCGCAGCCAGGTGGCTGCGGCGTGGATGGATCGAAAGCAGGCAGTCCTTACTCTACTCGCGGTGAAGCCATGACCGGGAAGTTCTCCCCATTTGTTATCAAGGCGCTGGTCGACACCATTACGGGCGGCTCCGGAAACGACAACACGCCAGCGATCGGAATCTATCGCTCGGGTCCAAAAATCGAGCAGTTCTTTCTCGATTGCGGCCTCGACATGCGCATCGGCCCAAACTCGCGCGTGCCGGCCACGACAGATTTTCTGCGCCGGACGGCCAATCATCATGACGGCAATGGCGATACCTATATCACCCGGACCATCGAGAAGGTGTGCGATCCCCGCGAATATCTGGCGGAGCCTGACAAAGCCACCGCTGTCCGCGAGCATCTCAACAAGGCGCTGGCGCCAGAGGGACTGTCCGTCGTCATCGTTGGCGGGAAAGCCATTCTGACTGAACGGCAAGGTTCTGGTGGGATTGTCGAGCCTTTCATCAAGAAGGTGGCGACGCTGGATTTTGATACCGTCCAGATGGAGATCGCCCGTGCCCTCCCAAACCTGGAGAGCGACCCGGAAGACGCGGTAACAGCAGCTTGCTCGCTGATCGAAGCGGTGTGCCGATCGATCCTTGTCGAACTCAAGGTGCCGCTGCCGCCAAAGAAGGACATCGATGGGCTGATCCGCGCCGTTCAGGGCCCGTTGGGCTTGTCGCCGGGTCGATCGGATCTTCCACCCGAGGTAGAAGCCGACATCCGCCAAACGCTTAGCGGTCTCACCTCCGTTACCAAGGGTATTGGCGCGTTGCGGACGCACGGTGGGGATGCGCATGGGCGCGAGAAGGGCTTTCGCCGCATCGACGCTCGGATTGCACGTCTTGCGATCAATGCGGCGAGTACGCTGGCGCTGTTTCTGATCGAAACGTGGGAACGCCAGGAGCACCGCACCTTACCTCAACATGCTGAGGCATCCTGACGCCCTCAATCCATCTGAGAAAAGGGTAAGCTAGAGTTACCACGCGATCATTGCAGAACCGCTTGGGAATGTCGCCGAGAGGCGCAAATCTGCGATCCTAGGGTCAAGCGGCTCTGCGACGAGACCATCAAATCGCAGCGCCAGGAGATCGATGAAATGAAGGGCATTCTCATCCGAATCTGGCCGGGCACGTTGCCGCACGAACGGTATTGCGCAAGCACTCACACTCCCTTGGAAGCTTCATCGTGAGGGATGCACGCGCGCTGTGCGTATAGCCATTGTGCGGAGAAGATGGAGAAAATGATGAAGCCTTTTGTTCTTCCGATTGCCGCTCTCGCGCTGCTTCCGACGCTCTCGCTCGAGCAAGGCTAAGATACGGGCAGGTGCTTCCCAGATTATGATTGGAAATGGCCAACAGGCGCATAACATTGGCGGATGAGGAAAATCTTTTCTTCGCCTGCCGGCTGTTGTCCCGTGGAATAGATCTGGTTTCGGTCGTCCAGGCGCTTGTCGTGGCGGAATATCTCAGCTTCAGCGCGGCGGCGAGCGCGCTCGGCGTTCGACAATCGGGTGTCAGCAAGCGCATCAGGATGTTGGAAGAAAATCTTGGAGTAACCTTGTTTGAGCGAGGTCCGCGTGGTGTACGCACGACACTCGCCGGCGAGTCTTTTCTCACGCAGGCCCGGTGTGTGATGCTCCAATTTGATAGCGCAATTGCTTCTGCGCGCCAGGCCGGACGGGGCGAACAGGGAACGTTGCGCATAGGCGTGTTCACGTCATTGGCTGGCGGCTTTCTGCGCGATCTAGTCCTTGAGTTTCGAAACGCTCATCCGCTGGTGCGCATCGATGTTCGCGAGGGCGATCGCCGTGTGCATATCAGCGAGGTTCGCCGCCATTCCCTCGATGTGGTGATAGCGACCGGGAATGCCGAGGTGATCGGTTGCGACACCGCTGAGCTTTGGCGGGAACGAGTGCATGTTGCGTTGCCGCAGGGTCATCCGCTTGCCGAACGTTTGGAGCTGCATTGGTCAGACATTCGCGATGAACAGTTCATGGTTTCGGAATACCCTCCTGGGCCGGAAATCCATGACTATGTCGTGAGGCGCATTGCTGATTACAGCCATTATCCGGTGATCGAGCGACGCGGTGTTCAGCAGGAAATGCTGATGAGCATGGTCGGCATGGGATTTGGGATCAGCCTTGTTTCGGAAGGCTGGATCGCCCTTGGCATTCCGGGGGTCGTGATGAGGCCGCTTGTCGAAGAAGCTGATATCGTGCCGTTCAGCGCGATCTGGTCGCCCGACAACGACAATCCGGTGCTGCGGCGCTTTATCAGCACGGCCCATGTCATGGCCGGACGCACGCGGCGCGGAACGTCGGACTGGGCAGGCATCGACGTATCCGATCCGCAGAAGGCTGATGAGCCGTCCGCGCCGCACGACGACGACAATCACTCGGAAGGGAGCAGATATGACACAAGGTAGGACCGTCTTCATCGTGCTGGTCGCGCTGGTCGTTGGGTTTGGATCAGGCTTCGTTCTCCGCCCGATTCTCGTGCCCGTTGGGCCGACGGCTGCGACCGCTGGCATTTCTGCCTCCATTCCGGCCATGATCGAGCCTCGGGGCACGCAATATTTTAGGGCTCATCTCGATGAAGCCCGCCATATTGTCGAGCAGTGCCAGACAGGCGCGGTGCGCGGCGGTGAGTGCGCCACTGCCGAAACTGCTGTCGTGGAGGCAGAAGGCAAGGAGCGCTTCGGGAAATTCATGGGTAATTGATCGTGTGCTATTCGTTGGTCTGCCTCGGAGGGCGGCCCTTCGAAGATAGGGGCGAGTGGTTCTGATCCTCCGCCCGGCGCAATTTCAGGAACGCCCGATCGGTCGCCATGAATCGGGCGATCATCGGCACCACCAATTTTGCAGGGTCGATCGATCCCGCGCTTTCCTCCGTCTCGGCCGCCAGTATCTCGGCATAGCGGGTGAGATCCCGGTAGGTGGCGGCGGGCAGTTCGATCGTGATTTTCACCGGCCGTCCTCGACCAGCGGACCCAGTTTGAGTTTGGTCATCGTGCGCTCCTCCAGGCCGGCATCACGATGTCGCGCGCGACGAGCACACGGACCGGATAGCCGGGCCGCACGGTCAGCGTCGGCTGGATGTTGAGCTGGCGACGGACGATCTCCTGCCCGGCCCGGTTGAACGTATCCTGCCCGCCGTCGCGGATGGCGCGGGCGATGTCATCGTTGGAGTCCGACCCCATTTCAGCGCCGATGCTGAGCAGGGTCGAGAGCGCGGCGGCGCGGGCGATCCCGCCCCAATGCTGGTTCACCCGGTCTTCGAGACCAGCATAGCCTGCGGCGTCGCCCGCCGGCTGACGGTCGAGAATGATCGAGCGGCCGTCAGGCAGGATAAGACGGCTCCAGGCGAGGAGGATGCGGCGCTGCCCGTAAGCGACCTGGCTGTCATAGTCGCCGATCAGCCGCGACCCTTGGGGGATGAGCAATATGCGCCCGGTCGGGCTGTCATAGACATTCTGGGTCACTTGCGCCGTGACCTGGCCCGGCAGATCGGAACTGATGCCGGTGATCAGGGCGGCGGCGATGATATTCCCCGCCTGGACGATGTTAGGCGAGACCGGATCGATCAGCCGCCCGGCGTTGAGCGTGCGGCTCTCCGGCCCGCGCTCGACAAATTCCTGTTTCGACCGCTGCATATTGGGGCCGTCCGGTGGAACCGGCGCGGGCGGGATAGCAGCGGCGTTCAAGGCTGCGAGATCGAGACCGGAAAGCGGCGGCGCGGACGCGCCTTGTCCAGCGGGCGCCGCGGTGCTCTGTCCACCAAGAAACAACCGGCTTGCTATCGCGGCCTCCCGCTCCTGCGCCGCGCGCTGCCGGGCCTGCTCCTCGGGTGTCGGGCCGCTATTGGGTTGAGCCGTGTCGGCGCCGATCGGCGGGACCGTCACCATTTCCCCGCGTTGCTGCGCGGAGACGATCGGCCCTCCAAGGTCGCCGGGGAGCGGCGCTCCCAGCGGCGGAACGCCGGGTGGCAGGGCGGAATAGTCTTGCGGACCGCTTGTCACCCGTTCGGTCACGGCACGATTGTCGGTGTTGTAGAGTTCGGTGGGCGGCTTGGCGTCGCGGCTCTGAAGCGCAAATGTCAGCGCGCCGCCCACAGCAAGCGCGCCGAGACCGCCAATGCCGGCGATGACCTTGCGCGACAGGCGCATCACGCGCGGCGCCTCACCGCGCAGGCGAAATCCGCCGGGATCGGCCGGCGCTGGCGCCGCCGAAGCTGCTGCTGCCGGCGCCGGGCGCTCCTCTTTCTCCCTTTCCAGGGATTCGTCGGGCGCGCTCATCGCCGTGCCCTGCCATTGCGACGAGCGTCGTCGCGGACGATGCGTACGGTCTGCTGAGGATGTTCGCCCAGACGCAGTTCGGCGGCGGCGAACAGGCGGTCGACCACGATATAGCGCTCGCGCACCCGGTAGTTGACCAGTTCGCCGCCGCCATTCGGGCCGATGACGAACAGGGGCGGCATCTCGCCCTGCGCGATGCCTGAGGGAAATTCGATGAACACCTGGGCGCTGTCATCGAATGCACGCACCGGACGCCACGGCGCATTGTCGCCCTCGATGCGGTAGCGAAAGTTGAGCCGGGCGACATCGATCCCGGCGGCGATGGGCGCTGATCCCGCCGCTGCCGCATTCTGGCCGCGTAGCGCGATCAGCCGGCCCTGCGGATATTGCCAGGATACCGACGCCATCCATGTGCGCTGCGTGGCGCGCAGCTCCAGATGATAGGTGCGCCGATCGGTATTGATGATGAGATTGGTGGCGAGGTCGGGCCGTGTTGGTTTGACCAGGATATGGACACGGCTGCTATCCCCCGAGCCGCTGACGGTGTCGCCGATGATCCAGCGCACGGTATCGCCTGCCGCCACCGGTCCTGGTCCCACCAGTTGCTCGCCTTCCTGAAGGGCGATGTCCGTCACCTGTCCCGGCGCGGTATAGACCTGATAAAGCGCACCCTCGGTCCAGGGATAGAGCTGGATGGCGTTGATGAACCCGTCGCGAACGGGCTGGATGCGCGCGGCGGCGTTGGCCTGGCTGACGCGCGCGGAGGGATCGACCGGTTCGGGCGGATCGCGCCGTTCCTCGACCGGCATCAACTGTCCGGGCAGCGGCAGCGGTTCGGCGATCGTGACGATCTCGACCGGCGCGGGCGCCTCGGGCGTGAGCGTCGCTGCGATGGCGGGCGCGTCGTCATAGAGGATCGCGGGCGGTTTAGACGAGGTCGTGGCGCAGCCCGCCAGCGTGGATGCGGAGATCAGCAAAGCCGGACCTACGGATTTACGGAAATACGTGCCTAGGATGATCTTCATTGGCCCAGCTCCTTCGACCAGTTGATGGCCGTGACGAACACGCCCAGCGGATTCTTGCGCAGCCGCTCGGGGTCGCGCGGCGGCTGGATGACGAGGGTGAGGATGGCCGACCAGCGCTCGGTCCCGGCGAGTTGGCCGTCCTGATAGCGGCGCTCGGTCCAGGCGATGCGGAAGCTGTCCGGAGAGGCGCGGATCACACTGGAGACGTCGATTGCGACCTGAACCCTGCCGACATTGGCGAAGGGGTCGTTGGTGCGGGCGTAATCATTGAGCGCCAGCGCGCCGCGATCCGTGGTGAAATCATAGGCGCGCAGCCAGTTCTGGCGGACGATCACCGGATCGGCCGGCACGCTGCGGACCTGTTCGACGAACCGCGCCAGATGGAAGGCGATCTGGGGGTCGGTCGGGCGATATCCCGCTTCGGCGGGTGCGACGGCTTGCGCCACGCCGAGCTTGTCGACCTCGACTACCCAGGGAACGATCGTGCCGCGCGCCCCCTGGACCACGAGACCCGCGGCGAGCCCGCCTGACATCGCGAGCGTGGCGAAAAAGGCGAGCCGCCAGTTCCGGGCCTGGACACGGGCGGAACCGATGCGATCATCCCAAGCCTGCGCAGCGCGCTGATAGGGTGTCTCGGGCTGCGGGGTCTTGCCGTAGCGGGTCGAGGGGCGTTTGAACATTTGCCGTCAGTCCTTCTGGCTGAGATCGGGCGAGGAACCGCCGCCGCCGCGATCGCCGGAGCGTACGGCGTGGGTGACGGACGACACGCCCCGGTTCATCGCTTGTTGGCGCTTCATCGATTGCGCCCAGGCTGGAGGGGCGCTGGCGGTGGATGTCGCACTGCCTGCCGTCGCAGCCGCAGTCGGTGCTGTGGCGCCTGACCCGCCGCTGATTGTGCCGCCTGTGGCCGTGAACCCGGCGCGGGCGCCGGACCTGAAGCTGGATTTCATGGCGTCGCCGGCCTTGGCGGCGGCTTTCTTCAACGGGGATGTGGCGGCGTTGACCGCGCCGCCGACCGCCGTCTTGCCGACAGCGGACATGCCGCCGGCGACCGCGCTGCCGCCNTTACCGAGCGAGCCGAGGCTATAGGCGCTGGCGGCCGCGCCTGACGCATGAGCGCCGCCACGCGCCGCCGCCGCGCCAGCCTTGACACCGCCGCCGACGACTGAAGCCGCCCCGCCCATCGCCATACGCGCGCCCATGCCGCCGGCCATCGTCGCGCCGCCGACCGCAAGCGCGGTCCCGACCGCCGCGCCCGCGCCAAGCTGGGGTGCGCCGGAGACCAGGCCGGTGGCGATGCCGGGGCCGAAGATGCCGAGGCCAAGCAGCGCCAGCGCCGCGAGCGCCACGGACATGGCTTCCTCGGCGGTGGGCGTGCCGCTGAATGCGGTCGTGAACTCGGCGAACAGGCCGGTGCCGATGCCGACGATGACGGCGAGCACCAGCACCTTGACGCCAGACGCCACGACATTGCCGAGCACCTTCTCGGCGAGGAAGGCGGTCTTGTTGAACAGGGCGAAGGGCAGCAGCACGAAGCCGGCGAGCGTCACCAGCTTGAACTCGATCAGGGTGACAAAGAGCTGCACCGACAGAATGAAGAAGGCGATGAGGATGATCACCCAGGCGATCAGCAGCACCGCGATCTGGATGAAGTTGGCGAAGAAGCTGCGGAACCCCATGAGATCGCCGATGGCGTCGAGCAGCGGTTCACCGGCATCGAAGCCGGTGGCGGCGACGCTGCCCGGTTTCATGAAATCGGCGAGGCTGATGCTGGCGCCGCTGGCCTTCAGGCCGAGCCCGGCGAAGCTGTCGAACACAATGCCGGCGAGCGCGGAGAAATTGCCGATGATGAAGGCGAAGAAACCGACATAGAGCACCTTCTTCACCAGCCGGTGCATGACGTCTTCATCGGCGCCCCAGGCCCAGAACAGGCCGGCGAGCGTGATATCGATGACGATGAGAGTGGTGGTGAGAAAGGCGACTTCACCGCCGAGCAGCCCGAACCCGCTATCGATGTAGCTGTTGAAGGTGTCGAGGAAGCGGTTGATGACGCCGACGTCGTTCATGTCAGCGGCCCGGCTCGGATGCAGTCGCAGCCGCCTTGTCGGCGGCCATGACGGGCGCCTGCGTCAGGAAGTCCGTGACCGGATCGCTGGTGGGTTCGGAATCAAACCCGTCGTCGGGCGCATCCATGGCTGTTTCGGCATCGATCTGCCGGTCGGCAGGGTCGCGGCCGAGGAAACGACGGCGATGATCTTCCCAGGCTGCCTCGCAGCCGGTGTCGGGCATGGTCAGGGTCCGGCAGCGATCGAGTTCAGCGCGCAGCGGATCGGCGCCGATCGCCTCGATCCGTGGCGAGGCCTCCTGCGCCGATCGGTCATCGACGGCGATGACGATAGCGGTGGCCAGCAATATGCCGGCGGCCAGCGCCACGCCTGCGATCTTCGCGCTGCGGCTCATCTCCATTCTCCCTTTCCGGCCCGATGCCCGTCCGAATTTGATCAGTTGCCGCTGCGCGTCATGAAGCGGCGGAACTGCTCGCGCCCTTGCGCTTCGGCGGCAGCATCGCGGGCGGATTCGAGCGCCTGGGCGCGGCCCTGAGCGGCAAGCAGCGCGGTGAGGTCAGCGATCTGTTGGGATTGCAAGGCGAGAAGCTGGTTGCCGGCCTGCGCCGCCTGTAACGCTCCGGTCGCCGACTGGCTGGCGCCGACGATATTCGACATGGCGGTGCGCGCGCCATCGATATTGCCGACGACCCCGGCCTGGACCTTCAGCGCATCTTCGAACCCGGCGACGCTGGTCTCCCAGCGGTCCTGCGCGCCGTCGACCAGCGCTTGGTCGGACGCATTGAGGTCGATGTTGCGGTAACGGGACGAGAACGCCTGCTCGATCTGCTGAACGTCATAGGCGATGCGTTGCGCCTCGCCGAGAAGCTGCTGGGTCTGGCGGACCTGCGCCTGGAGTTGCTGGAGCGAGGAGAATGGCAGGCTGGCGAGGTTCTTCGCGTCATTGATCAGCGAGGACGCCTCATTCTGGAGCGACTGGATCTGATTGTTGATCTGCTGGAGTGAGCGAGCTGCGGTCAGGACATTCTGGGCATAGTTGGTGGGATCATAGACGATCCCGCCGAAACCGAATTGTGCGCTGGCGGGGGCCGAGACGCCGGCAACGGCAAGCAGGGCGACGCCGGCGATCATCGCGCGGCGCAACTGAAAACGGGTCATGGCTCATACTCCGGGGCTGCGGGGGAAAGGAGATCGGCGGCCCAGTCCAGGCCGCGAGCGCGCAGCCAGGCGGCGGCGAAGCCGTCGCGGCCATGTTCGGCGATCAGATCGGCGATGCGCGCCTGATTGGTCTTCGACGAGGCGGCGGTGAAGGCGAGCGCGACATCGCCCAGCCCAAGATCGAACAGCCGGTTGCCGCGCCGCGACTGGCAGTAATAATCGCGCTTGGGGGTGGCGCGGCTCAAGATCTCGATCTGGCGGTCGTTCAAGCCGAACCGCCGGTAGATGGCGGTGATCTGCGGTTCGACCGCGCGTTCGTTGGGCAGAAAGATGCGCGTCGGGCAACTTTCAACGATGGCCGGCGCAATGGTCGACGTCTCGATATCGGCGAGGCTCTGGGTGGCGAAGATGACGCTGGCGTTCTTCTTGCGAAGCGTCTTCAGCCATTCCTTGAGCTGCTGGGCGAAGGCAGGCGAGTCCAGCACCAGCCAGCCCTCGTCGATGATGATCAGGGTCGGCGAGCCATCGAGCCGGCCTTCGATCCGGTGAAACAGATAGGAGAGCACGGCGGGTGCGGCCCCGGTTCCGGTCAGCCCCTCGGTCTCGAACGCCTGAACATCGGCGTCGCCCAGATGCTCGGATTCGGCATCAAGCAACTGGCCGTAAGGCCCGCCGACGCAGTATGGGCCGAGCGCCTGTTTCAACTGCTGCTGCTGGAGCAGAACGGCGAGGCCCGTCAGGGTGCGTTCGGGAACGGGGGCGCTGGCGAGCGATCCGAGCGCCGACCAGAGATAGTCCTTCACCTGGGGATCGACCGTTACGCCTTCGGCGGTCAGGATCGCGGCGAGCCATTCGGACGCCCAGTTGCGTTCGGCGGGATCGTCGATGCGCGCGAGCGGTTGCAGGAAGACGCTAGCGGCCGCAGTCCCAGTCTCTTTGGCGTACAAGCTGCCACCGAGATCCTGCCAGTCGCCGCCCATCGCCAGCGACGCCACCCGGATCGAGCCGCCGAAATCGAAGGCGAACACCTGTCCGGATTGATAGCGGCGGAACTGCATGGCGATCAGCGCGAGCAGCACAGATTTGCCCGCGCCGGTCGGGCCGACGATCAGGGTATGGCCGACATCGCCGACGTGCAGCGAAAACCGGAATGGCGTCGATCCTTCGGTCTTGGCGAAGAACAAGGGCGGCGCGTCGAAATGCTCGTCGCGTTCCGGCCCGGCCCAGACCGCCGACAGCGGGATCATATGCGCCAGATTGAGCGTCGAGATCGGCGGTTGCCGGACATTGGCGTAGACATGGCCGGGCAAGCTGCCCATCCATGCCTCAATCGCGTTGACCCCCTCGGCGATGCAGGTGAAATCCCGGCCCTGGATGACCTTTTCGACCAGTCGGAGCTTCTCGGCGGCGATGCCGGGGTCGGTATCCCACACGGTCACGGTGGCGGTGACATAGGCCTGGCCGACATCGTCGGCGCCCAGCTCCTGCAACGCGGCATCGGCGTCGGCCGCCTTGTTCGACGCATCGCTGTCCATCAGCGTCGACGCCTCATTGGTCATCACCTCGCGCAGGATCGCAGCCACGCTCTTGCGCTTGGCGAACCATTGCCGCCGGATGCGGGTAAGCAGCTTGGTGGCGTCGGTCTTGTCGAGCATCACCGCGCGGGTCGCCCAGCGATAGGGGAAGGCCAGCCGGTTCAGCTCGTCGAGCAGGCCGGGCCAGGTCATCGACGGGAAGCCGGTGATGGTCAGCGTGCACAAGTGATGATCGCCCAGGCGCGGTTCGAGGCCGCCGGACAGCGGTTCGTCGGCCAGCAGCGCATCGAGGTGCATCGGGGTTTCCGGCACGCGCACGCGCTGGCGGCAGGTCGAGATCGTCGAATGCAGATAGGTCAGGGTCTCGCCGTCATCCAGCCAGCGAACCTCGGGCACGAATCCATCGACCAGTTGTAGCACGCGGTCGGTGCGGTCGGTGAAGCTGCCCACCAGCTCCCAGGGATCGATGCCCTTCTGCGCGCGGCCCTCATAGAGCCAGCTTTCCGCGCGAGCGGCGTCCTCGGCAGGCGGCATCCATAACAGGGTGAGATAATAGCCGCTCTCATAGTGGCTGCCCTGCTCCTCGAACTGCGCGCGGCGTTCCCGATCGACCAGGGCGGAGGCGGCGTCGGGAAACGCGCTCGCGGGATAGTCGCCCGCTGGCACACGCTGCGCCTCGACGAAGATCGCCCAGCCCGATCCGAGCCGACGCAGGGCGTTGTTCAGTCGTGAGGTCACGGCGACCAGTTCGGCGGGCGTCGCCGAGTCCAGATCGGGACCGCGAAACTTCGCCGTGCGCTGGAAGCTCCCGTCCTTGTTGAGCACAATCCCCTCGGCGACCAGCGCCGCCCAGGGCAGGAAGTCAGCCAGATGGCTGGAGCGATTGCGATATTCGGCGAGGTTCATCATGGGGTGTTGACCTCAGACGCGCATGAAAATGGGGTAGCGAAGGTGGCGGCGGGCGACGTCGGGGAACTGCGCGTCGCGCTTGGCCGCCCAGACCGCCGCCAGATGGCCGATCAGCCACAACACGCCGCCAGCGATCCAGAGCTGGAGGCCGACGCCGATCGCGGCCGCCAGGGTGCCGTTGGCGATGGCGATGGCGCGCGGGGCGCCGCCGAGCAGGATCGGCTCGGTCAGCGCCCGATGGACGGGTGCGTAGAAGCCCGCGACTTCGCCATCCTCCAGCATCAGATCAGCGCCCCGCCGCCGAACGAGAAGAAGGACAGGAAGAAGCTTGATGCCGCGAACGCGATCGACAGGCCGAAGACGATCTGGATCAGCTTGCGGAAGCCGCCGCCGGAATCGCCAAACGCAAGCGTCAGGCCGGTGACGATGATCACGATCACGGCGATGATCTTCGCCACCGGCCCTTCGATCGATTCGAGGATGGACTGGAGAGGGGCTTCCCAGGGCATCGACGAACCGGAGGCGCGCGCCGGGGCCGACAGGGTCACGGCCACGACGCACGCCAATGCGCCAGCGGCGACCTGCTGGCGCATATGCGAAATGGCGGCGATCGGCCGCCGCACGTTGGATATCGGGTTCACTGGCTTTCTCCTGCTGAAAGGACGGTCGCCGCTGGCGCCGCTGATCCGGGTGAAGGGCATGGGAGGTGGGTGAGCGCGAAGTCGCCGTCCGGGCCGAGACCATCGACGCGCGCGAGTTCGGCAAGGCGGCGTTCCGATCCGCGCCCCGCCAGCACCGCCACCATGTCGATGGTCTCGCCGATCAGCGCGCGCGGCACGGTCACGACCGCTTCCTGGATGAGCTGCTCCATCCGGCGCAGCGCGCCGAGCGCCGTGCCGGCATGGATGGTGCCGACGCCGCCGGGATGGCCGGTGCCCCAGGCTTTGAGGAGGTCAAGCGCCTCGGCGCCGCGCACCTCGCCGATCGGGATGCGGTCGGGGCGCAAGCGCAGCGAAGAACGGACTAGGTCCGACAGCGAGGCGACGCCGTCCTTGGTGCGCAGCGCCACGAGATTGGGCGAGGCGCATTGCAGCTCGCGGGTGTCTTCGATCAGAACGACGCGATCCGATGTCTTGGCGACTTCGGCCAGCAGCGCATTGGTGAGCGTGGTCTTGCCGGTCGAAGTTCCGCCCGCCACCAGGATGTTGCAGCGATCCGCGACGCCCTTGCGCAGCACCGCCGCCTGCAAGCGCGACATGATCCCGGCGTCGGCATAATCGTCGAGCGTGAAGATCGCGACGGCGGGCTTGCGGATCGCAAAGGCGGGTGCGGCGACGACGGGCGGGATCAGCCCTTCGAACCGCTCGCCGGTCTCGGGCAACTCCGCCGAAACGCGCGGGTTGCGCGCATGGACGTCGACGCCGACATGATGCGCGACCAGGCGGATGATGCGCTCGCCATCCGCCGGCGACAGCCGCTCGCCGGTATCGGCCAGGCCTTCACCGAGCCGGTCGACCCAGAGGCGCCCGTCGGGGTTGAGCATGACTTCGACGATGGCGGGCTCGGCGAGCCAGGTGGCGATCGACGGGCCGAGTGCGGTGCGCAACATACGCGCGCCGCGAGAATCCGCCTCCGATCCGACCTGTTGATGCTGCACAATTTGTCCCCTGCAAGGACCACCGGGCGACGCGCGCAGCGATCGGGGACGAGTAAGAGAGACACAAAGCCGGCAATCGCAACACTAAAATCAAGGTGTCGTAGGATGGCGTGCAAATAGAAACGATCGGCGGCCTGGCATTACATCTCAAGATTTTGGGTATCGTGCTCTGGCGTAGCTTTGACGTCCTCGGACAGTTCGCGCGCGAGGCTTGCGCCGGTCTCCATGCGCCGGCCGAGCGACTCGACGAACCCACGATAGCGTTCCCGCCCGCTGGCCTGGGCGGCGGCGAACGCCGTGTCCGGCAAGGGCGGCGTCGTGGTCAGCCAGAAGCGGACGAACAGCGCCATCGCTTCGTTGGAGATTGCAACATGATGCTCGAGCCGGTCGGCCTGGCGCGATAGCCGGTCGAGACGCCGGCCGATCGCGGCCTCCAGCCGCTCGGACCCATCGGGCGAGAGGAACGACAGCAGCGCGGCCTCTACGATCTGGGTCTGGGCGACGCGTTTCCTCGCCGCATAATCGGCCAACCGACCGGACAGATCGGCGGGCAGACGGAATGTGTGTTTGATGCGCATGGCGGTTCCTTCGTCTCAGAGCTGGATGCCGTCGCCGGGGTCGAGGCTGGCCTGGCGCGCGAGGCGCTGCATCCGGCGCTGTATCGCGGCGTCATTGTCGGTCGCCTCGGTGTCGTCGAACGCGAACTCCGGCGTGGGCGTGGGCTTCTCGCGTACCACCTCCTCATGATCGGGCAGTCCCGGCTCGCGCCGAATATTGGCGTTGGCGGTGTCGTTCTGGCTCGCGGATGTGGCCTTGGCTGCTTTGCCGGGCATACGGCTCGATCCGTCGGTGGATGCCGGGTCCGCAAGAGCCGGCCGCGGCGGCGCCGCCAATGCCGTCCAGTCATCCGGGCGCGGCTTGGCCGTGGACCGCTGGATATTGGGCGCGGGCAACAGGCGTGACGTGAACCGCCGATCGGTGAAATAGCGCGCTTTCTTGGCGCGCACCGGCGGCAGGCCCGCGATCATGACGATCTCATCATCGGGCGGAAGCTGCATGATCTCGCCCGGCGTCATGAGCTGGCGCGCGGTCTCCGAGCGCGAGACCATCAGATGGCCGAGCCAGGGCGACAGGCGATGCCCGGCATAGTTCTTCATCGCTCGCATCTCGGTGGCGGTGCCGAGCGCGTCGGATACCCGCTTGGCGGTGCGCTCGTCATTGGTCGCGAAACTGACCCGCACATGGCAATTGTCGAGGATGGCGTTGTTCGGGCCGTAAGCCTTCTCGATCTGGTTGAGCGATTGGGCGATCAGGAACGCCTTCATCCCGTAGCCGGCCATGAACGCCAGCGCGCTCTCGAAGAAGTCGAGCCGCCCCAGCGCTGGAAACTCGTCGAGCATCAGCAGCAGCCGATGCCGCCCATCCTTGGCTTTCAGATCCTCGGTCAATCGCCGTCCGATCTGGTTGAGAATTAGCCGTATGAGCGGCTTGGTCCGGCTGATGTCGCTGGGCGGCACCACCAGATAGAGCGAGACCGGATGCGCGTCATCGACCAGATCGGCGATGCGCCAGTCGCATTGCCGGGTCACGGCCGCGACGACGGGATCGCGATAGAGGCCGAGGAACGACATGGCGGTCGACAGCACGCCCGACCGTTCGTTCTCCGATTTGTTGAGCAGCTCGCGCGCGGCCGAAGCGACGACGGGATGGACGCCGGCTTCGCCCAGATGCGGGGTGAGCATCATCGCCTTCAGCGTGGTCTCCATCGGCCGCTTCGGGTCCGACAGAAAGTTGGCGACGCCGGCCAAGGTCTTGTCGGGTTCGGCGTAGAGGACATGCAGGATCGTGCCGACCAACAGAGCATGGGAGGTCTTTTCCCAATGGTTGCGCTTTTCGAGACTGCCTTCCGGATCAACCAGCACGTCGGCGACATTCTGGACGTCGCGCACCTCCCATTCACCGCGACGCACCTCGAGCAGCGGGTTGTAGGCGGCCGACGCCGCATTGGTCGGATCGAACAGCAGCACCTTGCCCAACCGGCTACGGAATCCGGCGGTCAGACCCCAATTCTCGCCCTTGATGTCGTGGATGATGGCCGATCCCGGCCAGGTCAGCAGTGATGGCACCACCAGACCAACGCCCTTGCCGGAGCGGGTCGGCGCGAAGCACAGCACATGCTCGGGGCCGTCGTGGCGTAGATACTCACGCTCGAACCGGCCCAGCACCACGCCGTCATCGCCAAGCAGACCGGCGCTGCGGACTTCCTTCACGTTCGCCCAGCGCGCGGTGCCGAAGGTCTCGGCGTTGCGGATTTCCCGCGCCCGCCACACCGACATGCCGATGGCGACGATGATCGACAGGAAGCCGCCGGACACTGCGATATAGGCGCCGCTCTGGAAGATATCCGGTGCATAGGCGTCGAAGGAGAACCACCACCAGAAGAAGGCGGGCGGCGGATAGACCGGCACGTCGAACGCCGTGAACCAGGGCGCGCCGAGCTGGTGTTGGTGGCCGAGCGCCGCCGCCGTCCATTGCGTCGCGGACCAGACCGACGCCAGCACAATGGCGAACACAACAAGGATCTGACCCCAGAGGATTTTGGTGGCGGACACGGCCCTTCCTTCCCGGCAAATGCCGTAGAGGTCGTGTGCAGGTCTCCGATGTTACAAGGTGTCGGCGCT
Source organism: Sandaracinobacteroides sayramensis (assembly GCF_022014495.1). Lineage (GTDB taxonomy): Bacteria > Pseudomonadota > Alphaproteobacteria > Sphingomonadales > Sphingomonadaceae > Sandaracinobacteroides > Sandaracinobacteroides sayramense. The sequence goes on from NZ_JAKLSQ010000006.1 coordinate 54,835, forward strand.
GGGAGGCGAAGTAATGGCGGGATTGGCGTGCAAAAAGAAACGGTCGCGTAGAGCGTGATCTACGCCCTGGGAAGCAGCCGATCAGTGTTGAGCGGTTTTGGCAATACCGAGGCGGGACGCGATCTCATTGAGCCGCTTGTCGCGGGTCCAGAGTCGCAGCCCTGGCGTCAGACGGGTGGCGGCAAGGAGATGCGCATCGATATAGCCGATGCCGAGGCTGTAGAGCGGCTGCTGTTCGATGAAGCCCTGGACCTCATCGTCGGAAGCCTGGCTCGCCATCGGCAGATCGCGCAGCGCCGACAGCACGTTGTCGCGCTGGCGCAAACTGCCCAGGGCGATCTCGCCTATGATGAACGGGTGGATGTAAACCAGCCCTGCGTCGAGGCGGCTCGCAAGCAGAGGATCGCCCCGCCGCAGATGATCGACCCAGACCGTGCTGTCGACAAGGATCATTCGGCCACAGCCCGACGACGGGCGGGGACTTCCAGGTCGGGTTCGCTACCGCCAAGCAGAGCAAGGCGGCGGGCGCTCTCACGCTCGATAAGCGCCTTGAATGCCTCCCGCACAAGCTGGGACTTTTCCTTCAGGCCGGTAAATGCCTGCGCTTTCGCCACCTGTTCGTCATCAAGGACAATAGTCGTTCGCATATCGAAGCCTTTCCGTAGAAGGCACGTATTTATCATCGAATGATGTCGATTTCAATGTGGACCGATTGGGGGTGTGGGGGAAATGGCCGAGACCTACAGTCCCAAACCACGCTGTTTGCCGAAACTCCAGTCCACCCCACCGCCGGGCGCCATCGTGCCGGTGATGTGCTTGCCAAGTTGCTGATCGAGCGCCGGCCGCCAGGGCACGAGCTGGAATCCCAGTCCGTCATCCAACATAGCGAACCGGCCCGACGCCAGCGTGACGCGCTGGCGGTAGGTACCGGTGACATGATCGCCCGGAGCCGATGGCGTGTGCGGAAGGCCGGTCTCGGCCGCGATGCGGGCGATGGCGCCGCCCAGTTCGCGCTGCTTTAGCGTGCCGATCAGATTACGAGCGAAGATGAAACGTTGACCCTGCCGCCGCGCCAATCCTTCATCAACGAGATGATCGGCGCGGGCATCGAGCGCGTCCGACACCGCTGCGCCGAACCCGCCGCCCAGCGGGGGCGGATCGCGGTCGATCAGATGGCGGTCGAGCCAGGTCGCGCCCTCGGCCGTGACCTGCCGATCCAGCGGGAGGTCGGATCGGGTGGCGAGCGAATGGCGTTGCTGGCCCTTATTGTCCTCCCATGACCGCAGTTCGACAATCGCCCCTGGCCTCGCGTCGCCCGTCATGTCGATATCGCTGAACCGCAGATGATGGCTGCGCCCGTCCACGCCTTCGATGACAGCATAGGCCGTGCCCGCCAGTTCGTCATGCAGGCCGCGTTCGACCAGGCGGCCGAGCACGGGATCGCCGACCTGTTCGTCATGGATCGCGAACGACGCGATATCCGGCGTGCCGACGCCTCGCGACATCGCCGCGTGCATGGTCTTGATGATGTCCCCGCGGATCGACAGGGCGCGTAAGATTTCTTCGCCGCCGGGCTTCAGCGTCCATGATGCTGGACCGATAGGATCGGCAAGGCCGAGACGCTCGAGCTTCTGCGCCCGACCGACCAGCAGGCGCCGTTCCTCCGGATCGTGCGAACCGCTTTCGGGACGAAGATCGACGATGCCGCCATGATGGTCGGCGATGTTGCGCAGGGTCCGGTCCAGGCCAGTCCAGCGCTCGGCGTCCACGTCCTTGCGCAACGCCGCCTGGATCTCGCGCTCGCTGCGCGGACCGAGTTCGAGCGTGACGCGATCCTCCGCTCTCCCCCGGAATCCCTCGCGCACATAGTTGCGGCTGATGACGAGGTCGCCGCCGTCATCGGCGCGGCCGCGCACCAGCACATGGATATGCGGATTGTCGGTGTTCCAGTGATCGACGGCCACCCAGTCGAGCGATGTGCCGAGGTCGCGCTGGGCGTCGGCCATCAGCTCACGGGTGAAGGCGCGCAGGTCCTGCATTTCGCCGGCATCTTCAGGCGAGACGATGAACCGGAAATGATGCCGGTCGTCTTCGCACCGTGCGGCGAAGGCTTCGCCATCGGCCCGATCGGCGCCGGCATCGAACATCTGGGCCGGCGCGCCATCTCGGGTGACGCCCTCGCGCTCCAGATAAGCCACATGCCGGGCGATCGGCGCCGCCCGGAACTTCGTCCCCGCGTGGCGCACGACCCGCATCTTGACGATGACCCGGCGCATGTCGGGCCGGCGTGCGCGACTGGACCCTGCGGCGTTGCCGCGACCGAAGCGCGATCCTCCGCCGCCTTGCCGGCGAGGTCCGAAGCCGCGTCCTGTGTGTCCGGCCTTCTTGGCGGCGCGCATCACCTGACCGACGAACGACTTGGCTTGTCGGCCCTGTGTGCCGCCATCGCGCGGCCTTCCTGGGCGTACCCGGAAATCATCGTCGCGGGCGCTCATCGGGCGCGGATTCCGGGTCGAATGGCGGGCGCCATACGCGCGCGGATTGATTTCATGCCGTTTTCTGAAAGCGCGGCTGGCAGGCCCATTTTGGGAGCCGACAAGAAAAGCGCGCACAACCAACCACATGGGCCCCGGCAGACGGCGGTCCTTTTATCTGGCCGTGCCTTCCTGTTTCTCCCCAAACTCCAGCAGCTTCCGACCGTCTGTATCCGTTTGCACCCTATGATGCGACAGGGCACGCCAGCCCAGGTCATGACGGTTCCCGGCCGGAAAGAGGGACGAACAGGCGTTCGGGAGGCTCTTCGGGCGCAACATTCTGTGCGGCCGTTTCGTCATCCGGCGGCGTCTCGGCTGCGGCTTGCGGTGCAGCTCGGGCGTCGTCCGCGCGCATGGCGAATAGCGGCGCGCGCATCCACGCCAGCGGATCGGCGGGTGCGATAGTTGGGCGGCCAGGCTGCGATCCGCCGACCATCGGTGCGAGGATCGCGAGATAGGCGCGGGTCTCTCGGGGGAGCGGCCGGCCGGTCGTGAGGTGCTGTTCGTAGCGCCCCGGTCCCGCATTATAGGCGGCGAGAAAGCCGGGCGATCCGAAGCGGTCATGTAGTTCGCGAAGGTAGGCCGTGCCCGCGATGATGTTGTCGCGGACATGATAGGGATCGTCGCCAAGTGCGTATCGACCGCGCAGATAGGCCCAGGTATCGGGCATAATCTGCATCAGACCCATCGCCCCGGCATGGGAGATAGCGCGCACGTCGCCCGCACTTTCGGCGCGCATCACCGCCCATATCCACGCCTGCGGAATGCCGAACCGCCGCGAGGCCTCGGCAACATGCCGGGCGACAGGATCGGCGGTTTGCGGCGTGGTCGTCTGCGCGGCGGCGGGAACGGGCAAGGCCGTCGCCGGCGCGCTCGCCACGACGGCGAGCCACGCCAGCGACAGCGCCCTGCCGCGCAGGGAACGGCGACGCGGGCGCAACCGATCAGCTCCGGTCTTCGCGCGGTCGCGGTCGGTTCCACGACAGGTTGAACGTCGTGCCCTCATCATCGGCGCGGAACAGATTGGCGCGCAAGGGCGGGCCGGCGAAGATCGCGCTGTCGATCTCGATGGACACATAGTCGCCAGCCTTCTCGCCGACACGCTTCCATCCCGCGCCGATCTCCGGGCCGGCGTCTTCGTCGAGTTGAACCCGGTAGTCGGGTGCGTTCTCGGCGTCATTCGGTTCGGCGGGAACGATGATGATCGCCTCGTCAATTCCGAACATCCGGATGCGGCCCGAATAGCCGTCCTCGGTGGGTTTGAAGGTGCCTGCGTACATTGCCAATCTCCTTTGTGTTGCAGGGGGAAAGCGATCAGGACGGTGCACGCGTGCGCAAGGGCGCTGCGCGACCGACCACGGACGATACGGGCAGCGGCCCGAAATAGCGGCCGTCCAGGCTGTCGCTGCGGTCCGCGTTCATGAAGAAAATCTCGTCGGCGGCGATGATGCGACAGCCTTCCCAGACCGGCAGCGACCGTTGCAGCCGATCCTGTTCGCGCGCAGCGCCGACCGGCTTTCCGTCGATGGTGATGGCGACGCCGGTGCGGCACACATGCTGTCCTGGCAGCGCGGCGACCGGCTTGATCAGCGGCACGCCGAGGGGCAGATAGCCACCCGCCGAAAGGAACGCGGCAACGTCGTCGGGCGGCGTCACGACGACGAGATCGCCGACGCGTAGATCACGGGCTGGACGGACGGTGTAGAAGCCGATCGGCACGCTGGCCGAGGCGTTCCAGATCAGCTTTGGCGGCGGATTGATCCACACCGAAACGGCGATGACATTGACGGCGACGACCATCGTCACCAGCGTTCCCCAACGAAATCTCATTGCAAGGCTCCCTTGCGGGCGAGCCAGGCGCGATGACGCTCCAGCGTGTAGGGGCGCGGGCTTTCCTGCGCCGCGAGACGGTTGTGGACGTGTCGCCAATGGTCGGGCGCGGCGTCGGCGGGATCGATGTTCAGCGCATCCACGGCGTCGATCGCCTCGAACACCCGCTGGACCTTGGGCCAGCCATTGACGCGCAGCAGAATCTCGCCGCCGGGCGTGACGCCCGGCACGGTCTGCCAGGGTTCGCCCGGATTGACGGCGCGCAGGATGTCGATGCGCGACACCAGCGTGCCGAAGTCATTGGATGCCCAACGGACGTAGGCAAACAGGCTGTCCGGCGCGAAGGCGACGCGCCGGCGCTGGCGGTCGAGGATCTGATCCTCGACCAGGCGGCCGAAGCGTATCCAGCGTTCGATGCGGCGCTCGATCCACAGCAGATCGACGCGCGTGCGATCGTCACGATTGGCGACGCTCATGACCCGTTTCCCGCATCGTCGGGATATTCGCGGTGCAGCAGTTCGCGCAGCATGTCGGCGACCGAAATGCCGCGCTGGAGCGCCGCGAGCTTGAGGCGTCGCCGCAAATTGGGCGTCACATCGATCGTCAACCTGGCGCTGTTGGCGGGCGGCGATAGCGCGGTTGGTGGTGTAGCGTCCTCTGGTCCCGCAATCCACGCCTCGGCCGCACCGGGCCGGGACGTGAACCCTGTCCTGAGCTTGCGGGTCGTCATGATCTGATCGCCTCGATCTCGGTGGCCAGCGCGGCGATCTCGCGAGCGGCCGCGCTTTCGGGATCGACCTCCGACACCAGCCGCCCGGTTTGCATGGCGTCGGCGAAGACGACCCGCTGGCCGACATGGTGCGCCAGCAGCGGCGGGTCGTGTTCGGCAAGGCTCTCGGCGGTGGCACGGGCGATCAGCGTGCGCGCCGGGTAGCGGTTGAGCAGAAAGCGCGCGCCGATCTCGGGTTTGAAGATGCGCGCCTGGTCGATCAGCTTCAGCATCTCGGCCGACGCCCAGCCGTCGAGCGGCGATGGCTGCACCGGGATCAGGGCAAGGTCGCAGGCGAATAGCGCCGAGCGAAGCAAGGTGGCGACACGCGGCGGCCCGTCGATGACGACATGATCCATGCCACGCGCCAGCTCGGGCGCTTCGATGTGCAGGGTGTCGCGGGCGAGGCCGATCACGCTGAACAGCCGGGGCAGTCCTTCGGCGGCGCGTTGCTGCGACCAGTCGAGCGCGGACCCTTGAGGATCGGCGTCGATCAGCAGGACGCGGCGCCCTTGCCTCGCCCATTGTCCGGCGAGGTGTAGCGCGAGCGTGGTCTTGCCGACGCCGCCTTTCTGATTGAGGAGCGCGACGATCATGAGCGGCGCTCCTGTCGAGTTTGGGAACTGTCGGAGCGGTCGCCAAGCGAGGCGTTGGACGATCTATCCCCAGCTCCGCGCGCTTCTACTACTTCTTTAGATTCTGATTTAGAGTCTTTAGAGTCCGGTTTTGCGCTGGAAGGACAAAGGTTTAGCTGGGATGCGTGCGTCCGAAGTACGGATAGGACTGCGTTCGAAGTACCGATAGCCATTGCGTCCGAAGTACCGATACGGCGCTTATGACGCGGAAAGTTATCCACAGGCCCTGCGCTGATCTCAATGATGCGCGGCCGCATCACCAGGAGGGTCTCCGAACCCGTACCTGGCACAAGCTCCAGGACGTAGCCGGGGAGCGATTGGCTCCGCACGATGGCGCGGATGTGCAGCGCGAAATCGGAGAAGCGTGATTGGCTCGCGCTTTTGGCGTGAAGGTGGCGCAGCTCGAAACGCCAGCCATTGGGCTGTCGACCGGCATGTTTGCGCGCGATCCGATAAAGCCAGCGCTCAATGCCGCCGGTGAGCCGGAAATAGCCTGGATCTATCGCCAGCACGAGGCGGCGATCGAGGACGCCCCGGTAGAACCAGTCGGGAAGAACGAACTCCATGCCCTCGATCCGGCCGGTTCGTGTGGTCAGCTCCTCCCATTCGTTGATCCAGGAGAATTGCTGGCGTCGCCAATGCTCACCGTGCCGAATGGTCGTGCGCACGACCGTCGATTGCAGCCGCGTCAGGGCGCCCTTGAGAAGGTGGTAGTTGCGCGCGCCCGTTCCCCGGCCGATGGAGGTGAGCAGTTGATAGGGCGTGAAGCGGAAAAACCGGGAGGTCGGCAGTCCGCGATCGTCGGCGGCGAGAAGCTGGCTCGCGGCCCAGATCAGGACATCGGCATCCCATATGGTCGCCAGACCATGTTCGGGCACGGCATAGACCTGCACTTCGGTATCGCCGGATTTATAAAGGATCGGCGCGATGCGCCGGGCCTTCGCCAGCGAGAAGAAGGGTCGCTCCATAAGGTCGCGCTGGTCGCGCGGCGGCACGGTTCCGGACAGCGCCTCAAATGGATCGAGGCGCGCGCGTTCGCTCTGGCCCAGTGGTCGATGCTTGCCAGCCATGATGGTTCAGCGACCATCGCTTACGGCTATTTCCTCAGCCGTCAGGGGTCTGGCGGCGAACACCGTGCCCGCGCCTGGGTCGGAGGTGGATTGGCGCACGCCGCGATCGGCCCATTGGCGCAGGTCATCCACGCGATAGACGATCCTGCCCCCGAGCTTGCGATAGGTGGGGCCGGTGCCGAAGGTGCGGTGCTTTTCGAGTGTTCTCGGGGAAAGCCCGAGGAGCTGGGCCGCGTCAGGCGTCCGCAGATATTTCGAACCGGGCAGCGAGTCGAAATCCGTATCAGGGTGCATCTCAGTCCTGCCTTCCGAATGGGCCTAGGCGGACAGCAGTGGCTGTCAGCGCGTCGGAGTGCAGATTGGCGAAGCGAATCAGCGTGGGGGGAGAGTCGACTTTTCAGGGGTGTAATTATTTTGCCTTGCGCCGCGGGCGACGTGGCGGCGGACACAATATTTGCAGATAGCCGCCGTCCAGCAGCCTGTGCGCCTTCTTCAAGAGGCGGCGAAGGCGCGAGCGATGCTCGGTCGCCAGCCAGTCACGCCTCGTCGGCGCGCTTTCCTTCAGGACATATTCGGCCATCTGACGCTCGGTGGCGCCATCTCGCTCGGCGTCCAGCAGACGGATAGAGAGGATGAGCTGGCCGCGCGCATAGGGCGTGAGCGGCTTCGGCTCCGGCCCCGCCCGATTGCCGACGAGAGAATTCCAGAAGCGGATCGCGGCGGCCGCGCGGTCGGCAAACAGCAAATCCAGCGGCAGGACAATCGCCATGACGCCCTTGGAATAGCCATCGCTCCAGACGCGGTGCGTCGCATCGGGCGCAACGATGACATGGTCTCCGTCTCGGCTCTGCACGGCGTTTGGCGCCGACATCAGTGCCGCCGGATCGAGCGGCCAGGACGTCATGCCCGGCGTTACGGAGCGGATGTGCAGAACCGAGGGCAGAACCTCGGGGAGCCAGAAGACAGGTTGCCCTTCGTAGGCGATGTCCGGATCAGAGCCGAAATCGCAACCCCCAGCGCTTGACGAAACTCTCGATCTGAAGCGGGTCTGGCGGCTTCGTCCGAAGTATTTCTCTATATTCTCGGCAGTAGTCCCGGTTACGACGAACGATTTCCCAAGCGAATCCGGCGCGGTCATATTGTTGAAAGGACCGATATTCTGCCGGAGAACGCCAATCTGCCTTGTGCATGGCGACACCTCCCAAGAGGGCCGCGGTTCGTGCGCCGCGGCACAACATTGGAAGATTCGCGTAGTGCGTGTGTTTGACTAGCCGCCGTCCGGTTATCCTGGCAGCATGAATGGTGATAGCTGGGCGTCGCTCAGGTCACGTCCGTTCAGTTTGGCGGGCCGCCGCGCAGCAGATGTTTATATCCAGATTTGGCCATCCATTGCGCGCGGGCCAGATGCGTTGTCCAGGCTTTATGGGCGCGCGCGGGTTCCAGTTCCGGGTCAATGTGCAGAACGACGCGTGCCACTTCTTCCCACCCCGCATCATCACTCTGGGCGTCGAGCAAGCGCAAATAGGCGATCAGATGCTCTTCATCATAAGGCGTAAGAAAGGCTGCGTCCGGCGCTGTGTCAGCAACGGCAGGATCGAGCGGTGGGGGGTTCATGAATATCTCCCTGGCTCGTACATCCAAATTCCCAAGGCTCTGCAATTGTTGCATAGTTCCAAAGCATGAAAAACGCACGACATACTGACCACTGAATTGGCCCAATACACCTTATAAGAGATAAACCCGATATTGTGTATCGTCCAGCGTCGCGCGCATGGATATGCGTCGCCTCGTTGGATTGAACTTCGCCAGATTGAGGCGGGAGCAAGGCGTCACCCAAGAGCGTTTCGCCGAGATTTCCGGTTTCACGCAGCAATATGTCAGTGATCTCGAACGCGGTCGGCGCAATCCGACAGTCGTGACGCTTTTCCATCTTGCCACGGCGTTAGGGGTGAAACCCATCGACCTGCTCGCCGATTGTGACGAGGATGGCGCCAGTGCGTAGCGCTGCACGCACTGGCTGATCGCCCTTTCGGGTTCACCGCCCGAAAGGGTCGAGTTCCGCGAGGATGAGGTCGGGATCGCCGTCCCATTCGGTGGCCGGCATGGCGCCGAACATGCCGTTTTCGGCGCGAAATACGATGATGCAGACCATGAGGCTGCGCGCGAGGCTCCAGGCGTAGGCTTGGGCGGTTTTCAGCGAGTTGGACATTTTCGGCTCCTGTCTCGGAGGCGGGGACCATCCCCGCTCGACAGGCTCCCGAAGTGTCAGGCGCATGGCCGCGATCACCGCACAGGCGCAGCCTGAAGGCCGCACGCGCAGCGTAAGCGGACCCTTTACGGGTTGATGGCGTCAGGCCATGCGTCGGACCAAGGAATGAGCCTCAAAGAGCGGGGTGGTTCCTGGTGAACAGGAGTTGCCTGTCTTGCCGTAGCTAACCGCCGTTGCCGGACCCTGGCCTCTCGGGCACGCGCTGGCGTTTCCAAACAGCGCTGAACGGAAACTTGCAGGCCTGGTGCAGTGGCCGCCGAATGGGACGGCGATCCCGGCTGTCGACCAGAGACCGACCTGCGGGACGTGAGGAGGAGGTTGTTCGCGCAGGGAAATCAGCGGCGACGCATCGGCGCCGCCGCTGTTCAGGTTTATCGAAGCGGCCAGCCGTATCGCTCGACAAGGCTTGGCGACGAAGGGCGGGACGCCTCCGCGCCCATGTCGGCCTTGATGGCCGCGGTGAGGCCGTCGAGCTGGTAGCCGCGGGCATCAAGATCGGCGAGCAGCGTTTGCAATGTCGGATATTGCTCAAGCTGCGTGCCGAGCCAGAGGACTGGCTGCTCGGTCTTCGGATCTTCGAACCCCTGGATGAAGTAGGTGCGAAGCGGCGGATCGTAGCCGATGACGGCGTTGTCGTCGGTCGCGGCGTCGGTTCGCAGGGTAATGGCGTAGCGGCTCATGATCGCCTCCTTTGCGACGGTTAAAGGAAAAGAGCCGGCCTCGCGGGGGGCGAGGCCGACTCGGGGCGCCGATCAGCTCGGCGGGTTCCAGATGATGACCTTCTTCATCGGGTCATCGCCGGGGGCCGGAGCGACGTTGCCGTAGATGGTGCCGAATTCGGGAGCCGACAGCGAGACCGAGATGTATTCCGCGCCGGTGTTCTGGGAGAAGCGATTCCAGCCGGCGCCCAGTTCGAAGCCGTTCTTGCGGCTGATGATCCGGTAGTCAGGCTCGTTTTCCTTGGTCTTGCGGGTGTTCTGGATCACCGCGATCTGGGCGGTGACGTTGAGGGTCGCGAGCGTGCCTTCCAGGCTGCCGTCCTGCTTCTGGGTGAGGTTTGCGATGGTGGCCATGATGTCTGTTCCTTCGGTTGCTCGGGGACCATCCCCGATGAAGCTGAAGGAGGTGGACGAACGCCGCCGTCACCGGAGCGCAAGCGCAGGGGAACCCCCTTGCGGGGTTGGCGGCACTAGGCGGACGATTGCCTACAAGGGCGGCATGAATAGGGGTTGGTCTAAAGCAGCCGTTGGGGGAACGACGTTTGTGGCTACTGCAATTCACCGAGCTGACGGTGACTGGGCCGTCTCGCCTGCGGTTCTGGCGTTACGATCCACGCGGTCTGACGCGCCGCTGACCCATGGGAAATGCCTGACGACCGAGTTCGCGCATTGGCCTGACAATGATGCAAAGGCCCGGACCGCCACTACCCGGACATGGTCCATCGAAATACCGGATTCGGTTCGTGGCTCTGGAGATCGACACGCATCCGATGTCGCCCCCATATCGGCGCGCGCCGCTGGAGACGTTCAATCTGTAGCCCGAAGCCAGGATCGCAATGAGCAGCCTGTTTTACGTCAACGAGGCCATGCTGCCCGGCATGATTGATGTCCAGTCGGGCACGCTCGACGATCCCGGCGCGCTGCCGGCCCAGATTCATATCCAGACCGCCGATCGGATCGGCTGGATGGAGACCGAGCATGAATTACCTGTATTTGAGCACTATCCGGGCTGAGGTTGGGCGATTGAACCGACTTTTCGGTGCGGTGGCGGCGAGCAGACGTGAGACCGGGCAAAGTGCCCGGTTCCGACTTTTCGGCGCAACAATCGCCGCGTATCGCAGTCCTGATTAGCAAAGAGGGGGAGATTGGAAGGATGAACTATGACCTGCGCCTTTACGCCCCCGCCCGCGACGATCGTGGCCTATTCGGTCATTCTGGACGCCGCGCGGTGCTGGCGACAGGCGCGCGACAGCGGTAATCCGGTCCAGCCTGCGCTTTATCGCGCGCTCGTGGGCTATGGCTGCGGCATTCTCGCGCCGGTGATCGACAGCGTATTGGCGCTCTATGAAGCGTGCTCGGGGCGGCGGTTCCGCACTGGCGCGCCTGACCATGTCGGCTTTTCCGGAGACGAGCGACGTTTGCTCGGTCTTCTCAGGTCAGGCGAGAGGGAACCGGCCGTCATTGACGCCAGCGCCAATCCTGATCTCGCTTGCGTCATGCGGATCGCGTTGCGGTCCGCCCGCATCATGCTGCGTCTCGCCCTTGAACCCGCTGGCGCGACGCTGTCGCCGGCCGTCGGGCGGCGCACCGTTATGATCGCCAATGACGCGGTGGAACGGTCTCGTCATACCTGCTGAACGGGCGTAGCACCCCGGCCGACCGCGATGGCCGACAGGTCTGTCGCCGGATTGGCCGGCACCCCGGCCGCCTTTCGCTCTGAATAGCGGTCGACGAGCTGGCCGGCGTGCGGGCGGAGCAAGATCGTGAACCGCACCAGTTCCTCCATCACATCGACGATGCGGTCATAATAGGCAGACGGCTTCATCCGCCCATCCTCGTCGAACTCCTTATACGCCATCGCCACCGACGACTGGTTGGGGATCGTCACCATCCGCATCCAGCGGCCAAGCAGGCGCAGGGTGTTGACCGCGTTGAACGACTGCGAGCCGCCCGACACCTGCATCACCGCCAGCGTGCGGCCCTGGGTCGGGCGCATTCCGCCCATCTCCAGCGGCAGATGGTCAATCTGCGTCTTCATGACGCCGCTGATCTGGCCATGGCGTTCGGGGCTGCACCAGACCTGCCCCTCCGACCACATCGAGAGTTCGCGCAGTTCGTGGACGGCGGGATGATCGTCGCCCGCGTGCTGGTCGGGCAGCGGCAGGTCGGACGGATCGAAGATGCGCGTCTCCGCACCGAAGAACTGAAGCAACCGGGCCGCTTCTTCGACCGCGAGGCGCGAGAAGGAGCGTTCGCGCAAACTGCCATAGAGCAACAGGATACGGGGCGGCGGATCGTTTGCACCGAGACCGAGCGCGGGCCGCGCATGGGCATAGCGGGGGTCGAGCGCGGACAGACGATCGGGATCGGATAACGTGCGCAGGCGGCTCATGCGGCTGCGCCCCGCTCATACCAGCCGCGCGACCGCTTCACGATCGCCACCACCGACAGCATCACCGGCACCTCGACCAGCACGCCGACCACCGTCGCCAGCGCCGCGCCCGACGTGATGCCGAACAGCGAGATTGCGGCGGCCACCGCCAGCTCGAAGAAATTGGACGCGCCGATCAGCGCCGACGGCGCGGCGACGCACCATGCGACGCCAAAACGGCGGCTCAGCCAATAGGCCAGCCCGGCGTTGAAATAGACCTGGATCAGGATCGGCACGGCGAGCAGCGCGATCACCAGCGGCTGGGCGATGATCGCCTTGCCCTGAAACCCGAACAGCAGCACCAGCGTCGCCAGCAGCGCGATCATCGAGACCGGGCCGAGCCGGGACAGCAGCTGGTCGAGCGCCGGCTGCCCGCCTGACGCCAACACCGCACGGCGGAGCATCTGCGCGGCGATCACCGGGGCGACGATATAGAGCGCGACCGAGATCAGCAGCGTATCCCATGGCACGGTGATCGCGGCGACACCGAGCAGCAGCGCCACCAGCGGGGCAAACGCGACCACCATGATGAGGTCGTTCAGCGCGACCTGGCTCAGCGTAAAATTGGGGTCGCCGTCGCACAGGTTCGACCAGACGAACACCATCGCCGTGCAGGGCGCCGCCGCCAGCAGGATCAGCCCGGCGATATAGGAGGGGCCTTCGCCCGCCGGCAGCAGCGGCGCGAACAGCCAGCCGATGAAGATCGCGCCGAGCAGCGCCATTGAAAAGGGCTTGACCGCCCAATTGATGAACAGGGTGACGCCGACGCCCTTCCAGTGCCGACGCACGCTCCCCAGCGCGCCGAAATCGATCTTCAGCAGCATCGGCACGATCATCAGCCAGATCAGTACCGCGACGACGAGATTGACGTTGGCCACCTCGGCCTCGGCGATCACGGCGAACAGGCCGGGCATCGCAAAGCCCAGCCCGATGCCGACGACGATGCACAAAGCGACCCAGATCGACAGATAGCGTTCGAAGACGCCGATCGCCGGGGGCGCGGCAGATGTAGTCGTGGCCATGGGTTCAGCCGATCCGCTTGCCGGACGCGTCGACGACCTGTTCGCCGTCTTCCTTGGCGAAGGCCCCGCGCCGGGGTGCGGGCAGGATTTCCAGCACGACTTCGGACGGACGGCACAGCCGCACGCCCAGCGGCGTTTCGACTAGCGGCCGGTTGATGAGGATCGGATGGCGCATCATCGCGTCGAGCAGGGTATCGTCGGCCAAAGCGGGATCGTCCCCGGACAGCCCCTCATAGATCGTGCCCTTGGCGCGCAACACGTCGCGCGGCCCAAGGCCCGCTGCCGCGATCAGCGCGGCCAGTCTCTCCCGCATCGGCGGCGTTTTGAGATATTCGACGACATGCGGCTCGATCCCGGCGTTGCGGATCATCGCCAGCGTGTTGCGCGAGGTGCCGCAGTCGGGATTGTGCCAGATGGTGATATCGGGTGCGGTCATGTCGGGTCCGTTCAGCAACAGGGGGCGAGTTCGGCGATCAGCGGCTCGCACAGTTCCGCGCGTCCGCCACAGCAGTCCTTGACCAGAAATAGGGTGAGCGCCTTCAGCGTGTCGAGATCGGCGCGGTAGACGATCGAGCGGCTATGCCGCTGCGACGTCACCAGCCCGGCGCGCGCCAGCGTCGCCAGATGTGCCGACATGGTGTTCTGCGGCACGTCGAGCGTGCGGGCGATGTCGCCTGCGGCCAGACCGTCCGGCTCGTGCCGCACCAGCAGGCGAAAGGTGTCAAGCCGCGTGGTCTGCGCCAGCGCGCCCAGCGCGGGAATGGCTGATTCGTTTTCCATATATCCAGAATAGCGGATACTATGCGACTGGCTATCCCTGAATATTAGACTTTGCGGATAATAATGGCACCTCTGTGGATGAGATGGGCGTTTCGTCCATGTTTGACAGCCACGACAGGGCGGCGCTCACGCGCCGCCCTGATGCCGGAAATCCCAGCGCTTGATGCCCATCGCCTTGGCCTTGTCATGCAGATTGTCCTGGATGCCGGTGCCGGGAAGGATGATGACGCCAGCGGGCAAGGCTTCCAGCAGCGCATCGTTGCGCTTGAACGGCGCGGCCTTCTTGTGCCTGTTCCAGTCGGGCTTGAAGGGGACCTGCGGCACATTGCGCTGATCGGCCCAGATGGCGGCGATCTTCTCGCCGCCCGTCGGCGTTGCACCATGCGCCAGGACCATCTGCGGATGTTTGGCGTGGACACGGTCGAGCAGGTCCCAGATGAACCGGTGATCGTTGAAGGTCGGTCCCGAACTGAAGGCGATCAGCGTGCCGGCCGGGATCAGCACCTGCTTTTCCGCCCGCTGCCGTGCATTGACGAAGTCGCGGCTGGAGACGATCGCCGAGGTCAGCGCCTTGCGGTTGACCTTCGAGCCGGAGCGCGGCGTCCAGGGTTTGCGGATGTGGATGCGGAACTGGTCGGCGCAGCCGTCGCGGAAGAACTCCATGGCGTCGCGGCGTTCGAGCATTGTCGTGCCCTCGCGCAGCAGCGCCTCCAGTTCGACCGACTTCACCTCCGAGCCGTCCTGTTCCGTCTGGCTGCGTTTCTGGGCGACCTCATTGTCGTCAAGCTCGCGCTCGATCCTTTCGCCGGCGCGGTGGAAGACGTTGGTGAGGTTCCAGAGCAGGTCTTCAAGGTCGGGTTCCAATCGCGTGTCGATGAAGGTCGAGACCATCGCGTCAAAGATGTCGACGATCGCGCCGCCGGCAGTGCGGGCATCGGGGAGCGGCCGATCATCGGGTTCGTCGGAGTAAGGCCGGTATCCATAAAGGGCCATTTCCTGGAGAAGATAGGCGGTGGAGGATTCTGCGTGTTCGGGTTCGTGCTCGGGAAGCTGGCTTTCGGTTTTCATGGTGACGCCTCTTCGGTTGGCCGCGCCCTTCGCGGCCTTCGCAGGCGACGAAAGACGGCGGGCGAACCGGGCCTGCACCCCAAGCGATAGTGACGGGGCCGCAGCGAAGCGGAGGACGGCGGGCAAGGCTTTCTTGTCTCGCGAGGAATGGCGGCTCTGCCGCCAGGGGAAGAAAGCTGAAGCCCGCCGTTGCTGGACCGGGGCGTTTGCCGTTCCGATCGCCCTCTAGAGAAGGCCGAGGGCTGGCCTTTCCGATCCTTGCGTCACCCAGACACCCGGCGGTCTTCTCCAGCACCGGACCAGCCGCAAACCCACCGCCTTTCCGGCTTCACCGGGACGGCATCAGGAACCGGCCGACATCGGCGGGCACGAGCTGGGGCCGCAACGCCGCCCGCATCCGCTCTGGCCCGATCAGGCGTAGATCCTCGTTGTGATCGTCGAGCATCGGCGACAACGGCACGATCTCGATCCCGACGCTGGAAGCCCGCTCGCTCAACGTCGCCACCGCTACATCGCCGGCCGGATCGTCATCGCGCACGACATAGAGGCGCCGCAGCGCCGCCGGGAACAGGATAGCTCCCAGGTGCGGAGAGGACAGTGCGGCGATCATGGGCATGGCGGGCATGATCTGGCGCACCGACAAGAGGGTCTCGATCCCTTCGCCCGCCGCCATCACGCTATCGGCGCCCCCAAAACGGACGCCGTGGCCGAGAAGATGACCCATGGCGCGTCTCGGTGACGCCACAGGCGCTTTGTCGATCGTGGCCGGGTCCAACCAGGTGCGGTGAACGCCGGTCACGCCGCCGTCGAGATCGGTGACGGCGGCGATCATCGCGGGCCAGGCCGGGCGCGTCTTCGGCAGATCATCCCGCGATGACCGGTAGTAGCAATGCGGATGGAAGCGGAGCGGATCGCCTTTCCGTACATCCGTAATCGCACGGTTGCGTAGATACGCTTCCACGACCGTCGCCAGAAATGGCTTGGAGGCCGCGAGCAAGCGCTGCGCGGCTTGGGGCGTGCCGGTCGGCGCCTTCGGCTCGCGCCGATATCGCGGATCATCACCCACAGGCTCGGGGCCTGGCAGGCTGAGGAAGCGTCGGGCCTCGTCGAGCGTGTCGCGCAGACGATGATGGCCACCGGCGATCGCGATGATGTCGAGCAGGTCGCCATGTTCGCCGGTCGATGCATCGGTCCATTTGCCCGCCGCGCCGCGTCCGTCCTGCGAACCTGCAAGACGGACATAGAGACTGCGGCCCGGCGTGTTGCGGACATCGCCGACCAGCCAGTAGCGGCCCTCGCGATGCCCCTTCGACAGATAGTGGCGGCACACCGCCTCGGCTTGATCGCCGAGACGGTGCGCCAGTTCTCCTGCCTGGTTTGACGGACGGCCCATCATGCCGCCACCCGGTCGCCGACACGCTGGAGCGGCCAGCGCTTCACCACCCGGTCGAGCACGGCGATGCCGCTCGCGTCGACAGGCACGAACATGCGCAGTTTCCACGAGATGATCTCATGGAACAGGCCATAGGCCGTCAGCCGCTCGCGCATGGCGTCGGTGAATCCGGCAAGCTCGATGCGGTTGACCCCCATGACGCGCGCTCGGCGAAGCTGGAGACCTTCGGCCAGATCGAGGATCGTGCGTCCGTCCATCAGCGCGGCAAACGCCGCCTGCGGGTCGAGATGCGGGCCAGTGTCGTTGGCGGTCGCGGTCGCGACCCAGGCGGGCGAGACCCGGCGGCCGACGATGCGTTCGCCGTCATCGGCCTGGAGCCGATAGACGCGGCTGGATTCCTGGGGAAGCCGTTTCCAGATCGGCAACAGCAGGCCGGTGACGATGTGCATTGTGCTGCTTGCAAACTCCGGCACCTCGGCCAGCTCCGCCTCCCAAGCGCGGGCGAAAGCGCCGCGGGTCGCTACGCGCCACTGCGTTTCGCCCATCGCTTCCAGCGGCATCGGCGTCGATTCCATCGGCCGGACAAGCCGCACCCGGCGCTCGATACTGCCATCGTCGAGCAGCAGCCCGCGCGTCGGGATCTGCACGGCGGCCCGGCCCGACTGCGCATTGACCAGCAGGACCGCCTCGTCATCGCCGAGATGGGCGAGCGCGCCGTCCAGCGTCAGCGGCCGGTTGCGGTCCTTGCGTTCGATCGTCAGCAACCGTGTCTCCGCCGTGGTTCCCGGATGGGTATAGATGGTGGCCCGGTCGAGAATCGTGAAGCTCTCGGCCTGGAGCGTCTCCAGCCCCAGCTCATAGCTTCCCGACGCGATCGCTCCTTCGATGCGCGCGCTCAGCAAATCCTCGAACGCGGTGAACAGGATGTTCTGGAGGTCGATGGTCAGCGCCAGCATCCGGTTGAGGAAGGTGGTGATCGGCGGCAGTTCGTCCTTGAGGCCGGTACTGTCGGCGAGCGACAAGCCCGTCGCCGCCTCGAAAGCCCCGAGCGAACAGCCCTCGATCTTGCCGCCGTAAAGCAGGCGGTAGAGCTGGCGCAGGGCGTCACGCGCATAGTGAGATTCCAGATTGTCCTCGGGGCGAAACAGCCCCTGGCCGCCGGTCTGGCGCTGGCCGCGCGTGATCGCGCCCAGCGTGTCGAGGCGGCGGGCGATGGTCGAGATGAAACGCTTTTGCGCCTTCACGTCGGTCGTCACCGGCCGGAACAGCGGCGGCTGTTTCTGGTTGGTGCGGTTGGTCCGCCCGAACCCCTGGATGGCGCTGTCGGCCTTCCATCCGGCCTCGAGCAGATAGTGGACGCGCAGCCGCTGGTTCCTGGCGCCGAGATCGGCATGGTAGCTGCGGCCGGTGCCGCCCGCGTCCGAGAAGACAAGCACGCGCTTGGCATCGGTCTGGAACGCATCGGTCTCGCCGAGATTGGCCGAGCCGGGTCGGGTCTCGACGGCATAGCGATCGATCCCGTCGGAACCGCGCTTGCGCACGATCCGTCGCGATCGGCCCGTCACCTCGGCGACCAACTCCGTGCCGAAATGGTGGAGGATCTGATCGAGCGCAGCGGGCACCGGCGCCAGCGACGCCAGATGTTCGATCAGGCGATTACGGCGATCGACGGCATCGCGGGAGTGGACCGGCTGGCCATCCTTGTCGGTGACGGGCCGGGAGGAGAGATTGCCTTCGCTGTCGGTGAAGGGCTCGTAGAGCTGCACCGGAAAACTGTGCTCAAGGTAGGACAGCACATATTCGCGCGGGGTCACGTCAACGCGGACGTCGTCCCATTCATCGGTGGGGATGTCGGCCAGCCGCCGTTCCATCAGCGCCTCGCCGGTTGAGACGATCTGGACGACGGCGCTGTGGCCGACCTCCAGGTCGCGCGCGATGCTGGCGACAAGCGACGGCGTCTGCATCGCCGTGATCAGGTGATTGAAGAAGCGCTGCTTCGCGGACTCGAAAGCACTGCGCGCCGCCGATTTGGCCTGGGCATTGAGGGTGCCTGTCGCGCCGGTGATGTTGGCGGCCTGCATCGCCGCGTCGAGATTATTATGGATGATCTGTAATCGCGAGGACGCGATAATGCGAAGGAATGCGGCACCATCGCTATCATTTGGGGAGTT
>NZ_JAKLSQ010000007.1 GCF_022014495.1 Sandaracinobacteroides sayramensis
CCACGTACCTGAAACGCTCGTATCTCAAACGTCGATACAGACTCCTGGGATAAAACTGGCGCCGAGCCCAGAAGAAGCGCCAGGATCAGCGTCCCACGTCCGATCGCCATACGTCCGATGGGCGCCGCCGCCCCAAATCGTCTCAGCATCAAATCCGCGCCCCTAAGCCACAGGCAACGCCCCGGCCGAAGCCGGGCGATGCCCGCGAAACGATCCAAACACGTAAGAGACGGGGAAAACCGGCGCACACACGCCAAGACGCAAACCCCGTCGACGAAGGCGCCCTTAGAGCGCGCGCTGCACACGCCTCAAGTCAAATCTGGGAAATCCCGGCGCCGAAATGCGTTTCTACCGCCCGGGTGCAAGCATGGTTTCAATTTCGTTACGACACATAATTGATTGGTATTGAATCGTGAAAAATATATTCTATAGTAATCATATTGTCATCAACGGATATTGAACATTGAAAGACGTTATACGATCTTTTTGTTCAGATAACAGAAAATCCCCGAAGGCTTTACTTGCCTTCGGGTTGCACGATTTCATGCGGGCGGCGCCAGCCGGGCGCCGCCGGATTTCACACCGTCGCGGCGCGCACCGCCATTGCCCTCGTCTGGCTGGGGGGCTCCCCGAAGCGCCGCATATAGGCGCGGGAGAAAGGCGAACTTTCCGCGAAACCGGCGCGCCGGGCGATCTCGGCGATCGGGCGGCCGTCGCGGCCGCTCGCAAGCCTGGCATGCGCCCAGTCGAGGCGGACGGTCTGGATATATTCCTTCACCGACATGCCGAGGCAGAAGCGGAAGCCCTTGCGCAGCGTCTGCGCCGTCACACCGACGAGCGTCGCCAGCTCTTCGGTGTCGTAGGCGCGGCTGTGGTCCTCGCGCACCAGCCGCATCGCCTCGCTGACCGAGCGCACCGGGGTGAAAAGCTTTTCGCCGCCGCTTTCGGGGAGAAGCCGCTCGGCGAGGCGGCGGTAGAAATTCGCCTCGATCGCCAGAAGCGCCGGCCGCTGCTGGGGTTCGGCGTCCGCCACCAGCGCCAGAAGGAGGTGCAGGGTTTGCTCCAGCTCCCGGCCGGACTGGAGAAGGGTGGCGACCGAAGTCAATTTGCAGGCGCCGCCGACCGCGGCGCTCAGCGCCGCGTTCAACCGGTCGCGCCGCAGATGAATGGCCAGGCACCAGCTCCCCTCGCGCCACAGCGCCGTCACCTCCTCGCCCCGCGCGAACAGGAAGGGGGTGTTTTCCGGACAGTCGTGGCGGTGGGCTTCGGTCAGGATCTCCAGATCGCCGCCCAGCGGCACCAGCAGCAGGGCCCGATGCGCGGGCACGCGGTAATCCGCGCCGGAATGGGGTGGGGATGCGCGCATGTCGACGATCAGGTCGCCGACATGCAGGCGGTAGCGCCCCATGGCCCGAACCGGATCGGACGGCGGCAACTTCAGAGCCATCACCCCCCCAGGAGCCGGGCCGCCGGCGGGGCCGGCAGCCTTCATGGGAAAGCGCGGCGGCAGGTCGGTTGCGGATGCAGGCAACTGGCAGTCCATGGGCGCTCCCTTCACTTGGGAAGAGGACGCGGCCGCCAGCTAGCGCAAAGGCGCGTGAAAATTATTTCCCTGCCGGCGACCGGAGGACGCTTTCATCGGACTGACACGAAGATTTCATCTCCGGCAGGCAATGGCGATGGCAAATTGATGACTGTCGCACGCCACCATGAACCTGCTTCCGCCATGAACCCGCCTGCATGAGCTACGCCACTCACAGTTCGCTGCTGACGCGATCTGGCGCCGTCGTCTTTTCGACGGCCATTCACGCTGCGCTGGGTCTTGCGCTGCTGTTGAACCTGCACGCCGGCACGCCGGACGCCGGGGCGAGCGGCGGCGAGGCGGGGCGCGTGCTGGTGGTGGAACTGCTGCCGCTGCCGGACGGCGGCTCGCAAGGCCATGGAGACGAGCTTCGCAAGCCCGCCGACCATGCGAAGGAAAGCGTGATCGAAGGCGCGGGCGCCGGCCCTTCTGCCCATCCCGCCGAAAACGCGCCGCGCCTGGGCACGCCGCCGCGCGGCGACGAAGGCGACAGCCGCAGCGCCGGGCTCGACGGGCTGGAAGCGAAGGAAGATGGGGCGCCGGCGCTTTCCGGCGCCGAAATGCAGGCCTTCCGCGCCCTGCTGCTGCGCCATATCGAGCGTTACCGCCAATATCCGCCCGAGGCGCGCGCGGCGAACCGGGAAGGCGTCGTTCGAATCCAGTTCGTGATGGACCACAAGGGCGACGTGATCGAGGCCTGGGTGGAACTGAGTTCCGGGTCGGTGGTGCTCGACGACGAGGCGATCGCCGCGGTGATGCGGGCGCGCCCCCTGCCCTTGCCGCCGCAGGGCTGGCCGCAGACGTTCGGGGTTTCGCTGCCGATCGGATTTGCGCTGCAATGATGGCGATCGCCATCCCTCTTCCGGCGCCGGGGCGCGACCTGATGCCGCTGGCCCGCTTCTGCGCCTGCCTTCTGGCCGCGCTGCTGCCAATGATCCCGGCTCTGGCGGCCGGAGGCGATCCGGCCGGCTCCGCCCAGCGCTACGAGATGGCGGCCCTGCCGCTGGACATGGCGCTCGCCCGCTTTTCCGAAATCAGCGGTGTCGACGTGCTGCTGCGCGCGCCGGCGGATGGCGGCCGCCTTTCCCCGGCGCTCGTCGGCCGCTACCGCCCGGCGGACGCGCTGGCGCGGCTGCTGGAAGGGTCGGGGCTGGTCGCGCGCTTCACCAGCGACCGCTCCGCCGTGATCCTGCCCGAGGCCGAGGCGCAGCAGGCCTGGAGCCGGGATGTCGTGCGCGGCAGGGAGCGGCGGCCGCTCCTCAATCTGGACATGATGCGGGTGACGGCGCCGCGCACGATCGGCGGCGCGCCGCGCGGCGACGGCGACGAGGCCTTCGCGCGGCTGCTGGTGGTGGCGATCCGCCGGATGGTGATGGAAGGCGCCATGTTCGAGGGCGGCAAGGCCGCCGACATGCGGATCGTCACGCGGATCGCCGAGGATGGCGCGCTCTACGACGTGCGGATCGTGCAGGGCAGCGCCGACCAGGCGCTGGACGCGCGCGCCACCGCGCTGCTGGAAGGCGCGAACCTGGGGCTGGTGCCGCCCGAGGGGCTGCGCCAGCCGCTGATGTTCGAGCTTTCGGGGCGCTGATGTCGGAGTCGAGCCGCCTCCTGCTTCGGCGTTCGCTGGTCGACGGCTATGCGCAGATGCTGCGCCGGCTGACGCGGCGGCTGGGCTCGGATTCGCTTGCGAGCGAAGCCTTGAGCGAAACCTGGCTGCAATTGGGGAAAGGCGGGGAACTGGGGCAGATCGCCGACGCCGACGCCTATGTCTATCGCGCGGCGCTGAACACCGCCAGCGCGCTGGGCAAGCGCGAGCGGCGGCAGTCGGCGCATGCCGACATCGCCGAAATCCCCGAGCCCGCCGACGAGACGCCGCTCGCCGACCGGGTCGTTTCCTCCCGGCAGGAAGTGGAGCGGATGCTGCAGGCGCTGGCCGAACTGCCCGAGCGCCAGCGCGACGCCTTCCTGCAATGCTATCGCGGAGACACCCCGCCCGAGCTTCTGGCCGAGCGCTATCAGGTGAGCGTGCGCACCATCCAGAACGACATCAGGGGCGCCATCCTGCACTGCGCCGACCGGCTGGGGCGAAAGAATGTTTTCGCTGGCAGGCGGGTAAATCTCTCTAGCCAATAGGAGTATAGTTTTTTTGCCGTATGGAACGCACATGCTGACCGGAAATCCGCTTTTCCCATGACCATGGGGAATGGCATCGGCGCAGGCCAGCCGGGGGGCCGGAATCCGCTCGAACTCGAAGCGGTGGACTGGGTCGTGCGCCTGACGGTCGGGCAGCTTTCCGACGCGGACAAGCAGGCGTTCGAGCGCTGGCTGGGCGCCAGCGCGGCGCATGCGCATGCCTTCGCGGCCGCTTCGGACCTCTGCGGGGACATGCGCCATGTCGCCTTGCAGATCGCGCCGGAGGATGTGGAAGCGCTTGCCCCCGCGCCGGAGACGGCGAGCGTCCTGCCCTTCCGCAAGTCCGCCCATCCACAGACCCGCCAGCCGGCGCGCGGCTTCGACCGCCGGGCTTTCCTGGGCGGCGGCGGGGCGCTGGCGGCGGCGCTGGCCGGCGGTCTCGTCCTCACCAACCCGCCGCTGGAACTGTGGCCGTCGCTCGCCGAGCTGATGGCGGACGAGCGGACCGCCCCCGGCGAGCGGCGCAGCTTCAGCCCGATGGCGGGGGTGAATGTGGAGCTGAACTCCCGCTCCAGCGCCTATCGCACCGCGCGCGGCAATGGGCTGGACCTGGTGGGCGGCGAAGCCTTCGTGTCGGTGGACGGCGACGGGCGCCCGTTCCGCGTGACGGCGGGCGGCGGCACGGTGAGCGCGCGGCAGGCCAGCTTCAACGTGCAATCCTATGACGGCGATTTCTGCGTGACCTGCGTGAGCGGCTCGGTGGCGGTGGCGCATGGCGACCGGCGGCAGACGCTGGAAGCCGGGCGCGAAGTCCGGTTCACGGCGGCCGGCGAAATGCGGCAGGCCGAAGCCGACGAGATGGTGCGGCTGGCCTGGCGGCGCGGGCTGCTGGTGCTGCGCCGCACGCCGGTTTCCGAAGCCATTCCGCAGATCAACCGCTATTTCCCCGGCCGGCTGGTGCTCGCCGACAGTTCCAAGAGCGACTGGCCGGTGACGGGCGTGTTCCATATCGACCAGATCGAACTGGCGGTGGTGCAGTTGCAGCGCCTGCTGGATGTGGGGGCCCGGCGGTTGCCGGGCGGAGTGGTGGTGCTGAGCTGAGAGCGGGCATTTCCAACACCCGTCACCCCGGGCTTGACCCGGGGTCCGACTTTCTTCCTCAAACGCGGCGCCGCAGAAAAGCTGGACCCCGGGTCAAGCCCGGGGTGACGAGGCGTTGCATAGCCGCCACTTCCCAACGGAACCGACGTTCGCCGCCTGGGTTTGCAAACCGCACGATCACCAAACCGAAAGGGGCAGCGGCACCCCCGCGCCGCCGCCCCTACCGTGACGAACCTGTCTCGTGCCGGCAATTGCCCCCGCCGACCCGCTTGTGAATGCACATTGCATGCCAACCATCCGGGACAGGCATTTTTGCTTTTGATTCAGATTATTAATAAATTCTGTCGCCCGATCGGCCGCCAAGGTTTGTAAAGATTCCCGACGGGGTTAACCCAAGCGGCTGACAGATCAGCCGTTTCCTTCCGCGACGCAGATGGTCTAAGGCTCCCCGCGTGCGCCCGAACAGCCCTGTCATCCTGCCGTCCCCCTCCTTCCTGCTGACGGTGCTGTGCCTCTGCCTCGCGGCCTGCTCCACGCCGAAGCCGCCGCGCGGCCAGCCGAAACCGGGCAGCAGCATCACCGTGGTGCCGAACCAGCCCGCCAGGCCCCGCTGGCAGGCCGTGCCCGCGAAAGCCGATGGGGTGGCGGTGCCCGGCGGCCGGCGGCATATCGTGAAGCGCGGCGAAACCGGGATCGCCATCGCCCGCGCCTATGGCGTGAACTGGAGCCGTATAGCCGCCGCCAACAGGATCGACCGCGACGCGACGCTGGAAATCGGCCAGGCGCTGTTCATCCCCACGGCAACCGCCACTCCCTCCACACCGAGGCCCACGCCCCCCCGCCCGCGCCCGGGCGCCAGCCCGGAGGAGCAGGCGGCCGCCTTCCGGCTGGATGTGGACGACCTCATCACCGGCTCCGCGCCCGCCGTCTCCAGCCGGCCGGCCGCACCGCGCCCCGGCCAGACGCCCGCACCGCCGCGGCCGGCCGCGCCTGCCCCCGCCGCCCCGGTTCCCAGCCTCGGCTGGCCGGTCGATGGCCGCGTGCTCCTCTCGCGCTATGGCGCCAAGCCCGGCGGGCGCTTCAACGACGGAATCAACATCAAGACGCTGCGCGGCGCCGCCGTGCGCGCCGCCGCCGACGGCGAGGTCATCTATGTGGGCGACGCCATCTCCGGCTTCGGGCTGATGATGCTGATCCGCCACTCCGGCGGCACCGTCACCGGCTACGCGCATCTGGAAGACGCCCTGGCCGACCGGGGCGACAAGGTGCAACGCGGCCAGCCCATCGCCCGCGCCGGCTCCAGCGGCAACGCCCAGGAACCGCAACTCCACTTCCAGCTCCGCCAGGGCCGGCGCACGCTGGACCCGATGCAGTATCTGCCGAGGTAGGAACGCCAGGGGGCTTTGCCCCCTGGACCCCCAGCAGGAGGGTGACCCTCCTGCACCTCCATAAGTTTGCAGAAGAGCCCCCCGAAAGCCGACGTGCTGATACGCACCTTGGTTTCCGGGGGGCTCTTCTGCAAACTTAAAGGGGGTCAAGGGGCGTCACGCCCCTTGCGGGGTGCAGGGGCAGAGCCCCTGCGTTCCACCTCAGGCCGATTCAGCGTCCGGGGCAGTTCGCCTCGGTCTGGACGGTGAAGGTGGTGGCGCTGGCGTTTTGCGGGGTGGCCAGCGTCAGGTCCACGCGGGCCGGCGTGCCGCTGCGGGTGGTCAGGCGGATCAGCCGGCAGTCGTGCGGGAAGCAGTCGTTCAGTGTGGGGTCTTCGGCCGGCGGCGTGCGGCCGCCGGAAACGCGGAGCTGGGTGATGGTGACGGCGGCGCTGGCAGGCGCCGTCAGCGTCACGTCCTGCCAGCCGGCGTTGCGGCCGCGCACGGCGACGATGTTGTCGATCGACGGGTTGGAAGGGCATTGCAGCGTCGGCCGCTGCTGGCCGGAGATGGCGCGGACGGGGCCGAGCTGCAGGCTGGCGTAGCAGTCGCGGCGCGGCTCGCGGGTTTCGACGCTGGCCGGGCCGGGCTGGCGGCAGCGGGTGACCGGGCCGACGGTTTCGGTGGTGAAGCCGCGCGGGCAGGTGAAGCCGCGCGGCGTCAGTTGCGCCGGGATCACATTGTCGGGCCCGCGCACTTCGACGCGGGCGCTGGCCGGCAGGGCTGCGCAATGGCTGTTCTGGGCGGCAGCAGGCGCGGCGAGCGCCAGAAAGGCAAGGGCAGCGGCCGGAATACGCATCTGAATTTCTCCCGAATCGGATTCCCACTCTTTGCCCTGCCCTCTGCGCCTTTCCAATCCCGTTCCGCGCGACTAGGAGGTTCCCATGTCCGAAACCGTCGAGCCTCAAGCGCCTGCCCCCGGCAGCGATATCGCCCCCGTGAACCTCGTGGAGGAGATGCGCTCCTCCTATCTCGACTATGCGATGTCGGTGATCGTGTCGCGGGCGCTGCCCGATGTGCGCGACGGTCTGAAGCCGGTGCACCGGCGCATCCTGTTCGGTTCCCACGAGAACGGCTTCAACAGCAACAAGCCCTATCGCAAGTCGGCGCGGATCGTCGGCGACGTGATGGGTAAATATCACCCGCATGGCGACAGCGCCATCTACGACGCGCTGGCGCGGATGGCGCAGGACTGGTCGATGCGGCTGACGCTGATCGACGGCCAGGGGAATTTCGGATCGATGGACCCGGACCCGCCGGCGGCCATGCGCTACACCGAAGCGCGGCTTTCGAAGGCGGCGGAAGCGCTGCTGGACGATCTCGACAAGAACACCGTCGACTTCGTGCCCAACTACGACGGGCAGGAGCAGGAGCCGAGCGTGCTTCCGGCGCGCTACCCGAACCTGCTGGTGAACGGCGCCGGCGGCATCGCCGTGGGGATGGCGACGAACATCGCCCCGCACAATCTGGGCGAAGTGGTGAACGCCTGCCTCGCCTATCTGGACGACCGGGCGATCAGCGCCGAGGCGCTTATGGAGCATGTGCCGGCGCCCGATTTCCCGACCGGGGCGCTGATCCTGCGCACCAGCGGCATCGCCAGCGCCATGACCACCGGACGCGGATCGATCCTGATGCGCAGCCGGCATGTGATCGAGGACCGGCGGAGCACCGGCCAACAGATCGTCCTGACGGAAATCCCTTATCAGGTGGGCAAGTCCGGCCTTGTCGAGAAGATCGCGGAAGCGGTGAAGGACAAGCGGATCGAGGGCGTGTCGGACCTGCGCGACGAAAGCAACCGCGAGGGCGTGCGCATCGTGCTGGAGCTGAAGCGCGACGCCGTGCCGGACGTGGTGCTGAACCAGCTCTGGCGCTACACGCCGGCGCAGTCCAGCTTCGCCGTCAACATGCTGGCGCTCAGGGCCGGGCGGCCGGAGCAGCTTTCGCTGCGCGACGTGATCGAGGCGTTCGTCGCCTTCCGCGAGGAGGTGATCGGCCGCCGCTCGCGCTTCCTGCTGGAAAAGGCGCGGGACCGGGCGCATCTGTTGCTGGGCCTCGTCATCGCCGTCACCAATCTCGACGAGGTGGTGGCGATCATCCGCGGCTCCGCCTCGCCGGCCGAGGCGCGCGAGGCGCTGATGGCCCGCAACTGGCCGGTGGCCGAGATCGCCCCCTATCTGAAGCTGGTGGACGACGCCGAGCTGGAGCTGGAGGGCGAGGAATTCTCCGGCGGCACCTACCGGCTTTCCGAGCTGCAGGTGCGCGCCATCCTCGACCTGAGGCTGCACCGGCTGACGGCGCTTGGCCGCGACGAGATCGGCAAGGAACTGGAGGAGCTGGCGGCGACCATTGCCGACCTGCTCGACATTCTCTCCAGCCGGGCGCGGCTGGTGCAGGTGCTGCGCGGCGAGCTGATCGAGGTGCGCGACCAGTTCACCACCCCGCGCCGTTCGGAGATCGTGCAGGCGGACGATGTGGAGGACGAGGACCTCATCGCCCGCGAGGACATGGTGGTGACCGTCACCCATTCCGGCTGGATCAAGCGCGTCAGCCTCGACAGCTACCGGGCGCAGAAGCGCGGCGGCAAGGGCCGGCAGGGGATGGCGACCAAGGAAGAGGATGTCATCACCGAGCTGTTCGTGGCGATGACCCATGCGCCGGTGCTGTTCTTCTCCACCTTCGGCAAGGTCTACCGGATGAAGGTGTGGAAGCTGCCCGAGGGCACGCCGCAATCCAAGGGCCGGGCGATGGCCAACCTGCTGCCGCTGGAGCCGGGCGAGACCATCCGCACGGTTCTGCCGCTGCCCGAGGACGAGGCGGAGTGGAGCCGGCTGCATGTGATGTTCGCCACCGCCAAGGGGCTGGTGCGGCGCAACTCCATGGACGCCTTCTCGAACGTGCCTTCCAACGGCAAGATCGCCATGCGCTTCGAGGAAGGTTCGGAAGACCGGCTGATTGGCGTGGCGCTCTGCCATGAGAGCGAGGACATCCTGCTGGCGGCGCGCAGCGGCAAGGCGGTGCGGTTCGAAGTGACGGCGGTGCGCGAGTTCCAGAGCCGCACGGCGACCGGCGTGCGCGGCATGGACCTAGAGGAGGGCGACGAGGTGATCTCGCTTTCCGTGTTGCGCCGTGGCGGCAACAGCACTGAGGCGCGCGAGCAGTATCTGAAGTCCGCGACGTGGAAGGCGGAACCCGCTTCGCTGGAAGGGCTTTCGCCCGAGCAATTCGCCGACATGGCCGCGAACGAGCAGTTCATCCTGACCATCACCGCCAACGGCTATGGCAAGCGCAGCTCCGCCTATGAATATCGGCGCACGAACCGCGGCGGGAAGGGGATCGTGAACATCGACACCTCGGCGCGCAACGGCCAGGTGGTGGCGAGCTTCCCGGTGGAGCCGGCCGAGCAGCTTATGCTGGTGACCGACCAGGGCAAGCTGATCCGAATGCCGGTGAGGGACATCCGCATCGCCGGCCGCGCCACGCAGGGCGTGACCCTGTTCAAGGTGGCGAACGACGAGCATGTGGTTTCCGCCGCCCGCATCCGCGAAAGCGACGATGAAGAAGGCGGTGAGGAAGCGGGCGATGGCGTGGAAAGGGCAGAGGCTCCGCCCGCTCTCGAAGGGCCTGCCGGCGAATGAGGCTGGTGCTCGGCATCGAGTCGAGCTGTGACGAGACCGCCGTCGCGCTGGTGACGGACGACGGCCGCGTGCTGGCCGAGCGCATCGCCAGCCAGGAGGAAGCGCACCGCCCCTTCGGCGGCGTGGTGCCGGAACTGGCGGCGCGCGCCCATGCCGAACGGATCGGGCCGATGCTGCAATCCGTGCTGGCGGACGCCGGTGTGGAGCTGGAGGCGGTGGACGCCATCGCCGCCACCGCCGGGCCGGGGCTGATCGGCGGGGTGATGGTGGGGCTGGTGACCGGCAAGGCGCTGGCCTTTGCCGCGAACAAGCCCTTGTGGGGTGTCAACCATCTGGAAGGCCACGCGCTTTCGCCGCGCCTCGTCGATCGGGATCTGCGCTTCCCCTATCTGCTGCTGCTGGTATCCGGCGGCCATTGCCAGTTGATCGCGGTGGAGGGTGTTGGCCGCTATCGCCGGCTGGCGACCACCATCGACGATGCGGCGGGCGAGGCGTTCGACAAGGTGGCGAAGATGCTGGGGCTGGGGTTCCCGGGCGGCCCGGCGGTGGAACGCGCGGCCGTGGGCGGAAACCCCGACGCCGTTCCCCTGCCCCGCCCGCTGGTAGGTTCGGGCGAACCGCATTTCAGCTTCGCCGGGTTGAAAACCGCCGTTCTGAGGGCCGTCGAAAGCGGCCGATATGCCGTGGCGGACATCGCCGCCAGCTTTCAGGCCGCCGTCACCGACTGCCTTTCGGACCGCACGCGGATCGCCCTTCGCGCCACGCCGGATGCGACGGCCCTGGTCGTGGCGGGCGGCGTTGCGGCCAACAAGGCGGTGCGGGCGGCTCTGGAAGCGGTGGCCGGAGAGCAGGCGCTGCCTTTCGTGGCCCCCCCCTTGCGGCTTTGCACCGACAATGCGGCGATGATCGCCTGGGCGGCGCAGGAACGGATTGCCGCCGGGCACCAGCCCGAAGAAGACCCGCAGGCCCGGCCGCGCTGGCCGCTGGACCCGGCCGCCGAGCCGGTTCGCGGCGCCGGCGTGAAGGCCTGACATGCCGCGACAGGGGAGGACATCATGACTGCGAGGACAATGATCATCGCCTTGCTGGCGCTGCTGGCGGCCTGCTCGCCGCAGAAGCTCAACGAGGACATGCTGGCGCAGCACACGCCCGACGCCCTGATCCGCCAGGCCAATGCCGACATCGACCGGCTGGTGGCGGAAGGCAGGCTGGCGCTGGAGCCTCCCGCGACCCTTGCCGGCTACCGCGCCGACAACAGCATCGACGAGCGGCCCAGCGCCGTCATCAGCTTCCAGGGGGCGGCGGACGAGCGCGGGCGCTACACGCTCGTCACCCTCCACTATCTGGAATCGCACGGCAAATATCTGTTCGACAGCGTGGAGGTTTCGAAGCGGCGCAACTCGGCCTTCGATTTTCCGCTGTTCCGCCTGTCGGACGGAAGCCCGCTTGGCTGGCTGTTCGCCGCCCTTGGAATCGCGGCGCTGCTCACTTCGCTGACGGCGGCGATCCTCGCCGCCCGAACGGAGGGGCTGGGCGGGAAATGGCTGTGGGTGATCGGCAGCCTCGCCACCTTCGGCAGCTTCTCCGCCGGCTGGTCCAGCGGCAGCTTCGGTATCGGCATCGGCCTGCAATTGCTGGGCTTCGGGGCGACCGCGCAGATCGGCGGCGCGGAATGGATCGTCAGCTTCGGGCTGCCGCTGATCGCCATCCTGTTCCTGCTGCTGCGCTCGGCTGGCCGGCTTGGCGCGAAGGCGGCTTCCTGATGACCATCGCGGTGATCGGCGCCGGCGCCTGGGGCACGGCCCTGGCGAACACCATGGCGCAGGCGGAAGATGTGCTGCTGTGGGCGCGCGAGCCGGAAGTCGTGGAGGCCGTGAATGGCAGCCACCGCAATCCGATGTTCCTGCCCGATGTGCCGCTCAGCCCGCGGGTGCGGGCGACGGACGCGCTGTCCGAGCTTGCCGCGATCGACCTCTGGCTGGTGGTGCCGCCGGCGCAGTTCCTCGGCCGGGTGCTGGCCGGCGCGCCGCTGGCGCATGCGCCGACGCTGGTGCTTTGCGCCAAGGGCATCGAGGCCGGAACCCACCGGCTGATGGCGGAGGTCGCGGCCGATGTGGCGCCGGATGCGCCGCTCGCCGTGCTGTCCGGCCCAAGCTTCGCCGCCGAAACCGCGCGCGGCCTGCCGACCGCCGTGACGCTGGCCGCCAGCAGCATGGAAGCGGCGGCGGCGCTCGCCGAACGCATCGCCCGGCCGACCTTCCGCCCTTACGCCTCCGACGATGTCGCCGGCTGCGAGATCGGCGGCGCGGTGAAGAATGTGCTGGCGATCGCCTGCGGCGTGGTGATCGGCGCCGGCCTCGGCGAAAACGCCCGGGCGGCGGTGATCGCCCGGGGCTTCGCGGAAATGACCCGCTTCGGCGTCGCGCGCGGCGGCCGGGCGGAGACGCTGGCAGGTCTGTCGGGCCTCGGCGACCTCGTTCTCACCTGCGGTTCCACCCAATCCCGCAACATGTCGCTCGGCATGGCGCTGGGGCAGGGGCAGACGGCGGAACAGGCGCTTTCCGGCAAGCTCTCGGTCGCCGAAGGCGCGGCCACCGCGCCGGTGCTGGTGGAAGCGGCCGCCTCCGCCGGCGTCGACATGCCGATCGCCGCCGCCGTCGCCGACCTGCTGGCCGGCCGGGCGAACGTCCGCGAGGTGACCGACCGGCTGCTGAGCCGGCCCCTGAAGGCCGAATTGGGCTAAAAACCCCTTCTAAGGCGCATTCTGCAACAAACCCGTTATCCAGTTGTCACCGACTGGTCATCACCTCCAGATATAGCGTTTCGGCAATCGCTCACCCACAATCGGCAGGGGCATTGCATGGTCAGCGTCGCCCGTATGGAAGACGGTTCCCGAAATTTCCCGCGTCTGGCGGACCCGCTGCCGACCCCGGCCTGGCTGGAGGCGCCCGACGAGGAGGAGCCGAAGCGCAAGCTTCGTTTCCGCACCGTCTTCATTTCCGACACCCATCTCGGCACCTCGGGCTGCAACGCCGAGCTGCTGTTCGATTTCCTGAAGTCGATCGAGTGCGAGACGCTCTATCTGGTCGGCGACATCATCGACGGCTGGCGGCTGAAGCGCGGCTGGTTCTGGCCGACGCGCCACAATGACGTGGTCCGCCGCATATTGAAGATGGCGAAGAAGGGCACGCGCGTCGTCTATGTGCCGGGCAACCACGACGAAGTGCTGCGCGATTTCATCGGCCTGGGCTTCGGCGACATCGAGATCCGCCCGGAGGCGATCCACATCACCGCCGACGGCCGCAAGCTGCTGGTGCTGCACGGCGACGAGTTCGACGGCGTGGTGCTCTATCATCGCTGGCTCGCTTTCCTCGGCGACCATGCCTATGTCGCGCTGCTGAAGCTGAACGTGGGCTTCAACTGGTGCCGGCGGCAGTTCGACCTGCCCTACTGGTCGCTTTCCGCGCATTTGAAGAAGCGAGTGAAGAATGCGGTGGAATATGTCTGCCGCTACGAGGAAGCCGTCGCCCATGCCGCGCGCGACCGGGGCGCCGATGGCGTGGTGTGCGGGCACATCCACTCGGCCGAAATCCGCCAGTTCGGCGACATCACCTATTACAACGACGGCGACTGGGTGGAAAGCTGCACCGCGCTGGTCGAGCATGACGACGGGCGGATGGAGATACTGGACTGGGCCGAGAAGGTCCGGGCCGAGATCGCCGCCGGCCAGCCCGTGAAGGCCCGCAAGTCGCGCGGCGCGCTGGTGCCCGTCGGATGAGCAGGCTGGCGCTGGTGTCCGATGCCTGGGCACCGCAGGTGAATGGGGTCGTCCGGACCTTGCAGACGACCGCGCGGATGCTGGTGGAGCGGGGTTGGGAGGTGACGGCGGTCACGCCCGACCGCTTCCGCTCCTTCCCCTGCCCCACCTATCCGGAAATCCGGCTGGCGATGTCCGTGCCGGGCGCGGTGGGGCGGATGATCGAGGAAAGCGGCGCGGAGGCCGTGCATATCGCCACCGAAGGCCCGCTGGGGCTTGCGGCGCGGCGGCATTGCCTGCGGCGGGGCCGTCCCTTCACCACCAGCTTCCACACCCGCTTTCCCGACTATCTGCACGCCCGTTTCCGCCTGCCGCTAGGGGCGAGCTGGTCTTATCTGCGCTGGTTTCACGGCCCGGCGCGTGCCATTCTGGTGGCCACGCCCCGCCTGGCGCAGGAACTGGCCGGGCATGGGCTGGAGCAGACCCGCCTGTGGTCGCGCGGGGTGGATCTTTCGCGTTTCCGTCCGGGCCTTCCGGCGCCGGACGCCTATGCGAATCTGCCGCGCCCGATCCTGCTGAACGTCGGCCGGGTTGCGGTGGAGAAGAATATCGAGGCGTTCCTGGCGACGCCCGCGCCCGGCTCCAAGGTGGTTGTGGGCGACGGCCCGGCGCTGGCCGAGCTGAAAACCCGCTTTCCGGACGCGCTGTTCCTGGGCGCGCTTTCCGGCGAAGCCCTGGCCCGTGCCTATGCCGGCGCCGATCTGTTCGTCTTTCCCAGCCGCACCGACACTTTCGGGCTTGTGCTGGTGGAAGCCATGGCCTCCGGCCTGCCGGTCGCCGGCTATCCGGTCGCCGGCCCGCTGGATGTGGTGGACGACAGCGGCGCGGGCGCACTGAACGAAGATCTGGGCGCCGCGGTGATACGCGCGCTGCGCATTCCGCGCGCCGCAGCGCTGGCGCATGCGCGCGGCTATAGCTGGGAAGCGGCGGTATCGCAGTTCGAGCAAGCCGTGCGCGCCTGCGGAACCCTTGCCGTCATGCAACAGGACCGTGACAAGACGGACGGGTTGCCGCTAGCTGCCTGAGTCAATTCTTCATACATTCACCAACTCGACATTCCGAGCAGGGAATGCACGCAGGTGAGAAACGCAGTAGGCGCACAGCCATGTAAACGCATGTGGAAGGCGAATAGGCGCAAGTCTGTCCCGTTGAAGCAACCCTAGGTTGGGGACCTTTCGTCACCCCGGGCCTGACCGGGGCGCGCTTTCTGGCCGGCGTGGGCAAATATGCAAGATGCCTGGTCAAGCCTAGGATAACGGGAAATATATCAATTATTTCTATAGGTTTCAACCCAGGGCAGTGCGGATGCACTGCCCTGGGGTCATATGAATCAGAATTTCGCCGTTATGCCGAGGGAGAAGCTGGTACCGACATCATAGGCGTTGATCAGCACCCGGTCGTCGCCCAACGTTTGTGACTCCCGATAGTTGGTACCCAGGATGTTGCGGACTTCGAACTTCAGCTCAATCGGCTGACGACCGAGATCGACTTCTTCCCGAAGCACGAAATCGAGTTGGACCCCCGGCCGCTCGATATAATCGGGTGTGACGCCAGGGCCGCGTTGCGACACGCGGTCTGAGGCAAAGTTCACCAGCAGCGTCTGCTCGGAAAGCTTGCCTTCACGCTGCAGGCCAAGTTGAAGGTTGGCGACATGATCCGATTGCCCGGTCAGTGAATCGCCGTCGCTGAAGAAGAGCGTCGCCTCGGACGGGACACCACCGCTGCCGGGGCTGACCGTCGTGTCTCCAGCCTTCACCTTCAGCTTCGACTGCGTATAGGTGTAGTTGGCGCTGACAAGCAGCCGACGATCGGAGAAGAAGCCGGAATCGCCCAGAGACAGGAACTTCTGAACTTCGACTTCGGCACCATATAGCTGGGCTTCCGGCGCGTTGGCGAAGCTGGTGAAGATGCTGTTACCGGTGGTATAGGCAATAACTTCGATCGGCTTGTCGATCTTCTTGAAGAATCCTCCGACCAGCAGGCGCTCGTCGGTGTTGAAATACCATTCGTAGCGCGCTTCCAGGTTCAAGAGCTCGGAATCGACCAGATAGCGGTTGCCGATGCTGGTCCGGTCATTATCGGTGTCGATATATTGCTGCGGCGCCAGTTCGCGGAACTGCGGCCGAGCTATTGTCTTCGAAGCCGCGAAGCGGAATTGCTGGTTTTCCGCGAAGTTCCAGGTGACGGTCGCCGCCGGCAGCCAATAACTTTCCGAGCGCGAGGTGCGCAGCGCGGCCGGATCGCCGGCATTCCCGAACAGATCCACGATCTGCAGGAACTGACGACCACTTTCGTAGCGAACACCCGCGTTCACTTTCAGACCATCGGCCAGTTCGGCTTCCACCTGGCCATAGCCGGCATGCGTGCGCAGCCCAGCTTCATAGGATGCTACGCCGGCGCCGCCTGTCTGCTCGCTAAGGGTGATATCGTAAGCGTAGATATTGAAGTCGGAAAGCAAGAAGTCCGGCCGCTGCTGCGTCACCGCCAGCGGCAGGGAGGCCTGTGGCAAATAGGCGAACTGCCTGCGGGTCGAATCCCGTTCGTTGTTCGAATAGGCATAGCCGGCCGACACCACGACAGGGCGGGCAGTGGGCAAGGAGTAGCCGACCCCCGCAGTCCCAGCCCAGACGGTGTCGTTCAGGTTGGAAAAGGCAATGCTGCTGCCCGTTCCGCCGCTGCGCAGGTTGTTCACATAGTCACCGACTTCCGACGAATAGACATAAGTGTTGGTGCGCTCATAGGGTGAGTTCCGCTGCGATTTCGCGTAGGTGCCGCGCAAATCGAGGCTGAAGTCACCGAATTTGAACTCTGACACCAGCGACGACGAGAAAAGTTGTCGCTCGAGCCAGTTGGTGACACCACGGTTGATGTTATTGGTGCTGTTGCGATAGTCGTCGCCTGCTTCGATCCGTGCCTGTTTCAGGACATCGCGGATATAAACATTGGTGAAACGGACCTGATGCTCGCCGAATTCATAACCAACGCCGAGCAGGCCGTTCACGAGAATCCGGTTTTCGGTGGAAACGAAGCGAAAGACCTGGTCCGGCGAGAGGCGGTCTTCGGAAATCTGCTGAGCTGACTGACGGTCACCCTCGCGCGTCTGCCAGCTGTTCGACCAGTTAGCCGAGAAGATTACGCCGAGGCGATCTTCCCCCACATCCCAAGCCGTGCCGCCCGTGAAACCGAGCGACATGTTGGCGGGAATGGTATCGTTGCGCTGGATGAGATTGGTTTCAGCGTTGCGCAGGCTGGCCGTGATCGTCTTCATCTCGTCGACTGAGAAATTGCCGCCAGGCGCGATCAGCTTGCCGGAATTCATTGCCGCGCGCAAAGGTGCCGGGGCCGAACGGGCTCCACCATCGAAACCGGTCCAGTCGCTTTGCGAACCCCAATAGGTATAGCCCATCTGCCCGGTGGTGATGGTATCGCCCCCGATGGAGCCGGATACATTCAGGAAGGACTCTTCGGGCACGGCTCGGGTGGTGAGGTTGATGACACCGCCACCGAATTCGCCTGGATAGTTGACTGAATAGCTCTTTTGGACAGCCGTCGAGGAAAGCAGATCGGTCGGGAAGATGTCGAGTGGGACCACCCGCTTCAGCGGCTCCGGCGAGGGGATGGGAAGGCCATTGAGGAGCGCCAGCGAGTAACGCTCTCCAAGGCCCCGCACATAGACATATTTGCCGCCGACGACCGACAAACCGGTCACACGGGCGAGCGCGCCTGCGATATCGCCGTCACCCGCGCGATCGATGTCTGCCTGGGAGAGCACCGACAGCACCGAAGGCGTTGCCTTGATGACATTGGGAATGCTGCGACCAATGACGACGATATCGTCACCAGAAAGGCCTCCGGCACCGGGAGTTGAGACGTCCACATTCTGGTCGCCCCTATCCTGCCCGGCTTCATCGGCGGGCGATGCTTGCTGCGCCCAGGCGGCAGGCGACACGATACAAGCTAGCGCCGTCGTTCCCATCAGCAGAAGCCAGTTGGACAGTTTCATGTTTCTTTATCCCCCGATGATCGCGCGAAAGGTCCGGAAAGGGCGGCCGGACATACCGGCCGCCCCTTTTCGGATCAGGGCTGGATAGGAAGCGGCGGGGCGGTGCAGAGGCTCAGGCCAGCAGGCGTGAAACCGACATTGTTACTGCCGCAGGCCCAGCCGGCGAACCAAGTGTCTGCCTCGTTCTCGAAGGCACCGACATAATTCGCATTCCGGAGATAGGAGTTGATGGTGGACGCATCGAAAGCAGCCACGGCCTTGGCGCCGCTGCCGGGCCAGAATTGGCCGGTGAGAGCATTGGCGCCGTTCAGCACATTGCCGCGGCTGTCCCCGCCCCAGGCTGCCGCACCCGTGGGCAGGGTCGTCAGGATGTTGGTAGCTTGCTCCGTGGTGACGCCAGAGTCTCCATAAGCAGCGCCACCGGCGGCCTCGATGATCACCGAACGGAAGTTCGGCGGGCCTGCCTTCTGAGCCGCGGTGTTCGGGGCGGCAATCGTGGAGGCTTCGCGGAAGTGGACGCCACGCACCAGCGAGGTGAGGATACCGTTCACCAGATTATAGTCGGTGCCGCCACGGAAGAACAGCGAGTGCGAAGCGTTGTCGGCATTGCTGTTGCGGCCGATGAAGGTGAAGTTGGCGAAGGTCGGCCGCGAACGTGGACGCAGAGCGTCGTCGCCCGAGCTGTTCGCTTCGATCACATGGTTGCTGGTGTGGTTAAGCGGACGCTGCGCAACCAGCACGAACTGGTTGTAGCCGCGATAGCCATTGTCCGTGTCGAGCGAATCGTCGTCGGCGCCCGTCACAATCAGATAACGTCCGTTCACCGTGCCACCGAACCATTCGATTCCATCGTCCGAACCGTTGTGCACCTGGATATGCTCGAAGGTGGTGCCGCTGCCGACGCCGCCCAAGGTGATGCCGTTCAGCTCGTTGCCCGGTGTCACCTGGAAGCCGGCGTAGCGCACCTGGAGATAGTTCAGGCGGCCGCTGCTGTCATTCGCGACGGCGCCGCCATAGTAGCCGCCCGCGCCTTCGATCTCCTGTTCGCACTGGGCGGTGCCGCCTTCGGCACCCGCCGCATCGCAGCGATTGTTGGGCGCGCGGCCGAGCAACACAAGACCACCCCAGTCACCGATCGAATCCTCGGTGGCGGTACCCACGATGTTCGAACGGCTGGTCATCACGATCGGACGCGTGGCGGTTCCCACGGCAATGATCTGCGAGCCACGCTCGACCAGCAGGTAGTCGGCACCCGAGGAGCCGAAGATCACCACGCCGGGATCGATGGTGATGGAGGCGCGCACGCCGCCAGTCTTATTGCCTTCGGCGCCGATGTCCTGGCCGATGCGAACGCCGCCATTGAGCGAATAGACGAGATTGGCGATGTTGGGCAGCGCGAGGTTCGTGGTGACCGCACCCCTCAGCTCGCAGTTGCGGAGAACCTGACCCGTGCCGGAGGTGATCGTGCCCTGATCCGTCGTGCCCGTCGGGCAGGCGTCGCCGCCCGGGGTGGGGGTCGGCGTCGGCGTCGGGGTGGGCGTCGGCGTCGGGGTGGGCGTCGGGGTGGGCGTCGGGACGACGATCACACCGTCGCCGGGAGAGGCGACGTCGGTGGCGCCGGAGCAGGCGGCGAGCGCCACGGCCGACCCAAGCAGGAGCAGGGCACGAAGATGAGACATTGGTTCCCCTTTTCGGAAATGTGCGAATCTCAGCCGCATTTCCGCACTCGGCGGCCCCGCGGACCGAGCCTCCCTAGCCGGGGCAAATGGCAGTCTCGTTTCGAAGATGTGACCAACAGATTGCGTTATTGTTTCTGATTTATTTCACACTTCGCGGTCGTCCCGCAGCAGTTCCGCCAGCAGCTCCGCCTCCCCCATTCCGGAAACCCCTTCCGCCCCGATCTCGATCAGGATCGGGATGCTGAGCGGGCTCGGGCGCTCCAGGCGGCTGACGACCAGCTCCTCGCGGGCGCGGGCGATCAGGGCGTGCAGCCGGGCGATGTCGGTGAGGCGGCTGGAAGCCTCCGCCCAGGCCGCTTCCAGCAGCAGGTGGCCGGGCTCGTGGCGTTGCAGCACGTCGTAGATGAGGTCGGTGGAAACCGTCATCTGCCGCCCCGTCTTGCGGGCGCCGGGCCGCTGCCGCTCCACCAGCCCGGAAATGATGGCGACATCGCGGAAAGCCCGGCGCAGGAAAGGGGTGGCGCCGATCCATTCCTCCAGTTCCTCGGCGACGATGTCGCCGGCGAACAGGCTGGCCGGATCCTCCACCGGTTCCAGCCCCCAGACGCCCAGCACATAGTCGGTCGCCACGAAGCCCATGGGTTTCAGCCCGCGCTTCTCCATCCGCTGCGTCAGCAGCATCCCCAGCGACTGGTGGGCGTTGCGGCCCTCGAAGCCATAGAGCAGCAGGTGGTGCCGGCCTTCGCGCGGGAAGCTCTCGGCCAGCAGCTTGTCGGCGGGCGGCAGGCGGGAATGGCGGCGCTGCATCTCCAGCCAGTCGCGCACATCGGCCGGCATGCGCCGCCATTGGGCGGGATCGGCCAGCATGCCCCGCACGCGGCGCGCGAGATGGGTGGACAGCGGCATGCGCCCGCCTTCATAGCTGGGAACCGACGGCGCGCCGCGCGCCAGCCTCGTGTAAAGATCGGTTTCGGAACGGCCGGTCAGTTCCAGCGTCAGGCCGGCGAAGAGGAAGCGGTCGCCCAGGCGCAGCTGCGTCGCGAACCATTCCTCCACCTGGCCCAGCGCCCGGCCCCGCCCCAGCCGGACGGTCATCGCCGGCGCCTCGACGATCACCCCGGCGTTCAGCCGGTGCTGCTGGGCCAGCTTCGGATGCGTCAGGCGGAAGCGGCCCGGCGCCTCCTCCACCAGACGGCGGTAGCGGTCGTAGCCGGAAAGCGCGTAGCCGCCGGTCGCCACGAAGGCGAGCGCCCGGTCGAAGGAGTCGCGGCTCAGCCCGGCATAAGGGGCCGCCAGCCGGATTTCCGCGTAGAGGCTCCCGGCCTCGAACGGGCCGGCGCAGGCGATCCCCATGATATGCTGCGCCAGCACGTCCAGCCCGCCGGGGCGGTGCGGCTCCGCATCCAGCTCGCCTTCGGCCACCGCGTCCAGGCAGGCGAGCGCTTCCAGATATTCGAAGCGGTTGCCCGGCACGATCACCGCGCGGCTGGCTTCGTCCAGCCGGTGGTTGGAGCGGCCGACCCGCTGCAGCAGCCGCGCCGCGCCCTTGGGCGCCCCCATCTGCACCACCAGATCGACATCGCCCCAGTCGATCCCGAGGTCGAGGCTGGAGGTGGCAACGACCGCCTTCAGCCGGCCGGACACCAGCGCGGCTTCCGCTTTCAGCCGCGCCTCGGCGCTGAGCGAGCCATGGTGGAGGCCGATGGGCAGGGCCTTGTCGTTTTCGGTCCACAGGTCGCGGAACAGCAGCTCGGCGATGGAGCGGGTGTTGGCGAAGACGATGGATTGCCGGGCTTCCTCCAGCAGTTCCATCACCTCGCGCGCGGCATGGCGGCCGTTGTGCCCGGCCCATGGGATTTCACCGCGCGGCACCAGGATGGAAATGTCGGGCGGGACCGCTTCCGCCCCCCGCACGATTTCCACTTCGGCACCGGGGGCCAGCCAGTTCGCCATGGCCGGCGGGTCGGCGATGGTGGCCGACAGGCCCACCAGCCGCAGGCGCGGCGCCAGCGTGCGCAGCCGGGCCGCGGCCAGCGCCAGCAGGTCGCCGCGCTTGCTGGTGGCGAAGGCGTGGATCTCGTCTATGATCAGCGTTTCCAGATCGGCGAACAGCCGTTCGGCTTCCGGCCATGTCAGAAGCAGGCTGAGGCTCTCCGGCGTCGTCAGCAATATGTCGGGCGGGCGCTGCCGCTGGCGGCGCTTCGCTTCGCTGGAGGTGTCGCCGGTGCGGGTTTCCACGCCCAGCGGCAGGCCCGCCTCGCGGATGGGGGTGGCGAGGTTGCGCTCCACATCGGCGGCCAGCGCCTTCAGCGGCGAGACATAGAGCGCCTTCAGGCCGGGGCGCGGCCCCTTTTCCGCCGCATCCGCCAGCACCGGCAGGAAGCCCGACAGGGTCTTGCCCGCGCCGGTCGCCGCCACGAGCAGGGTGTGGCGGCCGGGGCGGGCCGCCTCCAGCATGGCAAGCTGGTGGCTACGCGGGCGCCAGCCGCGTGCCGCGAACCAGTCTTCCAGCGGTTTGGGGAGCGAGGCCATCGCCCCCCATTTAGGTGTTCATGGCCGCTTGCGCGATGGCCTCAGGCCGGCATGCGGTGCAGCGCGCAGAGCTTGTTGCCGGCCGGATCGCGCAGATAGGCGAGATAGAGCTTGCCGGCCGGCCCTTCCCGCACGCCGGGCGGGTCTTCGCAGGCGCTGCCGCCGGCCTTCAGGCCGGCCGCGTGCCAGGCGTCCGCCTGCTCGGGCGAGGCCATGGCGAAACCGACGGTGGAGCCATTGCCGCAACTCGCCGGCGCGCCGTTCAGCGGCCTGGTGATCGCGAAGACCCCGGTGGGCGTCATCCAGAAGATCCGCCCCTTGTCGTCGGCAAAGCCCGGCTGCACGCCGATGACGCCCAGAGTGGAGTCGTAAAAGGCCCGGGACGCGGCGATGTCGTCCGCCCCCAGCATGACATGGCTGAACATGGTTTTTCTTCTCCCCTGCGGTGGTCCGTTCGGGGCGCCTGATGCGCCACGCCCGTGCACCATGGCCTTCCCGGCCTTCAGTCGTCCACCCGCACTTTTCGGAAGTCCTGCCCTTCGGGGGCGCCGGGCGGGACGAGCGCGCCCTCCCGGATCTCCAGCGGCCAGTCGCGAAAGTCCCGCGTGCCTAGGTCGCGCGGGTCGAGCCGGAAGCGCAGGCGATGCCCTTTGGCAAGATCGACGGCGAATTCGGGCGATCGCGCATCGAACAGCGGGATTCGGAAGCGGACCGCGACCGGCACGGCTCCGGCTTCGAGCGGCGCTTCCAGCCAGTCCGTGCCCGTCCGCGCTTCGACGATGCTGCCGTCGGACAGGCGAAGCTCCACCTCCACGTCGCGGATCGGCCGGCCGTTCGCCCCTTCCAGAAGCAGCGCGAACTGCTTCGGCTCGCCCTTTTCCGTTTCGGCCAGCGTCCATTCGGGCGGGCGCGGCTCCGGGCTGGTGGTCAACAGGATGCGGTTTCCCTCCCGCCGCCAGTTTCCCTCGGCCTGCTCGTCGAGCGCGCCATAGCTGAGGCCATAGCGGAAGCGGCCGTCGCCGAGCAGTTCCAGACCGGCCGCCGCCTCCCGCACGCCCATCAGCATATACTGGCCTGCAAGGCTGGCGTTTTCGGCGCTGGCGCTTTCGGTGCCCGGAGCCGCCGCCAACGCCGCCGGCGCGGCCGCCAGGAACAGCCCGGCGAAAAGGGCGGGAAGAAAGCGCATGGCCGCTTCTGCCATGCGGGGCGCGAGTCGCGCCAGATGCGCGCGCACCCTCCCGGCATCCCCGTCGCATTTCTCCTGAGGCCCTTGCTCTTGCAAGGACTCCGGCCGCCCGCATAAGCAGTCCGCGGCTTGACGAAGGGAGAGGGGTCGTTCGGGTCGCAGTGGGAGTGTCGCGCAATGGGCATGGAAAGCTCAAGCCTGAAACAGCAGGTGGCCCTTGTCACCATCATGTCGGTGAAGGACATACGGCCGGCGGCCGTGGCCCTGCGCGACATCGCCTGGGATCGCGCCAATCTGCGCATCGCGCTGGCCGACAATATCGCCAGCAAGACGCCGTTGATGGACGAGGATGGCGGCATCCTCGCCGCCGAGGTGTTCGGCTGGAACGCCCCCAACGAGCGCTGGTGGGCCGACACCCGCCTCGCCCTCTCCTCGCCGCTGCCGCGCGCCTGCCGCTATGAAAGCGAGCCTTTCTGGGTGAACGCCGAGGGGTTCCGAACGCCCCAGCCCAACCGCTATCTGGAAGCGATCGACCTTTCCAATTTCGAGAAGCGGGCGCTCTGCAGGTCGGCCATCGTCATCCCGGTGCATCTGCCCTTCGGCCAGATCGGAATCGCCACCTATGCGGCGGCCGACCCGACCCGGCTGGACCTCTCCGCCGAATATGGCGAACATGCCGACGCCCTCTATCTGCTGACGCATCGCTTCATCGCCGGCTGCGTGAAGGCGCTGCGCACCCGCCAGTGGCTGCCCGCCGACTGCCAGCTCACCAAGCGCGAGGTGGAATGCCTGCGCTGGGCCTCCATCGGCAAGACCGACAAGGAAATCTCCATGATCCTCGGCCGCAGCCATGCGACCGTGC
This sequence comes from Sandaracinobacteroides sayramensis, assembly GCF_022014495.1. GTDB lineage: Bacteria > Pseudomonadota > Alphaproteobacteria > Sphingomonadales > Sphingomonadaceae > Sandaracinobacteroides > Sandaracinobacteroides sayramense. Next base: position 23,961 of record NZ_JAKLSQ010000007.1, read on the forward strand.
GCTTCCACATCCAGAACGCCGGCGAGAAGCTGGACGCGGTGAACCGCAGCCAGACCATCTTCAAGGCCGCGCAGCTCGGCTATCTGGGCTACGCCGCATGAATCGACACTTGTGGTGCCAGGCGGGCGTGCTAGCTCTCTTCCGAGGGATATGAGGGAGAGATTGCCATGAAGCGGATTTTCCAGTTGCTGATCGGGCTGGTGGGCCTGTTCAACGTCGGCATGGGGGTGGCCTTCCTGCTGCGCCCGGCGGAAATGGCGGCGAAATTCTTCCTGACGCCGCACGGCAGCCAGGGCCTTGCCAGCATCCGCGCCGACTTCTCCGCCTTCTTCCTGGTGGGCGGCCTGTTCGCGCTGCTGGGGGCCGTGCGCGCCGACCCGGCGCCGCTGCGCGTGCCGGCGCTGCTGCTCTCCATCGCGCTTCTGGGGCGCACCGTCAGCCTGGTGCTGGACGGCGTGGCCGCCACCGCCTTCCAGCCGATGCTGGCGGAAGCGGTGATGATCCTGATCCTCGTCGGCGGCATGCAGGCCTTCCGGCGAGGTTAGCTTCGTTCGGCTTCAGACGGAGCGGGCGGCCCAATAGTCGTAACAGCGTTGCTGGTGCCGCTTCACGAAGGCCGCCGCTTCCGGGCCGACGAAGAGGCCGCTCCATTCGTCATGGCCTTTAGACAGCCACCAGCCCTGCCCCGGCAGCCCGTCCGAGGCGCGCACCACCAGGCTGGCCAGCTCCGGCCGGTCCTGCGCGCGCTGCCGGCTGTCCACTTCCTCCAGCGCCGCGCAGAGCTGGCCGACCTGGAAGCGCTGGAAGCGGTGGCCGAACCAGGCGAAGACCTCGCCATAGCTGATGGCACTGCCGTTCGAGGCCTTCAGCACCAGCAGGGCCTCCAGTTCGTCTGTGGGAAAAAGCGCCATGTGCGAAAGGCTAGCGGAGGCGGCGGCCGCGCGCTACACGCCCGAAGGATGAGCATAGGGGAATTTCCGGGAACGCGGATGCGGCGGCTGCGGCGCGCGCCATGGTCGCGCGCGATGGTGGCGGAAACGGCCTTGTCGCCCGCCGATCTGATCTGGCCGGTCTTCGTGCGCGACGGGCGCGACGAGGCGGAGCCGATCGCCACCATGCCGGGCGTCTTCCGTCACACGGTGGACCGGCTGCCGGCGCTGATGCGCGAGGCGGAGGCGTTGGGGATCCCGGCGATCGCCCTGTTCCCGAACACGCCGGGCGACAAACGCAGCGAGGATGGCGGCGAGGCGCTGAACCCGGACAATCTCGTCTGCCGGGCGCTGAAGGCGATGCGCGACACCGGAGCCAATGTCGGACTGCTGACGGATGTGGCGCTGGACCCCTACACCAGCCACGGTCATGACGGGCTGGTGGACGAGGCCGGCTATGTGGTGAACGACCGGACGGTCGACGCGCTGGTGGGGCAGGCGCTGAACCAGGCGCGGGCCGGCGCCGACATCGTCGCGCCTTCCGACATGATGGACGGGCGGGTGGCCGCCATTCGCAGGGCGCTGGAAGCGGAGAGCCTGCACGGCGTGCAGATCATGGCCTATTCCGCCAAATATGCGAGCGGCTTCTATGGCCCCTTCCGCGACGCCGTGGGCGCGGGCGGCTATCTGAAGGGCGACAAGAAAAGCTACCAGATGGACCCGGCCAACGGCCGCGAGGCGCTGCGCGAAGTGGCGCTGGACATCGCCGAGGGCGCCGATTCGGTGATGGTGAAGCCCGGCCTTCCCTATCTGGACATCGTCCGCCGCGTCGCCGAGCGCTTCGACGTGCCGGTGTTCGCCTATTGCGTCTCCGGCGAATATGCGATGGTGGAAGCCGCCGCCGCCGCCGGCATGCTGGAGCGCGAGCGGGTGGTGCTGGAACTGCTGACCGGCTTCCGCCGCGCCGGCGCGTCGGGCGTTCTCACCTATCATGCGCCGCTCGCCGCCCGGCTGCTGGGCGCATGACCGATTTCCGCCGGCTGCTGGCAGCCGACCATGGGGAAGAGGCGGTGGCCATCCGGCTGGTGAGCCGGCAGGGGTTCGACGCCTTCCGCGCCAGCCTGACCGAAGTGGGGCGGGCGGCGGTCGCCGCCGCCGGCTTCAGGGGACGGGCCGACACGGCGCTGTTCGTGCCCGAGGGCAATGGCCGCGACTGGTTTCTGGCTGCCGGGCTGGGCGAGGATGAAGTGCCCGGCCGCTGGACGCTGGCCGCGGCCGCGGCGCTGGCGCCCGAAGGCCGCTACCGGCTGACAGGGCCGGTGCCGGCGCCGGGGCCGGCTCTGGCGCTGCACGGCTGGCTGATGGCGCAGCACCGTTTCGAGCGCTACCGCAAGGCCAAGGATGCGAAAGGCCCCCGGCAATTGCTGCTGGCCGACCCCGCCGCCATCGAGCGCGCCCTGGCGGAAGCCGAAATCGCCGCGGCGCTGCGCGACATGGTCGACACGCCGGCCGAGGATCTGGGCCCGGGCGAGGTGGAAGCGGAGATCCGCGCCCTGTCGGATTCGCTGGGCGGGCGGCTGACGGTGGTGACGGGCGAAGCGCTCAACGACCAGAATTTCCCCGCCATCCACGCCGTCGGCCGCGCCTCGCCCCGCCGTCCGCGGCTGCTGGCGATGGACTGGGGCGATCCCGGGCACCCGCTGCTGGCGATCGTCGGCAAGGGGGTCTGCTTCGACACCGGCGGCCTCAACCTGAAGCCCGGCAATTCCATGGGCCTGATGAAGAAGGACATGGGCGGCGCGGCGCATGCGATCGCGCTGGCGAAGCTGGTGATCGCGCGGCGGCTGAAGCTGCGGCTGCGGCTGGTGGTGGCGGCCGTCGACAATGCCGTCTCCGGCGACGCGCTGCGGCCGGGCGACGTGATCGCCACCCGCAAGGGGCTGAGCGTGGAAGTGGGCAACACGGATGCGGAAGGGCGGCTGGTGCTGGCCGACGCCCTGGCCTTCGCGGTGGAGGCCGAGCCGGCTTTGATCCTGGACTTCGCGACGCTGACCGGGGCGGCCCGCGTGGCGCTCGGCCCCGACCTCCCCGCCCTCTTCGCCAACGACGAGGCGCTGGCGGACGGGCTGCTGGCCGGCGGCGCGCAAGTGGACGATCCGCTGTGGCGGCTGCCCTTGTGGCAGGGCTATCGGCGGCTGTTCCGTTCCGACATCGCCGACCTCAACAACAACGCCGAAAGCGGCTTCGCCGGCGCCATCGTCGGCGGGCTGTTCCTGGAGCGCTTCGTGGCAGCGGGCACCCCCTGGGCGCATATGGACATCTACGCCTGGAACCCGACGCCGCGCCCCGGCCGGCCGAAGGGCGCCGCCGCCATGGCGCTGTTCGCGGCGCTGGCGCATCTGGAAAGCCGCTTCGCATGAAGACGAGCCGCATCACCGGCCCCCGTGAGGCCGGGCCGCTGGGGCCGCTCGACCCGCGCGACCATGCCTGGCGCGCCGACCTCGCCGATCTGGCGCTGGCCGACCGGGTGGCGGTGGCGAGCTATGTGGTGCCGATGGAGATGCGGGCGCTGCGGCAGGTGCCGGTGCTGGGCGAGGACCGGGCCGATGCGGTCGCCGTCAGCGAGCTTCTGCCGGGCGAGGGCTTCGCCGTGCTGGACAGCGGCCATGGCTTCGCCTGGGGCTATTCGACCGCCGACCGCTACGTCGGCCATGTGGCGCTCGACGCGCTGGGGCCGGCTTTGCCCGGGAAAAGCGCGCGGATCGGGCCGGGCGACGCGCTTTTGTTCCGCGAGCCGGCGATCAAGTCCGAAGTGCTGGGCGCGCTGCCGCTGGGCGCGCGCGTGCAGTGCGCCGATGCCGGCGCGAATTTCGTGCGGCTGACGGCCGGGCCGGGGGAAGGGCTTCATCTCCACCGCCGGCACATCCTGGCGGGTGCGGCCGACTGGGTGGAAATCGCCCTCTCCTTCCGGGGAGCCCCCTATCGCTGGGGCGGGCGCAGCCGCGCCGGAGTGGATTGTTCCGGCCTGATCCAGATCGCCCGGCAGGTGGCCGGCCATGGCTGCCGGCGGGACAGCGACATGATCTTCGCCGACGCGCCCGACGAAGTGGCCCCGGCGGACGCCCGGCGCGGCGACATCGCCTGGTGGCCGGGGCATATCGGCATCCTGCTCGACGCGCGCACGCTGCTGCACGCCAACGCCCACTGGATGGCCTGTGTGGTGGAACCTCTGGCCGATGTGGTGGCCCGCGCGGGCGCGGAACCGGGGCTTCGCCGTTTCTGACACGCCACATGCATTGTTTTTTCTGCAATTTGCGGGCCAGTTCGCTTGCCCCCTCCCGGAGGCTCCGCTAAGGGCGCGGCTATTGGGGGGAGGGAGTGGTCTGATGATGTTTCTTCCCCGAACGACCCGGCTTCCAGCGGCCCGGCTTCCAGCGACCGGATGGCGCGCATGACGGCCGACAGCACTGGCAAGCCCGGAACGCGGATTGGCGAGGAGGGTGTGTTCGTGTCGGATGCTCAGCCAAAGAACGACGAAGCCGACATTTTCGATTCCAGCGACCTGATGGCGGAACTGGAGCGGCTGGAACTGCCGGAAGGCTATCGGCCGATGGACGACGAGCCGTTCATGAACGACCGGCAGCTGGCCTATTTCAAGGGCAAGCTGCTGAAGTGGAAGGCCGATATCAAGGCGGAAGCCAAGGCGACGCTCAACACGCTGAAGGAAGGCCCGCTGCAGGAGCCGGACCAGACGGACCGGGCTTCGTCCGAGACGGACTGGGCGCTGGAGCTTCGCACGCGGGATCGCCAGCGCAAGCTGATTTCCAAGATCGACGCGGCGCTGCGGCGGATCGACAGCGGCGACTATGGCTATTGCGAAATCACCGGAGACCCGATTTCGCTGCCGCGCCTGGAAGCCCGCCCGATCGCGACCATGACCCTGGAAGCGCAGGAGCGGCACGAGCGGGAAGAGCGCGTCAGCCGCGACGACTGAGGCCCGGTCTGGATTCGGGGCCTGGATTCAGGGCCGGGATTCGCGGGCGACTTTCGCCGCCCGCTGTCCGGTCCGTTTTCGGTGGAGGATCAGGCTCCGCGCTGGATCTCTTCCTTCACCTTCAGCTTCTGCCGCTTCAGTTGACCGATCGTGGCGGAGTCCGGCACGGGCCGGCTCATCTCTGCTGCAATCTTCCCGTCGAGCAGGGCGTGACGGGCGTTCAAGGCTTCGAGATGGGCACTGGCCATTTGGCGGTTCCTTTCCCTTTGCAACGCACCCTCCATGGGGTGGGGAAGGGAGTTAATCATGGCTTTCCGCTCTTGTCAGCCATCGCAAGAGGCAGGGCGGACAGGCCGCGGCCGATCGCCATATATGGTGGATTGCCACATGTGGCTCCACAAGATATTCGCCCGCCGGTTTCGGGCATGGTCGGCGGCGGGGCGCGACTCGGGGCAAGGTTGACGCTGTGTCACGACTGGGCTCAAGTCGGCCACAAGCTTGGGCAGGCCCGGGCGGGCAAGATGGTCAGGGAAGCCGGATTCGATGGATGAAGCGGAACTCAGGGCCAGGCTGAACGCCCTCTCGCAGGAGCATCGCGACCTCGATGCGGCGATCGAGGCGCTGGCCCGTTCCGCCACCGCCGACATGCTGCAGATCGCGCGGCTGAAGAAACGCAAGCTGCGGCTGAAGGATGAAATGTCGCTGATCCAGGATCTGCTGATTCCCGACATCATCGCCTGAATCCCCCGCCGGGCGTTACCCGGTTCCCTTGGCCCGAAAAAGCGGGCATGCAGCCCCCATGAACATCGTGCCGCCGGAGCGTCGAAGCTGGGGGAATGCGCTCCGCCCCTATCTCCAGAAGGAACCGGTGGGGGCGCTGCTGCTGGGGCTGTCGTCCGGCGCGCCTTTCGCGATGATCGCCTCCACCCTGACGACGCGGCTGGCGGAATCCGGGATCGACAAGAAGACGGTGACGGCCTTCGCCCTCACCTTCCTCCTCTACAATTTCAAGTTCCTCTGGGCACCGTTCATCGACCGGATCCGCATCCCGCTGCTGGCCGATGCCGTGGGCCAGCGGCGCGCCTGGCTTTACGTGATCGCCGCCTGCACGCTCGCCGCCATCGTCTGGATGGGGCAGGTGGACCCAGCCGCCGACATCTCGCGGATGGTGGCCGCCGCGCTGACGGTCGCCTTCTTCGGCGCCACCTTCGACATCATCATCGACGCCTTCCGCATCGACAGCCTGAAGCCCGAGCAACTGGGCGTCGGCTCGGGCATGAGCCAATATGGCTGGCGGCTGGGCTCCGCCGGCGCCGGCGCCCTGGCGCTGCTGGCGGCCGAGCGTTCGGGCTGGGACACGGCCTATGCCGCCGCCGCTCTCTTCGCCGTTCCGGCCGTGCTGGCGGGCATGCTGCTGGGCGAGCCGGTGCGCCGCACCGCGCTGCTGGCGCGAGAGAAGGCCGAGCCCTTCCTCACCCGGGTGAAGACCACCTTCGTCGCGCCGCTGGCCGATTTCCTGACGCGGCCCAACGCCTGGCTGGTGCTGCTGTTCGTCGTCGTCCACAAGCTGGGCGACACGCTCGCAAACCTGTCGTTCCGGCTGCTGCTGGCCGATCTTGGTTTTTCCAAGGATTCGATCGCCGTCTACGATGTCGGCTTCGGCCTCGTCGCGACGCTGGCCGGCATCTTCGTCGGCGGCATCATCTACACTCGCCTCGGCATGATGAAGACGGTGATGCTGAGCCTCATCCTGATGGCGGTCTCCAACCTCAGCTTCGCCTGGCTCGCCACCATGGGGCCGGTGAACTGGGCGCTGGCCGTCACCATCGGCTTCGAGAATTTCGCCAGCGGCATCGGCGGGGTCGCCATCGTCGCCTACTTGAGCTGGCTGTGCGACCTGCGCTTCACCGCCACGCAGTTCGCGCTGCTTTCGGCCATGGCCTCGATCCTCGGCCGCTTCATCCAGGGCACGACGGCCGGCTCGCTCATCGAAAGCCTGGGCTTCGTGAACTTCTACCTGCTGACGACGCTGCTGGCGGTGCCGGGCGTGCTGCTCTTCTGGCTGCTGATGAAGCGGGAGCCGCCGGCGCCGGAAACCGCCGAAGCGCCCTGAGCCGCATCGCCTGGGCCGCATTGCCTGTCTTTCACTTGTCGTAAAAGCGGAACAAACCGCGCGGGATTGTCATAGTTCGGGTTTATGACAATCTCCGCGAGGCCGAATCTCGCCCAAGTGGAACAGGAATTCGATGCTCCAGACGTCGCTTGCCACCACCGCCATTTCACCCCAGCTTCTCGACCGCGCGCCGCTCGTGGCGCGGCAAGGCCAGCTCGACGTGCGCCTCGCCGGCTCGGCGGAGGAAATCGCCGCCGCCCAGGCGCTGCGCTATCAGATCTTCTACGAGGAAATGGGCGCGCAGCCGACGCTCGCCATGCGCGCGCACCGGCGCGACATCGACGATTACGACCATGTCTGCGACCATCTGCTGGTGATCGACCATGGGCTGGACGGCCGCCCGAAGGTGGTCGGCACCTATCGCATGCTGCGGCAGGAAGTGGCGGAGCGGAACCGCGGCTTCTACTCGGCCGGCGAATATGACCTGACCCCGCTGCTGGCCACCGGCCGCGCCGGCGGGCAGCTTCTGGAGCTGGGCCGCAGCTGCGTCGCGCCCGAGCACCGCACCACGGCGACCATCAGCCTCCTGTGGCGCGGGATCGCCGCCTATCTTTCCACCCACGGGATCAGCCATCTGTTCGGCTGCGCCTCGCTGCACGGCACCGAGCCGGCGCAGCATGCCGCCGAGCTCAGCTATCTCTACCACCACCATCTCGCCCCGCCCGAGCTGCGCGCCCGCGCCCTCGTCGATTGCCGGCTGGATCGCATCCCCGCCGGCAGCTATGATGTGCGGGCGGCGCAGCGGGCGCTGCCGCCGCTCATCAAGGGCTACCTGCGCGTGGGGGCCATGATCGGAGATGGCGCCTTCGTGGACCGGCAGTTCAATACGGTGGATGTGTTCGTGGTGATGCCGGTGGAAGGCATCACCCGGCGCTACCTCGACCGCTTCACCACCGCCAACGACCCGCTTTGATCGCAACGCTCCGGACGCTTCTGGGCGGACGGAGCCCTGCATATCCACTGACGCTGGCCCTCCCGGGCGGCGATCTGCCTTTGCAGGTGACGGTGAATCCCCGCGCGCGCAAGCTGTCCTTGCGCCTCTGTTCCGCCAGCCGCAGCGTGAAGCTGACCGTGCCGCCGCGCGTCAGCCGCCAGCGGGCGTTGGCGTTCCTGAACGCGAACCGGGGCTGGGTGGAGGCGCAGGCCACCCGGCGCCTGCCGCCGCCCCTTCCCTTCCTGCCCGGCGTGGCGCTGCCGCTGGCCGACGAGAAGCTGCTGCTGGCGACCGGCCCTGGCCGCGTCGCCCGGCGCGAGGGGGACCGGCTGCTGGTGCCGGGAAGCGGTGCGCTCTACGCCGGCCGCGTAAAGCGCTGGCTTTCCGCCGAAGCCGCCCGGCGGCTGGAAGCGGAAACCCATGCGCTCGCCGCCCGCATCGGCCGGGACGTGCGCGAGGTGCGCGTGGGCGATTTCCGCAGCCGCTGGGGAAGCTGCGCCCCGGACGGGCGGATCGCCTATAGCTGGCGGCTGATCCTGGCGCCCGGCCATGTGCGCCAGTCCGTCGTCGCCCATGAAGTGGCGCATCTCGTCGAGCCGAACCATGGCCCGCGCTTCTGGAAAACCGCCACCGCGCTGCTCGGGCAGCCGCACGACGAAGCCCGCGCCTGGCTGCGCGCGAACGGGCCGCTGCTGATGAGCTATGGGGCGAAGCCTTTGCCGAAGCGCCAGGCCGGATCGGAGTGATCTGCCTCCGGCGGGCAGGGAAATGATTTCCCTGCACCCTCTTTTGTTTTGCTTGGGTGGATTGCACCCGGCCTTGTGCGCGGGAGGCCGTTCGATTGCCTGCGGCGCTGGGGCGGGGCGCGGCAGATCCGAACCCATCGCGTCACCCCGGGCTTGACCCGGGGTCCAGCTTTTTACGGTGCGGCGGTGGAGGTAGAAAGCTGGGTCCCGGGTCAAGCCCGGGACGACGTGTAGGCTGGGGCTGGCTCAGTTCCGTTGCCGGCGCATGAAGGGCGGGATGCGGGTTTCGTCTTCCGAGTCCGCTTCGGGTTCCGGGGCCAGCGTTTCGATCGGCGCTTCCTCCGCCTTCGGCTTGCGGGCCAGGTCCATCATCCGCTCGAACAGGGTCTGACGGCGTTCCGGCTGCGGGGCCGCCGCATAGGTTTCCGCTTCCACCGCGCGCTGCTCCGCCTCGGGCAGTTCCAGACGCTGCGGCATGGCGAGCGGAAGCTCGGCGACGACCGGCTCCGGCTCGACGGCCGCCGGAGGGCGCGCAGCTTCGGCGACGGGCGCCATCGGCTCTTCCAGTTCGAGGATGTCCTCGTCCGAAAGGCCGGCATCGTCCGCCTGCGGCTCGGCCGGCGCTTCCGCCACCGGCACCGGGGCGGCGCTGGCCGCCGGGCGGAAGGTGGCGCCGGCGGTGCCGAACACGCCGGCCGCCATCGGGCCGCTGGCCGGGGAGGTCTGTGGGCGGAAACCGCCGCCGCCGCCACCGCCGCCGAACGGCGGGGTCGGCTCGGTGGGCGCGATCTCGCCGACGCCGGGCGCCGCCGCCGGGATCGGGCTGGTGCGGCCGCCGAACATGCTGCCGCTGGTCTGCCGTGCGGGCTGCACGCCCGGCAGCGTCGCCTGCTGCGATTCGATGCCCGTCGCCACGACGCTGACACGCATCTTGCCGTTCAGCCCGTCGTTGAAGGCCGAGCCGACGATGATGTTCGCGTCCGGGTCGACCATCTCGCGGATGTGCTGGGCGGCTTCCTCCACTTCCATCAGGCCGAGGTCGTCGCCGCCGGTGATGTTGATGATGACGGCCTTGGCGCCGCGCAGGCTCACTTCGTCCAGCAGCGGGTTGGAGATGGCCTTTTCGGCCGCCTCGATGGCGCGGCGGTCGCCCTCGGCCTCGCCGGTGCCCATCATCGCCTTGCCCATCTCGCTCATCACGGTGCGGACGTCGGCGAAGTCGAGGTTGATGAGGCCGGGCAGCATCATCAGGTCGGTGATTCCGCGCACGCCCTGGTTCAGCACCTGGTCGGCCATGGCGAAGGCCTGCTTGAAGGTGGTCTGCTGGTTGGCGATCAGGAACAGATTCTGGTTCGGGATGACGATCAGCGTGTCCACATGCCGCTGCAGTTCGGCGATGCCCTCTTCCGCCGAGCGCATGCGCTTCAGCCCTTCGAAGGCGAAGGGCTTGGTGACGACGCCCACCGTCAGCACGCCGCGCTCCCGCGCCGCGCGGGCGACCACCGGGGCCGCGCCCGTGCCCGTGCCGCCGCCCATGCCGGCAGTGATGAAGCACATGTGCACGCCGTCCAGCACCTGGTCGATGTCGCCCAATGCTTCTTCCGCCGCCGCCGCGCCGATTTCCGGCCGCGCGCCCGCGCCCAGCCCTTGCGTGATCTTCAGGCCAAGCTGGATGCGGTTGGTGGCCGGCGACAGGGTCAGCGCCTGCGCGTCGGTGTTGGCGACCACGAAGTCGACGCCCTGCAGGCCGTCGTTGATCATGTTGGCGACCGCGTTTCCGCCGGCGCCGCCGACGCCGATGACACTGATTCGGGGCTTCAATTCAACAAGGCTGGGGGTTACGAAATCAAAGGACATGGGTGGGCTCCCTCATCAGATCTGGCGTTTGAGTTGGTCGAACAGGCGGCGGAAAGGGTTTCCGGTCGGCGCGCCGGAGGCGCCTCCCCGGCTGGTGCGGACGGGCATCCGCGCCAGGTCGAATCTGGGCTGGCTACCATGCAGGATGAGGCCGGCCAGCGTCGAGAAGGCTGCGGTGGACTGGGCTTCCGGCAGGCCGACGAGCCCGCGCGGGCGGCCGATGCGGACGTTGCGGGAAAGCGAGCCTTGCGCGAAATCGGCGATTCCGCGCAGTTCGGCGCCGCCGCCCGTCAGCACCACCTGCCGTCCGGCGGCGCCGGTGAAGCCGATATCCTTCAGCGCCGAATCCACTTCCCCGAAGATGAGATCGAGGCGGGCGCGGATCACGGCGATCAGTTCGGCGCGCGGCACGCGGCGGCTTTCCTGCCCGTCGTCGCTGTCGAGCGGCGGCACTTCCACCATGTCGTGGTTGTCGCGCGGGGCGGCGGTGGCGGCGCCGGAAAGCGTCTTCAGCCGCTCGGCGGCGGCGCGGCGGGTGGCGAAGCTGGCGGCGATGTCGGCGGTGATGTCGCCCGCCCCCATCGGGATGGAGACGAGGCCCGCCAGCATGCCGCCGCCATGGACGGCGACGGTGGTGACGCCTGCGCCGATCTCGACCACGGCGACGCCCAGCTCGCGTTCTTCCTCGCCCAGCACGCTGGCGGACGAGGCGACGCCGGACGCGACGATCGATTCCACCCCCAGATGCGCGTTGCGCACCGCGAGATCGAGGTTGCGGCAGGGCGGGGTGGCGGCCGTCAGCACATGGATGTCGACCGCGAGGCGATCGGCGTGGAAGCCGCGCGGGTTGGTCACGCCCTCCAGCCCGTCGATGGTGTAGAGGGTCGGTTCGGCGTGCAGAGTTGAGCGGCCGGCTTTGCTGATAGTCTCGTCGATCCGGGTGCGGCCCGCCTGCAGCAGCGTCGCCATATCCTCTTCCGAGATGCGGTGCCCGGCGATGTCGATTTCCACCGTCGTCACGTCGCTGTCCAGCCCGCCGGCCGACAGGCTGACGATCACGCTCTCGATCTCCACCCCGGCGGCCTTTTCGGCCTGGCCCATGGCGGCGCGGATGGCGCTTTCGGTCTTCGCCATGTCGGCGACGAGGCCGCGCTTCAGCCCGTTGGAGGCGCGCACGCCGGCGCCGATCACGCGCGGCATATTCTCGCCATCGGCCATGGCGACCAGCGCCGCCACCTTGGACGAGCCGACGTCGATCGCCGCGATCACCCGCTCGGCCCTGGGCTTCAGAAGCTGGGTTGGGCTCAGAACCGCGACCGCCATCAGATCACCACCTTCGTCAACTGCTCGGCCGCCGCCGTCTGCACCGGCGGCTGCGCCCGGTTCGGCTGCACCGTTGCGTTGTGGGCGGGCGCGTTGCCGGCGGGGGCCTTCGGCTCCGGCCGGGGCTTCGCCACCGTGCCCGGCTCGCCGCCGACCCGCACCACCATCTTGTCTGGGATGCGCAGGTCGAAGCGGACGAAGCCGCGCCCGAACATCGGGGTTTCGCGGTGGATTTCGGCGAAGCGCATCAGCGCCGCTTCCGCCGCCGGGCCTTCGGGGAGCGAAATCGTCTCGCCGCTTTTCATCCGCATGTCCCACCGGCGCTGGCCGACCCAGAGCGCCGCTTCCATTTCCCGCGCCAGTTCGGGGTGGGCGGTGGTGAGGCGCAGCAGCCCCGCCACTTCCGCCTGCGCCCCGGCGCCCACCAGCATCGGCAGGTTCGGGAACTGCGCCAGATCCTCGGCCGGAAGCGGCACCCCTTCGGCGTCGATCAGGCGGATGCGGCCATGCTGCTGCCAGAGCGCCGCCGGCTTGCGTTCCGCCACGCGGATTTCCAGCCGGTCCGGCCAGCGGCGGGCGATGCTGACCTCCTTCACCCAGGGCAGCGCCTTCAGCCGTTCGCGCATGGCGGGAAGGTCGGTCAGCAGCATGGAATCGCTGCCGCCTTGCAGCACTTCGCGATAGATGGAGAGGCGCGGCTGGTTGACCGCGCCGGTGATTTCCACCTGCCGGACCACGAAGCCGGCTTCCGATCCGGTGGTCGCCGCCGCCATCAGCGCCTTTTCCGGCACGCGCGCGGCCACCGCCCATGTGCCGAGCGCGGCCATGCCAAGCACGCCCAGCGAACCCAGGATCACCCGGCGCGCGGTGCGCGGCGCGAACGGCAGCGCCACCGGAGTCGCGGCCGGCCGGCCGGCCTTGCTCTGCTTGCGGGGGGCGGGCTTGCGGCTCATGCCAGCGCGCTTTCGATCAGCCGGCCGACCAGCGCTTCGTAGCTGATGCCGCGCACCCGCGCCTGTTCCGGCACGAGGCTGAGGGGAGTCATGCCCGGCTGGGTGTTCACCTCCAGCAGGTAGAGCCCGTTCGGCCCTTCGGATGGATCGTAGCGGAAATCCGAGCGGGAGACGCCCCTGCAGCCCAGCACGCGGTGGGCGAGCGCCGCCTGCTCCAGCGCCGCCACCGTCACCAGCGGCGGGATCTGGGCCGGGCAGATATGGGTGGTGCGGCCGTCGGTGTATTTCGCTTCATAGTCGTAGAAGCCGGTATCGGGCTTCAGTTCGGTCACGGCCAGCGGCTCGCCGATGCCGGTCGGCAGATGGTCGAGCACGGCAACCGTCAGTTCGAGCCCGGCAATGAAAGGCTCGGCCAGCAGTTGCGGATATTGCTGCCAGGGGCCGGGCGCATTGCTGGCGATCGGCGTGCCGTAATTGCTTTCGGCGGTGACGATCGCCACCCCCACCGACGAGCCCTCGTTCACCGGCTTCAGCACATAGGGCCGGGGCAGCGGGTCGCGCTCGTAGAGGCTTTCGGAAGCAACGATGCGGCCGCCGGGCATGCGCACGCCGGCGGGCACCAGCATCTTCTTCGTCAGTTCCTTGTCGATGGCGACGGCCGAGGTGGTGACGCCGGAATGGGTATATTTCAGGCCTAGCAGGTCCATCAGCCCCTGCACCGTGCCATCCTCGCCGGGGGTGCCGTGCAGCGCGTTGAACACCACATCCGGCTTGGTCGCCAGCAGCCGTTCGGCGAGCGTCGCCCCGTCGGCTGGCGCTGCGCCCATGTCCAGTTCGGTGACGCTGTGGCCGAGCGCGCGCGCGGCTCCGGCAATGCCCTTGCCGGACACGAGGCTGACTTCGCGCTCGGCGGACCAGCCGCCCATGAGGACAGTGACTTTCATTGGAGACCGTCCTTCCGGCGGCCGACCCGCTGAATCTCCCATTCCAGTTCGACACCGGATTTCGCCTTCACCCGGCGGCGCACTTCCTCGCCCAGCGCCTCGATGTCGGCGGCGCTGGCGTCCTCGGCGTTGATGAGGAAATTGGTGTGCTTTTCAGAAACCTGCGCGCCGCCGAGCTTCAGCCCGCGACAGCCGGCTTCGTCCACCAGCGCCCAGGCCTTGTGGCCGGGCGGATTCTTGAAGGTGGAGCCGCCGGTGCGGGTGCGCAGCGGCTGGCTTTCCTCGCGCGCGGCGGCGATGCGGTCCATCTCGATCTGGATCGTCGCTGGGTTGCCCGGCGTGCCCCGGAAGGTGGCGGAAACCACCGTCGCGCCTTCCGGCAATTCGCTGTGGCGGTAGGTGTAGCCGAGCGCGGCGGCGGGCAGCGTCCGGCGTTCGCCCGAGCGCAGCACTACCTCGCACTCGACCAGCGCATCCGCCACCTCGCGGCCATAGGCGCCGCCGTTCATCCGCACGAACCCGCCGACGGTGCCGGGAATCCCGCGCAGGAATTCCAGCCCGGCGATGCCCGCGTCGCGCGCGGCCGAGGAAACCGAAATGCCCGAAGCGCCGCCGCCGCAGCGGATGCTGCTTTCGTCCAGCGCCTCGACGGAGGCGAAGGGCTTGCCCAGCCGCACCACCACGCCCGGCACGCCGCCGTCGCGGACGATGAGGTTGGAGCCAAGCCCCAGCGCCATCACCGGCACGGCCGGGTCGAGCGCGCAAAGGAAGTCCGCCAGATCCTGCCCGTCCTTCGGCTCGAACAGCCAGTCGGCCGCGCCTCCGGCCTTGAACCAGATGAGCGGCGCCAGCGGCGCATCCGCCGTCAGCCGGCCGGCTGGCCGGGGCATGTTCCGGGGGCGTTCGTCCAGCGCCATCATTTCACGCCCGCGGCCTGAAGCCCGGCCGCCAGATTGGCCGCCCATTTGGTGATGTCGCCGGCGCCGAGGCAGATCGCCATGTCTCCCTCGCCCAGCAGCGGGGCGATGGTGGGGGCAAGATCGGCCTCGCCGGAAATCGTCAGCACCTGCCGATGGCCGGAGCGGCGCAGCGCGTCGGCCAGCGCTTCATGGGTGACGCCCTCGATCGGCGGCTCGCCCGCCGCATAGACCGGGGCCAGCACCACCGTGTCGGCGTCGTTGAAGGCGGTGCGCCATTCGTCGAACAGGTCGCGCAGCCGCGTGTAGCGGTGCGGCTGCACCACGGCGACCACCTTCGAACGCGCGCCTTCGCGGGCGGCGGCCAGCACCGCCTTCACCTCCACCGGATGGTGGCCGTAATCGTCGATGATCGTCACCGGCTCGCCGTCGCCCAGCGGCAGCTCGCCGACCTTCGTGAACCGCCGCTTCACGCCGCCGAAACGGGCGAAGCCCTCGCGGATCTTCGCTTCGGGAATGCCGAGCTGGTCGGCGATGCCGATGGCGGCCAGCGCGTTCAGCACATTGTGCCGGCCCGGCATGGGCAGCACCAGCCCTTCGTAGCGCCGCTCTTCGGTTCCGAAGGTGCGCAGAGTCACGTCGAAGCGGTTGCCGCCGGGGATCGGTTCCACCCGGTCGCCGCGGATATCGGCCTGGCCGGCGAAGCCATAGGTGACGATCCGCCGGTCGGAGACGGAGGGGATCATCGCCTGCACTTCCGGATGGTCGAGGCAGAGCACCGCCGCGCCGTAGAAGGGCACCTTCTGGATGAAGGTGCGGAAAGCCGCCTTCGCCACCTCGAAGTCGCCATAATGGTCGAGATGCTCGGGGTCGATGTTGGTGACGACGGCCAGAGTCGGCGGCAGGCGCAGGAAGCTGCCGTCCGACTCGTCGGCTTCCACCACCATCCAGTCGCCGTCGCCCAGCCGGGCGTTGGAGCCATAGCTGTTGATGATGCCGCCGTTGATGACGGTGGGATCGAGCCCGCCGGCGTCCAGCAGCGCCGCGACCATCGAGGTCGTCGTCGTCTTGCCATGGGTGCCGGCGACGCAGACGGTGGACTTCAGCCGCATCAGCTCGGCCAGCATTTCCGCCCGGCGGACCACGGGAATCCGCCGCTCCAGCGCCAGATCGACTTCCGGATTGCCCTTGCGGATGGCGGTGGAGACTACCACCACGGCGGCATCGCCCAGATTCTCCGCCTTGTGGCCGATGTGGACGGTGATGCCCTTCGCCCGCAGGCCCTGCACCACATAGCCCTCGGCGATGTCGGAGCCCTGCACCTCGAAGCCGAGGTTCGCCATCACCTCGGCGATGCCGGACATGCCGATGCCGCCGATGCCGATGAAGTGGATCGGCCCGACCTTATTGTTGAACGCGGCGCCGCCGCCCGCTTTCGCGAAGACCGTCATGCCGCGCGGACCTCCTTCTCCACCAGATCCGCAAGCCGCGCCGCCGCGTCGGGAATGCCAAGCCCTTTCGCCGCCGCCGCCGCCTGTTGCAGCGCCTCGGGCGCTTCCATGAAACCCTTCAGCAGCCCGGTCAGCTTCGCCGGGGTCGCTTCCGCCTCCACCAGCGTAAAACCGGCCCCGGCCGACACGAAGCCGGCGGCGTTCGCCGTCTGATGGTCGTCGGTGGCGGCGGCGAAGGGAATGAGGATCGCCGGGCGGCCCATCGCCATCAGCTCCGCCATGGTGGAGGCGCCGGCCCGGCCCACCACCAGATGCGCCTGCGCCAGACGCCTAGGGAAATCCTCCAGATAGGTGACGCACTCGGCGTCGATCCCGGCTTCCCGATAGGCGGCGTCGACGGCGGAGAGATCCTCCACGCGGCACTGCTGCACCAGCTTCAGCCGCCGGCGTTCGACCTCCGGCAGGTCGGCGATCGCCGCCGGCACCATCTGCGAAAGAATGCGCGCGCCCTGGCTGCCGCCCACCACCAGCAGGCGGAAGGGTTCGCCCGGCGCCGGGGCTTCGAAGGCCGCGTCGCGCGCGGCCAATATGGCTTCGCGCACCGGATTGCCGGTGTGCACGGACTTCGCCTCGGCCGCAGCGGAAAGCCCCGCCGTCTTCGCATAGGAAAGGGCGATGCGCGACACGCGGCCCTGCAGCTTGCCGTTCACCCGGCCCAGCACGGCGTTCTGCTCGTGGATGAGGCTTGGCAGCCCCAGCGCCACCCCGGCCAGCAGGCCCGGAAGCGAGGGGTAGCCGCCAAAGCCCACCACCGCGTCGGCGCCGGCCTCGCGGGCGATGCGCTTGCCGGCCGAACGGCCTTTCCAGACGGAGAGCAGCGCCTTCACCCAGGCGACCGGGTTGAAACCGGAAGCGGTGGCGCTTTCCAGCACATGCCGGTCGGCGAACTCGAACAGCCCGGGGAAGCGCAGGCCGCGCGCGTCGGTCAGCAGGGTCACCTTGTGGCCGCGCCGCATCAGCTCGTCCGAAAGCGCATGGGCGGAGATCATGTGCCCGCCCGTGCCGCCCGCCGCAATGAGGACGGACAGGCTCATGTCGCGGCCGCCCCCGCGTGCAGATAGGGGCTGGCCTTCAGGTGGCGGTTGCGGCGGGTGATGGACAGCAGCAGGCCCATCGCGATGGCGGTCGCGAGGAAGCTGGAGCCGCCGTGGCTCACGAATGGAAGCGTCATTCCCTTGGACGGCGCCAACGCCAAATTCACACTCATGTTGATGAGCGCCTGACCCCCGAATTGCACGACGAGACCCGTCGCCGCGATCAGCGTGAAGGGGTCGTCTTCATCCAGCATTTGTAGCAGAACGCGCAGCACGATCGCAAGATATAGTAGAGCGAGCGCGAAACAAACTATCGCGCCGAACTCCTCGCCGATGACCGAGAAGATATAGTCCGTCTGCGCTTCGGGCAGGCGGAACTTCGCCGTGCCCTCGCCCGGGCCGGTGCCGTAGAGGCCGCCGGAACGGAAGCAGTCGAGCGCCCGGTCGACCTGATAGGTGTCCCCCTCGCCGTGCAGATAGCCGTCGATCCGGTTGCGGATATGCGGCTCGAACTGGTAGGCGATCACCAGGCCGGCCAGCAGCGCCGCGACCGCCAGCCCCAGCACGACGAGCGGCAGCCCGGCCAGAACCGCCTGCACCAGCCAGACGGCGGCCACCAGCGCCGACTGGCCGAAATCCGGCTGCACCACCAGCAGGCCGACGATCAGCACCAGCAGCACGGCGCCGGCCGGAATCACCGGCAGCGTCCGGTCCTCGAAGCGCATGGCGAAGAGCCAGGCGGTGGTGACCACGAAGAAGGGCTTCAGGAACTCGATGGGCTGCAACTGGAAGCCGGGCAACTGGATCCAGCGATGCGCGCCATTGGTTTCGACGCCCACGAAGGGCACCAGCGCCAGCAGCAGCAGGAACAGCGCGAAGCCGCCCAGCGCGAAGCGCCGGGCGGCGTCTTTCGCCAGCATGGAGACGCCCAGCATCAGCGGCACCCCCATCAGCACCCAGAGGAACTGGCGCTGGAGGAAGAAGAGCGGCGGAATCCGCGTCGTGCTGTCGGAAAGGCGCATGGCGCCCGCTGGCGACGCGGCGGCGACCGCGATCAGGCCGCAGCCGATCAGCACCAGCAGCATGGCCAGCAGCGGCCGGTCGATCGTCCAGAACCAACGGGCGAGCGGGTTGCGGTCGGCGCGGCCGAAGGAGAAGAGCTTCATGGCCCCGGCCTTTCCATTGCGGAGCGCCTTTCCATTGCGGCGCGCCTTTCCACCTCGGCGCGGAAGGCTTCGCCGCGCGCTTCGAAACTCTGGAACTGGTCGAAGGAAGCGCAGGCCGGGGACAGCAGCACCGTCTCTCCGGGCTTCGCGGCCGCCGACGCTTCGGCCACCGCCGCCGCCAATGTGCCCGAGAGGCTGACCGGCAGCCAGGGCCGAAGGATGGAGGCGAAGAGCGGCCCCGCCTCCCCGATCGCATAGGCGGCGCGGACATGGGCGAGGTGCGGCAGGCAGGCGTCCAGCTCGTCGGTCTTGGCGAGGCCGCCCAGGATCCAGTGGATGCCCTCGAACGCCTGCAGCGCCGGGGCGACGCTGGTGGGGTTGGTGGCCTTGCTGTCGTTCACATAGCGCACGCCATTCACCGTGCCGACGATCTCCATCCGGTGCGCGAGGCCGGGGAAGCTTTCGAGCCCGGCGCCGACCTCTTCGCGGCTGAGGCCGAGCGCCCGGGCGACGGCGATGGCGAGCGCCGCGTTCTGGGCGTTGTGCGGGCCTTGCAGCGAAGGCCAGAGCGCCTGCGCCGATCCGTCGATGGAGGCGGCCGAAACCGTGACCAGGCGCACGCCTTCGGGCAGATGCCCGGCGGCGGCGCTCGTCCATTCGTCGTCGATGGCGATCACCGCGACCGCGCCCGGCTTCTGCATCGCGAACAGCCGCGCCTTGGAAGCGGCATAGCCTTGCATCCCGTCGTAGCGGTCCAGATGGTCGGGCGTCAGATTGGTGTAGACCGCGACATCGGCTGCCAGCGTCTGGCAGAGGTCGATCTGGTAGCTGGAAAGCTCCAGCACATAGATGCCGCCTTCGGCCAGCGGCTCCTGGTCGAGGATGGGAAGGCCGATGTTGCCGCCCAACCGCGCATTGCGTCCGGCGGAAACCAGCAGATGGTGGATGAGCGCCGTCGTCGTCGACTTGCCGTTGGTGCCGGTGATGGCGACCAGCTTGTGGCCGGGAAGGGCCGGGCGGGCGCGCTGGAACAATTCCATGTCGCCGAGGATCGGCACCCCGGCGTCGCGCGCGCGGGCCGCCAGCGGGTGGCGGTTGAGCGGCACGCCCGGCGAGACGATCAGCCCGGCCAGCCCTTCGAGATCGAGAGTGGCGAAATCCTGAAGCTCGATATCCGGGAAGGCCGTCTGCGCCGCCGCGCGCGCCGCTTCCGCCTCGTCCCACGCCACCGCGACGGCGCCGGAGCGGGCGAGAAAGCCCAGCACCGAAAGCCCGGTGCGGGCAAGGCCATAGACCGCGAAGCGCTGGCCGGCGAGGGAGGGGGCGGCCAGCATCAGCGCAGCTTCAGCGTGGCGAGGCCCGTCAGCGCCAGCACGATGGAGATGATCCAGAAGCGGATCACCACCGTCGATTCCGGCCAGCCGAGCTGTTCGAAATGGTGGTGGATGGGGGCCATGCGGAAGACGCGCTTGCCGGTCATCTTGAAGCTCGCCACCTGCACGATCACCGAGACCGCTTCCAGCACGAACAGCCCGCCGACGATCACCAGCACCAGCTCATGGTTGGTGATGACGGCGATGGTGCCGATGGCGCCGCCGAGCGCGAGGCTCCCGGTGTCGCCCATGAACACGGCGGCGGGCGGCGCGTTATACCAGAGGAAGGCGAGGCAGGCCCCCACCAGCGCCCCCACGAAGACGATCAGTTCACCGGCGCCCGGCACGAAATGCACGCCCAGATAGCCGGCGAAAACGGCGTTCCCCACCAGATAGGCGATGGCGCCATAGGTCATGGCGGCGATGATGACCGGCATGGTCGCCAGCCCGTCCAGCCCGTCCGTCAGGTTCACGGCGTTGCCCGCGCCGACGATCACCAGCGCCCCGAAGGCCACATAGAACAGCCCGAGATCGAGGCCGAAATCCTTCAGGAACGGGAAGTAGAGCGAGGTGCCGGAAAAGCGCGAGACATAATAGACGGCGATTCCGGCGACCAGGAATTCCGCCAGCAGCCGCATCTTGCCGGAAACGCCGGCGGTCGAACGCTTCATCACCTTGTTGTAATCGTCGAGGAAGCCGATGGCGCCGAAGCCCAGCGTCACGAACAGCGCCGCCCAGACGAAGGGCTTGTCCCACTCCATCCACAGCAGCGTGGCGACGGTCATCGAGATCAGGATCTTCAGCCCGCCCATGGTGGGCGTGCCCTTCTTGGTGATGAGGTGGCTGGCCGGCCCGTCCTCGCGGATCGGCTGGCCCTTGCCCTGGTTGGCGCGCAGCCAGGCGATGAAGCGCGGGCCGATCAGCAAGCCGATCAGCAGCGCCGTCATCAAGGCCGCGCCCGAGCGGAAGGTCAGGTAGCGCACCACGTTGAGCGCGCCGGGGAAGCCGAGCCATTCGGCGAGATGGAAGATCATGCGGCCTCCTTCAGCGCCGCGACCAGCGCACCCAATCCCACCGAATTCGATCCCTTCACCAGCAGCACATCGCCGTCGCGCAACTGCGCCCGCGCCCATTCGAGCGCGGCGGCCGCGTCCGGCAGATGCGCCGCGCCGTCCAGCTTCAGCGCCTGCATTTCCGGCCCGACCAGCGCCAGTTCGGCGACGCCCGCCTCGCGGATCGGCGCGGCGAGCCCGGCGTGCAGCGCCTCGCCGCCGGCGCCCAGCTCGCGCATCGCCCCCAGCACGGCTATCCGGCGCTTGGCCGGGGCGTCGCGCAGCACGGCCAGCGCCGCCGCCATCGAGACCGGATTGGCGTTGTAGCTTTCGTCGATCAAGAGCGCCGCGCCATCCGCCAGCTTCAGCGGCACGCGCGCGCCGCGCCCCGGCAGATCGGAAAGCGCCGCCAGCGCCAGCCCGGCTTCGGCGAGATCGCCGCCGGCCGCCTTCACCGCCGCCAGCACGGCAAGCGCATTCCCCACCCAGTGGCGCCCGGCCATGCCGACCCGGCAATGGACTTCCTCGCCCGCCACATCGGCGACGAGTTCGGTGGCGAAAGGTCCGACGTCCGCGCGCAGAACGCGGACGTCGGCTTCGGCCTTCCACCCNCCAGACCGCCGTGCCGCCTGCCTCCACGCCTTCGAAAATCTCCGCCTTGGCGCGGGCGATGCCCGCTTCGCCATCCTCGAAATGCTCGATATGGGCAGGCGCCACCCAGGTGACGACCGCCACATGCGGGCGCACCAGCCGCGTGAGTTCGGCGATCTCGCCGGCATGGTTCATGCCCATCTCGAACACGCCGTAGCGCGTGCCCGCCGGCATCCGGGCGAGGCTGAGCGGCACGCCGGTGTGGTTGTTGTAGCTCTTGACCGAGGCATGGGTCGCATCCGGCGCCATCCGCTCGAAGGCGAGGCGCAGCGCCTCCTTGGTGCCGGTCTTGCCGACGCTGCCGGTGACTCCGACGACGGTCGCCTCCACCCGCGCCCGCGCCGCGCGGCCGAGCGCCCGCAAACCCTCGAAGCTGTCGGCCACGCGCACATGCGGCTGTTCCACGGGATGCTCGACGAGGAAGCCCGCCGCCCCGCGCGCCGCCGCCTGCGGCACGAAGCCATGCCCGTCCGCCTGTTCGCCGCGCATCGCCACGAACAGCTCGCCGCCCAGCACTTCGCGGCTGTCGAAGGCCACGCCCTCCACTTCGAAGGCGGTGGAGAGCGTGCCGCCGGTGGCGGCGGCGATTTCGGAGCCGGTCCAGAGCGGCCGGCTCATGCGAGCGCCCTCGCGGCGGCGCGCGCCACTTCCGCATCGTCGAAGGGCAGCACGTCGCGGCCGACGATCTGCCCCTGCTCATGCCCCTTGCCGGCCAGCAGCACCACATCGCCTTCCTTCGCCGCCGCCAGCGCCGCGCGGATCGCCTCCGCCCGGCCCGCCACTTCGGTGGCGCCGGGGGCGGCGGCCATGATCTCGGCGCGGATCGCGGCCGGGTCCTCGCTGCGGGGGTTATCGTCGGTCACGATCACCAGATCGGCGTCCCGGACCGCGATCCCGCCCATTTCCGGGCGCTTGCCCCTATCCCGGTCGCCGCCGCAGCCGAACAGCAGGATCAGCCGGTTCGCCGTGTGCGGGCGGAGCGCGGCGATCGCCGCCTCCAGCGCGTCGGGCGTGTGGGCGTAATCGACATAGACGGGGGCGCCTGACGGAGTCAGCACCGCGCGCTCCAGCCGGCCGCGCACGCCGCCGATGCGGGCGAGCGCCGCCAGCACCGCCTTCGGCTCGCCGCCGGTGGCGAGCGCCAGCCCGGCCGCCACCAGCGCGTTCGCCGCCTGATAGCCGCCGATCAGCGGCAGCGTCACCGTCTGCGCGGCGCCGAAGGCGGAAATGGTGAGCGACTGGCCCAGCAGCGTCGGGATACGCCTCGTGAGCTTCAGATCGTCGCCGTCCGGGCCGACCGTCAGCAGCTTCAGCCCACGCGCCTTGCACGCCTCGATCACCCGCAGATTATATTCGGCGCCCGCCGCCTGCCGATCGAGCCAGACGATGGCGGTGCCGTCGGCGTCCAGCACTTCGGTGAAGAGGCGGAGTTTGGCCTCGAAATAGGCCTCCATCGTCTCATGATAGTCGAGATGGTCGCGCGTCAGGTTGGTGAAGGCGGCGGCCTGCACCGGCAGCCCTTCGGTGCGGAACTGCGCGAGGCCGTGCGAGCTGGCCTCGAAGGCGATGTGCGTCAGCCCCTCGCGCGCGAGGCCCGCGACGTTCGACAGGAAGGTGACGATGTCCGGTGTCGTCAGCCCGCCGGAACCGGCCTTCACCTGCTCGCCCGCCGTCGTCACCCCCAGCGTGCCGATGCTGGCCGCCCGCTCGCCGGCCAGATGCCAGAGCTGGCGGACGATCTCCACGGTGGAGGTCTTGCCGTTGGTGCCGGTGACGGCGACCGTCACCGGCGGGAAAGGCGCGTAGAAGTCGGCGGCCAGCCGCGCGAAGGCGCGGCGCGGCTCGTCGGCGGCGATGTGCAGCGCGCCCTCCACTTGCGCCTGCGGCCGGGCGACGATCGCGATCGCACCGGCGGCCACGGCTTGCGTGATCACGCTTTCGCCATCGAAGCGCGCGCCCTGGAAGGCCCCGAAGACATTGCCCGGCGCCACCTTCCGGTGGTCGATCGCGAAGCCCGTCACCTTCGCGCGGATGGACTCCGGCAGCTTCATCGCACGCTCGCTTCGCCGCGCACCGCGCGCTGCTTCCAGAGGCCGTCGAATTCGGAGACGTCCACATCCTTCGTGTCGCTGGGCGCCACGCCGAGCACCGGGGCGATTCGGTTCACCACATTCTTCGAAACCGGGCCGACGACGAAACCCGCCTGGCGGTTGGCGCCCTGCGGCTCGTCGATCATCGTCACGATCACATAGCGCGGGTCGTCCATCGGGAAGGCGCCGGCGAAGGTGGTGATGTTGCGCCGCCGGTCGTAGCCGCGCCCGCCTTCGATCTTCTTTTCCGCCGTGCCCGTCTTGCCGCCGACGCGATAGCCGGCGGCATCGGCCCGGCGCCCGGTGCCGTCCAGCACGGCGAGGCGCAGCATGCCGTTCAGCATATGCGAGGTCTGCTCGGTGAACACCCGCTCGCCCGGGCGCTCGCCTTCGGCCTTCAGGAAGGTGGCGGGGCGATAGACGCCGCCGTTCACCAGCGCCGAATACGCGGCGGCGAGATGCAGCGGCGAGACGGCGATGCCATGGCCGAAACCGACCGTCATCACCGCCGACAGGCCCCAGTTGTTCTTCGGCGGGGTGAGCGTGCGGCCTTTTTCCAGAATCTCGCCCGACGCCCGGTCCATCATGCCGAGCTTCTTCAGGAATTCCTCCTGCCGCGCCCGGCCCACCCGCTCCGCCATCTTGGCGGTTCCGGTGTTGGACGACAGGATCAGCACTTCCGGCACGGTGATCGGACTGGCGCGCGGGTGCAGGTCGCGGATGGTGTGATTGCCCACGCGGATCGGCCCCATCGAGAAGCGCTCGCCCAGATCGGTGACGGCGCCGGTGTCCAGCGCCATGGCAATGGTGAAGGCCTTGAAGGTGGAGCCCAGCTCATAGACGCCGAGCGTGGCGCGGTTCATGTGGCTCGGCATCCCGACCAGCCCGCCGGGGCGGTTGGAATCGAAGGCCGGAAGCGAGGCCAGCGCCAGCACTTCGCCGCTGTGCACGTCCATCACCACGCCGGCCGCGCCCTTGGCCTCGGTTTCCAGCATGCGCTTGTTGAGCTCGCTCTCCAGCGCCTGCTGCACGCGCGCGTCCATCGACAGCACCAGCGGCCTGTCGCGCTGCGCCGGATCGGTCAGCCGCTCCTCGAAGGCGCGCTCGATCCCGCCCTCGCCGCGCCCGTCGACTCCGGTGTAGCCGACATAATGGGCGCCGAGCCCGACATGCGGGTAAAGCCGCTCCGCCTCGCGCTCCAGCGTCAGCCCCGGCTCGCCCAGGCGGCGGATCGCCTCGGCCTGCTCGGGCAGGATGCGGCGCGTCACATAGCGGAACTTGCCGTCATGATAGACGGCGGTGCGGATGAGACCGGGGTCGCGCTCGGGCAGGATGGCGGACAGTTTCGCGACCAGGACTTCCTTGTCCCCCACGATGTCGAACGGCCGGGCGGCCAGCGCGTAAGCCTCGAAGCTGGAGGCCAGAGTCACGCCGTTGCGGTCGACGATGTCGGCGCGCAGATGCGGGGAAGCGACGGCCGGGCGGTTGTGCCGCACCGGGCCATCGAACATGGCGAGCTCCACCAGGCGCAGACCCAGAAGCAGGGTGAAGGCGCCGAACAGCAGGATTCCGATCGCCAGCCGCTGGCGCGCGACGCCAAGGGCCATCTGGCGATGACCGGGAAGGCGGATCTGCGTGCGGGCGAGGCTGACCGGGCTCATGCGTCAGGGCTGACCCCCCGTCGAGGGGCCGAAGGTCATTTCCACCTGCCGCAGCAGGTCGGCCGGGGCCGCCTCTTCCGGGCGGGCGATCGCCGCCACCGGGCGGGGAGCCGCCGGCGCCACTTCCGCGCTCACCAGTTGCGGGCGCGGCGCCACGGCCTGCGCCGGGGCCACGTCGCGCACCGCAAGCTGCGCCTGCGGAAGCTGCGCGGGCGCGATTTCCGATTCCAGCGGCTTGCCATAGCTCGTCAGCCGCACCGGATTTTCCAGATACTGCCCGGCGGAAATCGGCACCAGACCCAGCACATTGTCGTTCCAGCGCTGAAGCTGCGGCATGCGCATCCGCACGCGCAGCTCGGCGTCCAGCGCCTTCAGCTCGCTTGCCAGCGCATTGTTCTGGCGGGCCACCTTCTCCATCTCCCGCCGCTCGTTCGCCACCTTCAGGGAAAGGCTGTAGCTGGTGACGGCGACCGCGATGGTGCCCGCGACCAGCCAGGCGGTCGAAGCCCAGTTGCGCCGCGCCGCCGAGCGCGAACCGGATTCCGCCCCCCAAGCCGCCGACTCATCCGCTGCCCGCATCAGACGCGCCATTGAACCGCCTCCTTCTCTGACTTTTCCGCCTGCGGGCCGGCCCGCATCGCCCCCCAGGCCGGCGCCGCGCTGCGCCGCGCCACCCGCAAGGTCGCCGAACGCGCGCGCGGATTGGCCGCGACCTCGCGCTCGCCGGGGCGCTCGGCCCTGGCCGGGCGCCCGAAACTCGCCTCATGCGCTTGCGCGCGTTGCGGCAGGTGCCGCGAGCCTGCCGGCAGGCTGCCCGAACGCTCCGCCAGGAAGCGCTTCACGATCCGGTCCTCCAGGCTGTGGAAGCTGACGACCGCCAGCCGGCCGCCGGGCTTCAGCACCGCCTCCGCCGCTTCGAGGCCGCGTTCCAGCTCGCCCAGCTCGTCGTTCACGCGGATGCGGATCGCCTGGAAACTGCGGGTGGCCGGATCGCGCTTCGCGTCCGCCTTGCTGCCCTTCCCCGCCTTCACCACCCGGCGCACGAGGCCGGCCAGTTCGCCGGTGCCGTGGAACGGCCGGTCGGCGACGATGGCGCGGGCGATGCGCCGCGCCGCCGGCTCCTCGCCGTAATGGAACAGCACGTCGGCGATTTCCGCCTCGTCGGCGGTGTTCAGGAAATCCGCCGCGCTTTCGCCCGAGCCGGACAGCCGCATGTCGAGCGGGCCGTCGGCCTGAAAGGAAAGGCCATAAGCGGGATCGTCCATCTGGATGGAGGAATAGCCGAGGTCCAGCGCCACCGCGTCGACCGAAGCCTCGCCCAGCTCGTCGGCCATATGGGCGAAGGTGCGGTTCACCAGCCGCAGCCGGCCGCCGGAAGCCGCGACCATCGCCGCGCCGCGCTCGACGGCGCGCGGATCGCGGTCGAAGCCCGTCACCTCGGCGCCGCGCGCCAATGCCGCCGCCGCATAGCCGCCGCCGCCGAAGGTGCCGTCGACGACATGCGCGCCGGGCCCGACGGCAAGCGCCGCCATCACTTCGTCCAGCATCACCGGGACATGGGAAAGGCCGCTCATGCCGCGCGGCCCGCGAGCAGCGACTTCACCGCCCTCGACATGCGGGGGTCGAGGTCCGGCTCGGCCAGCAGCACGTCCGGCGACCAGAGCTCGAAATAATCGCCCGCGCCCAGGAACACCGCCTGCGACGCCAGTTCGCCGGCGTCGCGCAGCGTCGGCGTCAGGATGATGCGGCCGGTGTCGTCATATTTCAGCTGCTCGGCCATGGCGAACAGCATGCGCGCCTTCTGCCCGCGCCCCGGCCCGAAGTCCTGCGCGAACTCCGCTTCCAGCCGCGCCTCGATGCGGGAAAAATAGCTGACGTCATAGCCGATCAGGCAGGGCGCGTGCTCGGCGGGACTCAGCACCAGCGCCTTCGTCTGGCTGCGCGCCTCGATCGTCTCGCGCAGGGACGACGGAACGGAGAGCCGATGCTTGGCATCGACCCCGTTCACATAAGTCCCTGAAAAATAGCCGCGAATGACGGATCCCCTCTTTCAGGGACCGTGCCTGCGCCGCCGCTCGCTTCAGGCGGGGGAGTGCCTGGAAACAGCGGCCGGCCGCACGCCGATCCCTGTGGAAAAGGGATAGCATGGGCTTTCATGGGTATTCAATGGGATTTTATGGTCGGATTCGGGCTCTTCGTCGCAATAGATTGAAAAACAGGCGCTTTTCCAAAGCCGGATTCCGGCACGGAAAATGTAAATGACTGTGGATAACTCTGTTCGGAACTTACCTCATGGCAGCGGCTTCGAAACCCTGAAGGCCAGCCGCCGCGTGGCGCGCACCCCGGCATCGGTGTCGGAAGCGAGGCGCAGATAGTAACGCCCTTCGCCATCGGGCACCTGCGCCAGATCGATGAACGACCCGTCGACCAGCGTCACGCGCAGCAGCCGCGCGCCCTTCCAGTCGATGCGGCTGCCCGCCACGAAGCCCACGGGCGAAAGCTGGCCCAGCAGCGTCGCCACCTCCGCCGTTTCGGAATCGGTCAGCGGCTGCGGCCCGGCGAGCGTCAGCCGCTCGGCCTTCACGACGCCGGCCGGATCGATGCGCGGGGGCTGCTGGCTGGACCATGCGGACGGCCAGAGCGGCAGGGCCGGCGGCTTCTCCATCGCCAGCCGCGGGCCATCGGGCAGCGCCTCGGCTTCCCGGCTCCAGAAGGCGGCCTCCGCCAGCGGCTTTCCCTGTTCGTCGAGCAGGCGCAGGCGCACGGGCTCGCGGTTCGGGCGCGGCGCTTTCGCTTCCATCGGCCGGCCGTCCAGCCGCGCCAGCCGGTCGAGCGCGGCCTCGATCCGCGCGGGATCGCCCGGCACGTCGGCCGCGGACGGGATCGTCCATTCGCCGCTTGGAGCGCGCCGCAGTTCCAGCGCCTCGCCGCCCCGCGACAACTCCAGGCGCGCGACATCGGCCGGATCGAAACGCGGCAGCAGGCGTTCGCGGCCGGCCTGGTCGCGCACGGCCAGAAAGCCGAAAACGACGAGGGGCACCAGAAGCAGCGCCAGAACCAGGCGGCGGGTATCCAAGGCGCGCCGGCCGGCCGGATGTCAGATGGCGATGACCACCTCGTCGGCGCGCTGGCCGGGAGGTGTGCGCACGGGGCTTTCGTTCACCGCGCCATTGCCGGGCGGGACGAGCGCGCTTTCCGGCGTCGCGGGGGGGACCACGATGTGCGGGTGGGACGGTTCCTCCGTCTTTTCACCGCCCATAGCCTTTTCACTGCCGGGCGCCACGCCGAGCTGCGCCAGGGGCTCGCCCGGCTCCTTCAGGCTCTCGATCAGCGGGGTTGGGGCATCGCGCCCGCCAAACGCCAGCGAAACGCCGAGCGTCAGCAGGAATACGACGCCAAGACCCGAGAGGCCAACTCGCACGCGATCCATATGATGCATTTTAGCAACGGTTCACGGCAAAGTCGAGCCTTGTCGAAAAACTGGCATTCCCTTTGCCGACCCTTTGCCGGCGAAGCTCAGATCCCCGGCTGCCGCCGGGGCGGAAGCGGCAGCCCGCGCGCTTCCAGCCATTCGGGATTCCAGATGGTGGAAAGATAGCGGCTGCCATTGTCGCACAGGATGGTGACGATGCGCTTGCCCGGCCCCATGTGGCGGGCCAGCCGCTCGGCGCCGGCGACATTGATGGCGCTGGAAAGCCCCAGGTGCAGGCCGTCGCGCGCCATCAGCTCGTAGAGGATCGGGAAGGCCTCCAGATCGGGCACGCGGAAGGCGATGTCGATCGGTGCCCCTTCCAGATTGGCGGTGACGCGGCTCTGGCCGATGCCTTCGGCGACGCTGGAGCCTTCCGCCTTCAGCTCGCCGTTGGCGAAC
Source organism: Sandaracinobacteroides sayramensis (assembly GCF_022014495.1). Classification (GTDB taxonomy): domain Bacteria; phylum Pseudomonadota; class Alphaproteobacteria; order Sphingomonadales; family Sphingomonadaceae; genus Sandaracinobacteroides; species Sandaracinobacteroides sayramense. The sequence continues at coordinate 53,140 of NZ_JAKLSQ010000007.1, forward strand.
CAGTTGTAGAGCGAGGCGCCGTCCGGATCGGCGAGGCCGACGACGATGTCGGGATTGCCTTCCTTCAGCCCCAGCCCGACGCCGGCGACCGTGCCGCCGGTGCCGGCGGCGCAGATGAAGCCGTCCACCCCGCCCTCCAGCGCCTCCAGGATTTCCGGCGCGGTGGATTTGATGTGCGACAGCCGGTTGGCGATATTGTCGAACTGGTTGGCCCAGATGGCGCCCGGCGTTTCCGCCGCCAGCCGGCGCGAGGTGTGCACATAATGGCCGGGGTTGGCGTAGCTGGTGGCCGGCACCAGCACCAGTTCCGCGCCCAGGGCCCGAAGCGCGTCCTTCTTTTCCTGGCTCTGCGTCTCGGGCATGACGATGACGGTGCGGTAGCCGAGCGCGCCGCCGATCACCGCAAGGCCGATGCCGGTGTTCCCCGCCGTGCCTTCGACGATGATGCCGCCGGGCTTCAGCGTGCCATTCCCCTCCGCGTCACGGATGATCCACAGGGCCGCGCGGTCCTTCACGGAACCGCCGGGGTTCAGGAATTCGCATTTGCCATAGATGTCGCAGCCGGTGCGTTCGGAGGGGCCTTTCAGCCGCACCAGCGGCGTTCGGCCGACGAGACCGGCGATATCGTTCGAAACGGAAAGCATGGCCGCCTTCATATCAGCCCCGACAGAGCTTGCCACCCGCCTTTCTTTGCGCGAACGGAGGCACGCAATGCGCGCGATCCAGCCTTTCCTTGCCCTCGCCGCCCTCCTGCTGGCGGCCTGCCGCCCGGGCGCGGGGGAGCAGCCGCCGCTGGTCGTCGACGCCATCGGCCCGCGCGCCCAGCGCGCCATCGTCGCCGACGCGGTTTCCGCCGGACTGACGGCGCTGGACCCGGCCGGGCGCGTCGTGCCGGCGCTGGCGCAAAGCTGGCGCGTGTTCGACGAGGGCCGCTCCATCGTATTCCGCCTGCGGCCGGCGCATTTCCCGGACGGCACGCCGATCGGGGCCACGCACGCGGTCGCGGCGATCGAAGCCGCCCGCAAGGGCAAGGCCGGGCCGCAGGTCGCCGAATTGCTGGCCGGCGTGACGCAGGTGAACGCGCCGCTGGAAACGGTGGTGGAAATCCAGCTCTCCACGCCGCAGCCGGAATTGCTGGAGCTGCTGGCGACTCCGCAGTTGGCGATCCGCAGCCCCAGGCACAACGCCGGCATCGGCCCCTTTCTGCTGCAAGCCGCGCCTGTTCCCGATGCGGGAGAACCGCCTGCGCCTCTCGGCACGCGCCTTCTGCGCAACAAGGATTATTTTGCCGCCGACACCGTCGAGATGGAGGGCGCGATCGTCGCTTCCCACAGCGTGGAAGAATCCATTCGTCGTTTCAACCGCGGGGAAACGCTGCTGGTGCTCGGCGGCGGTCTGGACGGGCTTGGCACCGCCAGAGTGACGGCGAAGCGCGACACGCTGATGCTGGAACGCCCGCGCGCCGGGCTGCTGCTGCTGGTGAACCACCGCCGGCCGGGCCTTTCCGAGCGCAACGTCCGCCGGGCGCTGCAACTGGCGATCAACCGGGATTCGCTGGCGCAAGGGCTGTTCGGAACACAGGCGGCCTCCCCGGTGGCGGCGCTTTCCCCGGGCAACATCGCCGGCTACACCCCGCCCCGGCCCGACTGGGTGGACCTGCCCTTCGCGTCCCGCCAGCTGGAAGCGGACCGGCTGCTGGCCGAAGCCCGGCAGGCGCCGGCCGCGACCGGGGATGAGGCGCCGCCAGGGCTGACATTCACCGTCGCCGTCACCAGCAGCCCGGCGGAAGCGCGCCTGCTGACAGCCGTCGCCGCCGATCTGGCGGCGATCGGCGTGGAACTGAATCTGGCCCGCCGCAGCCCGGAAGCGCATCTGAAGGCGATCCGGGAAGGCGATTTCGACCTTGCCCTCGTCCGCCGCGACACACCCATCGACTCGCCGCTGCCCTTCCTGCTGCCCAACCTCTGCAACCGCAACCGCCACGGCGTCTGCCTGCCCGAGGCGGACGAGCTGGTGGCGGAAAGCTGGAACGCCGCGACTCGCGCCGAGCGGCTTTCGAAGCTGGCGGCGGCCGAACGGCTCTGGGCGGAGGATGGCGCGGTCATCGGCCTGGTCCAGCCGCTGGGCTGGTCGCTCGTTTCCCCCCGCATTTCGGGCATTGCCCCCAACCCCGGCGGCAGCCATTCGCTGCGGCACCTCAGCCTCTCCCCCGAAAGGACCTTCATCCGATGAGCGCTTCTTCCGATATCGTCGTCGTCTCCGCCCGCCGCACCGCCATGGGCGGCTTCCAGGGCGACTTCCGCGACGTGACCGCCCCGGACCTCGGCGCCGCCGCGCTGAAGGCCGCCGTCGCCGACGCCGGGCTTGGCGCGACCGACGTGGAGCAGGTGGTGATGGGCTGCGTGCTGCCCGCCGGCCTCGGCCAGGCGCCGGCGCGGCAGGCGGCACTGAAGGCGGGCCTCGACCTCGGCACCGCCTGCGTGACGCTCAACAAGATGTGCGGCTCGGGCATGAAGGCGGTGATGGACGCGCACGACGCGCTGAAGGCCGGGAGCGCCGGCATCGTTGCCGCCGGCGGCATGGAGAGCATGACCAACGCCCCCTATCTGCTGCCCAAGGCGCGCGGCGGCTACCGCATGGGCCATGGCCGGGTGATGGACCATATGTTCCTGGACGGGCTGGAAGACGCCTATGAACCCGGCCGCGCCATGGGCACCTTCGCCGAGGAAACGGCGCGCGCCTACCAGTTCACCCGGGAAGCGCAGGACGCCTTCGCGCTGGAATCGCTGGCCCGCAGCCAGCGGGCGATCGCCGACGGCAGCTTCGTGAAAGAAATCACCGCCGTCGCCACCAAGGCCGGGGATGTGCTGATCGACGAGCAGCCTGGCAAGGCAAGGCCGGAGAAGATCCCGCACCTGAAGCCCGCCTTCGCGGCCGACGGCACGGTGACGGCGGCCAATTCCAGCTCCATCTCGGATGGCGGCGCGGCGCTGGTGCTGATGCGGCGGGAAACCGCCGAGGCGCGCGGGCTTTCCCCCATCGCCACCATCCTCGGCCACAGCGTGCACGCGCAGAAGCCGGCGCTTTTCACCACCGCCCCGGTTCCCGCCATCGGCAAGCTGGTCGAGCGGCTGGGCTGGACGGTGGAGGGCATCGACCTGTTCGAAGTGAACGAGGCCTTCGCCGTCGTCACCATGGTCGCCATGCGCGAACTGGGCATCCCGCACGACCGGGTGAATGTGAACGGCGGGGCGACGGCGCTCGGCCATCCGATCGGCGCGTCCGGCGCGCGAATCCTCGTCACGCTGATTCACGCCTTGCAGAAGCGCGGCGGCGGCACGGGGGTCGCCTCGCTCTGCATCGGCGGCGGCGAAGCCACCGCCGTCGCGCTTCAGGTGCATTGAGGCCGGTCAGCCGGCCGGAGCGTTTTCCCCGGCCGGCTTCACCGGCACGAACTGGCCAAGGCCGCAGGCGGCGCCGAGGCGCGGCCCGCCCGAGGTGTTGAGCACGCGGATCACGTCCACGCTGCAGAGCCGCGGTTGGCTGCTGCTGTAGCTGAAGGCGTTCGCCATCCTGAGGCCGGGGCAGTTGTTGGGCAGCGTGTTGCGCAGGATCGTGCCGTCCGACATGCGGAAATCCACCGTCTGGTCGTCGACGATCTGGGTGCTGCGGATACGGTTGGTCTGGATGCAGCTCAGCGGATCGCCGGCGGGCGCCATGGGCTGCGGCTGGCGCGGTGGCTGGCTGGAGCAGGCGGCCAGCAAAGCCATGGCCGGCAGGAATGCAATGGATTTCCTCATTCAGGCTCTCCCCGGGGTGGCCAGCCTTTGCGCCGGCGGTTGCAGCGACTTTGCCGTGAAACGGCAGAGCGTTGCAATCGGGCAGCGCCAGCATTCCGGCGTGCGGGCCTTGCAGAGATAGCGGCCATGCAGGATCAGCAGGTGGTGCGCCGCCCGCGCCCAGCGGGCGGGCACCTGCGCCAGCAGGTCACGCTCCACCGCATCCGGGGTCTTGCCGGCGGAAAGGCCGATGCGGTGCGCCACGCGGAACACATGGGTGTCGACCGCCAGCGTCGGCTCGCCGAAGGCTTCGTTGCGGACGACATTGGCGGTCTTGCGGCCGACGCCGGCCAGCGCCACCAGTTCCGCCTCGGCGCGGGGCACTTCGCCATGATGCTTTTCGATCAGCTGTTCCGACAGGCGGATGACGTTCGCCGCCTTGGCGTTGAAGAGGCCGATGGTGCGGATATGCCGTTTCAGCCCGTCCAGCCCCAGCGCCAGCATCTGCTCGGGCGTCCGCACTTCCTGGAACAGCTGGCGGGTGGCCTTGTTGACCCCGACATCGGTCGCCTGCGCCGACAGCACCACCGCCACCAGCAGCGTGTAGGGGTTCACGAACTCCAGCTCCGTCTTCGGGTCCGGGTTGGCGGCGCCCAGGATGTCGAAGATGGCGTCCACCTCGGCCTGCGGCAGGCGTTTCGCGGTGGATCGGGGGCGTTTTGCTTCGCGCATGGCTGCTGCTAGAGCAGGGCCATGCCGCCCCGCAAGCCCGCCATCTTCGATCTGGAATTGCGCCCCAGCCGGCCGATGCAGCCCCGGCAGATGTGGCTGCTGCTGGCGGGCGTGGCGCTGCTGTTCGGGCTGATGGGGCTGCGCTTCCTGTTCCTTGGCGCCTGGCCGATCCTGCCCTTCATGCTGCTCGACCTCGGCCTGCTCTGGTGGGCGCTTGGGGAATCAAAACGCTCCGGCCGCCAGTCCGAACATTTGCGGCTGGATTCGGACGGGCTGGAACTGATCCGCATCCAGCCGCACGGCCCCGTCCGCCGCATGCGGATCGAGCCCTATTGGGCCAAGGTGGAACTGGAGTCGCAGGGCGAGGGCAGCAACCGGCTGTGGCTGACGGCGCGCGGCGCCCGGCATCCGCTCGGCGCCTTTCTGTCCCCGGCCGAGCGAGCCGAGATCGCCCACGTGATCGAGGATGGCCTGGCCCGCTTCCGCGCCGGCCATCGCTGAGACCATATGACCGAAGCCGCCCGCCGCCGATTCCCCTCCGCCTTTGCCGGCGGCCTGCTGCTGTGCGCGCTGATCGCCAAGCTCGCGCTGCTGGCAAGCGCGTTTGCCGGCCTGCCGGCGATGCTGGTGGTGCTGGCGCTGGGCATGGCGACACGGCTGGCGCTTCCACGGCTGACGGCCTGGGCGGCGCCGGGGATCGGCTTCACCTCCGCCACCGTGCTGCGCGCCGGCGTGGCGTTGCTGGGCTTCCGGGTGGTGGCGGACGATCTTCTGGCGCTCGGCTGGCCGGCGCTGGCGCTGGTGCTGGCCTCGGTCGCGGCGACGGTGCTGGGGGGGATCGGCATCGCCCGGCTGCTGCGCCAGCCGGCCGACCTCGCCACCGTTTCCGCGACTTCGGTCGCCATCTGCGGCGCGTCCGCCGCGCTCGCCGCCTCCGCCGCCGTGCCGCGCCGGCCGGGGCTGGAGCGGGAGACGGTGCTGGTGATCCTCATCGTCTCGCTGATGTCGACAGCGGCGATGCTCGGCTATCCGCTGATCGCTCGGGCGCTGGATTTCAGCCCCGGCGCCACCGCGCTGCTGCTGGGCGGCGCCATCCACGACGTGGCGCAGGTGGCGGGCGCCGGCTTCGCCGTTTCCGAGGAGGTGGGCGTCCGCTCGGTGACGGTGAAGATGATCCGGGTCGCTTGCCTGCTGCCGGTGGTGACGGGGATCGCCTTCGCCTTCCTGGGCAGCGGCGACGCGCAGGCCGGCCGCCGCTGGCGCGCGGTCCGGCCGCCGACCTTCCTGGTGCTGTTCTTCCTGTTCGCCGTCGTCACCTCCACGGCGCTGTTGCCGCCGCAGGTGTCGCAACTGGCCGGCACCGCCGCCGCCTGGCTGCTGACGGCGGCCGTGGGCGCCATCGGCCTGAAGACCGGCTTCGGCGAACTGCGCGCCGCCCGGCCGACGCTGGCGCTCACTCTGCTGGCGCAGACCGGCTGGCAGCTTCTGGTGGTGACGGCGCTGATCCTCTGGATCGGCGCATGAGGGAGGCGCGGCTTTCCTCCCCGGCGGCGCGGCGCAATCGGGAGCCGATCCTGCAACTGCTGCGCGACTCCTTCCCGGCGGAAGGCCTCGTGCTGGAAGTGGCGAGCGGCTCCGGCGAGCATATAGTGCATTTCGCCCGGGCTCTGCCCGGCCTTTACTGGCAGCCGAGCGATCCGTCGGCCGAAGCCCGCGCTTCCATCCGCGCGCATGTGGCCGACAGCGGCCTTTCCAACATCCTGCCGCCGATGGAACTGGACGCCACCGCGCCCCTGCGCTGGCCGATCGAGCGGGCGGACGCAGCGCTTTGCATCAACATGCTGCATATCAGCCCATGGACGGCGACGCTCGGCCTGTTCGAAGGCGCGGCCCGCGTTCTGCCGGCCGGCGCGCGCCTTCTGATCTATGGGCCTTATCTGGAGGAAGGCGTGGAAACCGCCGCTTCCAATCTGGCCTTCGACGCCAGCCTGAAAGCGCGCGATCCCGAATGGGGCCTGCGCTGGCGGCACGAGGTGGAAGGCGCGGGCCTCGCCCACGGCCTGCGGCCGGTTGCCCGCCACGCGCTTCCGGCCAACAACCTCGCCCTCCTCTTTCAGCGGACGGGCTGAAGGCGGTGCCGGCGGCCCCCCTCGGAAGGGCGCCGCCGGCCGCTCAGGCAGCTATCTAGGTCGGGGACTCAAATTCCCCTTCGGCACCTCTCTTATCCTTCGTCACCCCGGGCTTGACCCGGGGTCCCGCTTTCTTCCTCAAGCTCGGCGCCAGCAGAAAAGCTGGGCCCCGGGTCAAGCCCGGGGTGACGGGAAAATACAACAGTGGCTTATATGGGTTCCCAACCTAGAAGCGCGCTGTCAGCGATACGCTCAGATTGCGGCCCGGCTGGGTCCAGGCGTCCATTACGGCGCGATTGGCCGCGGTGTCGGCAAGGTTCCTGAGGTCCGACCATTCGATATATTTCTCGTCGAGCAGGTTGAAGAGGCCGGCGCGCAGGGTGAAATGCTCGCCCAGCTTCGCATAGGCGGTGAGATCGATCACCGTGTGGCCGTCGGACGGAATGGTGCTCGTCAGCCGCGCCTCCTTGGCGCCGACGAAGGTGGCGATCACCCGCCCGCCGAAGCGCTGTTCGCTGTCGTCCCAGCCCGCGCCCAGCACGAACTTCAGGGGGTCGATCGACTCCAGCGGCGCTTCCACCCCGTCGCGGTCGGTCGTGCCCTTGGCCCAGGCCATGGCGCCGTCCAGAGTCACGCCCGCGACCGGCACCACCGAGAAGCGCGCTTCCGCCCCATGGATCTTCGCGGATTCGAGGTTGATGAACTGGAAGAGGAGCGGATTGCTGATGCTGCCGGTTCCGCCCACCGCCTCGCGGCTGATGAAATTCTTGTAGCGTCCGGTGAAGGCCGTCACCATGCCCGTCACCGGCCCCGAGGCGATGCGGATTCCGCCTTCGAAGCTCTCGCTGGTTTCCGGCTTCAGCTCGGGGTTCGGCACCACCTTGTAGGCGGCGAATGGCGAGGTCAGATTCTCGAAGAACTGGTTCATCTGCCCCGGCGCCGGCGGCTTGAAGCTCCGCGCGTAGGAGCCGACGAGCGAGAAGCCCTCCGACACCCGCCAAGTCACGCCCAGCTTCGGCGAGAAGCGCGAGCCGGACGTTTCGAGTCCCTGGAAATCGGGCAGCAGCGGGTCGTCCTGCGGGTCCAGCTTGAAATGGTCGAAGCGGATCGCCGGGAACAGGATCAGGCCGCTGTCGCCGAAGCGGATCTCGTCGCCGACGAAGGCGCCGACCAGCGTATAGTCCGTCACCGGGAAAGCGCGGCTGGGGAAGACGTCGGGCGCCGTGGGCACGGTGCCGTCGCGCAGGCCTTCCTGCCTGGTGAAGCTCATGTCTCCCCCGGCCGAGAGCCGGTGGCTGACGCCGCCGGTGTCGAAGCCCAGGGTCACGTCGCCGGCCGCGCCCCAGACGCGGTTGTCGAAGGTGTTGATCCGGGTGCGGTCGGCGGCGGTCAGCCGGTCCTCGTGCGATTCCTGGCGGTTGCGCCCCTGCTGCCAATAGCCTGTGACCTGCGCGCTTTCGACCAGACCGTCGCCCACATAGCGCCAGTCGAGGGAGGCGCGGTCGCGTTTCACCCGGTCGAAGGCCTGGAGGTCGATGACGGCGGTGCCGGCGATCGGGTTCGGAGCGCGGCCGCTCAGCACGTCGGTGTCCACCCGGTCGCTCAGATGCTCGTAGGTGGCGCGCAGGCTGTGGCCGCCGCCGACATCATAGACGAGCTTCGCCAGCACCGAGTCGGACTTGATGTCCTGCGGGTTCGGCTTGGTGCGGGTGGAGTTCGGGGCGTCGTTCTCGCCCATGTTCTTCAGTTCATGGCCCTGCCGCCGGGTGTAGGCGACCATGGCCGAAAGCGCCCCGGTGCCCCCGGCGAGCACGCCCGTCGCCGACCAGCTGTCGTCGGCGCTTTCATAGCCGCCGCGCGCCATTCCGGCGATATTCCGGCCGTCCTTCAGGAAATCCTGAGGGTCGGCGGTCAGGAAGCTGACGACGCCGGCAAGGCCGTCGCTGCCGTAGAGCGCCGAGGCCGGCCCGCGCAGGATTTCCACCCGCTTGATGAGCGCCAGATCGACATAGTCGCCCCGGCCGGCCAGCTGGGCGCCGAAATCGAAGCCGTCCGGCACGCGGATTCCATCCACCAGCAGCAGCACGCGGTTGCCGTCCAGACCACGGATGTTGAAGCCCGAATTGCCGTCGCGGCCGGTGGAACCGGAGGCGGCGCCGAAGCGGGCGGGCGCGCGGCGGACGGAAACGCCGGGCTCGAAGCGGACGAGGTCGCGGATGTCGCTGACCATATTGTCGGCCATTTCCTCGGCGTCGATCACGGTGACGGTGGCCGGCGCTTCCAGCAGCGACACGGGCGCGCGGGTGGCGGTGACGGTGATCGGCAGAAGCTGCGAGTCGGCGGGCGCGGTATCGGCGGCGGCATCGGCTTCGGCCTGCGCCGCAACGGCCATCGCCAGCATCGGAAGCAGGGAAAGGGTCCTCAAAAGCCCGGCGATCCCGGCCGGCGACCCCTTGGTGCGGTTCATCCTTTTTCCTTTCGCAATCCGCTATCTGCTAGCGGTTCTCATTAGCGGCTCCATGCAAGCGGCGAGACAAGATTGCAAGTGACTCTCAATAGTGGCATCTGCGATTTCACATCCACTGTTGCAGAAAGCGCAAAGCTGCCGATGTCCGCCTCCTCCCCCGTTTCCGATTCCGCCGCCGCGCAGAGCGCGGCAGACTCCACCGCCGCGCTGGCCGCGGCCGCCCGCACCGTCCGCCCGGTCGATCGCGCCGCCGAGCTGGGCATTTCCGAAGGCGAGCTGATCGCCCGGCAGGAAGCCGGTGACGCCGTCCGCCTGCGGCTTCCCGCCGCCGACATCATCCGCCGCATGCCCGAGCTGGGCGAGGTGATGGTGCTGACCCGCAACGCCTCCTGCGTGCACGAGAAGGACGGCCGCTTCGACCATGTCGATCTGGGCAAGGTGATGGGCGTGGTGCTGAACCACGACATCGACCTGCGCATCTTCCTGAACCATTGGGTTTCGGGCTTCGCCGTTTCCCGCCGGCTGGACGATGGCTCGGTGCGCCGCAGCCTGCAGTTCTTCGACGCCAGCGGCGTCGCCGTGTTCAAGCTGTTCGCCCGCCCGGCGACCGACATGGCCGCCTTCGACCGGCTGGTGGCCGATTTCACCGACGCCGACGCTGGGCCGCTCAGCGTCTCCCCGGCGCCGGTGCCGGTCGCCGACCGCCCGGATAGCGAGATCGACCTCGAAGCCCTGCGCGACGGCTGGGCGAAGCTGCAGGACGTGCACGACTTCTTCGCGCTGCTGAAGAAGCTGAAGGTCGGCCGGGAGCAGGCGATGCGGCTGGTCGGCGCCCCCTACGCCCGCGAAGTGCCGGCGGACGCGATCCGCACGGTTCTGGAGCAGGCCTCGGCGCGCGAAGTGCCGATCATGTGCTTCGTCGGCAACAGGGGCTGCATCCAGATCCACAGCGGCCCGGTTCGCAACATCAAGGTGATGGGGCCGTGGCTGAACGTGCTGGACAAGGGCTTCAACCTGCACCTGCGCACCGACCATATCGCCCGCGCCTTCGCCGTCTGGAAGCCGCAGAAGGACAGCGCCGTGCACTCGATCGAGCTGTTCGACGCCGAGGGCGAGCTGATCGCCCAGTTCTTCGGCGAGCGCAAACCCGGCCTTCCCGAACTGGAAAGCTGGCAGGCGCTGGTGCGCGAAGTGGAAAGCCTCGCATGAAGCGGCTGCTTGCCTGCCTCCTTGCCGCGCTGCTGCTGGCGGCGCCCGGCGCCGCGCTGGCGGCGGAGCGCATCGTCTCGCTGGGCAGCGACGCGACCGAGATCCTCTACGCGCTGGGCAAGGGCGACGAGATCGTCGGGGTGGACGACACTTCCATGTATCCGGCCGGCACCGCGAAGCTGCCGAAGCTCGGCTACTTCCGCGCGCTCGCGCCCGAACCGATCCTCGCCGCGAAGCCGACTCTGGTGATCGCCGCCGACGGCGCCGGCCCGGCGACGGTGCTGACGAAGCTGGAAAGCGCCGGAGTGAAGGTGGTTCGGCTGGAATCGCCGCACACGCCCGCCGGCGTCTCCGCCAAGGTGCGCACCGTGGCCGCCGCCACCGGCCGCACGGCGGAAGGGGAGAAGCTGGCGGCCGACATCGCCGCCCGGCTGGCGAAGGTGCCGGCGAACCCGCGCCAGCCGCGCATGCTGCTGCTTCTGGCGCAGGCGCCGGGCCGGCTGCTCGCGGCCGGATCGGAGACGGCCGGCGACAGCTTCATCCGCCTGTCGGGCGGCACCAACGCCTTTCCCGGCAGCGGCTACAAGCCGCTTTCGGCCGAAGGCGCGCTGGCCGCCAAGCCCGACTATATCCTGATTCCCAGCCATGTGCTGGGGCTGGCCGGCGGCCTGGACGCCATCCGCAAGGATCCGGCGCTGGCGCGCACGCCGGCGGCGACGGCCGGGCGGATCATCGTGGTGGACAGTCTGGCGGCGCTGAACTTCGGGCCGCGCCTGCCGGAAGCGGTGGCGAAGCTCGCGCAGCAGACGCGCTGAGGTGGCGACGATCGCCGCGAACCCGCCGGTCCGGCTGGCGCGCCCTGCCCTTGCCGGCGTGGTGCTGGCCGGGCTGCTGGCGCTTTCGGTGCTGCTGAACCTGCGCTTCGGCGCGGTGCCCATTTCCACCGCCGACATGCTGGACGCTTTGGGACTGCGCGCCTTGGGACTGGGCGAGGGGGACGCCGGCAATGTGATGGTGCTGCGGGAAATCCGCCTGCCGCGCCTGCTTTCGGCTCTGGCGGTGGGGGCGACGCTGGCGCTGGCGGGCGCGGCGTTGCAGGCGCTGTTCCGCAACCCGCTTGCCGAGCCCGGCCTGCTCGGCGTCTCCACGGGCGCGGCGATGGGCGCCGCCGTCTGGTTCGTGTTCGGCGCGGCGCTGCTGGCGCCGCTTGTCGCCATCGCCTGGCTGCAACCCTTCCTGCTTCCGGGGCTTGCCTTTCTGGGGGCGTTGCTGGCGATCCTGGCCGTGCTGTCGCTCGGCCGGCGTGGCGGCCCGGGGGCGACGGTGCTGATGCTGCTGGTGGGGATCGGCGTGAACGCGATCGGCGCGGCGGTGATCGGCCTTGCCACCTTCATGGGCACCGACACCGAGATGCGCGCCCTTTCCATCTGGCTGCTCGGCTCCTTCGCGCAGGTGGAATGGCCGGTGCTGGGCCCGGCGCTGCTGCTGATGGCGCTCGCCGCCTTCGGGCTGATGCGGACCGCGCGCCTTCTCGACCTGCTGGCGCTGGGGGAGGCCGAAGCGCGACATCTGGGCATCGACACCGACCGCCTGCGCCGCCGGCTGGGGCTGCTGACGGCGGTGGCCGTGGGCGCCGCCGTTTCCATTTCCGGGATCATCGGCTTCGTGGGGCTGGTGGTGCCGCACATGGTGCGCCTTGCCGTCGGCCCGGCGCACCGGGCGCTGATGCCGCTGGCGGCGCTGGGCGGAGCGCTGGCGCTTTCCGCCGCCGATCTCGTCGGCCGTCTCATCGCCTTGCCGGCGGAAGTGCCGGTGGGCATCGTCACCGCGCTGGTCGGCGCGCCGCTGTTCATCGCCATGCTGCTGAAGAACGCGCGGGGCCTGTCGTGAGGATCGAGGCGCGCGACATCCACGTCCGCCGGGGCGCGAACCCGGTGCTTTCCGGCGTGACGCTGGCTTTCGCCGCCGGCGAGGTGGTGGCGCTGGCCGGGCCGAACGGCGCCGGCAAGTCCACTCTTCTCGACACGCTCTGCGGCGAACTGCTGCCTAGCCGGGGCGAATTGCTGCTGGACGGCGAGCCGCTGGCGCAGGTCTCGCTGGAAAGCCGCGCCCGCCGCCGGGCCATGCTGCCGCAGCGCGCCGGGGTGGCCTTCGATTTCAGCGTGCGGCAGGTGGTGGAAATGGGCCTCCACCCGCACGGCATCGCCGCCAGCCGCCCGGACGGGCAGCGGCTGGTGGAAGACGCGATCCTCGACATGGACCTGCGGCATCTGGCGGCCCGCCCCGTCACCCGGCTTTCGGGCGGGGAACAGCAACGCGCCCATATCGCCCGCATTCTGGTGCAGGCCCGCGCCATGGAACGGCCGCTGCTGCTGCTGGACGAGCCCACCGGCGGTCTCGATTATCGCCACCAGTTCGCGCTCGCCGACGTGCTGCGCCGCGCGGCGAGGAACGGCGCGACGGTGATCGTCTCGCTGCACGATCTGGCGCTGGCGGCGCGCGTGGCGGACCGGCTGCTGCTGATGGAATCGGGCGCCATCGTCGGCGACGGCCCGCCCGCCGAGCTGCTGACGGCGGAGCGCATCGCCGGGCTTTACGGGCTGGACAGCCGGTCCGCCGCCGGGCTTGTGCCGCAGGCGGCTTGAAAGGACGACATATGAAATCGCTGGTACTGCTGCTGGCTTTGCTGGCCTTTCCCGCCCTTGCCGAAGGCGTCTGCGTGCCGGCCGGGCAGTGGCAGGCGGGAAGCGCGCCTCTCGCCGCCGACGCCGCGCTGCAGACGATCCGCGCCAACCGCGTGCTGCTGCTGGGCGAGAAGCACGCCACTCCGGCCCACCACCAATGGCATGCGCAGACGATCCGCGCGCTTCTCGATTCCGGCCAGCCGGTGGTGATCGGAATCGAATATCTGCCGCGCTCCATGCAGTCGGTGCTGGACCAGTGGGTGGCCGGCGAACTGACGCCGGAAGCCTTTTTCGAGAAGAGCCGCTGGGCGGAGCTGTGGCGGCACGACTTCGACGCCTATCGCCCGCTGTTCGACCTGGCGCGGGAGCGGAAGATTCCCATGCTCGCCCTCAACATAGACCGGGATTTCATCCGCCAGGTCAGCCGCGAGGGCTTCGACAAGGCCGCCGCCGGCTTTCCGGGTGGCGCGCCGGTCGGCAAGCCGGCCGAGCCGGACCCAGCCTATGCGCAATCGCTGACCGACGTGTTCCGCCAGCACGCCCGCGAGGCAAGCCCCGAGGCGGTCGCGCGGTTCATCGCCGCGCAGACGGTGTGGGACCGGGCCTTCGCTGAAGGCCTACGCGACGCGCTGGCCGCCCACCCCGGGGCCCTCGCCGTCGGCGTGATGGGCCAGGGGCATGTGGAAAATGGCCATGGCGCCGCGCACCAGTTGCGGGCGCTGGGGCTGCCACAGGTGCTGACGGCGGTTCCGGCCGCCGGCTGCGACACGCCCGCGACCGCCGGAGACCTGCTCTACGGCGCCGGCTGAGGGCAGGGGCCGGAGCGCAGGATACGCACGGCCCAGCCGCCCGACACGCCGGCCTCCGGCCGCACGACCTTCACCTCGCAACTGCCGCGCAGCACGTCGCGGTAACGCTCCAGTTCCCGGCGGAAATGCTGCGGTTCCTGCCGGTAGCGATCGTAGTTCACGAACAGGGCATAGTCGGCGCGGCAGCTTTCCATGCGCTCGGGGGCGACATTGCCGAGGTCGATCACCGGCCGGCCCACCCGTTGCGCCTCCACCTTGTCATAGCCGATCTTGCCGGCCAGCGCCGCCTTCGGGTCGACGCAGCCGGCCGCGCCCAGCGGGAAGCGGAACCGCCACGGGCCCTGGAACAGATCGAAGGCGGCATGCTCGATCAGGATGCTGCTGCCCGGCGGGACATGCGCGCGCACCCAGTCCGACGCGATCTGCCTTGTGTCATTCTGCCGTTCCCGCGCGCGGGAAAGCGTGCCGTGCAGCATCGGCAGCAGCAGCAAAAACAGGCCGGCGGCTTCCGCCCATGGCAGCCTGCGCCCGAAGCGGAGGCGAAAGGCGTTCGAAAGCGCGGACAGGGCATAGGCCGCCGCCAGCGCCATATAAGGCAGCAGCGGCACCACCCACCGTTCCCAGCGCAGGGGCTGCGCCACGATCACCGCCGCCAGCAGCAGCGCCGCCGGGAACAGCGCGGTCGCCGCCTGCGGCGCCCTGCGCCACATGAGGCCGACACCCGCCACCGACAGCAGCAGCCCGGCGGCGCCGAACGCCGTGCGCAAAGGCCCGCGCAGATACCAGAGAAGATTGCCGATCGGCCCTTCCCCGGTCGCGCTGGGGTGCGCCGGGCGGGCTTCGCCGGCGAGGTCGCGCAGCAATGTCTGGTGATCGAGAAGCAGGAAGGGAGAGGCCAGCAGCAGCCCGGCCGCCGCCGCCGCCAGCAGCAGCGCGATCCGCCGCCAGCCGCCGCGCCGCCATAAGGCCGCGCCGAGCGGATTGGCGAGGACCAGCGCCGCCGGCCATTTGGTGGCGCAGGCCAGCCCCGCCCAGAGGCCGGCGCGCAGATAGTCGCCGCGCCGGCCATGCTCCACGATGGAAAGCGCGGCGCTGCTCGAAAGCAGCATGAAGAGGCTCGCCTGCACATCGGTGCGGATGAGCTGCGAATAGCCGACATGCAGCGGGCTGGCCGCCAGCAGCGTCGCCGCGACGAGTCCGAGCCGCGCCCCGCCGATCCGCCGGCCGATCCGCCAGAGCAGAAAGATACAGCCCAGCCCACAGAGCAGGATGAAAATCCGCGCCGGCAGGAAGAGGATTCCGGGATCGGCATAGACGGCCGCCACGAAGGCGTCGGTATCCGCGAAACGCCCTGTCGCAAGGCCCAGCGCCGCCACGCCCAGGCTGACCAGCACCAAGCTATATAGCGTCACAGTCCCCGGATGGCCGAACCAGTGCGGATTCAGGCTTTTGTTGCGCAGCATGTCGAGCGCGGTCGTCATGAACAGCGGCTCGTCCGGGTCGTTCAGCGCCGGCAGGCCGAAGCCTATGCCATTCAGCCGCAGCAGCGCCCCCGCGCACATTATCAGCGCCAGCAACCAGGCTTCCCCCCGGGTTGCCGGTTGCGTGTTGCGGGCTGGGGCGAACGGTTCCGTCATGCTGTCGAAAGCCAAGACGTGGAGCAACGATGCATACCGTAATTCTGGCCGGCGGCCTGGGCACGCGCCTGGGCGAGGAAACCGTCGTGAGGCCGAAACCGATGGTGGAAATCGGCGGCAAGCCGATCCTCTGGCACATCATGAAGATCTATTCCGCCAGCGGATTCAACGACTT
Organism: Sandaracinobacteroides sayramensis; assembly: GCF_022014495.1. Classification (GTDB taxonomy): domain Bacteria; phylum Pseudomonadota; class Alphaproteobacteria; order Sphingomonadales; family Sphingomonadaceae; genus Sandaracinobacteroides; species Sandaracinobacteroides sayramense. The sequence goes on from NZ_JAKLSQ010000007.1 coordinate 68,761, forward strand.
CATCATCTGCCTCGGCTACAAGGGCTGGCTGATCAAGGAATATTTCGCCAATTATTTCCTGCACAGTTCCGATGTCACGATCGACCTGCGCGGCGGCAATGGCCTCAACGTCCACCACGCTCGTAGCGAGCCCTGGCGCATCACCCTCGTCGACACCGGCGCCGAGACGATGACCGGCGGCCGCCTCGCCGCCGTGCGCGACTATCTGGACCCGGACGAGCCCTTCTGCTTCACCTATGGCGACGGCGTGGCCGATATCGACGTCGGCGAGTTGGTGCGCTTCCACAAGGCCCATGGCCGGCGCGCGACCATCACCTCCGTCACCCCGCCCGGCCGCTTCGGCGCGCTGGAGTTCGAGGAAGAACGGGTGACCAGCTTCCGCGAAAAACCGGCCGGAGACGGCGGGCGGATCAACGGCGGCTTCTTCGTCGCCGACCCTTCCGTGCTCGACCTCGTGGAGGGGCCGCAGACCAGTTGGGAAACCGGGCCGCTGGAAGCGCTGGCGCATGGCGGTGAACTGATGGGCTATCGCCACGACGGCTTCTGGCAGCCGATGGATACGCTGCGCGACAAGCTCTATCTGGAAGAGCTCTGGAAGACCGACCGCGCGCCATGGAAGCGCTGGTGAGCGCCGCATGGGCGGGCCGCCGCGTTCTGGTCACGGGAGATACCGGCTTCAAGGGCAGCTGGCTCTGCCTCTGGCTGCACGCGCTGGGAGCGGAAGTTTCCGGCTTCGCCCTGCCGCCGCCCACCGCCCGCAGCCTGTTCGAGGCGGCGCGGATCGGCGAGCTGATCCGCCACCACGAAGGCGATGTGCGCGACCCGGATGGCCTGCGCCGGGCGGTGGAGGCGGAACGGCCGGAGATCGTCTTCCATCTGGCGGCCCAGCCCCTCGTGCGGCTGTCCTACGCCGAGCCGGTGGAAACCTATGCCACCAATGTGATGGGCACCGTGCATCTGCTGGAAGCCGCGCGCCGCGTTCCCGGCGTGCGCGCGGTCGTCTGCGTCACCAGCGACAAATGCTACGAGAATCGCGAATGGGTCTGGCCTTATCGCGAGAGCGACCCGATGGGCGGGCACGACCCCTACAGCAGCAGCAAGGGCGCCGCCGAACTGGTGGTCTCGGCCTGGCGGCGTTCCTACCCGGAAGGCCCGGCCATCGCCTCGGTGCGGGCCGGCAACGTGTTCGGCGGCGGCGACTGGGCGGCCGACCGGCTGCTGCCCGATCTGGTGCGCGCCTTCGAGGCGGGCATGCCCCCCCGCATCCGCTCGCCGCGTTCGGTGCGGCCCTGGCAGCATGTACTGGAAGCGCTCGGTGGCTATCTGATGATCGGCGAGCGGATGCTGGCCGGAGAGGCGCGCTTCGCCGACGGCTGGAATTTCGGCCCGGCGCCCGAGGATGCGCGGGCCGTGGCGTGGATCGTGGAGCGGATGCGCGCGCTCTGGGGGGGGGAGGCGCCGGTGGCCGACACCGGCCCTTCCCCGCATGAGGCCGGCGTGCTGCGGCTGGATTGCGCCAAGGTGCAGGCGGCGCTTGGCTGGCGGCCGGCTTTGCGGCTGGAGCAGGCGCTGGAGTGGCTGGTGGCGTGGCACAAGGCGGTGGCTGGCGGCGAGGATGCGCGCGGCATCAGTTTGCGGCAGATCGCGGATTATGCTGCGCTTGCCTCCGGCGGGGCGGACTCTATCCCCCGTCGCCGGATGACGGCAGAAGAAAGCTCGAAGGGGCTCCGCCCCTTTACCCCGGCAGGGACGTGACGCCCCTGCACCCCCGGTTTCAGGAACGGCTTCGAAAACTCACGCGGGAGTGCCAGAAGTAACTGCCGACCACCACCGGGATGGCAAAGCAGAATTGCGCCACCACCGGCTTCAGGCCCGCCACTTCCACCAGCAGCGGCAGGGCCAGCCAGTTCGCGGCGTAAGTGGACAGGTAAAAGCTGGAAAAGGCCAGAAATTCCCGCAGTATATTGCCGCGCGAGCGGAACACGAACAGCTTGTGTGTGGTGAAGGCGAAGCACAGGCTCAGCATCTGCGCCACCCCCAGCGCCACGAGATAATGCAAGGCCGGCGCCACCGCCAGCAGCAGCGGATAGACGCCGAGGCCGAACAGCGTGTTCACGCCGCCCGCCAGCAGGAAGCGCAAGGGGCGGCGGGCCTTCTCCCTCATGCCTCGTCCATCAGCTCTATCCGCATATTCTCGCGCAGCACCTCGCGCGGCAGGAACGGCGACAGATCCTCCAGCGCCGGCGAGGTGATCCGCCCGTCCGGATGGGCCTTGGCGCCCAGCTTGGGGGCGAAGCCCACATGCTCGTCCAGCATCAGTTCGCAGATCACGGGCCCGTCGGTCGCCAGCGCCTGCGCGATCGCCCCCGGCAATTCCGCATGGTTTGCCGCGCGACAATAGGCGAAGCCGAAGGCGGCGGCCACTTTGGCGAAATCGGGGAAGGTGACGTCACTCTTCGGCCCGCCGCCCACTTCCACGCCGTTGAAGAAGTTCCGCTGCGTCTGGAAGATCGACACATAGCCGCTGTTGTTCAGCAGGAACACCTTCACCGGGAAGCCATAGCCGGCGATCGTCTGCATCTCCTGCAGGTTCATCATGATCGAGCCGTCGCCGGCGATGGCGATCACCCGCTTGTCCCCGCCGGTCGCCGCCGCGACGCCGATAGCGGCGGGCAGGTCATAGCCCATGGTGGCGCAGCCGCTGTTGGTCCACAGCCGCTGGCCTTCCCTGATCTCCGCCGCCTGGAAGCTGACGACGCAGGCGCTGCCGTTGCCGGTGACGACGACATCCTCCGGCTGGAGCTGCCGGAACAGCTCGTCCATCGCCACATAGGGGTGGATCAGCGGGCCATGCGCGCGATAATCGGGCAGCACGGCGGGAAAGCGGCGGACGCGCTCGCGCGCCCAATCCAGCCATTCCGCCTGTTCCGCGCTTCGGCCGGCATCCGGTTCGGCCAGCAGCGCCGGAATCAGGTCTTTGAGGTCGGCGACCACCGGCATGTCCGGCACCACATTGGGCTTCTGCAATTCCAGCGGGTCGATATCCACCCAGATCTTGAACGCCTCGCGGGCGAAGCTCTGCCAGTTGTAGCTCACCTGCCGGATATTCAGCCGGCTGCCGAGCACCAGCAGCAGGTCGGCGCTCTGCGTGACCATATTGCCGCCGCGATCGCCCACCGTGCCCGGCCGGCCGCAGTAAAGCGGATGCGCGTTCCACAGCGCGTCATGCGCGTTCCAGCCGGTGACGACCGGCACGCCCAGCCGCTCGATCAGCTTCAGGAAGTCCGCATGCGCGCCCGAAAGCCGCACCCCGCCACCGGCGAACACTACCGGGCGCTTCGCAGCGCGCAGGCGGGCCAGTATTTCGCGCGCGGCCGCCTGCAAATCGGTTTGCCGCCACGGCTCGTCCAGTTCGGCCGGGTCGAAGCCGCGCAGCTTCTCCGGCTCGATCATCGCCGCCTGCACGTTCAGCGGAATGTCCAGCCACACCGGGCCGGGGCGGCCGCTGACGGCCAGATGCAGCGCCTTTTCCAGATGCCAGCGGATGCTGTCCGGCTCGGTCACCATCGCCGCATATTTGGTGATCGGGCGGACCAGTTCCTCGATGTCCAGTTCCTGATCGCCATATTGCCGAAGCGGCAGGCCGGTCGAGCGGACGGTGGTTTCATATTTCACCTGCCCGGACAGCACCAGCATGCCGATCGAATCGACGAAGGCGCCATAGACGCCGGTGATGGCGTTGGTGCCGCCGGGGCCGGAGGTGACGTTCACCACCGCCAGCCGGTTGGTCAGGCGGTAATAGGCTTCCGCCGCCATCGAAAGCGCCTGCTCATGGTGGGTGAACAACGTCTTCAGGCGCGGGTGCGTGCCCAGCGAATGGTTGAGGTGCATGGCGCCGCCGCCGGTTAGCATGAATGTCTGTTCGATGCCCTTGTCGGCCAGAAACTGCGCGAGCCAGTTGGAAAGCTTCATCTTCGTCATGGGATCTCTCTGGGGGTCCATCCATTCGCCAGCGCCGTGCGCCGGATCGCCTCGTCGAGGCCGATGCGGGGAAAAAGCCCGAGCGCCGCGCGGATGGCGGCGGTGGAGGGCACATAACGGCCGGGATTCCAGCCGGGGTCGGGGCGGCCGAGAATCTCGACTCCGGGGCCGCCCAGCAGGCCAGCGGTGCGGCGGGCGAGATCGGCGATGCTGACGGCTTCCTCGGAACCGATGTTGAACACCGCGCCTGCTTCTCCGGCCAGCAGCAGCGTCCACAGCCATTGCGCGAGGTCGGCGGCGTAGAGGTAGGAGCGCACCGCCTGCCCACTGCCCTGCACGCGGATGGTCCGGCCGGTCATCGCGTCGCGGATGAAGTTGCCGGCGGCGAAATGGATGTCCAGCGGCAGCAGCGGGCCGAGCAGCGCGAAGATGCGGGCGTTCACCACATCCAGCCCGAATTGCCTGCCATAGATGGCGCAGAGCATTTCCGCTGCGCGCTTGCCTTCGCCATAGGCCGAGCGGGGGTCGCATTGGTCCGGGCCGCCGCGCCAGTCCTCCCCCACATGGGAGATTTCCCAGGGCTGCGGGCCATAGACCGCGCCGGAACTGAGGAAGAAGAAGCGCCGGGTTTCGCACGCCACCGCCATGTCCAGCGCGCGGCGGGTGCCGGTGACTATGGTGTCGAACATGCGGCGCGGGTCGCGGGCGTTCAGGTCGGCGCTGGCGTCGGTCGCGGCGTGGATGACATGGGTGAAGCGACCGGAGGGAGGCAGGAAATCCAGCACATCGCCCGCGACCATCTCGAACCGCCGGGCGAGATGCGGCGCGCGCGCGGCGAAGGCCGCAGGGTTGCGGCTGAGCAGGGTGACCGTCGCATCCGTGTCGGCGCGGGCCAGCACCTCCAGCATCCAGCGGCCGATGAAGCCCGTTCCTCCGGTCATGAAGAGGCGCGCGCCGCTGAGGCGCGGCCAGAGCGGCGCCAGCGCTGCCCCCACGCGGGCGAGATCCTCTTCCAGTATCGGGTTCATGCCAGCCCCAATGTCGGGCGGTGCAGCCGGTGGGCGCGGGCGACGCGCGCCAGACTGTCGAGGCTGAGCGCCCAGAGGATCAGCACGACGAGCCCGGGGCGCAGGAAATGCCCGGCGGTCAGGCCGAAGCTGGGGATGACCGGACGGCCGCTAAGCCAGCCGTTGCTGTTCAGCTCGAGGATGCTGGCAAGCGGCCAGTCCGCCACCAGACAGAGGAGATAGGCCGAAACGATGGCCGCGATCGGCCCGGCGCCCTTCCATCGCTCGAGAAACACCAGAAACAGCAGGAAGGCCTGTGTGTAGCCGCCCGGCGATTGGGTGACGAGATAGACTCCCAGCAGCAACGCGGCGATCCGCTGCGGGGAAAGCGCGCGCGGCTGCACCCAGGCGGCGGCCAGCGCCAGCAGCGCCACCACCTGGCTGGCGCGGATGATAAGCGGCACCAGCCATTCGATCCGCTCCACCGTTTGCGACGGCACGAAATCGAGGAGCGGGATCGGCGCCAGCCGCAGCATCAGGAGCGGCGCGTAGCTGGTGGAATAATTCACCTCGTTCCACACCTGCCCGCCCTGATAGACGATCCAGTTGGCGGTGTTGGAGACGATTTCGCCGGGCGTGCCGCCGCCCACGGCGGCCAGCGTCAGCAGGTAAAGCCCGATGGTGGCGAGCCCGGCCCATTCCAGCGGCCGCCATTCGCGGCTGAAGGCGCGGCCGAGCGCCGGCAGCAGCAGATAGGGCTTGAAGTTGATGGTCGCGGCAACGGCCAGCGCCCGCCAGCCTTCCGAGCGCAGCAAGGGGCCATGGGCGAGCATGAAGCAGGGAAGCGCCGCCAGGATCAGGTTCCCGCGCTCCAGCGTGAACAGCAGCGGCAGCCCCAGCCCGAAGGCGATGGCCCGCATCGGCGCGGTTGCGCGATCGGCGCGGCGAAAGCTCAGCCAGCCCAGCCAGACATTCAGGGCATAGAGGGCGTAGATGGTGAAGCGGGCGAAGCCGTCGCAATCCCGGGCATGGAAGGGAGAGGATAGATAGCAGCCCGGCAGGCTGGCGAGGTCGAGAAAGACGAAGGACAGCGGCGGATAGATGCTGCGCCACACATCATAGGCCCCGGCGTTGTTCGCCCAATAGGCGGTGTTGAACCAGTCCATGAAGGTGTCATTGGTGTCGAACACGAAGGGCTGGGGCAGATAGCCGTGGGCGCGGAAGAACAGCGCCGTAGAGACGAGGCTGGCCAATACGCCGAGCGCCAGAAGCGCTTCGACAAGGCGGGGAAGGCGCGCCACGAGTGCTTAGCGGCCGACCCCCTCCCCCCTATGGGGGGAGGNGAAGTTGATTCGCTCCTCCTCGATCACCAGCGGCACATTGCGGCTCCGCTCGGCGAGCAGCCGCACCTGCTCGCCGATGAGGCCGAGGAACAGCAGGATCGTACCGAAAAGAAGAAGGCCCAACGAGAGCGCCGCCAGCGGCCAGGCGGGGCCACCGAAAACCGCGACGAGAATTGCAGCAAAAGCGCAGCAAACGGCCAGAGGGAGCACCAACAGCGCCAGCATCAGCGGCAGCCGCAGCAGCGACTTCGCGGACCCCGCCAACCCCGACAGCGCGAAGGACAGCAGGCTGGCGAAACCGTTCTTGCTGGCCCCCGCCGCCCGCTCCGGCCGGTGGAAGGGAAGCAGCGTCAGGCGGAAGCCGCTTTCCACCAGCATTCCGCGGAAGAAAGGCTCCGGCTCGTCCCATTGCGCCAGCGCGTCCACCACCTTGCGGTCGTAAAGGCCGAAGCCGGTCGCGCCCGGAATCACCGGATAGTCGCCGAAGCGGCGCAGGAAACCATAGCCAAGGCTGCGCGCCAGCCTGTTGAGCGGCGAGGCCCGTTCGCTCAACCGCTGGGCCAGCGCTATCTCCGCGCCGCCGCGCCAGGCTTCCAGGAAGGGGCCGATCATCTCGGGCGGGTCCTGGAAATCGGCGCACATGCCAATCACCGCCCGGCCGCCCGCCTGATAGATGCCATGGGTGGGCGAGCGCATCTGCCCATAGTTGCGGTTGTTGAAGATCGCCCGGATCCGCCGGTCCTGCGCGCAGAGACGGCGGATCAACTGGCGGGTGCGGTCGGTCGACTTGTTGTCGATCAGGATGATCTCATGGCTTTGCGCGTGCCGCTCGGCCTCCGCCGTGACGGCGGCGCAGATGGCGCGGACATTCGTCTCCTCGTTGAAGCAGGGGATGACGATGGAAAGCTCCGGCTCCGAAGTCATCCCCTATCCTTCCAGAGGCGGATTCCGGTGGCAGGCGCATAAATTTCGGTGAAGAAGGCCAGCAGCGCCAACAAGGCCAGTAGCGCCAGCGCCGGCAGATTATATTTGCGGTCAGGGTCCAGCCGGGGCGCCTCGATCACCTGCACGTCCGACACGCTTTCGGAGGCGAGGCTTTCCACCGTCACCTGTTCGGAGGAACGGGCGTAGATTTCGTAGAGCGCCTGCGCGAAACGATAGTCGCGGTAAAGGTTCAGATACTGGCTGTGCACGTCGGAAAGGCCGGCGACGTTCGGCCCGGCGGCGCCCACATCCGGCCGCGTGCTGCGCCCGATCTGCGCGCGCAGCGAGGCGATTTCGGCGCGCAGCGCCTGCTGCTCGGGATTGTCCGGCCCCTGGAACTGGGCGAGCGTATCCAGTTGCACCTGCTTCGCCTGCAGCTGCGCCTGAAGCCCGACGCGCAGCGACAGCTCCGAGCCGAGCTGCGCTTCCGGCTCGGCGAGATTGTTGCGCTTGCGGAAAGCGTTCAGCGCCTGCTCCGCTTCCGCCACCCGAGCGGAAGCCTCGCGGAAGCGCCCCAGCACCAGTTCGCGCTTGCGCTCGATCCGCTCATGCCCCAGCGCCCGGATGCGCTCGGTGATCGCCGCCAGATAGGCGGCGGTCAGCGCTTCCGAGCGGGCGGCGCTGTGCGTTTCCACCTCGATCTCGACGATGCCGCCGGTCAGCGAATGGATGTCCACGTCGCGGATCAGCGCCAGGCGCGCCTTGTCGGCGCTGGCATAGCCGCCTGGCCCCACCAGCTTCAGCCGCTCGATCACATCGTCGCGCACTTCCGCGCCGCGGGCGATCGCCAGATAGAAATCCACCGGCTGCCGGCCGCCGCCCAGCAGCGCGGCGAAGCCCTGCAACTGCCCGCCGATGGCGCTCATCATCGAGCCGAGGCCGAGGCTGTTGCTGTCCTGCGGCACCAGCTTCGCGCGCGCCACATAGGGCTGCGGCACCACCGCCAGCACCGCCAGCAACAGCGCGGCCGCCGCATAGAGCCGGCGGCGCAGCCGCGCCTCCGACAGGCGCGCCCACCATCCCCCGAACGCCATCATTCCACCAGCGACTTGATGGAGGCCGCGCCCACCAGCCCGCCGAACAGCGTGCCGGAAATGTCGCGCATGCGGGCCCAGAATTCGCCGCGGTTGGCGTCGACCGGCACATAGATGAGATCGCCCGGAAGCGCTTTCGCCGACAGCAGCCTGCCGCCGCCCGCCTCCACCCGGCCGCTGGCGCGGATCACGAAGATCTCGCCCTTGTCGCCCATCTTGCGGACTCCGCCGGCGGCTTTCAGATAGTCGCCGATGCTCTCGCCCTCGCGCCAGGCGAAGGAGGCCGCGCTCGGCACCGCGCCGAACACGCCGACGGTGATCGGGCGCGGCGGCACATAGATGCTGTCGTTATTCTCCAGGATCAGCTCTTCGGGCAGCGTGGTGGCGTTCACCGGCAGGTCGAACACCAGCCGCCCGTCCGGCTCGCGCGCGCGCAATTGGGCGACGATGGCGCGCACCAGTTCCAGATTCTGCGTGTTCGCCAGTTGCGCGCGGTTGACCGAGGTGAGCGGCTCCGCGCTCAGTTGCAGTTCCATGTCGCGGATGGCGCGATCGAAGCTGTCGCGCTGCTGCGCCTTCACGCTTTCGCGGGTGATGACGCTGGCGAAGGGGAAGGCGCCGCCGGTCAGGCCGCCGGCCTTTTCCACCACATCGGCGAGCCTTGTGCCCGGCGCGAAATAATAGCGGCCCGGCTTCGCCACCTCGCCGCTGATGGTCACCAGCACCGGCTGCTGCTCGACCGGGCGAGCGATGCCGACGCCGGAGAGCACGCGGATCACGTCGCCGCGCCGCGCCTTGCGGCTGGCGGCCTCTCCGGCACCCAGTTCCTGCCAGCCGGCGTTGCCGGCGCCCAGCGCGTCCAGCAGCATCAGCCGGCTGCCGTCGGCGACGGTGTTGATTCCGCCGGCGTAGAGCAGCGCATCCTCCAGCGTCTCCCCGGCGCCGACTTCGAAGATGCCCGGCTGGTTGACGCTGCCGATCACCGCCACCTGCACGCCGGCGGGGGCGATGTAGATGACGTCGCCGTTGCGCAGCACGGAGTCGCCGCTCTTGTCGCCCTTCAGCAGCAGGTCGTAGAGGTCGAAGTCGCTGACCAGTTGCCCGCCGCGCCGAAGCTGGATGGAGCGGAAGCTGCCGCCGGCCGAAGGCCCGCCCGCCGCCAGCACGGCGTTGACGAGGGTGGAAAGGCTGCTGACGGTGAAGGAGCCCGGCCGCGCCGCGAAGCCGGTGACATAGACGGTGATGCCCTGCAATTGCGCCACCGAGACCGTGAGGTCGAAGCCGCGATACTGGCGGGAGACGGCCGCCGCGACCGCATCGTGCAGATCCCGCTGCGCCACCCCGCCAACGCGCACCGCGCCCACGCGCGGGATGAAGATTCGCCCGTCATTGTCCACCTTCAGCCGAAGGTTGCTGGCCTGCACCGAGCCGGTCAGCCCCAGCAGCAGTTCGTCGCCGGGGTTGATCCGGTAGTCGGGCGGGACGGCGGCGGTGACGGGCGCGGCGAAATCGCCGGCGCCGGGAACCAGCAGACTGGCGCCGAAACGCCGCAATGGCGTTCCGGCCGCATCGGAAACGAAACGCTCATATTCGCTCGGCTCGGGCGGCGGAGGCGGCGAGGCCTGCGGCGGCTCGGCGGGCTTCGCCGCCGGCCGGGCTGCCGATCCCTCGATCACCGCCGGCGCGAAGGGCGCGGATTCGACCGCGGGCACCGCCACCTGCCGCGACGCGGCGCGGCGGCCGCTCTGCTCCGCCGCGCCCGACTGCGCCTGGTCGGCGGCGGAAACGGGCGGCATGAACTGCGCCTGCGCCGGAACCATCAGAAAGACGGACACCGCCGCCGCGAAAAGCCGTTTCGAAACCGTCACCAGGGATTTTTCCAACCGTCGCCCATGGGAAGCCCGGCTTCGGGCGCCAGCAGCAGGCCCGCCGCATCGGCCCATGTCCCGGGATCGGAGGCGGCGAGGATTCCGAAACCCCGGCCGACGCGATAGGGCTCACCCGACCAGTCCGTCACCATCCCGCCGGCCTCGGTCAGGAACAGGGCGCCGGGCGCATGGTCCCACGGCAGGTTGCGCTGGAACAGGGCGATGTCCTCTTCCCCCGTCACCAGCCGGGGGTAGCTGGCGGCGGCGCAGCGCGGCACCGGCACCACTTTCAGATGCGTTTGCGCATGGGCGTGCACCTTCGCCCGCTCCCCGGCGGAGAGGAAATGCGTGCCCAGCGCCGCAACCGGCGGCCTGCGGCCGCTTGGCCGCGCGCGCAGCTTCTCGCCGTCCAGAGTCGCGCCCCTGTTGCGCTCGGCGAGGCACAGGCGCCCGTCGCGCGGATCGAGGATCAGCCCCAGAAGCGGCACCCCATCCTCCACCAGCGCCACCATCATGCCGAAGGGGCCGTTACCGGAGGCGAAATTGGCGGTGCCGTCCAGCGGGTCGACGAGCCACAGCAGGCCCTGCCCCACATCGTCCAGCAGCGCCGGATCCTCGGCGGCCGCTTCCTCGCCGACGATGCGGATGCCGAGGTCGAGCGCTTCCAACCCGTCGCGCAGGCGCAGCTCGGCCTCGCGGTCGGCCACGGTGACGATCTCGCCGGGGCTTTTTTCCTGCACGTCGCCGGCGGCCAGCGCCCGGTGGCGCGGCATCACCACCTCAGCCGCCACCTCGCGCATCAGCGCCGCGACCCTTTCGGCAAGCGGCATGGTTCAGGCCGCCGCCAGCCGCCTGCGCTTGCCGGCCAGGCTGCGCTCGCGCATCATGCGGATGCGCGGCATGTCCTCGTCGGCGATGGCGGCGTAATAATCGCGCTTGTTCTCCAGCCAGGCCAGCTCGAACTCGACGGCATTGGCGATCCCGGCTTCGATCTGCGCGCTTTCGACGGCGGCGCCGTCGAAGATCACCTTGCGCGTCTCGAAACGGTCCAGCCTGACCGAGCGGATCTCGCGCAGCGCCGGCAGCGCCTCCAGCGCCACCGATCCGCCGACGACGAGTTCCAAGTCGCTGGCGGCGCAAGACTTGGCCACCTCCAGCACCGCGTCGGTGATGGAGCGCTCGTTGATGGCGCCACGCGGCATTCCTCGCGACAGGGTGAAATCCACCCGTCCGAAGACGATGCCGTGCAGCCCCTTCCGGGCGAGCGGCAGCATAGCCGGCAGATTCTCCAGCGCCGTCTGGGTTTCCAGATTGAACAGGAAATGCGCGCCGCTGTCGTCCGCCTCCCCATAAACCTTGGCGCGGGCATCGACGAATTTGGAGAGCGCATAGGGCGTCTCCACCATCGGCGCGATAATATGGTCGGCGCCATAGAGGCGCGAGGCGTGAAGGTCGGTCACGGCCTCGCAGCCGCCGATCTTCAGCGCCAGCCCCAGGTCGGCGCGCCAAGCCAGCTCCAGCAAGCGCAGAAGCTCGTCCGGGCGGGTTCCCTCCGCCTCGAACTCGGCCTTCACCGCGACGACGCCGAACTGGTCCCGCCCCCTCTTCAGCATGTCCAGCATGCGGCGTTCGGTCTGGTTCACAAGCACCTCCTCAGCAAAGCCCTCAGCAAAACCATGTGGCTGGAAGGGGAGACGGAGCGTCGGCGGCTGTCCCGCAAGGAACGGCGCCGCGAAAAATTTTCGCGGGGAGTCTTACGGGATCGCCCCGACGCCTCCGTCGGAAAGCATAATGAGACCTGCGACACCCCTGCTTCTGGTCCTCATCATCCTGTCTCCCGCCGGAGACGGAGCGCCGGCGTTCGCGCAAGCTTCCGCCCTGCCCGAGGGCAATGGAGCCCGCTTTCGCGAACGCATGCTGGCCTGGACGGGCCAGGCCCCCGACCCGTCCAGGCCGAAGCTCCGCCCGACTGAAGCATTTCCCGCCATTTCCTCGCCCTTCGGCCCGCGCCGCGACCCGCTGGACGGCAGCGCGCGGCACCATGGCGGCATCGACATTCCCGCCCGCCACGGCACCCCGGTCCGCGCTTCGGTCGAGGGCGTGGTGCGCTTCTCGGGCGAGGCGGGAGGCTATGGGAACATGGTGGAGCTGGACCATGGCGGCGGCCTCGTCACCCGCTATGCGCATCTTTCCCGCCGTCTGGTCCGCTCCGGGGCCCGGGTTGGCCGGGGCGAGACGCTGGGGCTCGTCGGCTCCAGCGGCCGCGCGACTGGCAGCCATCTGCATTTCGAGGTCCGCGAAGCGGGGCGCGCCGTTGCCCCGGACGGCTACTTCCAGCTTGACGCGCCGCCCTCGCAGCAGGCAGGGGCGCTGCCACATCGATCCGCCTTCGCGCGGCAGCGCGATTCCATCGCGGCCGTGGCCGAGGCGGCCCCGTGAACGGCCACTCCCCGCAGCCGCTCCCCTTGAATATCGCGGGCAGGCTTCGAAATTGCTCCGGGCCACGGCGATGATGGCCCGCACGGCAGCCCGGATCGATCAGGCAGGATATGGACCGCAGCGCGAAATGACGCAGGATCGGGAAAGCTCTGGATTGCAGGGTATCGTCCTTCGGGAAAGGGCGCGGCTGCTGCGCTTCCTCATCGCGCGCGGCGCCGGAGACGAAGCGGAGGATGTGGTGCAGGACCTGCTGCAACGCCTCGGCTCGGCCCCGGCGCAGCCCGTCGCCGAGCCGGTATCCTATGTGTTCCGCGCGGCGGAGAATCTGATGCGCGACCGGCATCGCTCCAACCTCAGCCGCGCGCGCCGGCAGCAGCACTGGTTCGAAAGCGGCGACAGCGATGCGGACGCGCCGCTGGGCGAGCGGGTGCTGATCGCCCGCGAGCGGCTGCGCCAAGCGGAAACCGTGCTGGCGGGGCTCGGCCATCGCGTGGAACTGGTGTTCCGCCGCTGCCGGCTGGAGGGGGTTTCGCAACCGGCCGTCGCGCGCGAGCTGGGGATCAGCCTCAGCTCGGTGGAAAAGGATTTGCAGAAGGCCTATCGCGCGCTTTCCGAACTGAAAGCGAAATATGATGCGGAGTGACCGGCCCGCCTCCGTCCTCTCAAGGTCATGGGCATGAATATGAACGATAGCGAAGCCTTGGCCGAAGCCGCGCGGCTGTGGGCGATCCGGGTGCAGGACCCCGCCTTCCAGGACTGGGATGGCTTCACCCGGTGGCTGGAGGCCGACGCCCGCCACCTCGCCGCTTATGAAAAGGCGGCGGAGGACGCGGCCTGGGCGGATGCCACACTGGCCACGCCGCAGCCCGCGCCGCCGGCGGCGGAGCCGGTCCGTCGCCCGTGGAAGCGCTTGTCGGTGGCGGCCTTCGGCGCGCTGGCCGCTTCGGTGGCGCTGGTCGGAAGCCTCACGATGCTGCGCCCCGACCCCTTGCAGCAAATCGGCACCGCGCCTGGCGAACATCGCACCGTCGCTCTGGCGGACGGTTCCACCATCACCCTCAACGGCGGCACCCGGATCCGCTTCGATCCCAAATCGCCGCGCACCGTCACGCTGGATCGGGGCGAAGCGCTTTTCCATGTGGAGCATGACGAAGCCCGCCCGTTCCTGGTGGTCGCCAGCGGTGCGCGGCTGCTGGATGTCGGCACCGTCTTCAACGTCGTCGCCGAGGGCAAGGCGATGCAGGTGGCGGTGGCCGAGGGCGCGGTGGTGTTCGAGCCCGGTCCGAAGCAAATCCGCCTGGATCCCGGCCAGACGCTGGCGCTGTCCGAACCCGGCGCCACCCCCGTCGTCGGCAAGGTGGATGCCCGCAGCATCGGCGGCTGGCAGGAGGGCCGGCTGCAATATGAGAATGCGCGGCTGGCCGACGTCGCCCGCGACCTTTCGCGCAACATCGGCCGGCCGATCCACCCCAGCGGCCGGGCCGAGCATATGCGCTTTTCCGGAACGCTGATGGTGAAGGGAACCCCCGAACAGGTGCTGACGCGCGCCGCCCCGCTGCTGGGGGTGAAATTCACCCCCCAAGGCGAAGCCTGGACGATGACACCGGCCAATGCCATGTCGAAATAGCCTCCTGGCCGCCACAGCCCTGCTTCTTGCCCCGCCGGTTCTCGCCCAGGAACCGGCGGTTCCGATTGATATTCCCAAAAGCCGGCTGGCCGAGGCGATCCGCAGGCTGGGGGACCAGAGCGGGGTGAGCGTCGGCTTCCACGACGCTTCGCTGCAAGGGCTGAAGGTGAAGGCGGTGCGCGGCCGCTACACGCCGGAGCAGGCGCTCGACGCCATGCTGCGCGAAAGTGGCGCCCGCGCCCGCCGCGTGGCGCCCGGCGCCTGGCTGGTGGAAAAAGCGCCCCGCGCGCCGGTCACCGTCCCACCGCCGGCTGCCGCCGCCCCGCCGCCGCCCGAGCCCGAAATCCTGGTGACCGGCACCAAGCGCGCCGTTCCCATCGGCTTCTATCCCGGCGGAATCCAGATCATCGACGGCGAGCGCCTGACGATCGCCGACGGCGCGCGCGGCTCCGATGCGATCGAGGCGCGCGCGGCCAGCGTCGCCACCACGCATCTGGGGCCGGGGCGCAACAAGCTGTTCATCCGGGGCGTCGCCGATTCCAGCTTCGTCGGCCCCACGCAGGCGACGGTCGGCCAATATTGGGGCAACAGCCGCATCTCCTACAGCGCGCCGGACCCGAGCCTGCGGCTTTACGACGTCGGCCGGATCGAAGTGCTGGAGGGGCCGCAGGGCACGCTCTACGGCGCCGGATCGCTGGGCGGCGTGGTGCGGGTGGTGCCGCGCGAGCCCGATCTCAGGTCGACAGGCGGAACAGCGTGGGTGGGGGCGCAGACGGTCGCGCATGGACAGCCCGGCGGCGATGCCGGCGCGATCCTCAACCTGCCGCTCTCCGAAGGCCGCCTCGCTCTGCGCGCGCTCGCCTTCGGCGCCATCGACGGCGGCTACATCGACGACAAGGGGCGCGACCTCAAGGATGTGAACGAGGTGCGCACCTATGGCGGCCGCGCCGCGCTGCGCTTCGAGCCGGGCGACGGCTGGTCGGTGAACCTGAGCGCGGTCGGCCAGCATATCGCCGGGGCGGACAGCCAATATGCCGAACGCGATGGCGACGGGCTCAGCCGCTCCAGCCGCCACGCCCAGCCGCATGGAAACGACTTCTGGCTGGCCGACCTGGTGGTTCGCAAGCAATGGGACGAGCTGGAGCTGACATCCTCCTTCGGCTACGCGCGGCAGAATGTGTTCGAGCGGTTCGAAGGCCCGCCGCTGGTCGTCGTCGCCGCCAGCGATTCCACGAAAGCCGCGCTCGCCGATCCGGAGCTGGAGCCGAGCCGGGAAGCGATGGCGGCGCGCTTTTCGCAGCGGGACCGGATCTCGATGCTGTCGGCCGAGACGCGCCTTTCCCGCCGCGGCCCCAACGGCACCGGCTGGCTGATCGGCGCCAGCCTGCTGCACAATGTGGCCGCCGTCTCCCGGCAGATGCAGACCGACATGATGCGCCTGCCGCTGACCGGGGTCCACAACAAGGTCGACGAATATACGCTCTACGGCGATGCCGCGTTCGAGCCGGCGGCCGATCTGGTGCTCACCTTCGGCGGCCGGCTGGCGCATGCCCGGCTTTCCGGCCAGTCGCGCGACACCCTGCCGGTGATGGCCCTGCGCATGGACCCGGAAGCCGCGAGCAGCCGCACTGAAACCCGCTTCCTGCCTTCCTTCGCCGCCGCCTGGCGGCCGGCGAACGACCTCACGCTGTTCGCGCGCTACCAGCAGGGCTTCCGCCCCGGCGGGATCGTGGTGCGGCGCGATTTCATCCAGCGCTTCGACGGCGACCGCCTGCAATCGATCGAAGGCGGCGCGCGCTATGGCGACGAGCGTCTGGATATCTCGGTCAGCCTTTCCTGGACCCGCTGGCACGACATCCAGGCCGATCTGGTGGACGGCTTCGGCTTCCCGACCACCTTCAACATCGGCGACGGGCGGGTCCGCTCGGTCGGCTTCTTCGCCGGCTGGCGGCCGCTGCCGGGGCTGGAACTGGATGCGGCGCTCTATCTGAACGACAGCCATGTCACTTCCTATGTCTCGGCGCTTTCGGGGGCGGAAACCGCCGTGCCGCAGGATTTCGACCGCCTGCCCAACGTCGCGGACGCGACGGGCCGCCTGGGCTTCAGCTATCAGACGGCGATGACCGCCTCGCTGGATTTCGCCGCCAGCGGCTATGGCCGCTATGTCGGCAAATCCACCCTGGGCGTCGGGCCGATCCTGGGCCAGCTGCAGGGCAATTATCTCGACACCGGGCTGGAATTCCGAATCTCGGGCGAACGGCATGCGCTCAGCCTCTCGGTCACCAACATCCTCGATTCACGCGGCAACCGCTTCGCGCTGGGCTCTCCCTTCCTGGTGCGGGACCATAACCAGATCACGCCGCTGCAGCCCCGCCGGATCCGGCTGGGGCTGGAAACCAGCTTCTGATCGGTCACGTCCGGCAGAAGAAATCGACGGCGCCGACCTGCGGAATTCCGAGACAGACCCTTACTGGGCCGGCACAGGGGAATCCCGCCTTGCATCTGCCGGCCGCCTGAAAAAGCAGGATTCGACGGAAATGGAAATGGTGGGCGCGGCAAGGATTGAACTTGCGACCACTGCGATGTCAACACAGTGCTCTACCACTGAGCTACGCGCCCACACTTGGCCGATGCAAAGGCATCGGGGAGGCGGCCATAGCCGTGCCGGCCCGAAAGGGCAAGCCCCCGGCCGCTCAGTCGAGCGCGGCCGGGGCGACCGTCCTGAAATGCGCCGGCGGCGTCATCCCCATGGTGAGATAGAGGCGCGCCAGATCGTCGAACTTCATCTCCGGGATGGGATGCACCTTGTGCGCCGCCACCAGCAGCAGCGCGCCGCCGATCGGCACCGGCGCCGTCGGGATCAGCACCAGCCGCGCCGGGCCGCCGCCGACGTCATAGGTCTCCGCCGAGGCTAGAAAAGCGATGGTCTCCACGCCGCCGCCGAACTCCACCCGGCAGACCCCCATCGACTGCATCTCCTCCGCCTTGCCGCCGCCCATCGAGCGCAGAAGCTGCGCCACCGGCCGATAGACATTGCCCAGGAGTGGAATGCGGCCGACCATCCCGTCGACCCACTCCTCCAGCGCCTTCTTCGCCCGGTCCTGCACCAGAAAGCCCAAAGCCGTCACGAAGGCGCCCACCAGCAGCACGCCGATCGCGAAGGAGAAGAGCGGATGCGCCCGCTCGCCCGCGAACAGGCGGCCGCCGGCGGTCAGCACATGGCCCACCAGCGAATCCGGGCCGACGAAGCCGATGAGCTGGGAGAACACCCAGGCCAGCACGATCGCCGTCAGCAGCAGCGGTCCCAGAAAGGCGAGGCCGGTGAGGAAAGCCCGGGTTATCGTCCCGAAGGTGTAGACCCGGGGCAGCTTCATGCCAGCCGCGCGAGGATGGCGTCGCCCATCTCGCGGGTGGAAAGCCGGCCGCCGAGATCGGCCGTGCGGGCGCCGGAGTCCAGCGCCGCCTCCACCGCCGCTTCCAGCCTGTCGGCCGCTTCCGGCGCGCCCAGCGAATGGCGGAGCGCCATCGCCAGGCTGAGGATCGAGGCGCAGGGGTTGGCGACGCCCTGCCCGGCGATGTCGGGCGCGGAGCCATGGATCGGCTCGTAGAGGCCGGGCCTGCACTTTTCGCCCAGCGCCGCGGACGGCAGCATGCCGAGCGATCCCGTCGACATGGCGGCGAGATCGGATAGCAGGTCGCCGAACAGATTGTCGGTCAGGATGATGTCGAACTGCTTTGGCGCCTTCACCAGCTGCATGGCGCAATTGTCGGCATACATATGGGTGAGCGCCACATCGGCATAGCTTTCGTCGCGCAGCTTCTGCACTTCCTCGCGCCAGAGCACGCCCGATTCCATCACATTGGCCTTCTCCACCGAGCAGACCTTGCCGCCCCGCGCCCGCGCCAGTTCGAAGGCGGTGGTGGCCACGCGGCGGATTTCATGCGTGGTGTAGCTTTGCGTGTTGAAGCCGCGCCGCTCGCCATTGGGCAGGGTCTCGATCCCGCGCGGCTGGCCGAAATAGACGCCGCCCACGAGTTCCCGCACGAAGAGGATGTCGATCCCCTCGATCACCTCCGGCTTCAGCGTGGAGGCGCTGGCGAGCGCCGCGAAGCAGCGCGCCGGACGCAGATTGGCATAGACCGCCATCGCCTCGCGCAGCTTCAGCAGGCCGGCCTCGGGGCGCTTGTCGTAAGCGGTGTCCGCCCATTTCGGGCCGCCGACCGCCCCCATCAGCACGGCCGTGCTGGAAAGCGCCCGGTCCAGAACCGCGTCCGTCAGCGGCACGCCATGGGAGTCGATCGAAGCGCCGCCGAAAGCGCCTTCGGTGATTTCAAGGCCGGGCAGCGCCAGCGCATCGAGGATCCGACGGCTTTGCGCCGTCACTTCGGGGCCGATGCCGTCGCCGGGGAGGAGGAGCAGGGTGGACATGGCGCCTGCCATAAGCGGCCGCGCCGCAAATGCAAACCGTCAGCGGCCGGCGGCGCCCGCGATCCAGGGGCGTTCGCTCTGCAGCCGGCTTTCATAGGCGGCGATCTCGGGCGCCATCGCTTCCGTCAGGCCGATCTCGTCCAGCCCGTTCAGCAGGCAATGCTTGCGGAACGGGTCGATCGGGAATTCGAAACGGTCCTGATAGGGGGTGGTCACCACCTGATTCTCCAGGTCCACGGTGATCGGCTGACCTTCGGCCGCCACCTGCATCAGCCGGTCCACCTGCTCCTGCGGCAGCTTCACCAGCAGCAGGCCGTTCTTGAAGCTGTTGCCCGAGAAGATGTCGGCGAAGCTGGGGCCGATGATGGCGCGGAAGCCCAGGTCCATCAGCGCCCAGGGGGCATGTTCGCGGCTGGAGCCGCAGCCGAAATTGTCGCCGACGATCAGGATCGGCGCGCCCTTGTTCTCCGGCCGGTCGAAGAGATTGTCGGGATTCTCGCGAATCGCCGCGAAGGCGCCACGGCCCAGACCATCGCGGGTGACGGCCTTCAGGAAGCGCGAGGGGATGATGACGTCGGTGTCGACATTGGCGGCGCCGAACGGCACCGCGCGGCCGGAAAGGGTGGAGACGGGCTGCATGATGCGCCCGCCTCTAGACCGGGAAACCGCCGGATGCCAGCCTCTCCGGCCGGCCAGCCGGCCGATTACTCGGCAGCCTTGGCTTCCTTGCTGGCCTTGTAGCGCTCGACCGCCGCGACCAGCAGCGCCTCGGCGCCCGCCACGTCGACGATTCGGCCGAACTTCGCCCACTTGCCCTTTTCCAGATCCTTGTAGTGCTGGAAGAAATGCCCGATCTGCTCGATCAGCACCGGCGGCAGGTCGGTGTAGTTCTTCACATTGGAATAGAAGGGGTGGAGCTTGTCCACCGGCACGGCCAGCAGCTTCTCGTCGCCGCCCGATTCGTCTTCCATCAGGATCGCACCCACCGGCCGCACGCGGATCACCGCGCCCGGCACCACGGCGTGCGGGCCGATGACGATGATGTCGATCGGGTCGCCATCGTCCGACAGGGTGTGCGGCACGAAGCCGTAATTGCCCGGATAATACATCGCCGTGTGCAGGAAGCGGTCGACGAACATGGCGCCGGACTTCTTCTCCAGCTCATATTTCACCGGCACGCCCCCCATCGGAATCTCGATGATGGCGTAGAGGTCCTTGGGCGGATTTTCCCCGGTCGGGATCTGGCTGATATCCATGTCCGGGGGCCATGATGGCGCGAGGCCGATCCGTCAAGCCAGACAAACGGCATGGCTTATGCCCATGGCGGGCATGAGCCATGCGTTCAAAGAAAAACAGGCGTTCGGCGGAAAATCAGCCCGCCACCCGATCGGACAGACCCGACACCCGCAGCTCCGCCAGCTCGTCGGCGCAGCCGGCCAGCCCCTTCCTGTGCGCGTCGCGGGCGAATTCCACCGTCACGCCCACCGCGCGCAGCTGGACCAGCTCGTCGACGCTGAGCTTCTGGAAACCCGCCGCCGCAAGGCCGCGAATATATCCGGGCGTCACGCCCATCGCGATCAACTCGTGCAGCTCGTCGAGCGAGATGCCGGGGTAGCCGGCCGCCACGATACCCCGCACAAAGCCGGGGCTCAGCCCCATCGCCTTCATCTCCACCGCATCGTCGGCGCTGATCCGGGGAACCCCGAAGGCCAGCGCCATCTGCGCGAGATAGGCCGGCGTCACCCCCATGGCCCACAGCGCGGGATCCTGCATCGCCTGCTGCCGCACCACGACCCGCACCTGCGGGCGAGGCGGGATCGGCGGCCGGGGCGGTGCCGCCACGTCCCAGGCGTCCGGCACATCGGCGGCCATATCCGCAGGCGGCGCCGGGGGCACGGGCGGGGGCGGGGCGATGGCGGCTGCGGGAACCGCCACGGGTGGCGAGGCGGGAGCCGGAGTTTCGGGTTCCGGCCATGCCACGGCGACATCGGCGACCAGCGCCGGCTCTTCCGTCTCCACCAGTTGGTCGGCGAAGACGACCGGGGCCACCACATCTTCGGGCTGCGGCACCGCCTCCACCGGCGCAAGCGCCTGAACCGGCGGAACGCCCGGCCTTGCCGCGACAGCGGGCGCCGGCACGATCTGCAGCATCGCCAGCGAAACCGCGCCCGCGAACACCGCCAGTCCGGCCAGCACCGTCCAGAGCGAGCCGGACAGGCGGTTGCGGGCGCCATCGTCCAATATGCGGTGTATGCGGCGGCCGAGGCCGCTGGAGGCGACCATCGGCGTGGCGGGCAAGGCGTTGCACGGCGGCAAGGCGACCGCGCTCAGCAGCGCCTGCGCATAGCTGCCCGGGTCCAGCCGCCTGACCGCCGTCATGTCGGCGGCCTCCTCCGATTGCTCGGCCAGCCTGCGGTCCAGCAGCCAGACCAGCGGATTGAACCAGAACAGCGCCAGCGCCAGCCGGGACAGGATCAGCATCGGCCAGTCGCCGCCGGCGATATGCGCATATTCATGCGCCAGCACCGCTTCGGCCTGCTCGTCGCGCTTCACCGTCCGCCGGTCCAGCAGGATGGCCGGGCGGCGCAGGCCCCAGCCGAGCGGCGCCGGAACATCCGCCGATTGCAGCACCCGGACAGGGCGCTTCACGCCGGTGCGGTATTTCGCCCGCTCCTCGGCCGCATCCCACAGGGGATGCACCACCGGGCTGGCGTTCCGGGTCCATTGCCGCAGCGTCCAGATGCCGGTCGCCAGATGCGACAGCACCGCCCCCACGCCCAGGCCATAGACGACCAGCAGCAGGAAGGGCCAATCGAGCAATGCGCCGGTTTCGACGGCGGCAACGGCCATGGTTTCGTCCGCTGGCGCCAGGCGCGCGCCGACGGGCGCCAGCGCCGGAGCATGGGCGGGCGCAAGCCCGGCCAGCGCCGCCGGCTGTTCCACCTCCAGCTTCGGCCCGAAGGCCGCCGCCAGCGGCAAGGCCAGCAGCAGGAACACCGTCAGCCGCAGCAGGAACACCCGGTCCGCCGCCGAACGGTGCCGAAGCAGCAGCAGAAGCGAAAGCCCCAGCAACACGACCAGGGCGGATTTCCAGCCCATCTCCAGGAAGAAGGCGGGGGTCATGCCTGCTGCTCCGCCGCCTGGTTCTTTCTCGCTCGGTCGATCGCCTGCTGCAGGCTTTCCACTTCGTCGGGCGCCAGGCCGCGCGTCAGGCCCAGAAGCGCCGTTGCGGCGCTGGCGGCCGAGCCGTCGAAGAAGGTCTTCACCATCTGCTTCAGCGCCGATTCGCGCACATCGCTTTCGCGCGGGACGATGGCATAGGCATAAGCGCCATCCTGTTCCCGGTGGCGGATAAGCCCCTTCGCTTCCAGTCGCGCCAGCATGGTGCGCACCGCCGAATAGCCGGGCGCATTCGCCATGCGCTCGCGCACCTCGGCGGCCGTCGCTTCGTCGAGGCCGCACAATATCTCGAATATCTCGCGCTCTCGGCGGGGAAGGACGGGAATCATGGCATCCTCTCAATGCTACATTTGTCACATGCCACAAATGTAGCAGCGGGAAAAGACCCCATTTCCCGCCGCCGGGGCGGTTTGAACGAAACGTCTACATTCGTCACCCCGGGCTTGACCCGGGGCGACGACTCGTCCTGTTCTATTCAAACTGGCCCGCCCCCCATTTCCCATGGACTGGACAAGCGCTCCCCTTTGGAGTTGAAACGCGCCATGGCTCCCACAGGAGAATTTCCTTGCGACTATCCGATTCCGTTTCCGCCGCGGCCCTCGCGGCGCTCCTCATGATGTCCAGCGCTCCCGCTCTCGCCGCCCCCGGCCAGAATGCGGCCAACGCCGCGCTCGCCGCAAACCCGCTGGTCGGCGACTGGACCACGCCCGACGGCGCCCCGCCCTACGACCGGATCAAGCCGGAACATTATCTCCCCGCCTTCGAGGAAGGGATGCGCCTCGCCCGACAGGAGCTGAACAGCATCGGCCGCCAGCGCTCCGCGCCGACCTTCGAGAACACGATCGAAGCGATCGAACGCGGCAGCCAGCTCCTCAACCGCACTTCTCTCGCCTTCTTCACCGTCGCCCCCAGCGACGGCACTCCGGAAATCCAGAAGGTGGAAGAGGAAATCTCGCCCAGGCTCGCCCGCTTCCAGAGCGACACCTATCTCGACCCCATTCTCTTCTCCCGCATCGACACGCTCTACAAGCAGCGGGAGAAGCTGAACCTCACGCCCGAGCAGGCACGGCTGCTGGAGGTCACGCACATGAACTTCGTGCGCGCCGGCGCCGCCCTGCCGGAGGCCGGGCGCAAGCGCCTCTCCGCCATCGACGAGCAGTTGGCGAAGCTGAGCTTCGAGTTCGGCAAGCGCGTGCTCGCCGACCAGAAGGCGGGCGACACGCTGCTCGGCGCCGACGAGATGGCCGGCCTGCCCGAAGCCTTCAAATCCGCCGCCGCCGCCAAGGCCGCCGCCGGCAAGCCGGGGCAATATCTGATCAGCGCCACCCGCTCCGACTTCGAGCCTTTCCTGACGCTCGGCAGCAATCGCGCCGCGCGGGAAAAGATATTCAGGGCGTTCGACAACCGCGGCGACAATGGCAACGCCAACGACACCAACGCCCTCATCAGGGAAATGGTGACGCTGCGGCTGGAGCGGGCGAAGCTGCTCGGCTACAAGTCGCACGCGGATTATGCGCTGGAAAATTCTATGGCGCGCACGCCCGATGCGGCGATGGCGCTGCTGAACCAGGTCTATGGCGCCGGCCTGCGGCAGGCGAAGATCGAGGAAGCCGATCTTCTGAAACTCGCCGCCTCGGACGGCGTGCAGACGCTGGAGCCGTGGGACTGGCGCTTCTATTCCGAAAAGGTCCGGGCCGAGCGCTACGCCTTCGACGAGAATCAGCTTAAGCCCTATCTGCCGCTGGAAGGCATCCTAAACGGCCTGAAGGAAACCAACGAGCGGCTGTTCGGCGTGAAGCTGGTCGAGCGCAAGGACATCCCCACCTGGACGCAGGGCGTGCGCACCTTCGACGTGTTCGAGGCGGACGGCCGCCGCATCGGCCTCTTCTACGGCGACTGGTTCGGCCGCGACACCAAGGCGCCGGGCGCCTGGATGAACGAAGTCCGCATGCAGAACGGCCTGACCGGCGCCACACCGCAGGTCGCCAACAACACCAACTACACGCCGCCCGCCGCCGGCCAGCCGGCGCTGATTTCCTACGACGATGCGGAAACGATGTTCCACGAATTCGGCCATGCGCTGCACGGCCTGCTGTCGAACACCCGCTACGCCTCGCTTTCGGGCACCAACGTCTATCGCGACTTCGTGGAGTTCCCCAGCCAGGTCTATGAGCATTGGCTGTCGGACCGGGGCATCCTCGAGCGCCACGCCCGCAACGCGAAGGGCGAGCCGATGCCGACGCAATTGCTCGATGCGCTGAACAAGGCCCGCAACTTCAACCAGGGCTATCTGACGGTGCAGCAACTGGCCTCGGCCATCGTCGACATGGAACTGCATAAGCTGGAGACGATCCCCGCCGACTTCGACCCGCAGGCGTTCGAGCGCGACACGCTGGCGAAATATGGCGTGCCGCACGCGGTGGGGATGCGCCACCGCCTGTCGCACTTCGGCCATCTGTTCAACGGCGGCTATTCGGCCGGCTATTACGCCTACACCTGGGCGGAAGTGCTGGAGGCCGACGCCTTCGCGAAATGGGAAGAAGCCGGCAACATCTGGGACCGTTCGATCGCCGACAGCTACCGCAAGAACATCCTCTCGGTCGGCAACAGCCGCCCGCCGGAGGAAAGCTATCTGGCCTTCCGCGGCCGCATGCCGACGCCCGACGCGCTGCTGCGCAACCGTGGCCTGAAATAGGCTCTGATCTCTCCGGCGGGGTCAGCCCCGCCGGAGATGTTGGGCAATGCGGTCGAACGCCTCTTCAAGCGTCGCCGCATCTGGCGTCAGGCTGATCCGTAGATGCCCGCGCCCGACGTCGCCGAAACCGCTCGCCGGCATGGTGGCGACACCGGTTTTTTCCAGCAACCTATAGGCGAAGGCCACATCGTCGGCTTCGACGCCGCGGCAGTCGATCATCACGAACATACCCCCGGCCGGCATGGCGGCCTTCAGACCGGGGATGGCGTTGGCCCGCTCCACCACCAGCGCCGCGCGCTTCGCGAAGCCGCCGTGATAATCCGCCAGTTCCGCCTCCGGCAGGCCCAGGGCCTCTAGCGCCGCGTCCTGCACGAACTGGCTCACCCCGAACAGCGCGGCGGCGCTCCAGTCGCCCAGCGCAACCGTCACCTCTTCGGGCGCCAGCACCCAGCCGATGCGATAGCCGGTCATGGCGTGGCTCTTCGACAGGCTGTTGACGACGATGGTCCGCCCCTTCGGGCCATGCGCCCAGGCGCGCGGCGGCGGGGCGCCGAAACCGAAGCTCGCGTAAACCTCGTCCACCATCAGCCACAGGTCACGCGTCTCGGCCAGGTCCGACAGGCGGGCGTAGTCGGCCACCGAAAGCGCCGCGCCGCTGGGGTTGGCGGGGCTGTTCAGGAAGATCACCCGCGTGGCGGGCGTGATGGCGGCGGCGATGGCGTCGATGTCGATCGACAGGTCCGGCCGGGCGCGCGCCATCACCGCGCGGGCGCCGGTCGCCGCCACCGCGCCGGGATAGGTGGCGTAATAAGGGTCGGACAGGATAACCTCGTCCCCCTCCCCCGCCAGCAGCGCCAGCGCGGCGTAGCAGGCGTGCTGGGCGCCGGGCACCACGGCGACATTGGCGGCGTCGGCCCCTTCGCGCCGGGCGATGGCGTCGCGCAGCGCCAGTTCGCCCAGCAGCGGCGTGTAATGGGTGCGGCCCGCGTCCAGCGCCGCCTTCGTCGCCGCGACGATGGCCGGGTGCGGCGGGCAGACGGGATCGCCCAGCGTCAGCAGCAGCAGCGGCTCACCGAGCGATGTCCGCCGCAGAACCTCGTCGGCGATCGCCCAGGCGGAGGACTGCCCGCCCGCCGCCAGCCGGCCGGCCATCGGGGAAAGGCGGGGTTTGCGTCGTTCAGCCATCATCGCCGACGATCGCCTCCGCTTCGATTTCCACCCGCCATTCCGGCCGCAGCAACACCGCGCCGGCCACCATCGTGGCGGCGGGGCGGATGGCCGCGAAAACGGCTCCATGCGCCCGGCCGACCGCTTCAGCGTCGGCGGCGTCCACCAGGAACATCCGTGTGCGCACGATGTCGGCGGCAGTTCCGCCCAGCGTTTCCACCGCCTGCACGATCAACTGAAAGCAGCGCGCCGCCTGCACTTCCGCATCGCCCGGCGTGCTGGAACCGTCCGCCTCGACAGGCGCGGTGCCGGAAACCAGGATACGATTCCCCACGCGCACGGCGCGGGAAAAACCGATGCTCGCCTCATAGGGCGAGCCAGAAGAAGCGGTGGTGCGGGGAAGCGGGCTGGCCATGCCCCGGGCTCTAGCCGCCGCCCGGCCGGATGGAAAGCCGCGGCATGGGCACAACTGCCACTCCCCGCTCTGACAGGGCAGGTTCGGAAAAATGCAAAGAGACAGGCGGGAAAGCGACAAGACTTGCCGCCCGGCCAGCTTCTAGAAGCCAGCTTCAGGAAGGGGTCAACGGACCCCTTGGCACCAGACATCGGCAAGTGAGACACGATCAATGCAGGACCAGCCTTTGGAGCAGCTTGTGGAGGACCGGCCCGCATGACCCGGGATTTGCCTGCGAACCCCTTTCTGTCGGGCCTCTGGGCCCCGATGCGCGACGAACTGGACCTTGGCGAACTGGCCGTGACCGGCACGATTCCGGCGGACCTCCAGGGCCATTATTACCGGATGGGGCCGAACCCGCTGCGCGCCGACCCGAGCTTCTACCACCCCTTCATCGGCGACGGCATGGTGCATGGCATCGCCGTCTCGGGTGGCAAGGCGCTCTGGTATCGCAACCGCTTCATCCGCTCGCACCGCGTGGCCGAGGCGCTGGGCGAGGAACCGGCACCGGGCCCGCGCCATGGCGTGGCGGACACCGTCAACACCAATGTCGCCCCGATCGCCGGGCAGCTCTATGGCCTGATCGAAAGCGGCAGCACCCCGGTCGCCCTGTCGGCCGATCTGCGCAACCAGCGCTACAGCGACTTCGGCGGCACGCTGGCCGGCGCCTACAGCGCCCACCCGCATCTGGACCCGCTGACCGGCGAAACCCATGCCGTCAGCTACCAGTGGATGGAGCCCGGCAAGGCCGCGCATGTGGTGATCGACGCGGCGGGGAAGGTTATGCGGGAGGAGCCGCTGGGCCTGCCGCACGGGCCGATGATCCACGACTGCGCCATCACCCGACGCTTCCTGATCCTGCTGGACATGCCCGCCGCCTTCGTGCCCGAAGCGGCCAAAGCCGGAAGCCCTTTGCCCTATGCCTGGCAGCCTGATCTACCCTGCCGCGTCGGCCTGCTGCCGCGCAACGGCACGGCCGCCGACATCCTCTGGTGCGAGGCGCCGCTTTCCTATGTCTATCACGTAGCCAATGCCTATGACGCGGACGACGGTAAGGTGACCCTAGATGTCTGCGCCTTCGAAACCATGTTCGCCGAGCATCCGGACCGATGCCGGGGACTGGAGCGCTGGACGATCGACCCGGACGCGCGAACCATTTCCATCCGCGTCATCGACAGCGCGCCGCAGGAGTTCCCCCGGATAGACGAGCGGCTTCTCGGCCGGCAGCACCGCTGGATCCACACCCTCTCACAGCCGCGGGATCCCGCCGACACGGCGCCGGGCGGCAGCGCCCTCTACCGCCACGATCTTGAAAGCGGCGCGAAGGAGATTCACGATTTCGGCGAAGGCCGCTTCCCGGGCGAATTCATGTTCGTGCCCAAAGGCGCCGATGCCGCCGAACAGCAGGGCTGGCTGATCGGGCTGGTGATCGACAGCCGCAACGACAACACCGACCTCGTCATCCTAGACGCGCAGGCGTTCGAAGCTGAGCCTGTCGCGCGAATCCATATCCCCCACCGGGTGCCACCAGGCTTCCACGGCAACTGGGTGGCGAGCTGACCGCTTGCATTCGCTCAGAAGCGGAACAGCGACCTGAATACAGGGGAGCCTAGCCGTTTTCGCGCAGCAGTTCGCGGGCGATGATCACGCGCATGATCTCGTTGGTGCCTTCGAGGATGCGATGGACCCTGAGATCGCGCCACAGCTTCTCGATCGGATAATCCATCAGATAGCCGTAGCCGCCGTGCAATTGCAGCGCCCGGTCGACGACGGCGGAGCCGGTGTCGGTGGCGAAGCGCTTGGCCATCGCCGCGAACTTCGTCTTGTCGGGCGCCCCCGCCGTCACCTTGGCGGCGGCGAGATAGAGAAGCGCACGCGCCGCCTGAAGCTCGGTTTCCATGTCAGATAGGGTGAATTGCGTCGCCTGGAAGTCGGCGATGGCCTTGCCGAACTGCCGCCGGTCGCGGACATAGCCGAGGGTCTCGTCGATGGCGCGCTGGGCGCCGCCCAGCGAACAGGCGCCGATGTTGAGGCGGCCACCGTCCAGCCCGGCCATGGCGATTCGGAAGCCCTGGCCTTCCTCGCCCACGCGATTTTCCACCGGCACACGTACCCCATCGAAATGCACCAGCGAGGTGGGCTGCGAGCGCCAGCCGAGCTTGCGCTCATTGGCGCCGAAGGAGACGCCGGGCATGTCCTTCTCGATCACCAGGCAGGAGATGCCGTTGGCGCCGCCGTCGCCGGTGCGCACCATGGTGACATAGATATCATTGGCACCGCCGCCCGAGATGAAGGCCTTGGAGCCGGTTACGACATAATGGTCTCCGTCCCGCACTGCGCTGGTCTTCAGCGCCGCCGCGTCGGAGCCGGAGCCGGGTTCGGTGAGGCAATAGCTGGCGATCAGCTCCATCAGCACCAGCCGGGGGAGGTATTTCGTCTTCACCGCTGCGTCGCCGAAGCGGTCGATCATCCAGCTCGCCATGTTGTGGATGGAGATGAAGGCGGAGGTGGAGGGGCAGCCATAGGCCATCGCTTCCATGATGAGCGCCGATTCCAGCCGGCCGAGGCCGATGCCGCCCGATTCCTCGCTGACGTAGATGGAGCCGAAGCCCAGTTCCGCCGCCTTCACGATGGTTTCGCGCGGGAAGTGGTGCTTCTCGTCCCACTCGGCCGCAAAGGGGGTGATCTCCGTCGCGGTGAAGCGGCGCGCCATGTCCTGGATGGCGAGTTGGTCCTCAGTCAGGGCGAATTGCGGCATGTCGTCACCTCAAGGTCGAATGGCCGAAGATGTTCCCCTTCGGTCCGGAAGCACGGATCATATGGTGCGGGTTATCGCCGCCGAAGCGCAGACAGGGCAAGGCCGACTTACCGGCGACCGGATGCGCCATATTCGCCCCCCCCTCACCGCTTTTCGCCGCGTGATCTCCCACCTCACTCCTGCGGTGTCGCAAGCGCGCAGGCAATCGGCGAAATTGCATATATGGGCTGCAAACATGCAGGCAGATGGGTCGCTCGCTGCCGCGCGGCAGCGAAATTGCCACGGCGTCAGCCCGTGCGTTCATATTGCAGGGCTAACACTCAACTCCGGATCAGGCTGGCCGCGTACCACCCCAGCGCCATGGCCGGGGCATTGGTGTTGCCGGACACCAGCCCCGGCATCACCGAACAGTCCGCCACGCGCACGCCCTCCACGCCGCGCACACGAAGCCGCGGGTCGCACACCTCCGCCTCGCCGCCCATACGGCAGCTTCCGACCGCATGGGTGCCGCAGCGGGAAAGCAGGCGGAACGCTTGCAGGATTTCCGCGTCGGTTTCCACGGTGGAGCCGGGAGCCAGTTCCTCGCTGAGGAACCGGGAGATGGCCGGCTGCGCCATCAGCCGGCGCATGGTGTGCACCGCCGCCACAGCCGTTGCCTCGTCATTGGCGGTGGAGAGCCAGTTGGGCTTGATCACCAGACCATCGTCCGATCCGGCGCCACGGATATACACCTCGCCTTCGCTCTCCAGCGAGATGAGCTGGGCATAGAGGGTGAGCCCCGGCTCCTTTTCCACCGCCGCAAGCTGCACCGGATAATTGGCGTTGGACACACGGCGGAACGTGAAGGCGGAACCGAAAAGCTGCATGTCCGGCAGCGCCACCTCCGGGCGGGAGCGCAGGAAAGCACCGATTTCATATGGCCCGGTCGCCAGCGGCCCGCTGTGTGTCAGCAGGTAGCGCAGCACGTTGCGCGCCAAGCCAAGCCCATGGAACTCGCGATTGTTTCCCGCCACGCCGCGCAGGCGGAAAGGCATGGAGAAGCCCAGATGGTCCTGCATGTGCCGCCCAACCCCGGCGCGGTCGGCAACGACGTCGATCCCCAGCCCGGACAGCAACGCCCCCGGCCCCACGCCCGAGCGCTGGAGAATCGCCGGAGACACCACCGCCCCGGTCGACAGGATGACTTCGCCACCGATGGTGTAGACACGCGGCCCTTCCGGCCCTCGCGCCTCCACCGCCACCGCCCGGCGCCCGTCGAAGCGAATCCGCTCCACCGCCACACCGGTTTCAATCTGCAGATTGGGGCGACGACGCGCCGGTTTCAGGAAGGCCGTGGCCGCGCTCTGCCGGCGCCCGTGCCGGATGTTGTGCGCATAATAGCCGATCCCTTCCTGCCCGGGGCTGTTCAGATCTTCCTTGCGGCGGAGCCCCATGGTCTCGCCCGCCTCGATAAGCGCTTCGGCCAGCGGATAGCGAAACTTGCCGCTGCTCACATGCACCGGCCCGCCCACGCCGCGCCCATCCCCCGCGCCCAGTTCATGGTCCTCGATCGCCATGAAGGCGTCGCGCATAGTGTCGGCTCCCCAACCGGTGGCGCCAAGCCTTTCCCAGGCTTCGTAATCCTCCGGTCGGCCGCGCACCCAGATCATGCCGTTGATGGCGGAAGAGCCGCCCAGGCCCTTTCCACGCACCCAGCTTTCCGTGGACGGCACATCGGCGACGCGCCGCTGCTCGACGGGATAGATCCAGGCGTGGCGCGGGTTGGAAGCCAGCTTGCCTATCCCCTTGGGCATACTCACCAGAAAAGCGTCATCCACCTCACCCGCTTCCAGCAGCAGCACCCGGCAGCGCGGGTCGGCCGAAAGCCGCTCGGCCAGCACGCAGCCGGAGGATCCGGCGCCGACGATGATATAGTCCCAGGGCGCGCTCATGCCTGCGGTTCCAGCGTCGCCAGTTCCTTGCCGGCGATGTAGCCCAGCGTCATGCCCGGCCCCAGCGTTCCGCCCGCCCCGGCATAGCCGCCGGAAATGCAGCTCAGCGCGTCGTTCCCCGCAGCGTAAAGGCCGGGAATTGGCCTCCCATGCGAGTCCACCACCCGCGCGCGGCCGTCCGTGCGGATTCCGGAAAAGGTGCCAATGTCCCCCGGCACCAGTTTCAAGGCATAGAAAGGCCCCTGCTCCACCGGCCCGAGATTGGGGTGCGGCGCCTCGGGGTCGCCCTGGGAATGGTCGTAGCTGTCCTGCCCGCGCTGGAAATCCGGGTCCTGTCCCAGCCGCGCGAAGCGGTTGAATCGCTCCACGGTCGCCTCAAAGGTATTGGCGTCGATCCCGGCCTGCGCCGCCAGTTCAGCGAGCGTCTCGCCGCGCAGGATATAGCCCGAACGCACATGCTGGCCGAACGGCACCGGCGCGGGCTTCACGAAGCCCAGGCCATAGCGGCGGATGGTGCGGCTGTCGCACACCAGCCAAGCGCAGGTTTCCGGCAGGTGCGCGGTAGCGGCCACCATGGCCGGCACGAAGTCGTGATAGGGGGCGGATTCATTGGTGAAGCGCCGCCCGTCCGCCGTCACGGCCAGATAGCCAGGTTTCTGCCGGTCCACGATGTGCGGCCACATCGCCGCCGGCCCTTGACGCCCGGGGATGACGGAAGCGGGCATCCACGCTGCCGGCTGCTGCACCTTTTCCTCGACGAAACCGCCGGCGCTTTCGGCGAGACTCGCACCATCGCCCGTATTGGTCGGGACGGAAAGGCTGTGATGGCGCCGGCCGGCCGCCACATGCGGATAGGCTTTTGCCGTGCGCTCGGCATTATGTGGAAAGCCGCCGCTGGAAAGCACCACGCCGCGCCTTGCCCGCACCTCGGTGGGCTGGCCGCGAACGGAGATGACGGCCCCCGTCACCCGGCCCCCCTCCATCGTCAATTCCGTTGCCGGCGCCTCCAGCCAGAGTTCCACGCCGATATCGAAGGCGGTGCGCGAGAGCCGGGCAATCAGCGCGCGTCCGCGCACCACAGGGTCCGGCCGACCATAGCGCAGCAGGTCCTTCAGCAGCAGCCCGAACTTCCGCGCGACGAAGGCCAGTCCTTTCAGGGACCGACCGGCGCTCATCAACTGTTTCATCTCCACATTGGAGCCGACGGCCAGCCCCATGAAGTTCATCTGGGTCAGACCGGGGCGCAGCCGTTTGCGATGCTCGCCCAGCCGCCATGCCTCATAATCCTTGATCCCCAGCGAGCGCACAGCGCTATGCCCTGGATAGTCCGGATGATAATCGGGATAGGGGAAAGGGAAAAACTCAGCTTCCGTCTCCCGCTCCAGGAAGGCCACCATTTCCGGCCCATTTTCCAGGAAGGCGTCCACGCGCTCGGCGTCGAACAGATTGCCCGCCTCATGGGCGATGTAGGTGCGCGCGGCCTCGCGGCTGTCAGGCCCAAGGGTCGCGGAATGATGGTTGCCGGGAATCCAAAGCACGCCGCCGGAAAAGCAGCTTGTGCCGCCATAGATGTCGGCCTTCTCCACCATCAGCACGTCGAGCCCGGCCTTGCGGGCGGTGATCGCCGCCACAAAGGCGGCCGCTCCACTTCCGACGACCAGCACGTCCACGCTGTCAGCCTGCGCGGCCGCGGTCATGGCTGCAGCTTTCCCTTAGACCGGCGACGTCTGCGCATTCCCATCTCCCCAATTAATATAACACGCATTATATTCTATCCATTTGCCGGACAAGTCCAGAATTTCGGTTCTTATGACATGTGTCAGGGATGGTCGGACATCTGGGCCAGAATCGCCCGCAACCCACACAACGCAGCACGGGCGCGGGCCGAAGCATCCATATGTTCCGCCGCACGGGCATGTGGCACCTCCAGTGAAAGAGGCGCGCCTGCGGGGAGTGCCGCCAGCCAGCCGGCAAGGGGCAGTTCGCCCTCTCCCGGAAAGAGCCGCTGCGTCAGCGCTTCCATCATCCTCCGCTGGAAGGGCTCATGGTCGGCAGGCCCCGGGAGCGCCAGCGGCGCATCCATCACTTGCACGCCTCCCACCAGCCCGGGGGCGATTTCCGCCATGTCGGCAGGCCCTTCCCCATTGCGGTGCGCGTGCAGGATATCCACGACGCAGCGCAGGTTGCCGATTCCTTCGGCGATGATTGCCCTTGCCAGATCGGTCAGCCTCGGAATGCGGTTGATAGGGGTGGTCTCTATGCCGATCCACAAGCCATGGCTGGCCGCCAGTTCGGCGGCACGTGCCAATGTCGCCCAGCCGCGCGCCATGTCCGGGTCGCACAGGAACATGGTCAGGCTGCGTGCGCCCAATTCTCCGCCCAAGGCCACCGCCCGCTCGAAGGCTTGCCAATCGAACTCCGGCACGATCGGAAAGGATTCGAGGTTGCTGACAACAAGGCCATTGTCCGCCAATATGGCCCGCACTTCTTGCAGTTCCTGTGCGCCGTCGATCATCGCCGGGCCTGCGATCATCGCAGGGCGCCAGCGAACGAAGATATCGACAGCAGTATAACCGGCCTCGGCCGCCAGGCGGACAAAGGCCTCCATCGGCCGCACCTCCATCGCGCTCAGCTGGTGGAGCGCGATGGGGGTGATACCGTCAGAACTGCACGCGTTTCGTATAGCCACCGTCCACGACCAGATTGACGCCGGTGGTATGGGAAGAGGCCGGGCTGGCCAGGAAGACGATGCTCTTCGCCACTTCCTCGGCGCTGCCGAAGCGGCCATGCACCATCTTCGCCGCCGTCTGTTCGAACAATTCCGGCCGTCCGGCCTTGATCTTTTCCCAGTTTCCGCCTGGAAACAGGATCGGCCCCGGGGCCACGCAATTGACCCGGATTCCCTTCGGCCCGAGTGCTTGCGAAAGCTGCTTGGCATAGGTGATGAGCGCCGCCTTCAGCGCGTTGAAGGCATTGGCCGACAGGAAGGTCTCCAGCGCCGCGGTGGAAGTGAGAAAGATCACCGAGGCATGGTCGGACTTTTCAAGGAAGGGGGTCAGCGCCTCCACCCCATGCACAGCGCCCAGAATGTCCAGATTCAACGTGGCGTTCCAGTCGCCGCCAGCGCCCGAACCCGACGAGCTTACATTGTGGACGAAAATATCCGCTCCACCCAAGGCTTCGGCAGCACGCACGAGCCAGGAGCGATAAGCGTCGGGATCGGCAAGCTCGAAGGCTTCGCCGAATACCTTGCCGCCATGGCGCTGCAGACTGGAAACCGCCTCCGCCACCTGCTCGGGATTCCGCGAGAAGAAAGCGACGTCGGCGCCCTCGGCGGCAAACAGTTCCAGAGCCGCACGGCCGATGCCCCGGCTGCCGCCGGTAAGGATGACTTTGCGCCCCTTCAGTCCCAGATCCATTGCAAACTCCCGTGGTTAGATTGATCCGTCGCCGGCCGCCCAGCCGATGCCCCGGCGCACCAGTTCGCGAAAAGCCGGCTCCTCCCAGCTTCCGCGATCCACATCGGGCCACCAATCGGTCAGCGGCTGCATGTCGTGATGGCCACGGCAATGGCCCAGCGTCAGATAGAGAATGCCTCCACGCCCCACGCGCCGCAGATAGAATATCGGATGCCGCCGCCCCGGCCATTGGCTGTCGACGAAACGCGGCGTCTCCCCCTCGAACCAGGTGTCCAGCAACACATGCACGGGGGCGGTGAGATGGGCGAGATACTGCTCGTCCGTCACCTCGAATGGCTCGATCCCGCGCACCAGCGGGTGGGCCGGGTCGGCCACATCCACCCGATAGCGCTCGATAGGCGGATGCGCGGCAAAGCGGGAACCCAGAAGCTGCATGAACTCCGGGGCCTCATCCGGCGTATCGACGCGCCCATCGTCGGTGAAGCGGAGAATGGAGTTGGTGCCATGCAGAGCGAACCAGCGTCCTCCGTCGCTCAGCCAATCCCGGATGCCGGCCACCTGCTCGGGCGTCGCCACCACGTCGCAGGTATAGGAAATCATCATGCTCGACGCGGCTAGAAGCCCTATATCGGCATAGTCCTCTCGCACGCGCGTGCGGATTTCCATCCGCTCGCCCAGATGCATCAGCAACTCCGCGCGGGCGTAATCTATGTCGTGATAGCGGCCCGACGCCACGAGCACCGCATCGCGCCGCATCGTGGGGCTCGCCGTCACAAGCGTCGATCCATCAGGGTGATGGTCTCGTCCGCCAGGCAGGAATCCAGCAAGGCGCGCACACGTGGGAAATCCGGATGCGCGGCCACCGCCGCACGACCCCGCTCATAGCTGTCCACATCGGCGAGTTCCCACCAGGCCGTGTAATGGTTGATGGCCCCGGAAAGCCCATAATAGACCGACAGCAGCTTCCAGCCCTCGCGCTCCATCATCGGTTTCAGCTCGGTCTGGATCACCTCCAGCAATTCGGCCCGTTTGCCCGGCACTGCGCGGATCACATTGTGCAGGTAAACGGCCATTCCCGAACGCCCTTCCTTCTCAGCCGACCTTTTCCGGTCCTCCGCCAAGATCACATGCGGCAACCGGGCAGTCAGCCATGATATGACACAGCCCCTCGCGGAAGAAGCGTACCGTCCAGCCCCATGGGATGGACGGACGCCCTTCCAGGGAGGAACTCAGAACTTCACGGTCGCCTGCAGGGCCACTTCGCGCGGTCGCGCGATCACGCCATGCAACTCACCGGGCAAACCGCCCGGCTTCGCCGACGACACCTGTAGATAATATTCGTTGGTCAGGTTGCGGCCTATCACCGCCAGTTCCCATTTGTCGTCTGCTTCCCGCAGGCGAAGCGTGGCGTCCACGGTCATATAGGCCGGCTGGAACGCATAGGGGGCGCCATCGTCCTGGGTGCGATAGGAACTTACATATTTGCCTGCGCCAGACACACCCAGATAAAGGCTGGAACTGATCGGCACATCATAGTCGAAACCTGCAGTGAAGGTCCATTTCGGGGCCTTGGAAAGCGGATCGCCCGCCCTGTCCGTGGTGCGGACGACAGCGCCTCCAGGCCCGGTGGAAGTCACGCAGCCCGTCGCCGCAGTCTGGCCAGCCCAGCAGGGCGCCGCCGGATAGCTGGTGATGATGGCCTCGTTGTAAGACAGGGAGGAGCGCACGGACAGATCCTCGGTCGCCCGATAGCTCACCTCCACCTCTGCCCCGCGCGTGCGTGCCTCGGCGGCATTTCGAACCACATTGGTGAATATACCGCTCGGCAAATTCTCCACCGCCACTAGCTGAAGACCGCTCACATTGTAGCTATAGGCGTCGGCGCTGAAAGAAAGCCGCCGGTCGAGCGCCAGACCCTTGATGCCGATTTCGCCGCCCTTCGCCTTTTCCGGCCCGAAACCAAGGTCCGTCTCCAGCAGCGACATGGTCATGCCCGTGGGGATCGAGGCGCCTCCAGATTTGTAACCAGTCTTGTAGGCAGCGTAAATCGTCAGGTCATCCTGGGGACGCCAGCTCAGCGTGACCTCGGGCGAGATATTGTCGTCCTTGAAATTGTGCTTCAGCATCAATCCGGCTGGCAGCAGCACATTTATCGACGTCGGGTGCACATAGGTATTGCCCTGCACCGTATCCTTGGTCTCATGCGTGAAGCGCGCGCCACCCGCCAGTTCGATGGTGTCCGTAATATCCCATATCATCTGGCCGAAAACGGAGATGGCCTCGTTACGGATGCTATGCACCCGAAGGTTGGAGACGGTCAGCCCCGTCGCCGGATCCGGCTGGGGCGATCCGGGCCCCCGCGTATTGATCTGCCCCTCGCGCTTGGACTTCTCGAAATAGGCGCCGACGGCGAAGTTCACAGGGCCGTCGAAATCGCTGTTCACCCGCAGTTCCTGGGTGAACAGACGCGACGTCTCCGTCACATAGCCCGGGAAACGCATGAAACTGTCGTAACCATAGTTGGAGAAGGTCTCGAAATCCCCCCAGCTATAACCGGTGACAGAGGTAAGGGCGATCGACCCCAGATCATAGTTCATGTTGAGCGTGGCCAGAACGGCGTCGACTTCGGAGTACATCTTGCCGTCGCGCGCGCCCGGATAGCCGGCGGCCACATTCTCGGGCAGGTTGCCGGCCTGGATACGGTTATCGGCGCGGCAGTCCCCATAAGGATCGGTCACGCGCAGAACGCCATTGGTCGTGGTGGGCAGGTCATAGCCGTCCGCGCAGCGGACAGACTGGGCAATCTGCCCCATGCCATTGTCACGATAGCGGTTGCCCAGCACTTTCAGGTTCGCGGTGAATCTGTCCATCGGATCCCATTTCAGGGTCAGACGACCTGTAAGGGTATCGCTGCCCACCGCGCGGTCGGGGCCGCCCGGCAGTGGCGCCGAAGGCTCCAGGGGATTGTCCGGGATCGGACCGGAGGTATTCCGCAGATAGCCCTTCATGTCGGAGTAGCGCACCGCCAGCCGCGCGCCCAGCGTGTCGGTCAGCGGAGCGGAGACATAGCCTTCCAGATAAGCCTCGTCCGCCACGAATTCGTAACCGCCACGAATGGAAGCCTCGAACTCCGCGCCGGGATCATTCGAACGGACGGAAACGACGCCTGCCGGACTGTTCTTGCCGAAGAAGAGCGCCTGCGGGCCTTTCAGCACCTCCACCTGCGCCACATCGAAGAAAGCGACGTTGGTGATGAAGCCTCGGCTGATCTGAATGCCGTCGATGTTCACCGAAACCGTCTGATCGATGCCGAAATCGTTGAAGGTGGAGCCGAGGCCACGGATGGTCATGCTGGCACCGGTGCCGGAAGCGGCCTTCACAATGGTCACATTGGGCAGCATGATCGCGACCCGGTTCAAGTCGTTCACATTGTAGCGCGCGAGCTGGTCGCCGGAGAGGGCGCTGATCGCCACCGGCACGTCCACAAGGCTTTCGCTGCGCTTGCGAGCGGTGACGATGATATCGGCCTCGCTCACCGACGACCCGGTATCCGCAGCCCCATCCGCTGCCGCGAAAGACGGGGCAGGCCCCGCGAGCAGCGCAATGGCGGCAGCGGCCACGATTCGTTCCCGCATCAGAACGCTCTTTTTCATATTCCCTCCCATCGGGCATCGCTCATTTTTCCGGCGACGGCAGCAAATGGATAACGCGCAATATCTCTACTGTCAACAAACATGTATCGCGTTATAAGATTTGCCCGATCTTGTATCTCGCACACCGGCGGCAGAGCATGACGCTCGTGCCGCAAGTCGTTTGAGAAATAATTGAATATCGCGCTATATATTTTGCCTTGACACTTTTGCCGCCGCTGCGAACAGTGGCTGCATGACCAGAGCAGATACCATGCGCGCCATTGCCGTGCGCGAGGGCAAGGGGCCCGCCGAAGCACTTCATGTCGTCACCGTCACCATGCCACGGCCCGGGCCTGGGCAGATCCTGATCCGTGTGCGCGCGGCAGGAGTCAACCGACCGGATATCGCGCAACGCGAAGGCAATTACCCCCCTCCGCCCGGCGCGTCGGAGATAATCGGGCTCGAAGTGGCCGGCGATGTCGTCGACATGGGGCCGGATACCCCGCGCTGGACAATCGGAGACAAAGTGACAGCCCTGCTGCCTGGCGGCGGTTACGCGGAATATGCCGTGGTCGACGCCCGCCACGCACTCCCGATACCGGACGGTATGGGCTATTCCGAAGCTGCGGCCTTGCCGGAAACGCTGTTCACGGTCTGGGCGAACCTGTTCGAGCGGGGCCGGCTCCAAGCCGGTGAAACCGTGGCGATCCACGGCGCGAACAGTGGCATCGGCACGACCGCCATCCTCATGGCAAAGGCCGCTGGCGCGCGCGTGGTCGCCACCGCGCGCAACGCGGAAAAGGCCGCTTGGGCGAGACAACTCGGGGCGGATCGTCCAGTGGACAATTCGGCCGAAGATTTCGTAGCCGTCGTAACGGAACTGGGCGGAGCGGATGTGATACTCGACATTGGCGGCGGCTCCTGGTTTGATCGGAACATTGCCGCCCTGAAGCCGGACGGGCGGCTGGCGCAGATCGCCTTTCTGGATGGCGCGGAAGTCACGCTCAATCTGGGCCTGCTGTTGTTCAAGCGTCTCACCATCACCGGTTCCACTCTGCGGGCTCGGCCGGCCGAAGAAAAAGCCCGTATCACACGCGAAATTGAGACGCATGTCTGGCCGTGGGTAAAGGATGGGAAAGTGCGACCGCCGGTGGATCGGGAGTTCGCGCTGTCGGAGGCCGCCGCGGCCCATCGCCATCTCGAAACCGGCAGCCAGTTCGGCAAGGTCACGTTGATTCCGTGACTTGTCCGGCCTGCCCCGCTAAATCCCTGGCATATTTCCTGCGCTATTCTCGGCACTCAACCGATGTATAAACATGGACCTATTGTCTCTGACCATTTCCGAAGTGGGATCGATGTGATGAATGATGCTGAAGGTTCGGCGATCCTTGCAGCCCATCCGGAAAAGCCGCTGATTTACAGCAGCAGCAGCATTCAGGAGCGGCGGAGGCGTATTCTGCGCGAAACACGCAAGATGATTGCGGAAAAAGGCATCGAAGGTTTCAGCATAAGAGCCTTGTGCCGCCAGGCCGATGTCGCGCAACGCACATTGTATAATGCGTTTCACGACAAGGACCGGATCATCGCGCTCGCCATCCGCGAGGCCTATGAAGAGGTGAACGCCTATATGCGTTATCGCACCTCGGCCGACACGCTGGAGGGCATCGTGGACAGGCTCATCGCCGTCAATCGCCGCAACCTGAAAGCCCGCAACTACACCCAGGCCGTGACCTCCATCTACTTTTCGCAAAACAGCAGCCGCGACGTTTGGGACGCCTTGCGGGGCATGGCTTTCCTGAATCTGCAGCAATGGCTGAACCGTGTGGCGGCAGATGGAGACCTGGAGGAATGGGTCATCCTGGACGAGGTGGCGGGCGACTTCGCCAACCTGGAATATGCCGTGATCAACGATTGGGCCAAGGGGCATATCTCCGATGAAGATTATGTCCGCCGCCTGATCACAGCGGTTTTGTCGCTCGCGGCCGGCGTTACGCGCGGAAACACACAAAAACAGGCACGTGCCATGCTGCGCAACATCCGTGAAACAGGAAAGCTCCCGGAATATCCGAAGCCAGTCTACACGCCGCCTGTCTCCGTGGAAGAAGAAGCTGCTGTCTGAATGGCATCCGCGAGCCGCACCTAACCGATCAACGACCGTTCCACCTCGCGCAATCTCTCCACCCGAGCGAGGTGCTGTTCGGCAGAACCATATTGCGTTTCCAGCAGCATCGCGCGCTTGAAATATCGGGAAAGCGCCAGTTCCTCGGTCGTGCCGATACCGCCGTGAAGCTGCACGGCATTCTGCGCCACGAAGCGCAATGCCTGCGACGTCCGCGCCTTGGCCGTGGAAGCTGCGATCGGGTCGGGCAACGCCTGCACGGCCATTGCGGTTACGGAAGCGGCCTGCTCAACCTCGATCAGCATGTCTGCCAGCCGGTGCTGGACCACCTGGAAACTGGCGATCGTCTTTCCGAATTGCCGCCGCTGCTTCACATAATCTACCGTCTGCCCGAGCATTGCGCGCATGAGCCCCAAGGCTTCCGCACATGTGGCCACCATGGCGCGGTCCAGTACAGCCTCGAACCGCTGCCAATCCGCTTCTCCTCTACCGATTACCGCATCTGGCGCAATCGTGATGTCGTCGAACACCACAGTCGCGGCTTCCCGGCCGTCCAGCAGACGATAGCGGCTCCAGCCCATGCCAGGCAAAGCCGCAGGCAAGAGAAGCAGCAAGGGTTCGCCGCTGCGATCGGCGCATGCGGGAACAAGGAGATGGCTGGCCATGTCCACATCTTCCACGAGTTCCTTACGCCCCCGCAGACGCAACACGCCATCCTCCTCGCGCAACATCGTGGCTGTTGGCCGCACGCGCATTACCCGCCCATCCTCCATCAGCGCAGGCACGGGCAGAATGTCGCCCGACACCACCTGATCGGACAGATCCTCTCGACTCAGCGCATCGAACAAGCCAATCGCGATCACAGAAGTCGCGACAAAGGGCACGGGCATCAGCCAACAGCCCAGTTCTTCCGCGATCAGCGCGCTGTCGGCAAAGCCACCGCCCAGCCCGCCGCGCGCTTCCGGCAGAGGCGCTGCCAGCAAGCCAAGTTCGTCGCGCAATTGCCGCCAGCGGGCCATCATATCGCCCTCGCCCTGCCTGTTCGACAGCATCCGCCTCAGCATGTCCTTCAGGATCGCGCGGCTTTCCTGTGCATCACTCATTGCGGCCACTTCCCGGAACTCTGTCAGTTGATGGCCCGGTCATGCCCGGCCCAATATGGTTGGCGCAGTTCGCGGCGGAGAATCTTACCGCTGGCGTTGCGCGGCAGGGAGGCAATGAAATCCACCGATTTCGGCACTTTGAAGCCTGCTATGCGCTCACGCGCCCAAGTGCGGATTTCTTCCGCATCCGCCTGCGCGCCGGGATGGAGCGCCACCACGGCCTTCACCGTCTCGCCCCAACGCGCATCGGGAACGCCGATCACCGCCACTTCGCGAACGGCAGGATGGCTGAAGATGGCATTCTCCACTTCCGCCGGAAACACATTCTCCCCGCCGGACACGATCATGTCCTTCAGCCTGTCCCGAAGAAACAGATAGCCTTCTTCGTCCAGATAACCCGCATCGCCGGTGTGGAACCAACCCTCTGGGTCAAGAGCAGCGGCGGTGGCCTCAGGCATCTTCCAGTAGCCGAGCATGCAGGTCGGCGAGCGAATGACGACTTCGCCGGTGACGCCAGCCGGCAGCGATTCACCATCCGGTGCCTGAATGGCGATTTCCACGCCGGGCAGCGCTCGCCCCGCAGAAAGCATGCGCGGATTCCCGGCGGCATCATGCGCCTCCGGCCCCAGCACGGCGATCGTGCCGCACATCTCGGTCATACCATATTGCTGCACGAAATCCGTGCGGAACACGTCCATCGCCTCGCGCAGCAATTCTAGCGGGATTGGCGAAGCGCCATATACGATGGCACGCATGCGCGAATAATCGATCTGGCGCACACGAGGGTGCTGAAGCAGCATCTGAATGGCGGAAGGAACAGTGAAGAACTTGCTCAGCCCCCGGCTCGCGATGGCTTCGAGCACGGCACCGGCATCGAACTCCTCCTCCACCAGTCCGGTCGCTCCTGAGCATAGCGTCTGCAAGCCGAAACCAGTGCCGCCGATGTGGAATTGCGGCATGACGATGAGGCTGACATCGTCATCGCTCCAGCGGTTCCATTCCGGTTGCTGCGCCGCCGGAATAGAGCGGAAAACCAGCAGGGCCCTCTGACTGAGAAGCGCCCCTTTGGGATGGCCTGTGGTGCCGGAGGTATAAAGCTGCACGACCGCCGAATCCGGATCCGTCGTGCCAGTCACCGGTGTCGACGGCTGCCTATCCCGCCAATCGGAATAGGCAAGGCCTTCCGCGGCATCGACGCCGATCACGGTGACATCGGACGGGAGACGCAAGGCCAAGGCTGCTATTCGCTCCACGAACTCTGCGGTGGCAAAGATGATCCGGCATTCCGAATCCCGAAGAATCCATTCGACTTCCGGGTCGGCCAGCCGCCAGTTCACCGGCACCACCACCACGCCAGCGGCGGCAGCGCCCAACAACAATTCATAATAAACGTCGCGATTTTTACCGAACCAGGCCACACGGCTTCCCGGTGCGCAGCCCGCCGACCGCAGAGCGTGGAATATACGCCACATATTGCGCGCAAGTCCGGCGTAGCTGATCCTGCGATCACGAAAATCCAGGGCGGGCTTCTCCCCCAGCCGTTCCGCCTGTTCCATTGCCATGTCGGGCAAGGTGATCCAGCGCGGTTGCGAAGCGATGCGAGGCAAGTTCATCGCCGCAGCAGCTCCTTGCCCAGGATGGTCCGCTGCACCTCGCTGCTGCCGCCGAAAATGCTGACTGCGCGCATGTTCAGATAGCGGGCCGCAACCGATCTCCCGGCGACCGGCCCTACCGCCGCCACCGACTGGTCCACCGAAGCGAAAGGCCCCAGCGCTTCCAGCGCCAGTTCGGATGCCATCTGGGTCATTTCCGTGGCCTTCAGTTTCAGGATCGACGAAGCCGTCACCCCCATTGGGTCGCCGGAGGCAACAGCCGAAAGCGCCCGTCGCTGGGTCCACATAGTCGCCGACAATTCGATTTCCAGAAGCGTAAGGCGGCGACGGAACTGCGGGCTGTGCACCACATGTTCCGGCTCGCCGGCGGCATCCTGCATAAGTGCACTTATGCTGCGCAGCAGACGCAGCGGCCGGCCGCCGGCCGCCGCGCCACCGCGCTCGAACTGCAGCAGATATTTCGCGACTTCCCAGCCATTGTTCTCCGCGCCCACGCGCAGCGCCACAGGAACCCGCACATTGTCGAAGAAAAGCTGGTTAACCTCATGTTCGCCAGACATGGAGATGATCGGAGTGACGGTCAGCCCGGGGCTGTCCATCGGTGCCAGAAGGAAGGTAATTCCGGCCTGTTGCGGCCCTTCCGAAGACGTACGCACCAGCAGGAACACCCAATTGGCGAACTGCGCGTGCGTGGTCCAGATCTTCGTTCCATTCACGACATAATCATCACCATCGCGCACGGCCCGGCAGCGCAGGCTGGCCAAATCCGAACCGGCGCCGGGCTCCGAATAGCCCTGGCACCAGTAATCCTCGGCCGAGCGGATCCTTGGCAGGAAGCGGGCCTTCTGCTCGTCCGTTCCATGGCCGATCAGCACCGGGCCGCACATCTGCAGGCCCATGGCCGGAAGCACCGGGGCATTGGCGGCGGCGCACTCCACCTCGAAAGTCAGCCGTTGCGCCGCCGTCCAGCCCGTGCCGCCATAGGCGACCGGCCAGGACGGAGTGATCCAGCCCTTCTGATAAAGGGTCAGGTGCCAG
This sequence comes from Sandaracinobacteroides sayramensis, assembly GCF_022014495.1. Lineage (GTDB taxonomy): Bacteria > Pseudomonadota > Alphaproteobacteria > Sphingomonadales > Sphingomonadaceae > Sandaracinobacteroides > Sandaracinobacteroides sayramense. Next base: position 112,582 of record NZ_JAKLSQ010000007.1, read on the forward strand.
TCCCGCGCAAGGTCGGGGTCCGCGTAAATGCCGGCCTGCCTGTCGGCCGCTTCCCGCATCTCCGCAGTGAGGGAGGTGGAGAGGAAGGCACGCACATCCTCGCGAAATCCATCCATGTCCACAAGCCCGAGGCGCTCTGTCACCGACACAGATTTCTCCAGCAACAAGTCGCTGCCAGCATGATAGCCGGACACCAAAGAAATGGCAACAAGTTATTCTTTTTATGATCCACGATCATTCGCATATGTGATACTTTTATGCCCGCTCGCCTTGCAGACGCATTGTTTCGCGAAATCTGCTGCGCCCTCTGGCTGCTGCCACGCTGGCCAGCAGCCCGCAGGTGACGCCAACGATCGCCATGGCCTTGCCCACTCCGCGTGGATCTCCGGCGAACAGCGTGTCCGACATGGCGCCGATCACTGCGGTACCCATTCCGAGACCGCCCAGGCTGACGACAAGTGTCAGCATGGCCGAATTGGTGGCGCGAAGCTGGTTCGGCGTGATCATCTGCAACGAAGCCAAGGCATTGCCGTAATAGGCGTTCTGGAAGATCACGGAGACAAACCACATGGCGGCCGTCAGTTCGATGGTCGGCATCAGCGGCGCGACATAGCTCGGCCCGGCGATTCCCGCCGTCAGCATGATGGTCCGCAAGGACGCGTCGCCATGGCCGCGCGCGGCGAAACGCTCGGTCAGCAGAGTGCCCAATGTCACGCCGGCGATTGGCCCGAAGAAATGGATGGCCCCCAGCAACAACCCCGTTTCGCCCGGCGTCAGGCCGAAGCTGCGGATGATATGGGTGGGGAACCAGGTCAGTCCGCTATAGGACAGCACCGCCATCAAGGTCGCCGCGACATACAGCGCCTGATAGTCGCGGCGGCGTGTCCATAGGTAGGCGAAGGCCTGCCGGGTGTTGAGCGGAACCGACTGCCCTACGCCCTTGCGCGTCGGCTCGCGGATCATCAGCACCAGCAGCGCCACGAACAGGCCCGGAATGCCGACGATCACGAAAGCCGCCTGCCAGGCCGCCATACCCTCCAGACCGAAGGGCATGGCCGCATTGGAATTGATATAGTCGATGATCTGCCCCCCGGCCAGCAAGGCGACCGACACGCCGATCATCCCGCCCAGTGTGAAGATCGAGGTGGCGCGAACCAGGCGGTGGCGGCGGAAGCTGTCCGCCAACAAGGAATAGCCGGCCGGAGCCAGGGCCGCCTCCCCCACCCCCACGCCCATGCGAGCCAGGAAGAGAGTGGCATAGCTGTTGGCGAAGCCGCACAGCACGGTCATCAGGCTCCAGAAAAACACGCCAGCCGCGATGATGAGCCGCCTGCTATGGCGATCGGCCATCCGCCCCAACGGAATGCCCAACAGGCAGAAGAAGACTGCGAAAGCGAAGCCCTGCAAAAGGCTGATCTCGAAATCCGAGAGCAGCAGATCCTTCTTGATCGGCCCCACCATCAAGGAAAGGATCTGCCGGTCGACGAACGAGACGATGTAGGCCAGCACGAGCACGGCAAGGGTGAAGGCGGCCCGACCACGGCTGGGATAGTCGTCCTCGTCCTTCATCGGAGCCGTCACCCCCTTTTCCTCCACACCCATTGTCGGCCCTCCGTCGCTCCGTTGCATTATCCTTGCCGACAGAAATTATACAGTGCAATACTATTTTATTGTCGTGGATAAAATTCAGAGCGGCGGCGTCAGGCTCATCAAACCAACGTCAGGCGAATAATGATGCGCGCACTTTTCTTTCGGGGTCTCGACAGGAGCGAAAATGGGCAACGCAGCGACACAGGCCACCCTGGCGGAATTGCAACGGCGCTTCGGCCCCGATCTCGTCGCGGATGGCGCCGCATCCGCGCCACGGCAGGACTGGAGCGGCATCGCCGCAGTCACGCCCGTCGCGGTTCTGCGCCCCCGCGGCAGCGCGGATGTGGCGGCGATAGTGCGCGCCTGTCACGATCTCGGCCAGCCGCTGGTTGTGCAAGGCGGCCTCACCGGCCTGTCTGGCGGAGCGGTCGTTCAGCCGGGTGAAGCCGCGCTCAGCCTGGAACGCATGACGCGCATCGAATCGATCGATCCGGTCGCCGGGACCATGGTGGTGGAAGCCGGCGCCACCTTGCAATCCGTCCAGGAAGCGGCGGCGGCGGCCGGCTTCCAGTTCGCGCTGGACCTGGGCGCCCGGGGCAGTTGCACCATCGGCGGCAACATCGCCACCAATGCCGGCGGAATCCGCGTGATCAAATATGGCATGATGCGGGACCAGCTTCTGGGCGTGGAAGCCGTGCTGGCCGATGGGCGTCTTCTCGACAACATGCACCATATGGTGAAGAACAACAGCGGCTACGATCTGCGGAATCTGCTCGCCGGCAGTGAAGGCACATTGGCCGTCATCACCCGCGCGGTCCTGCGCCTGAGAGCGGTGCCTCGCTCGGTGCAGACGGCCTGGTGCGGTCTGCCGGACTTCGAGTCCGTCGGTCGTTTCCTGGTGGCGGCCCGCGCGACACTGGGGGATGGCCTGTCCGCCTTCGAGGTGATGTGGGCCAGCTTCCATGACAGGGTCATCGCACATGTCCCAGGGCTGAGGCGGCCCCTGCACGACAATCACCTCTTCCATGTTCTGGTGGAATCCAGTGCGATGCAGACCGAGGGGCATGAAGCAGCGTTCACTGCCTTCCTGGCGAGGGCGCTTGAGGAAGGGCTGTTGACGGATGCCGCCATCGCCCGCTCCGGGCAGGATGCGCGGAATTTCTGGGCGATCCGCGAATGCCCGGAAATGGGCTCGATGATTCGCAACCCCGTGGTATTCGACATCAGCGCCTCGGCCAGCGCAGTGGGGCGAATGCTGGTCGATTGCGAATCGGAGGTTTCGGCAAATTGGCCGGGCAGCCCATTCGTCGCGCTCGGTCATCTGGGAGACGGCAATATCCACATCATGGTGGGCGCGCCCGATGCGGATGCCCGCACGCACAACGCCATTGAGGATCGGGTCTGCGAAGTGGTCGAGCGGCACCGGGGTTCGATTTCCGCCGAACATGGAATCGGGCTCAAGAAGCGCCGCCACCTCGGGCATTGCCGGTCGGAACTGGACGTGGCGCTGATGCGCAACCTGAAAGCAGCATTAGACCCTGCGAACATCCTTGGGCGAGGGCGTATCTTCCCCGCCTGAGTCGCAAAGGCTTCAGTCCCGCCGGTCCAGGAAGGTCAGCACTTCCTCCTGCACATGGCTGTCCAGCCGCGCACGGATCGAGGGGAAGTCCGGATGGCCGACAAAACCGCCATAAGCGCGGCGGAAATGCTCCATGTCCTCCAGTTCCCACAGATTGATGATCGTGTTGATCGGCCCGGTCTTGCCCACGAACAGGCCTTGCAATTTCCACCCCTGCCCCTGCATCAGCGGAATCAGTTCGCCGGACAGCAGTTCCACCAGCGGCCGCAACTTGCCGGGAACAGCACGGATCCGGGCTTCAAGATAGACGGGCATATGCGTTCCCCTAGATGACGGCTTCGATCAGCCTCGGCCCCGGCCGAGCCATGGCATCGATGAATTGCGCCTCGAACTCGGCGACGGTGGCGGCCTGGCTTGCTTCCACGCCCAGCGAGCGCGCCATGCCCACCCAGTCGATGTCCGGGTTGCCAAGGTCGAACATCGAAAGTGCTCGAGGCCCCGGATTGCGCGCGCCGACCCGGCCCAGTTCCACCGTCAAGATGGCGTAGCTGCGGTTGGAGAAGATGATGGTCACGCAATCCAGCTTCTCGCGCGCCTGCGTCCAAAGCGCCTGCAAGGTGTACATGGCACTGCCATCTGCCTGCAGATTTATCACCTTGCGTCCCGGAGAGGCGACGGCGGCCCCCGTGGCCACGGGAATGCCCTGGCCGATGGCGCCGCCGGTATTGGAAAGCCATTCATGCGGAGGCGCGCCACGCGTCGCCTGCATAGGTCCAAGGCCATTGGTGGCGGCCTCGTCGGACACGATGGTGCCTTCCGGCATATGACGGGCGATGATGGCGCCAATGGAGAATTGGTCCAATTCGCCGGCAGGACGTCCGGGCAATTCGCTTGCAGCCAGAAGTGCAGGTGCGCGCGGCGCCCCCAATGCCTCGGCCACGGCCTCCAGTGCCGATACTCCGTCTTCATGATCCTGCGCCAGATAATGAATGGCGATGCCTTCCGGCAGGCACCAGCTCGGGTAATCGGGATAGGCGAATGGCGCGACAGGCGGATGTGTGCCGACCAGGATCAGATTCGCCACCTCCTTGAATATGCCCACGATATCTTCCGCACGGTAGGGCACGCGCTCCACCACCGTGCGACCCGCGCCGCGTTGCATGCGCGGCGAAAGCTGGTGGCACATCAGCCACGCGCCGCTGGCAGCCGCGATGCGTCCAAGCGCGGTGAGACCGCGCTCCAACAGCGTCGCGCCGCGCGTCAGGATAACAGTGCGCGAGCCGGAGCGAAGCAAACGCACGGCCTCGTCCACCGCTGCGTCGGACACGGCGGCCGGCTGCGGCTTCGGCAGGGCGGGCGCTGCGCCGGCGCCCGGCCCCCATGCGGTGTCGGCAGGCAGGATCAGCGTTGCAATGCCTCCCGGCGCCTGCTGCGCCGCGAAAACAGCACGAGCCGCATCAGCCCCTACAGTGCGTGAGCTTTCCGTGCGGTGCACCCAGGCCGACACCGGCCGCGCCAGTCCAACGATATCGGATACGAGCGGCGTGTCCCACTGCAGATGGTAGGAAGCGTGGTCCCCGACGATGTTCACCATCGGCGTGTTCGCGCGCTTCGCATTGTGCAGATTGGCGATGCCGTTCCCCAGCCCGGAGCCGAGATGCAGCAAGGTCACCGCGGGCTTCCCGGCCATGCGGCCATAGCCGTCAGCCATTCCGGTCACCGCGCCTTCGAACAGGCCCAGTACAGGGCGCATTTCGGGCACGCGGTCCAGCGCCACGACGAAATGCATCTCGGACGTGCCCGGATTGGCGAAGCAGGTATCCACCCCGGCAGCGACAAGGGTGCGGATCAGGCTTTCGGCGCCGTTAGCCCCGGTCTCGGCAGTCTCCGTCATGAACATCCGTCCTCAGCGCGCCTGGTTGATCACATGAAGCTGGGTGTATTCCGCCAGCCCTTCCCGCCCGAACTCCACCCCCAGCCCAGAGGCCTTGGCCCCGCCGAAGGGAATGTGGGGCAGGGAATCCAGATGCTGGTTGATCCAGACCGTCCCGGCGTCGATCCGCTCGGCCACGGAGCGCGCACGCGCCGTGTCGGAAGACCAGACGGAGCCGCCAAGGCCGTAAGGGGAGCGGTTCACCCGCTCGACCGCGTCGTCCAGATCATTGTAGCGGATGACTGGCAGCACCGGGCCGAACTGTTCCTCGTCCACCAGCCGCGACCCATCCTCGATGTCCCGCACGATGGTGGGCCGGAAGAAGAAGCCCGGCAGGTCCGGGCGGCTGCCGCCGCTGATGATGCGCCCCCGTTCGCGGGCATCGGCTACCAGTTCTTCCACCCGCGCAAGCTGGGCCGCATTCTGCAGCGGCCCATGGGTCACACCCTGCTCAGCCCCGTCGCCGGGCACGGCCTTGTCGGCAAGCGCTGCCAGTTCCGAGCATAAGCTGTCATAGATGCGCTCATGGGCGTATATGCGCTTCACCGCCACGCAGATCTGGCCATTGTTGGTGAAAGCGGCGCCAAACAGATAGGGCGCGATCGAAACGGGGTCGGCATCGTCCAGCACCAGCGCGGCATCGTTGCCGCCCAACTCAAGCGTCAGCCGCTTGAGGGTCGAGGCGGACCCCTGCATCACCCGCGTGCCGGTCGCCGTGGAGCCGGTAAATGAGATCTTGTCGATCCCCGCATGGGCAGACATCGCCGGCCCCAGATCGTTGGCGTCGGCGATCACGTTCAGAACACCCGGCGGCAGGATGCCGGCCGCGAGCGCTCCGAACCGCAACGCCGTCAGGGGCGTGGTGGGCGCTGGTTTCGCGACCATCGTGTTGCCAGTCGCAAGAGCCGGCCCGACCTTGCCGATCAGGATGAGCAGCGGGAAGTTCCAGGGCACGATCGCCCCCACCACCCCAAGTGGCCGGCGGACCAGTTCCACATGGCGGCGATCGCTGTCCTCGCGCACCTCCGGATCCAGCCGTACCCTTGCAAAGTAGCGCAACATGCCGGCCGCGCCATCCACTTCCATCCGCGCTTCCGCTAGCGGCTTGCCCTGCTCGGCGGTCAGCAGTCGCGCCAGTTCGTCGGCGTTGGCCTCCACGGCGTCGGCAAGCTGCCCGATCAGCCGCCCACGCTCGGCCACGTCCGTTGCACGCCAGCCGGGAAAGGCCGCGCGCGCCGCCGCCACCGCCTGGTCGAGTTGCGCGGCCGATGCCCGGCTCGCGACCGCGAAGACAGCACCGGTGGCTGGATTCACCACATCCAGCGTCGCGTCGCCCGGCACCAACTCGCCGCCGATCAGAAGTGGGTAATCCGTCACACGCAATCCTTCATGGCAAAGTTCGTTCAATGGGCCGTAGCGACCGGCTGCTCGGCGAATGTCGACAACAGCGGGGAAACGGCAAGGCCCGGCGGAATGGAATCGGCACCAATGGCGCGGTCGATCGCCTCATGCGCCCAGTAGATCCGACGCTCCTGATAAGAGAGCCTCACGCCATCCAGTGCGCCAGACGACAGGGAGCGCTGTATCGAGCCCAGATTGGCCATGTCCTCATCCAGCACCTTCGCAAAAGCCGGTGCGGCCCGATCCCAATAATCGGGCCTCGGACCATCGCCCCAGCCCGGCCCCAGCCCCGTCACCTGCATCTCGCATTGCCCAACGCCGCGCGGCCAGAACTGCATGAACTGGATGAAAATGGAGCGGATCGGCGTGACGAGGTTGGGAAAGGTGAAATAGGCCGTGCTGGTGTCGCGATGCATGTCCAATGCCCCGGGGATGCTGGGCGTGTCGGGCGAATCCATGCCAAGCGTCTCCAGCGCCCAGGGATGGTAGCGCACCACCATCCGCGAATGGCCGCCAGGCAGAAGTCCGATGGAGCAGGCCCTGGAATTCAATGCCTTGCCAATCGAATCCCGGTGGATCGTGTTGATATGATACACTTCCTGGAACGCATCCAGCGCCGCCTTCCAGTTGCAGTCCAGCAGGCTGGTCTGGTTCTGGACCACCCGAAGCGTGGACACGTCTATGTCCCCCCACTCCCCGACTGTCGGGCCGATCTGCTGCATCAGCGGCCCGGCCTCGTCGTCCAGGTTCACGAACACCCATCCGCCCCAGGTCTCGCAGCGAATGGGGATCAGGCCATTGGCGGATTTGTCCAGGCCGCAGAAATCCTGTTCGTCCGGCACCGCCACCAGCCGTCCGGTCAGGTCGTAGGACCAGCTATGATATTGGCAGCGCAGCAGCGAGCCGCGCCCGCGCGCGGCGGGGGTTACAGCAGCGCCCCGGTGGCGGCAGCTGTTGTGGAAGGCGCGCACCACATCGTCCTTTCCGCGCACGATCAGCACCGGCACGCCCACCTTGTCCCAGACGACGAAGCTTCCGCTCGATTCCAGCTCTTCCACGCGGATGGCGGCCAACCATGAACGCCGGAAGATGCGCTCGATCTCCAGTTCCAGGAAGGAAGGATCGGTGTAGCGGGCCGCCGCTATGGGCGGCAGCGCCGGAAAGCCTTCAGGCGGCGCCTTTCGAGCGGCTTCCCACTCCATCTCCGAACGAATTCGATCCTGTGTAGACTGGTCCATGCGGTATTTCTCCCTGGCGGAGGCTCAGGCTCGAACCATGAGGCCGGGCATGGCGACATCATGGCCGAGACAAGCCCCGCGGATATCCAGAACGACCGAAGGCATTCGGATCGCAGGGGCAATGGCAGCAGCCGCGACGGGCATTTCGCCAATCGCTTTGGCGGCAAGCTTCAGCCTTGCGGAATCGCTGGACATCCACCCTCTCTTTCCCTAATTTATATAACGCGCACTTTCTTTCTGACGCAAGGCGGTAAAAGCAGTCGCACATTAAATAAATACTGCGTGATATAATTATTGTCATCTGGAATCGGGAGGATCAGGACATGGCATCGCAACCCCAGGGAACCGGCAACGCCGACGACAGGGAGCAAGAAAGACATGTGTCGCACCAGGACATACGCCGCCGCACCATCGCCCATATGCGCGCGAAGACTACCGATCTGGCCGCCGCCTCCATGCCGATCGATCCGGCCGCCTACACCGACCCGGAGCGGTTCGAGGCCGAGCGGCGCGAACTGTTCCGCAAGCGGCCGATCCTCGCGGGCCTGACGGGGGATATCCCCAACGCCGGGGACAAGCTGCTGTTCGATGTGCTGGGCCCGCCGATCCTCCTCATCCGCAACAAGGCCGGCGAGGTGAATGCCTTCCTCAACATGTGCCCGCACCGTGCAGCCCGGCTTGTGACCGAATGCAATTCCCTCAGCCGCATGACCTGTCGCTTCCATGGATGGACCTTCGATCTGGACGGCCGGTTGATCGGCTTGCCGGGCAAGGAGGGCTTTGCCGACATGGAGCGCGACAAGATCGGCCTGTTGCCGGTGCCGGTGGTGGAGTGGCACGGCATGATCTTCGTCCGCGCCGATCCCGGCGGCGACCCGATCGACATAGAGGACTGGCTGGGCGACATGGCGGCGGAGCTTCGCCATCTGGAGCTCGAAAAGGCCGTCCCGGCCAAATCCGGCACGCTGCACACCGATGCCAACTGGAAATACGCCTTCGACACCTATGGCGAGAGCTATCATTTCGCCACGCTGCACCCCACCACCATCGGCTCGCTGGCATTCTCCAACACCATGACGCATCGCCCGCACGGCCTGCACACCCGGCTGGGTTTCCCCCGCGCCGATTTCGCGGCCTATGCGAACCTGCCGGAAGAGGATTGGCCTCACTCCGACTATGGCGGCCTCTACATGATCTTCCCCAACACGGTGATCAATGTGAACGGCATGCAGGGGGGCGGCCCCTTCTATGGCGTCTCGCGCGTTTTCCCCGGGGACGAGCCGGGCAAATCGGTCACGCTGATGACCCATTATCGCCCCGGCCATGCCGATCCGGAGATGCCGATGTCCGCATGGGAGGCCACGCACGACTTCATCCACGCCGTGGTGCGGGACGAGGATTACAGCGTCTCCGCCGAAGGCCAGCGCAACCTGGGCTGGGCGCCGCCGGGCTTCCGGATGCGCTTCGGCGCGAACGAGGCGGTTCTGCAGAAACAGCATCGGCAGATCGCGGAAATACTGGATGCGGCCAATGAAGGCTGAGCCGGCTCTCAGCTCGCGGATCGCCCGCATGGGCGAGATATTCCAGCTCGCCTATGTTCCCGGCGATATGGAAGCCGCGATCCGCTTCTGGACACAGTTGATGGGCGCCGGCCCCTTTTTCCGCCGCCGCGCCCTCTCCTTCGAGCATAGCCTGTATCGCGGCGCTCCAAGCCCAATCCGCTTCGACGTGCTGATCGGCTATTGGGGCAATCTGCAGATCGAACTGATCGAGCAATTGAACGACGCCCCCTCCATCTACCGGGACTGGACCGCCGCTGGCCAAGAGGGCCTGCAGCATGTTTGCATCGCGGTAGACGACATCACGGCCGCGCGCGCGCAGTCCGTCGATCAGGGGATGGAAGTGGTGCAGGAAGTCTATTGGCCGGGCGGCGGCGCCATCTATGTCGACACCGGCGGTGGCCCCGGCACCATGGTGGAGATGGTGCAGCTGGCGCCGGAAGGCCATGCCCGTTTCGCCATGTATCGCGACGCGGCCCGTGGCTGGAATGGCGCAGACCCCGTTCGCGACATCTGAACGGCGGCGGGGCTAGTTCCCCGCTGCGTCCAACGCTTCCACCTGCGCGCGAAAAGCCGCCAGCCAGCGAGCGCCGGTGGCGCCGTCGATTGCGCGATGATCGCAGGTCAGCGTGACCGTCATCATGGTCGCAATCGCGCTGGCGCCATCGCGCACGACGACACGCTGCTCAGCGCTGCCAACGGACAGGATCGCGGCGTGCGGCGGGTTGATGATGGAACCGAAGGACGAGATTCCGAACATGCCGAGGTTGGAGACCGAGAATGTCCCGCCGGTGTATTCGTCGGGCTTCAACCGCCGCCGCCGGGCGCGATCCGCGAGATCGCGCATGGTTTCGGAAATCTCTCCGGGGCTGAGGCTTTCCACGCGCCGAACGATGGGGGTCACTAACCCATGATCGGTGGCGACGGCCACGGCAATATCGGCGTGGCGGTGGCGGAGCAGCCCGTCGGAAGTGAAGCTGCTGTTGACTTCAGGTACTTCCATCAACGCCTGCGCCACAGCCTTCAGCAGCAGATCGTTGACGGAGATTCGCCCGCCTTCGCTGTTGTAGCGAGCCCGGGCCTTCAGCAGCGGGTCCAAGGCTACATGCATCTCCAGCGGGAAGCTGGGGACCGACTGGGCCGCTTCCGTCAGCCGGCCGGCGATAAAGGCCTGCAGCCGGCTGTGCGATGCCAGCGTGTAGCTGCCCTTGGGCAGGCCCAACAGTTCCAGCCGGCCGGCGATATCTTCCGAAATGTCGGCTTGTGTCATATTGTGCGTCCTTGCGTTTCGTGGGTTCGGGAGAAGCCGCCGAGGCAATCGGGGCCGATATCGGCGATGCGGGTCACGCCGGCGAGGGCCATCGCGATCCGGAGTTCCTGGGAGATGAGCTGAAGAAGGCGTTCGACTCCCGCGCCGCCGGCGGCCGCTAGCGCATAGGCCCACGCCCGCCCCGCCATCACCGCGCTGGCGCCCAATGCGAGCATGCGCAGGATATCCGCCCCCGAGCGGACGCCACCGTCCACCAGAACCGGGAAGCGTCCGCCAACGGCATCGACGATGCCGGGCAGCACCTCCGCGGTCGCCATGGCGCCATCCAGTTGACGCCCGCCATGGTTGGAGACCACCAGCCCGTCTATCGGGCTTGCCGCCGCCATGCGCACGTCTTCCGCGTCGAGCAGGCCCTTTAGCAGCAGCGGCCCCGACCAGCGGTCGCGGATCCACTCCAGATCCTTCCAGCCGAGCGAAGCCGCGAGGCTGGACTGCATCCAGCCGGCCACGGCGGCCAGTGGCGAGCCAGCCTCGACGGCGGCCGCCATATTGCCGAGCATGTGCGGCCGGCCGTGCAGGCCCACATGCCAGGCCCAGGCCGGCTTGGTCGCCACTTGCCCGGCCAGCCGGGCAGCCCGAACCGGCCATGGATCGTTGGAGATACCGGCACGGAAATCGCGGTAGCGGGTGCCCAGCACCGGCGTATCCACGGTTACGAGAAGAGCGCAGCAGCCGGCCGTACGGGCGCGCTGCAAAAGCTCCTGCATGTAACCGCGATCGTTCAGCATATAGAGCTGGAACCAGAAAGGGCTCCCGGTGCCGGCGGCCACTTCCTCGAGCGGGCAGACACTTGCCGAGGACAAAGTGAACGGCACCGCTGCCTCCCGGGCCGCCCGGGCTGCCTGCACTTCTCCCCGGCGTGCCAGCATGCCCGCCATACCGACTGGCGACAGCGCGAAAGGCAAGGCCCAGCGCGTGCCGAACAGCTCCGTCGAGGTATCGATCTCCGATACATCGCGCAGGACACGCTGGCGCAGCGCCAATGCGTTCAGGCTGTCGCGATTCCGGCGCATCGTCACTTCGGCACAGGAACCGGAATCGACATATTCGAACATGAAGGCGGGGAGGCGGCGCGCGGCGAGGCCGCGATAATCCTCGACCGAGCGAGGCTGCATTTCAAAGCATGCCGGGGTAGCCACCACCGTCCAGAACCAGATTCTGTCCGGTCATGAAGCTGGCCTGGCGGCTCGCGACGAAGGCACACCAGGCGCCGAATTCATCCGGATCGCCCACACGGCCCATTGGGACGGCGCCTGCCATTTCCGCCATCACGGCGTCTGCCCCGACACCGCGCTCCGCCCCCATACGGGCGGCAAATCCGGTCAACCTGTCGGTCGCGAAGGGGCCTGGCAGCAGGTTGTTGATGGTAACGCCGTGCGGCGCCACCTGCCGCGAGACCCCCGCCACAAAGCCCGTAAGGCCGCTGCGCGCACCATTGGAGAGCGCGAGCGGCGCCATCGGCGCCTTCACCGCCGCTGAGGTGATATTGATGATACGCCCCCAGCCGCGGGCGATCATCCCATCCACCACGCCGTTGATGAGGAAGATGGCAGAGAGCATGTTGGCCTGGATGGCGGCCAGCCAGGTCGCCTCGTCGAAGCTACGGAAGTCCCCCGCCGGCGGGCCGCCGGCATTCGTGACGAGAACGTCTGGATCGGGGCAGGCCGAGAGCAGCTGAGCGCGCCCTTCCGGCGTGGCGACATCGGCTGCGACAATGGCAGGCGCATTGCCGGTGCGGGCCGCGATCGCCTCGGCTGCCGCTTCGAGTTTTTCCCGGTGGCGGCCGTTCAAAACCAGTTCCACGCCGCAATCCGCAAGCGCCCGGGCACAGGCGAGGCCAAGACCGCTGCTCGATCCGCACACGATGGCCTTCCGGCCCGTCAGGCCAAGATCCAGTCCGCTGCTCATGATCAACGCTCCAGGTAACGATCGAGGGTCTGGTGGAAATGGCGGATGCGGATTTCCTGATAATTGCCAAGCTGCAGCTTGCCCGTCTTCGAACAGTTCATCCCCTCCTGAACGAAGGGAATATTGCCCATGTCCTGATCGAGGATGGCACCGAGCTGGCCGAAATAGCCCTCCCAATTCTCATCCTCCTGCAGGAAATGCATCGGGATAGACGGCTGCATCTCCTCCCCCGGACGCAGGCGCTGGATCAGGCGAACCTCCATCAAGGTGTGCTCGTGATCCGGCCAGGGGCGCCAGCGATAGACCACCTGCGGCCCCATCCCACCCCAGGGCGAGAAATTGGGGAAGACGTTATAGGTATAGGCGTCCTGCACTTCGGAATCCGTGGCATCGGACAGGTCGGCTTCGTAGAGCTTGCCGAAACGCGCCCGGTTATGCTTGCCCATCGCCTGCCGCGCCGTCTCGCCCGGCTCGACGTCGATGGTCATTCCGGGCTCCACGACCCGGCCATTGTATTTCAGGAACTGGTCGATCACCCACTGCTCGTCCCGCACCCGTCGCTCGACATGGGGCGAGGTCAGGCCGAAAGGCGTGATCATCAGGTTCACATGGTCGCTGTAGAGATCATATTTGGAATTGGCGTCCGCCGTGAACGGCATGATCTGCGGGTGGGTGGCGATCACATGATAGGCCTCCATGAAGGCCTCCATGCACGTCTTCCAATTGGCCTTGATGACCTTGCCGGCCCATTTCGTCGTAAAACATTGTTCGGGCTTCCAGCGCTCGAAGTGGCTGGGAATCGGCGCCAGATACTCTTCCAGCGAAGGGCCACCCTCGGCCTCCTTTACGAAGACATAGCCGCCCCATTGGCCGACCTGCGCTTCCGGCAGGCTCATCTCCTCCGATTTCAGATGGGTGAAGTCCCAGCGGCAGGGAATATTCTTCAGCGTGCCGTCGAGATTCCACGAAAAGGCATGATAGGGGCAACGAAGCTCCCCCAGTCGGCCGTTGCGCTGCCGCAGCTTGCGGCCACGGTGCAGGCAGACATTGTGGAAAGCGCGCACGCTGTTGTCCGCCTGGCGCACCAGCACATAGGACCGACCGGCGTTTTCATAGACAACACTGTCGCCGGGATTCAGCAACTCCTCCTCCCGCGCGGCATATTGCCAGACATGCGGCCACATCTGCTCGATTTCCCGCCGGAAGAACTCCGGCGAGGTGTAGCGGGCCACGTCCAAAGGCTCGGAGCCGAGGAACTGGTAATGATCCTCCACCAGATGGTCGGGAATCCGGCCGGTGTCGGCCTTTGCCAGCTCGAACCAGCTCACGCCCTTGGCCGCTTCGCGGCCACCCGCTGCATCGGCGTCAGCCATAAATTCCTCCTCTTTCCCTCGTTTCGGTCGCCCGAACCGATGCCGTGGCCATCGCCCGTGCGTCCATTCCCGCGATCGCATTGCCATTGACGAGCGCGTTATGGGCATGGGCCAGATGGTGCATGTGAAAGCTGGCATCCATCGCCGACCGCTTGCCGGCGAAATCCTCGACGGCGTTGAACGCCTGCTTCGCAAGCGTCAGGCCAAAGGCGGGCAGCTCGGCCAACCGCGCGGCCACCGCCTCCACTTCGGCCTCCAGCGCCTCGCGGTCCACCACACGGTTCACCATCCCAAGGTGCCAGGCGCGCTCGGCGCTCATCCTTTCCCCCAGAAACAGGAACTCTCGCGCCACGCGCGGATGCATCTCGAAGGCATGGGCGAAATATTCGACACCCGGTACGCCCATGCGCAGCACGGGGTCGCTGAAGACCGCATCCCTCGAAGCAATGATAAGATCGCAGACCCAGGCCAGCATAAGGCCGCCGGCGATGCAGGCGCCATGCACGGCGGCGATCGTCGGTTTCGGCAACTCCCGCCAGCGACGGCAGAGGCCAAGATAGGCCTCCTGTTCCCGCACATAATATTTTGCCGCGCCGTCCAGGGTGGAATGATCCCCCCAAAGGGTCGCACGGCGCGGCGCGGGCCGATCCGCGTCGCGACCGGGGCTGCCGATATCGTGGCCGGCGGAAAAATGCTTTCCCGCCCCTTTCAGCACGATCACCCGGATTTCCGGATCTTCCGACGCGCGCACAAGGGCATCGTCCAAGGCGTAGAGCATCTGCGCATTCTGCGCGTTGCCATAGTCCGGGCGGTTCAGAGTGATCCACGCAGTCGCCCCACTCCGCTCATAGAGTATGGGCTTATCGGTCTCGTATATGGGCGCCATCGGTCAGGCTCGGGCGACACCGGCGGTCGCCCACGGTCGGGGCCGGGGCTTGCCGGTCGCCTCCAGCACGGCACGATCGATCTCTGCTCCTGAAGGGTTTCCGCGCAGCGTCAAACCGCCGTTCACCTGCAGATTCTGGCCCGTCATGAAGCAATCGTCGCCGCTGAGCCAGATCACCGCGGCGGCGATGTCCTCCGACGTGCCGACACGGCCCAGCGGATAGCGGGCGAGATAGGACTCCCAGACGCCCGGCACCGCCTTGGCGCGCGCCGTCATCGGCGTTTCCGTCAATCCCGGAGAAATGGAATTCGCCCTGATGCCGCGCTCGCCATATTCGTTGGCGATGCAGCGCATCACATGATCGAAGCCGGCCTTGGTTCCCATATAGGCAGCATGGTCGTCCAGCATGATCGTCGCCGTCGCCGAACTGATCTGCACCAGCGACCCGCCATCGCCGACCAGCGGCAGCAGTTTCTGGAAGAACAGGAAAGGCCCGATGAATTGCAGGTCCGCCATCCGGCGAAGCTCATCCTCCGTTGTCAGCGCGAACGGCTTCAGCAAGCCCCAACCGGTGGCGTTCACCACAATGTCGACACCACCCCATGTTTCGCCGACATGGGCCGCCAGCGCGTCGAGGCTGCCGGAGTCGGTAATGTCGGCAACAGTCGCCAGTCCGCCGATCTCCGCCGCGAGTCGCTCCAGTTCGACCGGATGGCGGCCCGCGATCAGCACCTGCGCCCCTTCGGCCGCCAGCCTTCTTGCGATCACCTGGCCCATATTGTCCCGTCCGGCGGCGCCGATAACGAGGGCCTTCCTGGATTGCAGTCTCTTCATGTCTCCACCTCTCCGGGGCAGCGGGCTATCACGAAAATAGCACATATGGCAAATTATAATTGCCCGCTCGCCGCAGCACGCCCCCGCACCAGCATCAAGGGGAATTTCCAGACGAAATATATTGCGCAATATAGAATCTGTGCTATCTCCACGCCAGCCGGAAAAGGGGCGGGATATGACCGAAACGAATGTCGACAAGGATCTATTGCTGGACATCTATCGCCGGGCCTGGCTGATCCATCAGGCGGACGCGAAGTTCCGCGCCATGATCACCACCGGCCAACTGCAAATTCTCTATTACAGCCCGCGTGGCCAGGAAGTCGTGGCCGCCGCCATGATGGCCGCCCTGCGGCCGGACGACTATCTCGTCACCATCTATCGCGGCATCCACGACCAGCTCGCCAAGGGAATTCCGCTGAAGGAACTGTGGGCTGAGTTCGCCGGCAAGGCGACCGGCACCTGCAAGGGCAAGGGCGGCCCGATGCACATCACCCATCCTGAAACGGGGGTGATGGTGACGACCGGTATCGTCGGCTCCGGCATGCCCATCGCCAATGGGCTCGGGCTCGCCTCCCAGTTGAACGGAGACGGCCGGGTAACCGTCTGCTGCTTCGGCGACGGCGCCTCCAACATCGGCGCCTTCCACGAGGCGCTGAACATGGCCTCCGTATGGAAGTTGCCCGTCATCTTCCTGTGCCAGAACAATCTTTACGGCGAGCATACGCCCTATGCCATGAGCACGGGGGCCGAGCGGATCGCCGATCGTTCCATTTCTTATGGGATGAAGGGCGTGCGGGTGAACGGCAACGACGCCGCCGCCATGCATGCCGTTGCGCGCGAGGCGGTGGCGCGCGCGCGCGCCGGGGAGGGGCCTACCCTCATCGAGGCGATGACCTTCCGCTTCAACGGTCACCTGCTGGGCGACGACAGCCATTATATCCCGAAGGCGGAAATGGAGGCGGCCAAGGCCGCCGACCCGGTCCCGGCGCTGCGCCGCACGCTGCTGGAAACGCAGGTGTCCGAAGCCACGCTGGCGGCGCTGGAGGCGGAGATCACCGCGCAGGTGGCGGAAGCCGCGCAATTCGCCCTGGACAGCCCTTATCCGGACCTCCGCGAGAACCGGATCGACGTGCTGGATGTCGAGATGCTGGACAACAGGGAGATTGCCGCGTGAACGCGCCGTTGAAAAAGATCACCTTCGGCCAGGCGTTCCACATGGCGATGGACGAGGCCATGGCCGCCGACGAGCGCGTCATCCTGCTGGGCGAGGACATCGCCGACGGTCAGGGCGGTGGCGTCTACAAGACCACGCTCGGGCTTTCGGCGAAATATGGCGACGCGCGCGTCCGCTCCACGCCGATCGCCGAACAGGCGATCGTGGGCGCGGCGATCGGCGCTGCGCTGGTGGGATATCGCCCCGTCGCGGAAATCATGCTGATGAACTTCATCACGGTCGCCATGGACCAGATCGTGAACCACGCAGCCAAGCTGCGCTTCATGTCGGGCGGTCAGACCAGCGTGCCGATCACCATCCGCACCATTTCCGGCGCGGGGCGCGGCTTCGGCGGCCAGCACAGCGACATGCTGGAAGCCTGGTTCGCGCATGTGCCCGGCCTGAAGATCGCCACCGCCTCCAATCCGGCTGACGCCAAGGGGCTGCTGCTTTCCTGTATCGAGGACGACAACCCCTGCATCTTTATCGAGAACACGCCCACCTACCGCACGTCCGGCCCGCCGCCGGAACCCGGCTATCGCGTGCCGCTGGGCAAGGCCGCCGTGCAGCGCGAAGGGCGCGACATCAGCGTGATCGGCTACGGCAGGCCCATAGCCGACGCGCTGGCCGTCGCCGGCAAACTGGCGGAAGAAGGCATTTCCGTCGAGGTGGTGGACTTGCGCACCATCGCCCCCTTCGATGCCGAGACGGTGCTGAATTCCGTCGCGAAGACCGGGCGCGCCGTCATCGTGCATGAAGCGGTGAAGGAGTTCGGCGTGGGCGCGGAGATTTCCAGCCGCATCCATGAAGAGCTGTTCCGGGATCTTAAGGCCCCCGTGGCCCGCGTCGGCTCGCGTTACGCGCCCGTTCCATTTTCCCCGGTTCTCGAGAAAGACTGGCTCTACAGCCAGGCCGATATCGAAGCCGCCATCCGCAAAACCCTTGGCTGAAGGCAAAGTGATGAGCACCGAAATCCGTATCCCCAAGCTCGGCATCTCGATGGAAGAAGCGACGCTTGTCGAATGGCTGGTGGCGGACGGCGCGGACGTGGTGGAAGGCCAGCTTCTCTACAGCCTGGAAACCGACAAATCCGTGCAGGAAGTGGAATCGCCCGCGGGCGGCAAGCTGCGCATCATCGGCCAGGTGGGCGAAATCTACCCAGTGGGCGAACTGATCGCCGCACTGGATTGAAGCCGGACCATTGAGGGCATTGCGCGTGACGCCCGAAAGAAGGCGCGCGCTGCCCCCTACGCGCTTCCTGGTTTGTGATCGAGACAGCCATTACCTCGCTGCGGGGTCGCGAGATCACAACTGAAGAAACCGCAATCCGGGAGGATTTATGGCCTGGGACTATGACGTCATCATCGTCGGCGGCGGCGGTGCCGGCCTTGCGGCCGCCATTGAAGCGAAACGTGCGGGCGCCAACTGCATCATCCTGGAAGCCGACACGAAGCTCGGGGGTGCAACCGCCCAGTCAGGGGGAGTCTTCTATGCCGCCGGCACCAGCGTCCAGCGCGCGGCCGGTATCGACGACAGCGCAGAGGACATGTTCCAGTATCTGATGACGCTCAATCACTGGAGCGTGAAGCCGGATATCTTTCGCATCCTCGCCGACGAAAGCGGCCCGACGCTGGAGTGGCTGATCGCCGAGGGCACGGAATTCCTGCCCGAGCAAGTCACCTTCGGCGGCATCGAAGCCAAGCCCCGGGCGCATCCAAGCCATGGCGCCGGCACGGGCATAGCCGAAACGCTGATCAACACCGCAGGCGCGCTCGGTATCGAGACAGCCTTGGGAACGCGGGTGGAACGCTTGCTGCTGGAGGACGGCCAGGTGATCGGCGTTCACGCCGCAGGCATCGATCTGCGCGCGCCCTCGGTCATCCTTACCACCGGCGGCTTCGGCAACAGCCCGGAGATGATTGCCCGCTTCTTCCCGACCGCTGCCCGCAAAGGCGACTGGACATGGGCAGTCCACCGTCGCGCGCCCTACATCCTGGGGGACGGAATCCGGTTGGGCGAGCAGATCGATGCCCGCATCGTCGGCCATGATACGGGCCTGCTGCTGCCAGGCTCCAACGCCGGCGGGAAGGCGCTGGAGCCGTTTCTGCCGCCCTGGCTGATGCTGGTGAACCGCGAAGGCCGGCGTTTCATTCCGGAAACCTCATCCTACACCATTTCCGGCTATGCCTTGAACGAGCAGACCGACGAGGTCGCCTTCGCCATTTTCGACGAGCGCGCACTCGTCGAAGCCAGTTCCGACCTCAGCTATCTCGACCCCTATGGTTCGGGGATCGAAATTCCCACATGGGAAGAGCCCATGCTGCGCGAACGCGTCGCCAAGGGGGAAATCCAGTCTGCCGACACCCTCGACCTTTTGTGCGCCCGGATCGGCATCGACCCGAAAGGGCTGGCGGAAACGGTGCGAACCTATAACGAGGACTGCGCCCTGGGTGTCGACAGCCATTATTTCCAGAAGCTGGGCAAGCGCTATCCGGTTTCCACAGCCCCTTTCTATGCTGCCGAAATTCGCGCAGCCGTCATTGCCGTCACCGGCGCCGGGCTGGACATAAATCGGGACTGCGCGGTGCTGGACAGCCACGGGCGCCCTGTGCCTGGCCTTTATGCGGCGGGCGAGGTTCTGGGTGTGCTGATGGGCAAACGCTATGGCGGCGGCGGGATGTCGATCGGGCCTGCGATCGTCTTGGGACGACGGGCGGGCATCCACGCCACGCTTGCGGCGCGCAGTGCAGCACAGACGGCCTGATCCATGGACATGATGACTTTCTTCTCGGAAGAAAGCCGCCGAGAGGCTGAGGCCCTCGCCCACCGCTCCATTGCAAGCCTGATCGGCAATGAAGGGCGAACAGCGGTCGTTACCGGCGCGGCGCGCGGCATCGGCCTCGCCATTTCACATCGTCTCGTCGAAAGTGGCGCTTATGTTGTTCTCGCGGATCTGCGCGCGGATGACCTCGCAAAGGCTCGCGACAGTTTCCCCCAGGCATTCCGCGCGCGAACCGCAACCCTTGAAGTGGACGTGACCCGGGCCGATGCGGTGAGAGCCTTGGCCGAAACGGCGGTCGCACGGACCGGCAGACTCGATATATGGGTGAACAACGCCGGAATTTTTCCACCCAGCGGCGCCATTCAGGAAGCCGAAGACACTGTTTTCCAACAAATCCTTGCGGTCAACGTCCAGGGTGTCTTCATGGGCGCGCGCGAGGCGGCCCGGCACATGGTCGGCAAAGGCGTTATCCTCAACATCGCGAGCATCGGAGCCATCAGAGGGCAAAATGGCATGAGCGGTTATTCCGCCAGCAAGCATGCCGTTGCCGGCCTCACACGCAGCCTGGCCCTGGAACTGGGCAAATTCGGCATAAGGGTCATGGCCATTGCGCCCGGCCTGACCGTGTCCCCCGGCAATGCGGAAGCCCTGGAGCGCGTCCAGGCTGCCGGCCACAAGCTGGCGAGCCTGTCCGCCCCGCTTGGACGTATCGCGCTGGCGGACGATGTAGCTCGCGTTGCACTATTTTCGGTGAGTGACATGGCCGCGATGATGACGGGCCAGATTCTCGTCATTGATGGTGGGACTACCGCTTGAAGGGATGGCGAATCCTGACACCCCCCGCCTGAGACTTGTCCTCCCTTCACCCGAAATGGGACAATCCCGAAACTGAAAATTGAATTGCATAATTATATTATATTTCAATCTATTATATTGGCATTTCCTCCAAAATCCAAGCTCCCGACAGCTTGAAGCCTAGCTCTTGCACAGCATCACTGTCCACTTGCCCCCTCATGCCTCTCATGAGTTCTTCCATTTTTCTATCGCGCAATACTTTCTTGTCAAACAATGCCGCGCAGCATAGTATCAGGCCTAAAGGGAGGCGAAAATGGATCGCGAAGAGATCGAAGCCCGGCTTGCCATCACCGATGTCCTGCACCGCTATGCAAGGGCAATGGACAGGATGGATGCCCCTTTGGCCCTGAGCTGCTGGCATCCAGGAGGAACCGACGACCATGCGCCGCTTTATTCCGGCACGGCTGCAGGCTTCATAGAATGGCTTTGGCCAGTCCATGCGACACTCGAGTTGACGCGCCATTCGATCAGCAACGTCCTGATTGAAGTAGATGGAAGTAGGGCGGCGACCGAATGCTATTGGCAAGTGACGTTACGCAAGAAATTTGGCGAAGATATTTGGGATTCGATCAGCCAGGGCCGGTATATTGACCGTTTCGAGCGAATTGATGGCTCCTGGGCGATAAATCATCGCCAATCCCTGATGGATTGGAATCGAACGGAAAAAGTCCTGCACCGTCGAGGTGACCCGGGGGTTCCGATTATCGTCGAACCCAATAATCCCGAGGTTCAGCCGCCCCCTAACAGGCGTGACCATGGCGACTATTCCTATTCCGCTCTCACACATCGCTCACCAGGGAGGGTATCCGTTGGCTGACAGCTCCATTCTGTTCCAACCACTGAAGGTCGGTAACATCAGCGTGCGCAACCGGATTGCCATGGCGCCTTGCACGCGCCAGCGCGCGCATCTGGACGGCACCCCCACCGAGTTGATGATCGAATATTACCGGCAGAGAGCCGGTGCCGGCCTCATCATCAGCGAAGGGATCAGTCCCGCGGCCGGCGGCAATGGCTATCTGTTTGCGCCGGGGCTTTACACCGACTCGCATCAGAAAGGCTGGCACCGGATCGCCGAGGCCGTGCATGCAGCTGGTGGCGCCATCTTCGGGCAACTGATGCATGTCGGCCGACTGAGCGATCCGCTGGTTTTGCCGCATGGCACAAATCCTGTCAGCGCTTCGGCGGTGCGGCCGGATCCGCTCGCACGGCACTACACTGTCAATTGCCCCCGCCCCAAACGCGTCTATGGAACGCCCCGCGAGCTTTCGATCGAAGAGATCGGAACGGTGGTCGGCGAATTCGCGGATTGCGCGCGCCGAGCCCGGGACGCCGGCCTGGACGGCGTGGAACTCCATGCCGCCTCGGGCTATTTGCCAATGCAGTTCCTCTCCACCAATTCGAACAGACGAACGGACCGATATGGCGGCAGCGCAGAAAATCGGGCCCGTTTCGTTCTGGAGGTCGTAGAGGCGATGCAGGCCGCGACGAGCCCTGGCTTTGTCGCCGTGAAAGTCAGCCCCGGCTGGACCTTCCACGATGTATTCGACGACGATCCGGTGGAAACCTATTCCGTGTTGGCGCGGGCGCTGTCCGAACGGCAGATCGCCTATCTGGAAGTCGGCAACTATGGTCAGCCATGGGATGTGCACGCCGTGTTGCGCCCCCTGTTCGCCGGCCCGATGATCGGCGTGGCGGGCTTTACGCGATCGAAGGCGATTGCGGCAATCGCGGCGCATCGCGTGGACATGGTCGCCTTCGGTCAAGCCTATATCGCCAATCCCGATCTGGCCGAACGCTATCGCGACGACCTACCCATCAACCAGCCGGACAGTTCGACCTTCTACACCCAGGGCGCGGAAGGCTACACGGATTACCCGACCTACGAAGCAGCAGAGGCGGACCAGTTGCTACCCGTAGATTCCGCATTTGCGACCGGCTCATCCCGTTCGTCGCAAGCCGGCAAACTGCAGCCGGTAAATTGAACGTGAAAATCGACCACGGAAAACGCGCGATCGCTGGCGCACGTGCGCTTGTGACGGGCGCCAATGGCGGACTTGGCGTCGCACTGGTCGACACCCTTCTGTCCCGAGGGGCAGTTCAGGTGCATGCGGCGATGCGCAACATCGCCAACACGCCGGATCATTGGCGAGGCGACGACCGCATCCGCCCACTCATTTTCGATCTTACGCGCCACGACCTGATCGAAAAGGCAGCGGCGCTTGGGCCGTCACTGGATTTGATCGTGCACAATGCAGGTGTGACCTGCATCGGACCAGTAAGCGAAAAAGACGATGCGCAGGTTCGACAGACAATGGAAGTGAATTATTTCGGCCCGGCGCGCCTCACACGCCTCGTTTCAGAGGAAATGAGCCATAGACAGGCAGGAATGATTTTTGTTCTTTCGATGGCGGCCATGATTCCACCTGGGCCGGCGCCGATTTATAGCGCAAGCAAGTCGGCATGTGCCATGTATGCCGCAGGTGTTCTTGCCGATTTAGGCAAACGTGGTCTGGAAGTGATGCTGGCATTTCCTGGCTATATAGACACCCCTATGGCGGCAGCTTTTTCCAGCTTCAAAGCCACTCCTGCCGAAATCGCGGAAAACATGCTGGATTCCTGGGAATCCGGAAAAACCCACGTTTTTCCAGATAAATTCAGTTCAACTGTTTTTGAATACATGACTTCTAATGGCGGAAGAATGCTAATTGACACTGAAAATGTACGGCACGAAATTGCAGAATATTATAATTCCTGGTCGTCTTCTCAAAATAAGAAATGAATTTAAAATATAATCTGTATTTTAAAATCAAACAAGGAAAAGAAGATGATATTTAAAAATCATAAACTCATATCTCAAAATTTGAGTGAAATTGATATTAATGATCAGAAGTTATTATTGAATCCATTTGATTATTTTTCCCGTTTACGCACGGAGTCTCCAATATTTCGTGATCCTAAAACCGATATTATAAGTGTCTCGACTTACGAACTTGTCCTTTCGGTCAACAAGCAGCCCAAGATATTTTCCAGTGAAATGGCCACTCTACTCAAATCGGGTGGCGTGGGTAGAATGGACCGTGAAGAAGAAGCCATCATGGCTCAGGGCCTGCCATGGGTAAACACCATGCTGACAGCCGATCCTCCCCAACATAGCCGCTATAAAAAAATTGCAATGAAAGCATTCACCCATCCAAGGGTGATGGAAATGACCGACTACATCACCGAAACGACACATGACCTTATAGACAGGATAAAGAGCAGCAAAAAAGTAGATTTCAAGAAATCCTTCGCTGACCAACTGCCTTCGATCATCATTGCCGACATGCTCGGCGTTCCGCGTTCGGATATCGGGCAATTCCAGACTTGGCTAGAGGCCGTGATGGTGCGGCTCAGCAGCACCTCTTCGCGCGAAGCAAGGATCGCCGCCGCCAAGCAGGAAATCGAGCTGCAACGCTACATGCTGGCAGCGATCGAGGATCGCCGAGCCTGCCCGCGCGACGATGTGATCTCCACCCTTGTTCATGCGACCCTGGCCGAAGAAGGCGATCCTCGCCCCCTCAATCAAGCGGAACTGATAGGCATCATCCATCAGATTTTCACCGCTGGTCAGGAAACGACCGCCCATACGTTGACATATGGGCTTTACATGATGATCCGAAATCCTGATCAACTCGCATTGACGAAAGATGACCTCAGTCTGTTTGAGAACCTCGTTGAAGAAGCTTTGCGGCATCTCACACCCACTCAGAATATGTGGAGAATTGTAAAGGAAGACACCGAACTGGGCGGACTTTCACTCAGAGCCGGAGATGTTCTCCTACTCCGATATGGCTCGGCTAATCGTGATGAGGGTTATTTTAAAAATCCCGAAGAGTTCATCATAACACGCAAAAATGCCAAAGGACATCTGGCATTTGGAGCAGGAATCCACACTTGCCTTGGCATGGCGCTTGCCAGGCGGGAGATGCAAATCGCCTTTCCAATTCTGTTCGACAGACTGAAGAATCTACGATTGACGAAAGATACCGATATAGAATTTACCGTCTCTATGCTACATAGAGGCATTAAATCTCTTTTAATTGAATTCGATTAATTTTCTAAAATAATTCCAGATATCTTCTACGCTGTCAAAGGGCATCCAGATCGTTGCTGCTTCGGGACTATCGAAGCCAAGGCACAGCCCTCTTGTCTTGTCGTAACGGATGGTGCTGCTCGAGAACACGACGCCCGTCGAGTCCGATAGGACGCCCGAAGATAGTTATCACTTCATGACCGAGATGACCGGCCGGGCGATCGCGTGGATGCACTACGCAAAGTAGCTGGCGCTGAACAGGTCCTTCTTCCTCTATTTCGCGCCCGGCGCGATGCACACCCTGCAGCATGTCACCAAGGAATGACGCGACAAGTTCAAGGGCAAATACGACATGGGTTGGGAAGCCTATCGCGAGATCGTCTTCGAGAACCAGAAGCCGATGGGAATCATCCCGCTGAAAACCGAATTGACGTCGCGCCATGACTGGGTTCCCGGCTGAGAAAGCCTCAGCGAGCAGCAGAGACCGTCTTTAACGTGCTCTTCGAGAATGAAGCCGGAGAAGTTGGCCGAGATGAAGACGAAGTTCGACGAAGCCGCCGAGAAATACCATGTCTATTCGCTGGACGACCGGCGCGCGGTGTGCTGCCGAAGCCGCCGCCGGGATCCGACCCGGCCCGACGCGCTTCACCTATTTCGCAGGCGCAACCCGCTTGCAGGAGACCGCCGCGCCGAACCGGAAGGCTGTTGCCCACCCTTCACGGTCGGGAACATGGCGTCGATCATCAGCGATTTCGGCTCAAGATTCGCGAGGGCTCCACAGGCTGGGGCCATAGCCTCCCAAAGTCATGGCTGCCTAGCGCCGCGTGTTGAATTCCTGCTTTCCAAACAGGTCCTGCGTTCGCGTGGAAGACTTGCCGAAGGGAATCGGGCACTCAAGCCGGATAGCCGACCCGAGGTCCGCCCCTGGCTCATTGCTTGGACATCGCCAGTTGGAACAGGATATTCTTGTCGATCATATGGCTGTGATCATCGTCGCCGATGTCGATCTTCACGATCTTCACGCGGCCGGTGAAGGCGTTATCGCCGACCCGATAGTCGCTGGTGACCGGTGAGCCCGTATCCTTCCCCACATCGGTGGTTTCATCCAGCGTGAAGTTCACAATGTGCGTCTGCTCCACCCGGCCGGACGCGACCTCCTTGCCGTCCACATAAAGGGCGATCGCAGCCCCTTTCCCAAGTCCGCCACCATCATATTTGAAGTCGACGCTGACATTATGTTCCCCGGCGGGAATCGGGGCATCGGCGGCGATGATCGTCTCCGTCACGCCGACATGGTTGTAAGCGTAACGCAGACGCCGGTTCTTCACATAAAGCGCCCAGCCGCCAGGGATGCCGCCCTGGTTGATGATGACGCCATTCGCGCTGCCTTCGGGCACCTCCAGCAAGGCCGTCACCCGATGCGACTTGTTGAGGACATTGATGACGGAGTTCTCGTTCAGCCGCCCCATGCCCTCGAAAAAGACCTGGCTGGTGCCATGCACCAATGTCGGCCGCCCGGCGATGTCCGGGTTCAGCCGCTCGGCGTTGCGATCGTCCAGCGGCAGCACATTGTATTTGGTCGCCTCGAACAGGAACTGGCGCTGCAGTTCCGCCAGCTTCTCAGGCCTTTCCTTCGCGAGATCGCGCGATTGCGTCCAGTCCGTGTTGCCGTCGTAAAGTTCCCATACATCGTCGTCGAAGGCGGGAGGCTGGCCATAGAAGTCCCACGGCGTGCGGTGCTTGGTCACCGCCGACCAGCCCTTGTGGTAGATGCCGCGGTTGCCGAACATCTCGAAATATTGCGTTTGATGCTTCTCGGTCGCGCCGGCGTCGTCGAAGCTGTAGACCATGCTGACGCCGTGGAAACACTGCTGCGTCACTCCATGAACCTGCTTGGGCTCTTTGATGCCGGCGGCTTCCAGGATGGTCGGTGCCACATCCGTCACATGGCAGAACTGGTGGCGGATGCCGCCCTTGTCCTCGATGCCTTTGGGCCAATGCACGATGGTGCCGTTGCGGGTGCCCCCCCAATGCGACGCAACCTGCTTCGTCCACTGATAGGGCGTGTTCAGCGCATGCGCCCAGCCGACTGCATAATGGTTATAAGATTCCGGTCCGCCGAATTTCTCCAGCCGCTCGATCATGAACTCCGGGTCTTCGGTGGCCCCATTGGGCGCCAGCATTTCGTTGAAAGTGCCCTGAACCGAGCCTTCGGCAGACGCGCCATTGTCGCCGATGATGTAATAGACAAGGGTGTTTTCCAACTCGCCCAGCTGTTCCAGCGTGTCGATGATCTGGCCGACATGATGGTCGGTATGTTCCAGGAAAGCCGCGTAGATTTCCATCTGCCGTGCCAGCACGGGTTTCAGCTTGTCGTCCATGTCGTCCCACGCGGGGATTTCGGCCGGGCGCGGGGTCAGCACGGCATCCTGCGGAATCACACCGAGCTTTTTCTGCCGCTCCAGCGTTTCCTCGCGGACCTTGTCCCAGCCATGGTCGAATTTGCCCTTGTAGCGGTCGATCCAGTTCGGCGGCACATGGTGTGGCGCATGCGTGGCGCCCGGAGCGAAGTAGACCAGGAACGGACGGTCCGGCGCCAGTGCCCGCTGCTGCTTGATCCAGCCTATGCACTTGTCCGCCAAGTCCTCGGTCAGGTGATAGCCGTCCTCCGGCAGACCCCACGGTTCGACAGGCGTCGTGTTCTCGAACAGCGCCGGATAGAATTGGTGCGTTTCCCCGGCGATGAAGCCATAGAAATGCTGATAGCCATTGCCGTTGGGCCAGCGGTCGAACGGGCCGATCGGGCTGGTTTCCCAGGCAGGCACTTCATGGCATTTGCCGAAGTGAGCGGTGTTGTAGCCGTTCATCCGCAGGATGTCGGGATAGGTTGCGCAACTGTTCGGGCGCACACCGGTATATCCTGGTGCCGAGGTGGCAGTTTCGGTGATGGATCCCATGCCGACGGCGTGGTGATTCCGGCCGGTCAGCAAAGCCGCACGGGTCGGCGAACACAGGGCCGTGGTGTGGAAGCGGGTGTATTTGAGGCCGGCCGCTGCCAGTCGTTCCGCCACGGGTGTGTTGCACGGGCCGCCAAAGGCGCTCGCGGCGCCGAAGCCCACATCGTCGATCAGCACCACCAGCACATTGGGAGCGCCTTTGGGCGGCTTCACCAGTTCCAGCGGCGGGAATTTCGCGTCCGGATCCTTGGCATCATAATATACCGTCCCCGGTCGCGGAATGTCCGGGACGGGGAGGACATCATATCCTCCCTTGTTTGCCGCTGTCGCGTTTATTCCGCCAGTTTTCTGCTTCTTACCCATCTAACCCTCCAACGCCATCGGGAATGATCGGCAAGGTTGCGCCCGCGAAGAGCGAAGCCCTTTGCCCCTTTGATTTTCCATATCGATATGGGAGAGTTAGGTTTGTTTGAGTCCGAACAAACTGGGGATCATGAATAAAACCACCTTCGAAGAGGCGGCGAGGCTGCTTTGCGAAACCGGCTGGCTGGCTTCCAGAACCGCGGTGTTCCGGAAGGAATTGTTGAAGCATGCAGCTCTGAAACGATTTACCCCCGGCCAGGTGATATTCCGCCATGGGGAGGAAGGTGGGGGAATCTACGGCCTCGTTTGCGGCACCCTCACCTTTAATTCCGCGCCACCCAACACGATTCCGCGCCTTGTCCATTTCGGAGCGCCAGGCATCTGGGCGGGCGAAGGCTGTTTCATCACGGGCGAGCCCAGGCGCGGTGAGATGCGTTCGCTCGGCGGGGCATGGATGATGCATGTGCCGCTGCATTCCATGAGGCACATGGCTGCCAGTGATCCCCGGATGATTCAGGACTTCGCCGCAATCAGCTTCACCATCATGGATACGCTGATTCGGATCGTCCACGACCTGCAGATGCGTTCGGCATCCCGGCGCATAGCCGCGGTGCTGGAACGCTCGGCCTGGCTGACGGGCCGTGCCATCCCATTATCCCAAAGCGATCTGGCCGTCATGTCCAACACATCCCGGGCGCAGGTCAATTCCGCGATCCGCGACTTCGAGGACAAGGGCTGGGTCGAGCATTCCTATCGGTCGGTAACGGTCACCGATATCGAGAGTCTGCGCAGCTATGTCTCGGGAGAGGATCTGGAATAGCGGCCAAGCTCTGCCCTGGCCAATTGCGAATGCGCCAGCCGCCGGTTTCCGACCCGGATCGATATCTTGGGAGAGCAGACTGATGGAGCGGGTGAAGGGAATCGAACCCTCGTCGTAAGCTTGGGAAGCTTCTGCTCTACCATTGAGCTACACCCGCGCGCCTGTCTCCTGCGACTAGCCTCGAGAGGCCGTTTTGGTCAACCGGGGACGGCTGCGACTAGCAGCCTTGCAGGCCGGCAGATGCAATCAAGCTGTGGACAACCTGCCCAGGCGACTTGCTTTCTACCAGATATGGTATCTATGCTCTTGCCAAGGACAAGAGTTTGCGATGGACGAAGGCTGGCGGCTGCAACAGATAACCGGAGCCCTGCGGAAAGCATCCCATGACGAGCCGCTACCCAATGCGCCCGACGGGAGGAGCGCTGATCTGATGAATCAATCGGCGATCGGGTTCGAAGCCAGGCGGCGCTGGCTTCTATGGGCGCTGGCGATCGTCTGCCTCGTCTGGCTGGCGCTGGCAGTGGTCGCCAACTTCCCGTTCTTCCTGCCGATTTCGGCCGATGAGGCGGCCTTCACGGCCAGCCTGTCGCGACTGCTTCCGCCCGTGATGGTGCTGTTACTGGTCCTCGCTTTCCTGCGGATCGGTCGCCGCCCGCTGGACATCGAGGAGATGGAGGCGCGGGTGGGCGCCGCCAGCAACGCCGCGTTCGACCTCGAAAGCCAGCTCGGGCGCATCCAGGCGACGCTCGGCGCCTGCGCGTCCGAGGTGGAGCGCATGCGCCTCGCCGCCGCGCCCACCGGCGATGGGCTTGCCGCCACCGCGCAGACGCTGGAAGTGGCCGCCGGCAACATGGCGCTTTCCTCGGACGACATGGGGAAGGCGGCGGCCCGGCTTCTCGACCTGGTGCCAGGGCTTTCGGCGCAGGCGACCGAAGCCGAGGCCGCGCTGCGGATCGCCGGCAGCGAGGCCCGGCGGCAACTGGAAACGGTGGAGGCCTCCCTTTCGCAAGTGGCCGCGCACAGCCGCGACGCCGGGCGCGAGGCGGAGTCGATGATCGCCTCCATGCAGTCGCTCATCGCCCAGATCGACCAGAGTTCGTCCGAAACCACCAAGACCATCGCCAATCGCGCCTACACGCTGGACGCCGCCGTCACCGGTGTGCTCGACCGGTCGGCGGAGGCGTTCAAGTCGATCGGCGACACATTGCAGGAACAGGCCCGGCGCGTGGAGCAGATGGTGGCGACCGCGCGCAACGAGCTCGACGCCTTCGGCAGCGACGGCACCCGCGTCGTCAGCCAGAGACTGGATGTGCTCCTGGGCGCCGCCAACCAGTTGAAGCAGCAGTTTCTGGAACATCAGGCGCTGACCGGGCAGTTGAACGAAGCGGCGACGCAAAGCCTCGCCGCCATCGAAGGCCGGATCGACGATCTGCGCCGGCACCAGGGCGAGGCCACGCAGGCGCTGGTCGCCGACACCGATGGAGCGATTTCCGCCATCGAAGGCCAGTTCGGGGCGTTCCGCGAGCGGCATCTGGAAGCGACGCGCAACCTCGTGGCGCAAGCGGACAGCGGCATTGCCGGCCTCGAAGGCCGGCTGGGGCAGTTGCGCGAGCGGCAGGTGCAGGCGGCCGAGGCGCTGATGGCCGATGCGGACGGCAACGCCGCCGCCTTCGAAGCACGGCTGGTGGAGCTGGCCGAACGGCAGCGGTTGGCGGAATCCGAGCAGCGCGAGCGGCTGGCTTCGGCGCTGACGGCGCTGGAAGCGCAGGTGGCGGCGATCGGCGCGCGCCAGCAGGAGGCGGCCGGCCGCCTGCAACAGACACTGGCCGAGGTGATTTCCGGCGTGGAGCAGCGGCTGGAAGCGCTGAAGGGCCGGCAGCAAGCCTTGGGCGCCGAGCTGGAAGCCGGGGCGCAGGCCGTTGCCTCCGGCGTAGAGCAAAGGCTGGAAGGGCTGGCTGCCCGGCAGACGGAGGTGCGCGCGCGGCTGGAAGCGGATGCGGCCGAAGGCATAGAGGCGGTGGAAACCCGGCTGGCGGGCCTGCGCGCGCGGCAGCAGGAACTGGCGCAGGCGATGCAGGCCGATGCCGCCGAGGGGATCGCAAAGGTCGAGGCGCGCTTCGCGGCGCTGGGCGCCAGCGGCGCGGACAGCCTGCGCGAGGCGGGCGAGTTGATCGCGCGGGCGCTTTCCGAATTGGACGGGCTCGGCGAAGCTCTTTCCGCGCGGCAGGAGCTGACGCAGGGTTTGAAGGGCCGGATCGACGCTCTGGCGCCGGCCTTCGAGGATTTCGCCGGCGGCGCGCAGGCCCGCATCCCCGAACTGGCGCGCGGGCTCGACCATCTGTCGGACCGGGGCCGCAATGTCGCCGAGCAGTTGGACGCGCTGGCCGGGCGGATCGAATCGCAGGTGGAGTTGCTGCGCGACAGCGCCGCCGCCTTCGAGCGCGACCATGCCGCCGTCGCCAACCTCGCCCAGTCGCTTGCGGGCGAGTTCGACACCGCGCGGGCCGTGGTCGGCGAAATCCACAGCAGCACGGAGCAGACGGCGATCACCGCCGCCGCGCGCATGGTGGAAAATGTGATGCAGGTGCGCCAAGCGGTGAATTCCACCTCCGCGGAAATCCGCGAGCTGCTGAATTCGGTGGTGGCGGAAGCCGAGCAGTCGCTGGACATCTTCGCCTCCACCAAGGCGGAAGCGGCCTTTGGTGCCCCCATCCGCCTGCAGATCGCGGCGCTGGAGGATGCCTCGGTGAAGGCCGCCGACGCCGCCGGCGCCGCTTCCGAGCGGCTGAGCGGACGGCTGGTCGATCTGATGCGCACCATCGCCGAAACCGAAGCGCGGATCGACGAAGTCGACACCCGCATGGAGGTGCGCGCCCGCGACACGCTGGCCGCCCGCTCGCTGCGGCTGGTGGACAGCTTGCAGGCCGTGTCGGTGGATGTCGCGCGCCTGCTGGCGGTGGATGTGGGCGACAGCGCCTGGGCGCGTTACCTGAAGGGCGACCGCAGCCTGTTCGCCCGCGCGACGGTGCGGCTGGCCGACAAGGAAACGGCGCGCCGGATTTCGCGCCACTACAACCATGACAGCGAATTCCAGGCCGAAGCCGCCCGCTATCTCGACCAGTTCGAGGAGCTGATCCGCCGCGTGCTGAAGGACCCGGACGGCGAGGCCTTCGCGCTGGTGCTGCTGTCGTCCGACATCGGCAAGCTGTATGTGATCATCTCGGAGGCGATCGGCCGCCCCATCGCCCGGCGCTGACAGGCTTTACACTGGCCTTTACAGCGGCCAGGTTCGCCAGGCCCACCAGAATATTCCGCCGGCAATCGCAATGGCATAGGGCAATGGCGCGCCTTCGCGCAGCGGCCCGGGCATGCTGTCGGCCGGGGCCCCCGCGCGTTTCGCGACCGCCCGCCCGGCCAGCAGGAGGATCGCCAGCACGCCGCCCGCCAGCATGACCCCCGCCAGCAGCATCGGCAGGCCCTTCAGCGTCGTCCAGGCGGCCGAGGCCACCAGCAGCTTCACGTCTCCGCCGCCCATCCAGCCGATCGCGAACAGGCCGGCGCCGATCCCGAACATCAGCAACAGGCTGGCGCCATGCCACAGCCACGGAAAGCCCGGCTGCGTCAGGCCATAGGCGACGGCCAGCGCCAATATGGCGATGGAAAGGCTGTCCGGGATTTCAAAGCGGCGGATGTCGCACAGTGCGGCGATCAGCAGCATCAGTCCGGCCAGGCCGGCGAACAGAAGCGGGAGCCATTGCATCGAAGTTCCTAGGGGTTGTGCGCGCTCTGCCCGCCGGCAAGCTGCTTCAGATAGGCGAGGTTGGCCGCCGCCGCGCTTTGATACTGTGGGTCCAGTTCCAGCGCCCGGCTGAAATAGCTTTCGGCCAGCTTCAGGTCGCCGCGCAGCATGGCGGCGTAGCCCACCGTGTTCAGATCGCGGCCAAGCTGCGCGCGGCTGCTGCCGGCGAAGGCCTCGGTGTAGCGGCCTTGCAGCCCGCGCGCGAGGCGCAGGTTCGTCTCGGCGATTTCCAGCCCGGGCCGCAGTTCCAGCGCCTTCAGGAAATCCGCCTCCGCCTCGGTGGTGCGCTGTTGCAGCAGGCGAGAATAGCCGCGATTGTTGAAGGCGTTGGCGTCGTTCGGGGCGGCGGCGATCGCCTTGCCATAGGCGGCGTCCGCAGCCTTCCAGTCCTGGCGCTGGTCGGCCAGCACCGCGAGCGTCGTCCAGGCGCGCGCCAGAGCGGGGTCCAACGCCACCGCGGTTTTCAGCAGTTCCCCGGCCACTTCCACCTGGCCATCGCGCAGAGTGGCGACCGCGCGCCCGGTCTTGGCGCGGGCGGCGAGCGCCGGCTCGGCTTCCAGCGTGCGGAACAGCATGTCGGCCTCGTTGCGCAGACCGGAGGCCAGCAACAGTTCCGCTTCCCTGAGGCGCAGTTCCGGGCTGTTGCCGCGCGCCTGCGCGCGGGTGAGCAGATCCGCCGCCGACTTCAGCCGTCCGTCCGCAAGTGCCTTGTCGATGAATTCCAGCGTCAGCGTTTCGCCATCCGGGAAAACCTCCGGCGCCGGCTGCGCGTGGAGGACCGCAGCGCCTGCCGACAGGGCAAGAACGAGCGCGAGCCCCATCCTGCGTCCTGCGCCGATCACGCCGCCCCCGCGCGCGCGATGAGGGCCTGCAGCCGTGCCACCTGCTCGTCCACATCCGCCGGAGCCTCGCCATGCTGCAGCCGCTGGGCGAAATTGTTCAGCCGCGCGTCGTCGCTGGCGAAAGGCTGGGCGAAGGAGCGCTTGCGGCCGAGCGGCTCGTCCGCCGGCAAGGCCGGGCTTTCCGCCGCGCCGAAATCCGGCCGGGGCGGCAGCAGACCAGTGCCGACAAGGCCGGCGGGTGTGGCGGTGCGCCGGATATCTGCCTCCGGCGTAGCCCCGCCTTGCAGAATCTGGTTCAGGTTCCACTCGGGATCGCCCGCCGCCGGCAGCGGCGGCCGGGGAGCGGCGAAGAAGTCCGCGGCATTGGCGGCGAGACCGCCCTCCACCGGGCGGGCGCCCAGCGCCAGATCCAGCATCGCCTGCATCATCGCCGGCACGGCGGCCGTCTGCGCCGAGGCCAGAAGCTGCGCCTGCCGCTGCGCATGGATGGTGGCGGCCACCGCCTCCCGGCGGATGGCGGCCGCCTCGGCTTCGGCGATCAGCCGCTCCTCTTCGGCGGACAGGGCGACGACCGGCAGAATGGCGTTGGCGACAGCCCCTCCCGCAGGCGCCCCGCCCAGCAGCAGCCGCACTTCATGGGCGCTCGTGCGCAGCAGGCGCGCCGAACCGGCTGTGGGCGCGGGGTAGGCGGTTTGCGCGGCGGAGGCCCGGTCCATGGAATGCGCCGAATCCACGGTTGCGCCACGGTCGGCGTCGATCTTGCCCAGAATGCGAAGGGCTGTCGCCTGCACGTCGGAATCGCCGGTCGCCACCGCCAGCGCCAGAAAGCGCGCGGCTTCGCCCCTTTCGCCCTGGAGATAGAGCGAATAGCCATAATTGTTGAGCAACATGGGCGAGCGGGGATCGAGCCCCAGCGCCATTTCATAGAAGGTGCGGCTGGTCTCGAAATTCCCCAGCCGATCGTAGCAGACGGCGGCGCCGTTCAGCGCCTCCACCGATTCCGGCGCCTGCGCCAGCGCCCGGTTGTAGGCCTGCAACGCGCGCAGCGCATCGCCTGCCGCCAGTAGGGTCCGCCCCTCGGCCAGGGCTTCGGCGACACTCGCTTCAGGCGCGGCTCCATCTTCAAGTGGTCGGCCGGCATGCGCGTCCGCAGCCGTCGCATGGGCCAGCAGCGCGCCCAGCGCCAGGGCAGGAAGCCGCTCCTTCGTCCACATGCCTCTGTTGACGTTAGCGTTAGCCACCGAACATTCCATCCCGCAACGAGATCGAGGCCGGCAACGCCAGCACGCCGATCATAGTCGGCAACAGGAACAACACCAGCGGGATGGAAAGGAGAACCGGAAGCCGATGCGCCTTTTCTTCGGCCCGCATGCGCCGTCCTTCGCGCATTTCAGCCGCATAGACCTTCAGCGCCTGCCCGATGCTGGCCCCCAGCTTGTCCGACTGGATCACCAGCGTCGCGAAGGACTGGATTTCCTCGACACCGCTGCGCTTCGCCATATTCTTCAGGGCTTCGGACCGCGCCCGCCCGGCGCGCAGTTCCAGAGATACTCCGGCGAACAGGTCGGCAAGCTTCGGATGCAGGTTGACGATCTCCTGGCCGACCCGGGCGAAACAGGCGTCTATGCCAAGCCCTGCTTCGACGCACACCAGCATCAGGTCGAGCGCATCCGGGAAGCCGTTCAGAATTTCCTGCTTGCGCCTGTCGGCCCGGCCGCTGACGATCACGTTCGGCACATAAAGCCCGGCAGCCGCGGCAACGACCAGCAGCATATACAGCTTGGAAACGCTGAGCGAGGCGCCCGAAAGCGTCACGAGGGTATAGGCCAGCACAGGCAGAAGCAATGTCAGGCCGGTACGGATCAGCACATAGGCTCGAACGGCATAGGGCTGCTCATAACCGGCCAGTGCCAGCTTCTCGGCCAGCACGTTCGATTTCGAATCTTCCAGCGAAAGTCCACGCGCCTCGACCTGCGCCACGAGTTTCGCCCAGAGCGAACCGCTATGGTCCGTCTTGAGGGAGGGGATGCCCGGCTGGCTCGTCACTTCCGAGCTGCGCGGGCTGGTGGAAAGGCGCTGCGCCACATCCACCTTCCGTCCGAACAGAGGGGCAAGCGCCAGCACCACCAAGACCACCGCACCGAACACCAGCGCCAGGATCAGCCATGTCATCATCTCGCCGCCCATGGTCAGACCTTCAGGTCCACTAGCTTGCGGATCAGCATGATGCCCATCGTATACCAGGCCGAAAGGCCGATCAGGCCAGGCAGGAACCAGGGATCATCCACCACATCAAGATAGAAGTGTGGCTGGGTGGAAAAGACGAAGAGGAAAGTGCCGATAGGCAGAACTGAAAGCACGATCGCCGTCATCTTGCCCTCCGACGCCAGTGCGCGGACCTTCAGCACCATCGACTGCCGTTCGCGGATCACCTTGGAGAGCCCTTCCAGAATGTCGGCAAGATTCCCCCCCGTTTCCGCCTGGATGGCTACGCAGACGGAAAACATCTGGATGTCCGTCGTCTGCACACGCCCGGCGAGATTGTCGAGCGCGTCGCGCAGGTCATAGCCATAGCTGATTTCGGCGACGACCATCGCGAATTCCGAGCCGATCGGGTCGGGCATTTCCTCCACCAGAAGGTCCAGGGCGCCCGTCACCGGGTGACCGGCGCGCAGGCCCCGCACGAAGATGTCGAGGGCGACAGGAAACTGCTCCTCGAACTTCTTCATCCGCTTGGCCGCCTTGCGATCGAGGAGGATGAGCGGCAGCACCGTGCCGATCGCCACGGCGAACACGAGCAC
Organism: Sandaracinobacteroides sayramensis; assembly: GCF_022014495.1. GTDB lineage: Bacteria > Pseudomonadota > Alphaproteobacteria > Sphingomonadales > Sphingomonadaceae > Sandaracinobacteroides > Sandaracinobacteroides sayramense. The sequence continues at coordinate 148,717 of NZ_JAKLSQ010000007.1, forward strand.
CAGGATGAAGGCGGTCACCGAATTCAGCATGTCGGCGATGCCCAGCAGGATCGGCGCGGCTAGGGCGATGCCCGCGGTCGCCACGCCCATCAGCATCAGCAGCCGCTCCGCCGTCATCCGCATCCCGGCCTGGGTCAGCTTCAGCTCCAGCTTGTTGAGGATCGAGGAAACCAGCGTTTCGCTACGCGACTGCTTTTCCCGCTTCAGCGAGGCCTGCACCTCGGTCGCCATCCCGCCCGAGCGCAGCGAATCCAGCCGCCGACCCACGCGCGATTTCGGCGCATGCACGTCCCGATAATAATAATAGGCCCCCTCCACGAGGAGGACGACGCCGAAGAACAACAGCGTCAGGACGAGGGTGCTGCTGTCGGGCAACATCAGGCGGCCGAGTCCAGCCGGCGATAGGGATCGAACAGGCTGCCGGGCAGGTTGATGCCGCGCGCGCTCAGATATTCCATGAACTTCGGCCGGATACCTGTCGGCTTCAGTTCGGCGATCACATTGCCCTGCGCGTCGATCCCCTGCCGGTCGAAGCGGAAGATCTCCTGCATCAGCACCGTCTCGCCTTCCATGCCGGTCACTTCCGCCAGCGAGGTGAGCCGCCGCTTCCCGTCCGACAGGCGTTCCAGCTGCAAGACCACATGAATGGCCGACGCGATCTGCGAGCGCGCCGCCTTCGGGCTGATCTCCAGCCCCGACATGCCGATCATCTGCTCCAGACGGGAAAGCGCGTCGCGCGGCGTGTTGGCGTGGATCGTCGTCATCGAGCCATCGTGGCCGGTGTTCATCGCCTGCAGCATGTCGAACGCCTCGCCGCCCCGGCACTCGCCGAGCACGACCCGGTCCGGCCGCATCCGCAGCGAGTTCTTCACGAGGTCGCGCTGGTTGATCTCGCCGCGCCCCTCGATATTCGCGGGCCGGGTTTCCAGCCGGATGACGTGACGCTGCTGCAGCTGCAGTTCCGCCGAATCCTCGATGGTCACGATCCGCTCATGCTCGCCGATGGAGGCGGACATGGCGTTCAGCATTGTCGTCTTGCCCGAGCCGGTCCCGCCCGAGATCAGCACGTTGCGCCGGCCCTTCACCACCGCCCGCAGCGTCTCGGCGCAAGCTTCGGGCATGGCGCCGAACGACACCAGCTTGTCCATGTCGATCGGCGTCTTGGAGAATTTCCGGATCGTCAGGATCGGCCCGTCCACCGCCAGCGGCGGGATGATGGCGTTCACCCGGCTGCCGTCCGGCAGGCGGGCGTCCACCATCGGCGAGCTTTCGTCGATCCGCCGCCCCATCCCCGAGACGATCTTCTGGATGATCCTGAGCAGGTGGCGGTTGTCGGCGAAGGCGGCGCGCGTCTCCTCGATCCGGCCGGCGCGCTCAATGAAGACGATGAAGGCCGTGTTCACCATGATTTCGGTGATGGACGGGTCCTTCAGCAGCGGCTCGAGCGGCCCCAGCCCCAGAAGCTCGTCCAATATGTCTTCCACCAGCTGCCGGCGCTCGGCCAGGTTCAGCGCGTGGTTCATTTCCTTCAGCATCTCGGTGACGATGTCGCCGATGTCGCGCCCCACCTGCTCGCGGGTCATGGATTCCAGCGCGGCGAGGTTGATGCGGCTGAGCAGATTCTGGTGCAGTTCCACCTTCAGTTCGGTGTTGCTGTCCATGCGCGGCACATCCGCCTTCTTCGGGGCGGGCGCGGCGTCCGGCTTGGGCGCGGCCTTCGGCTCCGGGGCGGGCGCGGCGGCTGGAGTCGGCGCCAGCCGGCTGGCGGCGCCGTCCTTGCGGCCGGGCCAGATCATTGCCCGCCTCCGTCAACGGCCGCGGCCGTCTGCAAAGACTCGGCCAGCGCCTTCAGATCCTTCAGCACGCGCGACGAAGGCTTCACCTCCTTCAGCGAGCGCCCCTCGTCGTTGGCGGCGCTGACGGCGGCGGGGTCGTCGGCGAGGGTGAACTCCACCTTGCGGCCGAGCACCGCTTCGGTTTCCTTCAGGTCCACCTTGCCGAACAGGCCTTTCTGCACCCGGTTCGCGACGATCTTCAGCTTCGGCATCAAGCCGTTCGCCTCGATCACCTCCAGTTGCCGGCGCGCCTGGTGCAGGCCCGGCACGCCAAGGCCCGTCACCATGGCGATGGTGTCGGCCCGTTGCAGCACACGCACGGTCCATTCCGTCCAGGCGCTTGGCAGGTCCACCAGCACCACGTCGTAAACCTGCGTCGCCAGCCGCAGCAGCCGGTCGACGAACTCAATGGAAACGATGTCCAGCGGCATCATCTCGCTGGGGCAGGCCACCAGCGCCATGCCCGAGGGATGCGCCATCGCCACCGATTGCAGCAGGTCCGGGTCCAGCCGCTCGGCGTCCTCGATCAGATGCCCCAGGTGCAGCGACGGCCGCAGGTCCATCAGCAGCGCGGCGTTGCCGAACTGCACGTCGAAATCGATGCAGCACACTTTGGCGTTCGCCGCCCACAGGATGCCCAGTTGCGTCGCCACCGAGGTGACACCGGCCCCGCCCGTGGTGCCCAGAAAGGCCACCACCTTGCCCTGCCGCCGGGGTTGCTGCGGGGCGCCGCGGCTGGCCGCCGGCCGCGCCGGGCGCCGCGCCGGCTCCACCGCCTGGCGCAGTTCCTCGGCGGTGAAGGGCAGCGGCAGCACGTCCAGCGCGCCGGCGCGCAGCAGCGTGCGGGTGTCGGCCACCGTCAGCCCGTCCACCGCCGCGATCACCGGCAATTGCCCGCCGGTCATGTGCACGATGCGGTCGAACGCCTCGAGGTCGGCGCCGCGCGGCGCGATCTCCAGCACCACCGCATCGGCTTCCGCCAGCAGCGGTGAATCCTCGGCAAGTTCGTGGAGCGAAATCTCGGCTTCGACGCTTTCCAGCCCGACGCTCAGAAGCTGCTCGCGCGAGGGCGCCCGGCCAGCGCTTTTCACCAGCATCAGGATACGCGGCGCGCCCATCGAAGGCCCGCGCTCTTCCGCCCGCCGCCAGGGAGATGGTCCGTTCACGCCGGCTCCTTCCGTCGTCAGGGGCTCGTGCGCCGTCACTTGCCCGCGCCCGTCACGTCGCCGCCGCTGGTGTTGCCGGCGCCGCCCTGCTGCCCCACCGCCGAGTCCATGCTGGCGCCCGGCAGCGGCCGGACCTTGTCCGTCATGTAGCGGCGGATGGCGGCGGCGCTGCGCACGCCGACGCCGCCTTCCATCAGCGTGCCTTCGTAACGGGGATCCAGGTTCACCGTCTGCACTTCGATGTTTCGGCGGACGGTGCAGCCGAAATCCTTGTCCTCGGCCGAAGCCGGGGCGCTGGCTGCGCCATAGAGGAACAGCGGCGCCGCCATCAGCGGCAATGCGATACGGGCCAGTTGCGGCTTCTCGGTTTGCATAGTCTCACCTCACGATATGTCCGGACTCCCCGTCGACTCCGCCGGGCTTCGGCGAGGATGACGGCGAGAGCGGCACGACCTTTTCTGTTTTTCCAAGGAGGAAGAGATCCATCGCCCCTGGTTCCCGCACGCGATCGGTGGGGAGCGCGACCTGATCGGCGCGCACCGGGCGCACGATCCGCGGCGTCACCACGATCACCAGTTCGGTTTCGTTCTTCTGGAACGAGGTGGAGCGGAACAGGGCGCCGATGATCGGCAGCTTGCCCAGCAGCGGAACGCCGCGAACGCTGTTCGCATAGTCCGACTGGATGAGCCCGGCCATGGCGAAGGACTGGCCGTCGCGCAGTTCCAGCGAGGTGATGGCGCGCCGCACCTTCAGCCCCGGGATGCTGGTGCCCGACAATTGGATGGCGACTTCCCGGTCGATGGAGCTGACTTCCGGCGCCACGCGCAGGTTGATGAGTCCGTCCGCCAGCACCGTCGGCGTGAAAGCGACCGCCACGCCGAAGGGCTTGAACTCGACGGAAAGCCGTCCGTCGCGATCCACGCCGGAGGGGATCGGGAGTTCGCCGCCCGCCAGGAAATTGGCGGATTCGCCGGACAGGGCGACAAGGTTGGGATTGGCCAATGTGCGGATCAGGCCTTGCCGTTCCAGCGCCTCAAACTGGATATCCAGACTCGTTCCGAACAGTCCGGCAATCCGGCCGATATAGGGGCCGCTCTCCATATTCGAATTGCCGACGACGGATCCGCCGTTCCAACTCACCTGGCTCAGCCCAAGCTGTTTCACCGTGCCGCGCGACATTTCCGACACCCGCACTTCCAGCAGCACCTGCTGCGGCGAGCCGACGGACATCAGATTCAGCACCTTTTCCGGCGCATAGGTGGAGGCCAGCGCCATGATCCGCTCGGCGGCCAAGGGGCTGGAAACCTGCCCCTCCAGCACCAGCGCGTCGTTGGAATTGCTGATCCTCACCGGCTCGCCGGGGAACATTTCCGAAATCTGCCGCTTCAGCCCCAGCACGTCCGGGCCGACCACCACATCGACGACGGCGATCAGATTGCCGCCGCGATCGTAAAGCGCGAGGTTGGTGGAACCCGTCGCCCGCCCCAGCACATAGACGCTATTGGCGTTGAGCGGCATCACATCGGCGATTTCCGGATTGCCGATCATCGCTTTCGCGAACGCGCGGTCCAGCTTCAGCACCTGCGACTTGTTGACCGGCACCGCCATCACAGCTCCGGCGCGGGCGTCACCCGTGCTGATCGTCTGCGCCTTCAGTTCGGCCGGAACGCCGGGGAATGAAAGCGCGGCCGCGAACAGCGCCGCCACCAGCGCAGCGCGAACCGGTTTCGGGGAAAGGGAATTTCTGCGCATCAGCGAGGCACCCGATAGCTGGTGGTTTCCGTTCCGCGCACCACCCGCACCTCGGTGCCGGAGGTGTCGGCGGCAACACGCGGGGCGCCGGAAGCCACAGCCGGAGCACTGGCGTGGGACGCCCCTCCGCCGGTTGGCGGCGGCCGCATGCCGAAGGCCTCATTGGCGCTGGTCAGCGCCACCGGCACCCGCGCCTCATCGCCTGTGGGGCGCAGCGCCAGAGCAATCTGGCCGATCTTCTGTGCCAGAACCAGCTTCTGCGCTTCGTTGGGCGTTACCTCCACCGTCGCGGACTTTACCAGCACTGGTTCGCTGGCTGAGGTGTCCTGCGTCTGGCCGACAGCCAGCACGCGCACACCTTGAATGATAGCGGCGGCATAGGCTGCCTCGTCTCCGAATTGGCGGGTCAGGATGATGTCCACCCGATCTCCCGGGGCTACGAAGCCGCCCGCGCCGGAGGTTTCATCGAGCGGGATGGAAACTGCCCGCATCTCCGGGCCGAGCAGCGTAGAGGAAGCAAGGCGACCCACTTCACCGGAAATGGCGGAGGCCAGCAGCAATTCGCCCTCTTTGATATCACGAAGAGCCGTGCGACTACCATCGGCTATTGCATCCCTTACTTCCGTGTAAGATCCGTCGGGCAAGGTGCCGGGCCAAGGCGCGAGCTTGAGTGCCTGCGCATCAAGCTTTTCACCAAACTTTAGCGCCCGACCCGCCACCACTGCATAAGTCTTCGGGGCTTCCGCTACCGGCTTGGCGGCATTGCCCATCATCGTCTTGACGCCTAGCACAGCCATTAGGCCGAGCAAAACCGCTCCGACTAACAGGAAGATGGACGATCGGCGCATGACCCCTTGACACCTTCTGGTTATTGGGCGCCTCAGCGGCGGAGCCGGTCAGCGCCAGTTTCCCGGAATCGCTATGGTTAATTTCTGCTTCGCGCAAGAGTTACACGAAGAATTTTCCTGTTCTCCATAGACCTGTTGCTAAAAGGCATCCATTTTGGTTTTAGAACGCGGAAATGGGAAGTGGGCCTCGCGCCGCGAAAGCGCGAGGCCCGGATTCTTAAGCGCAGGTCAAAGTGCCCAAGAGGGCACTTGAAGACTTAGCCCAGCTTGTCAGATTCGACTTTGATCTTGTCAGCCGAGGCTTGGAAAGCGCCGTTGAGATTGTTTCCAAGTGCCGTGATGCCGACGATGATGAGGCCGCCGATCACGGCGAGGATCAGGCCGTATTCCGCAGCCGAAGCGCCGGACTTGTCGGACAGAAGCTTTTGCATGAAGTTCTTCATTTTGCGACTTCCCTATTTAATTGGCCGGATTTTCCGGCATTGTAGTTAAACCAGTCGTTTCTGGAGACTGGCCGCTGCGGGCACTTCATCGTCTTGAAAGTCCGACCCCCCGTTAAGAGCGCCGGGTTTCGCCCCGATCCGTGCCTCTGCCCCGACTGGTAACCATATCCATTTTGGGTTGCAATAGAGAAAATGCCGGGAACCCCCTTGGAGATATGGGTTTTTTGCATTGGTTAACATTCCGGCAAGCTTTGCGGCAGCATGTCCTAAGCGGCCGGACCTACCATATGAAGTGGCATCGCATACCAGCAGGGGCCGTATCTCGGGGCCGCAGGGCAGCTGCGCGCCGGCAAATCAATCGCCCGACCGATAAACCTGCCACTGCGTTTTCTACCGCATAGAAAGTCCCGACTCGTCGAATCGCAGTCTCCGTGTCCAGGAATTCACCGGACACAAGCAGAATTGCATCCATAGGCGAGTCGATTCGAGGGAAAGAGAGGCAATCCCTGCCCGGACACCGAACATCGATCGCAACTCGTCGCCTCCAACTTCGCTCCCCTGCCATTCGCTATTCCAAACTCGCCCCGTCACCCCGGGACTTGACCCGAAGTCCATGTTTTACTTCAAGCACTTGGCCTGCGAAAGCCGGGCCCCGGGTCAAGCCCGGGGTGACGAATGGCGGCGCGCTGTCCAGAGCAAGGTCAGAAACCCCTATCTCTGAAGGGCAAGGACTCTCACATTCAAATATTGCCGAGCTGCAAAACCAGCCACCCACGCTGATTGTATCTGAATTGTAAACTAACTATGTCCTCCAACCCATTGTCGTGAAAAGCCATATTGACTCCATCTCGCTAAAGACAGATATAGCGTCAAATTCACAATATTGCGGATATGAAATTTATCTGCAGGAGGGTGAGAAAATGGGGTCACGCAAATCAAGCACAATGGCGAAGCTGGCTCGCAGTCGCCGGGGCGCGGTCGCTGCCGAGTTCGGGCTGGTGATGCCGCTTTTCATCAGCATGTTCATGGGCATGGTGGAGTATAGCTTCGTCTATTTCACCTACGGCAACATGCAGGCCGCCACGCGGGACGTGACGCGGCAACTGGCTGTGAACACATTGATGCCCGGCCAGGCCGAGGCGGAGCTGAAAAGGCGCATGCCGCCCTGGGCGAGCGATTCGGTAACCGTTTCGGTCAACCAGTCGGCACCATCCAATCCGGCGACCAATGTCATCACCATGACGACGGACCTGCCGATCGCCAAAGCTACGCCGATCGGCTTCTTCACCAAGGCGCAGACCACCGACATCTCAAGTTCGGTGGAAATGAAACAGGAACTTCCGTTCGTGGAGGTAGGGGCATGATCAGCAAAGAAAATCGAATCGCGCGCAACCTGCGCGCCCTGCGCGACGACAGGAAGGGTGTGGTCGCCATGGTCATGGCCGTCTCCGTCCCGGTCCTTATCGGTTCGGCGGCGTTCGCCATCGATTTCACCAATTACCGAATCATCAACAGCCGCATGCAGGCGGCGGCGGATGCCGGGGCGCTTGCCGGCGTGAAGGCGCTCGACACGCCTGGCGCTTCGGTGAACGAGGCGATCCGATTCGTCGGCCTCAACGTCCCCAAGGACTTCGGCGAGATGACGAAGGCGTCCGACGTGACGATCGGCAACTACAGCACCGCCAAGGGCTTTGTGGCCGGCAGCGGGCCGGATGCCAATGCCGTTCGCGTGATCACCCAACGCTCGCCCGAACGGGGCAATGCCGCCAAGCGCATCCTTTCGGTGTTCTGGGGTCCGGACGAAATTTCGCTGCGCGCGGAAGCCACCGCGGCGCGGCAGCTGAACGTGCAGTACGAGCCGCCGGAGCGGATGCTGCTCGACAACGAGGCTTGGGACTACAATGAACTCTATGCCTATTGTTATGACAATGCCGCCGGCAAGCGTGTGGCAAACACGGAGACGTTGATCGGCAACAATCTGAAGCTTCCCACGACCTACACCGGGAAAGACGTCACCTACAAAGGCAAAACGATCCGAAATGGCGCGAAGATCACAAACGCTGCCGACATCATCACGATCAGCAAGGGCAAGGTCACGCAGGTGGCGAAAGAGCCGCTGGATTGGCCGAAGTGCGACAAGGCCGGCCAAAGCCTTAGCTTCCACCTGCGGAACTATCAGGGTTTCAGTGGGTATGACGGGAAGCTGACAAGCGAGCAGTGGGACGGCATCAACGTCAACAATGCCAAAAAGCATTACACCGACACCCGGATCACGGCCGGGGTGGAAAGCTTCCCGGGGCTGGGCAGCAACAACATCCTGGAAACGGTGCGCTGCGATTCGCTGGACAAATGCGATCCGTCGAAGCCCGGCAGCAATGTGCCCAAGGGCAGGAACCGCAATCCGAACAAGGAAACGCAACCCTGCGTGCCCGGCAAATATATGTATTTCGGCTGGGAAGACCGTACCAGCGGCAGCGACCGCGACTTCGACGATATCACCATGGTGATGAAGTGCCCGAAGTCCGGCATCCTGGGCGACGGCAAGACCCGGCTGGTGGGCTAGTCTGGCTTACGGACGACGGGGCCGCCGAGAGGCGCGTCAAGCTCCGGCGACGAAAAGAAGGGGCGGTCCGGATCGGACCGCCCCTTTTCTTTTGGCGATCATGCAGTCTGCAAACCCACGCGGCGAATGTCGGTTCGGGTGGCAAGCAGCGGCTATGCAACTCCCTCGTCACCCCGGGCTTGACCCGGGATCCAGCTTTTCTGCCGGCGCAGTGCTTGAGGAAGACAGCAGAACCCCGGGTCAAGCCCGGGGTGACGTGTGTTGGAAATGCCCGGTGTCAACTCGGCGACCGCACAATTGCCGTCGGTTTGTAAACTGCACAATCGCCCTTCTTTTCCCGATCAAGTCCGCGCTCAGGTGCTTTTCGGGAGATTCTCCGCCGGGCCACTGCCCTTGCGCATCGCCAGCCCGACGAGGCCGAAGCCGGTCAGCATCATCGCCCAACTCGCCGGCTGCGGCACGCCCGGCGCCGGGGAGGGCGGGAAAACGGGGCCGCCACCGCCGCCGCCACTTCCGCCGCCGCCACCTCCCGGGAAAACCACCCCGCCGTCCGGCACGAAGGCCACTGGCGAAGAAGGAAGCGCGCTTCCGGGCACGAACGTCTCGAACGACGGCAGCGGCGCCAGATCGGCTATGCCGCCGCCCAGCGGCGCGGCCACCGCCGGGCAGTCCGTGATCTGCGTCTGTGTGACATTGCGCGAAGCCGTCTTGTGCGCCTTGGGCGCAATCGGCTTCTTCTTCGGCTTGCTGACAGCAGGCTTCACTTGCTGAACCGTCACAACCGAGCCAGCGCCCACCCCGCCCGCGAGCAGCAGCGCGCAGATTTCCTTCATTCCAACCATGTTCCGACCCTGTCCAACTGATGCGCAAGGGCTGTCGCCGGATCATCCCACGATCCGACGGAACACTTCCGCAATACTGAAGAACCAACAAAAATACCCTGTGCTCTCAATATGAGCCCAGGGATTTCCTGTTACAAGCCGATGACCAGCGGTTTTGACGATGCTTTACAATTTGGCAGGCATTTCGCCTTGAATTGATATTTACTTCATATTAACGGTGAATATTTATATTAACATTCGTTTACCAAATAAAGCGGAGCCGACGCGCACATGGGTGGCTCCCAGCGTCGCGGCAATGTCATAATCCGCGCTCATGCCCATGCTGAGGCCGGAGAGACCGTGCCGGGCCGCCAGTTTGGCCAGCAGCGCGAAATAGGGGGCCGGGTCCTTGTCCAGCGGCGGCACCGCCATCAGCCCGGAAACGCCGAGGCCGGCGTCCCGTGCTTCGGCCAGCAGCGCCGGCAGCGCTTCTATCGCCACCCCGCCCTTCTGCGCTTCCGCGCCGATGTTCACCTGCGCGAACAGGTGCGGCTGGCTTCCCCGCGCATCGCAGGCGCGCGCCAAGGCGGACACCAGCGAGGATCGGTCGAGGCTGTGGATCGCCGCGAACAGCGCCACCGCCTCCGCCGCCTTGTTCGATTGCAACTGCCCCACCAGATGCAGTTCCAGGCCCGGCGTTTCCGCCATCAGCTCCGGCCATTTGGCGGCGGCTTCCTGCACCCGATTCTCTCCGAACAGGCGCTGGCCCGCGGCAATCAGCGGGCGGATGTCGTCTGCCTTGAAGCTTTTGCTGACAGCGATCAGCTTCGGTTCGGCGTGCCCCCCGGCCCGGGCCGCCTCGGCAAGCGCATGGCGGAGCGCGCGCAGCCTTTCTTCGGCGGAGCCTTCAAGCGTGGGCGCGGGGGTGGCGATGGCCTTCTTCATCCGGTGGCGGTAGAGCGGAGCGGTGATGGCCTCAAGGAAAAGTGGCGCCGGGCAACGGATTCCGACCCTGTGGCTGTTCACCGACGAACGCCTCGGCGGCCGGAACCCGGCCGACCCGCTGTGGCGAGCCGTGCGCAACCTGCCGCGTGGTAGCGGCATCCTCTTCCGCCACTATGGCTGGAGCAACGCGGAACGAGTTGCTCTCCTTGTGCAACTGCAGGCGCTGGCGCGGCGGCGGGGGCTGAAGATCGCCGTCAGCCGCTTGCCGCAGGCCCCCGGCGCCGCCCACGCAGGCGTGCACCGGCCGGCCGGCGATCGGAGCCCGGCGCACGGCCGGTTCGTCACCGCCGCCGCGCATGACGCCCGCGAGGTGGCGCAGGCCTTCGCGCGCGGCGCGGATATGGTGTTCCTGTCCCCCGTTTTCCCGACGCGCAGCCATCCGGGCGCCACGGCGCTGGGGCCGGCCCGCTTCGGGCTGATCGCACGACAAGCGCGCGGGCCGGTTCTGGCGCTGGGCGGGATGAGCCGGGAAAGGGCGCGGCGGCTGAAGCCGCTGGGCGCCGCCGGATTCGGCGCGATCGATTATTGGGTCAGAGCCTGACGCCGTCGATCACTCCGGCGCCGGGGTGGTGCTTTTCGATATGGGCGAGGATGCGCTTCACGTTGCGGGTGTTGGAGCGATAGAAGAAGTCCAGCAAGTCGCCAGCCACGGGGATCGCGCCCAGCGCCGCGTCCAGCCCCACCCGGCCCAGCATGCGGGCGCAGGCCCAGCGCGACACGCCCACATTGCGCGCTTCCCAGACCAGATAGGTGCCGATCGTCGCCGAGATCAGGTCGCCCACCACCGGCACCAGCCCGATGAAGGCGTCCAGACCGACGCGCTGGTTCCCCGGCAGGCGCACCGCGCCTTCCAGGATCCGTTCCAGCACAATCAGCCGCGAACGCACATCGCGCGGGCTGCGCGACACGCCCAGCACCGTAGCCAGCCCGTCAAAACCTTCCAGCGTCGCGGCTGTCGCCATCGCCTGCCAGTCTCCTTTCGCGGCCGTCGATCCGCGGCAGCGGGGGAAAGATGGCCCTGCGGAGCATGATTTCAAGAGAGCTTCAGGCGGGGAGATGGCCAGCGCCCGCCGCTGCCACAATCTCCCGTCGCCCCTGGCTTGACCCGGGGTCCAGCTTTTCGTTTCCGCCGCATCGCGCAAAAATAGCTGGACCCCGGGTCAAGCCCGGGGCGACGAATGATCTCGTGCTGTTCGAGCGGAGGCGCCAGTCGAACGCATGAAGGCTTGCACTTCGGCCTTCGTCGCCTTACTCTCGCGGCTCGTTCGGCCATCCCTCCACGGGGTGGCCGTTTTCATATCTTATTCCGCCGAACATCATTCGCCGAGGATTTTGAGGACAAAGCCATGGCCACCAGCCTGAAGCATGTGAAGCAGGCCCAGCCGCTGATGCCGCACGCGACCGCGACCTGGCTCGTCGAGAATACGGGGCTGACCTTCGCGCAGATCGCCGCCTTCTGCCAGATCCACGCTCTGGAAGTGCAGGCGATCGCCGACGAGACCGCCGCCACCAAGCTGACCCCGCGCGACCCGATCCGCGCCGGCGAACTGGCGCAGGCGGAAATCGACAAGGGCCATTCCGATCCCGCCTATCGGCTGAAGATCTCGGCCGGCCCGGCGCAGGTGCGCCGCACCTCCGGCCCGCGCTACACTCCGCTCGCCAAGCGGCAGGACAAGCCGGACGGCATCGCCTGGATCATCCGCAACCATCCGGAAATCACCGACGGGCAGATTTCCAAGCTGATCGGCACCACCAAGACCACCATCGCCGCGATCCGCAACCGCGAGCATTGGAACATCGCCAACATCACCCCCAAGGACCCGGTGACGCTCGGCCTCTGCTCGCAGCGGGAACTGGACGCGCTGGTCGCCGCCGCCGCCAAGAAGGCGGGGGTGACGCCGCAGGACGACGGACGCCTTGGCGCCGACCGGGAAGCGATGCTGGCCGAACTGCGCGCCGAGCGCGAAGCGCAGACGCAGGAGGGCGAGGAAGACGGAATCGCCCCGCGCGAGCACACCGCCGAAACCCTGTTCCGCACACAGGAATAGCCGAAGCTATCAGCCGGCATCCGGTGCAGCTCGCCACCCTGACCCGCGCCAGGTCGGGGTGGCGTGCCATGGCTGCGGCTCATCGCGGAATCGGGGAGCTTAATGCGATTTATTCGCATTTATTGCATCGGCCCTCTTGAAATTCCCTGTCATGCGACCCAAATGGCGTTTGCGGGCTGGCGTTATCCCCCTTTTGCCGCCCGCGCGAGTGTCAGGGCACCTCATGGTGCCGGACGCTCCCTCCCTGAACCCTGGCCGCTGCGCCCTAAAGCGCAGCGGCTCTTTTTTTGCCCGGAAGCAGCGGCTCGGAAGGGTGATTGTGCGCTTTGCGAACCCGCATGGCGAACGTCGGTTCCGGTGGGAAGCGGCGGCTATGCAACGCCCTCGTCACCCCGGGCTTGACCCGGGGTCCAGCTTTTCTGCCGGCGATTCGCTTGAGGAAGACAACCGTTACCCCGGGTCAAGCCCGGGGTGACGGCTGTTGGAAATGTCCGGTGTCAGGTCGGCGACCGCACAATTGCCGTTGGTTCGTAAACTGCATAATCGCCTTTGGAAGGCTACCGCCGAGTCGAGTCAGCGCGTCACGAAGCAGGGGCGGCCCGCCGCCGCCAGCTTGGTGCAAAGCTCCGCCGCCTCGCCCCGCTCGCCATATGGCCCGACCTGCAGGCGCACCAGATTGCCGCGCGGGGCGTAGATGGGCTTCTGCCCCTTCAGCAGCGTCGCCGACTGCGAGACGAGGGTCGCCCAGGCGGTGCGCGCCGCCCCCTGGTTGGCGTAGGCGCCCAACTGCACCTTCCAGCCATCGCCCTGCGCCTCGGCGCTGTCGGCCGCCTTCTCCTTTGCGCGCGACTCGCTGGCGGCCTTTTCCGCCCCCCTCGCCTTCGCCGGCGTGGAAGGCTTTGCCGGCACCGGCTTCGCGGGCGCCTCCTCGGCCTCGTCCTCGCTTTCGATCGCGCCGGAGGCATCCGCCACCTGCACCGGTTCGGCCGCCGGCCTCGGCGCCGACTGTTCGGCCAGCACCACCGCCACCGGCTTGCCGGACGCAAGCGCGGCGGCCGTCGCCTCGCCCTTCGCCCGGTCGTCGGCCGTCATCAGCGTCGCCATCCGCGCCGCCTGCGCGCTCGCCACCGCCAGCCCGCCGTCCCGCGCGCGCGCCACATAGGCATAGCCCAGCGCCGGGTTGCGCGGCGTGCCGTCGCCGCCGAAAGTCGCCACCCCCAGCACATAGGAAGCGCGCAGGTCGCCCTTGTCGGCCGCCTGCCGCAACTGGTTCAGCGCCTCATGCTTATGGCCTTCCTGATAGAGGCTGATGCCCAGATTGGTCATCGCCCCCACATGGCCCTTCTCGGCGGCGCGGCGGTAATGCTCGATCGCGGTCGCCGAATTCTGCGGCACGCCCCGGCCCAGCCGATAGGCCTGGCCCATGTTGAACATCGCTTCCGCGTCGCCGCGCGACGCCGGCGTCAGCCATTCGGCGACCGCCCCGTCCCAGTCGCCGGCCTTCCACTTTTCCTGCCCGGACTGGACGCTGGCGAACGCCGGACCGGCCAGCAGAAGGCAACAGGCTGAAATCACGAGGTTCCGCATCAGATCAATCTCTCCCCGCCCTTCAGCAGCAGTCGCACCCGGCCTTGCACCGGAAGCCCGTCGAAGGGGGTATTTCCGGCTAGGCCCGGCAGGTCGTCAGCATCGATCCGCCAGGGTGAACCGGAGTCGAACAGCAGCAGGTCGGCCGGCGCGCCCCGCTCCAGCGCTCCGCCCGGAAGCCCGAAGCGCCGCGCCGGATTGGCCGACAGCAGCGCCAGCAATTGCGCGCGCGACAGCAGGCCATCGTGCACCAGCGAAAGCCCCAGCGCCAGCAAGGTGGCGCAGCCCGCCGCCCCCGGTTCGGCATCGGCGAAGGGCAGGCGCTTTTCCTCTTCGGTGCGCGGGTCGTGGCGGCTGACCAGCATGGAAATGGTGCCGTCCGCCAGCCCGGCGCGCACCGCTTCGCGATCCGCTTCCGAACGCAGCGGCGGCGACAGCCGGGCGAAGCTGCGATAGCCGATCAGCGCCGTTTCCGAGAGCAGGGCATAGGCCGGTGCAGTCCCCGCGGTCACGTCCGCGCCGCGCGCCTGCGCCCGGCGCACCAGCTCCACCCCCTCTGCTGTGCTGACGCAGGCGAAGTGCAGCGCCGCCCCGGCTTCCTCGGCCAGCCTGAGGTCGCGGGCAATCTGCAACGCCTCCGCCCCGGCCGGCGCCGAGGCCAGCCCCAGCCGCGTCGCATGTTCGCCCTCGGTCGCGACCGCGCCCGCGGTCAGGAAGGGGCATTCGGCGTGCGACACCACCACCAGCCCCAGCCCGGCGGCGTAGCGCAGCAATCTCAGCATAACCTGCGCGTCGGCGATCGCCGCCCGCCCGGTCGCCACGCCCACGGCGCCGGCTTCCTTCATCAGGCTTAGTTCCGCCAGTTCCCGGCCCTTCAGCCCGCGCGTGGCGGCCGCCAGCGGCCGCACCCAGAGGCGGGGCTTCCCCAGCCGTTCGGCCCGCTCCACCAGCGCCGGATCGTCGAGCGGAGGCGACTGGTCGGGCATCAAGAGCACGCTGGTGATGCCGCCGGCAACGGCCGCCGCCACATCGGTGCGGAAGACCGTCGCGTCGATCAGGCCGGGGGCCAGCACCTGCCCGTCCGCCTCGACGATTTCGGCTTCGGCCGGGGCGGCGAGGCCATGGCCGAAATCGGCGATCGCCCGCTCGGCCACCAGCAGGTCGCCGGCCTGTTCCTTGCCCGTCGCGGGATCGACCAGCAGGGCGTTGCGGATCAGGATCGGCCGCATCAGCCTTCCCCCCGCCGCGCGCGTGTCAGCACGTCCAGGCAGGCCATGCGCACCGCCACCCCCATTTCCACCTGCTCGGTGATCGCCGAGCGCTGGATGTCGTCGGCCACCGCCGAATCGATCTCCACTCCCCGGTTCATCGGCCCCGGGTGCATCACCAGCACGTCCGGCCCCGCCGCCCGCAGGCGTTCCCGGGTCAGCCCGAAGGCGCGGAAATATTCGCGGGTGGAAGGGACATAGGCGCCCTCCATCCGCTCCAGTTGCAGGCGCAGCATCATCACCACATCCGCGCCTTCCAGCCCGGCGGCCATGTCGGTGTAGGCGGTTGCCCCCAGCCGCTCGACGAAGGCCGGCATCAGCGTCGGCGGCGCCACCGCCCGCACTTCGGCGCCCAGCGCCGTCAGCAGGTGGAAGTTGGAGCGCGCCACCCGACTGTGCAGGATGTCGCCGCAGATCGCCACGCGCAGCCCCTCGATCCGGCCCTTGCGGCGGCGGATGGTCAGCGCATCCAGCAGCGCCTGCGTCGGATGCTCGTGCCGGCCGTCTCCGGCGTTCAGCACCGGGCAGTCCACCTTCTCCGCGATCAGCGCCACCGCGCCGGAGCTTTCGTGGCGGATCACGATCACGTCCGGCCGCATGGCGTTCAGCGTCAGCGCCGTGTCCAGCAGCGTCTCGCCCTTCTTCAGGCTGGAGGAGCCGGCGGCAAGGTTCACCACATCCGCCCCCAGCCGCTTGCCGGCGATCTCGAAGCTGAGAAGCGTGCGGGTGCTGTTCTCGAAGAAGGCGTTGATCTGCGTCAGCCCCGCCAGCCGCCCGTCATGCTTGCGGGCGCGGCGGCCGGCCTCCACCCATTGCTCGGCCTCGTCCAGAAGACAGGAAATCTCCCACGGATACAGCCCCTCGATGCCGAGGAGGTGGGGGTGCGGAAAAGCGGGGGCCTCGGGATCGCGTGTCACGCAGGCCGGCTTACCCCCCGGCCGCCACATGGGCAAGACGGGCCAGCGCCCCTTCCAGGATATGCGCTGCCGCAAGCGCGTCCACCCGTTCGGCGCGCTTCGCCCGGCTGACGTCGGCCTCGATCATCGCCCGCTCGACGGCGACCGTGCTCCACCGCTCGTCCCAGAGCAGGATCGGCCGCTCCAGCGCCTTCAGCAGGTTGCGCGCCTGCGCCCGGACGGACTGGGTGCGGGTGGTGTCTGAGCCATCCATCGACAGCGGCAGGCCGATCACCAGCCCGGTGATCCCCTCCTTCTCCGCCAGCGTCTTCAGCGCCTCGATGTCGGCCGAGGGCTTGCCGCGCTTCAGCGTCTCGCGCGCGGTGGCGAAGCGCCAGTCGGCGCTGGCGGTGGCCAGGCCGATGCCCTTGGTGCCGACATCCAGCCCCAGCAAGCGCCCCTTAGCCGGCAGCGCTTCGGCAAAGGCTTGCGCATCGGCCGTCAGGATCAAGCGGCGGCCTTCACCGGCTCTTCGGCGCCGAAATGCGCCTCGGCGTGGGCGGACAGCCGCGCCTCCACGTCCGCACGGACATTCGCCCAGAACAGCGAATAGTCGTAGACGTGGAAATTGCCGCCCGGCAGCACGAAAGGCCCGGCGTCCTTGGGCGTGGGCGAGATCAGCAGCAGCCCGCGATCGTTGCAGGCGGCGCCCACCTTGTGCGGCACCAGCTTCTCTTCCACCAGCATGCCGGCGTTGCGGTCCGCTTCCGCCTTGCCCGAGCCGCCGGTCAGCGGATTGACGCACAGCATCGGCCGGCCTGCCAGCGGCTTGCCGGAGAGGTCGGGCACTGCGGCCAAGGCTTCCAGCGCTTTTTCGATCTCGCCGTCGGCGGCATAGGTCTGCCAGCTCAGCAGGCAGCCATGCTGCCCCGGCCCGGTGCAGGCGGGAACGCCGAACGTCGCCGTATCCTCGGGCATCGCCACCACCCAACCCACGGCGTAGACGGCGACCAGCCGGTCGCCCAGCGCCGCGCGCCGGCTCTTCAGCAGGTGCAGCAGGTGCAGCGAGCCCTGGCTGTGCCCGGCGAGGATGATCGGCCGGTCGGCGGGCTGCGCCGCCAGAAAGGCGTCGAACGCCCGCTCGACATCGGTGTAGGCCAGCCCCAGCGCCTGCAACGCATCGGGGCCGGGCTTCAGGAAGGCGCCATAGGTCGCCTGCCGGTAGCGCGGCACCCAGACTTCGGCGACGCCGTTGAAGGCGCTGGCCTGCATCCGGGTGAAGCGCTCCAGCCGCTCGTTGGTGTCGGCGTCGTCGAGCGGTGCGTTCCAGCGGCTGCGCCCCAGCCAGGCGGTGGGGCTGACGAAGAACACCGCCGCCGCCGGTTTCGGCGCGGCGCTGTAGCCTTCGGGTGTCCAGAGGCCGGGATTGCCGGGAATGTCGGGGTGCGCCACCCAGCTTGCCTTCGCCTGATAATCGGGCGCCGGCGCCAGTTCGGATTCCGCGAAGCTGACCGTGGGCGAGAAGGAGAGCCGCAGCAGGTCCGGCGCGAACAGCCGCCAGACGATGGCGCCCACCAGCACCAACCCGATCAGGATGGCGATCAGCCAGAGAAATTTGCGGGCCATCTCAGCCTTCCTTACCAGTTGTCGCCGCCTCCCAGCGGGCGCGGATCACGTCCGAGGTTTCCGCCCCTTCGCCCGGCTGCCAGCCGGGCGGGCCGAACAGCCGACCCCATAGCTCGCGCGGGGAGCGGGCGGAAGCCGCATCCTTCGCGATCGCCACCCATTCGTGGAAGGCTGCCCACAAGGGATTGAAGCTGGGCAGCGCTTTCACGATTCCATAGCGCGGCCGGTCGTCGTCGCGCTCGGCCTCGAACGTGCCGAACAGCTTGTCCCAGACGATGAAGACGCCGGCGAAGTTGCGGTCCAGATAGCGCGGGTTCACCGCATGGTGCACGCGGTGGTGCGAAGGCGTGTTCATCACCGCTTCGAACCACCGCGGCATGCGGCCGATCTGCTCGGTGTGGATCCAGAACTGATAGATGAGGTTCAGCGCCGAGCAGAAGAACACCATCGCCGGCGGGAAGCCGATCAGGAACAGGGGCAGGCTGAACAGGAAGCTCAGGCTGAAGAAGCCGGTCCATGTCTGCCGCAGGGCGGTCGTCAGATTATAATGCTGCGAGGAGTGGTGGATCACATGGCTGGCCCAGAACCAGCGCACGCGGTGCGCCGTGCGATGGAAGGCATAATAAGCGAGATCGTCCAGCACGAAGCAGAGCGCGAACGCCCACCACGCCCAGGGCACGTCCAGCAGCCGATGTTCCCACACCCAGAGCGACAGCGCCAGAACCGCGCCCGCCGTCAGCGCGCCGGCCACCGTGCTGCCCAGCCCCATGGTGAGCGAGGTGCCGGCGTCGCGCCAGTCGTAACGCCCGACGCCGCGCCGCTTCGTCAGCCACATTTCCAGCAATATCAGCGCGACGAAGGCCGGAATGGCATATTGCACGGGGTCGGGAAGCTTCACGGCCGCGCCTCCCGCAGCCAGAGCGGCGGCTGCGCCAGCGGCAGGTGCGCTTCGGCCAGCATCGGCTCGGCCAGCCGCACGTTCAGCGAGCCGTCCCGCCAGTCCAGCGGCGTCTCGGGCGGAAGCCGGCGGCTCAGCCAGCTATCGCCGAAAGGCAGCAGCAGCGCGAAACTGCCGTCCAGCCCCCGCAGCACTGCGCCACGGCCGGAATCGGCCAGCGCCACTTCGCCGGCGCGAAAGCCGGCCAGCCGCCCTTCCGCCTCGTCGCGGGCAGCGGCTTCATCCAGCGCCGGGCGGCCGCGAAAGCCCATCGCCCAGACCGCGCCGGTCAGAAGCAGCACCGCCAATATGGAAAGGGCCAGCATCATGGCATGATGCTAGCCAATAAAGCGCATTTTCCAAGCGTGGAATGGGAAGCGGCGCGCGCCGCCTCCCACAAAAGTCAGAGAATGAACTTCGACAGGTCGTTGTCGCGCGCAATGGGGGCCAGTTGCTTTTCCACATAGGCGGCGTCCACCACCAGCGCGCGCGGGCCGCCGTCGGCCGCTTCGAAGCTCAGCTCCTCCAGCAGCTTCTCCATCACCGTCTGCAACCGCCGGGCGCCGATATTCTCCACCCGGTCGTTCACCTGCGCGGCGATGTCGGCGATCGCCTCGATCCCGTCCGGCGTGAAGCTCAGCTCCACCCCTTCCGTGCCCATCAGCGCCACATACTGCCGCGTCAACGAGGCCTCCGTGTCGGAGAGGATCCGCACGAAATCCGCCTTCGAAAGCCCCTTTAGCTCCACCCGGATCGGCAGCCGGCCCTGAAGCTCGGGCAGCAGGTCGGCGGGCTTCGCCACATGGAAGGCGCCGGAGGCGATGAACAGGATATGGTCGGTCTTCACCGGCCCATATTTGGTGGCGACCGTCGTCCCCTCGATCAGCGGCAGCAGGTCGCGCTGCACGCCCTCGCGGGAAACGCTGCCGCCGCGCACGTCGGACACGGCGATCTTGTCCACCTCGTCCAGGAAGACGATGCCGTTCGCCTCGGCATTCTTCACCGCCTCGCGCGTCAGGTCGTCGGTGTCGAGGCGCTTGTCGCTCTCCTCGTTCACCAGCAGTTCCCAGGCGTCTTCCACCGGCATCTTGCGGCGCTTGGTGCGCTTCGGCCCCATGTTCTTCAACATGTCGCCGAGGTTGATCATGCCGACCTGCCCCGGCGGCATGCCCGGAATCTCGAACGGCAGGCCCGAGCCCGAATCCTCCACCTCGATGTCGACCTCGCGGCCCTTCAACTGGCCGTCGAAGATGCGGTCGCGGAAGGCGAGGCGGGTCGCCTCGCTCGCGTCCTTGCCCACCAGCGCGTCCAGCAGCCGGTCGAGCGCCGCCTTCTCCGCCGCCTCGCGGACGGAGGCGCGCTTCAGGTCGCGCGTCAAGCGGATCGATTCCTCCACCAGGTCGCGGATGATCGAATCCACGTCGCGGCCGACATAGCCGACCTCGGTGAACTTGGTCGCCTCGATCTTCAGGAAGGGTGCGTCGGCAAGCTTCGCCAGCCGGCGGGAGATTTCGGTTTTCCCGCAGCCCGTCGGCCCGATCATCAGGATGTTCTTCGGAGTCACTTCGTCGCGCAGTTCGGCGCTCAACTGCTGCCGCCGCCAGCGGTTGCGAAGCGCGACGGCGACCGCCTTCTTCGCCTCCTGCTGGCCGACGATGTGGCGGTCGAGGGAGGCGACGATGGCCTTGGGGGTCAGGGTGTCGAAGCCGGCGGCTTCGGGATTGGCGATGGCGTCCATCAGAGGGTTTCCACGGTCAGATTGTTGTTGGTGTAGACGCAGATGTCGGCGGCGATTCCCATCGCCTTGCGGGCGACGGCCTCGGCGTCGGCGTCGGTGTCGATCAGCGCCCGGGCGGCGGCCAGCGCGTAATTGCCGCCCGAGCCGATGGCGGCGACGCCGTCCGTCGGCTCCAGCACGTCGCCGGTGCCGGTCAGGATCAGCATGGTGTCGGCGTCGGCGACGATCATCATCGCCTCCAGCCGGCGCAGGTAACGGTCCTGCCGCCAGTCCTTCGCCAGCTCGACGCAGGCGCGGGTGAGTTGGCCGGGGAAACGCTCCAGCTTGGCTTCCAGCCGCTCGAACAGGGTGAAGGCGTCGGCGGTGGAGCCCGCGAAGCCGCCCACCACCTTGCCGTCGGCGCCCAGCCGGCGGACCTTCTTCGCATTCGGCTTGATCACCGTCTGCCCCAGCGACACCTGCCCGTCGCCGGCCACCACCACCTTGCCGCCCTTGCGCACGCCCAGAATCGTCGTGCCATGCCAGCTTTCGGGATTGCTCATATCGGAAGAATTGCCTTTCCATCGGCCCGCGCCCGGCGGGCCTCGTCGCATGCGATGTAGGAAGCCGGAAGCCGGATGGAAGGGCTTGCCGGGTGGCCGTCGCCGCGCCACAAGGGGGCATGTCTCTGGAACGCCGGCTGGAAAGCTGGGTGGAAGCCGGCCTTATCGACCGGCCGACCGCCGACAGGATACTGGCCCATGAAAGCGCCGATCGCCGGCCCGTCGCCCTGTGGGCGATGGCCGGGCTCGGGCTGCTGGCGCTGCTGCTGGGAATCCTCCTCCTCGTTTCCGCCAACTGGGATCGCATCCCCGACTGGCTGAAGCTTTCCGCCCATATGCTGGCGCTGGCCGCGGTCGCGGCGGGCCATTTGTGGGCGCGCGGGCAGGGCCGGCGCAAGCTCGCGGAAGGCTTGCTGTTCGCCTTCGCCGGGCTGGCGCTGGCGGGCATCGCCTTGCAGGCGCAGGTCTATCAACTGACCGGCCACATCTGGCATGCGCTCATCCTCTGGCTGGCGATCGCCGGCCCAGCGCTGCTGCTCGGCGGCACCACGCGGCTGACCGGCATCCTCTTCGCGGCGATGGCGCTGCTCGGCCCGGCGATCATGGGGGCCGAGACGGTGGACGATCGCGGCCTCTGGTGGCTGGCGCAGGGCGCCGCCATGGCCGTGCCGGCGCTGCTGCTGCTGCTTTCCATGCGGCCGCTGGGCAATGGCCCGGGGTTCCGCATGGCGCTCCGGGAAGCCGGCCTCGTCGCCATCCTCGCCGGCGCCAGCATCGCGCATTTCGCCTGGGCCTCCAACATCACCGCATCGCAGGCGGCGGACAATGCGCTCAGGCTGATCCTGCCCGCGGGCGCCAGCCTCGCGGCGCTCTGGCTCGGGCGCCAGCCGGCGTCGGACTTTCCCCGCCCGCTCCTGCTGCCTATCCTCATCGGCCCGGTCGCCGCCTTCGCGCTGGCGCTGGCCGTCCCCCACCCGGACGGGATCGCCAGCCGCCTCGTCGGTCTCCTCGCCTTCGTCGGCATGTGGGGCTGGGTGGCGCAAGGGGCGGCGCGCACCGGGCTGAACAGCCTGTTCGCCGTCGCCATCGCGGCGATCGCCATCCGAATCTTCATCATCTACATCGAATTGTTCGGCTCGCTCGCCGCCACCGGCGGCGGGCTGGTGCTGGGCGGCCTGCTGCTGGTGGGGCTGAGCTACCTCTGGCACCGGATCGTCAGCAAGCGGAAGGCGGACGCATGAAGAAGGCCCTGCTCGCCGCCGCCCTCGCCTTGCCCTTCCTCGTTCTGGGGCATGGCATCTGGCGCCACCAGTCCAACCTTTCGAGCGCCGACGAATGGCATATCCCGATCCGCGGCTACGACCCGCGCGACCCGCTGCGCGGCCATTACATCCGCTTCGCCTATGATTGGGAACTGCGCGGAAACGGTAGGGCCTGCGTCGACGCGCTCGACTGCAACCTCTGCCTCGGCCGCGAGGATGGCCGGGTGATCGCCACCGTCGAAACCCCCGGCATGGAATGTTCGGCCCGCGTCAGCCCGCGCGCCAGCGACATGCAGATCAGCGCCAGCTTTCCCGCCGGCACGGCGGCGTTCAGCAGCCGGCTCTTCGTCTCCGAAAGCAGCGCGCCCATTCTGGAGGCGCAGTTGCGCGAAGGCCCGATGCAGGTGGTGGCCGCCCTCGGGCCGGACGGGCGCCTCGTCAACCGCCGGATCGTGCCGGTCAGCGGCGGCCGATAACGCCGGCCGCTACCGCGTCCCGCTCCAGCCCCTCCCGGAAGTCCGGGTGGGCAAGGCCGATCAGCGCATGGGCGCGCTCGGCCAGCGTCTTCCCCTTCAGGTCCGCCCAGCCATATTCGGTGACGACGATATGGGTGTCGGTGCGGGGCGTCGTCACCGGCCCTTCCAGCACCGGCACGATCCGCGAAATCTTGCCGCCCGCGGCCGTCGAATGGCAGGCGAGGATCGAGCGCCCGCCCTTCGAGGCATAGGCGCCGCGCACGAAATCCAGCTGCCCGCCGGTGGCGCTGAACTGGCGGCCGCGGATATGTTCCGAATTGCAGGCGCCGTGCAGGTCGATCTGCACCGTGGCGTTCACCGACACCACGCCGTCGTTCCTGGCGATCACCGCCGGATCGTTCACATATTCCACCGGATGCGCCTCGACATCGGGGCTTGTCCGCAGGAAGTCGTAGAGGAAGCCGTCGCCCAGCGCGAAGGTGTAGATGGTCTTGCCGGCATGCATGCGCTTGCGGCTGTTGTCGACTACACCGCTCGCCACCAGCCGCGCCAGCCCGGAGGTCATCATCTCGGTGTGGATGCCCAGATGCCGGTGGCCCGCCAGCCGCTCGCAGACGGCGTCCGGCAGCGCGCCGATGCCCATCTGCAAACAGGCGCCATCGTCGATCAGCCCGGCGATGATGGCGCCGATCCTGTCGTCCGTCTCCGTCCGCTCCGCCTGCGGCAATTCCAGAAGCGGCGCGTCATGCTCCACCAGCGCCGCCACCTGCGAGACATGCACCAAGCATTCGCCGCGCACGAAGGGCATGTGGCGGTTCACCTCCAGGATCAGCTTCGCGCCCGAGCGGGTGACGGCATGGGCGTAATCGGCGTTGGTGCCGAGGCTGAACCAGCCGTCCGCGTCCATCGGCGAAACGGTGGCGATCAGCGTGTCCACCCCCACATGCTCGCACAGCAGCCGGGGCACATGCTGGAAGGCGGCGGGAATGAAATCCACCGCCGGCGCCTGCGCCTTCAGCCGCTCCGCATCCAGCGCCCGTTCCACGCCGGAATGGAAGATGGAAACCGGGCGCAGGATGTCGTTCAGGTCGGCGGCCAGAACCGTCCTGGCGGCGACCGCGGTGGAGAGCATGTAGTAGAGCCGCACGTCGTGAAGCCCGCCTCCGCTGCGCGCTCTTTCGGCCAGCGCTTGCAGGATGGCGGGCGGCGCTCCGGCGCCTAGCGCCATCGCCACCTTCGCGCCGGATGCCACCAGCCCGACCGCCTCGGCGGCCGACATCAGGCGATCACGATAGGCAGCGACATGGTCCACCATTTGCAGGCTCTTCCTTTGCATCGGGTTCATGGGCAGTCGCCGCCCTTAGGCGGGAAGCGGCGAAGCGCGGAAGCGCAAAGCTGCCAAGCCGGACGAAAGTCTATGCCACGCTACCCGCCTAGGCCTTCGTCACCCCGGGCTTGACCCGGGGTGACGGGGGGTGGAGACCTGATGCCGACCCGAAGCCGCAGCCCGGTTGCAGCACCCCGGCCCTCAGGCTAGGCTTTCGCGCGTGACACACCCGCTTCTCTGGCTGTTCGTCGGCTATCTTCTGGGCTCCATCCCCTTCGGCCTGATCCTGACGCGGCTGTCGGGCGGCGGGGACATACGCTCGATCGGCTCGGGCAATATCGGCGCCACCAACGTGCTGCGCACGGGGAAGAAGGGCGTGGCGGCGGCGACCCTGCTGCTGGACGCGGGCAAGGGCGCGCTCGCCGTCTGGCTGGCGGCGCGTTACGGCGGCGAATGGGCGGCGCTGGCGGCGGCCGTCGGCGCCTTTGCCGGCCATGTGCATCCGGTCTGGCTGAAGTTCCGGGGCGGCAAGGGCGTGGCGACGCTGCTGGGCATTTCGCTCGGCTTTTCCATCTGGGCCGCGCTCGGCTTCGCCGCCGCCTGGGTGGGGGTAGCGCTTCTCACCCGCATCTCCTCCGTCGGCGGCATGGCGGCGGGCTTCGCGGCGGCCATCGTGCTGGGCCTGGTGGAACGGCCCTATGCCGGGCTCGTCGTTGCCCTGCTGTCGCTTTGGGTGCTGTTCACGCACCGCGCCAACATCGCCCGCCTGCGCGACGGCACCGAGCCGAAGATCGGCCGTTCCAAACCCGATTCCGCTGGGTGAGCCCCCTTTCCGCCCCCGAGCGGCTGGCGCGGATCCGGCTGGCGCGCACCGACGGCATCGGTCCGGTGGGCTTCGGGCAATTGCTGGCCGCGCACGGCAGCGCCGGAGCCGCCTGCGACACGCTGGAGGGCCAGGGCAAGCGTCTAGCGCCTGAAGGGGTGGCGGCGGCGGAGATCGAAAAGGCCGAACGCGTCGGCGCCCGGCATGTGCTGCTGGGCGACGCCGATTACCCCCCGCTGCTTGCCGCGCTGGCGGACCCGCCGCCGCTGCTGCTGGCGCTGGGCGACGTGGGGTTCGCCGCGCGGCCGGTGGTGGCGATTGTCGGCGCGCGCAACGCCAGCGCTGCCGGCCGGGCGCTGGCGCGGGAGATCGCCCATGGCCTCGGCGAAGCCGGCTGGGTCGTCGCCTCCGGGCTGGCGCGCGGGATCGATTCCGAGGCGCATCGCGGCGCGCTTGCGACCGGCACCATCGCCTGCGTGGCGGGCGGGGTGGACATCGCCTACCCGCCGGAAAACGCCGGCCTGCAGGCGGAGATCGCCGCCGCCGGCCTCCTGCTTTCCGAGCTGCCGCCCGGAACCGAGCCGCAGGCCCGCCACTTCCCCCGCCGCAACCGGCTGATCGCCGGAGTGGCGCGCGGCACGCTGCTGATCGAGGCCGCCCCCGGCTCCGGCAGCCTCATCACCGCCAGGCTGGCGGGAGAAGCGGGGCGCGAGGTGATGGCCGTTCCCGGCCATCCGGCCGACCCGCGCTCGCGCGGCGGCAACGGCCTCATCCGCGACGGCGCGACGCTGGTGGAAAGCGCCGCCGACGCGCTGGCGGCGCTTTCACCCTTCGCGGTGATCGCCCGGCCCGAACCGCGCCCCCGCAAGCCGGTTGCGCCGCGCCTCGCCCCGAAGCCGGTCGGCAATCCGCCGGGCGAGGAGGCTTTCCTCCACCTGCTCTCCACCAGCGGCGTCAGCCTCGACGAACTGGTGCGGGCGTCGGGCCTTTCCGCCTCCGCCGTGCAGGCAAGGCTTGCCGATCTGGAAATCGATGGCCAAGTGATAAGGCTGGCCGGCGGGAAGGTCGCCCGGGCTGCCTAGCCCGGGCTGCCCCTAGGTTGCGTTTGCGTGCGGAGCGGGGCTATGGGCCGCGCCCCAAGGAAGGACGGTTGATGGATCTGGTCATCGTCGAGTCGCCGGCCAAGGCCCGCACTATCGAAGGCTATCTGGGCGGCGGCGCCAAGGTGCTGGCAAGTTTCGGCCATGTGCGCGACTTGCCCGCAAGCGACGGCAGCGTCGACCCCGAGCAGGATTTCGCCATGCGCTGGGAGGTCTCGTCGGACCGTTCCAAGCAGTTGAAGGCGATCACCGACGCGGCGAAGCAGGCCGACCGCATCGTGCTGGCGACCGACCCCGACCGCGAGGGCGAGGCGATCAGCTGGCATCTGGCCGAGCTTCTGGCCGCCAAGAAGGCGGTGCCGGCGGGCGGCATTTCGCGAATCACCTTCAACGCCATCACCAGGGATGCGGTGAAGACGGCGATGGCGAACCCGCGCGACATCGACCAGCCGCTGGTGGACGCCTATCTCGCCCGCCGCGCGCTCGACTATCTGGTGGGCTTCACCCTTTCCCCGGTGCTCTGGCGCAAGCTGCCGGGCGCCAAGAGCGCCGGCCGCGTGCAGTCGGTCGCGCTGCGCCTCATCGTCGAGCGCGAGCGGGAGATCGAGGCTTTCACCCCGCGCGAATATTGGACGGTGGAAGCCGGGCTGAAGAGCGCGAACGGCGTGGCCTTCCACGCGAAACTGACCGTGCTGGACGGCCGGAAGCTCGACAAGTTCGCGCTGCCCGACAAGGCGTCCGCCGAGGCAGCGAAGGCGCGCGTCGAAACCGCGAGCTTCTCGGTCGGCGCCGTCGATGTGAAGAATGCGGTGCGCAACCCCGCGCCGCCCTTCACCACGTCAACGCTGCAGCAGGAAGCGTCGCGCAAGCTCGGCCTCGGCGCGCAGCAGACGATGCGCACCGCGCAGACGCTCTACGAGGCCGGGCACATCACCTATATGCGGACGGACGGCGTCTCCATGGACGGGTCCGCCATCGGCCGCGCCCGCGACATGGTGATGGAGCGCTACGGCCGCGACTATGTGCCGGAGAAGCCGCGCCACTACACCTCGAGGGCGAAGAACGCGCAGGAAGCGCATGAGGCGATCCGCCCGACCGACTTCGCGAGATCCGCCCGCACGCTCGGCCTGTCGGACATGGAGGGGAAGCTCTACGACCTCATCTGGACCCGCGCCGTCGCTTCGCAGATGGCCTCCGCCCAGCTTGAGCGCACGGCGGTCGATCTCGTCTCGGAAGACGGGCAGGTGGAACTGCGCGCGACCGGCACCGTCGTCGTCTTCCCCGGCTTCCTGACGCTCTACACCGAGGGGCAGGACGACGGGCTGGACGACGAGGAAGGCGGCCGGCTGCCGAAGCTGATGGTGGGCGACAAGCCGGCGACGGAAGAAGTGAAGGCCGACCAGCATTTCACCCAGCCGCCGCCGCGCTATTCGGAAGCCAGCCTGGTGAAGCGGATGGAAGAACTCGGCATTGGCCGGCCTTCCACCTACGCCTCCATCATCCAGGTGCTGAAGGACCGGGATTATGTGTTGCTGGAGCAGAAGCGCTTCCGCCCGCAGGAGAAGGGGCGGCTGGTGACCGCCTTCCTCGAACGCTTCTTCGAGCGCTATGTCGAATATGATTTCACCGCCGGCCTCGAAGGCAAGCTGGACGACATCTCGGCCGGCGAGGCCGCCTATCTGGAGGTGCTGCGCGACTTCTGGGCCGACTTCAAACCCCGCGCCGACGATGTGCTGGGCCAGAAGCCGTGGGACGTGGAAAAGGCGCTGGACGAATATCTGGCCCCGCACCTGTTCCCGCCCCGCGCCGATGGCGGCGACCCGCGCCAGTGCCCCGGCTGCGGCGACGGCCGGCTGGCGCTGAAGGTGGGCAAGTTCGGCCCCTTCATCTCCTGCTCCAACTACCCCGAATGCCGCTACACGCGGCAGTTCGCCGGGGCCAATGGCGAAGATACCGGCCCGCAGTCGCTGGGCGACGATCCGGCCACCGGCCTGCCCGTGGAAGTGAAGAGCGGCCGCTTCGGCCGTTACGTGCAATCGGGCGAGAAGCGCAGCAGCATCCCGCGCGACGTCGACAATCTCGACCTGGCGATGGCACTGAAGCTGCTGAGCCTGCCGCGCGAGATCGGCCTGCACCCGGAAAGCGGCCTGCCGATCGTCGCCAACCTCGGCCGCTACGGCCCCTATCTGCTGCACGACGGCAAATATGCGAACCTGAAGGACACGTCCGACCTGTTCGAGATGGGCATGAACGCGGCGGTGGTGAAGCTGGCCGAGCCCAAGGGCGGGCGCGGCGCGCGCACCCCGGCCGAGCCGCTGGCGGTGCTGGGCGCCCACCCGGAAACCGGCGTGGAGGTGAAGGTGCTGAACGGCCGCTTCGGCCCCTACATCACCGACGGTTCGGTCAACGCCAATGTGCCCAAGGGCGGCGACCCGAAGGCGGTGACGCTGGAGCAGGCGGTGGAACTGCTGGCCGAACGCGCCGCCCGCGCGCCGGCCAAGGGCAAGAAGAAGGCGCCGGCGAAAAAGCCTGCCGCCAAGAAGCCGGCGGCGAAGAAGGCTGCGCCCAAGAAGAAAGCTTCCGCTTGAGTTTGCCCGACCTGCTTGAGTTCTGTCCGGCATGAGTATGCCGGACAGGGAGGCCATTCTGGCCTTCATCCGGCAGACGCCGTCTTCTGTCGGCAAGCGGGAAATCGCCCGTGCCTTCGGGCTGAAGGGTGAGGAGCGCGACGCGCTGAAGCAGCTTCTGCGCGAGATGGAGGAGGAAGGGCTGCTGGCCGGCGGACCTGGCCGTTCCGTGCACCAGGCCGGCGGCCTGCCGCGCGTGGCGGTGCTGACGGTCGTTTCGGCGGACGGCGCCCGCGTGCTGGCGACGCCCGAGAAGTGGGAGGGCGAAGGCACCCTGCCCAAGGTGCTGATCGGCACGGGCACGGGCCGCGGCCGCGTCGCCGGCCGGCGGGAACGCCACGAGGTCGGCGACCGCATCCTCACCCGGATCGAGGGCGAGGCGCCGCGCTATCTCGGCACCGTCATCAAGAAGCTGTCGCGCGGCCATGCGCTGCTGATGGGCGTGGTGGCAAAGGACGCCCGCGCCGGGCTGATCCTGAAATCCATCGACAAGCGCGAGCGCCGCACCTGGCCCATCCACCATGCGAGCGAGGTGCAGCCGGGCGAACTGGTGCGCGCCGAACTGAAAGGTTCCGGCGCCCGCACGGCGGCGCATGTCGTCTCCCGGCTGGGCGACCCCTTCTCCGGCACGTCGCTCAGCGACATCGCCATCGCCGCCAAGGGCATCCCCGACGAATTCCCGCACGGCGTGGAGGAGGAGGCCGAACGCTCCGGCGCTTCCCCGCTCGGCCCGCGCGAGGACTGGACCCCGGTTCCCTTCATCACCATCGACCCGGCCGACGCCCGCGACCATGACGACGCCGTCTGGGCCGAGCCGGAGGGGGATGGCTGGCGCCTGCTCGTCGCCATCGCCGACGTCAGCTGGTATGTCCGCCCCGGATCGGCGCTGGACCGCAGCGCCTTCGACCGGGGCAACAGCGTCTATTTCCCCGTCAAGGTGGTGCCGATGCTGCCCGAGGCGCTGTCGGCCGGCGCCTGCAGCCTGAAGGCCGGCAGCGACAAGGCGGTGCTGGCCGCCACCCTGCACATCACCGCCACGGGCGAGCTGAATCGCTGGAGCTTCCACCGCGCCCGGATCCGCGTGGCGGAGAATCTCGCCTATGAGGCGGCGCAGGCGGTGATGGACGGCCGCGCCGACAGCCCGCTGAAGGCCCCTGTGCTGGAGCCGCTGTGGGGCTGCTGGCGGGCGCTGATGAAGGCGCGGGACGCGCGCGCGCCACTGGACCTCGAACTGCCGGAAAAGCGCGTGGTGCTGGATGCCGAGGGCCGCGTCGCCGGAATCGCCGTGCGCGAGCGGCTTGACGCGCACCGGGTGATCGAGGAAATGATGATCGCCGCCAATGTCGCGGCGGCGAAGGCGCTGGAAGAGAAGAAGGCGCCGGTCATGTACCGCTGCCACGAAGCCCCCGACCGGGAGAAACTGGCCAGCCTGAAGGAATATCTCGGCACGCTGGGCATCAGCTTCGCGCTGGGGCAGGTGGTGACGCCCGCCACCTTCAACCGCGTGCTGGAGCGCAGCCGCGAGCGCACCGACCTCACCGAAATCTCCGAAGCGGTGCTCCGCAGCCAGACGCAGGCTTATTACGCCCCGCGCAGCACCGGCCACTTCGGGCTTGCCCTGCAAAGCTACGCGCATTTCACCTCCCCCATCCGCCGCTATTCAGACGTGCTGGTGCACCGCTCGCTGGTGAGCGCCTGCAGGCTGGGCGAAGGCGGGCTGGCGGACGGCGCCGAGCAGCGCTTTCCCGCCATCGGCGAGCATATCAGCTTCACTGAGCGCCGCGCCATGGAGGCCGAGCGCGAGACACTGGACCGCTACATCGCCCGGCATTTGGCGAATCACGTCGGGCAGGTGGTGCGCGCCCGGATTTCCGGCGTGCAGGCCTTCGGCTTCTTCGCCGCCGTCGAGGACATCGGCGGCGACGGGCTGGTGCCGGTCGGCGCGCTGGGCGACGAGCGTTTCCGTTTCGACGAGGCCGGGCGCTATCTGGAAGGCGCCGAAAGCGGCACCCGCTACAGCCAGGGGCAGAAGCTGGACCTGAGGCTGGAGGAAGCCGACCCCGTCACCGGCAGCCTGCGCTTTTCCATCCCCGGGGTGGAAGCCGTGGACCGTGGCCCCCGCTTCCGCCGCGACGGTCGGGGCGGCCCGCGCCAGAAGCGCGGCGGCCCCCCGCCCGGCGTCCGGCGCGGAAGAAAGCGATAGGCCAGGCAGCGCCTCGCTTCTAATCTGAAGCCGGCGGCTCCACCCAATCCCCGGGTCAAGCCCGGGGCGACGCGTGGTTGGGGCGGATTCGAACCGGCGCACAGCCCACAGGCCAGCCGGACTTGACGCAAAGGGTGATTCTGCCTTAGAGGCGCGCCCTTTCCCGGGGTGTTCCGCTCACGGGCCTTATTCATCGTTTCGAGGACAAGATGGCGAAGCCGACGACGGTCAAGATCAAGCTCGTGAGCACCGCGGAGACGGGTTACTATTATGTGACCAAGAAGAACCCGCGCACGAAGACCGAAAAGCTCTCGTTCCGCAAATATGACCCCGTCGCGCGTAAGCACGTCGAGTTCAAGGAAGCGAAGATCAAATAAGCCGAAGGCGGCAACGCCTTCGCGCCCGATGCCCGGGTCCGTCCGGGCGAAGGCA
Source organism: Sandaracinobacteroides sayramensis (assembly GCF_022014495.1). GTDB lineage: Bacteria > Pseudomonadota > Alphaproteobacteria > Sphingomonadales > Sphingomonadaceae > Sandaracinobacteroides > Sandaracinobacteroides sayramense. The sequence goes on from NZ_JAKLSQ010000007.1 coordinate 180,042, forward strand.
TTGCAACCCGGGCATCCGCCGGTTCGAACTTTGGCTATGGCCTTCCGGGCCATGGCCAAATTGCGTTTCGGGCAAGATTATCTTTCCTTTTATGCGAATGATTATTGATTGCATGAACTTCCGCGCGACCGCATATTGCAGGCGAATCGCAGGCGGGTCGCGCCTGCCGCCAGCGCGGGGCCCTGCATGTACAGCCTTCTCGACCGACCGACAGACGCGCTCGATCCGGGCAGCCGGCTGCTGGTGACGGCGATGCGCGCCTGGGTGCTGGCGATCGCCGCCCGCCGCTGCCCGCGCCAGGGCGTGGCGCAGGTGCTGGCCGAGGCGGAGGCGCCGCCGCTGGCGGACCGCTTCCACCGGCTGATGCGGCTGCTGCACCGCGAAGGCAACCAGCCCATGCGCTTCGGGCAGATGGCGAAGCCGCGCATCACGGAGGCCGAGGCGCTGATGCTGACGCTCTGGATCGACATGGCGGAGGACCGCGCGCCGAGGGCTCTCGCCACCATAGAGTTGATGGTGAAACCCATTGCTATAGGTCCCATGTTGAACCTGATGCTGGAAATCGTCGCGCATCTCTCTACCGCAAGACTGGCGCCCGTGCGCCTCACCCACTGACCCACCGAACGGACCGACAAACGCATGAGCAACCGCGCAACCAACGCCAAACTGCTGCCCCCTTCCGACAGCCTGACCGTCGAGCAGGTGACGAGCGTGCACCACTGGAGCGACTTCGTCTTCAGCTTCCGCACCACGCGGCCGTCCAGTTTCCGCTTCCGCGCCGGCGAGTTCGTGATGATCGGCCTGCCCGGGCCTGAGCGCCCCATCCTGCGCCCCTATTCCATCGTTTCCCCGAGCTGGGACGAGGAATTGGAATTCCATTCGATCAAGCTTTCGGATGGTCCGCTGACCTCGAAGCTCCAGCACATCGTGCCGGGGGACGAGATCTTCCTCGGCCGCAAGCCCACCGGCACGCTGGTGCTGGACGCGCTGGAGCCCGGCCGCCGGCTGTTCCTGCTGTCCACCGGCACCGGGATCGCCCCCTTCCTCTCGGTGCTGCGCGAGCCCGACACCTGGGAGCGGTTCGACCATGCCGTCCTCGTGCATTCGGTGCGCTCGATCGCCGACCTCGCCTACCGGCGGGAACTGGAATCGCATCTGGCCGACGACCCGCTGGTGCGCGACCTGGCGCTGAGCAAGCTGAGCTACATCCCCACCGTCACGCGCGAGACCTTCCACACCATGGGCCGGATCCCCGCCCTGATCGAAAGCGGCCGCCTGTTCGACGGCACCAGCGGCGAGCGGCGCCTGGACCCGGAAACGGACCGGCTGATGCTCTGCGGCTCCATGGCGATGCTGAAGGAAACCAAGGCGCTGCTCGACGATCTGGGTTTCCGCGAAGGCTCCAACGCCCAGCCCGGCCATTATGCGGTGGAGCGCGCCTTCGTCGGCTGAACCCCCTTCCGGCGCATCGCCCCGATGCGCTAGGGAGGCCGCATGGATTCGACGCTGGCTCTCCAGGCACTGGCCGCCATCATCGCCGAGGACGATCTGCGCGACCGCTTCCTGGCGCTGACCGGCTATGACGGCGACACCATCCGCGCCCGCGCCGGCAGCGCCGACATGGCGCAAGCCGTCGCCGATTTCCTTGGGGGCCATGAGCCGGACCTGATGCGGGTGGCGGCTCAACTGGGCGTGCCGCCCGAAAAGCTGCTGGGGCGCCGGCCGTGAAGCCGCTGCTGATACTCGATTGCGACGAGGTGATCCTGGAATTCGCCAGGCCCTTCGCCCGCTGGCTGCGCGATTCGCGCGAGGTGGAGCTGAAGTTCGACAGCTTCGCCCTCGTCGGCAACATGCGGCACCTGAAAGACGGCAGCGCCGTCGACAAGGCCGAATTCCCGGGCCTGCTGGACGGTTTCTTCGCCGAGGGCCAGCATCTGCAGGATCCGGCCGAGGACGCCATCCGCGCCCTGACCGGCCTGCGGCGGCATATGGACCTCGTCGTCCTCACCAACATTCCCGCCGCCTTCCGCGATATCAGGCTGGAGCGGCTGAAGGCGCTGGGCCTCGACGTGCCGGTGCACGCGAACGACGGCCCCAAGGGGCGCCGGGTGAAGGAACTGGCGGGCGAGCGCCGGGCGGTCTTCGTGGACGACCTGCCGCCGCACCACCGGAGCGCCGCCCAGCATGCGCCCGAAGTCGGCCGGCTGCACATGGTCGCCGATGCGGCGCTGGGGGGTTTGATTCCGGCCGCGCCGGATGCGCATGCGCGCATCGACCGCTGGGCGGATGCCGAGCCATGGATCATGAACTGGATGGAAGGGCAGACAGATGGGCGTTGAGGACAGACTGACGGAACTGGGCCTGGAACTGCCGGCCGCCGCCGCCCCGGTCGCCTCCTATGTGCCGACGGTCGAGGCGGACAATATGCTCTATGTCTCCGGGCAGATCAGCTTCGCCGCCGACGGCAGCCTCATCAAGGGCCGGCTGGGCGAGGATTTCAGCGTCGAGCAGGGCAAGGCCGCGGCCGAGCGCTGCGGGCTGATGATCCTGGCGCAGGTGAAGGCGGCGCTCGGCGGCAGCTTCGGCCGGGTCGAGCGGATCGTGAAGCTGGGCGTGTTCGTGCAATGCACCCCCGATTTCGCCGAGCAGCCGGAAGTGGCGAACGGCGCCTCCGACCTGTTCGTGAAGGTGCTGGGCGACGCCGGCCGGCACGCCCGCGCCGCCGTCGGCGTGCCGGCCCTGCCGCGCGGCGTGGCCGTCGAGGTGGACGCGGTCATCCAGCTTCGCTGAGGCCGGCGTGGCGGAGGCCGAAGCCCGCCTGATCGGCGCGGCGGGCAATATCGCCGCCGCCGACTGGGACAGGCTTGCCGGCGGCGAAAACCCCTTCGCCTCGCACGCGTTCATCACCAGTCTGGAAGACAGCGGCAGCGCCACGGCCGAAGCCGGCTGGCGCCCGCTGCACATCGTCACCCATGGCGCGGGCGGGGAGTTGTCCGGCATCCTGCCCGGCTATCTGAAGAGCCACAGCCAGGGCGAATATGTCTTCGACCATGGCTGGGCGGACGCCTGGCAGCGGGCCGGCCTGCCCTATTATCCGAAGCTGCAGCACGCCACCCCCTTCACCCCCGCCACCGCGCCGAAACTGCTGGCGAAAGACCCGGAAACCCGCGCCCTGCTGGTGGCGGCCAGCGAAACCCTCGTCCGCCAGAACCGGCTTTCCAGCGCCCATGCCACCTTCCTGACCGACGCCGACGCCGCCACCTTCGAAGCCGCCGGCTGGCTGGAGCGCAACGACATCCAATATCATTGGCTGAACGACGGCGGCTGGCGCGGCTTCGGCGAGTTTCTCGGTGCCCTCAGCTCGCGCAAGCGCAAGGATCTGCGCAAGGAACGCGAAGCCGCGCTTTCCGCCATAGACGGCATAGACTGGCTGACCGGCAGCGACCTGAACGAAGCCGCGTGGGATTCCTTCTGGGCTTTCTACCAGGACACTGGCAGCCGCAAATGGGGCCGCCCCTATCTCACCCGCCGGTTCTTCAGCCTGATCGGCGAACGCATGGCCGAGCGCATCCTGTTGGTGATGGCCCGCCGCGCCGGCCGTTATGTCGCCGGCGCCCTCAACTTCCTGGGCGCGGACTGCCTTTACGGCCGGCAATGGGGGGCGACAGAGGACATCCCCTTCCTGCATTTCGAGCTTTGCTACCATCAGGCAATCGACATCGCCTGCGCGCATGGCCTGACGCGGGTGGAGGCCGGCGCGCAAGGCGCCCACAAGCTGGCGCGCGGCTACCGCCCGGTCCTCACCCGCTCGATGCACCATATCGAGGACCGGCGCTTCCGCGACGCGGTCGAGGACTATCTGGCGCAGGAACGCTCGGCGATGCAGGCGGAAGCGCTGGCGCTGGCGGCGCAACTTCCGTTCCGCGCCGGCGAATCCGCCTGACCATTCACCCGGCGGCCAGCAGCCGGTCCACCAACCGGTCCACGCCCTCTTCGGCGGCGGCGATGGACCCGGCCAGCCGTTGGTCCGCGAACTCGTCATATTCGATGGCGAGGCCATGGGATTGCGTGAGGCCGATATAGGCCATCGGCACCCGGATGCCGGCTTCCACCAGATTGCTGGCTTCCAGCCGCCCGCCCGGATCATAGCCATGATCGCCGCGGGCCGAGAGGATCACCAGCCTTTTCCCTTCGGGCAGCATCGGCCAATAGGGCTCGCCTTCGCGCGCCCGGTCGAAACCGAAGGTGAGCCCAACGCGCACCACATTGTCGATCCAGGCCTTCAGTTGCGCTGGAACACCGAAATTGTACATCGGCGCACCGATGACGATCAGGTCGGCGGCGAGCAGTTCCGCCGTCAGCCGGTCGCTTTCTAGCAGCCGCGCTTTCGCATCCGCTCCGCGCGCTTCGGGCGGCGTGAAGGCGGCGGCGATCCAGTCATGGTCCACGGGCGATGGCGGCTGGCCGCCGACATCGCGATAGACCAGTTCGTCCTCCGGCCGCGCCGCAAGCCAGCGTTCCACGAAGCGCCGCGTCAGCCTGCGGCTGTGCGACCCGTGCCGCTGCTCTCCGGAAACGCCCCTGCGGGCGCTGGAATCGATGTGCAGGATGCGAAAATCTGCCATAGCCACTCCATGAAATACTGAGACTCATCTTTCGGCGGCCATCATGGGGAGGCGTGGAAAGTGTGACAAAGGCGAATATCTCAACCGATGGACAAGCCTGATTCATCCATAAGGCGCCGCAACCTGCCCCCGCTGGCGGCGCTTCGCGCCTTCGAGGCCGCCGCCCGCCACCTGAGCTTCCGAAAGGCGGCGGAAGAGCTTGCAGTCACGCCGACCGCCATCAGCCACCAGATTCGCCTGCTGGAAAGCGTGCTGGGCCTTTCCCTGTTCGATCGCCATATCCGGCGCATATCCCTGACAGGCGCGGGCGCGCAGCTTTTCCCGGCCTTGAGGGACGGCCTCGATTCCTTCGAGCGCGCCATTGCCGATCTTTACCCGCGAAGCCGGCGGCAGGCGGTCACGCTCACCGCCACCGCCTTCTTCACCGCCCGCCGGCTGGTGCCAGCGCTCGCCGACTTCCGCCTGCGCTACCCGCAGTTCGAATTGCGCCTTCATGCTTCGGACGATGTGGTCGACCTGCATGCGGGGGTGGCCGATGTCGCCGTGCGCTACGGCGGCGGCCACTATCCCGGCCTGCTGTCCGAGCCGCTCTCACAGGAACGCTTCGGCTTGGTCTGCAATCCGCTCCTCGCCGTCTCCGGCCCCACCGATCTGGCGAGGGTTCCGCTGATCCATTCGGAATGGCGGCGGGCGGACTGGCAGCCGGATTGGCCCACATGGTTGCGCAAAGCCGGCCTTTCCGGGATCGACAGCCGGAAAGGCCTGCGCTTCACCGACGAGAATCACGCAGTGGACGCCGCTATCGCCGGCCAGGGCGCGGCGATTTCAAGCCTCGTGCTGCTGGAGGAGCAGTTGCAGCGCGGGCTCCTGACGAACCCCTTCGGGCCGGTTCTGGAGGGAGAGCGCTATCACCTGCTCACCACGGCGGAAAATGCGGCGTGCGAAGATGTGCGCGCGGTGATGGACTGGCTGCGCCGCCTTTCGGGGCCGAAACCCCTCCCGCAGGGGGAGGGGTAAAACCGGCCCGGCCTCAGGCGGCGATCGCTTCGGCCTCCGCGTCCGGCAGTCGGATCATATAGTCGAACGCCGACAGCGCTGCCTTCGAACCTTCGCCCATAGCGATCACGATCTGCTTGTAGGGCACCGTCGTGCAATCGCCGGCCGCGAACACGCCGGGCACATTCGTTTCCCCGCGCGCGTTGGTTACGATCTCGCCATATTTCGAAAGCTCCACCGTGCCCTTCAGCCATTCGGTGTTGGGCACCAGCCCGATCTGCACGAACACGCCTTCCAGCTCGACATGGTGCACGCTGTCGTCCGCCCGGCTCTTGTAGACGAGGCCGTTCACCTTCTCGCCGTCGCCGGTGATTTCCGTCGTTTGCGCGGAGGTCAGCACGGTGACGTTCGGCAGGCTGCGCAGCTTCCTTTGCAGCACCTCGTCGGCCCTGAGCTGCGCGTCGAACTCCACCAGCGTCACATGCGCGACCAGCCCGGCGAGATCGATCGCCGCTTCCACGCCGGAGTTCCCGCCGCCCACCACCGCCACCCGCTTGCCCTTGAACAGCGGCCCGTCGCAGTGCGGGCAGAAGGCCACGCCCTTCGTCATATATTGCTCTTCGCCGGGCACCCCCAGCCGCCGCCAGCGGGCGCCGGTCGACAGGATCACCGTGCGGCTCTTCAGGCTGGCGCCATTTTCCAGCTTCACTTCCACCAGCCCGCCCGGCGTTTCCGCCGGCACCAGCGCCACGGCCTTCTGCAGGCCCATGATGTCCACGTCGTTCGACTTCACATGCGCTTCAAGGCTCGCGGCCAGCTTCGGCCCCTCGGTGTATTCCACCGAGATGAAGTTCTCGATCCCCAGCGTGTCGTGCAGCTGCCCGCCGAAGCGTTCGGCGGCGACACCCGTGCGGATGCCCTTGCGCGCGGCATAGACGGCCGCCGCCGAGCCGGCCGGGCCACCGCCCACCACCAGCACGTCGAAGGCGGACTTGCCGGCGATCTTCGCGGCGGCCTTCGCATGGGCGTTGCTGTCCAGCTTGGCCGCGATCTGCGCCATGTCCATCCGGCCATTGGCGAAGGGCTCGCCGTTCAGGAACACGGTCGGCACCGCCATCACCTTGCGCTCGTCCACTTCGGCCTGGAACAACGCGCCGTCGATCGCCGTGTGGCGGATGCGCGGGTTCAGCACGGCCATCAGGTTCAGCGCCTGCACCACATCCGGGCAGTTCTGGCAGGAGAGGGAGAAATAGGTTTCGAAGTGGAAGTCGCCCTCCAGCCCTTGCACCTGCTCGATCACGTCCTGCGCCTCGCGGCTGGGGTGGCCGCCCACCTGCAGCAGCGCCAGCACCAGCGAGGTGAATTCATGGCCCATCGGCAGGCCGGCGAAGCGGACACCGATGTCCGTTCCCACGCGGCGGATGAGGAAGCTCGGCCGGCGGGCGTCGTCGTCGGTGCGGGCGTAGGAGACCTTGTCCGACAGGGCGGCGATCTCGCCCAGCAGCTCGGCCAGCTCGGCGGACTTGGCGCCGTCGTCCAGCGAGGCCAGAAGCTCGATCGGAAGCGTCAGCTTCTCGAGATAGGCCTTCAGTTGGGCCGTGAGATTGGCGTCGAGCATGGGGGTCTCCTGAAATAGGGTGCGGTCGCCCGCCGCTTTCCCCGCGGCGGGCTTCCGTCGGTTTCGGCTCAGATCTTGCCGACGAGGTCCAGCGAGGGGGCCAGCGTCTTCTCGCCTTCTTCCCACTTCGCCGGGCAGACTTCGCCCGGATGCGCGCGGACATAGGCGGCCGCCTTCACCTTGCGCAGCAGTTCGGCGGCGTTGCGGCCTACGCCTTCCGAGGTGATTTCCACATATTGGATCACGCCGTCGGGATCGACCAGGAAGGTCGCGCGGTCGGCAAGGCCGGCGCCTTCGCGCATCACGCCGAAGTTGTTGGTGATCTGCCCCGACTGGTCGCCCAGCATGAAGTAGTTGATCTTGCCGACGGCCGGCGAGGTTTCATGCCAGGCCTTGTGGCTGAAGTGCGTGTCGGTCGAGACCGAATAGATTTCCACGCCGAGCTTCTGGAACTCGCCGTAAAGGTCGGCCATGTCTTCCAGTTCGGTCGGGCAGACGAAGGTGAAGTCGGCCGGGTAGAAGAAGAAGATCGCCCATTTGCCGAGCACGTCGGCCTCGGTCACGGGAACGAACTTGCCTTCCTTGAAGGCTTGCGAGGTGAAGGGCTTCAGCGAGCTTCCGATGATGGCCATAAAATCTCCTATTGCCAGATGAGTGGGTTCGGGCCTCGCCGTCCTACCCCCCGAATCGCCATCGAACAAATTGATTATCTGCCTGTTACAAATCGACGCAGACGATGAGAGAGAGTGGCTATGCGCCGGGTTGCCGATAGGTGTAATGGATATATCTTTCGTCATCCCGGGCTTGACCCGGGATCCCGCTTCTTTCCCACGCCGGCCGGAAACCCGGACCCCGGGTCAAGCCCGGGGCGACGAAGGGGAATATCTAGAGCCGCAGGTGGGCCGAAAGCGCGGGGCCTATGACGATGTTGGTGAACTGGAAACGGTCGACGGTGGACCAGTGCCGCTGGACGTCGGCGGTCAGCGCGAGGTCGACCGCGGAGTCGAGCGGCACGATCAGCCGGGTGCGCACGCGGGCGCGGATATCGCGGCGGCGGTCGCCTTCGTGGCGGTCGAAGCTGCGCCATTCGGCGTCGGCGCGCAGGTTCAGCAGCAGGTCGTTCCCGAGGGCGATGTTGCGCTGGGCGTGGGCAGCGAGTTGATACTGGTCGGCGATGGCGCGATCGGCCTGCATCCGGCGGGCGAAGAGGTTGAGGGCGGTCGCACCCCAGTTGCGGCGAACGCCCAGCGTGAAGTTGTGGAAGGTGACGACTTCGCGGCCGAAGACATGGGTGTAGATGCCGCGCGGCTCGTAGGCGGCATAGGGGGAAAGACCGGCGGCGGGATTGTCGAGGCTGACTTCCGCCGTCCCCCACCAGCCCGAGGTGTCGAGCGCCGCGTCGGGCAGCATCGCCGATAGGAACAGGCCGCCTTCGGTGAAGAAGGCGACCCGGCCTTGCCCCCAGCGGCGGGCGAGCGACCATTCCGGGTCCATGGAGACCCCCGCCTGTCTGCCGCTGCCGGCAAGGGCGCGGTTGGAACGCCAGTTGACGGGCGCCCAGAAAGCGATGCTCCAGGGCCGGTCGCGGACGGCCGGCGGCGGACCGAATTCATATTCGTCTTCCAGCTCATGCGCTTCATAGGCCGATGCCAGCCGGCTTTCGGCCGCATCTGCCGCCTGCGCGAAAAGCGGCTGGGCAAGGAAGAGAGCCAGGGCCGATGCGAAGCCCGATGCCGGGCCCGCTCGCGACGATATCCATCCAGCCATTGCACCCCCCTTTGCCCCGTTAATCCCACTCGGCGGGCATTGCCGCAAGGGGGCCGCAAGGGGGCTGGCGGCTGGCAAAGGCGCTGGCGTCGCGCTAGGGTCCGGCCATGAAACTCTACACCTATTTCCGGTCGGGCGCGGCCTGGCGTGTGCGGATCGGCCTTCACTGGAAAGGGGTGGACTTCGAAAGCGTGCCCATCGACCTGCGCAAGGGCGGGCAGGCGGCGGCCGAGTGGCTGGCGCGCAATCCGCAGGGGCTGCTGCCCGGGCTGGAACTGGACGACGGAACGCTTCTGACCCAGTCGCTGGCGATCCTGGAATGGCTGGAGGAAACCCGGCCCGAGCAGCCTTTCCTGCCGCAGGAGCCGGTGGCGCGGGCGCGGGTGCGGGCGGTGGCGCTGGCGATCGGCGCGGACATGCATCCGGTGCAGAATCTGGGCGTGCTGAAGCGGGTGGAGGCGCTGACCGACGCCGAAACGGCGCGGCGCTGGGCGCATGACACCGTCGCGCGCGGGCTGCAATCGGTGGAGGGGCTGGTGGGGCGCAACCCCGGGCCTTTCGCCTTCGGGGCGGAGCCGACGCTGGCCGACATCCTGATCGTGCCGCAACTGTTCAACGCCCGGCGCTTCGGTGTGGACCTCAAGCCCTTCCCTCGCGTCCTGGAGATCGAAGCGGCGGCTTCGGCGCTGCCGGCCTTTCAGGCGGCGCATCCGGACGCACAACCGGACGCGGACTGAAGGCCCCTGTTCCAGGTCACCTACTCCAGATAGTCCATGCCCACATCGGCGGCCGGCGCCGACTGGGTGAGGCGGCCGACGGAGATATGGCTCACCCCGGTTTCGGCGATGGCGCGGATGCTGTCGAGATTCACCCCGCCCGACGCCTCGGTCGGCACCCGCCCGGCGACCAGCGCCACCGCCTCGCGCAGAACCGGCGGCGGCATATTGTCCAGCAGCAGCCGGTCGGCGCCGGCGGCGATCGCCGGCTCGATCTGGTCGATGCGGTCCACCTCCACGGTGATGTCGGAAAGCCCGGCCGCCTTGCAGGCGGCGACCGCCGGCGTGATTCCGCCGGCGGCGGCGATGTGATTGTCCTTCACCATGGGCGCATCCCAGAGCCCCATGCGGTGGTTCTGGCCGCCGCCCATGCGAACGGCGTATTTTTCCAGATGCCGGAGGCCCGGCAGCGTCTTGCGGGTGTCGAGAAGCGTCGCCTCCGTGCCCTCGATTGCTTCCACATAGCGGCGGGTGAGGGTGGCGATCCCGGTCAGATGCTGCAGCGTGTTGAGGGCCGAGCGTTCGGCGGCGAGCAGCGCCCGGGCGTTGCCTTCCACCGTCATCAGGTCGGTGCCCGCCGCAACCTCGTCGCCGTCCGCCACCAGCATATGGATGGCGCAGGCCGGGTCCAGCCGGCGGAAGAAGGCGGCGGCGAGCGGCAGGCCGGCCACCACCACCCTGTCGCGGCTGTCCAGAACCGCCTTCAGCCGGGCGTCGGCCGGCAGGCAGGCGGTCGCCGTCAGGTCGCGGGCGGCGTCGGCCGCGCCGCCCAGATCCTCCGCGAGCGTCGCTTCGACGAAGGCAGAAAGATCGAAGCCGGGCAAGGCGATTTCAGGCGCAGACACGGGCGGCCTCTTGCAGGATGGGCGCGGCGCGGTCGACGATTGCCTTGCCTTCCGACGCCTTCAGCCCATGGCGGTTGAGCGCCTTCAGCACCGCATCCGACTTCAGATTGGCAGGCTGCTGCTTCAGGCGAAGGGCCGGCGCGCCGAGATCCAGCAGGAAGTCGCCTTCCGCGTTGGAAGCCAGTTCCTTCACCATGCAGCGACAGCTCGCATCGGGCACCTTTTGCCGGCATTCGTGCAGAAAGCCGTCGATATGCGCTTTGGGAGCCCTGGATTTCAGATACTGATCCGCGGCGGCAGGCGCCGAGATCAGCGCCATGCCCAGCAGCGCTACTACCCGTGTGCGCCTCACTTCAGCTCCTTGTCGAGATAGGCCAGCATCAGCGCGTAGCGGTAGGCGGCTTCCTTCAGATTGGCGACACCGGCGTGGCCGCCGTCGATATTCTCATAATAATAGATGGGGTGGCCCAACGCCTCCATTTCGGCCGCCATCTTTCGGGCGTGCGCCGGGTGGACCCGGTCGTCTTTCGTGGAGGTGTAGAAGAAGACGCGGGGGTATTTCGCCGCCTTCTTCAGATTCTGATAGGGGCTGTAGGCCTTGATGAACTCCCAGTCGGCGGTGTCGGGGTTGCCATATTCGGCCATCCACGAGGCCCCCGCCAGCAGCAGATGGTAGCGCCGCATGTCGGCCAGCGGCACGCCGACCAGCGCCGCGTCGTAAAGGTCCGGCCGCTGCGTGTAGGCGACCGACGACATGAGGCCGCCGTTCGAACGGCCATGGACGGCGATCTTCGAGGCCTGCCCGGTTTTCTTCAGATCCTCGGCGACGGCGTGCAGATCGTCATAGCTGTTCTGCCGCTTCTCCAGCAGGGCCGCCTGGTGCCAGCGCGGGCCATATTCGCCGCCGCCGCGGATGTTGCCGACCACATATTGGTTGCCGGCCTCCACCCACATCTGCGCCTCGGGCTGGAGATAGGCCGGGACCAGCGCGATCTCGAAGCCACCATAGGACCAGTAATAGGTCTTGAGCGGCCCCTTCGCGCCCTTCGGCCGGATCACGAAATAGGGCACTTTCGTGCCGTCCTTCGAGGTGGCGAAGCGCTGCGCGACTTCGAACTTCGCCCCGTCGAAGAAGGCCGGAGCGGAGGCGAGCGTCGTGGGCGCGGCGCCGTTCGCGGTCTTCATCAGCCGCGACGGCTCGGTGAAGCCGACGACATTGGCGTAGAGCGTGTCCTGATCGTCGGTGGCGACGAGGCCGAGCGCGCTGTTGGCCGGAAGCGGCACCTCGCGGCTGGACCACTGGCCGTTGCCACGCTGCAGGCGGACCAGCTTCGCCGCGACATCGTCCAGCAGGTTCACATAGACGGCCTTGCCGGTGGCATCGACATTGTCGATCGCCTGGCTGTCGGTCGGGGTGAACACCGCCTCCACCGGCCCCGGCGCCCCGGAAGCCGGCACCGCATAGGACACGAGGCTGCCCTTCGAGATGCCGTTGAAATCGGTGCGGAGCAGCGCATAGGCGCGGGGGCCGTCGCCCACATCGGCGATGAACTGGAAGTTGGCGTCATCCGGCAGCGGCGAGACGGTGAGCGCCCCGTCGGCGCCCAGATGGTGGACCTTGCCGGTCCAGAAGGTCAGCGCCTGCAGGATGACGGCCCGGCGGTTCGCGCCGGAGCCATAGGCGGCGGGGTTGGCGGCCATCTCCTGCTCGCCGATGCTCAGCAGCAGCTTCGCGCTGGAGAAGGGCGTGCCGCGCTGCCACAGCCGGACTTCGCGGGCATAGCCCGACGTGCTGACCGGGCCGGCGGCGGTGGCGACCAGCAGCCGGTCCTGGTCGAGCCAGGCGAGCGCCTGCTTCGCCTCCGGGCTGGCAAAGCCGCCTTCGGACGCGGGGACGAAGCGGCGGGCCTTCGTGTCGAACTCCCGCACCTCCACCGCGTCCTTGCCGCCGATCGACAGGCGGACGAGGCAGCGCGCGTAATCGGCGCCGAAGCAGGAGGCTCCGGAGAATTGCAGATTCTTCTTCTCGGCGGCTTCCAGCGCGTCCATGTCCAGAAGCGTCGTCCATTCCGGCTTGCCGGCGTCGAACGCCGCGCGCGGCGAAACCCGCCACAGGCCGCGCACATGATCCTTGTCGCGCCAGAAATTGTAGACGCTGCCGGCCGTCACGCCGCTGGGGCTGGCGCCGGTCGGATAGGCGATCCGGCGCGGGTCCTGAAGAATGGTCTCCGCCTTCGCCCGCCAGGCCGCGAAGCCGGGCACGGCTTCCAGCTCCGGCAGATATTTCGCGTTGCGGGCGCGCACCCAGTCGAGCTGCTTCTCGCCGGTCACGTCCTCCAGCCACTGATGCGGATCGGCCGGCGGCGGGGTCTGGGCGGCGGCGGGGGCGGCCAGCAGCATCGCGGCGGCAACGATGGTCTTCATGGACATCCTTCAGGTCAGTCGCCGGTGACCGGGGGCATGGTCTGGGCGGGGGTGAGGTCGGTCGCCGCGCCGCTGGCGATCGCCAGCATGCGGTTCAAGGGCAGCAGCGCGCGCACGCGCAGCTCCTCGGGCACATGCAGTTCCGGCTTCAGGTCGCGCAGGCTCAGGTAGAGCTTCTCGACGGTGTTGAGCGCCATATAGGGGCACATGTTGCAGGAGCATTTGCCGTCGGCCCCGGGCGCGCCGATGAAGGTCTTTTGCGGGGCCTTCTTCTCCATCTGGTGGATGATGTGCGGCTCGGTGGCGACGATGATGAGGTCGCTTGGGCTTTCCAGCGCGAACTTCAGGATGGCGCTGGTGCTGCCGATCATGTCGGCATGGTCCAGGATATGCGCCGGGCATTCCGGGTGGGCGGCGACCGGCGCATCCGGATATTGCGCCTTCAGCTTCAGAAGCTCGGTCTCGCTGAAAGCTTCATGGACGATGCAGGTCCCGTCCCACAACAGCATGTCGCGCCCGGTCTTGCGGGCAAGCCAGGCGCCCAGATGCTTGTCGGGCGCGAAGAGGATCTTCTGGTCGCGGGGCAGCGAGTTGATGATCTTCTCGGCGCTGGACGAGGTGACGATGATGTCCGAATGCGCCTTCACCGCCGCCGAGCAGTTGATGTAGGTGAGCGACAGATGGTCCGGGTGCGCGGCGCGGAAGGCGGCGAACTCGTCCGGCGGGCAACTGTCCTCCAGCGAGCAGCCGGCGTCCATGTCGGGCAGGATCACGGTTTTCTGCGGAGAGAGGATCTTCGCCACCTCCGCCATGAAGCGCACGCCACAAAAGGCGATCACATCGGCGTCCGTCTCGGCCGCCTTGCGCGACAGCTCCAGCGAATCGCCGACGAAGTCCGCCATGTCCTGCAGTTCCGGCGTCTGGTAATAATGCGCCAGGATCACGGCGTTGCGCTCCTTGCGCAGCCGCTCGATCTCCGCGCGGATGTCGAGGCCTTTCAGCGTTTCTCTCAGTCTTGCATCCATCGGCCGGGCTCCTCAAAGTCCAAGTCTCTAGGCGAAGCATATGGGGAGGAAAAGATGAGCGACGAGGCATTGGCGCATATTTCGGCGGCGGAACGCAAGGCGGCCGAAGTGGAAGGCATCGGCCCGAATGTGCCGACCCGCCCCATCGCCCGCGTGGGGGTGATCGGCGCCGGCACCATGGGCGGCGGAATCGCCATGAACTTCGCCAATGTCGGGATTCCGGTGACCATAGTGGAGCGGGAACAGGCCGCGCTCGACCGCGGGCTGAAGGTGATCCGCGGCAATTACGAACGCTCCCTGCAGCGCGGCAAGCTGACGGCGGACGAGGTGGAGACGCGCATGGCGCGGCTGACCGGCAGCCTCGACTATGCTGATCTGGCCGACGCCGACCTCATCATCGAGGCGATCTTCGAGGATATGGCCATCAAGAAGGCGGTGTTCGCCCGCCTGGACGGGCTGGCGAAGAAGGGCGCCATCCTCGCCAGCAACACCAGCTATCTGAACGTGGACGAGATCGCCGCCGCCACCTCGAGGCCGGCGGACGTGCTGGGAATGCACTTCTTCTCCCCCGCCAATGTCATGAAGCTGCTGGAGGTGGTGCGCGGCAAGCTGACCGCGCCGGACGTGCTGAAGACGGCGATGGAAGTGGGGGTGAAGATCGGCAAGGTGCCCGTCGTCTCGGGCGTGTGCGACGGCTTCATCGGCAACCGCATGCTTTCAAGGCGGCAGCAGGCGGCGAACGAACTGCTGATGGAAGGCGCCATGCCCTGGGAGGTGGACAAGGTGCTGACCGATTTCGGCTTCCCCATGGGGCCGTTCCAGATGAGCGATCTCGCCGGGCTGGACATCGGCTGGTCGAAGGAGACGTCGAAGGGCGAAACGCTGCGGGATCGCCTCTGCGAAATGGACCGGCGCGGGCAGAAGACGCGGGCTGGATTCTACGATTATGACGAGGATCGCAAGCGCTCTCCCAGCCCGGTCGTCGAGCAGTTGATCCGTGACTATGTGAAGGAAAAAGGCGGGATGGTGCGCGAGCACAGCGCGCAGGAAATCCTGGAGCGGCTGCTGAAGCCGATGGTGGAGGAAGGGCGGAAGATCCTGGCCGAGGGGATCGCCCAGCGCCCCGGCGACATCGATGCGGTGTGGGTGAACGGCTATGGCTGGCCGCGCGCCACCGGCGGCATCATGTACTGGGCGGGGGTGCGCTGAAGCGGGCGCAGGGTTGCGGCCCGATCGGTTGCGCCCAGGTTGGGGACTCCTATTCCCCTTCGTCACCCCGGGCTTGACCCGGGGTCCAGCTTTCCGGCCAGCGTAGGCAAGAAGCGGGATCCCGGGTCAAGCCCTGGATGACGGAAAGCATATATGTCTATGGGTTCTGAACCTGAGGGCTTTGCCCGATCAGTTGCGGTTGATCGGGCGCAGCACATAACGGCCGTCTCGGTAGCTTTCGAACACCTGCGCGACGGCGGGGTGACGGACCGGCTCGCCCTCTTCATCGGGCATCAGATTCTGCTGGCTGACGTAGGCGACGTAGGAGGATTCCTCGTTCTCGGCGAGAAGATGGTAGAAGGGCTGGTCCTTGGCGGGGCGCACTTCTTCGGGGATAGCCTCCCACCATTCCTCGGTGTTGGAGAATTCCGGGTCCACATCGAACACCACGCCGCGGAAAGGGAAGATGCGGTGGCGCACGATGTCGCCGATCCCGAAACGGGCCTCAGCGATTCGCGGCGCAAGGATTTCGGCGTGGCGCGGCTGCGCGACGCTGGCATCGGGGCGCTTTCCGGCGGGAATATGTTCTTTGTTCGTCATCAAAACCGACCTCTGCCGTAGGATATAGGCGCATTTCGGCTGGTGCAAAGGGGGTTGGGCTTGTGTTTGCCCGGCACGGCGGCTATGGCCCGCGCCTTGCCAGAGACCATAAGGGAACGGCACCGGTCTCAGCGGGCCGGAGCAGCCCGGCGCGGAGAGGTGCCAGAGTGGTCGATTGGGGCGGTCTCGAAAACCGTTGTCCGTGTAAGCGGACCGTGGGTTCGAATCCCACCCTCTCCGCCACACAATCGTTTGTTTTCAAAAGATTTTCCCAACTTCCGATCAGGCAGAGACCATCGTCTCCAGGCTCTCTCAGTACGGTTTGAGGTGTGATGGGCTGGGGCGTAGGCCATCATATTCTCCGTTTTTTGGGTGCCGGAACTTAGTCCCCAGACTTTCGTAGGTTAGCGAAGTGATTCCATACCAAGGTTCGGGCCGACCGCTTTCCGCCATTTAGTCATAAGACTTTTGGTTGCTCGCGAGAGGTTGGGCAATTGACTCGTTGCCACAGCTTTGGCCGTAAGTTTTGTACACGGAGAGCATAGCCATCAGGCAGATTCGTCTCTTTACGGGCTCATTCTCTGGCTCATGACCGGGCAGTACGGAATCGATAGGTCGATTGCGATCGTAACATTTGGAGTAGCTTTTGTTCCCACATTTCGGCGCGATCCCGGCGGAGAACAACCTGTGCTGCCTGCCGGGATCGGTAGTTCATGGCACGTCCGCGCAGGCTCTTGTCGATGCGACGGGCCTCGGTCGCGGCAGCCTGTATGCCGCCCACACCAACAAGGACGGCCTCTTCGAACAGGCGTTGTTGCGCTACCGCGAACGCACGCGTGGCCATGTCGAGCTGATCTGATCCCAGAAAACTGGACTGCTTTTAGTTAGAGTTTTTCGCCGTAATCTCCCCTTGGCTGGGAGGAGCGAAGAGCGATGAAGGCATCCAGATTCTCAGACGCGCAAAAGGGGTTCATCCTGAAGCAGGGTACGGACGTCGCCGACCTCTCGCCAGCAACAGCCGCAGCACCCTCGCCGAAGTGCAGCCGTTGCCCCGCCGTCAGGACCGCTTTTGCGGGCGGCTTGCTGGATGACTTGTAACGGTTTTGCGCCGGTCACCCGAGCGTTTTAAGCTCGCAACAGGAGACCGACGAGACGATCAAGCATGGTGAAGAATTCAAGCAGGAGGCAGTGCGCATTGCGCTGATCAGTGGGCTACCGCGTGAGCGGGTTGCGTCGGATTTGGGGATCGGCAAGTCGACGTTGAACAAATGGGTTTCGCATATCGCCCATCGGACCTGATGGTAGCGCAGCAGGCAGATCTGGCGCGAGAGAATGAACGGCTTCGCCAACCACCCGTAGGCTGTATTTTCCATTCCGATCGCAGCAGCCAATATTGCTCATACGCCTATCAAAAGAAGCTGCAGGCCTATGGCCTACGTCCATCCATGAGCGAAAAGGACAATTGTTACGACAACTCCGGAGTCGAGACCTTCTTCAAATCCCTGAAGGCGGAGATGATCTGGCAGCAGCGCTGGTCAACCTGGCGGCAAGCTAAAGCTGCCATCTTCCAGTACATCAACGACTATTATAGTTCCCGGCGGCGCCATTCATATTTAGGCGGCATCAGCCCATTCGCATTCGAAGCCAAGGTGGCATGATGAGATAGGTGACCGGCATAAATCCGTTACAAGCCCAGCCTGCACTTGTCCCCCTTCCGGCAATGGTCTTTCTCAGGGGCGCGATCTATCGAAAAGCCCTGATGGCGGCAGTGCAGATCGTGACAATCTGCACTGCCCGGCGCGTGTCAGGGCTGCCGGGCGAGAAAGTCCTCGATCGCCCGCCGGGCGGCGGGCTCTGTCAGAAACGGCGCATGACCTACGCCGGGCACTTCACGATAAACCATCTTCGGCGCCGCACGCCGCATTTTCGCGGCAATCGGCGCCGACAGGATGTCCGACAAGGCGCCGCGCAGCAGCAGCACGGGCCGCCGCCGCGCCAGCCTGCGGAACAGGATGTCCGCCAGCCACGATTTGTTCGGAACCGGCCGGCGCGACATCGGCAGGGAAATGTCCGGGTCATAGTCCAGAACGGGGCGTCCGGCGGCGTCTTCCACAAAGCCCCTGCGGGCCATGGAAAGCCAGTCGGCCTCGGTGAAATCTGGAAAGGCGACTTCGCTCGTCCGCTTCACGTATCGGGCGGCATCGTCCCAGTTCTCGATCACCGCCTGCTTGCCCGCATAGCCGGCGATGCGGGCGATGCCGGCCGGGTCGATCTCCGGCCCGACGTCGTTGAGCGTGGCGCTGGCCACCGCCCGCATTCGACGGGCCGAGACGAGGAGGGTGATGAGCCCGCCCATCGAGGTGCCGACGAAATGCGCACGGGAAATGCCCAGCGCGTCCAGCATCGCCAGCATGTCGGCCGCGTAGGTCGGGAGCTGGTAGCGCATCGGGTCCGCGCTCCATTCCGAGCGGCCGCGGCCGCGGACGTCCACCGCCAGCACGCGGCGCCCGCCCGCCGCGATCCACGGTGCCACATCCTCGAAATCGCCCGAGTTGCGGGTGAGGCCGTGGATCAGCACCACCGGCAACCGGGCCGGGCCGGCCGCCGCCGGATAGTCACGCGCAAAGAGCGACGATCCGTCGGCAGCCGTCCAGCGTCGTTCCACGAAGGCGACGGCGGCGTCCGTCATCAGAAGCGGTATTCGACCGATGCGCGCACCGTGCGCGGCGCGCCATAGAAGCCGATTACCGACTGGGCGTAGGCATTGAGCGGGAAGTTGTAGCCGCCGGTGCGGTACCGGTCGTCCAGCAGGTTGCGGCCGAACACGCCGAAGCGCCACTTCTCGTCCGGCGTCGTCCAGGTGACGGAGAGGTCGACGAGGGCATAGGCGCCCTGATCGATCGCCGGGATCGGGATTTCGAACAGGTGGGTTTCGCTGCGGAAGGAAATCGCCGGTTGCACCGTCAGCCAGCCGCCCGCCACTTCGCCGTGCGCGTTGACGGAGGCTGAGAGCGTGAACTCGGGTGTGTTCTGGAACACGCGGCTGTCGGCCACGTCCACCATCGTGCCACTCACCATGTCATAGACGAGGAATTCGTTGAACCTGGCGTTCACATAACCCAGCGTGATGTTGGCGCTCAAATTGCGGCTCATCATCGCATTCGCTTCCACTTCGACACCCCAGATGCGCGAACTGCCGGCGTTGTCCACGAAGCTGACGACGCCGGGCGGCGGCGTCACCTTGGCGACCTGTGTCGTCACCTGCTGGCCCTGATAGTCCGCGTAGAAGAGAGCGGCGTTCAGGCGCAGGCTGTTGTCGAGAAAGGCGCCCTTCAGGCCGATTTCATAGGAATCGACGATTTCGGAATCATAGCCGTCCTTCGTCGCCGGCGTGGCGCTGGCGTCGCCCCGCATGTCGAACCCGCCCGACTTGAAGCCGCGCGCATAGGCGGCATAGAGGTTCACCTGCTCGCTCGCCTCGAAACTGAGGCTGACGCGCGGCGTGAACTCCTCGAAGGTGCGATCGTTGCTGTAGTCCGTCAGGATCTGCGGCACGTTATAGGGCGGCGGCAGCACGGGCACATAGGGCTTCAGCAGCGGGCTTCCGAGCGTGCCGAAATAGTTCGCCTTGAACACCTCGCCCGTCTTCTTGTCGCGCGTCCAGCGGGCACCCACCGAGACCTTCAGGCGATCGGTGATATCGTAGTTGAAGTCCCCGAAGATGGCGAAGCTCCTGGTGTCGACCGAGCCGGTCGTCAGCTGCGTCAGCGCGGTGTAGGCGCTGACGACGGGGACGAGCGCGGCTTCCGGGATCAGGCCGCGGCCGAGGATGGTGTCGAAGGCGCCGCTGGCGGTTGCGTCCATGTAATAGAGGCCGACGATCCCTTGCAGGCGATCCGTTTCGATCTGCGCCTGCAGTTCCTGGCTGAACTGATGGTCCTTGTAGACGTTGCCGCTGGCGGCCACATCCAGGAAGGGCTGCGGCGTGCCGTCGAAGTCGATGCCGGGGCCACGGGTGTAGCCGTCGCGCCAGGCGGTGATCGACTTCAGGGTGAGCGTGTCCGACACGTTCCATTCGCCCAGCAGCGAGACGCCCTGCGTGACGACCTTCTGGTCGTCTCCGAGGCCTGCCATCGTGTCATATTTGCCAGGCAGCACGGCCTGCTTCGAGTTGGGCTCGAAGGTTTCGCGGTGGCCGTGGTTGATGTTCGACTTGTCTTCCGTGCGGTCGCCGGCGAGGCGGATGAAGATGTTGTCGACCGGCGTCATTTCCAGCGACAGCCGGGCAGCCAGCACATCCTTGTTGTTGGTTTCGGCGCCCGAATGTAGGTTCTCGCCATAACCGTCGCGGTTGTACCAGGCGACGGCTCCGCCGACCGAGAGCCAGTCGGTCAGCGGGATGGCGACGGAGCCGACGAGGTTCAGCTCGTTATAGGTGCCATATTCCGCCCGCACCTTGCCGGTGAACTCGTTGCCGAGCTTCTTCGTCACATATTTCACCGCGCCGCCGATGGTGTTGCGGCCATAGAGCGTGCCTTGCGGGCCCCGCAGCACTTCGATGCGCTCGATGTCGAAGATGTCTAGCACGGCGCCTTGTGGGCGGGCGATGTAGACGTCGTCCACATAGAGGCCGACGCCGGGCTCGAAGCCCCAGAGCGGATCCTGCTGGCCGATGCCGCGGATGAAGGCCGTGAGGGTGGAGTTGGTGCCGCGCGCCACCTGGATGGTGAGGTTGGGGGTGGAGCGTTGCAGGCCGGTGATGTCGGGCGTGCCCTTTTCCTCCAACGCTTCGGCCGAAAAGGCGCTGACGGAGATCGGCACGTCGCGCAGGCTTTCCTCACGGCGGCGGGCGGTGACGATGATGTCGTCAAGGCCGCTTGCGCGTTCTTCCTTTGCGGTTTCCGTTTCCTGCGCCTGCGCAGGGCCGGCGAGGCCAAGGGTCAGCGCGGAACCTGCCAGCAGAAGGGCCCAATTCACCCGTCGATCAAAAACCATCCTAACCTCCCCTTAGCCGTTATGGCTTATTCATTCGTATCCGTATGTATTATTGATAATCCTCTTTGAAACATCTCGTCAACATAGGCTGGATAAATACATTCGAACCAGGATGATATAGGCCCGCGCAGAGATTGACCGTGCGGGACGGAGGACCTAGGCTCGGGTGCCATGAAGCTTCCTCCGCTGCCGTTGCAGCCCTATATTTCCGAGCTGACCGAGCCGCCCGCCCGGCGCGGGCCGAAGCCGAAGATCCCGACAGAGCGCTGGTTCCTGACGGCGCTGGAGCAGCTGGCGACGGGCGGCATCGATTCCGTGCGGGTGGAGCTGGTCGCCGGGCAGCTTGGCGTGACGAAGGGCATGTTCTACGCGCGCTTCCCCTCGCGCGATGCCTTTCTGGAAGCGATGATCGACTATTGGCGGCTGCGCACCACCACCGGGCTCGTCACCGAACTGGGGGCGCTGGATGCAGCGCCGGAGGACCGGCTGGTGCGGCTGTTCAGCATCCCGGACATGGATCGCGCAAAGACCGGCGCCTATATCGAAATGGCGATGCGCACCTGGGCGCTGACCGATGAGCGCCCGGCGAAGGCCATGGCCGAGATCGACCGCCACCGGCTTGCCTATTTCGAGGCGGTGATCGCGGCGAACGGGATTCCGGCCGAACAGGTGCAGGCGCGCGCTTTCCTGATCTACAGCTATGTGATCACCGACACGCTGCTGCCCGGAAACCGCGCGGCACTGAGGGAGCTTTGCCGCAGTTTCCTGAGCGACAGACGAACGGACGGGTAGAGGCACCCAGGCTGCCCGGCTGCGTCGTTGCCCGCGTCGGCGTCGATCAGCTCAGCCACTGCCGCCAGTACCCGAAGCTGACGGTGGCAAAGGTCCCAGAGCCAGTCGCTCGCTCCGTTGTCGTGGCTTGGGGAACCAAGGGCAGGTCTCAAGGAACTATTTTTGGCCTTCGAGCGTCCGCTTTGTTGGCGTCGCTCGTCATTTGTCCACCGTCGACCAATCCAGTCCAAACCGTGCGAGATACTTCCGCAGGCGGTCAGCGTCATTCGAACTGCTGCGTCGAGTACGAGACGCATTGAACAAGATTCTGCCCGCTTCCGACAGAGAGCGACTGGTCCTGCACACCCGGATCGTCTCGGCAAGCTGAACATGATCGAACAGGTCGAGTTCGCCGATGCGTTCCGGGGGCAACAGCCCTGAAAGAATATCGGCAGCATTGTCGGCCTGCCCCGACCATAGCCGTCGCAGGCGCTCAATCTCTTTATCGACACTGTCGACATCGATCCGTCCCTTCGGACTTAGCGTGGCCATGCGGGTCACACTGGCGGCGAGGTCGCGGAAGTTGCCCGGCCAGCTTGCCTCTCCGGACGTCGCGAAGGCGAGATAGCGCAGGCGCGCTTCCTTGTTGAAGCTGGCCTGGTCGCCCTCGCGTTCCGCGAACCTGTCCAGTTCATAGTCGAGATTGGGCTCGATATCCTCACGCCGGTCGACGAGGCCCGGCAAGCGGAAGGTCCAGAGATTGAGGCGCGCATAAAGGTCGTCGCGGAAAGCACCAGCGGCTACTGCCTCGCCGAGGTCGCGATTGGTGCCGGCGATCAACTGAAAGTCTGATGCCACCTCTTTGTCCGCGCCAACGGGCAGGAAGCGCTTGTCCTCGATGGCGCGCAGGATCATCGCCTGTTCGTCGAGGCCGAGTTCGCCAATCTCATCGAGGAACAGCATGCCTTTGTCAGCGGCGCGCAACAAGCCCGGTCGGTCGGCAACCGCTCCGGTGAAGGCCCCCTTGCGATGGCCGAACAGGGCCGACATGGCGCTGTCGCCCTTCAGGGTCGCGCAGTTCACTTCCACAAATGGCCCGGCAATCTGGTGCTTGGCCTTTTTGAGTTCGTAGATGCGCCGGGCCAGCTGACTCTTGCCCGCGCCAGTTGGTCCCATCAGCAGCACTGGTGCGCGCGAGCGCAGCGCTACCTGCTCGATCTCGTCGATCATGCGGTTGAAGGCGGCGTTGCGTGTATCGATGCCGGATTTGAGGAAAGACGTGCTCTCCGCGCTCGTAACGGCGAAGCGGGTCGCGATGCTATCATAGCGCGAAAGGTCGAGGTCGATGATGCTCCAGCGACCGGGCGCCCCACCATCCTCGGCGCGCTTCGCCGGTTGGGTCTGGAGCAGGCGCCCCGGCAGGTAACGCGCCTCGGTCAGCAGGAAGAGACATATCTGCGCGACGTGTGTGCCCGTGGTGATGTGGAGGAGATAATCCTGCTCGTCCGGATCAAATGGCTCGGCCCGCGCGAAGTCGAGCAGCTTTCCATAAACCTCCTCGAAATCCCAGGGGTCGCGGAAATCGAGGACCCGCATGTCGACCTGAGTCTCCGGCGAAACGGAAGCGATGTCTTCCGCGACATATTCGGCGAGGCGACGATGGGCGGTGCCGTGCAACAGCACCAGTCGATCAACCCGCAGATCCTCATGCATGGTCAGCGCGACGGTCGGGCGCCACTTGTTCCAACGCGAGGGGCCGAACTTGCTCGCGTCGAGGGTGGAGCCGAGGAAGCCGATAACGGTCAGGGGTTTCATTCTTATATCATAGGATAAAATCCTATCTCATGCGATCATATTTTTCAGAATCCCAAGCTTGAGCGTTCCGATGGGGAGAAAAATAAAATAGATAAAATCAATATGATGTGAGTTTTTCTGTCTCTTTCTGATGGTTTGGCATGCTCCGTGCAGTTCTTTTGGCGTCGACCGGGGCAGACTACTCGGTCGGCAGGCGGAACTGGGGCGGTCGGAATGGGCCGGCCGCCCCAAGGACCGGAGAATTCATAGGGCGTAGCTCAGCTTGCGCAGAGCGCCTGCCTTGGGAGCAGGAGGCCGCAGGTTCAAATCCTGCCGCCCTGACCAGATGAAGGAGTTGGACGATGGCCAACAAGGGACTGTTTGCAAGCGCCGTGGCGAAGCTGTTGCCGCGCACCGATACGCTGAACCGGGAGGGTTCGCCGGCCTATGCCTATGGGCCAAAGGCGAAGCTCGCCCAGCTGGCAGCGACCGGCACGCTCGCCGATAATTTCTACGGCGCGGCGGAAACGCAGCTTGCCGATGTGCTGGAGGCGGCCCGTTCGGTCGATCCCTATTTCGTCGCTCAGGCTGCGGTCTATGCCCGTACGTCCGGCGCGATGAAGGATATGCCCGCCTTGCTGGCGGCGTATCTGACCGTCGCCGATCCCGACCTTTCGGTCCGGGTCTTCGGCAAGGTCGTGAACAACGGCCGCGTGCTGCGTAGTTTCGTGCAGATCATGCGATCGGGCCAGGTTGGGCGAACATCTCTCGGCACCCGGCCGAAGCGGCTGGTCCAGCAGTGGCTGGAGCGGGCGTCGATCCGCGAGCTGATGCATGCTGCGACCGGCAATGCGCCGAGCCTGGCGGACATCGTCAAGATGGTCCACCCGCGTCCGGCGGATGCGGGCCGCAAGGCCTTCTATGGCTGGCTGATCGGTCGTCCCTATGACGTCGCCGCGCTGCCCGCCGAGATTGCCGCGTTCGAGGCCTGGAAACAGGATCAGGCCCAGCCTTTGCCCGAAGTGCCGTTCGAGTGGTTGACCGCTTATCCGCTTGTCGCGGAGCAGTGGGCGGAGCTTGCGACCCGCATGGGCTGGCAGGCCCTGAGGATGAACCTCAACACGCTGGCGCGCAACGGCGCATTCGCTGTGGAGGGGCTTATCGATCAGGTTGCGGCCCGGCTTGCCGACCGTGACGCGCTCCATGCCGTGCGGCCCATGCCCTATCAGCTGATGGTGGCATTGGGCCAGGTCGGCGACGGCGTGCCGCTCAAGGTACAGGCGGCGCTGGAGGAAGCACGGGAGCTGTCGCTCCGAGGCATGCCGAAGGTGCCGGGCCACGTGGTCGTCTGCCCCGACGTGTCGGGTTCGATGGGGATGCCGGTGACGGGCTACCGCAAGGGCGCGTCGTCAAAGGTTCGCTGCATCGATGTCGCGGCCCTGGTCGCGGCGGCGATGCTGCGATCCAACCGCGAGGCACGGGTCATCCCGTTCGAGCAGGCGGTCGTACCAATGAAGCTGAAGGCTACCGACCGGATCGCGGCGAATGCCGCGAAGCTGGCGGCGGTCGGCGGTGGTGGAACGAACGTCTCGGCGCCCCTCGCGCTCCTCAACAAGGAGATGGCGGCGGTCGATCTGGTGGTTATCGTCTCGGACAACGAGTCCTGGGTCGATGCGCAGCGGAGTGGATCGACGGCGACGATGCAGGAATGGACGAAACTGGCGAAGCGTAACCCGCAAGCCAAGCTCGTCTGCATCGACATCGCGCCTTACGGCACCACGCAGGCGGCTAGCCGGCAGGACATATTGAATGTCGGAGGCTTCTCCGATGCGGTGTTCGACACCATCGCGCGCTTCGTCTCCGGCGAGACGCACGACTGGGTGAGCATCGTGGAACAAGTGGAGGTCTGAACGAACAGGGTCGTGGCGAATGCTGGCAGGACTACATGTCACCAGAGGAGGCCCGACGAGTAAAGCGCCCGGAAGGCAGTTGTGCCGAAAGGGAGATGCGGGTTCGAATCCCGCCGCCGACACGTAGCTTAAGGGCCGCGTCTTGCCGAACCTCGTCGCCACGACCCGACAAGATCATCACGGCGAATGCCGGGAAGGACTACATTGGTAATGTGGTTGTCGCGGGTTCAAGTCCCGCCTGTATCGGCAACGATGCAGTAGCTCAGCTGGATAGAGCGCCAGTCCCTCGGGACGGTCTTTCTCACTTCTCGTCGCCGTGACCGGAAACACAAAAATCATGGCGAATGCCCGACGGACTACATGGCCTATCACGCCCCAGATGCGGGTTCGAATCCCGCCGGACCGCCCAATCGGTCCGTAGTTTAACGGTAGAACAGGGACCGTCCGCGAGGACGGAGAGAAGTCTGTCAAACACTTGTCGCCATGGCACCAAATTCAAGCTGGCGAATGCCGGCGGGACTACATCGGTAAAGGCCGAAAGGCCGAGCGGTTCGAATCCGCCCCGGAGAAATCCGGGATGTCTCGCCAAAACTCGTCGCCGGCACCATGATTATGCAAGGGAGGTCTCGATGACCGAGGCAAATTTTGATTTTCAGCACGTCGAGGGCGGCAAGCCGATCAAGCTGTGGACCCGGGGCGTGCCGGTCGATGAGAAGGCGCATGAGCAGCTCCGCAAGGCGGCGCGCATGCCTTTCGTGTTCAAGCATGTGGCGGCCATGCCGGACGTGCATGTCGGTATCGGCGCGACGGTTGGCTCGGTCATCCCGACCAAGGGCGCGGTGATCCCGGCGGCGGTGGGCGTCGACATCGGCTGCGGCATGATGGCGGCGCGCACATCGCTGATGGCGGGCGATCTTCCGGACAATCTGGAAGGCATCCGTTTGGCGATCGAGCGGGCGGTGCCGCACGGGCGCAGCGTCAATCGCGGCAAGCGCGATACCGGTTCGTGGGGCGACCCACCGGCCGAGATCGTGGAGGCCTGGGCGACGCTGGTGGAGCGGTTCGACCGGATCACGGCGAAATATCCGCGGTTCAAGAACACCAACCAGCTCACCCATCTGGGGACGCTCGGGACGGGCAACCACTTCATCGAACTCTGCCTCGATACCGAACAGCGCGTCTGGATCATGCTCCACTCGGGCTCGCGCGGCGTGGGGAATGCGATCGGCACGTTCTTCATCGAACTGGCCAAGCAGGACATGCGCAAGTGGTTCATCAACCTGCCCGACGAGGATCTGGCCTACTTCCCGGAAGGGACCGACCATTTCGACGACTATGTCGAGGCGGTCGAGTGGGCGCAGGACTTCGCGGCGCTGAACCGCCGGATGATGATGACCAACGTGATCCGGGCGCTTCGCGGCCAGATCGCCAAGCCTTTCGACGCCGAGCTCGAAGCGGTGAACTGTCATCACAATTATGTGACGCGGGAGAACCACTTCGGCGAGAATGTGCTCGTGACCCGCAAGGGCGCGGTGCGCGCGGCGAAAGGCACGATGGGTATCATCCCGGGCTCGATGGGCGCGAAATCGTTCATCGTACGCGGTCTCGGCAATGCGGAATCGTTCGAGAGCTGCAGCCATGGCGCGGGACGCGTGATGTCCCGCACCCAGGCCAAAAAGCTGGTCTCGCTCGACGAGCATATCGCCGATACGGCCGGCGTCGAGTGCCGCAAGGACGAGAGCGTCATCGACGAGACGCCCAAGGCCTACAAGCCGATCGAAGCCGTGATGGCCGCCCAGGCCGATCTGGTGGAGATCGTCCACACGTTGAAACAGGTGGTGTGCGTCAAGGGGTGAAGCCCCGGACGCACACTGCTTCCTAATCGAGAAGCATCATGCAGACCGGTACCGACAAGGCCATTCCCGCAACCGTCCGGCGCGAGATCGAGACACGGCTGGACAGCATCGAGCAGACGTATGACGTGCGTATCCTGCTGGCGGTGGAGTCCGGTTCGCGCGCATGGGGATTTCCGTCGCCAGACAGCGACTATGATGTGCGCTTTCTCTATGTGCGGGCGCGCAGCTGGTATTTGTCGCTGAAACCGGGGCGGGATGTGATCGAGACGCCCATCGAAGATGAGATCGACCTGAACGGATGGGATATCCGTAAGGCGTTGGGCCTCATGCTCAGGTCGAACGCAGTGGTCAGCGAATGGATCGAAAGTCCCATCCGCTATCGTGCCGATCATCCGGTGGTGGCAAGGCTGTCCGCGCTGGCGGATCGCGCCATGGATGCACGAGGCATCGCCCATCATTACGCCAATCTCGGTCAGAATGCTGCGGATCGCTGGCTGACGGATAACGGTGATGTGCCGGTGAAGAAGTACTTCTATGCCCTTCGTCCGGCGCTCGCGATCCGCTGCCTCCGCCTCAATCGGGATGGTCGTCCGCCGATGGACCTTCAGACGCTGGTCGACCGCTGCGCGCTGTCCGAGCCCATGCGGGATGAGATAACGAAGTTGGTCGAAGCGAAGCGCCGGAGCAATGAACAGAGCAACGCCACGCGCATAGCGGCGCTGGATGACCTGATCCGCGACGAACTTTTACGGGCGGGCGAGTTGCCTGTCCGGGAAACGGAGCCTGATGTCGATATTCGGGCCGACCAACTTTTTCTTGAATTGGTGAACACATGATCATCATCGATGGATCGGCAGGCGAAGGCGGCGGGCAGGTCGTGCGCAACGCGTGCGCGCTCTCGCTTGCCACTGGCAAGGCTGTTCGGATCGAGAATGTCCGCGCCAGGCGGTCGAAGCCGGGGCTCATGCGCCAGCATGTGACCGCGGTCGAGGCGGCGTGCGTCATTGGCAATGCCGAATGCCAGGGGCTGCATATCGGCTCGTCCGCGCTCAGCTTCACGCCGGGGCGCGTCATGCCGGGTGAATATCATTTCGCTGTTGGCACGGCGGGGTCCACGGGACTTGTCCTCCAGACGGTGCTGATGCCCTTGCTGTTGGCTGATGCACCGTCGCGGCTGGTTCTGGAGGGCGGCACGCATAATATGCTCGCCCCGCCATTCGATTTCATCGCGAAATGCTTCCTGCCGATCATCAATCGCATGGGGCCGAAGGTTGAGGCACGGCTGATCCGGCACGGCTTCTACCCGCGCGGTGGCGGCCGGATCGAAGTGGATATTACACCGTCTCCGTTGCAGGCGATCGATTGCGTAGAGCGCGGGGCGCTCCTTGGCGTCAGTGGACATGCCCTGTTCGCGGGACTGCCCTTCGAGATCGCGGAGCGCGAAATCAACGTCGTGCGTCGCGACCTTGGCTGGTCGGAGCGGGAGGTCTGCGTGCGCGAACTGCCCGAAGATCAGGGGCCGGGTAACATCCTGCTGCTGGAGGCGCAGTTCGAGCATGGAACCGAGATCGTCAGCGGCTTCGGCCAACTGGGCGTGACGGCGGAGCGAGTCTCCAAGAAGGCGGTCGGGCGCATGCGTGGCTATCTGGAATCGGATGCCTTTGCTGGTCCCTATCTGGCCGACCAGTTGCTGCTTCCCTTCTCGCTCGCGGGTGGAGGCAGCTTCACGACGGTCAAGCCGAGCCAGCACAGCCTGACGGCGATCGATGTGATTGGGCACTTCCTCGACCGACGGCCTGCCTTTGCCCAGCAGCCCGGTGGGATGCATCTTCTCTCTGTAGGATAAGGCAGCTGATCGGCCCCCACTGAGTGGTCCGGTTTAATTGTTAGTGAATAGTGGCCTCCGGCGCCATTGCCGTCAGTGTCCTGGCCTCGGCCAGGGTGTAGAAGGCTCGCCATTGAGCAGCTCATCGCGCATCGAGCCGTTGAACGATTCACAGTATCCATTCTCCCATGGACTACACGGCGTGATGTAGAGGGTCGACGAAGTCGTACGACCAAACATGGCCGGGACACTCCGGCCGTAGCCGGATGCGCGAGGTTCCAGGCGTGGCCTGCTTCATCGCTTATCCTGCCGATCGAAGATTTGGCGCGTTGCCGTCAGCTCGTCCTAGCGCGCTACAGCCGCACGGCTTAGTAGCGCTTGCTCACAACCCCTTGGACTCGAGCGAAAGGGCCAGCTTTCGAAGCAGCTCGGCCAGAGTTTCCCGCTCCTTTGCCGACAGGCCGTCGAGCAGATCCGCTTCGGTTCGCATGTCCTCGACGATCGCAGCGCGGGCCTTCTCAAGCCCGTCTGCCGAAAGCCCGACGAGTAGGCTTCGCCCATCGGCCGGGTCCGGAACCCGCTCCACAAGGCCGCGTTTCTCCAGCCTGGACAGCCGCGCGGTCAGCCCGCCGGAGGTGATCATGAGCCATCTGAACAACTCTGTCGGGCGCAGCCGGTAAGGTGGGCCTGAGCGAAGCAGAGTCGAAAGAACGTCGAAATCGCCCGTATCCAGACCTTGACTGTCGAAGACTTTTTCGATGGCCGGGCGCACACTTAGCGTGATCACACGCGCGCGGCCAAGGATGGCCATGCCGCTCGTATCAAGGCCGGGCATTTCCTCAGCCCATTGCCTTCGTCGCGCCTCGACCCGGTCATCCGAACTCATGACATTCCTTATTATCTTGATTGCAAGATAAATATCTTGACGCTAAGATAATATGTAACGGCGCCCGGTTGCAACCGTCCATCCAACGGAGACGAGATGACTCATAATAAAGCTGCTCAGCCCCAGCCCGTGAGAGGGCCGGCCTCCTACTTTCCATCGATCGAAAAGTCATATGGTCGGCCCGTTGATGAGTGGTTCGGCATGATCCGCGCCAAGCCGGGCCTGAAGCATATGGAGCTGGTTGCCTGGCTGAAGGAAACGCATGGGCTGGGGCATGGTCATGCGAACGCGCTCGTGGCGCATGTACTGGCGCAAAGGCAGAAAGCCGGAACGGGGAAATGACCCAAAAGACACGGAATACCATGGGATGGACCCTGACGGGCCTGTTTACGCTGTTCCTTCTTGCCGCCTCCATCGCTCCGAAGCTCGTCGGAGCGGAGGTTGCGGGGGAAACACTGCGCCAATTGGGCTGGCCGGATAATCATGTCTTCCTGCTCGGTCTGATCGAACTGGCCTGCCTGGCTCTCTATCTCTTTCCACGATCTTCCGTTGCCGGGGCGATCCTGATGACCGCCTCTCTGGGCGGCGCGGTCTCGACACAGTTCCGCGTCGGAAACCCTGTATTCAGCCATCTCCTGTTCGGCGTCTATCTGGGCCTGTTCATGTGGGGCGGCCTGTGGCTGCGCGACGCTTCCTTGAGAGCGATATTCCCGCTGCGCGCCCAGAACAAGCAAAGTGACTCCGCCCGTCTCGGGCAATGATGGCAAATTGGAGGGGTAGTTAGCGTCATGCACCATATCATTCGCGCAGCCGAAACATCGAAAGCGCCCAATCGGACATGGAAGTTCGAAGGTGAACATTTTGGCGCCGGGATATCATTCTTCGCCGTTGATCTCGACCGCGGCCAAGGTCCAGGCTTGCACATCCATCCCTATGCGGAGACATGGCTTGTGCTGTCCGGGATGGTGGATTTCGAAGTGCAGGATGAAAGCCTCTTCGCCTGCACCGGCGATGTGGTGATCGTTCCAGCACATACGCCGCATCGGTTCACGAACAGTGGCGACCAGCCGCTGACCATGGTGTGCATTCACGACCATGAGCGCGTCATCCAGCATTTTCTGAACGACCGGCCGCCAGGGCAGACCCGGCTTGGCGCGGAATATGGTTCCCCATGATGATGACAATATGAGCGCGCCGTTGACCACGGTTCTAGCAGTCATTCGTGGTGCAACGCCTCTGTCGCGATGACGGCGCGCGCAGGATTTCGGTATCCGCCATCACCACCCTCCAAATCGCGGCCAGCTGCCGGTCACGGTGCGCCGGACCGAATCTATCAGCCGATAGGCCGCATGTTGCCCGGCCGTTGCACAGGCATGATTGGGCAGGATGCGGACCAGATCGCCAACCGCCACCTTCGGAAGAATATTGGTGCTGCCCGGCCGCAGGCCGACCACCCCATGTTCCTGATTGGCTTCCAGCACGATCAGGTCCGGGCATGGCCTGCCGGTGGCGTCGCACACCAGACCATAGCCCTGATCGACAGCCTGCCGCGCAGTTCCCCGATCGCGCGACAAGGCCGACCAGCCCGCATCGACCAGAAAGCGGCCCCGATCCGGCTGCACGGCAATCACGCTGGCCAGGACGGAGAGGGCGATATCCTCAACACGGCAGACGTCGATTCCCGCCATCACCAGATCGAAGAACACAAACACCCCGGCGCGAACCTCCGTGATCCCTGACAGGTCGGTTGCAAAAAGCGCGGTCGGCGTGGAACCCACGCTCAGTGTTTCAACGGGATGCCCGGCCTCTCGCAGGATGGCGGCGGCTGAAAGGAGAGCGTCGCGCTCCTGATCCGCATAGCGCCGGATCTCCGCGTGCGAGGTCGCGCCATAGCTGGCGCCCGCATGGGTGAGCAGGCCACACAGAGTGGCGCCGCCCCGCAGCCGTGCGGCAATGCCCAGCAGCGCGGCGGCGTCAGAGGGCGCGACGCCCGCCCGATGGCCATCGGAATCCACTTCGACAAGAACGGGCAGCGGGTCAGCCGGGTCTCCGGCCGCTGCGATTGCAGTTGCGGCGTCGGCATTGTCCACGATCAGTTTCAAATCGACGCCCCGGCCGCGCAGCCGCTGCGCGCGCGCCACTTTGTTGGGCGTCACGCCCACCGCATACAGGATATCGGTGTAGCCCGCGTCGGCGAACACCTCCGCTTCGCGCAATGTGGAAACCGTGATCGGGCCCGGCACGCCCCCCGTCATCCGGCGCACGACGGCCAGCGACTTCGCTGTTTTCACATGCGGCCTGAAGGCGACCCCCAGCGACGCAACGGCAGCGCGCATCCGGTCGATATTGCGATCCATCACCACGGGATCCAGCAGCAGGGCAGGCGTTTCGATCTCGCTTATCGCCGTCTTCTCAATCCGTTCCGGCAAGGGCTGCTCCCTCATCACCTGTCGCCTGGCGGCGATGCATCACACCCGCCGCAAGGAAACCGCCGTCCACGCCCAGCACATGGCCGGTGATATAGGCCGACGCCTCGCCTGCCAGAAACAGGGCGGCTTCCGCAACTTCTTCGGGCGTGCCATAGCGATCCATCGGAATGCCGGCACGATAGACGATGCGCGTTTCGGCCGAGTGCATGCGCTGCACCAATTCTGTCTCGATGGCGCCGGGTGCAAGGCAGTTCACCCCGATGCCATGCAGTGCCAGTTCCACCGCCATCGCCCGCGTCAGGCCGATAACGCCCGCCTTTGCCGCTCCATAGGCCGCTCGCCCGCTTCCGCCCCGGACACCCGCTGTCGAAGCGATGGTGACGATGCGGCCTCCACCATTTTGCACCATGCTGCGGGCCACGGCCTGACAGACGTGGAAGGTGCCGGTCAGGTCCACGTCGATCAGCCGCTGCCATTCGTCCGCGCCGGTTTCCAGAAAGGGCCTTTCCAGGCCGATCCCGGCACTGTGGAGCAGTATGTCCGGCGGGCCGAAAGCCGCCTCGGCGGCCTGCACGGCGGCCTCGACCTCGCTGCGCCTGGTGACATCGGCGGCAAGCGCGATTGCCCGGCCGCCACCGGCCTGGATGCTGCGCGCGACGTCATGCGCGGCGGTCGCATTGCTGTCGGTCAGGCAAAGCGCCGCGCCGGCCCTTGCGAAGCGAAGCGAAGCCGCCCGCCCGATGCCGCTTCCCGCGCCTGTGATCATGGCGCAGCGGCCGGCAAGTTCGTTCATGCGATCACCCCTAACCGCCGGCCTGTCCAGGCGAAGAGGTCGACGGCGAAGTCGATATCCCCGGCAGACAAGCCGCTCGACATCTGCGTGCGGATGCGCGCTTCGCCCGGCGGCACCACCGGCGCGGAAAAGGCGACGGCGAAGAGCCCGCTCTCCAACAGCCCTTGCGCGAACGCGGCGGCCTTGCGCGCATCGCCGATGAGGACAGGGACGATGGGATGCCCAGCCCCCGCCAACTGGAACCCGCGCGCCTGCAACTCGTCCCGGAAGCGCGCGGCATTCGCGGCCAGCGCGGCGCGGCGGCCGGGTTCGCTGGCGACGATATCGAGGGCGCAAAGCGCCGAAGCGGCGAGAGCCGGGGGCAATGCATTGGAAAAGAGATAGGGCCGGGCCTTCTGTCGAAGCCAGCCGACGACGGCGTGCGAGGATGCGACATAGCCGCCGGCCGCCCCGCCCAACGCCTTTCCCAGCGTTCCCGTGACGATATCGACGCGAACGCCGCCATGGTGGGCGGCCGTGCCGCTGCCATCCGGCCCCAGCACGCCGACCGCATGGGAATCGTCGACCATCAGCAACGCTCCATGCGTGTCGCAAAGCGCGCGGATCGCTGGCAGG
This sequence comes from Sandaracinobacteroides sayramensis, assembly GCF_022014495.1. Classification (GTDB taxonomy): domain Bacteria; phylum Pseudomonadota; class Alphaproteobacteria; order Sphingomonadales; family Sphingomonadaceae; genus Sandaracinobacteroides; species Sandaracinobacteroides sayramense. The sequence continues at coordinate 213,801 of NZ_JAKLSQ010000007.1, forward strand.
TCGGCGATCACCCCGTCCATGGAGAAGACGCCATCCGTCACCACCAGCTTGCGGCGCGCGCCTGCGGCAGCTTCCAGGCACGCGGCAAGCGCGTGCATATCGCCGCTCGGATAGCGGTGGCGGTCCGCCTTGCACAGGCGGATGCCGTCGATGATGCTGGCGTGGTTCAACTGGTCGCTGATGACGGCGTCGCCCGCATCCAGCAACGCCTCGAACAGCCCGCCATTGGCATCGAAGCAGGAAGGAAACAGAACGGCGTCCGGCTGGCCGAGGAAAGCCGCCAGCCGGGCCTCCAGCGCCTGGTGCAGCGCGTGCGTGCCGCAGATGAACCGGACGGAAGCCATGCCCAGCCCATGTTCGCTGAGCGCCTCATGCGCGGCCCCCGCCAGGCGCGGGTCTGCCGCCAGGTCCAGATAGTTGTTGGCGCACAGGTTCAGGAGCCGCCGCGAGGACGCCCCTTGCGCCACCATGACCGCCGCCGACTGACGCGAGGCAAGAGGATGCTCGGCCTTGAACAGCCCCTCACGCCGCAGGCGTTCAAGCGAAGCCATGAGTTCATCGTCGAGGGACGTCGCCATCGGCAACCTTCAATATAACTGACGTTGATTTCACTTCTGCCGCAGATTGCGTGCCGCCGGCAAGTAATTTATGACATTGACGTCAGTTTTGCGGCAATGAGGCCGCATACGAGATCAGGAACCTGCACATGCGCCTTTCCCCGCCACTCAGATTTACCGCGCTGCTGATGTGCTGCACGCCGCTGGCCTGCGCGACGGTGCCGCCTGCGACGGCGGTCAGTCCGGCGGCTGCGCAGGCGGCACGGGCGGACGCTTCCATGCAGGACATCCTGGACAAGGGGCCGTTCCCGGGGATGGCGGTCGCCGTCGCCCGCGACGGCAAGCTGATCTACGCGCGCGGCTTCGGGGTGGCGGATCGCCAGAGCAATGCCCCCGTGCTTGCAGACACCCGCTTTCCGATCGGCTCGATCACCAAGCCCCTCACCTGCCTTTCGGTGCTGCAGCAGGTGGACAGGGGCCGCATCGACCTTGATTCCCCTATCTCGCGCTATTTGCCCGATTTGCCCGCCCCCAGCCGCGATGCAACGGCACGCCAGCTTCTGACGCACAGCTCGGGCATTCCCAATTATCTGGAAAACAAGGAATTCCCCTACAACAAGCCGACAGGGCTCTCGCGGCAGGACATGCTGGGCTTTTTCGCCGCAAAACCCTTGATGTTCGCGCCGGGCACGCAGTTCAGCTACTCGAACTCCAACACCTATCTTCTGGGCCTGCTGCTTGAAGCAGTGACGGGCCAAAGCTACGACTCCTATGTCGCCGATCACATCTTCCGTCCGTTCGGAATGACGAACTCGGATTTCGGCGCCCGCGCCGACCGGGCGAAGGGTTATCTCACTCGTGGCGGTTCCGTTCGTGACGGCACCGCCTATGATTGGCTGGTGCCCTTCTCTGCCGGCGCCATCGTCTCCAGCGCGCCCGATCTCGTGCGTTTTTCCAATGGCCTGTTCGGCAGGCAGACGTCCGCGGACGTCCGGAATCTGGCGCTGTCCGGGGATTTGCTGGCCGACGGCACCCCGAATGCCTATCGGAAGGGCTGTCTGATCGCCGGCACGATGCAAGGGCAGCGCAAATATTCGCATCCGGGCTCGATCTACGGTTTTTCCAGCCACATCGCCTATTATCCCGATTCCCGGCTGACCGTGGTGGTCCTCGCCAATGGCCAGGGGGAAAATTTCCCGGCCGTCACCGTAGAGCACAGGCTGGCGCGCATCTTCCTCGGTTTGCCCGAAGCTGGAGCAGAGGCCCGGCCATTCGATCCGGCGGAGGCGGCGTGGATTGCCGGACCCTATGCGATCACCAACCGCAGGCTGGGGTTCGACCGGCTGCACTTCGTCGCGAAGGATGACGGGCTGTATCTGAGCTATGGCGGAGCGACCAGCGGTGCGCCGCTGATCCCGTTGCAGCCGCTTGGAAACGGCCGCTACGCCTCGTCGATCGACCCCGAACAGCAGTTCCGCTTCGCACGCGGTGCGGACGGCGCGGTGTCGCTGATCCTGAACTATTATGATGCCGACTTCCCCATGCGGAAGGCAGGCGGCTGACAAACAAGGGGAGAGGGCGCAAGCCCTCTCCCCGGGGCTGGAAGGGCTCAGAAGTCGAAGGTGAGCTCCACGCCCAGCGTGCGGGGCGCCCCCAGAGACTGGATGGTCTGGCCGGGCACGAGCGCGCCGCGCGAGCGGGCAACGGCATAGTCCCGGTCCGCCAGGTTGCGGACCCAGCCGTAGATGCCCCACCCGGCGTTGCGGTCGTGCACGCCGGCGCGCGCGTTCAGAAGCGTCACGCCATTCTGGCTGAAGGCGTTGTCAGGGCCGAAATAGATGCGGCTGCGCATGTTCATTTCGCCGCGCAGGAACAACTCCAGCGCCCCCGAAACCGGAACCGTATATTGGGCCGCCAGACTGCCGCTGTGGCGCGGCGCGAAGGGCAGCACGTTGCCGGTGTAGTCGGCACCCGAGCTGGTGGCATTGCGATAGTCGGCGAACTTCGTATCGAGGAAGCTGTAGGTCGCGGCGAGATCGAGGCCGTCCACCGGGCTCAAGTGCAGTTCGGCCTCCACGCCCTGGGTTCGGGCGCGGGCAGCGTTGGAGGTGACGAACTGCGGCACGCCGTTCACCGTGACGAGCTGGTTCACCTGCATATTGTTGTAGTTCATGCGGAAGGCATCGACGGCCACCCAGCCGCCCAGCGACGGCAGGCCGGCCTTCAGGCCCACTTCGAAGCTGTCGACATGTTCCGGATCGTAGCGGGCGTCGTTCGTGGGCGTAACGGAGAAGACGTTGAAGCCGCCCGATTTGAAGCCGCGCGAATATCCGGCATACAGCAGCACATCGGCCGATGGCTTGTAGTTGAGCGTGAAGCTGGGGGAGAAATCATCCTCCGAACGGTCGAGCGTGCGCTCGGGATAGGTGCCGAGCAATACGGCATAAGGATCGCCCACCTGGCTGTGGACCAGCTTCTTCTTCTCATAGGTGTATCGGAGCCCGGCGGTCAGGCTCAGCGCATCGGTGAAGGCATAGTCCGCGTGCGCGAAGGCGGCATAGCTGTCAGTATCGACATTGCCGTTGACGACTCCGAACACGGGGGCCGGATAGATGCCGGCAGCCGGCCCCACGCGCGATCTGGATTGCGTGTCCAGGCCCTGATGGAAATAGAAGGCGCCCAGCATGTAGGTCAGGCGGCCGCTCGTGCCGCCATAGCGGAGTTCCTGCGAGAATTGATTCTGGCTCTCGTCGATGCCCGACGCCAGCATGTCGAGGATGGTGTAATCATTGTCGGCGAAATTGTTCCAGCTGAAGCCGCGCACCGCCGTGATCGAGACCAGCTTGCCGCCGCCCAGCTTCCAGTTCAGTTCGCCCGACACGCCCCAGACGTCGCGGTTCTGCACGGCATCTATGTCGTTGGTCACCTCGCGGTCCCATGGGTCGGCTTCGGCCAGTGGCGTGCCCGCAAAGGCGCCGTTGGAGAGCACATCGCTGCTGCCGCTGTTGGTGCGGTCGCGGCTGTAATCCGCGCGCAGGATGATGTCGAGATCGGCGCCCGGCTGGAAACGCAGCGTGCCGCGCGCGGCCAGCGAATCGAGATCGTCCAGGCGGGTTCCGGTGGTTTTGTTCTGCACAAAGCCGTCCCGCCGGTCGACCGCGCCCGCGACGCCGGCCGACACGCCCGAACCCAATGGGCCACTGACGGCGCCGCGCAACTGCCAGGCGCTGTGGTTGCCATAGCCCGCCTCGGCGCGTCCGCGCAGTTCGGCGCCGGGAAGGCGCGTCACATAGTTGATCGCGCCGGCGATGGTGTTCTTGCCATAGAGCGCGCCCTGCGGCCCGCGCAGCACTTCGATCCGCTCAAGGTCGAACAGGCTGGCGTTGCCGGGCGTGGCCCGCCCCAGATAGACGCCGTCGACATAGAGGCCGACGCTCTGGTCCAGCCCGGGATTGTTGAGGTCGGCCGACAGGCCGCGGATGGCGATGCGCTGGGTGCGCAGGCTGCCCTGGTCGATGAAGACGCCGGGAATGAAGCCGGCCAGATCCTCCAGCCTGGAGACATTGCGATCTTCGAGATTGGAGGCGGTGAAGGCGGTGAGGGCGATCGGCGTATCGATCAGCCGGGTTTCGCGCCGCTCGGCGGTAACGATGATATCCTGCGCCTGCGTGCTCGGCCCCTCGGCCGCCCATGCCGGCGACAGAGCCAGCAACACCACGCCGCCGGCGAATCCCACCTTGGTCGATCTTCTCGTTCTACCCCGCATCCCTCATCTCCCATGTATAATATATTTATGACATCAGGTTTATAAAATTGTCCAACACAAACTTGGGCCTCCAGCCCAAGGCCTGCCCTATTTGTCCTTTGCAGCCAGTGCCCGCGCCTCCGCGCGCAGGCTCAGCTTGTCCACCTTGCCGATCGGCAGCAGCGGCAGCTCGCCGCGCAGCAGAATTCGCTTGGGCAGCTTGTAGTTCGCCAGCCGCTTGCGGGCATGGTCCATGAGCGCCGCGTCCGTCAGGCCCGCTTCCGCCGCGACGAAGGCATAGCCCACCTCGTCCCAAAGCGGATCGGGGACGGCCACCACGGCCGCCGCCTGCACGTCCGGATGGCTTTGCAGCACGGCTTCCACTTCCAGCGGATACACATTGTAGCCACCGGATTTGTACATTTCCTTGATCCGTCCGGCGATGGCGAAGCGCCCGTCCGCCAGCCGACGGCCGATATCCCCCGTGTGCAGCCAGCCGTCGGGATCGATGGCGGCCGCCGTCTCCGCGGGCCGGTTCCAATAGCCCAGCATCACCAGCGGCGACCGCAGCAGGATCTCGCCTTCCTCCGCGTCCTGCCCGTCCGGGCCGGCAAGGCGCACCTCGGCATGTTCGAACGGAAAGCCAACGGACCGCGCCAGCAGCGCCGGATCGCCGGACGGTGGCTCGGCCAGAATGGCGCTGGTGGCTTCCGTCATGCCATAGTTGGTGGCGAGGCGGGGATGCAGCGCATGCAGGCGGCGGATCAGCGGCTCGGCCATCGGCGCGCCTTCCCAGACGATCAGCTGCACGGCCGACAGGTCGAAGCTGGCGAAGTCCGGCAGGTCCAGCTGCATCTGGAACACGCTGGGCACGCTCACCCACAGGGTGCAGCGCTCCTGCTGCATCAGCTGCAGCGATGCCCGCGGATCGAACTTCGGCATCATCACAACCGTGCCGCCCCCCACGATCGCCGGGCAGCTTATGTCCACGACGCTGCCGATATGGTTGATCGGGAAATAGTTCAGCACGCAGATGGGATCGAGCGGCCAAAGCCGGTTCTGCGCTTCCGAGAAGGCCGAAATCCCCGCCTGATGCAGCACCGCCCCCTTGGGCGCGCCGGTCGAGCCCGAGGTATAGACGATCATGCACGCCTGCCGTCCCGTCGTCCGGCGCGCCTCCAGCTCCGCCTCCGCAATCGCCTCTCCCGCCGCCAGAAAATCGGCCAGGCTATCCGTCGGCAACTGGCGCAGGTCGGGAAACTCTACGCCGAGGCAGGCGAGTTCCTCGCCATAGTCCCGCCCGTCGATTGTCCGGCTCGCGAACAGCAGCCGGGGGGTGCTGTCGGCAAGCACATAACGCAGCTCGTCCAGCCGATAGCGCGGGTTGAGGCCGATCCAGATCGCGCCCACGCGACAGGCGGCGAGGAAGCTCACAAGAAAATCCGCCGATGGCGCCGCAAGGCAGGCCACTCGCTCGCCCGGCGCCACGCCCGCGGCGATCATGGCGCGGGCGTGCAGGTCAACCGCCTGCGCCAGCTCGGCATAGCTCAGCCGTGTCTCGCCATCGACCAGCGCGATCCGCCCGGGGGCCACCTTCGCCCAATGCGCAACCGAATCGAACAGCGGCGCAGCCTCGAACGCAGTCATCGGCGCATCTCCTTCCACAGCAGGGCCAGGCTGAAAGCCATGCAAGCCATCGGGCCAGCGGCGATCAGCCAGCGCAGCGAATGGATTGCAGCCTCCGACTGTTCGGGTGCCGCCGACACGAAGCCGCCCAGCTGCAGGCCAAGGCCGGCGAGCGCCGCTCCAAGCGCAAGCCCGGATTTCTCGCCCGCCGTCCAGATCCCGGTGAAAAGTCCCTCCCGTTCGCCGGCAAGCGCGTGAATGACATGGGCGACAAGGGCAAAGGCGCCCAGCTGGATGCCCGCGAAGGGAATGCCGAGCAGCATATAGGTTGCGAGCATCGGCCCGCCGCCGGGGAGGGCAAGAAGCAACGCCGCAGCGCCGAACATCGCTGCAGAAACCCCCAGCATGGCGCCGGCCGTCCAGCGTCGGATGCCGGCCATCCACAAAGGGACGGTCAATATGGTCATCAGGAACATGGCGCCAAGCGCGAGCCCTGCGTCTCCGTCGGAGCGCTTGGCCACATGCACCACCCAGTAAGGGGTCAGCGCCGTCACGACGCCGACCCCCACAAGCTGCAGAACATAGACGCCGGTGAGCCGCCAGAAGCGCGCCGTGCGCTCTGCGAGCGCGCGCAGTCTGAACGGGGGGCGGCTGCCTGCGTCCGGCATGGCTCTGAAATGGGAGGGCGTGGCCAGAAAGCTGCTGGCAAGCGCTGCTGCGCAAAGGGCGGCGATCACCGCCGCCATCACCTGATAGCCATGCCGGCCACCGCCTGCCGCCGCTGCAATCGCCGGCGCGGCCGCCGCGCCTGTAAACACGCCGATCATCGCGAAGCCGATGCGCCAGCCGGTAATCCGCTCCCGCACGGCTGCGTCGTCGCTGGCCTCTGCGGGCACGGCGACGAACGGAACGGCGAACACGGAATAGAAGCTGGTCATCAGCAGATAGAGCAGCAGCACCGGCACAAAGGCCGCGGCCCCTTGCGGATAGGGCCAGCCGAACAGCAGCAGGAAGAAAATGGGTCCGCCGACAGTGCCGGCCAGAATGAACGGGCGCCTGCGGCCGAGGCGCGACCGTATTCGGTCGGACCATGCCCCCACCAGAGGATCCCACAATATGGCCCAGAGTTTCGGCAGCAGCACCACGAGCGCCGCCAGCCCGGGCGGCATCCCCAGCACTTCGGTGCTGAAATACAGCAGCAGAACCGCTGGCACCGTGGTCAGCACGCCGGTGCCGAAGCCGCCCAGCGCATAGAAGCCCAGCCGCGGGCCGGCCAGCGTTCCGGCGCGGATCGCGGATCGCGCTTCAGCCATTGGCGGGCGGCACCCAGACAACCAGCCACACACCGGCCAGCGCCGGGCGCGCCTCGCCCTCAATCTCGATTTCCACGCCGATTCCCAGCCGCGCGCGCCCGGCGCGGTCGCGGCTGCGTTCGGCCAGCCGGAAGCGGCCCCGCACGCGCGAATCCACCGGAACCGGTGTCACCAGGCGCATGCGGTTGAAGCCGAAGTTGAGGAAATAGCCCCCCCGGTCCGGCTCCCGCGCCGGGCCGTCGCCCAGTACGTCGTGCAGCAGGTGGGTCAGCAGCGACATCGTCAGGAAGCCATAGGAAACCGTCTTTCCAAAGGGCCCCTTTTCCGCCGCCCACTGCGGGTCGGCATGCATCGGATCGTCGTCAAGCGTTGCAAGGCTGAAGTGGTTGATCATGGCTTGGGTGATGGTGACCCACTCGGAAACTCCGAGCTGGGAACCCGGCTCCGCTGTTACGATTGCGCTTTTCGGTTGAATGTCCATAGTTGTCCTCGCAGGTTTAAAAACCTGATATCAGTATCATGTTTTTAGTGCAAGGCTTGGGGATTCATGGCAAAATCAGCGGCTAAAGAGCGAAAGAACGGGCAAACGCCCGCCGCTCCGCGCGAGGTGAACAGTTTTGTCCGCTATGCGGACTACCTCGACTATATGATCGATACCGCACCGAAGCGGACGAAAGGCGAGCGGACGAAGGACAAGCTGAAGTTCGGCGCCATCCAGGTTCTGGACGATGTCGGCTATCATGCGATGCGGGTGTCCGACATCTGCGAGGCGGCGGGTGTGGCCGCGGCCACCTTCTATCTCTATTTCGACAATAAGGAGCAGGTGACGCAGGTCGTGCTGGCCGAGTATCTGAGCGTCGCGATGAAGATGATGGCGGTCCGACCCGAAGGAAAAGGGCCGTTCGAGGCGATCCGCGCGTCGCACCTGAAATGGCTGGAAGTGACCTACGCCAATGCCGGGCTGATGCGCTGCATCCTGCAACTGGGCGACGAGGTGGAGGATTTCCGCGACCTGGCCCATGCCGTCAACAAGCAATGGTATGAGCGCATCGCACAGGCGGTGCTGCGCGATCAGGAGGCGCGCGGTCAGCAGGCGCCGAATCAGGAGGGCGCCCTTCCCCTCGATGTGGCGCTGCTGTCGGCGTATGCGCTGGGCTCGATGATGGACGAACTGGCGCGCAAGCTTGTGATCCACCCGGATCCCGCCCTGCTGGCGCTCACCGGGCGCACCGTTCCGGATAAGGCGGAACTGGCCGACTTTCTCGCCGTGCTCTGGTATCAGGCCCTCTATGGCCAGGTTCCGCGCGATCTGGAACTGGCCGACGCCGCCACCGTCGCGACGAGGCTGGTTGGCCGCGCGCCCGGCTGAACCCGTGGCGAACATCCGACCCGCAACGGCCAGACATGGCGCAAATGCCGGAAGCCCGACATCGCTGTTGACAGGGAATGTCTTAAAACTGATATTGACATCATATTTATATTTCTAATCAAAAAAGAGGGGGTAGTCTGATGCTGGTTCGTTGCAGACGGCAAGAAAGCCATGGGCGCATTTCCGGCGCCGTCACCATCGCCCTGCTGCTGACGGGCGCGGCAACGCTGCCCGCAGCGCGTGCATACGCCGCCGAAACCGCCCCGGCAGACGACATCATCGTCACAGCCCAGAGGCGGGCGGAATCGGTTCAGGATATCCCGCTCAGCATTTCCGCCCTTACCGGCGCCGCGCTGGAAGCCCGGGGAATCAGCGATTTCCGCGGCTATGCGGCACAGGTTCCGAACCTCGCCTTCGGCTACACGCAAAGCCTTGGCGGCACCGCCCAGACGGTCACCATCCGGGGCGTGTTCGGGCAGAACACGACCGGCTTCTACCTCGACGATTCGCCGCTGCCGGGCAGCATCGATCCGCGCGTGCTGGATTTCGAGCGAATCGAAGTGCTGCGCGGGCCGCAGGGCACCTTGTACGGCGCCCGCTCCATGGGCGGCACGGTGCGCCTCATCACCCGCGCGCCCGACATGAACGCGATCGAGGGCTCCGCACTCGGCCGCCTGTCCACCACGGCAAACGGCGGCGCCAATGGTTCGCTGGACGGCGTCGTCAACATACCCCTCGTGGCAGGCAAGGTCGCCGTTCGCGCGTCCGGCTATTACGAATCGCTGTCCGGCATCTACGACCGTGTCGCCGCGGCAAACGCTCCGGCGCCGTTCCGGACGGCGCGCAATGTCGACAGTTCGCACCGCTTCGGCGGCGCGCTGGTGCTGGCGGCGGACTTCGGCGCGCTTACCGTCACGCCCCGCTACATGTTCCAGCGGGCCACCACAGACGGACGCGCGCTCGCCGACATCAACGCCGGCAATTTCACCCAGCCGCGCCTGTTCGACCTGCCGGAGCCGGGCTCAGACGACTGGGATCTCGGCACGCTGACCATCGGCTACGACACCGGGGCCGGCGACATAACCCTTGCCACCACCCTGTTCGGGCGCACGGTGCATGAAAGCGAGGATTTCTCCGAAGTGGCGCAGCTGCTGTTCGGGACACCGGCCATCCCCGCCATCATGCGCGCGCGAAGCCGTGTGGAAAGCAGAGCGCAGGAAATCCGCTATGCCTCGGACTTCGAAGGCTGGGTCAATGTCACGGCGGGGCTGTTCTACCAGAAGAGCGATAACCGGCTGGTCTTCCCGCCGACCCCGCTTCCCGGGGTCGTCCCCGACGTCTACAGTCAGGACTTCCGCACCCGGACGACCGAATATGCCGCCTTCGGCGAGTTCACCTTCAGGCCTGCCGATAATCTCCGCCTGATCGCGGGCGCCCGCCTGTTCGACAGCGAAGTGCGCTTCGCCGGCTCGCAGGACGGGGTGGCCGTTTTCCCGGCCAGCTTCTCCGGCCGGCAAAAGGAAAACGGCATCAACCCCCGCTTCGCGGCCCAGTTCGATGCGGCAGACGACGTCATGCTCTATGCCAGCGCCGCCAAGGGCTATCGCGTCGGCGGCGTCAACGCCTTTTCCGCCTCGCTGTGCGAAGCGTCGCTGGGTGCCGTCGGCCTCACTCCCGACGACGTGCGAAGCTATGGTTCGGATTCGCTCTGGAGCTACGAAGTCGGCGCCAAGACCCGCAGCCTCAACCGCCGGCTGACGCTGAACGGCGCCCTGTTCCGGATCGACTGGTCCAACGTGCAGCAGGGCATGTCGCTGGCCTGCGGCTTCGGCGTTCTGGTGAACGGCGGCAAGGCCCGCAGCGACGGCGGCGAGATCGAAGGGATATTCGCGGCGACGGACTGGCTGAAGCTGAACTTCGGCGCGGGCTACACCAACGCCCGCATCACCGACGGCGGCGGCAACCCCGCCTTCCCCGACGGCGCCCGCATCCAGCAGGTTCCGCGCTGGACGGCAAATGCCGGCTTCGACATCGAGGCCGATCCCGGCATCCCCCTCACCCTGCATGGGGACTGGTCCTACACCGGGCAGAGCTACAGCCGCTCCAACGTGCCGGCCACGCGCCGCAACCGCCCTGCCTATAATCTGGTGAACCTGCGGGCGACCGCGCATCTGGACCGCGTGGATATCGGCCTCTTCGCCGACAATCTCTTCAACGAGGCGGCCAATCTGTCCGATATTCCCTCGCTGGCGATCGAGCTGCCCGGCCGCCCCCGAATCGTCGCCACCCGGCCACGCACATTGGGAGTGGAAGCCCGGGTGCGTTTCTGATCAATTTCTGTCGGAAGGAGCCTGAATTGAAGCCCAGCCTGTTTGCCCGTGCCGCGGGCGCAGCCCTGATCGCGGCCCTCGTCGCCATGCCGGCCGCCGCGCTGGATCGCGCCCGCGATCTGGGTATTCCCTTCGATGGCCGCCCGGGCCCCCTGAACGCGATCACGGACGTTCCCGGGGTGGAAGTCGGGCAGACGACGCTGATCCGTGGCGAAGGCAGGCTGGAGCCGGGCAAGGGCCCCGTGCGCACCGGGGTGACCATCATCCATCCGCTCGGCCGCGCCAGCACCGACGCCGTCGCGGCCGGGCGGGCGGTGATCAACGGCACCGGCGAGTGGACGGGCATGCACCTTGTCGACGAAGCCGGGCTGTTCTTCGGGCCCATCGCGCTGACGGGCTCGGGCAATGTGGGGGTCGTGCACCAGGGCCTGCAGGCCTGGTCGCTCGCCCATGTGCCGCCGGCGCTGCTCGACAGCCGTGTCCTTCCGGTCGTCGCCGAGACGCTGGACAGTCGGCTGAACGACGTGTTCGGACAGCCGATGACACAGGCGGATGTGTTCGCCGCCATCGACGGGGCCCGTAGCGGCCCGGTTGCGGAAGGCAATGTGGGCGGCGGCACCGGGATGATCGCCTACACCTTCAAGGGCGGAATCGGAACGGCATCGCGCCTCGTCGAGACTGGCGGCAGCCACTTCACCGTTGGCGTGCTGCTGCAGGCCAACCATGGCCGCCGCCAGGATCTGCGCATTGCCGGCATTCCGGTCGGCGCCTCGATCAGGGGCGCCTGGCCGGAAGTGAACGGCATTGCGGCCCTCGGCCCGGACGCCGGCAAGCCGCAGGAGAAGAACTCGCTGTTGATCGTGATCGGGACCGACGCGCCTCTGCTGCCGCACCAGTTGCAACGGCTGGCGCGGCGCGCCGTGCTGGGCGTGGGCCGCAGCGGCAGCACCGCCGACAATCTGTCGGGCGAGATGACGCTGGCCTTCTCCACGACCGTCGTGACGTCTCCGGACAAGCCGCCCCGCGCCTTGGCGCCCATCAGCGACATGGACAGCGCCACCCTCAACGCCCTGTTCGCCGCCGCCGTGCAGGCGACGGAGGAGGCGCTGGTGAACCAGCTCGTCGCTTCGGAAACGATGACGGGGGCCAATGGCGTGAAAGTCCATGCCCTGCCGCGCGACCAGCTGGTGAAGCTGCTGAAGGCGCACAACCGGCTGCTTCCCACCCGCTGAGGCCTGCCGGCTGCACAAGCCCGCCGGCGGTTCAGGGCCGGGGCTCGATCACCAGTGTTCCGATCCCGTCTCGCGCCACGCTGCCGGCATCGCCGCCGATCTGGAAATAGCGGCCCTGCCCCCATGGCCCGGCAAGATGCCCGAACCAGGGGGAAAGCATGTTGCCCGAAACACCCGGCGCGATCATGAACAGGCTCTTGTCCGGTTCGGCAAGGTCGATGATCTGCCTGTAGCGCGGCCCATAAGTGCTTGCCCATGGGTCATCGCCCCACGGACTGCCCTGCGCGGCATTCACGCTGTTGGCATCGCCACCGCCTTCCACCCTTATGGTGGCCCATCGGCGCAGCAGGGGAAGATGAGAGAAGATGTCGTGCCGGAATGTCGCCCGGTGCAGCTTTCCCCAGCGCCAGTCCGCCATCCGCCCGCCCTGCTCGCGGGCCAGCCCGGCCATCGCCTCGTCGAGCGCCTTTGCCGCGCTCGCCGGGCAATCGCTGCACCAGGGGCTGCCGTCGCGCAACAGCCGGTCGAAACGCGGCCGGCTCGATTTCAGCCATTCGGCGGACAAGGGGCCCAGCGCCGGCTCCAGCAGCATCGGGGCAAGCGCGCGCTGCCAGGCGGCCCAGATCAGCGGCTCCGGCCGGTCGGCCGCCATCGTGCCGTCCCAGGCCAGCATCAGCTTCCGCGCCGCGCGCCCGGCGTCGCTTGTGGGTTGCGCGGCCCGCAGCACCGGCATCAGCGCCGCCACCTCCGCCGAGCGCACATCCGTCTGCAAGCCGGCCACGGTGGCCGGCGTCTGCTGTCCCGGCGCGGAAAGGGTGGAGACGATCCGGGCGGCGCGCCATCCCGGCTGGAAAGCGCTGCTGTCCAGCGGGCCGTCCGTGCCGGCGAGAAGCCGGTTGTTGGCGTTGGCAATGAAGCCCGCCGGCGGGTTGACGACCGACGGCCATTCCCCGGGCGGCAGATGCCCGTCCCAGTCGAAGCGGCTGTCCCATCCCGGGACGGGCAGGAAGCCATCGGCACGGCGGCGCGGCAGGCGACCGGCGGACAGCATTCCGATGCTGCCGTCGCGCGCGGCGAAGGCGAAATTATGCTGCAATCCGAAATCCCGCGCGGCAGCCTGGAATTGCGCCCAGTCGCGCGCCTCCGCCATGCCGAGGAAGGCCTGAACCAGCGGGCTGCCTTCGGGAAACGCCAGCCCCGCCAGCGCCAGCACATGGCCCGGGCGCAACTGCCGGTGCACGAGGTCGGCGGCGTCGCTGTCGATGTCGGACACAACCACGCCATGCCTTGTGCTGCGCAGCGTCAGCTTCAGCGCCGGGCCGCCCTTCACCGGAATTTCGACCTGCCGCAGCCGGAACGGCTGGGAGCCCGAAGGCGTCAGGTAGCGGCCGGGATCGGCGGGGTCGATGCGCTCGACGAACAGATCGGTCTGATCCGCCATCATGTCTGTTACGCCCCAGGCGATGAAGGGGTTGCGTCCGGCGGCGATCGCGGGTGAGCCGGGGCGCGAGGCGCCGACGATTTCGAAGCCTGGCCAGCTCAGCCGCACCGGATAATAGTCCGCCGGCGCGCCCAGCGGCCCGTGCGGATCGTTGGCGAGCAAGGGCTTGCCGCTGGCGGTGCGGCTGCCACTGATGGCCCAGCTGTTGGAGGCCGGCATCGCCCGCCCGAACGGCAGGGCGGCAACATCCGCGCTGGCGCTGCCGGCGAACCGCACGGCACCGCAACTTTCAATCCGCTTCCCGTTCGAGGCCGGCAGCTCGGCATAGGTGACGGGGCCGGGATCGGCTGGGCTGGCGTAAAGGTCGCGCAGCCGCGCGCAACCGATGCGGGTCGAAAGCCGCGCGCGCATCAGCTCGTCGCGCCAGTCCCCGAAGCCCAGCGCGGCAAGTCCGCCCAGCCGGTTCACATCGGCCTCGGTCCAGTGCTGCGGCTTCAGGCCGGTCAGCAGGAATTCCGGCGGCAACGCGCCCGAACCTGTATCGATCCCGGCGTTGACCCCGGCCACATAGGCGCGGATCGCTTGCCGCGTGGCGGGGTTGTTGCGGGCCGCCGTGCGGGCCGCCAGCCGGTCCAGATCGAGCGCGGCCACCAGCTTGTCCGTCGGCAGCCCGGACTCGCCGACCGCCTCGGCAAGGCGCCCGCGCGCCGCCCGTCGCGAAGTCTCCAGCTGCCACAGCCGATCCTGCGCGTGGACGACGCCCAGCGCAAAATAGGCGTCCGCGCGGGTCCGGGCGAAAATATGCGGCACCGCCTGCGCGTCGCGGATGATGCGGATCTCCGCCGTCGCGCCACGCATCTGCAGCGTGCCGGACGTGGCCGGCAGCGACGTCCGCATCCAGACATAGCCTCCGGCGGCGCCAGCGGCGGCCGCCAGTATCACGCCGCCCGTCAGCCAGAGGGCGATGCGGCGCGCGCGCCTCCATTGGCTCAATTCACGCGCTCCCCGGCCGGCGGCTTCTGGCGCGGCACGAAACGCCCCGGCGTATCGCCGGTAGGCCTGCCGTCGCGGAACACCTCGCGGCCGTTTACCAGAACCCGCGAAATGCCGACGGATTGGGCGGAGGGCTGCAAATAGGTCGCGCGTTCTCCCACCGTCGCCGGATCGAAGATCACGATGTCGGCGGCCTTCCCCGGCGCGATGCGCCCGCGATCGGCAAGGCCCAGATGATCGGCCGGCAACGACGTCATCTTGCGGATCGCCTCGGGCAGCGGCAGCAGTGCCAGGTCGCGGCTGTAATGCCCCAGCACGCGGGTGAAGCTGCCCCACGAGCGCGGGTGCGCCTTTCCGGCTGCCAGCACTTTCCCGTCGGCGTAGAAGCCGTCGCTTGCGATCATCACCCAGGGCTTCACGATCAGCTCGCGGATATCCCCCTCGTCGACGCTTCCCAGCGTCAGCCGGACATCGCGATGGTCCAGCGTCAGCCGGACAAGCGCGTCGAACGGATCGACGCCCCATTCCCCGGCCAGCAGTTCGATGTTGCGATCGACCAGTTCCGGCGCATCCGGGGCATCCACAATCCGCATCGAGCCATAGCCGACCGCCTTCACCCAGCTGAAGCCGCCGTCCACACCCGTTTCGGTGGCCAGGCGGATGCCGCCCCGCTGCGCCGGGTCGACAAGAGCCCCGGCATCCGGCATGCCGCCGCCCGGCTTCAGGAACAGTTCGCGCGCATAGCGCAGCGTCGCGCCGTCGAAGGGATATTGATCCGCCGTCACGGCAACGCCGCGCGCCTGCGCCGCCTCCACCATGGCGATCACCTCGCCGATGCGGCCCTTGTTGATCAGGCCAACGGCCTTCAGATGCGCCAGCTTCACCGGCACCCCGGTCGCCTCCCCCAGCCGCACCGCCTCGCTTTCCGATTCCAGCATCCGGAAACCCGGATCGCGGGTGTGGCTGTCGTAGCTGCCGCCGAACGGCTTCACCTCGCGGGCCAGCGCCTGCACCTCCGCCTCCGTCGCGAACAGCCCCGGATCATACATCAGGCCCGTGGACAGGCCGACGCAGCCCGCCGCCATCCCCTCGCGCACAAGCGCCGCCATCCGCGCGACCTCCGCATCGGTCGCCGGCCGCCGCGCACCGGGCATCACCTCGGTGCGAATTCCATTGTGCCCCACATAGCAGGCGTGGTTCACCGCCGTGCCGCGCCGTTCCAGTTCCGCCCGCAGCAGCGCCAGCTGGCGGGGGGCGGCGGCGCCGTCGGGGCCGGCGACGATCGTCGTCACCCCCTGGGAAATATCCTGCACATCCAGGAAAGGGCCGCTTATCTGGTCGAGGGATTCCGGCACATGGCTGTGCGCGTCGATAAAGCCTGGCGCCACGGCAAGGCCGGTGGCGTCGATCACATGGGGCGCTTTCAGCCGGGTTTGCGGGGAAACCAC
This sequence comes from Sandaracinobacteroides sayramensis, assembly GCF_022014495.1. Taxonomy (GTDB): domain Bacteria; phylum Pseudomonadota; class Alphaproteobacteria; order Sphingomonadales; family Sphingomonadaceae; genus Sandaracinobacteroides; species Sandaracinobacteroides sayramense. The sequence goes on from NZ_JAKLSQ010000007.1 coordinate 229,855, forward strand.
CCGGGCGATGCGGTCGCCCTCTATCGCAATGGTCGCCGCGCGGGGCGGTGCGCCGGTTCCATCATACAGGGTGCCCCCTACGATCAGCCTGTCATAGGCGGGGGATGCCACGCAGCCAGCCAGCGCCAAAGCCGTGGCGAGGCAGATAATCGCCCTGAAAAAATATGATGCTGACATCAGTTTTATCTAATTCGCCGGCAACCGGCTGGCAAGCGGCATTTGCCGATTTGGCGGATCGGAACAGACTTGCGTATAAGCCGCGCCGGCAGGCCTTCGCGCCGGCCCTGCCAGGAAAACAGTCCGGGATATGTGTGGATGGGCCAGCCGTCGGTAAAACTCGACCCGGTAAAACTCGATGAGGCGTTGCGGGCGCTGCGACGCCGGCTGGGGCTTACCATGGCAGAGGTCAGCCAGCGCACCGGGGTCGCCGTTTCCACATTGTCGAAGGTGGAAGCCGGCAAGATGTCGCTCACCTACGACAAGCTCACGCAGCTCTGCCGGGGGCTGGGTGTCGACCTGGCGGAGCTGCTGGGGAACCCCGTCCGGCCTGTCGACGAAGGTTCGGCAACGGGGCGGCGGAGCATCAACCGGCTTGGCGACGGCGCCATCGTCCGCACCGAGCATTACGACCATTGTTATCTGAGCGCGGATGTCTCCGGAAAGGCGTTCGTGCCGCTGCTCGTCGAACCGCAGGCCCGTTCGTTCGACGCCTTTCCCGACTTTGTCCGCCATGCCGGCGAAGAGTTCGTCTATGTGCTGGAAGGCGCGCTGGAAATCCACACCGAATATTACAAGCCGGTGGTCCTGCAGACAGGCGAATCCATGTGGCTCGACAGCCAGATGGGCCATGCCTATGTCGCCCACGGCGAAGGCCGCTGCCGCGTTCTGGCCGTTTGCTCGGGCACCGAAACCGAGCTGATCGACGCCCTGCACGCGGCCGGACGCAAGTCCCCCTAGCGCAGCGCAGGCACGCCGATCATCCGACGATAACCCGCGCCGGGTCGACAGCCCGCAACAGGCAGGCCGTCGCGCCTTCGAGCGGTGCCGATCCCCTGGCGAGCGCGGCGGCGAGCGCCCCCGTGGCCGGTGCTGTCTGCACACCGAAACCGCCCAGGGCTGCCAGCCACAGAAGACCGGGGCTGTCGGAGTCCCACCCGATCAGCGGGCTTTCGTCGGCCACGAAACTGCGCAGCCCCGCCCAGCTATGGGTCACTCGCTGCACCTCCATGCCCGTCAGTTCCGAATAGCGCTCGATGGCGATGGCGATGTCCATGTCGTCCGCCCAGGCGTCGCATGGCACCGACAAGCTCTGGTCCGCCGGCGACACCATCAGCTTACCCGCGTCCGGCTTGAAATAGACGCTTTCCTCCACATCGATTACCATCGGCCACTCGTCGATCCGGCTGCCGGCAGGCGGGTCGACAAGGGCCGCGCTCCGCCTGAGCGGCCGGATGCCCTTCGGTGCCGCGCCGAACAGCTGGCCCACCGCATCCGCCCATGCGCCTGCCGCATTGACGACAACGGGGGCCACGAGGGTGCGGATGCCGTCCGACACCTGCCAGACGCCAGCCGTGCGCGCGGCGGCTTCCACGCCGAACCCGGTCAACAGCAATCCGCCGTTCGCCCGCAATGTTCGGGCATAAGCCATGTGCATGGCGTGCACATCGATGTCCGCGGCATCTTCCTCCAGCCAGGCGTGGGACAGCAGGCCGGCCTGCAGCAGCGGCATTCGGGCAGCGGCCTCGGCTGCGGACAGGCGCCTTTGCCCGGGTGCCGCGGCCCCCGGATCGCCATCCCTGCGCGCCACGATCATCACCCCCCGCCTGCGGCCGAGCGCGGCATCGCCGGCGGCGGATTCGGCTGCGAACAGCCGCCCGCTGATGTCCGTCAGCGCCTGCACGGCCGCATTGCCATAGCTCCGCACGAAGATGGCCGCCGAGCGGCCGCTGCTGTGGTGGCACGGCTGATCCTCGCGCTCCAGCAAGGCTACCTTGCCATGCACGGATAGCGCGGCGGCCGCTGAAAGGCCGGCGATGCCGGCACCGATAACGATGAAATCGAACTGCATTCGCCCGCCCCTGCTCTCGCGGCCTGTCAAAGCGGCTCCACCTCGACGGGCAGGCTCGCCAGCCCGCGCAGCGTGTTGTTGTGGCGGCGAACGACCTCGCCCGCGATGCGGATCCGCTTCACCCGCCGCAGCAGAGCGTCCAGCACCAGTTCCCCTTCCATCCGGGCCAGAATCTGGCCGACGCATTGGTGGATGCCGGAACCGAAGCCCACATGCCCCGTGGTGCTGCGCGCGATGTCGTAGCGGTCCGCTTCGCTCCACCGGCGCGGATCGCGGTTTGCTGCGGCCAGCATCATCAGGATCTTGTCGCCCTCCCGCACCGGCGCCCCGCCGATTTCGGTATCGCGGGTGACGGTGCGGAAGAAGGTCTGCACAGGCGATTCGAAGCGGATCGCTTCATCGAAGGCAGGTTTCGCCAGCGCCGGCTCCTCGCGCAGGCGGGTCCACTGGTCCGGGAAGCGGGCCAGGCAATAGAGCGTCGCCCCGATCGCGTTCACCGTGGTGTCGAGCCCGGCCTGAAGCAGCGCCCGCACCAGCAGCGGCGCTTCGTCGTGGCCGATTTCGCCGCGGTCGGCCGCCTCGTGGATCACTAGGCCCAGCCCCGCCGACAGATTCTCGCGGCGCCCCTGCTCCTCGATCCATTCGAAGCTTGCCTTGGCGCGCGACGCTTCGAACAGGGCGTTGCGCGGGCCGAACGAGTTGAACAGCATCTCCGCGTGCGGCAGCAGCTTTTCGCGCCCCTCCCGCTTCATGCCCATCGCATCGGGGAACACGCGCAGGGGATAGCGCTCGGCAAGGTCGGCGATTGCGTCGAACCGGCGCCGTGCAGCCAGCGCTTCCACCATCGTCTCGGCCTCGGTGGCAAAGCGCGCGCGCAACATCTTCAGCACCGGCGGCGACAGCGCCCGGCTCAACACGCCGCGCGAGCGGCTGTGCAAAGGCGGGTCCGCCTCCAGGATCAGGCTCGGCAGGCGGAAGCGACCATGGCGTTCGAAATCCTCCATCCCGACGCCGCGCGCCGACGAGAAGCGGCCCCAGTCGGTCAACACCTCGCGCACATCCGCATAGCGCGCGACCGCACCGACATTGTAGCGCTCCAGCCAGACGAATGGCCCCGCGTCGCGCATGGCCGCATGCGCCGGATAGGGATCATCGAAAAAGGCAGCGGAGAAAGGGTCGATATCGAGCACCGGCACCTGAGGCGGCGGCGCGCTGTCATAAAGCGCGTGGGGGGACAGCATCGGTCTACTCCCTGATACGAGTTGATGGCGCGCCGGCAGGCGCTTCGCGCACTTTCGTCGCCGCCTGCACGGCTTCATGCCGCTGAAGGAACAGCCTGTTCCTGTCGGTCGCCGGTCTGCCGGCCTCCTTGTCCATCACCGCCAGGAGCAAGGCGCGCGGCGCCGAGCGACCAAATCCGACGCCGTCATCGGCTGCCTCAGCCTGCTGACAGCCAAACAGCAGTGCCAACAGCGCGGCACCCGGAAACCAGCGGGCGCGGCGCGTGCCAGCAGGACAAGAACGGCCACTCATTGCGTGCCTTCCGCAGCATTTCGCCCCTGGCCCTGGGCAGCCCAGGACTCTCCACTCACGGTGGCGATAGCCGGTATTTTCCTATAGTGTCAATTCTGTTTCGTATAGGAAACTTGTGGAATCAGGCATGTTCGACGCCGCCGGCACGGAAGGGGAGTTCTTCCGTGAAGCCAGCCGCGTTGATCAAACGAGATTTACCGATTGCACCAGCCAATTCCGAAACGCGATCATACCCGCAGTTTCAGGTCGGATGTGGAACCGGGTCAGCCAGTAGCGACCCATCGCAATTGACTTGTCGAAGGGCATGGCCAGATGCCGATTTGCAAGTTCGGCCTTGAACATTGCTGGCGGCAGCAACCCGACGCCCACTCCAGATGCAACCGCTTTCGCAATGGCCAGCGAAGTATCGAAAACAGGCCCCGTCAGCCTGGGCGCTTCCAGGCCAGCAGCGGCGAACCAGGCCGGCCATTCCTCGGCGCGATAAGAGCGCAGCAAACTGTGCTTCAACAGATCGGCAGGGGCTTTCAAATCGGGCAGCAGGGAAGGGGCGCACATCACCGACAGCGGCGCTTCCAGCAGAGGCGTTGAATGCACGCCGTGCCATGACCCATCGCCGAAGCGAATGGCAAAGTTCAATCCCTCGCCTGCAAGTTCAGGTTTGTTGTTGTTGGTGAGAATGCGGAGATCGACTTCAGGGTGCCGAACTGCGAACTCCTGCAGTCTTGGCAACAGCCATCCGGTGGCAAAAGTCGATACCACACCCAGCGTGACAACCTCGCGGATCTGCCCGCCGGCAAGAACACCGAGCGCATTGCCGATCCGGTCGAACGAGTCACGTAATGCGGGAAAAATTGCCGCACCCTCATCTGTCAGCATGACCCCCCGAGGCAGGCGGCGAAACAGGGTGAGGCCCAGCCGCTTTTCAAGCGCCTTGATCTGATGGCTGAGCGCCGCCTGGGTAACGCAGAGCTCTTCCGCTGCGCGGGTAAAACTCAGATGGCGTGCTGCGGCCTCGAAAGCCCTGAGGGAATTGAGCGGGATCCGGGACCGGTCCATCCTGACTCATTAGATTAGTTCATGGCAAAATTGAAATCATCTCGTTTGTCCGCGTCTGCGACAGGCGCAAAACTTGATGTCTGCAGGAGCAAGGCATGATCGAGAGACGGGAATTTCTGGCTGTGTCGGTGGCGCTGACGGCCGCTATGAAAGCAGAATGCGGCATGGCCGCGCCGAGGCAACGCTTCCACGCTGTCGAACGCCTGCGTGAACTGGAAACCGGCGCAGCGCGGCTTGGTGTCTGCTTCCTCGACACCGCCACGCTCGAGCAGAGCGGGAACCGCATGGACGAGCATTTCGCCATGTGTTCGTCGTTCAAGCTGGCCTTGGTGGGCGCTTGCCTGCGCGAAGCCGACGCCGGCAGGTTAAACCTTGCGGAAATACTGCCCTATACTCAGGCCGATCTTCTCACATGGTCGCCAATAACCCGCGAGAATCTCCGCGAAGGCGGAATGAGCATCGCAGCCCTGGCCGAAGCGGCACAGATATTGAGCGACGGCACGGCAGCCAATCTGTTGGTCAGGCGGCTGGGCGGTCCTGCCGGAGTAACTGCGAAATTTCGCGGCATGGGGGACGTGGTGACGCGGCTCGATCGGTATGAACCGATGTTGGGCATGGTCCTCTCCGCGGATTTGCGCGACACGACCACGCCGCTTGCCATGGCCCGGCTTGTCGGGCGTCTGACGACAGGCGACATTTTATCGCCAGCCTCGCGCCAAATTCTGCTTCAATGGATGGTGGATACCAAAACAGGTCCAAAGCGTATCCGCGCCGGCCTGCCTGCCGGCTGGCGGGTGGGCAATAAAACCGGAACCGGTCGCGACATCGGGATCACGAACAAGTGCAATGATGTCGCCATCATCTTTCCGCCGCACAGAGCCCCAGTCATTATATCGGCTTACTTCGACAGCGGGGAGTTTACCGACCAGGTCGAAGACCGGCATCAGGCGGTTTTGGCTGAAGTCGGGCGCATTGCAGCCGAATGGGCAATGGCCTAGCCACCTGGCGGAGAATGACCATGATTCCGTCGGCGAGCGCCATGTCGGTGGTGAAGTTGCCGCTGGACCGCCATCTCTGAACGACTATGCTGAACTTCGACATGCCGCGCACGCCGACCGCGTTGCCGCTGGACCGCGATCTCTGAACGACTATGCCATCGACGACATCGCAACTGTGGTGATCGAGTTGCCGCTGGACCGCGATCTCTGAACGACTATGCCATCGACGACATCGCAACTGTGGTGATCGAGTTGCCGCTGGACCGCGATCTCTGAACGACTATGCTGGCGCTGGGATGATCAGATGTTTCCTTCGGTTGCCGCTGGACCGCGATCTCTGAACGACTATGCCAAGCTGAAGTAGAGCAAGATGATGTTCTGGTTGCCGCTGGACCGCGATCTCTGAACGACTATGCAACATGTTTCCGTTCGCGTCGCTTCGTGCTGTTGCCGCTGGACCGCGATCTCTGAACGACTATGCCCTTGGAGCCGTCGTCACGCTCCATTGGAGGTTGCCGCTGGACCGCGATCTCTGAACGACTATGCTCCCGCCTACGGAAACGAAGCGCCGTGACTGGTTGCCGCTGGACCGCGATCTCTGAACGACTATGCACTCGGGACCAAGCGTAAGTGTCACGAACCGTTGCCGCTGGACCGCGATCTCTGAACGACTATGCTGTGCCCTACGTCATGCGTTTCGCAGGTGTGTTGCCGCTGGACCGCGATCTCTGAACGACTATGCTTCGTCTCGGCCGTGGAGCCGCCCGGGATCAGTTGCCGCTGGACCGCGATCTCTGAACGACTATGCTAATTCATGGCGACCGGCAAGGGGCCGCTGGGTTGCCGCTGGACCGCGATCTCTGAACGACTATGCTTTTCGATGAAGCGGATCACGCGCTGCCCGCGTTGCCGCTGGACCGCGATCTCTGAACGACTATGCTCTCCACGCCGATCATCCAGCAGGCGATTTCGTTGCCGCTGGACCGCGATCTCTGAACGACTATGCTCGCCGACATCTTCGCCCATGGACACCACTTGTTGCCGCTGGACCGCGATCTCTGAACGACTATGCTCCAATAGTCATTGGTCGGCGGTCCCGACAGTTGCCGCTGGACCGCGATCTCTGAACGACTATGCTTTTCCGCTTGCTTTCAGCTTGGCGTCGAACGTTGCCGCTGGACCGCGATCTCTGAACGACTATGCTTTTCGGTGCGGACGGAGGCGGAATTCATGAGTTGCCGCTGGACCGCGATCTCTGAACGACTATGCTCCCGGAATTTCTCATAGCTGAGATAATCGAGTTGCCGCTGGACCGCGATCTCTGAACGACTATGCTGATGCTTACAAGGCCGTCGAGCGTCCTGCAGTTGCCGCTGGACCGCGATCTCTGAACGACTATGCTCATCGTTGGAATATCCTCGGGCGAGAGACAGTTGCCGCTGGACCGCGATCTCTGAACGACTATGCTTCCAGAACTTCGCGCACGTCGCACTGAAGGGTTGCCGCTGGACCGCGATCTCTGAACGACTATGCTATCTCGCTGCGCCCGTTTGCCGGCAATCGTGTTGCCGCTGGACCGCGATCTCTGAACGACTATGCTGCAGCAGCTCGAGCAGATGCGGCGAGAGCAGTTGCCGCTGGACCGCGATCTCTGAACGACTATGCTTCAGTCCGTGCCGTCCCGCCAGCCCCAGAGTTGCCGCTGGACCGCGATCTCTGAACGACTATGCTTCCACGGCTAACGACCCCGTCCTCTGGATGTTGCCGCTGGACCGCGATCTCTGAACGACTATGCTTCTCATCCGGAACGTCTATGCGGCTCTCGCGTTGCCGCTGGACCGCGATCTCTGAACGACTATGCTCGCGAGGGGGATGGAAAAGGCCGAGCGGAGTTGCCGCTGGACCGCGATCTCTGAACGACTATGCTAGATGTTCCATTATCTTATTGAATCTCAATGAATAATGTCGCATCCAGCATAGCCTGAAATGCTGCATATCCTCAGAAAAGCGCAAGTTGATCGGGGTTTTTGCGTTGTCGTCGCCTATGCTGGCCTGAGAAGCGGACAATGTTTTCATATTGCCGATCCGTGAAAGTCAGAATGTGGATATCGCCCTTTTCAGGCAGGTTTGCCTCGATTCTTCGGCAATATGCTTCATAATTTTCCTTGCCGTTGCAGAAACGAGCATAGACTGAAAACTGGCTTTTCTCAAAGCCTTCGTCCAGCAGATATTCCCGAAATCTGGTCGCCGCCCGCGATTGTTCGCGCGTGAGGACCGGAAGATCGAACATCACGAAAATCCACATCAGGCGATACCCACTGAGCCGGGTCGCGCTCACGGCTCGACCAGAAGCGAATCAAGCCCCGCAAGTTCGAGAGCCGAGGGTGGCGCCGGAATCCAGAGGTCGGTCGCCCGGCCGCTCTGAAAGGCGCCGGCGAGCGTCTGGCAGAGACGCGTCACCGCGTTGGTCAGCGTGGTCGTTCCGGATTCACCCGGCAGGTCCAGCGCAATCAACCGGGCGAAAGCGCGTTTGGCTCCAGGAGTGACGGTGGCTGTCCCTGCAGCCAGAAGCCGAAGCGCCAGCAGATCGACCAGCGGCCGGAAAGGCTCGATCACATCGTCCGCAAGCGCGAAGGCATTGCCGCGATTTGCATGGTGCACGCCAATGGAAGGATGCAGTCCGGCCGCGACCACGGCTCGCGCGCAAAGCGAGCGCAGGATGGTATACCCATAATTCAGCAAGGCGTTCGTTCCGTCTGCGCCCCGATCGCGGCGGAAATCCTCGCCCATAAGCAGCGGCCAGTAGCGCCGCGCAGCCTGAGCCTCGACATTGTCCGGATCCCCCGAACCGACGCGGCGTGCCAGGAGATTGAAAGGCTCATGGTTTTTCCCGGCAGCCGCCAGAGCCGCGCCTTGCCAGCGGATCTTCGCCACCACAAGCCGCCGCCAAAGCTGCTTTGAAAGCGGGCGTCCTGCCTCCCATTGCGCGCGCATGCGCCCGTTCTGCGCGTGATGGCCATCGAGCGGCAGGCAGACGGCGACCGGGGCATGGTTGCTGCCGCACAGCAGCAGGATCGCCCCGCGCTCGGCAAGCGCGACGACAAGATTGGTCGACCAGGTGACTCCATGCGCGTGCACGATCACTGCCGCGATGTCGTCAAGCGGCACGCGCCCGACTTCGACACGATCTTCGGCCACGACCAGAAAGCCGCGATGCGCGGACAGGTGGCGGCCATCGGTGGCGATGTCGACAATCCGCTCCACGCTTCTTACTCCACCCTTTTCCGCCGCGTGGCGCGGCGGGCGGTGCGCGCCGGAAAGCCGGGATCCCGCACCCGGCCGATTTCGTCCACACCCACCTTTCGCGCGCGCGCCCTTTTCAGCCCGCCCGCAGTCGGGGCGATATATTTGAACGGATCCTGGTCGTTCGAGGCGGAGTCGCGCCGTTTCAGATCGCCTGCCTCGTTCGGCGCGGCGAGCGTCACCTGGCCGCTCTGGCCAAATTTCACGACGCGCATCAGCCGGCGCTCGCCGCCATCCGGCTCGATGGCGATGATGTCGTCCTGATGCAGGCTCAGCACGCGCCGGGCGGCGGGGTGCGGGCGGGGCCGCTCGCCAGGCTGATGCGCGTCGAACATCGAGACGACGTCGGAGAGCCATTTCCCATCCGGCAGTTCCCACACGTCATAGCGATAATTGGAATCGCCTTTGTAGCCCTTGTAGGCCCGGCCCGTTGCATCACGAATCGGGATCACCGTCAGCGGCTCGGTCAATCGCACGCGGCGAATGCCGCGAAACTGCAGCGGGCCCGTGCGGGAAAAGCGGACGAGCGCCTGCTCGAAAGCCTTGTCTGCAAGCCCCGCCGTCGCGCCATGGAGGGCGACGCGCAAATCCGGGTCGCGGATCGCCGCCACGTCTGCGGGCTTGAGGCTGCCAAGCGGCTTGCGGCGCACGACGATCGAATTGCCTTTGGCGTCCGTCTCGCCGGTCAGTCCATAGGCGGTGTCGTTGTGGAGGCGTCCGGCAGTCGAGCCATTGCCATGGCCGGCCGTACCATGATCCGGGCGATGGCTGACGACGATTCCGCGCACGACCTCCGCCACCTCATCGCGGAAACCGTCCCAGGGGGCGGGGATATGGATGCGCTCGCGGCCTTCCTGCCCCTCCAGGCCGGAGGCGCGGGCAATGGCGTTGAGCATGCCGCGGTCGACGATGGCGACGACAATCGCATCGATGGCATGGTGGCGGTGATCGAGCCGGTTCTTGGGCTGGTCGCCGCCGGCATAGTTATGATCGGGCAGCAGATCGTTTAGGCCCAGCTTGCGGCGGACCATTTCGGTCAACCGGCCGGGGGAAACCCACACCTTGCCGCTGCCTTCGCCGGTTTCGGGATAAAGCGAAGACAGATAATCGCGCGCCAGCCGCGAGAGATACTGCGTATCGACCAGTTGCCGGGCGAGGAAGCCGCCATCGGCGGAGAAGCGCGCCATCGAATCGGGCTCGAAGCGCCAGCGCTTGCCGCGCGGCAGGCGGGAGGCGCGCTCGGCGATTTCGGCCCATTGCGCCGTGCCGCCCCAGGCCTCCCAGGGTGAACGCTTGCGTTTGAAGCGGTTGGCCTGTGCGATGCAGACCAGCTTGTTGCCGTTGCTGTCGTCCAGTGTAGCGGTGAAGGGCAGGATATGGTCTATCTCGACCGCGCCGGGCCTGAACAGCATATCGATCGAAATCTGTTCGCCGGAGTAGATGCAGCGGCGATCGAGGCAGTTCCCCGGATTGAGTTCTTCCCACAGCTTCAGCAACGCGCGGTTGGCACCGGTGTCGGGCTGGCCGATCTCCGCCAGCTTTGCCGAGCGCTTTTCCGCCGCCAGTCGGTTCTCGTTATTCTCGCGGTTGTGGCGCTTCTTTTCCTCGTCGGTCAGCTTCAGCTCGCGCGCCAGCTCGATCGCGATCTCGGCGGGCGGCCCGAAACGCTCGATCAGCCTGTTCACCGTGCGCCGAAGCTGATTGAGCCCGATATGCACGGTTGGGTTGGTCAACTTCCCAAGCCGCTTTTCCTCCGGATGGTCGGGGTTGCCGCTGCCCGGCATCACATGGCGATCGAGCACAGCGCCATAATAGGGCAGGCTCTGGCGAATCTCTCCGGTGCGGAAATCGCTGTGGTGCAGCCCCAGCCGTTCGACCGCCTCGCTGTAGACGACCACCCGCCCATCGCCATCGCGTTCATGGGTGAGCGCATCGATCAGCCCGCGGGTGACGCTCTCGCCGAAGCGGCCATGCCCTTGGGGAAGGCGCGCGGCGGCGATCGCCTTCGTCGCCTCTGGCGGCAGATCATGCGCCTCGGCGACCCAGTCGCGAAAAGCCGCGACATCCGCATCGCTCTCCGCCGCTTCCAGCCGTTCGACGATCGCATATTGCGCCTCGAACGACAGGTGAGCCCAGCGCGTGCCAAAGCGGGTTTTGCCGCCCATTACCGCGGCGACTTCATCGCCTTTCAGCTTCGTGCGATTCTCGCTTTCCTTGTTGAAGCGCGCATCCTCGTCGAGACGGAGCGTCTTGCGCAGCGTTTCGAAGCTGACTTCGGCCTTGTCCTTCAGTTTCAGCACCAGAAGGTCTCGCTGTTCCGGCGTCAGCCGCTCAGCCACCTTTCCCGCGCGGACGATCCTGAGCGCGTTCACTTCCTCCAGCAGCCGGCGGCGCTGGAACAAAGGATGCGCCTTTGCCAGCCGCGTCTCGCCGTTGCCGAAGGTGCAGGTGCCGATCTGAGGCGTTTTTAGCGGGCGCTGGTGGAACAGAATTTCGAACAGCCGGTCATGAACCTCTGGCGTCAGAACCTCGGGATGGTGCGGCGCCTGCGCGGCCCAGATCGCGTCGAATTCCTCTTCGATCAGCGCGCGGCCGGGGTAGAAATCATAGCCCATGCCCTTGGCAACCGCGCCTTCCTCCGGGCGCAGCCGGGTGCGAACCGACAGCCCCTCCGGATACTCCTCCGTCCCCTGACGGCGGCCGTGCAGCCATTCCCCGAACGTCCGGGCGCCGCTGTCGGCGATGGCGGCCACCAGCCGATCGACGCCAACCGCTATCTTGCCGGAATCGTCGTCGGGCCGATCGGCCTTGCGGTTGGATTTGAAGCCGCGCCGCTGGTTCAGATGCCAGACCGCCCGGCCAAGGTGCGGCAACGGTAGCGCCTCGTCCAGCGCGCGGGCCCGCAGGGCGAACGGATCGAGTGTATTCAGCGCCTTGCGCTCGGCTTCGTCGGCTGGAAACAGCCCGTCCGCCACCAGATATTTCATCAGCGCGCGCTGACGCTGCAAAAAACGATCGCGGCGCCGACGCGTGGCGCGGGCATCGCGGCGGTTGACTGCGAGTGACGCGCCGGACTTCGGCTCGCGTCCGTCGGAAAAGATACGGGAGCCGGCTGCGAGAATGCGACCTGGCGCGCCATCTGCATTTAGTTGGATCGCCGCCCACCCGAGCGAGTTGGTGCCAACATCTGCCCCCAAACGCCAATACATGATTCGTTACTTCCCCTTTCAGCCATGATCATTCGTTTCAATTACATAATCAAGGTCGTAATTACGTAAACGCCCACCCACACGATGACAGTTATGGATTTACAATAAATGAGATCTGAGCATAGACTGATTTGATTAAAACTCCTTCCATAAGAGACGAAGTGAATCGAGAGGACATCTGTCGGTTCAACCATTCGATTACAACCATGTTATGTCGATGACGGTCGATTACGGCTTGACCGAGGGTGGCATGAAAGCTATTTTGAATTTTCAGAGATCGCGATCTGGCGGCTAACAAGTGTCAGTACGCACCAGATAAGGCCAGCGCCACGGCGCTGGCCTTTTTGGCTTCTGGATACCGTTCTGAGCAGATTCGCCACCTAGGCGCAGTATGTATTTGAGGCGAGTGACAATCATCGTCCATATAACGTGCCTGCCTCTCAGCAGACAGGGAGTGTCAGCTATCGCCATGCCTCGACACTCAATCTGATCAGCGCCCCTTTCAAAAGCCGATCCTGCTGCCGTGTTCGGGTTTCACCACGCTTTCCAATCGCAGCCGCTCGACGATCTCCAGCGCATCGGCGACAGGTGCATGTCGAAGCTGCCGCGCCACCACCGAGAAATCCCCCGGCGTCAGGTTGCGCAGTTCCGTCAGCTCCGCAGGCGCCGCCATCCCGAAGAAACGACCGAAGGCCTGCGCCGCTTTCGCGCCTCCAAGCGGGCGCAATTCCAGCTTGAACACGAAGCGCCGCAAAGTCGCGGGATCGAGCCTTCCGGCGTGGTTGGTGGCGGCGACCACCGGCAATGGGTGACGGTCGAGCCAGCCGAGCAACTCGTTGACCTGCCCCACTTCCCAACTGTTGCGTGCGGTCGTCCGGTCGAACAGCAGCGAATCCACCTCGTCGAACAGCAGCACGCCCTCGCGCCGCCGGGCTTCGGCAAAGGCGTCGGCGATCCGCGCCTCCGTCTCGCCGACCCATTTGGAGAGCAGGTCCGAAGCGCGCTTGACGATCAGCGGCCGGTCGAGCGCCCGGGCCAGATGATGGGCGAGCGCGGTCTTGCCGGTCCCGGGCGGACCGATGAGCAGCAGCGAGACATCGGCTGCACCACTCTCGCGCAGAGCGGCGAACAACGGTGCGATCGGCCGGTCGGTTTCGAACAGATCGAGGTCGAGCGCTTCCGCTCCATCGGCCGGCAGGTCGCCTCCGCGAAGCGCGCGGACCAGAGCGGCAGCGGCGCGAACGCCGCCATCCCCCTCTTCCGCCAGCCGGGCCGCGCGCGCCGCGACACGCAGCACGGTCGCGGTTTCCGGCGCGCGTTCGATCAGCCGCTGGAAGCCGTCGCCGGGCCGCACCCCTTCATCGCGAGCGACCCGGTCGAGCATCCGCAACGCGGCGCGGCGCGGCGGCAGGTCGAGCTTCACCACGAAGCTCATCCGCCGAAGGATCGCATCGTCGATATTGCCGATGGCGTTGGTCGTCCAGATCACCGGCACCGCATTGGCCTCCAGCATCCGGTTGACGAACACCTTGCTGCCTTCCCGCTTGGAAAACCAGTCGCCCGAAGAGCGTTCCGTCCCGCCGATCAGATCTTCCATCTCGTCGAACAGCAGGGCAGCCCCACCACGGGGCGCCAGCAGCCTTTGCGCAAGCTGCAGCGCATGGACCCGATCCAAGCGCGTCGGTTCCTCGCCATCCTCATCCGCTTCCCCGATGCCGTGCAACGTCACGTCCGCGGCAGCGGCAAGCGTCTTGGCGAACTCGGTCTTGCCGGTGCCTGGCGGGCCGTGGATCAGCAGGTTGATCCCGACCGCGCGCGCCCGAATCGCGCCGCGCAGCAACCGCGCGAGGAAATCGGCATCGGCGACATGCGCAAAGTCGCCGAGATCGAGGCTCGTCGACTGGCGATTGCCTGCCAGCGCGTCGATCATCGCCGCGCCGGACGGCGGCGCGCGATCGAGCAGCCGTTCGAGCATCCAGCGGATGTCGATCTGCACCTCGCCCTGCCGGTTGGCGGCAAAACCGATCAGCCCCAGCCGCAGCACCGGGCTGCGCCGCGCCATCCGCTCCGCGTCATGCGGCTCCGCGCCGGCAAGTTCGCCTAGCAAGGTGGGAAGATCATGCCCATGCCGGGTCAGGATCCTGAGCAGTCCGGCCGCGCGCGGCAATCGATCGCACGCGATCATCAGCCTGAGCAGCGCGCCATCGAGCGGCTCCAACCCGAGCAGCGACGCCAGCTCTTCTGCGAGTTGCAGCACTTGCGGGCGCGCGGCGTCATGCGCCCGCTCCGCCGCGACGCCGCGAAGCAGGTCCTCCCAGCCCAGTTCCGCATCCGCGGCCTGCGAACGGCCCGTCAGCCAGTCGGCGTGCGGCTGCACCCATTCGACGATCGCCTTCGCGATCGGTGCGGTCGCAGGCTGCCCGCGACCGGCCCGGAGCAGCATGCCCCGGACGATCTGATATTCGTCCATGATGTCCCACTTCGCCGCGAGGCGACGCGCGCACGCGTCCCTTCGACTGTCTTCAGATGTTCGGATTTCTCGAAGCGCGGCAGCGGATCGCCCGCCCTGCCGCAGCGCCGTGGGGGACGCTTACGAGAAGGGCTGGAAACCGGCGGGCACGACGCCCCGAATGACGGCCAGGTCCAGCAATGCATTTCTCCAACGCATCACCGCGATCATGGTGATGCGGCGGCGCCGATAGCCGAAAAGCGCCACCACGACAATAGCGCAGCCGTCACCACGGCGCTCGCCATCGTCGCAAGGAAACTCCGTGCCCCAGCCTGCCGGAATTCCCGCGCCTCGATCCATTGCGTCATCTGCATATCCGTCTCGGCGGGACGCTTGACCCCGATGTCGCAGTCACCGGAATCAGGCCGCCAGATCGTGGAGCAACGCCCGGAGCAGAGGCGTCTGTCCATGGAAGCTCGCGATCATGGCCTGAAGCATGGCCTCCGGATCGAGCCGCTCCAACGTCAGCGGGTGCCCGGCACGATCCGCCAGCCATGCCATGAAGGCGAGCTGGGTGCGCCCATTGCCTTCGCGGAACGGATGGATGTGATTGAGGTCGGCGAGAAAAGCCGTGGCACCATCGACAAAAGCACCCCGGTCCCGCTTGCGAAGCCCGTCGTCGGCGCCGAGCCGCGCGAACAGCTTGACCATTTCGGGCTCGATATATTCGGGATAGCAGAACGCACTGCCTCCTTTGGCGAGGCGGACCGTCCTGAACTTGCCCGCCCAGATATAGACATCCTGGAACAGATGCCGGTGGATGGCGCGATAATGCGCGACGCCGAACCGGCCGTTGGGCAAAGGCTCGGTGGCGCGAGCAGTGGTGATCTCGGTCTCGAAGGCTTCGAGACTGGCCGGTTCGGTCAGGTTCAGGCGATTGCGGAGGACTTCGGCGCCCGGATAGCAGTAAGGATCGTCGAACGCTTCATGCACAGGGGCAGGGTCACGCTTTCGCGGCGTATTTCGCAATGATGCGCTGGCGACGCTCGGCGGGCGTGGCGCGACGGCGATCGTCCGCAAGAAACTCCTGTTTCGCCTCCTCGGACAAATAAATGCCTTCGACGGCGCTGATGGAGGCGAACCGCGAAAGGCCCAGGGTGAAGTTTTTCCCGTCCCGCTCCGCTTGCTGTTTCGCCATCATGACCTCCTGAGTAGCGCAACCAACTATAAGCCAGCCATCGGGATTATGCACATCCCCCTTCAACGATCGAACAGAGTAAGCCTACGACATGCGCCTTTGGCCTATTCGCCTCACCTGGCTTATGCGCGGATCGCCGTGCCCGCTCTGGCGATCTCCGCACAGCATGATCGTTATGGCATGGCCGCCACCGCCCAATTCATCGCTCAGGCGATACCAGGGGCCATAGCGCGTATTCGCGCCGCGGGGCTGAGGATGTGCGTCCCGAACCGGTTGCGATTGCTTGGCTCGAAAGCTGACAGTTCTGGATGAGATCGACGAGCGGGCAGCTTCCGAACTACTCGGGGCAGGAGATATAGCTGCACGTATCGGGTTTTCCCGGACATCGCTCGACAGCTTGCGTCGAGCCCACAGGGTTTTCGCGTTTCGCAAAGATGTCCGAAACTATGTCTAAGGCCCGCAGCCGCGCGCCGTAGAGCGTCAACGGCGTCAACCGCAGCCGCAGACCTTCGAGCAGACCCGCACAGCGTGCGATGGCGATGAGAAGCGCGGGATCATCCGGCGCGCTTCTGTGGCCAGCGACGCGCTGCGCCTCGGCCAGCCACGCCAACAGGCGCAATTCATCGGCGCCGACCCACGGCGAATCCACCGGCCGCACGACAAGGCCGTTGTGTTCAGCCAACCGCCGAAGATCGGCAAAGGCCCGGAGTTGCGCAGCGGCGGGTGAGCGTTCCCCGCTTGACAGGCCGATCGTGCCACCGCGCAGCAACGCCAGCGCCTTGCGCTCGACATGGGAGCGACGGCGCAGGGCAACGGACATTTCGATCATCGCATGAAGAACTCGACCGGCACGACCAGTTCGAGCGTGTCGCCGGGCTTGTCGTCCGGCGGCTTGGGGAGCGGCGACGCCCGACGGGCAAGCGCGACGGCTTCGCGATCCAGTTCGGGGAAGCCGGACGACCGTTCGAGCCGCGACGACAGCACCTTGCCTTCGCGGTCCATGACGAAGCGGATATAGGGCACCCCCTGTTGCCGTCGCGCCATCGCGGCACGCGGATAGCGCCGCTCCTTATGCAAGGCCGCCAGAACGCGCCCCTCCCATGTGTCGTGGGCATTGCTCGCCACCTGGGGCGCTGGCGGCGCGGGCATGGTACTGGGCGCGGCCGTTTCCGGTTCTTTCGGGCTGGGATCGGCGGGGCTGGGCGTCGTGACGGGAATCGGCACCGATACCGGCGCGACCGGAACTATGATTGGTTCGACCGGCTGCACCCTGCGCGGTGCCGATTGTTCCTTCTTCTCAACCGGCTTGGGCGCTTCTTTTTCCTGCGGTGGCGTTTCTGGCGGCGAGGCTTCCGCCCGCAGGTTCACCACCGTCAGCGCGGACGGCGGTTTGACCGGGACGACCTGGCTGATGGTGATGAAGAATCCTGCCACGGCCGCCGCGAAGATCGCGACCGTGCCGGCCAGGCCAATGATGCGGCTGCTTGCCGGGGGCGCATAGACGCTCCGCTCGGTTGGTGCCGGAGCATCCATCGGGCGCAGGGGCAGAACGGGCTCGTCCGCTTCTTCCCGCTCATCCCGAAAGGCGACAAGTGGCTTCATGGATATGTTCCGGGCGACAGGGGAAGGACGGCCAGCGCGAGCGGCAGGCCCAAAGCGAGCAGCCAGCCCCACGCCCGCGCCGCGCTGCGCGCATGAAACGCCGCCATGGCGATGACGGCGAAGATGGCGAAGCTCGACAGCGTGGCGGCGGTGACGGCCTCGACCCGGCTCATGCCGATCCGCGCCAGCAGGAGCGACAGAGCAACGGTCGCGAGCGAGGTCAGTCCATAAGCGCCCAACGTCCCCGCAACGATGCGGAACACCGCCGACCAGCGCCCGCGCGCCTGTTCGGTCAGGCGGATCATGGCCGCACCTTTCGCCTGATCCGATCGCGATTGGTATTGGCGGTGACGACCAGCGCCGCCGCCATTGTCAGCCATCCGAACCAGGCCACCGCGCCATAGCCCCAGCCAAGGCCCAGCCCGGCAACCGCGAAGGCCAGCGCCAGCGCGGCGAAGCCGGACAGGCGCAGGGTGCGGCCCAGCGAGGGGGGCAGCTTGCGACGGAGCCAATCCTGTTGATGCCGAGGCATGGCGAGCAGCAGGAGGGCGAAGCCCGTCAAGGACAGAAGGAAGGTTGCCGCGTGGATCATAGGGCCGCCTCGGCCGTCATGCGCTTCTTACGAGGCAACGCCTTAGGTTTGTGGGTTGCGACCTTCCATGCCGTGAAGGCGCAAGCGGCCGCCATTGCCAGCATCACAAGGTCGAAGCCGACAAAGACCCAATCCCCCGCGATCAGGCTGGGGATCAGGCCGCGCGGCGTGGTCAGGGCGTTCACCGCAGGCACCAGGGCATAGAGCGCCGCGCAGGCGGACAATGCCTCCAACCATGCCCGCTTTGTGGGGCGAGCAATAGTCCAGACGAACACAGCGCCCCAGACGATGAACAGGCTGTTGATCTCCCAATCGGCGCGGTTCGCCACGTCCAGTGGTAACAGCCGATTGGCGAGGAAATAGACCGCGATCCCGGCGCATGATCCGGCGATCACGCCGATGTTCAGCCGCTCGACCAGCCGGAAGCCGAAATGGGGCCGCGTCGGATCGGGCAGCTTGGCGCGGCGCTTCACCGTCCACAGGACAAGCCCGCTCGCCACCATCACCGTCCCGCCGATGCCGGACAGGAAATAGAGCCAGCGCAGAACCGGGCCGGAGAAGCGGCCCGCGTGCAGGTCGATCATCACCGTCTGCGTGACCCGCGCGCCGCCTGCTGTTGACGGCGCTTGCAGCACTTCGCCGGTGACGCCGTTCAGAAAGACCGCGCTTCGTGTGCCAGCGAGCCGATCATAATGCGGCCATGCCTCGACAATGGCATTGGCATCACCCGGATTGCTGATGGCGATATAGCCGGGATCGTCACCCGTCAGGGCGGCTTTCGCCCGGCCGACCAGTTCGGGCAGCGGTAGCAGCGACGCGGTCTTACCTCTCGCTTCCGCCTTGGGGCCAGGAGGGAAAGCCGCCTCATAATAAGCATCCGTTGTCGGGAAATTGGCGGTGATGGCCCAGGGCATCAAGGTGAACAGGAGCGTGACCAGCCCGGTGTAAGTAATCATCAGGTGGAAAGGCAGCGCCAGAACGGCGGTGACATTATGTGCGTCCAGCCATGACCGCTGCCCCTTGCCGAAGCGAAGCAGAAAGAAATCGGCAAATATCTTCTTATGCGTGACGATCCCTGAAAGGACCGCCACCAGCATGGCCAGCGCAGCGACGCAGACGAGAGTGCGCGCCCACATCACCGGCATATAATGAAGATCATAGTGGAATCGGTAGAGGAACCAGCCACCACTCGTATCGCGAACGGCGACTTCCTGCCCGCTGACAGGATCGAGCTTCGCCTCGCCGGATGCTCCCATAACGCCTTCGCGTCGTTCCCAGGAAATCGAAAGTGGCTCGCCGCCGCGACCGAGCGGCAGCGATATAGTCCAGTGTGCCGCATCCTGCGCTTTAGCCGAGAGATGGACTGCCGCCCTGTCCAATGCCTCGCGTGACACCGCGCCATTGCCGAGTTCGGGCCGCATCCAGCAGGAAATCTCCTGCTGAAAGAAAGCGGTCGTTCCAAAAACGAAAATGGCAAACAGCAACCACCCAGGCAGGAGTCCTGCCCAGGTGTGAAGCTGCGCCATCGACTGACGGAATGACATCACCGAGATGCCGTTTTCCGCCCGTATCAGAAATTGGCCTTCACGGTCAGCAGGACGCTGCGTGGTTCGCCATAGAAACCAGTCTCGAACAGGCCGAGACCCGTATAGTATTTCTTATCAAACAGGTTTTTTACATTAAAACGGGCGTTGATTCCATCGGTTATCCGGTATTCGGCAAAGAGATCGACCAGCGCGTATGAGCCTTGTGTGAAGCGAGCGTAACCGACGTCTTCAATCGGACTCCAGATGTTGCCGAAGAATTTGCTCTGCCAGTCAATACCTCCCCCGACTGTAAGCCGGTTGAGGGCGCCGCCCGGATTGTAGCTTGTGTGCAATTTGGCGACGTGCGCCGGTTGGGTCGTCTGCAGCATGGTGCTGAAAAGCAACTGGCCATCGCCATCGCGGACATGACTATAGGTGTAACCTCCGGATATATTCCAACCCTGAAGCGGCGTGCCGCTGATCTCCAGTTCGACACCTTTCGATTTCGCACCGGGGACGACATCATAGACCTGAATGTCCTGCACCAACCCAAGATAGACTGCGAGGTTGGTTTGCTCGATCTGGAACAACGCCGCACTGGCATTGAGATTGCCATCGAGCCAGCCTCCCTTGATACCTGCTTCATAGCTCTTTCCCTTCATGGGAGGCAACTGATTGAAGTTCGTATCTAGGTTTTGCTGGATTTGGAAAATGTCAGTATAGCTTGCGTATAGAGATAGATTCCTATTCAAATCGACTATTACGCCAGCATATGGGGTCCAGACGTTTTTCTCTTCATACGAAATATTTAAGTTCGGTGTTGCGACATCGTCGTAATAGTTGTTTGTAAAAACCCGATGATTGGTCAGGCGCGACCCCAGCACGACGCGCAATCCTTCCACCGGATTGAGATGGGCGGCGAAATACAGGCCGTCCTGCCGCTCGCCATTCTTGTAATTGCCGGCCAGCGGAATGGCCGGTTCCGGGTAGAGCCCGTTCCAGTCATAAATGCTGCCCTCAAAAGCCGGATAGATCGAATTGTATAAGGGGCCATCGATGTCCGAGCGGGACCAGCGATACCCCGCCACGATTTGATGCTCGCGCCCCAGCAGATGCACGGTGCCCTTCACCTCGGCATCGACAGTATTCTGGATATGATCGTTCGCGAATTTGCCGATGAAATAGAACATGCCTTCACCAGTTTCCCGGTCGGGATTGCCGCCGCTGGCGCTACCGAGCATAGAGTCAAGCTTGGATCGCATGCCGTCGAATTTTAGCTTCAATGACCAGTCTTCGACCAGTTTCTGTTCGATACTTCCGAAGATCGTGCGCCTTTTGATGTCCCGGCGACTCCAGCGCGCGCCTGGATTGAACGATCGCTCCCAGTCGGTTGGCGTTCCATCTGTGAACATCATTGGGAAGCCGGTCCAGGTCGAACCGCGGGGGGTGAGAGTCCTATAGTCCAGTCCGGCTGTCACGAGCGTCGTCGGCGTGGCATCGGCTTCAATGATACCGTAGAGGATGTTCTTGGTTTGCTTATAATGGTCCTGCCATGACTGCTGGTCCTGTATAGCGGCTACGAAACGGCCGCGAACCGTCCCCCCTTCTGTCAGCGGACCACTGATGTCGAGTTCGCCGCGATAATTCTGCCATGATCCGATCATTCCCGTCACAGAGGCCTGAAACTTTTCCGTGGGACGCTTGCGGATCATGTTGACGAGGCCACCGGGGGTTCCTGCTCCGCTCAGCAGGCCTGCCGCGCCTTTCACGATCTCGATCCGATCATAGATGGCGGTGTCGGTAAGCGTGGCTCCCCCGTCCAGAACTCCGTCATAAGCGGCAGAAACGCCGTCCTGTTGAATGTTGTCGATGGAAAAGCCGCGCGTCTGGAAGCCCAGGCGCTCACTATCGAGATTCTGGATGATGACGCCGGTTGCGCTACGCAATGCGTCAGCGATCGACGTCACGCCCCGATCGTCCATCTGTTGCCGCGTGACGACCGAGACGGACTGGGGCACCTCTCGTGGTGTGAGCGGAAGGCCGGTGGCTGTGCTGGACAACCGCGCCGTGTAGCTGCCCGTTCCTTCCGTAGCGGCCGGATCGCTGGTCAAACTGGCATAAGAGTTGGAGGTAGCAACACCCTCTCCCTCGACCCGCACCGGCCCAAGCTGGATCGCGCCATCCGCCGATTGCGGCGCGGGCTCCAAAGTGAAGATGTTGGGGCCGGTGTGCCGGAAGGTTACCCCCGATCCGGCCAGCAGCCGGGACAGCCCCTCCGCTACGCCGAACTGTCCTTTGAGGCCCGCCGAACTACGCCCCTGCGTCAGCGCCGCATCATAAAGGATTTGCGCGCCGCTCTGTTCGCCAAAACTGTTGATGGCATCCGCGAGCGAGCCAGCGGGAATGTCATAGCCACGGACGGCTTGCGCCGTTGCCGGAGCGGGAAGCGCGAGCGCGGCGGTGGCAAGACCCGTCGAGGTCAGAAGGATCGCCCCCAGCGCCGAGCGCAATGGACGGATGTTCGCGGTTTGGCTACCCTTGGAAATCACGCTCTTGGTTCCCCCGAAGCTGTTAAGGCACTGTCAGGACCTTTCGCTAATGCGAATTGCCCTCATTAATGCAGACTGTCGGGATCGCGATTTGGAAACCTCAAACGCGAAATTTTTCCATGTCGCCGTCAGGAGTGGAGCAAGATCACCCGATCGGTAAGCCGGGTCGAACGGATTCCAAGCGTCCGCTGGATCACGTCGATGCTGCCCACAGGATCGCGGACGTCGAACGTGCCGCTCACCGGGCGATTTGCCAGATGGTCGCCGATCACCCCGATATAGCCGCGATGATAGCGGCCCAATTCCGCCACGACCTCGCCCAGTGGACGGTTGACGATCCGCATGCGCCCTCTGGTCCAGGCATCGGCATCGGCCACTGAAGCGGGCCGGGAGCCGTCCAGGCTGTCAGCGTCATACTCGATCGCTTCGCCTTCGAGCAGCACGGCCGATTGTCGTTTCAAGGCGACACGCACGCTATGTTCCGTGACGGTGACGCGCGCGCCGTCGCCGATCTGCCGGACGAGGAAGCGCGTTCCCAGCGCCGTGCTGGTGCCGTTCCCGGCTATCACGGAGAAGGGGTTCGCGGGATCGGGCGCGACCCGGAACGCGGCTTCCCCCTTCAACAGCGTCACCGTTCGTCCATCGGGCGCGAACGATATGGCGCTGCCGGTGTTGAGCATCGCGGTCGAGCCATCGGGCAGCGGGATTTCCCTGATCTCGCCCCTCTCGGTCATGGCATCGGCCCGCAAGTGCGTCGATATGTCGTTCTCCAGGACGATGAACAGCGCGAGGCTGGCCGCGATCGCCCCGCCGATCCATTGCCGCCGATGGTTGCGCGTCGGCTGCGCCCATCGCCGCGGATTGCGACGCACTGGACGAGGGGCCGGAGCCAGCATCGGCGCGTCCATCGATTGCCAGACCGCTGCCGCACGCTCGAACGCAAGGGCGTGCTGCGGATCGGACGCGAGCCATTGTCGAAGGCGGGCTTCATCCTCGGCCGTCATGTCGCCCGATTCGCGTTCGGCAAACCATTGCGCGGCTTGCCTGTTGACCTGTTTGGGAATTGGCGGCTCTCCACGCATCGTCATATCTCCGCGAGCAGAGCGTCGCCAGAACTCCGCTTGCCCCCACTTCTTATGACGACCGAAAATGCGAAATGGAAACCTGTCCGCCCGGATTCATTCATCCGGATCGAGCCGATCCAGGCAATGCGCCATGGCCTGCGCGATGTAGCGCGTGACCATCTGGCGGCTGAGTCCGAGGCGGGAGGCGATTTCACTTGCGGGCAGACCCTCGACGCGGCGCATGTGGAGAATCTTGCGGCACCGGGGGGACAGTTCCCGCACGGCCGATTGAACCAGCCCCAACGCCTCGCGATCGAGCAGCATCCTTTCCGCCAGCGGGCTTTCGTCCGCCACGTCTTCGGAAAGCGGCCCTTCCTTGAACAACTCGCCATGACGGTGATCGGCCTTCGCGCGGTCCACGGCAAGGTTGGTTGCCAGCCTGAACAGATAGGCCCGCCTGTTAGCGATGGGCGGGTCGTCCTCGACCCGCTGGACGCGGAACCACAGGCTTTGTGTCACGTCCTCGGCTGCGGGAACGCTACCGACGATACGCTGCGCGAGCCGCACAAGCGATGGGCGCTCGGCAAGCAACAGGCGGGTCAAGGCAATGGCGTTCGTCGGCATCGCCACGGCCTTAGCGCATGTTGCGATCAATTCGCAACTGTCCGCATTGCGCAAATGTAGAGCATACTCCGTGGTGAAATACTCTGCACGGCGGTGCTATGCAGGCACATGGAGACACGGGACATATTGGCGCGCAACCTCAAGCGCATCCGCCTTGAACGGGGCTTGTCGCAGGAGGAACTGGCGCACCGCGCCGACATCGACCGCACCTATATCAGCGCGCTTGAACGCCGGGTCTATGCCGCCAGTATCGACGTGATCGGGCGGATCGCCAAGGCGCTGAACGTCGAACCCGCCGCTTTGCTCGCCAAGCCGGTCAAGTCGAGATCGAAATAGCCTTCGCTACTCGTCGGCAAGCCCTTCACCCTCCAACATGCGCGCGAAGGCGTGCCGAGCGAGCATTGGAACAGGACGGCCTTCTGGCACAGCAGCAGCCGCGCATTTAACTTCTGATCATGCCCGCCCGGAGCATGTCCTGCAGCGGCTCCAGTCCCAAAGTGTCTATCATTGCCATTCGAAACAGATCAGGTGCTGGCAAGGCGAAGTGCGCGCGGAATGGCTGCCGACACGATGGAGGCATGGTCCTCTCCCGGCAGCAAATGAAAGGCTGCGCCGCCGTCTCCCAACTGTGACTGAAGCTGCATCCCAAGCTCGCGCGCGGCTTCGATCATGTTTCGCTGCGAACGCCGTTTCCGGACGCTGTCGGCGTTCTCAAGCGCCGCCTGCCAAGGCGGAAGCGGGCCTTCCCATTCGCCGGCCAGCAACAGCACGCGACTGCTCCCACCCACCGCAATCCCCGCCGGCTGCAACTGTTCGCTATCCCACCAGATGGACGGGCTGACAGCGATGAAGCGGCTGAAGCCATAGCCTCCGTGCGTGAGCGCCCAGAGCGTGAAATAGCCCCCCAGCGAATGGCCGAACAGCGCCAGCCGGCCGCCGTCCAGCGGTGCCGGAACGGATTGAATGACCTCGCGCCGCAGGAACTCGAGGAAGTGGCGCCCACTGCCACCGCGTGAACCTTCCTCTCCTTCTGTCGGGACGAAGTCGGTGAAATCCGTCTCGCGTCGCGCTTTGTTGTCATCACCCGCGTGCGCGATCCCAATCAGCACCATCGGCTCAACAGCCGTTGCGTCGGGCCGTCGGGCCATGCGCTGCAACGCCTCGGTTGCAGTTGCAAAACAGCCGTCGGCATCAAGCAGGAGAAGGGCAGGCCAGCCGTTCACGGGCGCCGGTCCGTCAGGCAGGCAGAGGCTTATATGATAGGCATATCCGTCATGGATTGCGCGACGCTCGGTCAGCTGAAATCGAGGGTCTGCCTTCATGCGTCTGCGTGCGCACGGCAGGTGGAAGCTTGCAAGGCCGGAATCCTTCAGATGCAGTTTTTGGATTGATATTGCACATCAAACTCAATAGCTGATGAACCAAGGCCTTTGCAACTCAACAGGGACGCGTCGAGCATGGGGAAAATCGCACTGAATGTTGGGAGATCAGAGCCCGGAACGATCGCGCTTTCAAGGCTTTCGCGGGTGCTGCCGGGGATCGTCGCCCTGGGTGCCTTGCTGCTGCTTCCTGCCTGCTCGCCCCAGGCGGATTCTGCAAAGACCGAACACACGGCTCCCCTTGTCGATCTGCGCGGTCGCCCGATCGAAATCGGCGCCCCGGCTACGAAAATTGCCATCGACGACAGCCGCTATCTCGTGGCGCTGGGGTTGATCCATCCGGACCCGGTGTCGCTGCTGGTGGCCTGGCCAAAGGATGTGAATCGGCTGGGCGAGGAAACCTACCGGCAGTTGCTGGCCAAGTCCCCCCAGTTGGCTGACCTTCCGAAGATCGGCAGCTCGGCCGGAGCCTTCGATGCAGAATCGCTGCTGGCCGCAAGGCCGGATGTCGCGCTGCTCTCGCTTGAAAGCGGCGTGACTGAGGCGCAGATCGCACAGCTCGAGCAAGCGGGCATCAAGGTCGTGGTGCTGGATTTCGTCCAGCAGCCGCTTGAGAATCTGGAAAACAGTCTGCTGCTGCTGGGCAAGCTCACCGGCCGTGAGCAACAGGCGAAGAGCTATATTGCCTTCCGCGCCGAGCATATGAAGCGGGTTTCCGATCGCATTGCCAAGCTGCCTGCAGCGGCTCGGCCGACCGTGTTTCTGGAAGCGCATGCCGGGATGAGCAAGGAATGCTGCAGCTCGCCCGGCCGCGGCAACATCGGCAACTACATCGACTTTGTCGGCGGGCATAACATCGGCGGCGACGTGATCGATCAGCACTGGGGCAAGCTGAACCTCGAATATATCATCTCGCGTGATCCGCACGTCTATATCGCGACCGGCGGCCCCCATCTTGAAAAGGCCGGTGGGCTGGTGCTGGGCGCCGGCTATGATGCCGAGACGGCGCGCGCTTCGCTTGCTCGCATGGCAGCCCGGCAGGGGATATCCAGCCTTTCGGCGGTGCAGGCAGGGCGTGTGCACGGCTTTTCGCACCAGTTGATCAACTCGCCGCTGGATATCGTCGCAGTGGAGCGGTTTGCCACCTGGATTCACCCGGAGCTGTTCGCCGATGTCGACCCGGCGGTGACGCTCGACGAGATCAACAACCGCTTTCTCGCGGTGCCGGCGAAGGGGATCTACTGGATCGACCTGAAGCCGGAAGCCGTTCAGCCAAACTGATGCCTCTCAACGCATAGGAGAATATCCGCATGAAAATCCCCGGTCTGAAGGCCGTCGCGCTGGGCCTGCTGCTGTCCGCGTCTCCCCTGACATTCGCGCCAGCCCTGGCGCAGGCCAGCTTCACCGATGTTGATCGCACCTCGTCCGCGCGGGTGAACTTCCAGTCAGCCGAGAGTGGAAAGCCGATCCTGGCCGGTGCGCCCGTGAAGGTGACGGGCGACGGCTTCAAGGCTGGCCAGCAAGTCACGTTGCTCTATGGCAAAACTCCACTGCCGGGCGGCAATTTCAGTGCCGATGCAGACGGGAAGATCGAGGGCCAGATCAACGTGCCCGCGAACGCCGTATCCGGCGTGTTTCCTATCCTGGTGGTGGCCGATGCCCCTTATGCGGCGACCATCGCCGAGCTGAAGGTTTCGCCGACCATCCCGCTATCTGGCGAAAAGGCCTATAAAGTCACGCAGGCGCACACCGCCAAGGGCGTCTATCAATCGGCCTACAGCGCGAAGACCAATACGCTGTTCACGACTTCTGCGCAGGGGCGGCCGCCGGTAACCAATTCCGAGCTGGTGAAGCTGGACGCCAAAACCCTGAAAGTCCTGGCCCGCACGACACCTGACGTGGCGCCGACCCCTGCCCGCTCCGACGGCGCGCCTGCCGCCGAGCCGCAGAAACCCGGCCTGTACGCCGTCTACGGTATTGGCCTCGACGATGCGAAGGGCACCGTCTGGGTGACGAACACGCGGCAGGACACCGTGGCGGTCTATAATCAGGCGGATCTCAAGCTGATCAAGCAGTTCCCGCCGAAAACGGTGAACCATGCGCGCGACGTCGTCGTCGATGCAGACCAAGGCAAGGCCTTTTCCAGCGCCACTCTGACGCCAGTGGTAAAGGTCTTCGATACGGCGACGCTTGCGCCGCCCACGGACATCCATATCCGCTCGAAGGTTCGCGGCGGAGAGTTCTCGGCGGCGAGCCTCTCCTACAATCCCGCTGCCCATCTGCTCTATGTCGTCAGCCATACAACGGACGAAGTCGCCGTGATCAATACGAAGACGGATAAGGTGGAAAAGCTTTTCCCGGTGCCCGGCGCGAAGAGCAGCATCGGCGTCAGCCACGACCCGCAGACGGGCCGCATCTTCGTTGCCGCGCAGGGAACCGACAATCTGATCGTTCTCGACGGCAACGACGGCAAGGTGATCGCCGACACACCGATCGGCGCAGGGGCGCTGAACGTTGTCTTCGATCCGGTTAAGCGGCGGGCCTATGTCTCCAACCGCGGCGCCAGCACGATCGCTGTGGCCGATGCCGACGGCAAGCTCGTCGCGAACCTCGGCCCGGCGCCGACGGCCAACCATGTCGCGCTTGGCAAGAACGGCACCATCTATGCCGTCAACCGGTCGTCGGCAACCACCGGCGAAGACACTGACAGAATCATGGTGATTCAGCCCCGTTGAGATCATGTGCCGGGCGCGCCTGTCGCGCGCTGCCTTGGTCAGCCGGCTATGGCCGGCGTGCCCGGCCGCCTACAAGATGCCGTCGAGATCGATGCGGAGCCGGCCGTCGACCAGTTTCACCTCGGCAGCCACCCGATAGACGTCCGCCAGTACTGCGCTGTTGATCGCTTCGGCAGGCGCGCCGTCGGCGGCAAGCCGGCCTTCGGCAAATATCAGCACCCTGTCGGACCAGCGCGCCGCTATCTCCAGATCGTGCAGCACCATCAGCACGATCATTCCGGTTTCACGCGCGATTTGGTGCACCAGCTTCATCACGCGAAGCTGGAAATGCAGATCCAGCGCGCTGATCGGTTCATCCAGCAACAGCACCCGTGGGCCGCGTGCGAGCGCCTGCGACAGCGACGCCAACTGGCGCTGACCGCCGGAGAGGCGATCCAGTTGCGTCATCGCCAGGCCGGTGATGCCGACCCGGTCGATCACTTCCATTGCACGTTCGAGGATTTCGGCGTCGCTCAATCGTGCGCCTTCAACCGGCGAGGCCCTGAGCGCACCTGTAACCGTTTCCAACACCGTCAGCGCCACCTGCTGCGGCAACGATTGCGGCATATAGGTCACGAGCCGCGCATGATCGGCCAGCGACAGCTTCGTCAACTCGCGCGCGCCCAGCCGCACGGAGCCCTCGCCGGCATGGAGGCCGGCGATGGTGCGCAGCAATGTGGTTTTCCCCGCAGCGTTGGGGCCGATCAGCGAGACCAGCTGGCCGGGAGGGATGGCCGGAATGCTCAGGCCATGGACGACCGTCCGCGCGCCGTAGCCGGCCGAAAGCCCTTCGATCTGCAAGGCTTCGGTGAACATCAGACGCGCTCCGGCCGACGCAGTATCAGCGCGAGGAACACCGGAACGCCGATCATCGAGGTAACGATACCCACCGGCAGAAGCGTGCCGGGTACCAGCAGCTTCGACGCAACCGAGGCCAGCGACATGACGAGCGCGCCCGTCAGCATCGAGGCGGGCAGGAGGAATCGATGATCCTCGCCCAGCAGCAGCCGCGCGATATGCGGACCGACAAGGCCGATGAAACCGATCGTGCCCACAAAGGCGACCGAGGTGGCGGCCAGCGCACTGATCCGGAGAAGCGAGGCAAAGCGCATCCGTTCCACGTCGATGCCAAAGCTGCGGGCCCTGTCTTCGCCCAGCCTCAAAGCCGTCATCGCGTTCGCCGCGGCCAGCGAGAAGGGAAAGACCAGCACCACTACGGCTCCCAGCACGGCAAGATTGGCCCAGGTCGCGCGCGCGAGCGAGCCCATGCTCCAGAAGACGAGCTGCGAAAGTGCCTCCTGGCTGGCGACATACTGGATGAGGGCAACCAGCGCATTGAAGGTGAAGACCAGCGCGATCCCGAAGAGCACCACACCCTCCACACCCGTCGCCCGTCGCCGCGCAAGGGCTTCCAGCATCAGCACCGAGCCGAAGGCGCATAAAAAGGCGTTCAGCGGCACCATCCAGTCAGCAGGCACGAACGGGAGGCTGAAACCCAGCACGATGGCGAGCGCGGCTCCGAACGACGCCGCCGAAGAAACCCCCAGCGTGAACGGGCTGGCGAGCGGGTTGTTGAGGATGGTCTGCATCTCTGCGCCCGCCAACGACAGGGCGGCACCCACCAGGATCGCCATCAGCGCATAAGGCAGCCGCACCTGGCGGATGATCGCAAGCTCCGGCGCACTCAGGCGTTCCGGCGCAAAAAGCCCTGCCCACACGTTGCTGAGCGGGAGCGCGGATGGACCCGTCGAAATATCCAGCGCGAAGGCGACGACGCATAGCAGGGCGATGGTGATGACGATGATCGACCGGCGGCGCATCAATCTCGCGTAGGCTGCAAACGCTTCCTGCCGGTCCATGCGCTGGCCATTCGGTTGGCTCGGCAGAAAATCTCTCCTTCGGTGCCGCGGGCAGGGCGACGGTTGCGGGGGTGGCGATGCCACGGGCCTGAGTCAAGGCCGTCTCAGGCCAGGTTGCCCGCATCTCAAGTTACTATTGCACAGCATTTGCATTAGCATTAGTGACGCTGCAACCAGAGTAAAAGATCAGGGGAAAAAATATGCGCTGCGCTGCGATAGCCATGCTGCTGGCCACATCCTCGCTGGCCCATGCCAACACCGAGGAGCAGGACAGTACCACCATCGTCGTCACGGCGACCGGCCAGAGCGAGGCGCTGTCTTCCACCAAGACAGACACGCCGCTGATCGAAACACCACAGAGCATCTCCATTATCACGCGCGCTGAAATGGACCTGCGCGGCGTCAACACGGTGGCCGAGGCGCTTGCCTATTCGGCCGGCGTTCAGGCTGAGGCGTCGGGTATCGACAGCCGGGTGGACGAGGTTTCGGTGCGCGGCTTCGCAGCCGGCGGCTTCTCCAGCTCCAACAATTTCGTCGATGGCATGCGGCTTCCTTCCGGCGGGCAATGGACGCGCACGTCGTTCGACACCTTCGGCCTGCAGCAGATCGACGTGCTGAAGGGCCCCTCCTCGGTCCTCTATGGGCAGGTGGCGCCCGGCGGCCTCGTCAACCTCGTCTCCAAGCGGCCGCAGAACCATTTCGGGGCGGAAGTCGCGGTGCAGGG
This sequence comes from Sandaracinobacteroides sayramensis, assembly GCF_022014495.1. Taxonomy (GTDB): domain Bacteria; phylum Pseudomonadota; class Alphaproteobacteria; order Sphingomonadales; family Sphingomonadaceae; genus Sandaracinobacteroides; species Sandaracinobacteroides sayramense. The sequence goes on from NZ_JAKLSQ010000007.1 coordinate 260,362, forward strand.
CATCGGCTCCAATGATCTTTCGCGCTGGCAAGGGCAGGGTTCGCTGGATATCGGTGGCCCCATCGGCGACAGCGGCCTGAAGGCGCGCTTCGTCGGCCTCTATCGCGATGGCCAGACACAGATCGATCAAACCTCGAACAGCCGCCTCTATCTGGCCCCCAGCCTCACCTTCGCGCCGACAGATGCCACCAGCCTCACTCTGCTGGTGCAATATCAGCGGGATCGGGGCGGATCGACCTACCAGTTCCTGCCCTACACGGGCACGATGATCGAAACGAACGGCGGCCGGATTTCCAAGGAATCCTACCTCGGCGAGCCGGACTGGAATACCTTCGATCGCGACCAGCTGCTGGTTGCCATGCTGTTCGAGCACAAGTTCGGCAACGATGTCACCTGGCGCACCAATGCGCGCTACACCGATGTGGACACCCTCTATCGGGCGAATGTGCTGAACGGCGACACCATCACCACGGCAACCGGCTGCACCGGTATCGCCGGCTGCATCGTCGGCCAGACGATCCGTCGCCGTGCCGTGCAGGGCGACGGCTGGTCCAGTGGCCTTGCGATGGACAACCAGTTGGAAGCGCATTTCGGAACCGGGAATGTCGAGCACACGCTGCTGGTTGGCGCCGACTATTTCGCGACGGTGTGGCAGCATCATCGCGATAGCGTTGCTCCGGCGCGGGTTCTGCCATTGCTCGACATCTTCAACCCGGTGCCTCGTGGTTCCGCCGACTTTGAAGCCAATCGCACGCCGGCGGTCCACACCCGTTCCAATGGCGATCAGGTCGGCATCTACGGTCAGAACCAGATGTCGCTTGGCAATCTGCGCGTTACCGTGGGCGGCCGCTATGACTGGGCAGACGAAACGCAGGTGAACCAGCTGACCCAGCTTCGCACCCGGACCAAGGCGGATTCCTTCACATGGCGGGCGGGGGCCGTCTATCTGTTCGACAACGGTCTTGCACCCTATCTCAGCTACTCGACGTCGTTCCAGCCTTCGACCGGCCAATATTATGACGGCACGCCTTTCGATCCGACCACTGGCCAGCAATGGGAGGGCGGTATCCGCTGGGAGCCCAACTCCAGCAATGTCTATCTGACGCTGGGCGCCTACCAGATCACCCAGCAGAATATCACGACGCCCGATCCGGACCCCGCCCATGTTTGCGGCGGCGGCACCTGTCAGGTGCAGACCGGCGAAGCGCGCGTTCGCGGTATCGAGTTCGAAGGGCGTGCAACCTTGCCGTTCGGCGTCGCGGCCATCGCCACTTTCACCCGGCTCTGGACAGAAGTCACCGAAAGCAATGTCGTGGCGGAGATCGGCAACCGCCTGCCCCAGACGCCGAACTACATGGCCTCGGGCTTCCTGCACTACACTGTTCCCTCAGGTGCGCTCAAAGGCCTCGGTTTCGGCGGCGGTGTTCGCTACACGGGCGACAATTACGGCGACATCATCAACAGCCCGCGCTTCCTCGCGCCGGACTATGTGCTGGCCGATGCCATGATGCGTTATGATTTCGGGGAAGCGTCGTCTGCCGGATGGGCGCAGGGCCTCTCGCTCAGCGTCAATGCGCGCAACCTGTTCGACAAGACCTACGTCGCCTATTGCGCCACCGTTGCTTCCTGCTTCTACGGCTCCGGGCGTGTCGTGAACGCCCGTCTGCAGTATCGCTGGTAGGTCTTCGATGATCGTTGCCCTGTCTCTCGCCGCCGCCATCGCGGGTGCCTTGCTGGTCTACCTCGGTTATCGTCGGCGAGAACCAGGCCCGCAGATCGGCGGCACCGTGGGCAGGGCAGCAGGCTGGTTGCTCCTCGCCCTCGCCCTTGGCCTGATGCTTTCCCATTTCGGCCCGGCGACGGCCTTGTTCGTGCTGCTGACGGCCATGATGCTCGTCTTCACCATTGCGCCGCCAGTTGCGGCCTGGATCGCCCGCCCGCGCGGCGGAAGGGAAGGCTGATGTCGGGAACGCTCAGCAGCCGGGACTGGTTCGGCAAAAGCGTCGCGGCCGTCCTGCTCGGCTTCCTGCTCGGCATCGGCATTTCCGGTCTTTGGGGCTGGCTCGGCATCGGCGGCATCACGGGTGGCCCGGCCAAGATGCAACTCAATATGTGGATGGTGTCGCCGGTCTGGGCGCTGACCTGCGCCTTCGTCTTCTTTTTCCCCTCCACGCGCGCTGCCTGGGGCTGGCTGGCATTGATGAATGCCATAGTCTGGGCGCCCGTCCTCGCTGCGCAGTTCCTGTTGCGGTAAACCCATGCGGCAAGATGTCCTGAAAACCTATAAGGACGTTCACAGCTGGGTGGGCATCATCGCCGGCATGTTCCTGTTCATCGCCTTTTGGGCGGGCGCGCTGACAATGTTCAAGGAGCCGTTGATCCGCTGGGCAACACCGCCAGCCGCCAGCTTTTCGGCACCGACGCCGATCGAACAGACAGATGAGCTGATCGCCCGCACCGTTGCAGCTTATCCCAAGGCCGCGAAAGGCTACACCGTCGTTCTGGCGCCAGGGCCGGATTCGCCATCGCGCCTCTACTGGAACGAAGGCGGGCGCCGCGACCCGAAACTGGTTGGCGCCAACCTCTCCTCCGATGGAAAGCTGGAAGTCGCGCCGATTGAAACCTCGCGCATCGGCTATCTGGTAGACGAGCTACATCGGCGGGTGGGCCTGCCGCTGCCGAATTCGATCGCCATGCCGATCACCACCATTGTAGCACTGCTCTATTTTGTTGCCATCATCTCGGGGGTGATCTGCCTTCTGCCCAGCCTCACCAAGGATCTTTTTGCCCTTCGCGTCAGCCACAATCTGAAGCGCATGTGGTTGGATCTACATAATGTGCTCGGCTTCTTCAGCCTGCCATTCCACATCGTGATCGCACTGACGACCGTCGTCTTCGCCTTCCACGACCAGATCTACGATGTGCAGGACAAGCTTATCTATCAGGATAATATCGAGGCGCGCTGGGAAGACCATGAGCATCCGCCGTCGCCGGACCCGTCGACACCTCTGCTGCCGGTGCCCGAGCTTCTCGCCAGGCTGAAGTTGCAGGCACCCGGCTTCCGGCCGGTGGAAATGAACTTCCACCGCGAGGCGCCCGATCATGGAGGCCACATGGCGCTGACCATCACCGGCCATGACGACCGCTATGGGCATCGTTCGGCAACGGTGGGCTATGGCGCGGTAGACGCAACAACGGGTAAGCTGGTCGAGACCGACCTGATGCCCGGCTTCCAGCCGCCGCTCAACGCCACGCTCAGCGGCTTCTTCACGCTGCACTTCGGCAGCTTCGGCGGCCTGCCCGTCCGATGGGGCTATTTCCTGATGGGGCTTGTCGGCACGATCATCTTCTACACCGGCAACCTCGTCTGGATCGAAAGCCGTCGCAAACGCGAACGCCGTGGCAGCGGCCCTGTCACCCAGAGCCGGCAGACCTTCGTGCTGGCGGCGCTGACGGTCGGCGTGTGCCTGGGGGCGATTGCCGGCACCGGCTTCTCGATAGCCGCTGCGAAATGGTTGCCGGGGCGCGTCGACAACGTCGAAAACTGGCATGTCGGCATTTACTATGCTGTATTCCTTGGCTCCGCGGGATGGGCATTTGCGCGCGGAGCGGCGCGAGGAAGCGGGGAACTCCTGGCCTTTGCCGCGCTGGCACTGGCAGCGATCCCGCTCTCGACATTGTTCGCGCCGGGCGCATGGAGCCATGCCGATATGAGCTTGCTCGTCGACTGGATGGCAGCGGGCGGCGCCCTTGCGCTCCTCTATGTCGCCCATCTCTCCCGCCAGCGTTCGCGGCAGGGCCAGAAAGACAGCGTCTGGCTGTCGACGGCCGTGGATGGCCAGACCCTGTAGTTCCCTATTGCAGGAGGTCCACGTAAAAGCCTTCAGAGGTTTACCTTGTCCTTCAGCGCCTTCGCAGGCCTGAAGCTGATGCTCTTGGACGCCTTGATCGGCATCGGCACGTCCGCTTGCGGATTGCGGACATCGCTCGCAGCCCGCTTACGAGTTGTGAGCTTTCCAAACCCGGCGATATAGCGGATTCAGGGACCGCATCGCCGGGCCTGGTTCCTGGCGGGAAGCTATGGCCGTTGCCTGGTTGTGGCCGGGATGAATGGGTGCTCATGGCTTTGACTGAAGTGGGACATCTTTATGGCCCACCGACCTAAAATTCGTGCGATCGGTCTTACTTCAAAAACTCGCCGTCTCGGTTCACGTCGGCAATCTTCCGCCAACGCTGCGATAGAGTATGATAGCAGCGCGGATGCGGGCTTGCCGCAGCGTCAGCGCATCCTCCTGGGCCGCGTAGAGGATGCGCTGAGCGTCGAGCATGACCAATAGCGTTTCCGCACCAGCCTGGTATCGGCTTTCGGCAAGGCGGGCGGCGATCTCCGCCTGACGCAGCGCCTCAGTCTGCGCGTCAGTCTCGCGCTCCAGCGTGTCGATGTGGGAGAGCGCCTGTTCGACCTCCGCGAAGGCTGCCACGATGGCACCATGATAATCGGCCCATAATTCCTCACGGCGGGCGACGGCATAGTCGCGTTCCCCGGCGAGCCGGCCGCCGGCGAAGATCGGCGCGGTCAGCGCGAAGGCCAAGCTGTAGATTGGATTATCGAACAGGCGCGGCAATCGGCCGCTCTCGAACAGGCCTCCTGCACGGAGCGTAATCTGGGGCCACATGGCCGCACGAGCGAGAGCCACGTCGGCATCGGCCGCCGCCAGCCTCCGTTCCGCAGCGGCGATATCCGGCCGGCGGAGCAGCACGGCGGACGGCAATTCCGGCGTGAAAGACGGCAGGCCAACGCCGGTCAGCGTGGTGGTGGCCACATCGAAGCCTTGCGGAACGCGGCCAAGCAAGGAGGCAAGAGTGGCGCGGCTGAACGCCCGCTCCCGTTCGATCTGGGCGAGGCGCTGTTCGAGGCTAGCGACCAAAGCGCGCTGCTGGCCAAGCTCCAGCGGGTTTGCCATTCCGGCACGCTGACGGGATTCGACCAAGCCGAGGATGCGCCTGGCAGCGTGGAGGTTGTGCGCGGCGATGGCGCGGCGTTCGGTGGCCGCGACGGTGGCGGCCCAGGCCGCAGCGGTCTCGGTCTCGACGATCAGCGCGACCGCATTTCGGTCGTGCTCGGCCGCGTCGAGCATCGCGAGCGCGCCCCGGCGCGAAGCGTGATTGCGTCCCCATAAGTCCAGTTCGTAGCGAGTGGCCAGCCCGATTGAGAAGGCTGGATCTCCGTCGCTGTGCTCCGCAGCGACATTTGCGTTCAAGTCCGGCAAGAGAGCCGCCCCAGCGATCCGCGTGCCGGCGAGCGCCCGCCGCACGCGCGCTTCGGATGCTGCGACGTCGAAGCCCTCGCTGCGCGCTCGCCCGATCAGTTCGGAAAGTTCGGCGCTGCGAAAGCCGCTCCACCAGTCGTCCGGGGCGGTGAGAGGCGATCCAGGCCGATCGGCAGACAAGTGCGCGGGAGAGGTGATGGCGGGATCTGCCGATGCGTGGCCACCCGTGGTGCAGCCGGCCAGCAACAGCGCCGTGACCTTGGGCAGGAAGCGGTGGGCCATGCTCATTCCCCCGCCAGCGCTCGAACCGGATCGAGCCGCGCGGCCGAGCGGGCCGGCATGAAGCCGAACAGCAGTCCGGTGGCGACGGCGCAGCCGAACGCGCCAAGGCCGGCCAAGGGCGAGAAGCCTATCGGAACGGCAAACAGCAGCAACACGCCGCCAAGAGTGAGCCCGAGCGCAACCCCGGCAACGCCCCCGACCAGGGAGACCATGACCGCCTCGGTCAGGAACTGGCGCAGGATATCACGCTGCCGCGCGCCTGTGGCCATGCGGATGCCGATCTCGCGGGTGCGCTCTTTCACGGTCATCAGCATGACATTCATGACGCCGATCCCCCCGACCACGAGCGACACGACGGCGATCAGGCCGAGCATCAGCGTCATGCTGCGGCGCGAGGCCATTTCCGCGTTGAGCCGCGCGCCGGCATTGTCGATGGAGAAATCTTCCTGTCCGTGCCGCGCCGCGAGCAGAGCCCGGATTTCGCGCTCGGCGTCATCGACGAGGTCGGTGCTTTTCGCCTCGACGACCACATAATCCGGGACCGGTCGTTGATAGATGCGCACCAGCGCTGAGCGATATGGCACGAAGACGCGCTTGTCCTCGCCGTCGCTACCCGACGAGGCGCCCTTGCTGCTCATGACGCCAATGATCTCGAACAGCGTGTTGCCGATCAGCAGTTGCCGCCCTACGGGATTGCCGCCATCGAGGAAGAATTGCTCGTAAATCTTGCTCCCCAGCACTACGACGGGCGCCAGCTCGCGCATCTCGCGCTCTGTGAAAAAGCGGCCTTGCGCTACCGGCCATTTGTGGATGGAAGGCATGTCGGTGGTGATGCCCTGCGAATAAACGCGCGCATCACGGTTGCCGTAGCGGATCGTGACCGGGTCGCCGATCGTCGGCATGACCCGGCTGACAGAGCGAAGTCTCGCTATCTCGGCAAGGTCGCCATCGTCGATTCCGCGCGGGGGGCTTCCATCGGGCGCGCTGCGGTTTTCGAGATAGAGGATCGTCGCGCCGAGCGCGCCCATCTGCGCCATGACCTGGCGTCGCGCCCCTTCGCCGACCGCCATCATCACGATGACCGAGGCAACGCCGATGACGATGCCGAGCAGGGTCAGCGCCGTGCGCAAGCGGTTGATACGCATGACGCGCCAGGCTGCGCGCGTCGCCTCGCGCAGATTGGCGGAGAGCGAGGCGTGGCCGGTGTCGGCCACCGCCAGATCCGGCAAGGTTGCGCGGCCGGTCTTGGCGGCTTCCCCCCGACCGCTGTCGGCGACGATCCGGCCGTCGCTGATTTCGATCACCCGCCGCGCGCGTTCGGCGACGTGACGGTCGTGGGTGATGAGGATGATGGTGTGGCCGGCGTCCGCCAGTTCGTCGAGCAGCGACATCACCTCGGCGCCGCTCCTGGTGTCGAGCGCGCCGGTCGGTTCGTCGGCCAGGATGATGCGGCCGCCGTTCATCAGCGCGCGGGCGATCGAAACCCGCTGCTGCTGCCCGCCGGAAAGCTGATTGGGCCGATAGTCGAGCCGGTCCCCCAGTCCGAGTCTGTCAAGCAGGGCTGCGGCTTGCGCCTGGCGCGGGTCCTTCGGCACTCCGGCATAGATGGCAGGCACCTCGACATTCTCGCGCGCCGTCTCCGTGGCGATGAGGTTGTAGGCCTGGAAGACGAAGCCGAACGCCTCGCGGCGGAGCCAGGCAAGGTGATCGGCATCGAGCGCGGCGACATCCCGCCCGGCGAACCGATAGGAGCCGCTGGTCGGCCGGTCGATGCAGCCGAGCAGGTTCATCAGGGTGGATTTGCCCGAGCCGGAGGCGCCGACGATAGCGACGAACTCGCCTGCGCAGATTTCCAGGCTGACACCGCGCAGAACCTCGACCGCGGCCTCCCCCTCCCCATAGCGGCGGCGAATATCGGTCAGCGCGATCAGCGGCGTGGGGGGAACGGATTTCAAGAGGCCGAACCTTCGTCCACGATAAGACGGTCGCCGGCCTTCAGGCCGTCGAGAACCTGAACGGACATGCGGTCGCGCATGCCGCCGAGGATATGGCGCTCCACGATCCTGCCATCGACCATCACCCGGGCGGTGTAGCTGTCAGGGCTGCTCCTGCTCTCCGTGAGGGCGGCGAGCGGCGCGATCAGCACGCCCTTTGCCGAGGCAGTGGTGAACACCACCTGCGCCGTCATTTCCGGCATCAGGGCGTCGTCGTCGTTGGCGACATCGAACAGGACGGTGTAGGCGATGACCTTGCCGCCGGTGCGGCCCGCATCGGCTGCGGCTGACGCCTCCCCGGTAGCGCGTGGCGGCGCAGGGAGCACCTGACGCACCTGGCCCGTCCAGTTCCGCCGATCATCGCCGAGCGTGGTGAAGCGCGCCGTCATGCCGGGATTCACCCGATGGATGTCGGCTTCGGAGACTTGGGTGGAGACCGTCATGCGGGTCAGGTCCGCGATTCGCAGGATGGTCGGCGTCTGGTAGGTGGCGTTGAGCGTCTGGCCGGGCTTTGCCTCCACCGAAACCACCGTGCCGGCGATCGGCGCATAGATGCGCGTGAAGCCAAGCTGCGCTTCCTCCCCGCGCAGGCGCGAAGCGGTCTGCTCGATCTGGGCGCGCAAATTGGCGACGCGGGCGCTTGCCGCCTTCATGGCCGCCTCGGCAACCTGCACGTCCTCGGTGCGGGTCGACCCGTCGCGGTCCATCTGCTGCTGGCGCGCATATTGGCGGCGGGCCAACTCCTCCTGAGCCTGTTGCTCTGCCAGTTGGGCGCGAAGGCCGGCAAGCTGGGCGCGGCCCGCCTCGACGGTCGCGAGTGGAATCGAGGGGTCGATCTCGGCCAGGAGCTGCCCCTGCTCGACCTGATCGCCGGGTTGGACGGCCAGCCGCTTGATCTGGCCGGATACCTGTGCACCGACATCCACGGCAGTTTGCGGCTGGACGGTGCCGAGGGCGTTGACGGTCGCGGCAATGTCGCCTCGGCCGATTTCGACTGTCTGATACGTCGTATCCGGCGGTCGCAGCCACCAGGCTGCCAGGAGGAGGGCAACCGCCGTTGCTCCGGCCGCGATCCAGCGGTTACGCCGGGAGGAAGGCGTGTCCATCAGCGGCCCTATTTGATGAAGAACTCGACGGGCACGACCAGTTCGATCGTCTCGCCGGTCACGTCCGCCGGAGGCTTCGGCAGCGGCTGCGCGCGGCGCGGCAGGTTCACCGCCTCGTTGTCGAGCGCTGCGAAGCCAGACGAGCGTTCGAGGCGCGAGGATTGCACCCGGCCTGCACGGTCCATGACGAACCTTATCCAAGGCACACCTTGCTGCCGACGCAACTGCGCCGAGGCGGGATAGCGCTTCACCTTGTCGAGCGCGCCGAGCACAAGTCCCTGCCAGTTGGGCACGCCGCTCGACGACATGGGGGCTGGCGGCGCCGGTCGCGCGGGTGGCGCGGTCGTTTCCTGTGCCGGCGTTCTTGCCTCCACCGGAAGTTCTGGCGGCCGCGCCGGGACTGCGACAGCCGGGTTCGGCACGGGCGGCGTCTTGATTGTTTCGCGCTGCACGACAGGCTTGGCTGTGTCAGCCTTGACCTGCTTGGGGCCGGGCGGCCGTTCCGTCGGTGGAACGGGGGGCGCGGCCGGCGGCGCCATATCGATGAAGATGGCCGGTTCGGGCGCTGGCCTGCTCGTTGCCGGTCCCAACCAGTAGGCGGCGACCAGTGCCGGAATCGCGTGAAGACCAAGCACAATGCCGAGCGAGGCCAGCCAGCGCTGACGCTCGCGCGGGTCGGCCAGCGGCTCGGCGCCATGTCCTTGGTCCCGCCCGGCTGCCGGGTCATACGTCGCTTTCACGGGCCGGTCGCCTCCTCGATGCCGACCAGTGCGACCTTGAGATAGCCGGCACCGCGCAGCGCATTCATCGCCTGCATCAGCGTGTCGTAATCGACCGTCTTGTCGGCGCGCAGAAACACGCGCTGCTCCTTGTCGCCGCCGGTTAGGCGGTCGAGTGCGGCCGGCAACGCCTCCTGGCTGATCGGGCTGTTGTCGAGCGCGAGCGTGCGATCCGCCTGGATGGTGAGGAATATCGGCTTGTCCGGCCTGGGTTGCGGCTCAGCGGTCGAGGCTGGCAGGTCCACCTTCACGTCCACCGTCGCCAGTGGCGCCGCGACCATGAAGATGATGAGCAGCACCAGCATCACGTCGATAAACGGCGTGACGTTGATCTCATGGTTTTCCTGCAGGTCGTCGTCATGATGAAGCTTGGCTGCCATGCCACTTACTCCGCTACATGCAGGTCTGGCTTGCCGACGATCCCGCGCGAAAGATCGCGCGAAACGAGGCGCAGCACGGCGGCCGACGTATCGCCGACCAATGCCTTGAACGCCGCGATCTGGCGCGCGAAATGGTTGTAGATCACCACCGCCGGGATCGCCGCCACCAGGCCCATGGCGGTTGCAAGCAGCGCTTCGGCGATGCCAGGCGCGACCACGGCCAGGTTGGTGGTCTGCGAAGCAGCGATGCCGATGAACGAGTTCATGATGCCCCAAACGGTGCCGAAGAGGCCGACGAAGGGCGCAGTGGCGCCAATCGTCGCCAGAACGCTGGTTCCGCGCGTCATCCGCCGCCCTGCGGCCGCCTCGATCCGGTCCAGCCGCGACGCAACGCGCTCCTTCAAGCCTTCGCCATCCTGCAGGGCGTCGGCTGATTGGCGCACTTCGGCGGCGGCCGCGGCGAGCAGCGCTGCCGACACAAGGGCCTCCCTGTCCACCGCCATCACCGCCGCCTCCAGCGAACGCGCGCCCTCGATTGCGGCGAGCGCAGCGCGTTGGGCGGCCGCCGCCTTGCGCAGTTCCAGCGTCTTGGCGGCCAGCACCGTCCAGGTGATGACGGACGCAACGGCAAGGCCGATCATGACGGATTTCACGATCCAGTCGGCGGATATGAACATGCCCCAGGCGGTCAGATCATCGGGCAGGCCGCCGGCCATCGGCTGGGCGGATGCAGGCGACGCCGGTGCAAGGCACGCGATCATCGCCCCACAAAAGGCAAGGCGGTTAGGGAAAAAGCTCATGGGGCGTGCTTTCGTTTGAACAGCCGCCGCAGCGGCCAGTGCCGGAGTATGATCAGCAGCGGGATCGACAGGGCGATCCACGACATGGCGCGCCAGAAATCGCTGTTTCCCAGGAGTGCGAACAGCAGCCCCCCAATGGTGAGCGCCGCCAAGGCGACGGGCCAGCCCCATCGCCGGGCCAATGGTCTTTGCCTGCGCGTCATGGGCGGCCCAATCCAGGCTGGGCGCCGACGGGATCGGCGTTCGCCAGCCAGCGCTTGCGGGCGATCCACAAATAGACCCCGCTGCCGAGCACGACGATCGCAACGATGTCGAAGATCGCCCAGATGATCTTGAGCGGAATGCCGCCATAATCGCCGAAATGCAGCGGCTGCATCACATAGAGCGCGCGCAGATACCATGGGAAAGGTTCGGCCGACGCGATCTCGCCCGTTGTCGCCTCGACGATCACCGGCGCGAACACGCGCGAGCCGAGTGTGCCGCTGCCTTTGGTCCAGAGGAAGAAATAATGATCGCCCACCGGCCCGTGGCCCGGATACATCAGGCTGACGATCTCGCGGTCGGCGGGAATCGCCTGGCGCACGGTGGCTATGACCTCGCCCGGCGATGCGAAGCTCTCTGGCGGCGGAGCGGGAAGCCCCGCCTTGCGGGCAATCACATTTTCGCGGATTTCACGTTCCCACTTTTCGTCGAGCAAATCCTCAAGGGTATGAAGTGCGCCGGTCACACCGACGACGAGCAGCCAGGCGAGGGTCGCCATACCGAGAAGATTGTGCAGGTCCAGCCAGCGTATCCGGCCGCCGCGCCCATCGCGCACGTCACCGAAATCCTGCTTTCGGGTGTAGGGGCCGTAGAGAATGACGCCCGACACGAGTGCAACGACGAACAGGATGCCCATGAAGCCGAGAAAATAGCCGCCCCAGCCCGGCACCATCATGTAGAGATGGAGGCGAACCAGATAATTCATGATGTTCGGCCCTTTGTCGGGCCGTGCCGCCACCACGGAATCGAAGACGATTTCACCGGTCCTGGCATCGAGTTCGATAGCGACGTCGTGGTGGTCGGCCTCGCGTTCGAGAGCGACCTTCAGCCTCGGCTCCGCATTTTCGATGCCGAACACATATTCCACGTCGTGGTCGGGATAGCGGTCCTTCGCGATGGAGACGAGGCGGTCGAGATCGAGCCGGGGCATGTCGGCCGGCGCCGCGGGAAGCGGCGTCGGCGGATCGTCGATCCACGCCTTGTAGATTTCATGCTGGAATATCAGGGGCAGCCCGGTGATGCAGAGCATCAGCAGGAACAGCGTGCAGACGAGGCTGGTCCAGCTATGGATGATCCGCCAGGTTCGCATCTCGCTCCACCTCCTGCGCGGATCAGAATCGTGCGCGCACCGACGCCGTGATGCTGCGCGGCTCACCGTAGAAGTTGTTGCTGATCGGCCCGCCCAGCCGCGCCCAATAGGTCTTGTCGAACAGATTGTTGACATTGACGGCAAGCTCGGCCCGCTCCGCGAAGCGATAGGCGAGGCGGGCGCGGGCAAGCGCATAGCCGTCTTGTATGATCGTCAGCCCTTCGTCGATAACATAATATTTGCTTTGATAGTTGACGCCGGCCCCAATTTGCCAACGTTCCGCCGCGCCAGGGAGGCGGTAATTCGCCCAGAGCTTGATAATATGTTCTGGCGTCACCGTGCTGAAGATCTTGCCCTGATTGTTGGCATCTTCAGCATATTTGGTCTTGTTGTAGGTATAGCCCGCAACAATCTCCAGATTGTCGGTCAGGGCGCCAGAAAGTTCCGCTTCGAAGCCTTCGCTGCGGACCTTGCCATCCGCATAGGAGCAACGGAAAGCCCCACTTATTGGGCAGGGCGATGGTCCTGTCAGATCAGTCTGCGGGCGATTGGTCTGGTCGATCCGGAAGATAGCGAGCGAGGCGTTAAGCCGTCCGCTGGCAAACTCGCCCTTGATCCCCGCTTCATAATTGGCGCCGACAATCGGCGGCAGAACATTCCCGTTGCGGTCATAAACGCTCTGCGGCTGGAAGATATCAGCGTAGCTTGCATAAAGCGAGAGATCGGCCGTCACATCCCAGACGATTCCACCATAGGGTGTGAACTCGGTATCAACCTTTATTTCGCGTTGGGACGTAATATCATTGGAAGGCAGGCTGACATTCTGAACCTTCGTCTTCCAGTCGCTCAATCTGCCGCCAAGAATCAGGCTCAGGCTTGCGATCGGGCGAATGCGTGCCATCCCGAAAACTGCCGATTGGCTGGTTTTTGTGATGGTTCGTGATGTGGAGTAAACCGTTTCCGGTTCCGGGATCGAGGACGGATTCCAAGTATAGGGATCGATGAAGATCGAGCGCCATGGCCAGAGGTCGCTTCCCCCACCAGCGTTTAGCCAGTCCCGCCGGACGTTGCCACCCAAGACGATGTCATGCTCCTGACCGAAAGCACGGACCTTTCCGGTCAAGACCGCCTCGCCCCCTGTCTGGCGATTGCGATTATCGTCGTAATAGGAGGCGTTGAGCGGCATCAGATAATCGTCTGGTGCCAGACCGAAACCCCATGTGGGTGTAGCGGCAAGCGCAAAGGCATATTTTTGCTTGAGCGATGAGCGCAGATGATTGGCTGAGATTTTCAGTGACCATTCGCCAGAAAAACTGTGTTCAAACTCGCCAAAAACATCCTGTTCCGACCGATCCGAGCGGTTCCAACTCGATCCAAGGTAGGTCGACCGCCCCAACGCCGGCGGCGTTCCGTCGCGGTTGAACGGGAGACCGATATAGTTTGGGGTGTCGTCCACCTGCTGGATGCGTCCGCCGACCAGAATGCGGGTGCGCGGGGTGAACTCATATTCGACCAGCAGCGAGCCGAGCTTCTTGTTAAGGCCCACCTCGTCGATGAAATAGTCCTTGTCCTCGAAGACGCCGATTGCCCGCGCCCGCAGGCTGCCATCGCCATTCAGCGGGCCGCTGATATCGCCTTCGACACGATAGCTGTTCCACGTCCCGATGCTGGCCATTGCGGAGGCCTGGAATTCCCTCGTCGGCCGTTTGCGGACAAGATTGACGGCAGCGCCGGGATTGCCCGATCCCTGCAACAGCCCCGCCGCTCCCCGCAGCACCTCGACCCGATCGAACAGGGCAAGGTCCGGCATCGTGCCGGGCGCGCCCTGATAGTCCGAGCGCTCGGTCGTCGCGACGCCGTCATATTGCACCACGTCGATATCGAATCCGCGCGACAGGAACTGGGCGTTGAGCGAGTCCGCGCCGGTCACAACCGTGATGCCGGTTGTCTGCCCCAGCGCATCGGCAAGCGTGAACAGGTTCTGATCCTCGATCCGGTCGCGGGTGACGACGGTCACCGACTGCGGCGTCTCGCGCAGGGTCTGCGGAACCCGGCTGTTCACGGTCGTCGCGCGGCCGGTGTAGGAGTTGCCGCCCTCGGTCCGGCCGATATCACTGGAAGCAAAGCCGCCCGGGCCGGAGGCGCCTTCCACGCGAACCGGGCCGAGTTGCATGGCTCCATCGGAAATCTGCGGAGCGCGTTCGATCTGAACGCCATTGTTTCCAACGAAGCGGTAAGTCAGCCCCGTGCCGGCCAGCAGCCGGCTCAGCGCTTCGGCGGGCACGAAATCGCCCTTGATCGCCGTGCTGGTGAGGCCGCTGGTCAACGGTCCTTCCGCCGTCACCTGCAAGCCGGACTGGCGGCCGAAAATCATGAGAGCCTGGGCCAGAGGCTGGGCCGGAACATCAAAGCCATTCCGTGTCGCGCTGGCGGTCTGGGCCGCTGCCGGGGTGGCGGCGCTCCATCCCATCGCCGTCGTTGCCATCAGAATCGCGCCAAGAACCATGCCGCGCTCGCCGCGCCGGGCCATAGCCGTCAAACCCCCGTTCATCGCAATCTCCAATCCGCGTCCAGAGGCAATCGCTAATGGTTCGCAACTGCGTCTACGCTTGCAGGATGATTGGCGATCCGGTTTTTCCAAAAATAGTGGCGAGAAATTTCAGGGCAGCCCTAATCGGCTGCACTTGTTGAAGAAATCGCCACTATCCGCTGACGATCAGCAACCAGGGGGTGATGCGCGTGACGCGCCCGCCATAGGGCTGCACGATCATCGACAGCGCCTGCACCGGTTGGCGAAGATCGTAGATGCCGGTCACCGGGCGGTTGGCGAGATCGGCGTCTGTCACGATGATCCTGCCGCCATACCAGGGACGGATTTCGTCGATAAGGCTGGCGATGGAACGGTTTTCGGCCAGCACCTCGCCGCGTTTCCAGCCGCCGACCAGTTGCGGGGCGATCCTGCCCGTCTCCGCCGGACGACTCCCGCCGATGCGTATCCAGTCGCCCGCCAGAAGGTCGCGCTGCGTTGACGGCGACGTGCCTTCGTCCTCGACCTGGACGTGGCCCTGGCTGACCGAAACGCTGGTTTCGCCGCCGATCATGCGAACGTCGAAGCGCGTGCCCAGAACGGTCGTCGTCACCGTTCCGGCCGCGACACGGAAAGGGCGGTCCGGATCGCGCGTCACGTCGAACATCGCCTGTCCGGCGAGAAGGCGGACCGTCCGCCTGGCACCATCATAATCAATGGCGATCGCGCTGTCCGGCCCGAGATGGACGGTGCTGCCGTCGGCGAGGCGGACCTGCTCGACATGGCCGGGGCGGGTGATGTGATCGGCGCTCAAATGGAGGCTCACGCCAGGCGCAGCCAGCGCGACAGCGCAAGCGGCGGCAGCGGTTGCAACGACCGCCCGGACGCGGGATTTGCTCCGTCTGCGCGTATGGCGGCCCCGCCGGGATGGAGCGCGAGGCTGTGCTTCGCCTGGAAGCGTGTAAGCCCGCAGGTCGGCGGGTGCGCGACCGGCCGCCGCCATCGTCGCACACATGCTTTCCCACGCCTCGACATGCAGCGGGTCCGCATGAAGCCATGCGGAAAACTCCGCCTTCGTCGTCTCCTCGTCGCCGTCCTCACGCAGACGCACGAACCAGCATGAGGCGTCACGCCGCGCTTCGCGTTCGTCAACCGCCATGGGCCAGGGTCCATGCGAGGTCACCGGAACAAGGCGCAGATGGAGTGGGCGCTTGCAGTTCATGTCGCCTAGATGCTTCGGCGCGGCAATTTTCCCAAAGAATCGTCCCAGTGCCCTTCATCGCGTCGCCTTTTGGCGCTTTTCATCGCAAAGTTGCATCGCTTCCGTAACGAGCAACTGAGCGAGAGAAGTCGAAATGCCCAGGCGTGTCCCGACTTCCCGCAGCTTGAGCCCCTCGAAATGGTAGATTTTGAACGCAGTTTGCTGCCGCTCGGGCAATGATGCGAGGACATCCATAACCAACTGCATTTCCTCGCGCGCCATCAACTCGGCTTCTGCCGATGGGCGATCGTCCGGCATTCGCCCCACCGCATCGGCCGTATCGAAATCGCGAGCGGCGTTCTCGAGTCGCGCCCGCCTTGCCCGAGCAAACACCAGATTGCGGACGATCCGCTTGAAATAGCCCAGCGGTTCCCGAATAGGCTGAGTCGCCGGCTGTCGGTCGAGCAGCAACCAGGCGTCGTGCACGATGTCTTCGGCCGCAGCAGGATCGCCGGAAAGCCTGCTCGCATAGGATATGAGCGAAGCTCGGTGCGACTCATACAGGCGCAAGGCTATGCGGTTAGACTGCAACTCCAAATCCTTCGGCACGCGACGCTCGCGCGCGGAAATGGACCGAACCAGTTGCGAGGCAATCGCAATAATGCGTAGCTCAAAAGACTTTGATGGGCAACGCCCTCTTTCCCTCCCGCTTGGCGAACTTTTATCGAGCAGCGCATTCGGCTTCTTCGTCCTCGCGGCGTCTGCACGGCATCGACCACTTCTGACAACGGCTGCGCGCCCGCGTCGTCACCGCCTCATGACAGGAAGAACTCCACCGGGACGGTCAACTCAATCCGGTCGCCCGGCACGCTTTCGGGAGGCTTGGGCAACGGTTGCGCGCGCATAGGCAGCGCCAGAGCCTCGCGATCCAGCGCGTCGAAGCCGGAAGGGCGTTCCAGCCGCACCGATCGCACCCGGCCCTCGCGGTCGATCAAGAAGCGTATCCACGGAATCCCCTGCTGGCGGTTGCGCCTGGCTTCCAGCGGATAGCGCTTGGCGGCATTGAGCGCGGCGAGCACCTGGCCCTCCCAGGTCGGCTTGGTGTCGCTTGCCTTCGATCCGGGCGGAAGCGGCCGGGTTTCCGGGGCGGTGGTCTGATCGACCGGCGGGCCCGGATCGTCCACCGGCTCGGCCGCGGGCGCGCGCATCGCGCTTGCGCTGGGCACATGTACGAGCGGCGGTGGAACTTCCACGACCTCGGCCTTGCGGCGTTCCGCCTTTTGCACCTGTTCCGGGCCGGGTGGAATCTCGGTGTCCGGCGCGGGCGGCGCTTCGGGGGGAGCCACATCGAACACGCTGAGCGTGGCCGGCTGCGGCTTCTGATAAGTGCCATGCCACTTGAACAGCGCCGCGCCGATCAGCAACAGGCCGACCAGCCCCGTTCCGCCCATGCCGATCAGCCGCGTGCCGAGCGGCATCGGGCAGTCGGCGTATCGGATGGGTGACGGTTCCCAAGGGATCGAACCCGCCGCCCGCCCGCCCGACGATGGGGAAGGCGGCGGGTAAGGCGCTGCATCCCCGGCCGCGGGTCCACCATCATCGTCGCTCAAGGGCTTGCAGTTCGGTTCAGGAACCGATGCCAAGTTATAAACCATCGCCTTGTCCTGTTCCCAACCGGCACGGTCAGTATTTCGCCGTCAGGGAAACAACGACATTCCTCGGCGCTCCGTAGAAGCCGCTGTAATAATCCTGGGTTGTGAGATAGGTTTCGTCGAAAATGTTGTTGACGTTCACGCTAAGAGAGAAACGGGGCGTAATGCGGTAGCGCGCCATCGCATCAACTACCGCAAAGCTGCCCTGACTCATCGCCTCGAGCACGGCCGGTTCTATGGTTCCCGAACCTTGCACGGCTGACGTCGCGCTTTTCCAGGTGCCGCCGGCACCGAGCGTCAACTTGTCGATTGGCTGCCAGGTGCCGAATATCTTGATGCTATGTTCGGGGCAGTTGAAGTTGCGATCGCCCCGCTCGGTTTCGCAATAGGCCGTGACGTCGCGCTCTGACCCCCTATAAGGAACGCGATCCATTTTGAGATCCAGATAGCTGTAGCTGGCGGAAATATTGATCCGGTCCGTGATCTGGCCGGAGACGTTGAAATCGATCCCCTTGGAGATGATCCCTGCGCCGGCGATCGCAGGCCCCATGCAATAGCCGGCGAGCGGATCATAAGTGCAGCCCTCCACCACCCCGTTGGAATAGGAAGGGTAGTTTTTCTGCTTCATGCGATAGCCGGTAAGCTGGACGTTGAGGCGATTATCGAAAAAGCCCGCCTTCGCCCCTATTTCCCAGCTATTTCCCGATATGGGCGGGAGCGGATCACCATTGATGTCGAGCGGCCAGCCCGTGCCATTGACGCTATCGCCGAAGCCGACATTCGCCTTGTTGATGCCCGTGTAGCTGACATAAGCGGTAATAGCCTTGGTGACGTCGAAAATCAGCCC
Source organism: Sandaracinobacteroides sayramensis (assembly GCF_022014495.1). Taxonomy (GTDB): domain Bacteria; phylum Pseudomonadota; class Alphaproteobacteria; order Sphingomonadales; family Sphingomonadaceae; genus Sandaracinobacteroides; species Sandaracinobacteroides sayramense. The sequence continues at coordinate 278,551 of NZ_JAKLSQ010000007.1, forward strand.
CGCATAGGGGGTGAATTCCCCGCTGACCTTGAATTTATAGCTGTTGCGTTCATCTTCCTGCCAGTTGAATTGGCCGGTAAGAATGAGCTGGGTGTAATCATAGGAATAAGCGACACGCTGGCGCTCCCAATAATTCCAGCGCCCACCGAGAATGAGCTGGACGCGCTCTATGGGCCTGAGTTGCGCGCCGATGTAGGCCGCATATTGTTTTTCCTTCACCTTATCGTCGGGCGCTCCGATTGCATCAAAGTCAAAATGCAGAGGGTCATATGTCAGGAAATTCGGGATGCCCGAAGGCCCGAATGGCAAGGTCGCCGCTCCATAGCTGGGAAATGGCACATCGCCGTTATTCCATTGGCTGATGGCGAGCCGCGTGAAGCCCAACATGCTGATTGGCTGACTGCTGCTGTTGTTATAGCGTCCGTTGATGATGTGGCCGCTGTAAAGGCTGCCTCCGAATGTGATCTGATGCTGCTGGCCAAGCGCTTCGAACTTGCCGCTGACCGAAAGATCGGCATTGTGGAGCTGTCCACGCTGATCCAGGCGCGCCCAGGTGAAATCGGCAATGTCGTTGGCCGGATCATAGATTTGCTGGCCGATTACACCGACGATCCGTTCCTGCCTGACCTTGCTGAACATGTAGCTGGCGTTGAGCCGCCAGTTATCCGCAAAGCGCCATTCCGCCTTGGCGAAGGGATTGAGAAATTCGACATTCCCCTCGCTCCACTGTGTGGCCGGATTATAGTGCCGGCCGAGCGTCGCGGTGAGGAAACGATCGCTGGAGACGGTGGACTGGCCCGCGGCGGTCATGCCGAAGATAGCCGCATCGTCTATCTTGATCTTGGTCCAGAGCAGCCCGGCGGTAAGCAGCAAGCTATCGGCAGCGTCCGCCTCGACGATTCCATAGGCGGTGCCCATCTTGTAATCGACGCGGTCCTGCCAGTTGCCTCCCTGATTATAGGCCCCGACCAATCGCCCCCGGATACGACCGTCGCCAGTGAGCGGCCCTGTCACGTCGACCGTGCCGCGCAACCGCTCCCAACTGCCATAGCTGAGCGTCCCTTCAGCCTGGAGTTCCTCGGTCGGTCGCTTGCGGATGAAGTTGACCGCGCCGCTGGGGTCGCCGACACCCGAGGAAAGGCCGGTCGATCCCTGCACCATCTCGATGCGGTCGAAGACGGCCGTGTCGATCACGCCCCAGAGCGTGAAATTGTCATTGCCTGACCCATTGGTCAGCACGCCGTCGAACATGACGTTCGTGACCGGGAAGCCACGCGCGTGATAATTGACCTTTCCCATGCCGGGCACGCCTTGCTGTTGCACGGTGACACCGGGCTGCTGCGCCATCACATCGGCGATCTGCACCAGATTCTGGTCTTCGATGCGCTGGCGGGTGATGACGTTGACGACCTGCGGCGTGTCCTTGATCGCAAGATCGAGCCGGGTCGCACTGTTGGTCGCCGGGACCGTGTAGGTTCCGCGCGTGTCGGCGGGCGGGCGCACCGTGCCGGAGCCACGTCCCGAGCCTTCCCCTTCGACACGAACGGGGCCGAGCGTGATGGAACCGTTGCCGCCAGACGATGACATCTGAGGCGCGCTCTCCAATGCGACGCTGCGGCCATCGACCCATCGGAAGGTAACGCCCGTGCCGGTGAGGAGGCGGCTCAACGCCTCGGCGGGTGTGAAGTTGCCGCTTACGCCCGAACTCTGGAGACCGGCGAGCAACGCCTGATCGGCCGATACGCGCAAGCCGGATTGCAGGCCGAACGCTGTAATCGCGCCGTCGAGCGATTGCGCGGAAATGTCGAACCGAACCGACTGGTCACCCGATGTGGCGGCGTCCTGCGCGGCGGCGGGGTTTGCCGCAATCGCCGTGACGGCGCTGACCCCAAGCATCAGCCATGCGATGCGGCCGGCCCGATTGGCGCGCGTCGCGGCGGGCCGGGAAACTTCATTCGTGGAAAACATGGATAACCCCCAAAGCTCGGCATCAATGGCGGCAATTTGCATATGACTCGCAATAGCCGCTCATAATCATGACGAGCGCCGGGGCGGCATTGTCTCACGCGCGCGCATTTTTTATTGGCCGGGTATCAATCCCCGGAAACAATGGTCAGCCAGGGTGTGATTTGCCAGATTTGCGCGCTGGCGGGCCAGGCCAGCGTCCGCAGCGATCCGGCGGGATCGGCAAGGTCATAGACGCCCGTTACCCTGGCGGATGCCAGCCGCTCCCCGCGCACGAGGATCACGCCGGCATGATAACGATCGAGTGCCGCAACCACATCTGAGAAATTGGCGTTGCGGACGGCGAGACGACCGGAACGCCACGCGCCGATTTCCGGCAGATCGACGGTGGTTGCCGCCGCCGCGCCGCTCGCCCGGTCGATGGCGACGCGCTGACCCGGCTTCATCGCGATCTCGACGGCGGGCTGGCCCGGTCGCGCGACCCGCACCGAGCCGCGCGCAAGCCCCACGCTCAGCGTCCGGTCGGTCATCGCCACATCGAACGCGGTGCCCGTCACCGTGACCGTCATGTCGTCCGCGCGGACTACGAACGGACGGCCATTGCCATGCGCCACGTCGAACCAGGCTTCCCCCCGAAGCAAGGCGATTTCGCGCTTGCCTGCGTCGGTCTTGCCTATGATGGCGCTATCCGCGCCCAGGATCACCGTTGAGCCATCGGCCAGGCGAAGGGCGCGGGTTTCGGCGGTGCTGCTGGCATGGCCGCCCCGCAACCTGAGCAGGGTATCGGGCGCGATGACGATCACCGCCACGGCCGCAGCCATCGCCGCCAGCGCATGGCGCGCCGGGTGGTAACGCGGCCCACTCCGCGCGAAACGCCTCGCGACCAGGTTCGGAGGTGCGGGAACGGCCGCAGCCCGTTCCCCGGCATCGGCAAGGCGGCTGAGCCGGACGGTGCGATGGGCAAGCGCCCAGGCCTTCGCATTGTCCGCATCGGCGGCAAGCCATGCCTCAAGCTCCGCCCGCAAGGCGGCATCAGCGGGGGCGTCCTCGATCCGCAGCAGCCAATCGGACGCTTCCTCGAGCGCCCGATCCGGCAGCAATCCATCGGAACGATACTCGTCGGGTCCGGTCATCTATGCGGGTCCGCCGGGGAACAGGTCCGATCGTGGACGCTCCCCTCACTATAATGACGAACCTTGAACGCGCCTGTCTCACTCTTCATCAGTGGCATCCGGCACCGCCAGCCGTTCGACCCGGCGCATGACGTGGATCAGCGCGTCGCGCACCATGCGATGCGCGGTCGCGCGTGAGACGCCCAGGCGTTCAGCGATCACCGGCAACGACAACTCGCCGAATATCTTCATTTCATAGGCGCGGCGCTTGGCATCTGGCAATTCGTGCAACGCGGCCAGCACGCGCCGCACCTCTTCCTCGCACAGCCTTTCCTCTTCGGGTGAGGCCGTTACCGGCATCGGATCGCGGATTTCGGCATAGGCGGCATCGCGGCGCTGCTCCGCTTTGTCCCGGCGCGTCCAGTCCAGCGCCAGATTGCGAACGATGCGGTAGAGATAGGCGGCGGGAACACGCAGGCCAGCGGGTATCGTGGTGCGGTCGGCCGGTTGTGCGGGCACGAAACGGAAATAGGCTTCCTGCACCACATCTTCGGCGGCATCCCGCGAACCGACGATCGGCGCGGCATAGTCAATCAGCGCCAGCCGATGCTCGGCAAAGACCCGCAATCGTGCCTGGGCACTGTCCAAGCCGCGCCCTTTCCGTTCCTTGTTTCAGAGACGGCCAGGGGCCGCCACCGCTTCCTAGGATTGTTGCGATGAATTCGCAACTATAGCCAAGCGCAGGCTATCTGCTGCCCAAAGCGGCAAAAAGTCGCCCCACAGAGGCTCGGATCAGCTCACAAAAGCCAACTCAAAATGCGGGAACCCATATGGTATCAGCCTTCCGGCTTCCTGAATTCATCATAGAATCAAATCGATAAATCGACTGGGTGGTGACCCCTGCGTTCTCCAACGCGCTCACGCAGAATAATCGCGATGCCATGCACGGTCGAAGTCAAGCCAGCGCAATAACCCGCTTACCCTCTGACGAAGAACTCCACGGGCACGACAAGGTCGAGCGGGTCCGGCCTCTCATCGGGGATGGCGGGGAGCGGCTGCGCGCGGCGCAGCGTTTCGAGCGCGGCGCGGTCGAGCGCGGGCACGCCCGACGAGTGCAGGATTTCCGCCAACAGCACCGCGCCCTGCCGGTTCATGCGGAAGCGGACATGGGCCACGCCCTGAGCGCCTCTGGCGCGCGCGGTGGCGGGATAGCGGCGGTATTTTTCCAGATGGGCGAGCAGCATCGCCTCCCATGTCGCTTCGGCGTTGTGCGCGGCCCGGTTGGCGGGCGGCGCGGGCAGGGATTTGGGCGCCGTCGTCTGCGGCACCGGATCGGCGGCCTGCACCTGTTCGACCAGGGGAGGTGACGGCGTGGTGATCGGCGAGACCTGCGGAAGGACGATTTCCGGCGGTTCGGGCCGCTCTTCCTGCTCTTTCGGCTTCTGCTCCTTCTGTTCGACCTGTTGCGGCCCTTCGGGCACTTCCTGCACCGGCTCAGGCGGCGCGGCGGGCGGGCTGACGTCGAACACGGAAAGGATGGGCGGCGTGCTGACGGGCTGGACTACCCGCAAGGTGAACAGCGCGCAGGTGATGATGACCAGAAACACGCCTGCAGTTCCGCCCATGCCGATGAGACGCGTGCGCCAGTCCATCGGCTGGTCGCAATAGCGCGAGGGCGGCTCCGTTATGAGGAGCGGGGAAGCCGGCATGGGTTCCACCGGGGCGGGACCGTCGTTCCGGCTATAGTCATAGGCGGTCATCACCAGATAGCCGGGCATGGTCGCTTCCGCGCCACGATCGTCATGGCGAAGGTCGTGGCCGCTCCTCATGCGCCGCCCTCCGGTTCGGGGCGGCTGACGATCCACAGCGCGCAGGCGAGCATCATCAAGGCCACGGCGAGGCCCGGCCCCCAGCCGGGCCGCGCGCCGAGCCAGAACAGGCCATAGCCGATGGCGATGCCGATGCAGGCCGCGCGCTTGCCGGCGCGCGGGATCGCGCCCTGTTCGCGCCAGGCGCGGATGGCGGGGCCGAAGCGCGGATGGGCGAGCAGCCGCGCTTCCAGCCGGGGCGAGGAACGCGCGAAGCAGCCCGCCGCGAGGATCAGGAAGATGGTGGTCGGCATCAGCGGCAGCACCGCGCCGATGCCGCCCAGCCCCACGCACAGGAAGCCGAGCAGCAGCCAGCCCGTGCGCAGCGCACGGCCCGGTGGCCCGCCGCGTTCAGCCAAGGCGGCTGTCGACATGGGCCTGCACGCGCGCGAAGGCGGCATTGGCGCCGCCGACGGCGCGGGCTTCTTCGTCGGCCGTCAGTTCCACCGCGTCTAGCCCGGCGGTGAAGGCGCGCCAGTGCGCCGCCGGGCCTTCCCGGGCAGGCGCCAGATGGCGCGCGCCATGCGTGTCGGACAGGCCCAGCTTCGCCGCCTCCTTGCGGAGCAGCGCCGCGCCCATGTTCGAGCCTTCCGCGACATAGAGCCAGCCCAGCGCTTCGGCCACGTCCACGTCCTGCCCGGCGACAAAGGCCGGAAGCGCATCGGTCGGTGGCAGAGTCAGGCCGAGATCGGCAAGGTCGGCCTCGACCAGCGCCAGCCGCCGCCGCTCCGCCAGCCCCGGCAGCAGCGCCTGCAATGCAGGCTCGTCGTAGAGCGCCTCGATGTCGCGGTGGAACAGATACTGCACGCTAACAAAGCGCCCATAGCCCTCCAAGCTGGAAAATGACGCCGCCGCCATGATCGACTTGTCCAGCCGCTCATGCGTCTCGTGGGTCATGATCTTGAGCCGCTTCGAGCGCGAATGCTCGAGTGTATCCGTGCTGGTCATATCATAGTCCTTCGATGCCTGTTCAGAAACGGTAGCTGACGCCCACGCGGAGGCTGTTGAGATAGGCGCGATTGTGCGACTTGCGGCCAGCGGCCGTCTCGGAAGATCCCGGAACAATGACGGTGGTCGTTACCCAACGACACCGCGTTCCGGTGCATACTTCCTCTCGAACGCTGTAGACATATCTGCGTGCAATGCCTTGCCTGGCCTCGTCGAAGGAGAGCGCTTCGCTATCTCCGAAGCGCGCGTGCAGGAACTCCCCCTTGAGCGAGATATGACGGCCGATCATATGCTCGATGCCGCCGCCGGCGGTCCATCCGGTGCGCGTCACCTCCGCGGCTTCGGAGAACCAGAATTGGGTCTGGTTCCCAAACGGTAGCGCCTGGGATGCCCTGTCGGCCCTGTACTGACTGCGCGCGCCATATTCGTTGAGGAAGGCGACCCCGCCCGTCGCATAGAAGAAGGTGCGTTGCGGCGCATATCCAAGGCGGACGCGCAGGGTGGACAGGGAATCCAGCCCGAAGCGCGTTTCCGCTTCCAGATTACCGGCCGCCGCAAGCTCGGCGGACTCGCTGACCGGCGTTCCACTCCAGGCGCTTTCGTGCCCTAGCGATGTGAGGTCGCCTTCGATTCCCAGTATGACGCGGCCTGGCAATTGATAGTTGAATCCCAGATGGACGCCGATCTGGGCCTTGTCCTTCTTGTAGTCGGCGGATTCGCTCGCTGCCACCGGGCTGCCGTCGCCTGCGGTCGTCTCACCCGACACCTTGGCGGACACATAACCGGCATGGAAGCCGGCATAGAGGCCCGTCCAGCTGTCGCCGGGCGCGCCGTGCGATGCCCGGCCAAGGCCGATTTCGGGAATGCGCGGGAGGAAGCCGGGCGCGCCGCTGAAACGGTGCGTGAAGGTGACGCGGCCCGTGCGCCCCGGTGCAGGAATACCCGATGTGCTCGCCTCGACCAGATAATAGCGATCGGTGACGTTCTCCACGCTGACGTTCAGCAGCGTATCCTCGGTAATGGCAAGGCTGCCGAAGAGGTCATAGACTTCATAGGCCGGCCAGGTGCCTTGCATACCGAGGCTGCTGTTGCTCGAAGGCGGCCATTTGGAGCCGTAGCGCACCGAGCTGAAACGCATGCGCCCGCCCAGCGTCAAGGCGCGGTCGAACAGGCGCACGCCGAGGGTGGCACTGCCCGAGGATCTGGCGGGGCGATAGTTGGCGAAATCCGGCGGTCCCATGATCGCCATCACATCACCCTTGGCGAGCCGGCACCCTTCATTGATCGTGCACAATTCGATCGCAAGGAAGTGGTTGAACCCCGCCTCGGCAAACAGCCAGCCATTGTCATAGCTCGCCGAAATATCGATGCCTTCGTGCCGTGCCTTCGGAATGTTCGCGAAATGATAACGAAAGCCGGAGATAGGCATCGTCTGGATATAATCGCGATAATGATTGTCATAATAGGCAAACTTCAGCCGCAGCTTGTCGTCGGGCCAAAGGAGTCCATCTCGCAGGATGTTGATGCCGGCCTCGCGCGATTTCGATATCTCGGGCTTGAGGTCGGGATTCATGAAAACATTGTCCAGATAATTCCAGTAGAGTTCCCGAAGATTTGGCGCGCGCATCCCCTCGCGGTAGGACGCATAGAACTGGACACCTTCTACCGGCGTCACCATCACGCTGGCATTGGGGCTGAACCGCGACGCGGAATTGGTGAGATTGGCAGCGGCCTTACCCTCCCCGCGCGAACGGAAGAAGTCATAGCGCCCGCCCACAGACAGTTGAAGCCAGGGCAGGGGATCAAGCTGCGTGCCGACGAAGGCGCCGCCGATCGCCCTGACGCCTGACGGTCCCCAACTCGTCCAGCCAAGTCCTCCTATGATATGCTCCGCCCAGGCTTGCTCGCGGCGGTATTCGGCGCCGGCGTTGACAGTCAGCAGCCCCAAGCCGGTGTCGATCAGCGACCTGTTGTCGATATCGCCGCCGAAGGTCTTCATTCCGTGATCGGCGGTAATCTCCGACCCGCCCCTGTCGACCGACAAATCGGTGTAGAAAATGTTGGCGCGCAGGCGCAGCAGCGGGTTGTCGGCCGGCAGCAGGCGATAGCGCGCCGTATAGGTGTCGACACGGGTATTCGACAGCCGATATTGCAGGGGAGGGCTGGTGCGGGTGTTGGCGTTCTCGTTCAACTCGCCATGATCGCTGTCGTAGCGCATGAAACCCAGTTCGAGGGACTCGCCATCGCCCCAGAGAAGCCGTCCCTTCAGCAGGAAAGACTCTGTGTCCTGCGAAGTGTTGAACACCTCGCTGCCGGGCTGGAATGCTGAATGGGCGTTTCGCGCATCATACTGCAGGTTGCCGGTCGCGAATACCATGTCGTCAGGTGCGTTCTTGCCTGAGAAATAGTTGCCCTGCCGCCGCCGGTTATAGGCGATGATGCCGTCGAAATGATCCTGCTTCACGCCCAGCGCGATGCTGCCCGACCAGGTGTCACCACCGCCCAGGAAATCGGGCCGCTCCGCAGCGGAGGGCCGTGGGGTGGGAAGCATCCAGTCGGGATCGCTGGCCGCCCTGGCGAGGCCATAGTCGCTGTTGTTGCCGAGGCTTCCGCGCAGGCGGATCGCCCACTCCTGGCCCTCGGGCACGATGTCCTGCGCCGCGAGCGTCCGCAGCGCGACGCTGCCGCCCACGCCCGCGCCGACGCCCGTTCCCGGGCCCTTGGCGATATCGATCGAGCCGATCAGGTCGGGATCGACATAGGTTTCGTCCCGGCTGCCCGCATAGCCCCGGAACGAGGTCGAGGTCTGGTGCGATCCGTCCACCGTGGTGGTCACGCGGCCCATGCCCTGCATGCCGCGGATGTTGACGTTGAGCGACGCGCCGGAATGCGTGCCCGAATTGACCACTCCGGGCACGCCTGCGAAAATATCGCCGGGCGATGTGGGCGGCACGCGGTCGATCTGCGCGCGCGAGACATGGTTGCTCGAACCCGCCGTCCGATATGGGGCATCCGCCGCTTCACCCCGCCCATCGGTATCCCCATAGCCGGTGGATTGGCCGGACGCCCCCTCGACCCGCAGCGTACCGAGTTGGACCGTGCCATCCGCCGCTTGCGGTGCGGGCTCCAGCGTTACCCGGTTTCCGCCGCTCGAACGGAAGGTGAGGCCGGTGCCGGCCAGCAATCGGGATAGCGCCTCCATCGGCGCATGGCTGCCGCGCACGGCGCTACTGCGCTTGCCCGCCACCTTGTCCACATCATAGAAAATTTGCAGTCCGGCCTTGTCGGTGAAAGCGAGCAGCGCCCTGTTCAAATCCTGCGCGGGAATGTCTAACTCGATCTGACCTGTGGGCGCAGTTTGCGCCATCGCCGCTTGGGGGATGGCGGCTCCGCCAATCATCAACGCCAGCGCGCTTGCCGTAGCCGCCCAGATGCAGCGGCCACGCATGGCCTCGCCCGCACACTTAACCCCCATTCAATCGCTCCTTGCCGAAAATCCCGAACGACCAGCGAATGACATGCAATAGCTGGTCTCAGGGGTTAGGACGCGTGAAGCGGAGGAAGACGGTAAAAATAATTCGCACGGGCCGGAGAGATCGGGAAACCGGCGCGCGGGTCAGCGGATGATCGTGGCGAAAGGGCCGATGTTCACGGTGCTTGCGCCGAGTTCCGATGCGATGGTGGAAACCGCTCCGCCGATATCCCTTGTGTCGAACACGCCGCTGACCTGCCGCCGCGCAAGCGCCGCATCGGCGATGATGATCCGCCCGCGCTGGTAACGGTTGAGTTCCGCGACCACATCGCCAAGCGGCGCGGCGTCGAACAGCAGGCGACCCCGCCGCCATGCTTCGGCCTGCCCCGGATCGACGCCGGAAACGGGGCCAAGGCCGTTCGCATCATAGCGGACCTGCCGGCCGGGCTGGAGGATGGCGCGGGCCGCCCTGCCGCTTGCGGCGCGGGCCGATACATCCACGTCATGCTCCGCGACAGTGACGCGCACGGCATGGGGCAAATGGTTCACAATGAAGCGGGTGCCGAGCGCGCGCGATTCCCCGTTCGCCGCTTCCACCACGAACGGCCGACCGCCCGCCGCCGCCCTTGGCGCGGCCGTGAACGACGCGACGCCGGACAGAAGCGCAATGCGGCGTTCGCTGCCGTCGAAATGCACGGCTATGGCGGTTGCCGGGCCAAGATCGACGCGCGACCCGTCATCGAGCGCGATGGTCCTGACCTCGCCGATATCGGTGCGATGGTCGGCGCGGAGCATCGTCACGGGATCGCCGAACCAGAATGTGCCGAAACCGAACGCAATGACTGCGCTGGCCGCAACCGCTCCAGCCCGGCCCCATCGCCTGCGGGAGACGGGCGGCGCAACCGATATGGGCGGCAGTGCATGAGCGGGCGTCATGTCGGCGCGCAACGGCCCCGGATCGGCCTTGAGCAGATCGAGCTGCGCCCATGTCGAACGGGCATGATCCAGGGCGGCGCGATGATCGGGACTCGCGGCCAGCCAGGCGTCGAGGTCCGCCTGCTCGCCGGACGTAAGCGGCGCGCCGCCAAGCCGGATGATCCAGTTCGCCGCTACCCTTTCCACCTCGCCCCCGTCCTCGCGATTGTCAGCCACGCAGCATCCCCGCCGTAAATCGATCTCTCCGGCTGTCTCTATGCAATGGCACCCAATCTATCACGGATAAGACGCGCGAAACGCAACGAGTCAGTAAAATGCAGTGCAAGGGGCGGCCTTATTGCGGTTTCATGCGCTGCATGACATGGGCCAGCGCCATTCCAAGATGCTTCTGCACCGAGCTTTCGGAAATGCCGAGCCGGTCGGCAACCTCCGCATAGGTCAACCCCTCGATCTTCGCCAGCACGAAGATGCGCCGCGTGCGGTCGGGCAGGTCCGCGATAACGGCATGGAGGCGCGCGAGCATATGGCGCGCGGCCACCGCTTCATCGAGCGGCGGGCGGTCTTCGGGGATATCGGCAAGCCGCTCGTCTTCGGTCAGATCGGTGCGGCGGCGTTCGGTCAGGCGGATGTGATCGACCGCAAGATTGTGCGCGGTGCGGAACAGATAGGAGCGATCATGGGAGAGTTCGGCGGCATTGCCGCGTTCGGCGATACGCACGAAGGCGTCATGCGCCAGATCGGCGGCAAGGGCGGGATCACGCAGCTTGTGGGTCAGATAGTCCTGCAATGCGCGCCCATGCGCCAGGTACAGGCGTTTCAGCGCCTTGCTAGCCACTCGAAATTCCCCGCACTCCGCTTGCCACCATAGGAGCGGCATAAGGCAGTTGAGAATAATTCGCAATAGTGGCAAATCGATATGTAGAGGATACTCCGTGGTCGAATACTCTGCGTGGCGGCGCTCTGCCGCCGATGTAGATACGGGACATATTGGCGAATAACCTAGCGCATCCGGCTTGAACGGGGATTGTCGCAGGAGGAACTGACGCACCACGCCGAACTCGACTGCATCTATATTAGCGCGCTTGAACGGCGGGTATATGCTGCCAGCCGACGTATTGGGGCGTATCCCCAAAGTGCTGGAGGTGAAACCGGCCGCCTTGTTTGCCAGACCGGACAAGGCCGCCGAAACTTGAGAGGGGTGACCTGCTCCCCATTTTCAGGCCGCTGATAAGTTAGCTTTGGTGTCCTTATGCCCTTGG
>NZ_JAKLSQ010000008.1 GCF_022014495.1 Sandaracinobacteroides sayramensis
ATGTCGACATCTTCTCGCTGAACTCGATCCTGCTGGGGCAGAGCCGGGTGTTCACCACCTTCGGCGGCGATCTGTTCATGTGGTCGGTGAAGGGCGACATCAACGCCGGCCGGGGTTCGAAGAGCACGGCGGTCTATCAGCCGCCGCGGCGGGTGTATGACGAATATGGCAATGTGACGCTGTCGCCGCCGACGCAGAACACCGGGGCGGGGATCGCGACGCTGGCGCCGATCCCGGAGATTCCGCCGGGGGATGTGGACCTGATCGCGCCCTTGGGCACGATCGACGCCGGCGAGGCTGGCATCCGGGTGTCGGGCGACGTGAACCTTGCGGCGTTGCAGGTTCTGAACGCGGCGAACATCGAGGTGAAGGGCGATGCGACGGGCATCCCACAGGCAGCCGTGGTCGACACCGGGGCCTTGACGGCGGCCTCGTCGGCGGCGAGTGCCGTCATCGCCCAGGCCGCAGCCCTCGCAGAACGCACTAGACCCCAAATGGTCCGGGAAATCCCGGCCATCGTGACGGTGCGCTTCCTCGGCTTCGGCGAATAACCACCCCACCGGCCGGGCGGTCCCCATGCCGCCCGGCCATACAGCTTCCCTGGAGTATCCGATGGCAACCCAACCCCCCGCCGACACGGCCGGCGAAGCCCGGCCGCAGCTTCCGCTCTTCTATCGCTCGCCCGAGCCGCTCAGTTCCGCGCGGCATGGCGACTGGCGGCTGAAGCAGGGCGATCTCGCCTTCGCCGCCGAAACCGCCTTCGTGCCCATCGTGGTGGGCGAGCTGGCCGCCGCCGCCCGCAACTACCCCATCGTCTTCGCCGCCGACAACAGCCAGCCGATCGCCGTGCTGGGGCTGGAAGCCCGCAACCTGTTCGTCACCGAGGGGCGCTGGGCGGAGGACGGCTATCTGCCGGCCTATGTCCGGCGCTACCCCTTCGCCTTCATCGCCACCACCAACCCGGACGGCTTCGCGCTGGCGATCGACACCGCCTCCGACCGGGTGGCGCAAGGTGGCACGGAAGGTGAGCCGCTGTTCGCCGACGGCCAGCCGACCGAGCTGACGAAGCAGGCGCTCGGCTTCTGCGACGCCTTTCAGGGCGAAGCGACCGCCACGCGCGCGTTCGCCGAGGCGCTCGCCTCGAACGAGCTGCTGGTGGACCGGCGCGCCGACGCCACGCTGCCGGACGGCCGCAGGCTGGGGCTGGACGGCTTCCGCGTCGTCGATGCCGAGAAGTTCGCGCAACTCCCCGACGAGCTGGTGGTCGAATGGCACCGCAAGGGCTGGCTGGCCCTGGTGCATTTCCACCTGCTGTCGCTCGAACGCTTTTCCGCCCTGCTCAACCGCCAGAGCGCGCTGCAGCCCGCCAAAGCCCAGGAAGAAGTCGCCTGATGCCGATCCGTTCCCTCCTCCTTTCCGCAAGCCTCCTACTGGCCGCGCCGGCGCTGGGGCAGGCGCCCGCCTCCCAGCCGCCCGCCTCTCAACCACTGGGCGGGCCGCTGGTGCCGGGCGTCTGCCTGCTCTCGCGGGAGGCGGTTTTCACCAACGCCGTCGTCGGCAAGGCCGCCAACACCCGCCTCCAGGAACTGGCGCGCGCTGCCCAGGCCGAGATCGACGCCGGCCGCACGCCGCTGGAAGCCGAAGCCAAGGCGCTGGAAGCGGTGGCCGACAGCGCCCAGACCCGGCAAAGGCGCGAGGCGCTGGCCACCCGTTGGCAGGCACTGCAAGCCAAGGCCGCCCACAACGGCCGCGAGATCGAGGCGACCCGCGCCAAGGCGCTGGAGCGCATCGCCAACGAAGCGCAACCGGTGATCGCCCAGACTTATGCCGGGCGGAAATGCGGCCTGCTGCTCGATCGCAGCATGGCGCTGGGCGGCAACTTCGCGAACGACATCACCGCCGATGTGGTGAAGGGCCTGGACGCGCGGCTGCAATCCATCCCGGTCGAGCGCGAGCGCCTGCCGGAAGCGGCCGCGCGCTGACCGCTGAAGAGCCATGGCCGCGCTCTCGACCGGGGACTGCACGGCCGCAGAGGCCGGGGAGGCGGGCGGCAACGCCCGCCTCGAGCCTGTCCGGAAAGCCGGGCTGCGCGCCTGGGCGGCCGAGGTGCGCGCCAGCCATGGTCTTTACCAGCGGCAATCGGAGCTTCGGCGGAGCCGTAAGCGGTCGCTGCCGGTAACACGCCTGCAATTCTGGTCGTTTAGTTTCAGTCTCGGCCTCCTGACCCTCATGTGGTGGAGCGCATTCGCAGCAGGAGCAGGTTGATGGCGTACAATAATGTCTTTTCGCGCGTGGGGCACAGGCTGGCGGCCATGCTGGGCCTTGGCCTTGCGGCCGCCGCGCCGGCAACAGCTTCCGGGCCGATGGCGCCCTCCGCCGCCCCCGCCGAATGGGTGCGCTACGCCGAAGGCACCACTTCCACCATCAAGGACTGGCTGCAGGCGGACGACGAGAATGCGCTGCGCCTGCGCGCCTATCTCCACGCCAGCAATTCGGCCGGCGCCGGCAAGCCCTTGATGCTGAAGATCTGGGTCGCGCCGGATGGCACCGTTTCGCGCGTCGGCTTCCAGCCCTTCGCGCATGAGGAGGCGAATGCCGGCCTGCGCACGCTGGTCGAGGGGCGCAAGCTGCCCGCGCCGCCGGCGAAGATGCTGCTGCCGATCAATATCGCGGTCGAGCTGGAACCGGCTCCGTCCACCGGCGGCACGGTTCGCATGTGAAACGGGTTCGGCGGGGCTGCGGCCCCGTCAGCCTTCCAGCTTCGCCGACAGCGCCGCCATGGTCTGGCGGTGCGTCAGGTCCAGGTGCAGCGGCGTCACCGACACATAGCCCTCGCGCACCGCTTCCAGATCGCTGCGGTGCGCCGGCGTCTCCACTTCGCGGCCATAGCCGAACCAGTAATAGGGGAAGCCGCGCGGGTCGATTCGGGCGTCGATGCGGATATGGCCGTAATCGCGGAAGCCCTGCTCGGTCACCCGCACGCCCACGGGCTTCGCCACCGGCGGGAAGTTGATGTTCACCAGCACGCCGCCGCCCCAGTCGGCCTCCACCACCTTGCGGATGACGTCGGCCCCGCTCGCCTCGGCTGCGGCGAAGCTTTCCTTGCCCAAGCTGTAGTCCGCCATCGCCTGCGAAAGGGCGATGGAGCGGATTCCGGCCAGCGTGCCTTCCATCGCCGCCGAGACGGTGCCGGAATAGGTGAGGTCCTCCGCCATGTTCGGGCCACGGTTGACGCCGGAAAGGATGAGGTCGGGGCGGATCCCGTCCATCAGATGCCCCAGCGCCATCATCACGCTGTCGGTCGGCGTGCCGGCCACCGCATAGCGGCGCGGGCCCAGTTCCCGCACCCGGATCGGCCGGGTCAGCGTCAGCGAATGCCCCGCGCCCGACTGTTCCTCGGCCGGGGCCACATACCAGAGGTCGTCGGAAAGCTGGCGGGCGATGCGCTCCAGCGCGGCGAAGCCGGGGGCGTGGATACCGTCGTCGTTGGTCAGCAGAATGCGCATCATGGCTCCGGCGTCAGGGTTTCGAGGCCGCCCATATAGGGGCGAAGTGCGTCGGGAAGGCGCACGCCGCCGTCGGGCAGCTGGTGGTTTTCCAGCACGGCCACCAGCGTCCGCCCCACCGCCAGGCCGGAGCCATTGAGTGTGTGCAGATGCGTGGTGCCCTTCTCCCCGCGCGTCTTGAAGCGCGCCTCCATCCGCCGCGCCTGGAAGGCGCCGCAGTTGGAAACCGAGGAAATCTCCCGATAGGCCCCGGCGCCCGGCAGCCACACTTCCAGATCGTAGGTCCTGGTCGCGGAAAAGCCCATGTCGCCGGCGCACAGCAGCATGCGGCGATAGGGCAGCTCCAACGCTTCCAGCACCGCTTCCGCTGCCAGCAGCATCCGCTCATGCTCGGCTTCCGACTGCTCGGGCGCGCAGATGGTCACCAGCTCCACCTTCTCGAACTGGTGCTGGCGGATCAGGCCGCGCGTGTCCTTGCCGGCGGCGCCCGCCTCGCTGCGGAAGCAGGGCGTCAGCGCCGTCAGCCTCAGCGGCAGCTCTTCGGAGTCCAGAATCTGCCCGTTCACCAGATTGGTCAGGCTGACCTCGGCAGTGGGGATCAGCCAGCGGCCGTCCGTCGTGCGGAACAGATCCTCGGCGAATTTCGGAAGCTGGCCGGTGCCGAACACCGCCTCGTCGCGCACCAGCAGCGGCACCACGGTTTCGCGCCAGCCGGCCGCCACCTGCCGGTCCAGCATGAACTGCCCCAGCGCCCGGTGCAGCCGCGCCAGCTGCCCTTCCAGCACCATGAAGCGGCTGCCCGAAAGCCGCGCCGCGCCTTCCGGGTTCCAGCCCAGCTTCTCCGCCAGCGCGTCATGCTCGGCGCCGCCGTTTCTCGGCGTGCCCCAGCGCTTCCGCTCCACATTGCCATGCTCGTCGGCGCCGTCCGGCACGTCCGGCGCGGGCAGGTTCGGCAGGGCAGCGGCCAGCGCCTCCACCTGGGCAGCCCGTTCGCGCTCCTCGGCCTCGGCCTCGGCGATCTCCGCCTTCAGCGCCGTGACTTCCGCCATCAGCGCCTCGGCGGTCGCGTCGTCCTTATTCGCCTTGGCCGCGCCGATCGCCTTCGAAGCCTCGTTGCGCCGCGCCAGCGCCCCCTGCAAAGCCGTCTGCACCGAACGCAGCGCGGCATCCGCTTCCAGAATGGCGGCCGAGGCGTTGGCCACACCCCGGCGGGCAAGCGCCGCATCGAACGCGGCAGGATCGGCGCGAAGAGCTTTCAGGTCGTGCATGGCCGCGCCTATGGCCCGGCTGGCGGGCGGGGGCAAGGCTTTGCCGGGGTGTTGTCTGCCTCCGGCGGCCAGGGCTTTGCCCTGGACCCAGCAGGGGCGTGACGCCCCTGCACCCCCGATCCTCGGGATATGCGGCGAGATCGGGCTTGTGGGGAGTTTTATTGCCTGCGGCGCGAGCTTGTTCAGGCGCCGCAGGCAATCAGAACGGGCCGCGCATGGGGAGTGGCGCTGACGTCGCATAACTCTCCGTCACCCCGGGCTTGACCCGGGGTCCAGCTATTCTGTTGGCGAAGCGTGGAAGAAAAAAGCTGGACCCCGGGTCAAGCCCGGGGTGACGGGTGTATGGGTTGGCCGGCCTGGCGCCGCGTCGAGGATCGGGGGTGCAGGGGAATCATTCCCCTGCCGGGGTGAAGGGGCAGAGCCCCTTCGGACTTCCCCCCTCAGCCAACCTGGCCGACGGGCTCCACCTTCAGCACCGCCCCATCCGCCCCCACCACGCGCACGGTTGAGCCTTCGGCGGCGTCCGGGCCTTCGGCCAGCCATTCGCTGTCGCCCAGCCGCACGCGGCCCCGCCCGCCTTGGATGGCTTGCGAAACGATGGCACTGCTGCCGGCCAGCCGTTCGGCGCGGCGGTTCAGCAGCGGGTCGTCGGAGGGGCGCAGGCGGTTGGGGTTGTATTTGCGCGACAGCAGCAGCGAGAAGACGATCCACAGCGCGAAGGCACCAAGCTGGCCGTCCAGAGTCAGGTTGAAGAGAGCGGCGGTGGCGGCGGTTCCAAGTGCCGCCAGCGCCACCCAGATCAGATAGGCGCCGGGCAGCAGTATCTCCAGCCCGGCGGCGACGGCCGCCAGAGACAGCCATCCCCACGGGGAGAAGATCAGGCCCAGAAGGCCGTCCTTCACCGCCCGTCGTCCCGCCGCTGTGGCAGGCCCGAGCTACCACGCGGGCGGCTTTCGTCGTTCACCGCCTTCACCAGTTCGGCGATGCCGCCCACCGACCCGATCACGCTGGAGGCGTCCAGCGGCATGAAGATGGTCTTGGCGGAGGGGGCGTTGGCGAACTGCGCCAGCGCGTCCACATATTTCTGCGCCACGAAATAGTTCACCGCCTGCACATCGCCCTTGGCGATCGCCTCGGAGACCATCCGCGTCGCTTCGGCTTCGGCCTGCGCCTCGCGCTCTCGGGCTTCGGCGTCGCGGAAGGCGGCTTCGCGCCGGCCTTCGGCTTCCAGGATCTGCGCCTGCTTCTCGCCCTCGGCGCGCAGGATGGCGGCGGCGCGCTGGCCTTCGGCTTCCAGCGTGAAGGCGCGCTTGTCCCGCTCGGCCTTCATCTGCCGGGCCATGGCGTCCTGGATGTCGCGCGGCGGCTGGATGTCCTTCACTTCGCAGCGCGTCACCTTGATGCCCCAGGGGGCGGTGGCGTGGTCGATCACCGTCAGCAGCCGGGCGTTGATCTCGTCGCGCTTCGACAGGCTTTCGTCGAGGTCCAGGCTGCCCATCACCGTGCGCAGGTTGGTCTGTGTCAGCGCCGTCACGGCCGCCGTCAGGTTGGAGACTTCATAGGCCGCCTTCGCCGCGTCCAGCACCTGGAAGAACACCACGCCGTCGACGGCGACCACCGCATTGTCCCGGGTGATGATCTCCTGCGTGGGGATGGGCAGCACCTGCTCCATCATGTTCATCTTCAGCCCGATGCGGTCGACGAAGGGGATGATGAGGGAGAAGCCGGGGCGCAGCGTGGTGGTGTAGCGGCCCAGCCGCTCCAGCGTATATTCATAGCCCTGCTTCACGATCACCACCGAGCCGAACAGCGCCAGCACGGCGAGCAACACCAGAAACGCGGTAAAGATCAGAACGCCCACGACAAATCCCTTCCCCTTCTCATGGCCCGCATCCGGTGGCGAAACGGGGAAGGCGCAACACCGCGCTTAGCCTTCCGCCGGCAACCAGGCCGGAACCAGCATTTGCGCGGCCGCACCATCCACCGTCAGCGGCTGCGCCAGATAATCCATGCGAAAGATCGCCATCTGCAGGTCGCCGTGCCGCGTGCCGCGCAACTGCCCGGCTTCGCGCTCGCCCGCCATCACTTTGGCGTCCGGCGCGCTTTCGGCCGAGAGGCGCAGCGGCAGCAGGCGTTTGCGCAGCTTGTCGCGGTGGTGCATTCGCGCGGTGTTTTCCTGCCCGGTGTAGCAACCCTTGGCGAAGCTGACGCCGTGCAGTTCGCGGGCGTTGGTTTCCAGCCACAGAAGCTCGTCGCGGCCGATCTCGTCGGAATCCGGCAGGCCCAGCACCAGACGGTGCGCGTGCCACCCTTCCAGCGCCCCGGGGCCGCCCGAAGGCGCGGCAAGGTAGCGGCTGCCGGCAAGCGGCGTGCGCGGGTCCGCCGGGTGCGCGCTGCCCTCGCCCCAGCTCTGCCAGACGGCCAGGGCCGGCTCGGGCGCGATCGCCACCTGCTTGCGCAGCCGGAACATGCTCAGCCGCTTCGCCAACGCCTCCACATCTTCGGCCGCCGCGTCCAGCAGCACATCCTCGCCGTCCGCGAACAGGAAAAGCTGGAACAGCGCCTTGCCCTGCGGCGAAAGCAGCCCGGCGTAAAGCGGCTGCTCGGGGGAAAGCGCGGCCACATCCTGCGTCAGCAGGCCTTGCAGGAACCCGCGCGTGTCCGGGCCTGAGAGGCGCAGCAGCGCGCGGTCGGAAAGCTCGGCTTGCGGCATGTCCTTTCCTACATAGGTCCATGGCCGGGGGCTGCAAGGCTGCGGCGGAAAATCCTCTGGAAGCGGGGGGGCTTGCCGTGCCAAGGATGCTGGCAGGAGTCGGGCCGGCAGGCCCCCCTGAAGCGAGGGAGTAGAGTGATGACGGACGTGAGCTTTGCCGCCGAACAGGATCTTTCCGGCAGCGCGGCGCTGCTGGTCTTCGTGGGCGAGGGCGGGGAGCTCACCGCGGGCGCCAAGGCGGTGGAGAAGGCCAGCGACGGCCAGCTCGGCCGGGCGATGAAGGCGGCGGGCTTCACCGGCAAGAAGGGCAAGCTGCTGGAAATCCTGGCGCCCGCCGGTCTCGGCGCCGCGCGCCTGCTGGTCGCCGGCCTCGGCGAAGGCGCAAAGGCCGACGCCCGCCTGTTCGAGGACATCGGCGGTGAAGTCGCGGCGAAGCTGCAGACGGTGGAAAAGCAGGTGGCGGCCGATTTCTCCGGCATCGCCGACCTCGCCGTCGCCACCGACGTGGCGGCAGCGCATTTCGCCCATGGGGTGGAGCTGCGCAACTGGCGGCTCGATACCTACCGGACGAAACTGAAGGACGAGCAGAAGCCGAAGCTCGCCAAGGTCACGCTGGTCGGCGTGGGGAAGAGCGCGAAGCCGCTGGTGGAACGGCTGCACAAGGTGGCCGAGGGCGTCGCCTTCGCCAAGGAACTCATCACCGAGCCGGGCAACATCATCTACCCCGAAAGCTTCGTGGAGCGGGTGCGGGAGAAGGTGGAACCGCTCGGAATCAAGGTGACGGTGCTGGACGAGAAGAAGCTGAAGAAGCTCGGCGCCGGCTCGATGCTGGGGGTGGGGCAGGGCAGCGTCCGCCCGCCGCGCCTGCTGGCGCTGGAATGGAACGGCACCGGAGACGAGGATGCGACTCCGCTCGCCCTCGTCGGCAAGGGCGTCACGTTCGACACCGGCGGCATCTCGCTGAAGCCGGGGCCGGGCATGGAAGACATGAAGTGGGACATGGGCGGGGCCGGCGCCGTCGCCGGCACCATGGTGGCGCTGGCCGGCCGCAAGGCGAAGGCGCGGGTGATCGGCGTCTGCGGCCTCGTCGAGAACATGCCCGACGGCAACGCCCAGCGCCCGGGCGACATCGTCACTTCCATGTCGGGGCAGACGATCGAGGTGCTCAACACCGACGCCGAAGGGCGGCTGGTGCTGAACGACTGCCTCACCTGGACGCAGCGCACCTACAAGCCGAAGGTGATCCTGGATTTCGCCACGCTGACGGGCGCGATCATCATCAGCCTCGCCCACTATTATGCCGGGGTCTTCTCCAACTCCGACAGCCTGTGGAACAAGCTGGACGAAGCCGGGAAGTCGGTGAACGACCTCGTCTGGCGGCAGCCGCTCTCCGAACCCGGCGGCCACTACGACCAGATGATCGACTCGACCATCGCCGACATGAAGAACATCGGCGGGCGCGAAGGCGGCTCGATCACCGCGGCGCAGTTCCTGCAGCGCTATGTCGACGAAGGCGTGGAGTGGGCGCATGTCGACATCGCCGGCGCCGTCTGGCGCCCGAAGGCCGCCCCGCTCTACGACAAGGGCGCGACCGGCTTCGGCGTGCGGCTGGTGGACGCGCTGGTCGCGAAGCATTTCGAAAGCTGATCCGGGCTTGGCCACCGACATCGGCTTCTACCACTGCACGCGGGCGCCGGCGCTGGATGTCGCCGCGCGCCTCGCGGCCAAGGCCTTCGGTTCCGGCCAGCGGCTGCTGCTGCTGGGCGCGCCCGGTCGGCTGGAAGAGCTCGACCGGCTGCTCTGGACCTTCGACGAGGCCAGCTTCCTGCCCCACGCCATCACCGGCGCGCTGGAAGATGCCGAGCAGCCCATCCTGCTGGCGCCGGACATGGGCGAGGCGCCGCCGGCCAACGGCGCCCGCCTGCTGCTGCTGCTGGAAACCGGCCTCAGCCCCGGGTTCGAGAATTTCGACCGGGTGCTGAACCTGTTCGAGGACGGCGGCGCGGCCCATGAACGCGCCCGCGCCGACTGGAAGGCGCTGCAGGCCCGCGACGGCCTGCAGCGCAGCTACTGGCAGCAGAAGGAAAGCGGCGGGTGGGACCGGCGCGCCTGATCGCCCCACCGCTGTTCGCCCTTGCCCTGCTGCTGGCCACCGCGCCGGCGGCAGCGGCTCCGGTCGCCGAAACCGAGCTGCTGACCGCCGCCGACCCCAGCCGCATCGCCGCCTGGCTGCAGCAGATCGGCTACCGCCCGGAACTGACCACCGACCAGACCGGCGATCCGCGCATCGTTGTCGGCTTCGCCGGCGTTCCCGCCAGCCTCTGGTTCAACGACTGCGACGAGGACGGCGGCGGCTGCGACAGCATCCGCCTGCAAGTCGGCCTGCTCACAGACCGCAAGCTCAGCCTCGCCGCCGTCAACGCCTTCAACAACCAGTGGCGCTTCGGCACCCTCTCGCTCGACGAGGAACAAGACCCGCTGCTCAACTACGACCTGTGGCTGAGCAAGCCCGGAATGCCCGCCGGGCTTCTGGCCCGGAACGTCCGCCAGTTCGAGGCGCTGGTGAGGGAATTGCGGGATATGGTGAACGCGCACGAGGGGCGGTGAAGTTGTTGCCTGCCTCCGGCGGCCAGGGCTTCGCCCTGGACCCAGCAGGGGCGTGACGCCCCTGCACCCCCGATTCTCCGCAAGACCGTGAGCCTCGCGTCACAAGGAAATTGAAAGCCTGCGGCGCAAGAAAAAGCAGATGGTGAGCAAAGTGGAAAGCAATTCCCACTCCGTCACCCCGGGCTTGACCCGGGGTCCAGCTTTTCCTCCCGCGCTTCGCCAGCCAACAGCCGGACCCCGGGTCAAGCCCGGGATGACGAGAATGGGAAAACGGCCCAACACCAACTCACCGCGCAAGCGCCGCAGGCAATCCAAACCCCCGCGCCTGCAACCTCCCCGTTTGCCCGCCACATGTAGAAAAGGGGGTGCAGGGGAATCATTCCCCTGCCGGGGTGAAGGGGCAGAGCCCCTTCGAACGCCTCAAACCAGCCGCGCCAGATTCACCGCATCGCCCGCCCGCACCTCCACCGCCTGCCCGACCACCGGCACATCGACCAGCGCCCCGGGGTTGTCGTGGATCTGCGCCAGAAAGCGCGTCCCGCGGCCCTCCAGCCGGCCGATCAGCAGCGCGAAAGCGGGGTTCCCCTTGTCGTGGACGACGGTGAAAGTTTCGACCACCCCCCGGCCCGAGGGTTTCTCGGTGAAGGGCGGGCTTTCCATCGCGTCGATTTCCGCCTGATAGCCGGCGGGGTCGCGCCGTTCGAAGGGGCGCGGCGCGGTGCTCCAGACGCCGAAGCTGTGCTTGGTCAGATAGCCGCCGTTCGCGAACAGGAAGCCCGGCTGGCCGGGGATGGCGCGGCAGAGCGCCGCCACTTCGGCGATGCCGTGCATCGCGTAATTGTTGCCGGGGCCGCCGAAATAGGGGAGCCCGCCGGTCAGCGTCAGGCCGCGGCTGTCGTCGTGGCGCAGGCCGATGGCGTCGGCGGCGATCTCCACGGCGCTCGGGAAGCAGCTGTAGAGGTCCATATGGCCGATGGCGTCGGTGCCGATCCCGGCCTGCTTCAGCGCGGCGCGGGCGCCCACGGCGATGGCGGGGGAGGACCAGTAGTTGACCCGCTCGGACAGCAGGATTTTGTCCTGCGTGTCGGCCGAGCCATGCAGATAGACGCGCTTCGCCTGCGGCACGCCCAGCCGGTCGGCGGCGGCGGTCGACATCAGCAGCAGGGCGGCGGCCTGGTCGACGAACATGTTGGCGTTCAGATATTTGGTGTAGGGATAGCCGATATAGCGATTGTCGCCTTCCGGGGTGATGATCTCCTCGGCCGTGCGGGCGACGGGCAGTTGCGCATAGGGGTTTTCCGCCGCCACTTCCGTGAAACGCGCCATTAGCGCGCCGATCGCCCGGCGGTGCGCCAGCGGCGTGCGGCCATAATGCTGGCCCAGCGCATTTTCGAACAGCGGGTAGATGTTCACCGGCAGCGCCAGCCCATGCCGCATCTCATGCTCGGAGGCATAGCGGGTTTTTTCCGGCCACTCTTCCGCCGGCTCGGGCGCCTCTTCCGCCCAGTCCAGCTTAAGTCCCGCCTTCAAGGCTCGCGCCTGCGAGCGGATCGGCTCGCAGCCGGCCAGCAGCACCACCTCCTGCTCGCCATGGCCGATCGCCTCGGCGAAGACATTCACCAGCATCTGCGGCGAGTTGCCGCCGACCGGGCCGTAGAGCATCCGCTTCGGGCTGGCGCCGATCCGCCGCGCCACGCTCCAGGGCAGATTGTCCTGCCGGCCAAAGGGGGCGCCGAAGCCGGAATCCTGGAACAACCGCACCACCGCCACGGCGTCGATCGCCGCTTCCACCTGCCGCCCGCCGCTGTCGGCGATCGCCGCGCGGGCGACGGCCGCCATCATTTCCTGCGGGGAAAGGCCCTGCCCCGGCGCCGAAACCCGGTCGACGCTCTGGGCAACGCCCACCAGAACCGGCGTGCGTGGATCCAGCTTCATGGAACGGGCTTCACCGAAGCCGCCCAGTGGGCGGCGCGGTCGAGCGTCTCGGTGGCGAGCGGCACCAGCCCGGCCATGGAGAAGAAGCCGTGGATGGTGCCCGGCACATGGTCGTGCGCGGCCAGCGCCCCGGCCTCGGCGAGCCGGCTGGCATAGGCCTTGCCTTCGTCGCGCAGCACATCATGGCTGGCGGTGATCACATAGGCCGGCGGCAGCCCCGCCATATTCTCCGCCCGCATCGGCGCCGAGCAGGGGTCCGGCCCCACATCCTCGGGCAGCCAATGCGCCCAGAACCACTCCATGGCGGGCCGGTCCAGCCCATAGTCGGCGTTCTCGGCATAGCTTTCATAGGCGTCGGCGGGGAAATCGGTGACGGGATAAACCAGCAACTGCCCGGCCAGCCGAAGGCCGCAGCCGCGCGCTTCCAGCGCGGCGAGCGCCGCCAGATTGCCGCCGGCGCTGTCGCCGCCCACCAGCAGGCGTTTCGGGTCTCCGCCATGCGTGGCGGCATTGGCGGCGGCCCATTGGAGCGCGGCCATCGCGTCCGCCTGCTGCGCTGGCGCCTTGTGCTCGGGCGCCAGCCGGTAATCGACGCTCAGCACCAGCAGCGGCCCGCGGTCGGCCAGAAAGCGGCAAACATTGTCGTGCGTCTCGACAGAGCCCAGCACCCAGCCGCCGCCGTGCAGATAGACGAGTGTCGGCAGCGGCCCGTCCACACCCTCCGCGCGGTAGAGGCGAGCAGGCAGCGGCCCATCGGCGGAGGGGATGGAAATATCCTCGCAGCGGATCGCCTGGGGCGCCAGCGGCCGCAGCAGTTCCACGCGGCTTTCCATGCCGGCCCGCGCCTCCGCTACCGGCAACCGATACACTTGCGGTCCAGCCTTCATCGCCTCCAGCAACTGGGCGACCATCGGATCGAGTTCCATCGCATCCCTCCCTTTTCGCAAGCCTAGGGGAAGGGTGAGCTTCGCGCAGCTAGCGCTTTTCGAAAAACCGGTGGCCGCTGTCAGGAGGCCAGTGCCATTCTGGCCCGCGCCGCCTCCACTTCGCCGAAATGCGCCTCCGCCCAGTCGACGAGGGCGAGCAGCGGCCCGGCAAAGCTCTTGCCAAGCGGCGTCAGCGAATAGGTCACGCGCGGCGGAACGCTCGGCTCCACCTCGCGGTGCACCAGGCCGTCCGTCTCCAGCGTTCTCAGCGTCTGCGTCAGCATGCGCCGGGAAATGTCGGGCACGGCGCGGGCCAGCGCGCTGAAACGGCGTGGCGAACCGGCCAGCGCCGCCAGCAGCAGCATGGACCAGCGGTCGCCGATCCGGTCCAGCAGGTTGCGCACCGGGCAGCGGGCGGGGTCATCCCCCAGCATGGCCCATTGTTCGAAACGGGCGGCGAGCGCCAGATGCGCGTCCATCGCGGATACTCCAAAGTAACCAGGTAACGGCGAGGTGCCGTCTTTTCAGCGTCGCCTATAGTCTCTACCAGAGACCAGGTAAATATTCGAGACTGGAGAGACGAGAATGGCCGATAGCCCCCGATATCTTGTGACCGGCGCCAGCGGACAATTGGGCCGGCTGGTGGTCGAAGCCCTCGCCGCGCGGGTCGGTGCCGCGAATGTCGCCGCCGTCGTGCGCGATCCCGCCAAGGCCGGGGCGTTGTTCCCGGCCGGCGTCAGCGTCCGCACCGCAGACTATGACCAGCCCGCGACGCTGGACTCCGCCTTCGCCGGGGCGGAACGCCTGTTGCTGATTTCCTCGAACGCCGTCGGCAGCCGCACCGCCCAGCACCGGAACGCCATCGAAGCCGCCGTTCGCGCCGGCGTGCGGCGAATCGCCTACACCAGCCTGCTGCACGCCGACCGCTCCAGCCTCGGCCTTGCCGAAGAGCATCGGCAGACGGAGTCGCTGCTGGCGGCCAGCGGGCTTCCCCACAGCCTGCTGCGCAACGGCTGGTACAATGAAAATTATGTCGCCGGAATCGCCGGCGCGCTGGCGCAGGGCAAATTCCATGGCGCCGCCGCTGCCGGACGGATTTCCGGCGCCAGCCGGCAGGATTATGCCGAAGCGGCCGTGGTTGCGCTGGTGGAAGACGAAGCCCCGCTCACAGTGCACGAACTGGCGGGCGACGAGGCCTTCACGCTGACGGAGTTCGCCGCCGAACTGTCGCGGCAAAGCGGGCGCGACATTCCCTATGTCGACCTTCCCGAAGCCGGCTATCGCCAGCTTCTGGAAGCGGCTGGCCTGCCAGCGCCGTTCGCGGCTCTGCTGGCGGATTCCGACGCGGGCGCGGCTGCCGGAGCCTTGTTCGACGAAGGCCGGGCACTTTCCAGGCTCATCGACCGCCCGACGACGCCCATCGCCGCCAGCATCGCCGCAGCGCTTGGCTGAGGAGAAACGACGTAACCCAGGCCAAACGGGCTGCATCCCGGTTCGAATGGTGGTGATGGGCGGCCAGGGGTGTGTGTGTTTGGTTCACACCACCCCACCATCGCATGGCCCCATCACTCGTTGACCCCAACTCCTCGTCACCCCGGGCTTGACCCGGGGTCCAGCTTCTTCGGGCGCCGGAGTTGGCGGATCATCTTCGAGTGGCAGGCAAAATAGCCGGCCCCCCCCCGGGTCAAGCCCGGGGTGACGGAATATTCTGGCCAGCCCATGTTGCCGTGAGGCCTCGTCACCTCCGGCAACGCGCCAGCTACCCGGACTTCAGGCCTGCGGCGCCACGTCCCCCAGCCCGGAGCCGCGGCGGCGGCCGGCCTTGGGCAGGCCGGAAACCCCGCCCGTGCCCAGCGGCGGCAGCTTGTCGGCGGCGTCCGGGCGCTCGATCCTCTGGCCCTTGATCACCTGCACGATTTCGTCGCCGGTCAGGGTTTCATATTCCAGCAGCGCCTGCGCCACCGCTTCCAGTTCGTCGGCATGGTCGGTCAGAAGCTGCTTGGCGCGGTCATAGCCGCCGATCACCAGCCGCTTCACTTCCGCGTCGATCAGCTCGGCGGTCTTTTCCGAGACATTCTGTTGCCGCGAGACGCTGTGGCCCAGGAACACCTCTTCCTGATTCTCGGTATATTGCAGCGGCCCCAGCTTGTCCGACATGCCCCATTGCGTGACCATCGCCTTGGCGAGGTTGGTCGCCATCTGAATGTCGGAGGAAGCGCCGGACGTCACCTTGTCGTGGCCGAAGATCAGTTCCTCTGCCACGCGGCCGCCCATCGCCACCGAAAGGTTGGCGTACATCTTGTCGCGGTGGAAGGAGTAGCTGTCGCGCTCGGGCAGGCGCATCACCATGCCCAAGGCCCGGCCGCGCGGAATGATCGTCGCCTTGTGGATCGGGTCCGAGGCGTCCTCGTGCAGCGAGACCACGGCGTGGCCGGCTTCGTGATAGGCGGTCAGCTTCTTCTCGTCCTCGGTCATCACCATGGACTTGCGCTCGACGCCCATCATCACCTTGTCCTTGGCGTCCTCGAACTCGGACATGCCGACGAGGCGCTTCGACCGGCGGGCGGCCAGCAGCGCCGCCTCGTTCACGAGATTGGCGAGGTCGGCGCCGGAAAAGCCCGGCGTGCCGCGCGCGATCACCCGCGAGTCGACGTCGGGCGCCAGCGGAACCTTGCGCATATGCACCTGCAGGATGCGGATGCGGCCCTCGATGTCCGGCCGGCCGACGGTGATCTGCCGGTCGAAGCGGCCGGGGCGCAGCAGCGCCGGGTCCAGCACGTCCGGCCGGTTGGTGGCGGCGACGATGATGATGCCCTCATTGGCGTCGAAGCCGTCCATCTCCACCAGAAGCTGGTTCAGCGTCTGCTCCCGCTCGTCGTTGCCGCCGCCCAATCCGGCGCCGCGATGGCGGCCGACGGCGTCGATCTCGTCGATGAAGATGATGCAGGGCGCGTTCTTCTTCGCCTGCTCGAACATGTCGCGCACGCGGCTGGCGCCGACGCCCACGAACATCTCCACGAAGTCCGAGCCGGAAATGGTGAAGAAGGGCACATTCGCCTCGCCGGCGATGGCGCGGGCCAGCAGCGTCTTGCCGGTGCCCGGCGGGCCGACCAGCAGCGCCCCCTTCGGAATCTTGCCGCCCAGCCGATGGAATTTGGACGGATCCTTCAGGAAGTCGACGATTTCCTGCAGCTCCTCGCGGGCCTCGTCGATCCCGGCCACGTCGTCGAAGGTCACGCGGCCATGCTTTTCCGTCAGCAGCTTGGCGCGGCTCTTGCCGAAGCCCATGGCGCCGCGCCCCTGCCCGTTCTGCATCTGGCGCATGAAGAAGATCCAGATGCCGATCATGATCAGGAACGGCAGCGCACCGACGATGATCTGCTGCAACAGGCTGGGCCGTTCTTCCGGCACGGCGTCGAACTTCACATTCTTCGCCCGCAGCCGCTCGATCAGCTGCATGTCGCCGGGGTTGTAGGTGCGGAAGGCCTGGTCGTTCGAAAGCTTGCCGGAAATGGTGCGGCCGGAAATGGCCGCTTCCTTCACCTGCCCCTGGTCCACCTTGGCCAGAAACTCGGAATAGGCGATCTCCTCGCCGCCGGGTGCGCGGTCGGCAGGCCCCTGGAAAAGCTGCACCAGCAGCACCAGCGCCAGCAATATCCCCGCCCACATCAATATGTTCCGCACCAGCGGAGACGGCGGCTTGCGATTACCTTCGGACATCAGGACCCTTTCGTGGACAGTCTAATGTAAGGCGCCTGTTGCACGACTGCAATTCGGGAGAATCGCTAAGTCACATTTGCCACACCGATCACCGCCGGCTTGCATCCCGGCGGGCACCATTCTACATGAGAACATAGAAAGAACAAAGGCTAAAATCACCACATGCAGCCCCCTTCCGACCCTTTGACGGACGCGCCGCTCACCAGCGCCGATGTCGCGCGCGGCACCTGCCGGCTGCTGTGGCTGCAAGGCTGGTCGCCGCTGACGGAGGTGACTCTGGCCGACGGCCACCGGGCGGATGTGATGGCGATCTCGCAGAAGGGCGAAATCCTGATCGTGGAGATCAAGGTGTCGGTCGCCGACCTGCGCGGCGACCGCAAATGGCACCATTATCGCGACTATGCCGACCGCTTCGCCTGGGCGGTGCCACCGCATCTCGCCGAGCATCTAGAGGAGGAGCGTTTCGCGCCCGACAGCTGCGGCCTGCTGGTGGCCGACCGGCACGAGGCGCTCTGGGTGCGCGACGCCTGCGCCAGCCAGCTGGCGCCGGCCCGGCGCAAGGCGGTGACGCTGATGTTCGCCCGCACCGGCGCCGAGCGGGCGCTGAAAGTGGCGGATTCGGGCTTCGGCACCTATGGCTATCGCTGAGGCCGTTCAGCCTTCCTGCTGGTAAAGCGCTTCATAGAGCAGCAGCGTGCCGGCCATGGCGACGTTCAGACTGTCGGCCTTGCCGCGCATCGGCATGATCACGAGCTGCTCGCAAGCCGCCATCAGTTCCTCCGGCAACCCCTGCGCCTCATTCCCCACCATCAGCAGCGCCGGCGCCGGATAGCGGGCGGCGCGGTAATCGACGGCGCGGCGGTCGAGCGCCGCGCCCGTCAGAATCGCCCCGTGCCGTGCCTTCCAGTCCAGAAATTCCGCCATGGTCGCGTTCACGCAGGGCACGGTGAAGAAGGCCCCCATGGAGGCGCGCACCGCTTCCACGCTGGTCGGGTCGGCGCTGTCGTCCAGCAGGATGAGCGCGCCGGTCCCGGTCGCGTCGCAGGCGCGCAGCAGCGTGCCGAGGTTGCCGGGGTCGCGCAGCCGCTCGGCCACCAGCGTGCGGGGGCCGGGCACCAGTTGGTCGAGCGACAGGGCGCGCGGTTCATAGGCGGCGGCGACCGCCTGCGGATTGTCCTTTCCCGTCACGCCGGACAGCAGGTCGGGCGTGGTTTCCACCACTGTGCCGCCGCCCGCCAGCACCGCCTGCACCAGCCGGCGCACCAGCGGATGCTCGCCCTTGCCTTCGGCGAACAGCAGCGCCTTCGGCACCCAGCCCGCCTCCAGCGCCTCGGTGCAGATGCGCAGCCCCTCGGCCAGGAACAGCCCCTCGGCGCGGCGATATTTCTTTTCCTTCAACGATCGCAGGCGCTTCAGCGTGGCGTTGGAGGCGGACGTGACATGGGTGATCATAGCGGTGGCGCGTTGTAGCAGTGCCAGAGGAACAGCGCAGCCACCCCGCGATGCGGGCGCCAGATTTCCGCCATGTCCCGCAACCGCTTCTCGCTCGGGCGGCTGCCGTCGCCGAACATCCGCCCGGCCTGCACCTGCACGGCGAGGTCGCCGGCCGGGAACACGTCGGCCCGGCCTTCGGCGAACAGCAGGTAGATTTCCGCCGACCAGCGCCCCAGCCCGCGCACGGAAGAAAGCAGCCGGATCGCCTCCTCGTCGTCCTCGGGCAGGGCATCCAGCGGCAGCGAGCCGTCCACCACATGACCGGCCAGGCTCTGGGCATAGCTCGCCTTCATCCGCGACAGCCCGGCGGCGCGCAACTCGTCTGGGGAAACGGCGATCAGCCGCTCGGGCAGATGCAGATCCCCCACTTGCGTTTCCAGCTTGCGCCAGATGCTGGCGGCGGCGGCCGTCGACACCTGCTGGCTGACGATCGCGCGCAACAGCGTCTCATAGCCGCGCGGGCGGATGCGCGGCTCGGGCGGGCCATGGCGCCGCGCCGCCTCGGCCATGCGCGGATCCGTCGCCGACAGCATGGCCAGCGCCTCCGCGATCCTTTGCGAGTCGAGCCCCAAGGGCCTCTCCTTTCCGGCCGAGTTTGCAGCCTGTTCCGCGCACGCTAATAGGCGTTGAGCCCGCGTTGGTCACGATGCCGTGGAATCCGGCCAGCGGAACGGGAAATGGAGGGAGTAGTTAATGCCACAACTGATCGTCGTCGACCGCAAGGGGAATGAAAGGACCGTCTCGGGGGATTCCGGCCTCAGCGTGATGGAAGTGATCCGGGACAATGGCTTCGACGAGCTTCTGGCGCTGTGCGGCGGCTGCTGCTCCTGCGCCACCTGCCATGTGCATGTGGACGACGCCTGGGTGGCGAAGGTGGGCGGCCCGACCGAGGACGAGTCCGACCTGCTCGACAGTTCGGATTTCCGGCAGGACAACAGCCGCCTCTCCTGCCAGATCGGCTTTTCGGACGAGCTGGACGGCCTGAAGGTGACGATCGCGCCGGAGGATTGAGGGGCCGGGCTCAGAAGCCCAGTTCCTCCGGCCGGATCGCCAGTTCGGCGAGCAGCGCCCGGTGGGCGGCGGCGCATTGCGCCTGCAGTTCGGGATCGGAGAGATCGGCGGGCGCGATGGCTTGCGGCCAATGCGCCTCCACCAGCCGCTCCAGCCGGTCGAGCCTGCGCTCGTCCAGCAGGAAGCGCGGGTCGACTGCCGCCAGCGCTTCCTCGCTCAGCGGCACGCGCAGGCGCAGGCAGGCCGGGCCGCCGCCATTCTTCATGCTCTCGCGCAGGTCCATCACATGCAGATGGTTGATCGGGTTTGAGCCGTCCTGCCGCACCCGCTGCAGCCAGCGCCAGACCGTCTCCGTCTCCTCCGCCTCCTTCGGCAGGATCAGCGCTATGCCGTCCTCCACCGTCAGCAAGGCGGCGTTGAACAGATAGGCGGAGATGGCGTCGGCCAGCGGCACATCGGCGGAAGAGGCTTCCACCAGCTGGAAGCCCGGCACCCGCGCCTCGAGCGCCGCCAGTGTCGCCCCCCGGTCGGCGAACGCCTCTTCGTGCGCGAACAGCAGCGTGCCGTTGGAAACGGCGACCACATCGTTATGGAAGGCGCCCGCCTGAATGGCCGCATCCGCCTGCTCCACGAAAAGCGCCTTCTTCACCCCATGCGCGCGCGCGACCGCCTGCGAGGCGCGCGGATGCTGGCGCGCGGGGAACGCCCCGCCCCGGCCGACGCCATAGACGAAAACCTCCACCCCTTCCGCCGCGGGCGAAGGGGCGAAGCGCATATGGTTGGCGGCGCCCTCGTCGCCGAAGCCCGGCGCCACCGGCCAGTGGACGGCGAAATGCCGGCTGTCGGCGAAGGCCAGCCGCAATTGCGCCAGCGTCTCCGGCCATTCCTGGCTGCGATGCGGCATCGAAACCAGATTGGCGACGGTCAGGTGGGTCAATCCATCGGCGGTGTCGGCCGCCGGGCTGACGGTGGCGGCGTTCGCCGTCCACATGGCGCTCGCCGAACTGGCGGCGGCCAGCAGCTGCGGATCGTCCGCGGCGCAGGCTGCCAGCACCTCCGCGTCAGCCCCTTCGAACCCCAGCCCGCGCAGCCACAGCGTGTTCGGCCGCCGGTGCGGCAGCAGCAACCCCTGCGGCAGGCCCAGGGACAGCACCAGCCGCATCTTCGAAAGCCCCTGCAGCGCCGCCTTGCGCGGGGCGCTGGTGGCGCCGGCGTTCAAGGTGGCGGCGACATTGCCGAGGCTGAGCCCGGCGTAATTGTGGCTGGGGCCGACCAGCCCGTCCAACTGCAATTCGGGCATCAGGCTATTCCCTGCGGGGTGGCGACGAAGGGCCTCTCCGCCTCGACGCTGGCGACCGGCCAGGCGCAATAATCGGCGGCGTAATAAGCGGACGGGCGATGGTTGCCGGAAAGGCCGACGCCGCCGAAGGGGGCGTTGGAAGCCGCGCCATTGGTCGGCCGGTTCCAGTTGACGACTCCCGCGCGGCTGCCGGCCCAGAAACGCTGGTAAAGCCCCCGGTCTCCGCCCAGCAGCGCCGCCGACAGCCCGAAGCGGGTGGCGTTCGCGGCGCGGATCGCCGCTTCGAAATCCCGCACCCGGATCAGTTGCAGGAACGGCCCGAACAACTCCTCGTCCGCCACCTCCAGCCCGGTCACGTCGGCGATCCCCGGTGTCAGGAAGG
The DNA here is from genome assembly GCF_022014495.1 of Sandaracinobacteroides sayramensis. GTDB lineage: Bacteria > Pseudomonadota > Alphaproteobacteria > Sphingomonadales > Sphingomonadaceae > Sandaracinobacteroides > Sandaracinobacteroides sayramense. The sequence goes on from NZ_JAKLSQ010000008.1 coordinate 20,863, forward strand.
GCAGCCCCTCATGCTGGCGGATCAGCGGGCGGATGGTCTTGCCATGGATCGCCTGCGACCGCGCCAGCAGCCCGTCCGCCGCAGGGTTGGAAATCACGCAGCCCATGAACGGCTGCGGATCGGCGAAGGGCTGGCCGATCCGCAGCCGGTCCGCCAGCGCCACCACCGCGTCGACCAGGGCATCGGCGGCCCCATCCTCCACGATCAGCCGCCGGGCGCAGGTGCAGCGCTGCCCGGCCGACAGGAAGGCGGACTGCACGACGACCAGCGCGGCCGCCTCCACATCGCCCGCTTCCAGCCCCCAGGCGACCAGCGGGTTGTTGCCGCCCATCTCCAGCGCCAGGATGCGGTGCGGGGTTTCGGCGAACTGCCGGGCCAGCGCCGCGCCGGTCTGCGCCGAGCCGGTGAACAGCAGCCCGTCCGTGTCGGCGGCGGCCAGCGCCCGGCCGGTCTCGCCGGCGCCCTGCACCAGTTCCAGCACGCCGTCCGGCAAGCCGGCCTTCGCCCACAGCCCCGCCATATGCGCCCCCACCGCCGGCGTCAGCTCGCTCGGCTTGAACAGCAGCGCATTGCCGGCGATCAGCGCCGGCACGATATGGCCGTTGGGCAGGTGCGCCGGGAAATTATAAGGCCCCAGCACCGCCAGCACCCCATGCGGCTTGTGCCGCAAGGCCTGCGAGGCGCCGGCCGGATCGGCCTTGAACGGCGCTTCGCGGCTGCCCGTGCGCTCGGCATGAGCGGCGATCGAAATCTCCACCTTGCCGGCGACGCTCGCCACTTCCGTCTTCGCTTCCCAGAAGGGCTTTCCCGTCTCCTCGGCGATCAGCCGGGCGAAGCCATCGGCATCCGCTTCCACCGCCGCCTTGAAAGCCCGCGCCACCTCGACCCGCTTTTCCAGCCCGGCGGCGAACCAGCCCGGCTGCGCCGCGCGGGCGCGGGCGGCGGCGGCCACCACTTGCGCCGCGCTGGCGGCGGCGCCTTCCCACAACAGGCTGCCGTCATGGGGGCGGTGGCTTCGCAGCCGGTCAGAAGGGGGCATGCAGCACCTCGTCGCCAATGGAAAAAGGGCCTTCGCCCAGAAGCAGGCCGCCGGCACCGGCGGCAAGCGGCAGCGCCGCGGCGCGAAAATCCCGAAGCCGCCCGCCCGCCACCAGCCGCAAGTCGCCGCCGCCTGTCCAGCCGCTCACCCGCCCATGCTCGGCCTCGCGCACGGTGCGGATGTCGCCCATCCGCGTGTCCATGGTCGGGCCGCCGTCGAAGATGTCGACATAGCCGTGGAAGGCGAAGCCCTCCGCCTCCAGCAGCCGCTTCGCCGCCGCCCCGGCTTCGTGCGGCTGGCCGATGCAGGCCTGCGCCTCCTCGGGCAGCAGCGCCACATAGACGGGGTATTTCGGCATCAGGTCGGCGATGAACTGGTTGCCATGGGTGGCGTTGAAGGTGTCCGCCTCCTGAAAGCCCATGCCGAAGAATTTGCCGGCCAGCCCGTCCCAGAAGGGCGCGCTGCCGTCGGCGCGCATCCGCCCGCGCAGTTCCGCCAGCACCCGGTCGCCGAAGCGCTCGCGGTGCAGCGCCAGGAACAGATAGCGGCTGCGCGCCAGCAATCGCCCCAGCCCGCCGGTGCGCAACTCGGGGTGCAGGAACAGCCCGCCCACCTCGCTGGCGCCGTCGAAGTCGTTCACCAGATGCAGCACGCCGGTGCGGAAGGTGCGGCCAAGCTCCTGGCTCGCCATGCTCATCGTCGTCAGCTTGTAGGAATAGAAGGGCCAGCGCACGCCCACGCGGGAAAACAGGCTGGCGGTGCCGCCGATTCGTCCGCTGGGCCCATGCTCCAGCATCAACATATATTTCTCGTCCTCCGGCTCGGAAAGCCGGGCGGCGAAGCTGCGCCGGGACCAGTCCAGCCGCTCCGCCAGCGCCTCTCGGTCGTTCGGCAGGTTGGTGAAGCCGCCCCCCGTCATCTCCGCCAGCGCCTTCAGCCCGTCCAGATCGTCGGGGCGAGCGGGGCGCACCCGCCATTCGGAAAGCTGCACGCTCGGGGTTTCCGTCATGCGCCAGTCTTGCATGGGAAAGGGCAATGGGGGTAACGAAAGTCTGCGGAAAAAACCGCAGGATATGCGGTGGGGAGGGATATGGACAGCATCGATCGCATAGATCGCAAGATTCTGGCGGTGTTGCAGCGCGACGGCCGAATCACCAACGCCGCGCTGGCGGAAGAGGTGGCGCTTTCCCCCAGCGCCTGCCTCGCCCGCGTCCGCCGTCTGGAGACGCTGGGCATCATCACCGGCTACCGGGCCGAGATCGCCATCGAGAAGTTGCGCTCGGCGCTCCTCATCTATGGCGAAGTCACGCTGAAGCGCCACCTGCCCGAGGATTTCCGCGCCATAGAAGCGATGTTCGCGCAGGATTCCCGCGTGCTGGAAGCCGCCGAGATTTCCGGCAAGAGCGACTATATGGTGAAGGTGATGGTCGGCGACATGGCCGAATGGCGTGACCTCACCGCCGAATGGACGGCCGGCCCCTGGCAGATCGAGCGGGTGTCCAGCTCGGTCGCCATGCACCGCACCAAAGGCTTCGCCGGCTATCCGCTGTAGCCGGCATGCCCTGTCTCATTTGCGTGACAGCCTGCCCGCGCCCGCCGTTCCGGCAAGGCGGCGATTGCGCCTGTCACCTTCACCCGCCATGCTGCACCTGCTAACAAGCCAAGGCTCGCGGAAGGAGCATCCATGGCCGAGACGGCAAGTCGTCCACTCAATCTGGCGCTGCAGGGCGGTGGCGCGCACGGGGCTTTCACCTGGGGGGTGCTGGACCGCCTCCTGCAAGAGCCGGACCTGAAATTCACCGCCATTTCCGGCACTTCGGCCGGCGCCATGAACGCCGTGGTGATGGCCGAGGGGCTGCTGGAAGGCGGGCACGAGCAGGCGCGCGAACGCCTGGAGCAGTTCTGGATGGGCGTCTCCGAAGCCGCCAGCCTGATGTCCCCCTTCCGCCGCACCCCCCTCCAGCGCATCACCGACAGCTGGGGCCTCTCCAGCAGCGTCCTCTACGAGGCGTCGCTGGCCTTCACCCGCGTCTTCAGCCCCTATGAATTCAACCCCTTCGGCTACAATCCGCTGAAGCAGGCGCTGGAAAAGCTGGTCGATTTCGAGAAGGTCCGCCGCCAGCGCCGCATCAAGCTGTTCATCAACACCACCCATGTCCGCACCGGCGCGCTGCGCTGCTGGCGCGAGGACGAGCTGACGGTCGACATGGTGCTGGCCTCCGCCTGCCTGCCCTGGCTGTTCCAGACCCCGGTGATCGACGGCGAAGGCTATTGGGACGGCGGCTACGTCGCCAACCCCGCCATCGAGCCGCTGATCCGCCACACCCGCACCGACGATGTGCTGATCGTGCAGCTGAACCCGATCGTCCGCAACGTGCTGCCCCGCAGCTCCTTCGACATTCAGGACCGGCTGAACGAAATCACCTTCAATTCCAGCCTGCTGACGGAACTGCGCTTCATCGCCGAGCGCAACCGGCTGATCGAGGGCGGGGACCTCACCTCCAACCAGTATCGCCGCATCCACCTGCACATGATCCACGGCGACCAGGAACTGGGCGCCTTCCCGCCCTCCACGAAGCTGCTGGCGGAATCGCACTTCCTCATCAAGCTGCGCGACCTCGGCCGGGAAGCCGCCGCCCAATGGCTGGAAAGCGACGGCCACAAGCTGGGCCGGCGTTCCAGCTTCGACTACCGCCGGATCGTCGCGCAGATGAGCGAGGAGGCCGAAGGAGCGGCCGATGCCCCCGCGGCGGCGGGGGAGGCTGGATAGGGGGCTGGAACGGCAGGCTTTTTTGCCTCCGGCGGGCAGGGAAATGATTTCCCTGCACCCTCTTTCCTTCATGTCGGCTGCCTACTCGCGAGGCTGCGCGCATGAAAGGGTTGATTGCCTGCGGCGCCAACACCTTGCTCATTCGTCACCCCGGGCTTGACCCGGGGTCCAGCTTTCCGTCACCCGCCCGCCTGCGCCACCGGCAGGGGCTCCGGCCGCCGCCACAGCAGGAAGACCAGCAGCGTGCCCACCGACACGACGGCCAGCATCGCCGCATAGCCCTGCGATCCGGCGCCGGTGTCGAAGATGCGGCCGGCCAGCCAACTGGAAAGCGCCTGCGCCGGCGCGGTCGCCAGCGCCATGTACATCATCTGCGCGGTGGGGGTGCGGTCGTCGCCCCACAGATGCTGGATTCCGCGCATCGCCCCCAGGAAGGTGCAGGCGAAGCTGACGGCGTGCAGCGCCTGCAGCGACGCCAGCAGCGGCAGCCCCGGCGAAGTCGCCATCAGCCCCCAGCGCAGGATCGCCCCCAGCCCGCCCAGCAGCATCAGCGTCGCCGGGCGCACATGCTCGATCCGCGGCGCCACGAACATCAGGAAGGCCGCCTCGCAAACCACGCCGAAGGCGAACAGCCAGCCGGCCAGCGTCGCGGAAATGCCCAACTCGTCGATCCACAGCTTGGTGCCGAAGATGTAATAGAATTGGTGGCCGGCCTGGATCAGCCCGCAGCCGAAGATCAGCAGCGCGAACTCCGGCCGCTTCGCCATGGAAAGCCCCTGCTTCAACCGCTCGCCGAAAGGCGCGTCCGCCACCCGCTCCACGGGCTCGGCCGTCATGCTGTAGGCGCAGGCGAGAAGGCCGACGGTCGTCAGCATCAGCCACCACCAGATGCCGTCGTTGCCGATCGCGTCCACCAGCATTCCGGTCGCCACATTCCCCACCACGAAGGCGAGCGAGGCCAGCCCGCGCGCCAGCCCATAGTTCGGCACCCGGTGCGGGCGGCACAGGCGCAGCAGCGCCGCTTCCAGAAAGGCGATCAGCGCCCAGAAGGTCACTTCCGCCACGAAGGCCAGCGCGAAGCTGATCCCGAACGCCTGGGAGAACCACATCGCCCCCAGCGCCAGCAGGCTGATCGCCGCCAGCAGCTTGATGGGCGCCCGCCGGTCGCGCTGGCCGTCGGCCCAGGCGCTGGTCATCGGCCCGGCGACGATCCGGCCGAGGCCCGCCAGCGAGATCACCAGCCCCAGCTGCTCGCCGCTGAAGCCCCGCTCCTCGATCAGCCAGATGGGGAACCATTGGATCAGCCCGCCGAAGCTCGCGTAGAAAAGGCAGGCCGCCAGCATGGCACGGGCGGCTGGAGCGTTCAGGCGGGATTGGGTCATCGACCTCTCCTGAAGCATGGTTGTGCGGGCCGCACAAGCGGGCCATCAACGGGCGGCAGAGAGGGAGAGGCAATGGGCAGTTTGTTCGACCTGGGCGGCCAGGTGGCCGTGGTGACCGGATCGTCGCGCGGAATCGGCAAGGCGATCGCCTGGCACATGGCGCAGCACGGCGCCGAGGTGGTGATTTCCAGCCGCCGGCAAGAGGCGTGCGAGGAGGCGGCGGCCGAAATCAACACCGCGACCGGCCGCAAGGCGGCGGTGGCGAAGGCCGCCAACATCAGTTCGAAAGCGGAATTGCAGGCGCTCGCCGATTTCGCCCTCGCCACTTTCGGCAAGGTGACGGCGCTCGTCTGCAACGCCGCCACCAACCCCTATTTCGGGCCGATGTCGGGCCTGGCGGACGAGCAGTTCGTGAAGATCCTGATGAACAATGTCGTCTCCAACCACTGGCTGATCCAGATGCTGGCGCCGCAGATGCTGGAGCGGGGCGAAGGCTCGGTCACCATCATCAGCTCGATCGGCGGGCTGAAGGGCTCGGACGTGATCGGCGCCTACAATGTCTCCAAGGCCGCGGACCTGCAGTTGGCGCGCAACCTGTCGGTGGAATATGGGCCGCGCGGCGTCCGGGTGAACTGCATCTGCCCGGGGCTGGTGCGCACCGATTTCGCCCGCGCCCTCTGGGAGAATCCGGATATCCTGAAGGCCGCCACCGCCGGCAGCAGCCTGAAGCGCATCGGCGAGCCCGACGAGATCGCCGGCATGGCGGTGTTCCTCGCCAGCCGCGCCGGGGCCTTCACCACCGGCCAGGGCATGGTGATCGACGGCGGCGCGACGATCGCCTGAGTTCGGCTCAGACGATGGTGCCGCGCGCGGCGCCCCGCCGCAGGGAGAAGCCGACGAAGCCGAAGCCCGCCACCATCAGCGCCCAGCTTTGCGGTTCGGGCAGCGGCACCTCGGCGGCGACGCCCCGGGAAATGCCGGAGGCGTTCTGGATGGCCACGTCGTTCGCCCGCACCTGCCGCCAGCGCACGAAGGAGTCGTGGAGCGTCAGGCTGGCCAGCGGCCCGACTAAGACGAGGGAAAAGCTGCCGGTTCCGGGCGCCGATCCAATGGCGAGGCCGGCGCCAGCGCTGGAAGCACACGCCCCGCCGCCCATCAGGAAGCAGAGGTCGGTGAAGCCGAAGCCCGGCACCTGCCCGCTGGCCGTCTGGGCGAAGCTGCCGTCCGACGTCGCGGAGGCGAGCGTGCCGTCCACGTCGAAACCGAAGCTCAGCAGCCGGGCTGTGGCGATGGAGGCACCAGTCAGATTCTCGATGCGGTAGCCGAAGGTGAAGCTGTCCGCCGTGCGGCCGGTCAGCTCCAGCGTCAGCCGGGCGCGCACATCGTCACGGCCGGGCAGGCCGCTCAGGCCTTCGAAGTCGAACCGGCCCTTATCGCCTACCGATGCGAAATCCAGCATCGTCGCGGCGCTTGCCGGTCCGGCGAAAGGCGGGGCTGCCAGGAAAACAGGCATGAAAAGGGCGGGAATCAGGAAACGGGTGAGCATGATGCTTCTCTTTTTGCGACCGTGATTCTTGTTCCGGCCGCCCCCATGGATTCCGGATGTGCGGCCGTTTGTTGAACAACTGTTAATCCTGATTCGCAAAAGAGTAAAGCGAAGAAGCTGTTACGGCCTTTTGCTCCCTCCCTTTCTCGTCAGCGACGGTCGAAATAGAGGCGCGCCATCCGCCCGAACAGCGCCAGCGCGTCGGGCGCGGTTTCCGACCCGCTCCAGTGCCGCCAGGCGGTGTCGACGTTGACGGCGATGCGCTCGGCGTCGCGCCAGCCGGCGTAGCGCGCCATCCCGCCCGAGGCGGCAAGGTCCAGCGCCGCCTCCTCGGCGCCCATGCCCGCCTCGAAGCGGGCCACGGATTCGGCTTCGACGTGGCGCAGATAATCGGCCACCTCGCGCACGCCGGAAAGGTCGGTCATCGGCCCATGGCCCGGCACGATATGGGCCGGGTCCAGATGCTCGATCAGTTCGCAGGCGGCGACCCAGTTGGAAAGCGGCCCGGCCCAGACGATGGGCGTGCCCTGGATGAACAATATGTCGCCGGTGAAGACCGTGGACGCATCCGGCACATGCACCAGCACGTCGCCGGCGGTGTGCGCCGGCCCCACTTCCAGCAGTTCCACGCGCAGATCGCCCACGTCCAGCGCGGCGGCGCCGCTGAAGGTGCGGGTCGGCGGGCGGTGGCGAACCCCGGCGAAGTCGAAGGGGGCGAAGATCTCCGCGAAGTAGCGCCCCGCCTCGCCCAGCGCCCCGGCGCTTCCGGCCGCCTTCAGTTGCGCCAGAGTCGCCGGGGTGAAGGCCTCCATCTCCCGCGCGCTGGCTTCGCTGGCAACGATTTCGGCATGCTCCAGCAGCGCGTTGCCATGGGTGTGGTCGCCATTGGCGTGGGTGTTGACGACGGTGTCGATCCCCTGCCGGCGGATGCCGCAACTGGCCTCCATGGCGCGAAGCATAGTGTCGGTCAGTTGCTCGTCGAACAGCGTGTCGACCAGCGCGGCTTCACCGCCGGCGGTGATCAGCCCGGCGTTGGACCAGCCCCAGCTTCCGTCGCCCTGGATCCAGGCCCAGAGGCCGTTGCCCAGATCCTTCAGTTCGGTCTCCACCGCCATCCCGCTCTCCCTCGCCACCCATTCAGCCCGGACGCTCGGAGCGGGGCAAGTGGAATCTAGCGGCTGGCCCGCTTCAGCGCCTCGCGGATAAGGGCGGGGGTGGGCAGTTCGCCCAGATCGCGCTCGGCTTCGGCCACGGCGCGCGCCGCTTCCGCCGGGCGGAAGCCCAGATTCTCCAGCGCCGACACCGCGTCCACCGCGGCGCTGGAAGCCGCCAGCGCCCGCAGGTCGGCGGCCGGCACGGAGCCGCCGCCGAAGGCCGGGGCCTTGCCCTTCAGTTCGGTGGCGATCCGCGCCGCCAGACGCGGCCCTACGCCCGGCGCGCGGGCGATCATCGCCTTGTCCTCCAGCGTCACCGCGCGGGCGATCTCGTCCGGGGCCAGCGTCCCCAATATGGCAAGCGCCAGCCGCCCGCCCACGCCCTGCACCCCGGTCAGCAGCCGGAACCAGTCCCGCTCGGCGGCCGACGCGAAGCCGAACAGGGTGATCGCCTCCTCGCGCACCTGCGTTTCCACCAGCAGGAAGGTGGCGGCCCCCGGCTCCAGCCCGGAAAGCGCCCGCGACGAAGCCTGCACCAGATAGCCGACGCCGCCCACCTCGATCACCGCATGGTCCGGGCCGATCGCCTGCACCAGCCCCTTCAGCGAAGCGATCATGCCGCGTGCACCCGCTGCGGCGCGGACCGCAGATGCGCATGGGCGATGGCGACGGCGAGCGCGTCCGCCTCGTCCTCGCCCATCGCCCCGCAGCCGGGCAGCAGCCGCGCGACCATGGCGGCGACCTGCGCCTTTTCCGCCGCGCCTGTTCCCACAAGCGCTTTCTTCACCAGCCGCGTCGCATGTTCGGCGACGGGGATATGCCCCACCGCCAGCAGCACCACGCCGCGCGCCTGCCCCAGCTTCAGCGTCGATTGCGCGTTGCGGTTCACGAACACTTCCTCGACCGCGGCTTCATGCGGGGCGTGCGCGACCAGCAGGGCGCACAGCCCATCGTGCAGCGCCCGCAGTCGTGCAGGCAGGGGATCGCCGGACCGGGTGGCGATGGCGCCATGCGCCACATGCGCCAGCCGGTTGCCCTCGGCCTCGATGAGGCCCCAGCCCGTGCGCGACAGGCTCGGGTCCAGGCCGAGGATGCGGATCACAGCCCGGCCATCACCTCGTCCGGCACGTCGTAATTGCCATAGACATTCTGCACATCGTCCAGGTCTTCCAGCGCGTCGATCATCTTCAGAAGCTGCTGCACCGTGTCGGCGCCCACTTCCGTCCATTCGCGCGGCCGCCAGGCGAGCCTGGCGCCGGTGGATTCGCCCAGCGTCGCTTCCAATGCCTTGGCGACTTCGTGGAGGGCGTCGGACGCCGTCCAGATCTCATGCTCTTCCTCGCCCGATTCCACATCGTCGGCGCCGGCTTCCAGCGCCGCTTCGAAAACCTTGTCCGGGTCGCCGACGGAAGCCGGGTAGGTGATGAGCCCCAGCTTGTCGAAGCCGTGCGAGACCGAGCCGGACGAGCCGACATTGCCGCCGTTCTTCGCAAAAGCGGTGCGCACATCGGTGGCGGTGCGGTTGCGGTTGTCGGTCAGCGCCTCGACGATGATGGAAACCCCGCCCGGGCCGAAGCCTTCGTAGCGGATTTCCTCGTAATTCTCGGCGTCGCCGCCTTCGGCCTTCTTCAGCGCCCGGTCGATATTGTCCTTGGGCATGGAATTGGCCTTGGCGGTGGCGATCACCGCGCGCAGGCGCGGGTTGAAGTTCGGGTCGGTGTTGCCGCCCTTCGCCGCCGTGGTGATCTCGCGCGCCAGCTTGGAAAACAGCTTGGAGCGCTTCGCATCCTGCGCACCCTTGCGGTGCATGATGTTCTTGAACTTGGAATGACCTGCCATGACGTAGCGCCTTAAGCCGCCCGGCGCAGCTTGAAAAGACGGGCCTGCCTGAAAAGATCAGACCGTCACGGCGGTGCCGGTCGCCGTCACCATCAGCATGGAGCCGGTCTGGCCGACCGCTTCGTAGCTCAAGTCGACGCCGACGACGGCATTGGCGCCCATGTCCTGGGCGCGGTCCGCCATTTCCGCCAGCGCCTCGCGCCGGGCGCGGCCCAGCACTTCCTCATATGCGCCGGCGCGGCCGCCGATCACATCGGTGATGGAGGCGAAGAAATCGCGCACGACATTGGCGCCGACGATGGTCTCGCCGGCGACGATTCCATGATAGGCGCGGATCGGCCGCCCTTCCAGCGTCGGCGTGGTGCTGACGATCATGTCGTTCGCCATCCTATTTCCCCCTGGATTCGCGGAACAGCGCCCATTCCTCCACCACGCGGCCGTCCGGCAGGTGGCAATAGCCGACCTGTCCCCCGGTCTCGCTGCGGATCTCCAGCTTCCCGCCGAGCTTCACGCAATGTTCGGACGCCGGATTGGCGATGCCGATGGCCTCGGGCGCCGGCGCGGCCGGCGTAGGGGCGGCCGGGGCGGGGGCGCTTTCCGGCGCCTTCTGGGCGGAACAACCGGCCAGCGCCAGCAAAAGCGCAGGGGTCAGCAGGGGCTTCATGCGTCTTTCTCCTTCGTCCGCCGGGCCGGGCTCGCGCCGCTTCAGATTTCCAGGCCCAGCGCCGCTTTATAGGTTTCCAGCAGCGCTTCCATCTCCTGCCGCGCATTATTGTCCATCCGGCGCAGGCGGACGATGGCCCGCATCGTCTTCACGTCGAAGCCGTTCGCCTTGGCTTCGGCATAGGTGTCCTTGATGTCGTCGGCGACGCCGCGCTTTTCCTCTTCCAGCCGCTCGATTCGCTCGATGAACAGCTTCAGTTGCTCGGCGGAGACATTCTCGCTCGACATATCGATCCTTCGTCAGGGCTTGCACGCTAGGCCGCCCTGCTAGGCGCGGGGGCGGCAATGCGCAACAGCCGCTTTGCGCGAGGCGGCAAGATGGCTATGGCGCGCCGATGGACGCGATTGCCAGCCAGAAGACGGGCGCCCCGGAAGGCTCCTACGGGGAACTGCTGCGGCTGGCGGGGCCGAACGTGCTGTCGCGCCTCGGCATCATGGCCATGGGCCTGACGGACGCCATCGTCGTCGGCCATTATTCCGCCGTGGAGCTCGGCTACCACTCGCTCGGCTGGGCGCCGACGGTGACAGTGCTGGTCGCCGGAATCGGCCTGCTGCAAGGCGTGCAGGTGCTGACCGCCCGGCACATGGGCGCCGGCAATCCGGAAAAGACCGGGGCCGTGCTCCGCCGGGGCATTTCCTACGCGCTGACGATCGGGATCGTCTCCACGCTGGCGCTGGTGCTGCTGGGGCCGCTGGTGATGCGCAGCATCGGGCTGGAGCCGGCGCTGGCGGCGGGCGCCTCGGCGGCGCTCGTCGTCTTCTCGCTCAGCCTGACGCCCTATCTGGTGGCCGACGCGCAATGGTTCTGGCTGGAAGCGCAGGGCAAGCCGCAGGTGCCGATGGTGGCGATGTGGATCGCCAATATCGTGAACCTGGTGCTGGCGCTCTGGATCGTGCCCGGCCATTCGCCCTTCCCGGTGACCGGGGCGGTGGCGGCCGGCTGGGTGACGCTGGTGGCGCGCGTCTCGCTGATGCTGATGCTGGGCATCTGGATCTGGCGCTGGGCGGAAGCGCATCGGGTCGGCGTCTTCCGCCGCTCGCCGCCGGACCGCGCCGAATCGCGCGAGCAGCGGCGGATCGGCTATGCCTCCGGCCTCTCCTACGCCATCGAGGCGGGGGCGTTTTCGGGCATGAACTTCGTCGCGGCGCAACTGGGCGTGCTGGTGGTCGCGGCCTGGGCGGTCGTCATCAACGTGGCGGCGGTCGTCTTCATGCTGCCCATGGGCATCGCGGCGGCGACGGCCGTCCTCGTCTCGCGCTCGGTGGGGGCGGGCAGCATCGCCGGCGTGCGCCGCGCCTGGCGCATGGGGATGACTCTGGCGCTCGCCGGGCTGGGGCTGCTCTCGGTGCTGATCTTCCTCGACACCGATCTCGTCACCCGCGCCTACACCGACGACGCGGCGCTGCTGGCGATGACGGGCAGCGCGCTGCTTCTCGCCTCGCTGTTCTTCATGGCCGACGGGGCGCAGGTCGTCTCCTCCAACGCCTTGCGCGCCCGTGGCGACATCTGGTGGCCGACGGGCATGCACTTCATCTCCTATATCGTCGTCATGCTGCCGCTCGGCTGGTGGCTGGCCGTGCACAAGGGCGGGGGGCTCGACGGAATCGTCTGGGCCGTCATCGTCGCCAGCCTGATTTCCGGCGCGGCGCTGACCTGGCGCTTCATCGCGCTTGGAAACCGCATGAAGCAGGGGGACGCATGACCAGCCCATCCGCGCCGGAAAGCCCCGCCGGGCAGACGCTCATCCCCCGCTCCCTCCAGACCTATGCCGTCTTCTACGGCGGGCTGCTGGTGGTGGCGGGCGTGCTGGGCTTCAAGCTGATCAGGCTGCCGCTGCCGGGGCTGGAGACGCTGGCGGTGCCCGGCGGCGTCTTCGGCTTCCTGCTGGCGATCGTCACGGTGAACGCCACCGCCGAACTGCACGGCCGGCCGGTCGCGCAGCGGATGGTGTTCATGGGCTTCGTGCCGCTCATCGTCTCGCTGGGGCTGATGCAATTGGTGCTGGCGCTCCCCCCGGCCCAGGGCTGGGAGGGGCAGGCGACGGCGCAGGCGGTGTTCGGCTCCTCCATAAGGCTGATGCTGGCCGGAATGGTCGCCTATGGCGTGTCGCAGACGCTGGACGTCACCATCTTCACCTGGATGCGCGGCCGGCCGGGCGGCCATATGCTGTGGCTGCGCGCCAGCGTCGCGGCGCTGGTGGCGCAGACGGTGGACACGCTGATCTTCGTGACCATCGCCTTCCTCGGCGTCTTTCCGCTGCTGCCGGTGATCGGCGGGCAACTGGTGGCGAAGGCCTTCGTCTGGTTCCTGGCGATCCCGCTTCTCTATTTGGTGGTCTGGGCAGGGCGGCGGCTGGACCGGCGCTGACCGCCAGAAACCGGCGCAAACCGGCAAAAAATGCCGATTCGGCCAATTCGAGTCGGAATAGTTTACAATTTCACTGCAAGTGCGAAGGGGCGCCGGGGTTAAAACAGGCCCTTTTCAGATGGTTAATGAATGTGGACGGCTTGGCACTGTTTTTGCTGCCATCCACCTTGAACCAGAGCTCTTCCCCAGGGTTGGAAGAGGCCCCGGGGCCGCCACCACGGCCCCGGGGTTTTACCCTGCCACATGCCGAAGCGATCCCCAGGGTTGGGGCAGTGGCGGGGCGGTGATTCGGCCTTTTCCATGATTCGCGCGCGCCGTCGAGTGGGCCGATCCGAATGGCTGTCCCCCACACGTCTGGCCGTCCTCCACTCGTCTGTCCCCCTCCCCCGTCTCCCCGGGCTTGACCCGGGGACCAGCTTTCCTCTCCCACCACCTTGCCGGGAAAAAGCCGCACCCCGGGTCAAGCCCGGGGAGGCGGGGAAAGGGCGCCGCCGTCACCCCTTCGCCGTGGCTTCGGCCATCGCCAGCGCCTCGGCATAATCGGCGGCGAAGCTCAACTCCCCCGGTCGCGCCAGCAGCCCGGCGCGCGCCAGTGTCTCGCGCGGCTGCGGCCTGACGCCGGAGAGGATCAGGTGGCAGCCCATGGCCTTCGCCCGATGCACCATCTCCTCCAGCGCCGAGGCGCCACTCGCGTCCAGATAGGGCACCAGCCGCATCCGCAGGATGATGGCGCGCGGCGGCTGGCCGATCCGGCGCATGGACTCCAGCAATTCCCCCGCCACGCCGAAGAAGAGCGGCCCGGAAATGCGGAACACCTCGACCCCGGCCGGCAGGCCCTCGCGCTGCGCCGGGTCTTCCCGGTCGGCGTCGGCGGCATCCGCTTCCACCTCCACCGCCTCGCTCATCCGCGCCATGAACAGGAAGGAGGCCAGCGTCACGCCGATGGCGATCGCCGCCGTCAGGTCCACGAACACCGTCAGGAAGAAGGTGATCAGCAGCAGCGCCCGGTCGCCGATCGGCATCCGCAGCAGCGCCACGAAGCGGTCGATCTCGCTCATCCCCCAGGCGACGACGAACAGGATGGCGGCCAGCGCCGCCATCGGGATGAAGCCCAGCAGGTCTTTCGCCGCCACCGCCGCCAGCGCCACGAACAGCGCGTGCACGATCCCGGCGACGGGGGTGCGCCCGCCGGCCTTCACATTGGTGGCGGTGCGGGCGATGGCGCCGGTCGCCGGCAGCCCGCCGAACAGCGCGCTCACGCTGTTGGCGACGCCCTGGCCCAGAAGCTCCTGGTTGGGGCGGTGGCGAAAGCCGGTCATGCCGTCCGCCACCACGGCGGAAAGCAGCGCTTCGATCCCGGCGAGGAAGGCGATGGTGAAGGCCGCCGGCAGCAGCGCCTGCACCCGCGCCACGGAAAGCTCGGGCAGGGCGGGAGCCGGGAAGCTAAGCGTCATCCCCGGAAAGCGGCTGCCCACCGTGTCCACTGGCAGGCCGACAAGCGCGACGATAAGGGCGGAAGCCGCCACCGCCACCAGATAGCCCGGCACCTTCGGCGCCACCCGCCGCAGGATCAGGATCAGCGCCAGCGAGCCGAAGCCGATCGCCGTCGTCGCCCAGTCCAGCGTGTCGAAGGCGGCGAAATAGGCTTGCCACTTCGGCAGAAACTCGGCCGGCGCCTCGGCGAGGTCCAGCCCGAGGAAGTCCTGCACCTGCGAGGAGGCGATGATGACGGCGATCCCCGCCGTGAAGCCGGTGACGACCGGGTGCGGAATATAGCGGATCACCTGCCCCAGCTTCACCAGCCCGGCGACGATCAGGATCAGCCCGCCCAGGAAAGTGGCGATCAGCAGCCCGTCATAGCCATGCTGGGTGATGATCCCATGCACCACCACCACGAAGGCGCCGGTCGGCCCGCCGATCTGCACGCGCGAGCCGCCCAGCGCCGAAATCAGGAAACCGGCGATCACCGCCGTCAGCAGTCCTTTTTCCGGCGAGGCGCCGCTGGCGATCGCCAGCGCCATGGCCAGCGGCAGGGCGACGATCCCGACCGTCAGCCCGGCAATCGAATCGGCGCGAAGCTGCGCCAGCGAATAGCCCTCGCGCAGCACGGTCAGCAGCTTGGGCTCCAGCTTCGCGCGGTTCATGAGCTCTTCAGCCGCACCCCGCGCCCGCCGTCCGGGCTGGGCGCGCCTTCGCCGATCAGCTCCACGCCCTGTGCTTCCAGCGCCGCCACCACCTTCACCAGCGTGTCGACGACACCGCGTACCTGCCCGCCGGAGGCCTCCATGCGCTGGATGGTGGGAAGCGAAACGCCCGCCAGCTCGGCCAGTTGCTTCTGGTCGAGGCCGATCAGCGCGCGGGCAGCGCGCATCTGGGCGCTGGTGATCATGGGTGAGACGATAATATTGATGTCTCAGATGTCAATTCTATATGGCTGAACCCTATTCGGCGGCCAGCGAGAATCCTGCGGAAAGCCCCATCCCGGGCAAGGCCGCCAGCAGCGCCGCCAGCACCCGGGCGATGCGTTCGCCAAGCGGCCCGAAACCGGCATGCGGCTTCAGCGAGACCGGCTCCATGTAGAGCGCCCGGTCGAACTCCAGTTGCACGGCGTGCAGCCCATCGGCGGGCCGGCCGTGCCGCTCGGTGGTGTGGCCGCCGGCATAGGGCTGGTTGCGCGCCACCCTGAGCCCCTCAGTCCGGAAAGCCTGCTCCAGCCAGTCGACGATAGCCGCCGCCGCGCTCCGCCCCCGCCGGTCGCCCAGCACCAGATCGGCGGCGTCCGCGCCCGCCAGGCTGGGCATGGAGTGCATGTCCAGCAGCAGCGCATAGCCATGCCGCCGCCGCGCCGCCTCCATCCCGTCCGCCAGCGTCCGGTGCCACGGCCGGTGCAGCGCGGCGATCCGCGCTTCGGCGATCTCAGCGGCTATCCGCCCGTCGTGAATCGCCTGCCCGGCGCCTGCGAGCCGCGGGAACAGCCCATGCCCGCGGCGCACCCGTTCGCTGATGATGGGGAAGTCCGGCAGCCGCCCGGCGATCAGCGCCGGGTCATATTCGGCCTCCGCCCGATTGAGGTCGATCACGGCGCGGCCATGCGTCGCCTCCATCAGCGGCAGGCCCAGCGCCACGCTGTCCGCCAGCAGCGCCCCCACATGCGCATCCTCCAGCCGCCGCAGCGCCGGCACCGGCAGGCGGGAAGCGGCGAGGAATTCGGGCGGGAAATACCGCCCGCTGTGCGGCGAGGCCAGAACCACGGGCCAGCCGCCGTCCAGCGCGCCGGACAGGCGATAGGGTCTCAGACGGTGAAGCTTTCGCCGCAGCCGCAGCTGCCCTTGGCGTTCGGATTCTCGAACACGAAGCCGGCGGTGAAATCATCCTCCCGCCAGTCCATTACCGAGCCGATCAGGTAGAGCAGCGAGCCGCCGTCCACGAACAGCGTGCCCGAAGGCGTCTCGATCGCCTCGTCGCCGGGCTTCGCCGTTTCCACATAGTCGATGGAATAGGCGAGGCCGGAACAGCCGCGCTTCGGGGTGGAAAGCCGCACGCCGGCCACCGGGCCGGGGGCCTTGGCGATCAAATCGGCGATCCGCCGCTCGGCGCCGGGGGTCAGCGTGATCGGCGCCGGGCGCGGGCGGGCAGGGCGGGCAAGCGTGTCGGTGGTCATAGCATTCCAAGCTCCAGCCGGGCCTCGTCCGACATGGCGGCGGGATTCCACGGCGGATCCCAGACGAGGTTCACGTCCGCCGTGGCGATCCCCGGCACGGACATCACCCGCAACTCCACCTCGCCCGGCATCGATTCCGCCACCGGGCAGTGCGGCGTCGTCAGCGTCATGGTGATGGTCGCATGGCCGTCGACGATCTCCACCCCATAGATCAGGCCGAGGTCGTAGATGTTCACGGGAATCTCGGGGTCGAAAATGTCGCGCAGCGCCGCGATCACCGAGTCCTTCAGATCGTCGCCTTCCATCGGCTCGGCCGGAGCGCCCTGCGCCAGGAAGCCGTCCAGATAGTCGCGCTCGCGGCGCGGCTCGGGCGCGCCCACGGGCCCGGCGCGCTTCGGCTGCGGCGCTTCCTCCACCAGTTCCACGTCGAAGCGGCGCACGGGCGGCTGCTTTTCCGGGGCGTCGGTCATGCGAAAATCCTCGTCGTTCGTTCGATACCCTGCACCAGCTTCGCCACATCGGCCTCGCTCGAATGGGCGGAGAAGCTGGCGCGGGCGGTGGCCGGCACCCCCAGCCAGCGCATCAGCGGCTGCGCGCAATGATGGCCGGCGCGGATGGCGACCCCGCCTTCGTCCAATATGGTGGCGATATCGTGCGGGTGAATATCCCCCACCGCGAAAGAGAGGATTCCAGCCGAATCCTCCGGCCCGAACAGCCGCACATCGTTCATCCGCGAAAGCTCGGCCCTTGCCAGCCCCAGCAACGCGCGTTCGTGCAGGTCGATGGCCTCGATCCCCACTTCCTCCACCCAGCGGATGGCGGCATGAAGGCCGATGGCGCCGACGATATGCGGCGTGCCCGCCTCGAACCGCTGCGGCGGCTTCGCATAGGTCACGCGCTCGAAGCGCACCTCGTCGATCATCGCCCCGCCGCCCTGCCAGGGCGGCATCGCGTCCAGAATGTCGGCCTTCGCCCAGAGCACGCCGATCCCGGTCGGGCCATAGAGCTTGTGCGCGGAAAAGGCGTAGAAATCCGCCTCCAGCGCCGCCACATCCACCTTCAGCCGGGGCGCCGCCTGGCAGCCGTCCACCAGCAGCTTCGCGCCCGCCGCATGCGCGGCGCGGGCGATGCGGGCGATGTCGGCGACCGCCCCCAGCACGTTGGACACATGCGCCACTGCCACCAGCTTCGTGCGCGGGCCGATCAGCGCCACCAGCGCCGCCTCGTCGATGCCGCCTTCGGCGGTCAAGGGCGCCACGTCGATCTCCGCCCCTGTCCGGTCGGCCAGCAGGCGCCAGGGCACGATGTTGGAATGGTGCTCCAGCGTCGACAGCAGGATGCGGTCGCCCCCGCCGATGTTCGCGTCGCCCCAGCTTTGCGCCACCAGATTGATCGCCTCGGTCGCGCCGCGCACGAAGACGCACTCCTCCGGCGCGCCGCCGATGAAGCGCGCCACGCGCTCGCGCGCGGCCTCATAAGCCTCGGTCATCTTCGCCGAGCGGGCGTAAACCCCGCGATGCACGGTGGCATAATCCTGCGCATAGGCCCGGGTGATCGCCTCGATCACCGCGCGCGGCTTCTGCGAGGTGGCGGCGGCGTCCAGATAGGCCCAGTCGGCCGGCACGCCGGGAAACTCCCCGCGCAGGTCCAGCAATTGCGGCGGGCGCACATGATGGGCGGCAAGCGGCCTCATGCCCGCGCCTCCAGCCATCGGGCCGTTTCCGCCTCCAGCGCCTCGCGTGCGGCGGCGTCTTCCAGCCCGGCGAAGGCATCGGCGACGAAGGCGCGGGTCAGCAGCGCCTCGGCTTCCGGCCGGGGCACCCCGCGCGATTGCAGGTAGAACAGCCCCGCCTTGTCCAGTTCGCCGACGGTGCAGCCATGGGCGCATTTCACATCGTCGGCGTAGATTTCCAGTTCCGGCTTCAGGTTCGCGGTCGCCGTGCGCTTCAGCACCAGCGCCCGCGCCGACTGCGCGGCATCGGTCCGCTGCGCGTCGCGCGCGACCGCGATGCGTCCAAGATAGGTGCCCACCGCCCGCTCGTCGATCACCACACGCACGCGCTGCCGGCTTTCCGCGTCCGGCTCGTCGTGGCGGATGTCGGTCACGATCTCCTGCACCACGGCGCCGGCCCCCAGCAGCACGCCGCCGAAATCCAGCGACGCCCCGGCCTTGAGATGCGCTACCAGCGCCACCCGCGCATAGCTGGCCGACTGCACCAGCAGCGCCAGATTCAGCCGCGCGCCTGCGCCCAGCTCCACCCGCAGGTCGTGGATTCCGCCTTCCGTCACCCGCAGCACATCCGCGCGCGCTTCACCCGCCGGCACGGAGATCAGCCGCGCCGGCTGCGGCGGCCACAGCGCGGCGACGGCGGCCATGTCGCTGTAGCGCCACGCCTCGTCCTTGCGGGTGGGAAGCGCGCTCACGCGGCCAGGCCCTCATAGCCCTGCGCTTCCAGCCGCAGCGCCAGTTCCGGCCCGCCGCTCTCGACGATTCGACCTTTCGCCAGCACATGCACCACGTCCGGGCGCACATGGTCCAGCAGCCGCTGGTAATGGGTGATCAGCAGCACGGCGCGCTCCGCCGAGCGGAAGCGGTTGATGCCTTCGGAAACGATCCGCAGCGCGTCGATGTCCAGCCCGGAATCGGTCTCGTCCAGCAGCGCGAATTTCGGTTCCAGCATGCCCAGCTGGAAGGCCTCGTTGCGCTTCTTCTCCCCGCCGGAGAATCCCACGTTCACGCCCCGCTTCAGCATGTCCATGTCGAGGCCGAGCGTCGCCGACTCCGCCTTCACCTTCTTCATGAACTCGGCGCCGGAGATTTCGGCTTCGCCGCGCAGCTTGCGCTGCGCGTTCATCGCGGTGCGCAGGAACAGCAGGTTGGAAACGCCGGGGATTTCCACCGGATACTGGAAGCCCAGGAACAGCCCGGCGGCGGCGCGCTCGTGCGGTTCCATGTCCAGCAGGTCGCGCCCTTCGAAATGGGCGGAGCCTTTCGTCACCTCATAGCCTTCGCGCCCGGCCAGCACATGCGCCAGCGTGGACTTGCCGGCGCCGTTCGGCCCCATGATGGCGTGCACTTCGCCGGCCTTCACCGAAAGGGTCAGCCCCTTCAGGATCTCGCGCTCGCCGACGGTCGCGTGGAGGTTCGTGATTTCAAGCATTATCCAACTGATCCTTCGAGCGAGATGCCCAGCAGCTTCTGCGCCTCCACGGCGAATTCCATCGGCAGTTGCTGCAAAACCTCGCGGCAGAAGCCGTTCACGATCAGCGCCACCGCTTCTTCGCCGGAAAGCCCCCGGCTCATCGCGTAGAATTTCTGGTCCTCGCTGATCTTGCTGGTGGTCGCCTCATGCTCGATCTGCGCGCTGGGGTTCTTCACCTCGATATAGGGGATGGTGTGCGCGCCGCACCTGTCGCCGATCAGCAGGCTGTCGCACTGGGTGAAGTTGCGCGCGCCTTCCGCCGAAGGCCCCACCCGCACCAGCCCGCGATAGGTGCTGTCGGAACGCCCGGCCGAAATCCCCTTGGCGACGATGGTGGAGCGGCTGCCCTTGCCCATATGGATCATCTTCGTGCCGGTGTCGGCCTGCTGATGGTTGTTGGTGACGGCGACCGAGTAGAACTCGCCCACCGAATCCTCGCCCATCAGCACGCAGCTCGGATATTTCCAGGTGATGGCGCTGCCGGTCTCCACCTGCGTCCAGCTCACTTTGCTCCGCGCGCCACGGCACAAGGCCCGCTTGGTCACGAAATTGTAGATGCCGCCCTTGCCGTCCTTGTCGCCGGGATACCAGTTCTGGACGGTGGAATATTTGATCTCCGCATCCGCCTCGGCCACCAGTTCCACGACGGCGGCGTGCAGTTGGTTCTCGTCCCGCTGCGGCGCGGTGCAGCCCTCCAGATAGCTGACATAGGCGCCTTCCTCGGCGACGATCAGCGTCCGCTCGAACTGGCCGGTGTTTTCCGCGTTGATGCGGAAATAGGTGGAAAGCTCCATCGGGCAGCGCACGCCCTTGGGCACCAGCACGAACGTCCCGTCCGAGAAGACCGCCGCGTTGAGGCAGGCGAAATAATTGTCGCGCACCGGCACCACCGAACCCAGATGCCGGCGCACCAGATCGGGGTATTCGCGGATCGCCTCGCTGATCGACAGGAAGATCACCCCCGCCCGCTTCAGTTCCTCGCGGAAGGTGGTGGCGACCGAGACGCTGTCGAACACCGCGTCCACCGCCACCTTGCGCGCGCCTTCCACCCCGGCGAGCACCTTCTGCTCCTCGATGGGGATTCCCAGCTTCTCGTAGGTGCGGCGGATCTCCGGATCGAGTTCATCGAGGCTGGCGAGCGTCGGCTTCGCCTTGGGCGCGGCGTAATAATAGGCGTCCTGATAGTCGATCGGCGGGATCTTCAGCTTCGCCCAGTCGGGCGCGTCCATCTTCAGCCACAGCCGATAGGCCTTCAGCCGCCACTCCAGCATCCACTCCGGCTCGCCCTTCTTGGCCGAGATGAAGCGCACCGTGTCCTCGGAAAGCCCCTTGGGGGCGAAATCCTGCTCGATCTCGGTCGCGAAGCCCCATTTATAGCTGGAAAGCTCCTCGACGGCGGCGGCGGCTTCCGCGTTGCGCGTTTCGGGAAGGGTCGCGGTCATGCCGGCACCTTGAGCGTTTCGGGCAGGCTTTCCTGCGCCAGCACCGCCAGCGACACGCCGGAAAGCGCGTCGCGCACGGCGCGGTTCACCGGCGCCCAGTGCGGCTTCACCTGGCAGGAGGTGGAAAGCCCGCAGCAGTCGGCGCCCGGCTGGCCGCAATGCGTCAGCGAGATCGGCCCGTCGATCGACTCCACGATATCGGCAAGGCTGATCTCGGCCGGCGCCCGCGCCAGCGTGAAACCGCCCGCCACCCCGCGCTGGGACGACAGCAGCCCGGCCCGCCCCAGCTGGCCCATCAGCTTGGCGACCGTCGGCGCCGGGATTCCGGTCAGCAAGGCGACCTGCGCGGCGGACGTCAGCCGCCCTTCCGCCGCGGAGCGAGCGGCGGCGGTCATCACCACGACGCCATAATCGGCAAGGTTTGAAAGGCGCAGCATCGACTCCGTTCCGGCAATTCGGACTTACTTGGTCCTATTTAGAATGCGCGAACCGCCGGTCAAGCCCCGTGGCGCATGGCCCGCATGGCCGCCACCCCCCCCGGCATTCGGCAGGCGTGGCCCCATGGCGCAGACGGGGCTTCATGTCCATGGGGCCCCTCGCGCAAACGGAAATCGGCGGCGACGGCCGTTATCTGGCCGTCCGCCGCCGACATTTCCGCGAGGCGGTCTTCAGGTAAGGCGTCAGTCGCGCTCGGCCAGCAGCGCCCGCCAGGCGAAGCCGGCGATGAGGGCGCCGACGATCGGGAAGACCCAGAAGAACCACAGTTGCGACAGCGCCAGCCCGCCTTCGAACAGCGCCGGGCCGGTGCTGCGCGCCGGGTTCACCGAGGTGTTGGTGACCGGGATGGAGATGAGGTGGATCAGCGTCAGCGCCAGGCCGATGGCGATCGGCGCGAAGCCGGGCGCGGCGCGGCGGGCGGTGGCGCCCAGGATCACGATCAGGAAGCCGGCCGTCAGCAGCACTTCGGTGACCGCGCCGGACAGGAAGTTGAACTTGCCCGGCGAATGCTCGCCGAAGCCGTTGGAGGCGAGGCCCCCCAGTTGCAGCGCGAAGTCGGGCCGGCCCGAGACGATCAGGTAGAGCGCGGCGGAGGCGAGGATCCCCCCCACCAGCTGCGCGGCGATGTAGCCGCCGATCCCGGAGGCGGGGAATTTGCCGCCGGCCCAGAGGCCGAGCGTCACGGCCGGGTTGAAATGCCCGCCGGAGATCGGGCCGACCGCATAGGCCATGGTGAGGACGGTGAGGCCGAAGGCGAAGGAAACGCCGAGCAGGCCGATCCCCACATCGGGGAAGGCGGCGGCCAGCACGGCGCTGCCGGTGCCGCCGAAGACGAGCCAGAAGGTGCCGATCAGCTCGGCGATGAGTTTCTGCGAGGTTGTGGGCATGCGTGCGTCCCCCAAGGTTGCGGCCCGCCCCACCCCTGGGGCGGCCTGTGGCGCCAAGCATAGCCCGAGGGGGCCGCCGGTGCCAATCCGCTTTCCGAAAGCAAAAAAGCCGGGAAACGACATTCGGAAACTACCGGTAAACCCCGCCAAACCCCCATCACCCCTGCCTTGAAGCCGCTATCACCCCCGTCTTGAAACCTCCGTCTTGAAACCTCCGTCACCCCGGGCTTGACCCGGGGTCCAGCTTCTCCCTGCCACGGCGCCGCAGAGAAAAAGCCGGACCCCGGGTCAAGCCCGGGGTGACGGGCCTGTGGCGATCCGACCCGTTCAAACGGAACCGTTGTCAATTTTCGGTTGAACTTCAGCGCCCGCACACCCCATATTCAAGGGTGGAGCCGGAACGCACGGTTCCCGGGGCGTAGCAACCCCGAACGTAGACGGTTGGGCTGCCCGATGCGGCTCGCACATCCTTGACCCTATGGTCGGGGAGCCTGCGGCGTATGTCCAGGGCTTCCCAGCCTAAAGGTCGTAGGGACCGATCTACGTCGGTTTGCTAACTCCCCGATCACCAGGGATCATGGTGTGAAGCCTTACGCGGGGGCGTACCGCCAAAGGCTTCATCGGGGATATCGATGACCGATGCTTATGTGCACGACAGCTATGCAGCCTATCGTCCGGGGTCGGAACGATCCGCGGCCATCGTCGCGGATTTGATCCTGCCGCTCCTTCGGCCGGAATCCGTGCTGGACGTGGGTTGCGGAACCGGCGGCTGGCTGGAGGCGTTTCGGGCGCGCGGTGTCCGGCAGGTTCATGGGATAGATGGTCCATGGGCGCCGGCTGCGCAGGTGCTACGCCCCGGTGAGTTTACCGAGATAGACTTCCAGAAGGCAAGCGCCGACCCGGCGCCAACATTGCCGCTTGGGAAATATGATCTGGTAACATCGCTGGAGTTTCTGGAACATGTGACTGCTGACCGCGCCGACATGCTGGCCCGCTTTCTGGCCCGGCAGGGCGATGTGCTGCTGGTGTCCGCCGCCATTCCGCTACAGGGCGGCCAGCATCATGTGAACGAACGCTGGCCGGAATATTGGGTTGGCCGTTTTGCGGCGCTCGGTTTCGAAGCCTTTGATGGAATCCGCTTCGCGCTCTGGAACGAAGCGGATGTGGAAAGCTGGTATCGCCAGAATATGATACTTTATTTTCGAGGAGGCGTGCCGGATAGCGTCCGCAAATGGGGCGAGGCGCTTGCATTGAATGCGCTCGAAAGTCCTCGGGCGGTGGTGCACCCGGAATTTTACGCCAAGCGTCTGGGCCGCCTGCACATGGCCGTGACGCGCCCGCTGCGTTTCGCCCATATGCTCCTCACCGAAAACAGGGCGCAGGCACGCAGCGCGCCACCTTTCGGCAACCTTGGGCGCGAGCCTTAGCTTTTTCGCGTTCAAGCGCTGACGAGGCTGGAGATATCCTTCGCACGTCGTCCCCCTCCCCGACCCTCCCCCGCAAGCGGGGCGAGGGAGACAGGAAACCGCCCCTGCTCCCTCCCCCCGCAGGGGGGAGGGTTGGGGAGGGGGGAAGCAACCTGCGACGAACAGCGCGCCCGACGCAGCAGCGCAACCCCCCGCTACCGCGTCAGCCGCTTATACTGCAACCGGTGCGGCCGTTCCGCCGCCGGCCCCAGCCGCCGCAGCTTGTCCGCCTCATACATTTCGAAATTGCCTTCGAACCATTCCACATGGCTGTCGCCTTCGAACGCCAGGATATGGGTGGCGAGGCGGTCGAGGAAGAAGCGGTCGTGGCTGATCACCACGGCGCAGCCGGCGAAATTCTCCAGCGCCTCCTCCAATGCGCGCAGCGTTTCCACGTCGAGGTCGTTGGTCGGTTCGTCGAGCAGCAGGACGTTGCCGCCCTCCTTCAGCATCTTGGCCATGTGCACGCGGTTGCGCTCACCGCCCGAAAGCTGCCCCACCTTCTTCTGCTGGTCGGTGCCCTTGAAGCCGAAGGCGCCGACATAGGCCCGGGTCGAGACTTCCTGCTTGCCGAAGGTGAACCGCTCGTTCCCGCCCGAGACTTCCTCCCAGACATTCTTGTTCGGATCGAGCGCGTCGCGGCTCTGGTCCACATAGCCCAGATGCACCGTCTCGCCGATCTTGATAGTGCCTTCGTCGGGCTGCTCCTGCCCGGTCAGCATGCGGAAAAGAGTGGTCTTCCCCGCGCCGTTCGGCCCGATCACGCCGACGATGCCGCCCGGCGGCAAAGTGAAGGTCAGGTCCTCGAACAGCAGCTTGTCGCCATAGGCCTTGGTCAGCCCGGTCGCCTCGATCACCGTCGAGCCCAGACGCTCCGGGTTGCGGATGAGGATCTGCCGGTCGGACGAGCGCTGCGCGTCCTGCTTCGCCACCAGCTCGTCGAACGCCTTGATCCGCGCCTTGGACTTGGTCTGCCGCGCCTTCGGGCTGGAGCGGATCCACTCCAGCTCCTGGTTGATGGCCTTGGTGCGGCTTTCGCTTTCCCGCTCCTCCTGCGCCATGCGCTTGGCCTTCGCCTCCAGCCAGGCGGAGTAATTGCCTTCGAAGGGGATGCCCTGGCCGTAATAAAGCTCCAGCACCCAGTTCACGACATTGTCGAGGAAGTAGCGGTCGTGGGTGACGAGGATGACGTTGCCCTTGTAATCCTTCAGATGCTGCTCCAGCCAGCTCACCGATTCCGCGTCCAGATGGTTGGTCGGTTCGTCCAGCAGCAGGATTTCCGGCTTCTCCAGCAGCAGGCGGCAAAGCGCGATCCGCCGCTTTTCCCCGCCCGACAGGCTGGTGACGGGCCAGTCGCCCGGCGGGCAGCGGAGCGCGTCCATGGCGATCTCCAGCTGGTTGTCCAGCGTCCAGCCGTCCACCGCGTCGATCTTCTCCTGAAGCTCGCCCATTTCCGCCATCAGCGCGTCGAAATCGGTGTCGTCGGTCGGCTCGCCCATTTCCGCCGAGATGGCGTTGAAACGGTCGATCATGTCGGCGACCGGGCGCACCCCGTCCTTCACATTCTCCAGCACCGTCTTGTCGGGATCGAGCTGCGGCTCCTGCGCCAGATAGCCGACGCGCACGCCTTCGGCGGCCCAGGCCTCGCCGGCGAAATCCTTGTCCATCCCCGCCATGATCTTCATCAGCGTGGACTTGCCGGCGCCGTTGATGCCGATGATGGCGATCTTCGCGTCCGGCAGGAACTGCAGGTGGATGTTGTTCAGGATCGGCTTGGGGGCGCCGGGGAAGGTCTTGGTGAGACCCTTCATGACATAAGAATATTGGTAGGCCACGTCGGTCCTTCGGGGCTGGCGTAAACGGGAAGTCGGGCCGGGCCTTAGCGCATCGGCGCGCCGCGTTCAAACGCTCGCGCCTCTTGCGCATGGCCCTTCGAATGGGCATCTGGGAATGGTCGAAGGCAGGAGCAAGGATCGAATGGATTTCAATCGCTGAACCCCGAACGTCTCTCCTGGGAAAGCGATCATCCATGCCTGCCTCCATCACCCTGTCCGATCTCGGCTGGTCCACGCCGGACGGCCGACCCATATTCCGGCAACTGAATCTCGCCTTCGGTCCCGGGCCGACTGGTCTCGTCGGTCGCAACGGTTCCGGCAAATCGACGCTCCTGAAGCTGATCTCCGGCGAATGCGCGCCTTCGGCCGGCGCCGTCTCGGTGGCGGGCAGCGTCGCCACGCTCCGCCAGCAGGTGGAGCCGACGCCCGGCGCCAGCATCGCCGGGCTGATCGGCGTGGCCGACGGACTGGCGCTGATCCGGCTGGCGGAAAGCGGCGAAGCCAGTGCGGAGCAGCTCGAGGCCTGCGACTGGCTGCTGGAATCGCGGCTGCAAGCCCTGCTCGCCGGCGTCGGCCTGTCGATGCCGCCGGAAACCCCGCTCGACCGGTTGTCGGGCGGCCAGCGCACCCGCGCGGCCATCGCCGCCCTGCTTTTCGCCGAGCCGGACATATTGCTGCTGGACGAGCCCACCAACCATCTGGACGCCGATGGTCGCGCGGCGATCGCGCAGCTTCTGGCCGATTGGCGCGGCGTGGCGGTCGTCGCCAGCCACGACCGGGCGCTCCTGGAAGCCATGCACCGGATCGTCGAACTGGGCCATGACGGCGCCCGAACCTATGGCGGCGGCTGGAGCGCCTATCGCGCGCGGAAGGCCGAGGCGCAGGCGGCCGCCGAACAGCGCCTGGCCGACGCGGAAAAAGCGCTGGCGGATGCGAAGCGCAGCGCAACCCGCAACGCCGAGAAGCAGGCAAGGCGCGACGCGGCGGGGCAGCGCAAGGCAATGAAGGGCGACGAGCCCGCCATCGACCTGGGGCTGCGCAAGGACCGCGCCGAAAAGACCGGAGGCGGCCATGGCCGGATCGCCGAAAGCCGGATCGCCGCCGCCCGCGAGGCGCATGAAAGCGCGCGCGGGCGGATCGAAGTGGTGAACCCGCTGGCGGTCGCCATGCCCTCCACCGGGCTTTCGCCGAGCCGCCGCGTCGTCGAGCTGGAGAAGGTCGGCACCGGCCATGTGGAAGGCGAATATGTCCTCGGCGATCTCGATCTCGCCCTGATTGGGCCGGAGCGTCTGGCGGTGACCGGGGCGAACGGCGCCGGCAAATCCACCCTGCTGGCGCTGTTGGCCGGCCGCCTGCGGCCTTTCTCCGGGCGGATGGCGGTGCATGTCCCGCTGGCGTTTCTCGACCAGGAGGTGTCGCTTCTGAACCCGGCGCTTTCCATCCGCGACAATTTCCGCGCCCTCAATCCGGGCGCGACGGAGAACGATGTCCGCGCCGCCCTCGCCCGCTTCATGTTCCGCGCCGGCGCGGCGCTCCAGCGTGTCGGCACGCTTTCCGGCGGAGAACGGCTGCGCGCCGGGCTGGCCTCTGTTCTGGGGCTTCGCCCGCCGCCGCTCCTGCTGCTGGACGAGCCGAGCAACCATCTCGACATCGACGCGCTGGAAGCCGTGGAACAGGGCCTCGCCGCCTATGACGGCGCGCTGGTCGCCGTCAGCCACGACGAGGCGTTTCTGAAGGCCATCGGCATCGGCCGCCGCCTGCACCTGGGAGCCGGAAGCTAGGCAGAACCGGCCCAAGCCTTTAGACGGGCCGGGTGACCGCCTCCGATCCGCTTTCCATCCGCCGCCTCTACGGCCGCGCCCAGGGCCATCCGCTGCGCTCGAACGCCCAGCGGCTGGTGGACGAGCTGCTGCCCGCCCTCGCCGTGCCCGGCGAAGGCACCCTAAGCGCCGAACGCCTGTTCGGCGACGGCCGCTCGCTCGCCTTCGAAGTCGGCTTCGGCAAGGGCGAGCATCTGGGCTTCCAGGCCGGGCGCGCGCCCGGCACCGGCTTCATCGGCGCCGAACCCTATCTGAACGGAGTCGCCGGCCTGCTGGCCGAGGTGGAGGCGCGCGGGCTGCAAAATGTCCGCATCCACCGCGGCGACGCGCTCGACGTGCTGGAGCGCCTGCCAGACGCCAGCCTCGACACGCTCTACCTGCTCCACCCGGACCCCTGGCCCAAGGCCCGCCACGCCAAGCGGCGCTTCGTGAACCCCGGCCCGCTGTCGGTGGTGGCGGCGAAGCTGAAGCCCGGCGGCGAATTCAGGGTGGCGACAGATCATGTCGGCTACATGCGCCACACATTGGCGGTGATGCAGTCCGATCGCCGCTTCGAATGGACGGCGGAAACGCCGGACGACTGGGAACGGGTGCCGGCAGACTGGCCGGACACGCGCTTCGCGCAAAAGGCCCGCAGGCTGGGCCATGATGTGTGGCGCTTGATTTATCGGCGGCTCTGACCAACTGGAGGGTGCATGGCGCAGATACTGGAATTCGAAAAACCCGTCGCGGCCCTCGACGCCGAAATCGCAAGCCTCGCGGCCGACACCGCGCGCGCCGCCGAGCGTGAGGCGATCGAGGCGAGGCGCAACCGGCTGCTGGCCGAAATCTACGGCAAGCTGACCCCCTGGCAGAAGACGCTGGTGGCGCGGCATCCCAACCGCCCGCGCTTCCTCGTCATCGTCGAGCAGCTGTTCGAGGACTGGGTGCCGCTCGCGGGCGACCGCGCCTTCGGCGACGATTCGGCGATCCTGGGCGGGCTGGCGCATTTCCGCGGCCGCCCGGTCATGCTGATCGGCCATGAAAAGGGCCATGACACCGAAAGCCGGGTGAAGCGCAACTTCGGCATGGCGAAGCCCGAAGGCTATCGCAAGGCCGCGCGGCTGATGCGCATGGCCAGCCGCTTCGGCCTGCCCATCGTCACGCTGGTGGACACGCCCGGCGCCTATCCGGGGATCGACGCGGAAGAGCGCGGCCAGGCCGAGGCCATCGCCCGCGCCACCGAAGCCTGCCTCGAAGCCGAAGTGCCGATGGTCTCCGTCATCATCGGCGAGGGCGGCTCGGGCGGCGCGGTGGCGCTGGCGGCGGCCAACAGGGTGCTGATGCTGGAACATTCCGTCTATGCGGTGATCTCGCCCGAAGGCTGCGCCTCCATCCTCTGGCGCGACGCGGCGAAGGCGGCGGACGCGGCGGTCGCCATGCGCATCTCGGCGCAGGATCTCGCCGAGCTGGGGGTGATAGACGGAGTCGTGCGCGAGCCGGTGGGCGGCGCCCACCGCGCCCCCGAAGACGCCATCGCCCTTCTGGGCGACGCGATCGACGCCGCGCTCGACGGGCTGGAAGCCCTGCCGGCAGACAGTCTGAAGGCCGCGCGGCGCGCCCGTTTCCTGGCCTTCGCGCAGGCGGCCTGAGAGGGAGGGGCGAGAGGATGCTGCAAGCCCTGAAACACGCCGGAGGCGCGCTGAAACACGCCGGAGGCGCCTTGGCGATCGCCGCCGCGCTCGCCGTGGCGACGGTTCCGGCCGCCGCCCCCGCGCAGGCGCAGCAGCAGGCCCAGCAGCAGGCCCGTGCCCTGACCGGCCTGTCGCCCAGGGACCGGCAGATCGGCGCGGAGGGCTACAAGCAGATCGTGCAGCAGTTCGGCGGCGCCGTCGACGGGCCGCTGGCCGATTATGTCCGGCGCGTCGGCGTGATGGTGGCGATGGCCTCCGTCCCCGGCTCGCGCGCGGAGGACTGGAAGGTCACCGTCCTCAACTCCCCCGTCCCCAACGCCATGGCGACGCCCGGCGGCTATCTCTACATCACCCGCGGCCTGCTGGCGATGATCAACAACGAGGCGGAGCTGGCCTCCGTCCTCGGCCATGAAGCCGGCCATGTCGCCGCCCGCCATTCCGACAAGCGCAACAGCCGCGCCACCATCGGCGCCCTCGGCTCGCTGGCGGCCTCGGTGCTCCTCGGCGGGGACGCCGCCAACCTCGTCAACACCGGCGCCGGCGCCTGGGTCGCCGGCTTCTCCCGCTCGCAGGAGAATGAGGCGGACACGCTGGGCATGCGCTACGCCATTTCCGCCGGCTACGACCCGCGCGCGGCCGCCTCGATGCTGGCCGCGCTCGACCGGGTCGCCGCCGTCGAGGGGCGGGAGAGCTTCCAGCGCCAGGGCCTCAACTCCATCTTTTCCACCCACCCGGTCACGGCGGAGCGGGTGCAGCGCGTCGGCCGGCAGGCGGCGCAGACGGGAGTCGGCGGCGCCACCAACCGCGACGCCTATCTGTCGGCGATCGACGGCATGACCTATGGCGACGCCCCGGATCAGGGGATCATCAGCGGCCCCAGCTTCCGCCACGCCTCGCTTCGCCTCGCCTTCGACGCGCCCCCCGGATTCCAGCTCCAGAACAGCCCGCAGGCGGTGGCGGGCCAGGGCCGCGACGGCGCGCAGTTCATGTTCACCGGCGTGCAGGCCGGGCCGAACGTGCCGCTGCAGGATGTCGTGCGCAAGGTGTGGCAGGAAACCGCCGGCTCCATGCCGCAGGCCAGCTACGCCGAGCGGCAGGTGAACAGCTTCGACGCCGGCCTGTCGCAGGCCCGGCTCAGCAACCGGCAGGGGCAGCAGCTCGACGTGTCGGTGAACGCCTTCCGGGGGACGGGCAATCAGGTCTATGTGCTGCGCACCATCGCGCCGGCCGGCCGTGGCGCCCAGTTCGACGGCATGGTCACCTCCTTCCGCAAGCTGACGGCGGCCGAGGCGGAAGCCGCCGGCCGGGGGCGCCGCATCAAGCTCGTCACCGTGAAGGCGGGCGACACGCCGGAGCGTCTGGCGGCGCAGATGTCCGCCCCCTACAACCGGGTGCAGAGCTTCCTGGCGCTGAACGGCATCGCCAACCGGGCGCTGCAACCCGGCGAGCGGCTGAAGCTCATTGTCGGCTGACACACTGGACTGCCCCGGCGGCAGCCCCTCCCGCGCGCTCCCCCTGCTGACGGTCGCCTGCGCCGTGCTGGTGGACGCCGACGGCCGCATCCTGGTGACGGACCGCCCGCCCGGCAAGGACATGGCCGGCCTCTGGGAATTCCCCGGCGGCAAGGTCGAGCCGCTGGAAAGCCCGGAAGCCGCGCTGGTGCGCGAGTTGCACGAGGAACTGGGCCTCGAAACCGTAACAAGCTGCCTCGCGCCCTGCGGCTTCGCTTCCCATGCCTATGAAAAGGTGAATCTGCTGCTGCTGGCCTACGCCATCCGCAAATGGCGGGGCACCCCCACCGCGCGCGAGGGCCAGCGGATGCAATGGGTGCGGGTGAACGACCTGTTCCACCTGCCGATGCCCCCGGCCGACAAGCCGCTGATAGGCCAGATAGCCGCCATCCTCTGAAAAAACTCCCTCCCCCCACCGGGGGGAGGGTTGGGGAGGGGGGAGCAACCGCGCCACCCAAAAACCGCCGCCGGTTTCCCCTCCGCTTTCCACGTCACCCCGGGCTAGACCCGGGGTCCAGCTTCTTTCCCCACCACCGTAGCCGCAAAAAAAACCGCACCCCGGATCAAGCCCGGCGCGCCGAAACTAGGTCGCCCAACCCAATATCAGGGCTTGTTGATCAGCATCCGCCAAAGCCCCAGCACGATCAGCGCGCCGATCACCGCCCCGAAGAATCCGGCGGACTCCCC
Source organism: Sandaracinobacteroides sayramensis (assembly GCF_022014495.1). Taxonomy (GTDB): domain Bacteria; phylum Pseudomonadota; class Alphaproteobacteria; order Sphingomonadales; family Sphingomonadaceae; genus Sandaracinobacteroides; species Sandaracinobacteroides sayramense. Next base: position 52,367 of record NZ_JAKLSQ010000008.1, read on the forward strand.
TTGCGCATACATCCCCGTCACCTGCCCGATCCAGGAGAACAGCACGGCGCCGAGGATGCCGAGGAAGGTGGTCAGCAGGCAGCCTTGCGGGTTGCGCGGGTCGCTGGAGATCAGCCGGGCCAGAAGCCCCGCGAAGAAACCGATCAGGATCACGCCAAGCCAGGTCGATGCCATGAATATTCCCCCGTGATGATTCCGCGAAAAAGCCTAGCTGCGCGCCAGCCTGTCGGCAACAAGGCGGATCGCCTGCGGATTCCAGCCGAGCCCGCTGTGCGTGCCCTCCACATGCAGATTTTCCACGAGCGGCCCCGGCCGCGCCTGCGCCGCCTCCGGATGGACGATGCCGTCGCCCCTCGCCGCGATCGCGGTGAAGGGCACCGGCGGCAGCGCGCCCGGCTTCCAGTCCACCGGCGCGTCGGCGATGGGATGGCCTGCCACCCGCTCGTAAAGCTTCCAGGCGTTGTTGGCCTGCAGGAAGCCCGAAACCGGTGAGCCCATGGTGATCACCTGCCGCACCGCTTCCGGGTAGCGGCGGGCCAGTTCCACGGCGTAAAGCCCGCCGAGGCTCCAGCCGACGAGCGCGATGGGCTCCCCCGCCTTGCCGGCGAAGGTCAGGAAGCGGCCTTCCAGTTCCTCGAAGCGGCCGGGGCGAAGCCCCATGTTCCGCCCCAGTTCCCAGCCTTCCACCTTGTGGCCGATGGCCGACAGCACGGAGCGCAGCGGAAAGGTCGCCCAGTCGCCGGAGAGGAAGCCGGGCAGCACCAGCACATGCCGGCTGGGCCAGTGCGGAAGTTCGCGGATCAGCGCGATGCGCTGCTTGCGAAAGGCCGAAAGCTCCCTGAGCGAGCGCAGCTCCGCCGCATAGGCGATGCGCCCCGGAGGGCCGGGGCAGGGGCGTTCGGCCGCCTCTTCGCTGGCTTCATGCGCGGACATGGCGGCGCACATAGCGACGGGGCGGCGGAATTTCCATTCCGCCGCGCGCGTTTTTTATCTGTTCCGGCGCTTAATTGCCGAAGGTGCGCTGCCACCAGCCGCGCCGGGGCGGGCCATCCGGCTCGGCGTCCGGTTCCGTGACCGGGGCATCGGCAGCGGAGGCATCGGCGACAGGCGCATCCGCCACTGGCGCTTCCACCAAAGGCGTTTCCACCGGGGCGGCTTCCGCAACCGGCTCGGCTTCGGTCGCCACCGGCGCCTTGGCCTTCGCCCTGGAAGCGGCCGGCTTGCGCGCGCGCTTGGGCTTCGGCGCCGGCTCCACCGCTTCGGCCTCACTTTCCGGCGCTGCCTCGGCGGGCGTATCGGCGGTCTCGGCCACGGCGGCTTCTTCGGCCTTCGGCGCCTTCGCCCGCGTCGCGCGCTTGCGCGGCTTCGGCGCGGGCTTCCCCTCTGCCGCCGGCTCCGCCTCGACGGCGACCTCCGCCGGAGCTTCCGCCGCCGTTTCCACCGAGCCTTCCACTGGGCCTTCCACCGCCACAGCCGCCTCGGCTTCCGCCTTCGGCGCCTTCTTCGCCCGGCTCACGCGCTTCCTGGGCTTTTCCGGGGCGGCTTCCGCTTCGGCAAGCGGTTCCGCCGGGGTTTCCACCACCTCGGCCGCGCTCTCGACCGCTTCCACAACCGCTTCCGGCGCCTCGTCGCCTTCCCCGGCTCCGGTTTCTGCGCCTTCATCGCCTTCGGCCAGCGCTTCGCCCTGCACGGCCTCGCCATTCTCCCGGCGCCCACCCCGGCGCCGGCGCCGGCGCTTGCGGCGCGGCTCGCGATCCCCAGCTTCCGCCGCCTCGCCGCCTTCGGCAAGCTCCGCGGGCTCGCCCGCTTCGGCCACGCCTTCAGTCACGCCTTCGGCTTCCTCGCCGGCTTCGCGCGCTTCGGTGGGCTCACGCCCCTCCCGGTCGCGCCCGCCCCGGCGGCGACGACGGCGGCGGCGATCGCGCCCGCCCCGCTCCTCGCGGCCATCGGCGCGCTCTTCGGCTTCGTCCTCTTCTTCCTCGATATCCTCTTCCGGCTCGTCGGCGTCCAGCTCATCGGCTTCCAGCGCCACCGGGGAGGCGAGCGCCACCAGCTTGGGCGCCTGCGCCGGCGGCGGGCCGCTGGAATCGATCACCACCCGGCCGCCGATCAGGCTTTCGTCGGGCACCACCTCGATGATCACGCCGTAGCGGCCTTCCAGCTCCGCCAGTTCGGCGCGCTTGCGGTTCAGCATGTAAACGGCGACCGAGCTGTCGGCGCGCAGCCGGAAGTGGCTGGCGCGGCCCTTCACCGCTTCTTCCTCCAGCATCCGCAGCGCCGCCAGCGCCGCCGAGCCGTCGGTGCGGACGAGGCCGGAGCCGTCGCACATCGGGCAGACCTGCGTCGAGGCTTCCAGCACGCCGGTGCGCAGCCGCTGCCGGCTCATCTCCAGCAGCCCGAAGGACGAGATGCGGCCCACCTGGATCCGCGCCCGGTCCTGCTTCAGCGCGTCCTTCAGCGCCCGCTCCACCTTGCGGTTGTTGCCGTTCGATTCCATGTCGATGAAGTCGACGACGACGAGGCCGGCAAGGTCGCGCAGGCGAAGCTGCCGCGCCACTTCCTCGGCTGCCTCGATGTTCGTCTTCAGCGCGGTTTCCTCGATGTTGTACTCGCGCGTGGAGCGGCCCGAGTTCACGTCGATGGCGACCAGCGCCTCGGTCGGGTTCATGACGATGTAGCCGCCCGAGCGCAGCGTCACCACCGGGTTCAGAAGCTGCGCCAGCTGCGTTTCGACGCCGGCGCGGTGGAACAGCGGCACGGGGTCGTTGTAAAGCTGCACCTTCTTCGCGTGGCTGGGCATCAGCAGCTTCATGAAATTCTTGGCGTGGGCATAGCCCTCCGCCCCGTCCACCAGCACCTGGTCGATCTCGCGGCTGTAGATGTCGCGGATGGCCCGCTTCACCAGATCGGAATCCTCGTAGATCAGCGCCGGGGCGCTGGAGGTGAGGGTCTTGTCGCGGATCTCGTCCCACAGCCGGGTCAGATAATCGAAGTCGCGCTTGATCTCGGTCTTGGTGCGCTCCAGCCCGGCGGTGCGGACGATGGCGCCCATGGTGGAGGGCAGGTTCAGCTCGGCCATGATGGTCTTCAGCCGCTTGCGGTCGGCGGCGTTGGCGATCTTGCGGCTGATGCCGCCGCCCTGCGCGGTGTTCGGCATCAGCACCGAATAGCGGCCGGCGAGCGAGATATAGGTGGTCAGCGCCGCGCCCTTGTTGCCGCGCTCTTCCTTCACCACCTGCACCAGCATCACCTGCCGGCGGCGGATGACTTCCTGAATCTTGTAGCGGCGGCGCAGCGCCATGCGGCGGCGGCGCAGGGCTTCGGCGCCGGCTTCCTCGCTGTTGCCATGCTCCTCGGGGCGGGGGCGACCTTCGCCTTCCTCGCCGGTTTCGCCATGCGAGTCGGCGTGCGCGTCGCCGCCGGATTCGAAGCCGTCTTCGCCGTCCTCATATTCCTCGTCGGCGGCGCCATGCTCCTCCACCAGCCGCTGCTCCTCGCGCAGCAGCGCTTCCCGGTCCTCCTTCGGGATCTGGTAGTAATCCGGGTGGATTTCGGAAAAGGCGAGGAAGCCGTGGCGGTTGCCGCCATAGTCGATGAAGGCGGCCTGCAGCGACGGCTCCACGCGCGTCACCTTGGCCAGATAGATATTGCCCTTGATCTGCTTGCGGGCGGCGGCCTCGAAGTCAAATTCCTCGATACGGCTGCCCTTCACGACCGCGACCCGGGTTTCCTCCTGGTGGCGGGCGTCGATCAGCATTCTGGTAGTCATTGTGGATTCTCCCGGCGCCGGAGGCGCCAAACAAGGCGGCGCCGGAGGCGCCGAACAAAAGGGCGCCGGCGGCGCTCGATAAGGAGGCGCCGGTGGCGCCGGACAAAGCTGCGCGCGGGGCGCAAACGCGGGCCGCGCGCCGCCCGGAAAGGGGCAGGGCGCGGCGTGAAGGAGGCGCGGCGGCCCGGGATGGCGTCCGCGCGGAAAGGGAAGGGGGGCGGGGAAGCGGGCGCGACGCGGCGGCCGCTTGCGGCCTCCGCTTCAGATCCGATGATGTTCCTGTGATCGCGCGCATCTAACCCCGACAATAAGGCCGGCGCCCACGCCGCTTCCTGCGGCGTTTATGACCCGGCGGGCACCAAGCCGGAAACCTTGTCGACGGTCTGCGATCCCACGCGGTCCCGTCCGGCTCCTGCGGCCAACATGCCTTGCCCTTGCGCTAGCAGGCCGAAGCCGAGGCCGCAAGTGTCGGCGCCGCCATGCAAAAGCGCGCCCTCTCCACATGGCTCGCTAAAGCCTGCGGCCCTGCGGCCGTATCCCCTTTCGCCATGGTCAACATCCTCACATCCCTGAGCGCCGGTTCCGGCATAGACGTGAAAGCCCTCACCGAGCAGTTGGTCGCGGCCGAAAAGGAACCACGCCAGAAGCTCCTCACCCAGCGCTCCGAACGGGTGGAGGCGCGGATCTCCGCCATGGGCCAGTTCCGCACCGCGATCGACGCGCTGGTTTCCGCGCTGGACACAAGGCTGGCCTCGGGAGCGCTGTCAGGCATACCCGCCGTCACCGACCCTTCCGTCGTCACCTTCACCGTCGATCCGGGAGTCACCGTTCCCCGGCAGAATCTGGAAGTGCGGCAACTGGCGCGCGGCCAGACTCTCGCCTCCGCCCCCGTCGCCGATGCCGGCGCCGCCGTTGGGCAGGGCACGCTCACCATCCGCTTCGGCAGCGTCGCGGGAACGGCGGAAGCGGGCGCCCTCACCCCCTCTGCCCTCGACGCCCTCACCGTGGAAATCGGCCCGGGCGACGACTCCCTCATCGGCCTGCGCAACGCCATCAACGACGCGGCGGCGGTGGCCGGCGCCCCCATCCAGGCGCAGATCGTGTCCGACGCCGCCGGCGCCCGGCTGATGCTGCGCGGCAGCCTCGGCGATGCCTCTGGATTCGTCGTCGAAACCTCGGGCGACGCGGCGCTCGAAGCCTTCCGCTTCGGCGAAGGCGTTGGCGGCGGCCTGCAGCGCACCCAGTCGGCGACCGACGCGATCGTCGCCATCGAAGGCGTCGAACTCCGCCGTCCGGCCAATTCCATCACCGACCTCATCCCCGGCGTCCGCTTCTCGCTCGCCAAGGCGGCGCCCGGCCAGATACTCACGCTGGAGGCCGTGCGCGACCCGTCGCTCCTCAGCCAGTCCGTCCGCGACGTGACGGCGGCGCTCAACGAACTGGCGGGGCTGGGGCGGGAATTGTCCAACGGCAAGTCCGGCTCCATCGGCGCGCTGGTGGCGGACAGCGCCACCCGCCGCGCCCTGCAACAGCTTTCCGGGCTGACCACCCAATCGCTGGTCCCGGCCGCCGGCAACGCCCCCACCCGCCTTTCCGATATCGGCATCTCGCTCGACCGCTATGGCAATTTCCTCGTCGACGAAGCCCGCCTCAGCCGCGCCGTCACCGAGCATCCGGCCTCGGTCGAGCAACTGATCACCGCCCTCAACCGCAAGGCGGAGTTCGGGCAGGAGGGCGGGCAGCTCCGGCAACTGGCCGAAGGTTTCCGCCTCGCCGCCGAAGGCGGCGCCGGCCAGCCGACCGCCCTCCAGCGCGAGAAGGAGTCGATCGCCCAGGACCAGGCCGCGCTCGACGCGCGGATCGAGGCGGCGCGTCTCAAATACACCCAGCAGTTCGCCGCGCTCGACCTTGCGGTCGGCCGCAGCAAGTCCACCCAGAGCTATCTGCAACAGCAGATCGATCTCTGGACCAGGAGCCGCAACTGATCCGCCCCCCATTATCCCCCCCCCCCAATCGAACAGGGAAGACGATGCTCCAGACGCTGCAAGCCGCCCGCCCGACTCCGCTCCAGCGTCAGGCGCTGGCCGGCTACGGCACCGTCTCCCTCGACGCGAAGGTGGCGACCGCCAGCCCGCACGAGCTGGTGCGGATGCTCTACCGCCGGCTGACGGCGCTGCTGCGCGAAGCCCGCGACGCGGCCGAAGCCGGCGACACCGCCCGCCGGCTGAAGGCCACCGAACGCGCGCTCGCCATCGTCGAGGGGCTGGACGCGACGCTGGACATGGAGCGCGGCGGCAGCGTCGCCGAAAGCCTGCACAGGGTCTATGAACTGCTCCTCGCCCGGCTGCTGGCCGGAGACGCGGCCAGCCTCGACGAAGCCCTCACCTCCACGCAAGCCATCGCCGACGCCTGGGCCGGAATCGCCCCGGCCCGCTGACGCCCCCATATCGACGTCCCCATATCAGCGGCGGTGGCGCTCCAGCTCGTCGCCCACCAGCCGCACCACATGCAGCACATTGGTGGAGCCGGGCACGCCGAAGGGCACGCCCGCCATCACCACCAGCCGGTCGCCGGCCTCGGCCACATGGTGGCGGATCGCCATCCGCTTCGATTTCGCCACCATCCCTTCGAAATCGGTGATGTCGCGGGTGTGAACGGCGTGCACCCCCCAGGTCAGCCCCAGCCGCCGGGCGGTGGCGAGCTTCGGGGTCATCACCAGCAGCCCGGCCGGAATCCGCTCGCGGGCGATCCGCCGCGCCGTCGAGCCGGAGGTGGTGAAGCAGACGACCGCCACCGCATCCACCGTCTTCTGGATGCCGCGCGCCGCGGCGCACAGCGCGTCCGCCGTGGTCGGCTCGGGAATGGTCTCCACGAAGCCGATCTGCCCCTCATAGGCGGAATCGCGCTCCACCTCGCGGGCGATGGCGTCCATCATCGCAACCGCCTGCACCGGCCATTGCCCGGCGGCGCTTTCCGCCGACAGCATCACCGCATCCACCCCGTCGTAGATGGCGTTCGCCACGTCCGAGACTTCGGCGCGGGTGGGGCTGGGGGAAAGGATCATCGATTCCAGCATCTGCGTCGCCACCACCACCGGCTTCCCCGCCCGCCGCGCCGCCGCGACCATCCGCTTCTGCGCGCCCGGCACCTCCTGCGGCGGCAGCTCCACGCCCAGGTCGCCGCGCGCCACCATGATGGCGTCGGCCAGTTCGACGATCGCCTCCAGATCGTCCATCGCCGCCGGCTTCTCGATCTTCGCCATCAGCAGCGCCCGGCCGCCGATCAGCTTCTTTGCCTCGGCCACATCGTCGGCGCGCTGCACGAACGACAGCGCCACCCAGTCGACTCCCGCCTCCAGCGCCAGCGAAAGATCGTGCCGGTCCTTGGCCGTCAGCGCCGGCAGCGGCACCACCGCGTCGGGCACGTTCAGCCCCTTGTTGTTGGAAAGCGCGCCCGGCACCTGCACTTCGGTTTCCACCCAGCCCTCGCCGGCGGCGGTCACCTTCAGCACCAGCCTGCCGTCGTCCAGCAGCAGGCGGTGGCCGGGGGAAAGCACGGCGAGGATCTCCGGGTGCGGCAGGCGCACGCGCTCCGCGTCGCCGGGCGTCTCGTCCGAATCCAGCCGGAAGCGCTGCCCGGCTCTCAGCTCCACCCGGTCTTCGGCGAAGCGCCCCACGCGCAGCTTCGGCCCCTGCAGGTCGGCCAGGATCGTCATCGGCCGCCCCAGCTCGCTCTCCAGCCCGCGCACCGTCTCGATCAGCTTCAGCCTGGAGGCGTCGTCGCCATGGCTCATGTTCACGCGGAAGGCGTCGGCGCCGGCTTCGTAGAGGGCGCGAATCCGCTCCACGCTGTTCGAAGCGGGGCCAAGGGTGGCGAGCACGCGCACATGGCGGGCACGGGGAGGGCGGTTGCTGGTCAGGACGCTTTTCCTCTCACGCTTTAGGGTATGCAAAATCTTCTTTGCCTTCCCATATAGCCGCCATCATGAGACGACCAGATTGCAGCCGGCACTCTGGAACCAGAGGGGACGAATTCATGGACGCCAATACCCATCCGCAAATCGAGGCGCTGGAGGCCGCGGCCTTCCGCCGGCTGCTGGAGCATCTGCGCCTGCGCCAGGACGTGTCCAACGCCGAGATGATGGCCAGCACCGGCTACTGCCGCAACTGCCTCGCCGACTGGCTGGCCGAGGCGTCGATCGCCACGCCGCAGCCGCTGACGCGCGAGGAAGCGCGCAACCATGTCTATGGCGAGCCCTATGCCGAGTTCAAGGCGCGCCAGCTCGACGAAAGCGCCGACCAGCTCGCCCGGGTGGAAAAGAGCCAGGCCGAAAACGACCGGGTGCGCAAGCTGGCCCGCAGCCGCGAGCTGGACGAGGAGCTGGACGACAGCTTCCCCGCCAGCGACCCGCCGGCCATCACCCGCCCCCGCTGAACCGCAACCGCCTGCCGCACCGTCGGAGACATCATGAGCCAGATCGAATCGCTGTTCCGCCCCTTCCATTCGGAGAAGCTGGATCTCCCCAACCGCATCGTCATGGCCCCCATGACCCGCAGCTTCTCGCCCGGCGGCGTCCCCGGCGGGAATGTCGCGCGCTATTACGAGCGGCGGGCGGCGGCGCAGGTCGGCCTCATCATCACCGAAGGCACGGTGGTGAACCGTCCCGGCGCCGCGAACGACCCCAATGTGCCGCACTTCCATGGCGAGGCGGCGCTGGAAGGCTGGGCGCGCGTGGTGGAGGCGGTGCACGCGAAGGGCGGCAAGATCGCGCCGCAGCTCTGGCATGTCGGCTCGGCGATCAACCCGCGCAACAACGACGAGACCGGCGCCGAAAGCCCGTCCGGCCTTTACAGCGCCGATCGGGCCTGGGGCCACGCCATGTCGGTGGCGGACATCGAGGCGACGATCGCCGCCTTCGCGCAATCCGCCGCCAGCGCGAAGCGCCTCGGCTTCGACGCGGTCGAGCTGCACGGCGCGCACGGCTATCTGATCGACCAGTTCCAGTGGCAGGGCACCAACCACCGCGACGACGTCTGGGGCGCCGACCGCAGCCGATTCGCCCGCGAGGTGGTGACGGCGGTGCGCGCGGCCGTCGGCCCAGATTTCCCGCTGATCCTGCGCCTCTCGCAATGGAAGCAGCAGGATTATGCGACGAAGCTCGCCGCCAGCCCGCAGGCGCTGGCCGACTGGCTGAACCCGCTTTCGGACGCCGGGGTGGACATCTTCCACTGCTCGCAGCGCCGCTTCTGGGAGCCGGAGTTCGAAGGCTCCGAGCTGAACTTCGCCGGCTGGGCGAAGAAGCTGACCGGCAAGCCCTCGATCACCGTCGGCTCGGTCGGCCTTTCGGGCGAATTCCTCGCCGGCTTCAAGGGCGAGGAATCGCAGCCGACCCCGATCGACGGGCTGGTCGGCCGGCTGGAAGCGGGCGAGTTCGATCTGGTGGCGGTCGGCCGCGCGCTGATCGTCGATCCCGACTGGGCGGTGAAGGTGCGCGAGGGGCGGCAGGATTTCACCCCGTTCGACCGTTCGGTGCTGGCAACGCTCGCCTGAGGCTAAACCCGCACGGCCATGGCCGTAATCCTGCCTGACACAGGCAGGAGACGGGTGTGAACATGGAAACGACGGGCCGCGCCGCCGAACGCCGGGCGGCGCAGATGCGGCAGGCGCGCCTCGCCGGGCGCGTGCGCCGGCGGGCCATCGCCGACGGCGCGCTTTTGCTCCTGCTGGTGGCCGCCGCCGCCTTCTTCGCCCGGGACTCCGGTTCGGGGTCCGGGCAGGCGGTCCTGAACGCGCTCGTCGTGGTGTCGGCCGGAATCGGCCTTTTCCTCTATCGCCGGGGCCGGGATCTCTCCGCGCTGGCCCGGGCGGACCGCTGGCGGGCGGAGGCCGTGGAGGGGCGCGGCCTCAGCCTTTCCGCCTGGAACGCTGGCGGCGAGCTTTCCGGCTGGGAGGAGCGCCGCGACAGGCCCTGAAACGCCGCTTCCCCTGCCCGGCGCGGGCCGGATTCGGGCGCTTGAGATTCCGACTCGCGGATGGCTTCGCAATAAGCTATGTTAATGCTGGCGCAATGCTGTTTGCCATGTGGTTTTGCCGGATTGCGCCATCCTGTCGTGCCGTCTTGAAGTCGAGTGTCTGCCCAAGAATGTCCTATTCGAAAGTGACGCTAGTCGATGAAAGGTCCGGCCCCGATGGGGGAGAATGGGGCCTCGCCGCCGGATGGTCCGGCGCGGGAGGTCAGGCGGCGGTGGAAGTCCGGCTATTGGTGCCAGACCGGGGCCAGTTATTGGGCGGTACACGACTTTTGAAAGACGGTTATTCCAGATGAGCTATGACGACAAGCGGCGTGGCGGCCGCGGACGCGGTGACGACAAGCGCAATCGCGGTTTTGACGAAGGCGGCGGATTCGACTTCGATTCCGGCTCGCGCGGTGGCGGTTATGGTCGCGGCGGCTTCGGCGGCGGTGGCGGCTTTGGCGGCGGCGGCGGTGGCTTCGGCGGCGGCGGCTTCGGCGGCGGCCCGATCGGCGGCGGCGGCGGCGGCGGCTTCGGCGGCGGTCCGCGC
>NZ_JAKLSQ010000009.1 GCF_022014495.1 Sandaracinobacteroides sayramensis
CAAGGGCATAAGGACACCAAAGCTAACTTATCAGCGGCCTGAAAATGGGGAGCAGGTCACTCGGTCCAAAAACCCTTCCATTATCGCAAGACATTCGTTCTCTGGTTGTAGCAATCGCTCAGGGTAGGAACCGAACGATGATAAACCTCCAAGATGGAACCTACACACGTACCATCAGACGGAAGCAACTGAGGGAAATGGTGCCACTGGCAGACAGCACCATCTTCCAAATGGAACAACTTGGCGAGTTTCCGCGGCGCTTCGCCCTGTCATCACGATGCGTAGTTTGGGATCTTGCGGAGGTGGAGGCCTGGATCAACTCCCGTCGTACGAAGCCAATTTTCCGGGGGCAGCAAGTGGATGTGCGTAATCGGAAATCCAGGCCGGTGAGGCGATAGTGAAGAGCAATCGGACTTGAAGCTGCCGACCGATCGCGCAAGACGGATATAGGATTCTTCTACGTCGCCGTCAGCAGAAAGACCTGCCGCTCTCCGCCACATCCGATCAAAGGCTGGGGTGTACGTTACCGGTAATGGTCTTAGGCCGCTTGTGCCGTTGGCCGAATGGAACGCAAAAATTCGAGTTCCTCCGGATGGCGATCGAGCAGCTCGATCAGACCAACGGCGGCATCGCTCGGAGGCGTGGCGCCGCTCTCATATTTCTGGAATGCGCGACGGCCGCCACCGATCAGCCTTCCAGCTTCTTCCTGGGTCAACTTCAGCTTGTCCTTCCTAATTCGGCGAACATGAGCGCCATAAGCCGCCTTCAGATCTTGGAACGCGCGGTCAGAATTAGCCAGGTCCTCACCGCTATGAACAGAATCGCTGTCGTCATCGGGATACCAGCCGGGCACATCGACCGTGCGCGACAAAGAACCAAAGGCCACAACCTGCTCCCGCACATCGCGGCGCAGAGTCTTGCCCGTCTCGGGATGAATGCGGGTGTCAGCCATAATCGACCTCCTTGAACGACCTGAGGATGACATCGATGAGCGTTTCGCCCGCGAACTTAAGATAGAGCCAGCGATCATCCCACGGGAGATTGTAGGTGTCGTGCCATACCTTCGAGTTCGGCGGGCTGTGCGCCGTCTCCGACTTGACGAAATCGCCGAGTTCGAGCGCCTGGACCGCTTCCACAATGTCATCGAGCGAATAGCCTAGAGCCCGCGCGTTCACGACAGCCGTGCGCGTGACTTCCAGTGTTTCCACCCGAGCGAACTTCCCTTTGACCGCCTGAAGATCGTGATGCGGCTTACGTTTGATCGCAATCATCAATATACACCTTAAAGGTTAATTACACAAGGTGGCTGATGCGTCACGTTTGTCTCGCGGAAGTTCGCAATTGGCGAGCGCGGCGTGTCACAGGCTGGGATCGAGATCCAACAGCGCCTCAGTTGGCGGTAGTACGGTCGGGGCATATTTCTGCCCATTGATCCAAGAATCGATCGTGTTCGACCATTCCTGCATCATGTGCCGGCGCTGCGTTTCGTATTCGGCCTTGTTATAGACCCCGCGCGAGGATCGCCCATCCTCATGCGCCAAACATTTTTCGATCCAATCGCTGTTGAAGCCCAGCTCATTCAGTAGCGTCGATCCAGTCCGCCTGAGATCGTGCACCGTGAACGCCGCGAGCGGCAAACCTTCGTTCTTCGCTTGTTCGACTACGGAGTAGGTCACACGGTTGAACGTGGCCCGCGACATCGGCGCATCTGCGTCATAACGCGACGGGAGCAGATACTTCGAGTTTCCGGCGCACGTCTTGAGCGCAATCAGGATGTCGAGCATCTGCCTCGACAGATAGACATTGTGCGCCTTCGATCGCTTCATGCGCTCCTTCGGAATTGACCAGACAGCGTTTTCGAAATCAACTTCATCCCAGACCGCATCCTGCAATTCGCTCTTTCGAACCATGGACAGCAGGAAAAACTTCATACCGAGCCGGATGGTGGGCAGGGTCGCCACTTTCTCCAGCATCTTGAACAGGACTCGGATCTCCGATGGTGAGAGCGAGCGATCCTTGGGCTTGAACGTCGCGATCGAAGCCGGCCCGACTTCGTCGGCCGGATTGGCGACTTTCTCCCCGTGCAAAATCGCAAATCCGTATATCTGTTTTAGGATATCGCGGACGTGGATCGCGGTCGCAGGTGCCCCACGGTCAACTATGGCGAGGCAATGAGCGCGGAGATCGCCGGGAGTGATCTCCGTCAACAACCGATTTCGCCATACCGGCAACAACTCGCGTTCGAAAATCGAGCGGCGCATCGCCCGAGTGCTGTCGGCCATTGGTCCGTCCTTCAGCCACTTCTCTCCGAACTCACCAAAACTCTTCGCCTCCTTGATCCTGCGCTTCTCTCGTTGCTTCTCAATGGATGGCGATAGGCCGTCGGCAACCATACGCTTTGCGTCCAGGCATTTCTCTCGGGCGCGGGCCAGCGATAGGCCCGATCCTCCATATTTTCCGAAGGTTATGGTCTCGCGCCGGCCGTTCAAACGGTAATCCAGGCGGAAGGAAATGGTGCCGTTGGTGCCAACGCGCACATACATCCCGTCGCGATCAGTAACCTTATAAGCTTTCTCTTTTGGTTTCAGATGTTTGAGTCCTGCATCAGTCAACATTTTCAGGGCCTCCAATCGTTTTTACCGTCAGCCCCAAAACGCACCTTCCCCAACCCGAAAAGCTATGGCCTTTCATGGTGTTATGCGGAAAAAATTACCGTCAGAAGCTGATGTGCCTCTGACGGTAACGGCGATTTAGGCAACGGGCAAGACGAGGCGATACCGTCAACGGGTGCTGCAAATTCGAATGCTACCCCCCGATTGTCCCTGATTGCTCGGAACAGGAAATTTTTTTATTATCAGTCACTTATGTCGTAAAATGGCGTAGTTTAGGCGCCCTTGGGAGGGGTAAAATCATTCCCACTCGATGGTCAATAGGCTTGAGTTCGCATTGTAGTTATTGGGCTTTCCGCTCATGCTCCAAACTCATACCAACTGCGATACCACCAAGCCAAGGGGGCAGGATTCGCGGATTCTATATGGCGATCCTTCCCGCCATAAACGCGCACGCATCATAAACGAGCGTCGCGAGAATGCAGACCAAAAGAGTCTGAGCCGCCACCGCATCATATGGAAAAATCCGCCTTAAAAGCGGATTTTCAAGGATGATCAGACGATGGAATGGGTGAAGGCCGGGGAAATGCGGGAGCGGTTTGGGGTCTAGCCATCGTCGAATGCCTGCTTCCCTTTCACGGTCCAGACGGCCGTGGCAGGCCGCGACCGACAGCGACGATCGCTACATTTACGCCATAGCCCTCTAGGAACGAGGTTGGAATCGTGGCCGGGACGAGCTTGCCCCGCCTGGCGCAAAACATATTTGTGGCTTAAGGTGAGAAAATGCCCTATTCTGGCTACGTGGCTAAAAACGCATAACAGTCATTGATGGAGAATCGACATGGCGGCTTCACGTAAGCAAGCAACCGTCGATGCAGTATCGCACGGATCGAGTTTGCGCGGGCATGTTAGCGAGACCGGACGCTTGAGCTTGCCAGCCGAGCTGCGACGTGCGGTTGGCCTTGAGCGGGGTGGTCCGGTTCGCATCGAGGTCATCGATGGTGCGATCAGGATAAGGACGATGAAAGAAGTCAAGGAGCGCATCCAAGCGTTGGCACGGGAGAGCGGCCTTGCTGACAAGGCGAGTGTCGCTGACTTCCTTGGCTGGCGCGCTGCCGAGCGCGCCGATGAGGCGGAAAAGGCGGGCAAACGTTGAGCACAGTTGTAATCGACGCATCGGCGATTCTTGCCGCCATTCTTGGCGAGGCGGGGGGTGACTCCGTGTTCGACCTGCTTGATGAAGCGATTGTCAGCACCGTCAACGTCGCGGAGGTTTACACCTATGCGGCGATCAACGAATTGCCGACTGAAGCGATCGACGCCTTTTTTGCCGATACCGGGATCGCGATAGTCTCTTTTGATTCGGTGCAGGCGGTAACTGCTGGCCAGCTTGCAAGCATCACGCGCAAGGCTGGGCTGTCTCTTGGCGATCGTTCCTGCCTCGCGCTGGCAAAGTTGCGGAATGCTGAAGTGCTAACCGCCGATCGACCCTGGCAGCAGGTTGCGAGTACGACAGGGTTGACCATTACGTTGTTGCGCTGACTCACGCCATCTGAAACGTAACAGAAAGGCGTTGGGGGGCGCAGCATGATCACAAACTATCATTCCAAGTATATTGCCAGCGATCTAATCCGACGCCGCTCTTCTGACAGTAGTGAGAAGCTGGCCGTTGCGGTTGCCGGGGCGCAGGTCGATATGAACCCCCATCAGGTGGATGCGGCATTGTTCGCGTTTGCGTCGCCCTTATCTAAGGGCGCGTTGCTGGCCGACGAGGTTGGCCTTGGCAAAACAATTGAAGCCGGATTGGTCATTTCTCAACGCTGGGCAGAGGGGAAACGGCGCATTCTCATCATCGCGCCATCCAACCTCCGCAAGCAGTGGCATCAGGAACTCAACGAAAAGTTTTTTATCCCCTGCACGATCATCGAGTCCAAGCCCTACAATGCCGAAGTAAAGGCGGGGAATTTCCGTCCGTTTGATCGCACCGATAGCATCGTCATTTGCTCCTATCAGTTTGCGCGGAACAAGGCAGCGGACGTGCAAGCCACCCCTTGGGATTTGGTCGTGATCGACGAAGCCCACCGGCTTCGCAATGTTTACAAGCCATCAAACGTCATCGCCAACACCCTGAAAGGCGCGCTTGCCGAACGCAATAAGCTGCTGCTGACGGCTACACCGCTGCAAAATTCGCTCCTGGAACTTTATGGCTTGGTCAGCTTCATCGACGAACACACGTTCGGTGATTTGAAGAGCTTCCGGGAGCAGTTCGGCGGCGGGGCGCAGGAGCGCACATTCCAGATTTTGAAGGAGCGTTTAAAGCCGATCTGTCACCGCACATTGCGGCGTCAGGTTACGGCGTATGTTCCGTACACCAAGCGTCACGCAATCCTTGAGGAATTCAGCCCGGACGAGGCCGAGGACCGGCTCTACAATCTCGTCACGGCATATTTGCAGCGTGACAATCTACAGGCACTTCCGGCTAGCCAGCGTTCGCTGATGACGCTCGTGCTGCGCAAGCTGCTGGCGTCTTCGACGTTTGCCATTGCCGGGGCGCTCACCTCGATCTCCAATCGGCTTCAACAACGACTCGATCAGAGCAAGTCCATGTCGCTCGTCGAGGAATTGGACGAGGATTACGAGGCGTTGGATGAGACGGCGGAAGAGTGGCCGGATGACGAATCCGAGCCGCTGACCGAAGCCGACCAGCGGGCGCTGGAACTAGAAATTGCTGAGCTTCGGGAGTTCGCAACGCTTGCAACCTCCATTGAGCAGAACGCCAAGGGGCGCGCTTTGCTTAAGGCATTAGAGGTTGGTTTCGCCAAGGCGCGTGAGTTTGGCGCGGACGAAAAAGCCATCATCTTTACCGAGTCCCGCAAGACACAATCCTATTTGCTTCGCGTTCTTGCGGACAGCCCGTTTGCCGATCACATCGTCCTGTTCAACGGCACCAACACCGATGAAGATTCAAAGGCGATCTATAAGGAATGGCTGGCGCGCCACATCGGCTCGGATCGTGTGACGGGTTCCAAGACCGCTGACATGCGTTCCGCGCTGGTCGATTATTTCCGCGAGCGCGGCAAAATCATGATTGCTACCGAAGCCGGTGCCGAAGGGATCAATCTGCAATTCTGCGCAATGGTGGTGAACTACGATCTGCCGTGGAACCCACAGCGGATCGAGCAACGGATCGGCCGCTGCCATCGTTACGGCCAGAAGCATGATGTGGTGGTCGTCAATTTCCTCAATCAGAAGAACGAAGCGGATCAGCGCGTCTATCAGCTTCTGTCCGAGAAATTCCAATTGTTCGAGGGCGTCTTCGGCGCGAGCGACGAAGTGTTGGGCGTCATTGAGTCCGGCGTCGATTTTGAAAAGCGCATTGCTGGTATCTACCAGCAATGCCGCCAAACCGGCGAGATCAAAGCGGCCTTCGATGAACTCCAGCAGGAACTGACGCTTGAGATCAATGAGGCAATGACTCACGCGCGGCAAAAGCTGTTGGAGAATTTCGATGACGAGGTTCGGGAGAAGCTGAAAGTCCGCAACGCCGACACAAACCTGCACCTCAACCAGTTTGAGCAGCAGTTGATGCGGTTGGCCAAACATGAGTTGGATGGAGCGGCGGATTTTGTCGATTCATCATCGTTCCGGCTCAACGCTTTGCCAGGCTGGATTGTTGGCACCAACATTCCGACCGGCCTTTACGAACTGCCCCGCCGTTCTGGCGAGGCCCATTTCTTCCGTGTGAATCATCCGCTCGGCGAAGCCATCGTTTCGCGGGCGCGCTCGCGGGCATTGCCGACCGCCGAGATCGTGTTCGATTACTCGCAGCACGAAGGTCGCATTTCACAGATCGAACCGCTCGTCGGCAAAACCGGCTGGCTCGCGGCATCGCTTCTTTCGGTCGATGCTCTTGGCCAGAGCGAGGATCATCTATTACTGTCCGGCGTGGGCGATGATGGAGTGCCGCTTGGGAACGAGGCGGCATTACGCCTGATGACCATTGGTGGATCGGTGGCGGGCGAGGTCAGCGAACCGGGCGACGTTGCGGCGGTATTGGCCGATGAATTGCTCGCGCAGCAAGCAAATATTCGCCGGGACATCTCCGAACGCAACGCCCGCTTCTTTGAGGCCGAGGCCGACAAGTTGGACGGTTGGGCCGACGATTTGAAAATCGGGCTTGAGCGCGAATTGAAGGAGTTGGATCGCCAGATCAAGGAAGCGCGGCGCGCGGCAACTGTTGCGTTGACCCTTGAAGAAAAGCTGGCAGGACAAAAAGCTGTCAAGGCGCTGGAAGCGGAACGCTCGACCAAGCGCCGCTCGCTATTCGACGCGCAGGATAAAATTGACGGGCAGCGCACGGAGCTTATTGCTCAGATCGAAGGGAAGCTGGAGCAGAAGATCGACGTGCAGCCGCTCTTCACGATTCGATGGGGGGTGCAATGAGCGATGATGTGGTGCCATCGGCGAAGTTAGCCGCGTTGACAGTGGATCGGTTGATCCAATCGGGCCTGCTGCGTGCTGACAAGCGCGATGCCCTTGTTGCGAAGATCGCCACTGGCACGATGCAGAGCAGCGATTGGAAACTTGAGATCGACCTTGCGTCGGCGAAGGCCACAAGCTGATGGTCGCGTCCGCACCGTTGAAATCACTGAGGCTGACTGCGTTTCGCGGCTCCGCTGCAACGTTCAAGCTCAACTTCGAGAAAAACAAGAAGCTTACCCTGATCTACGGCGAGAACGGCACCGGCAAAACAACCATCTGCGATGCTTTCGAGTTTCTGGCGTTTGAGCGTATCGGCTCGCTGGAAAATCGCGGCATGGGCAAGGGGCTTGAAAAATTCTGGCCGACCGCCGGTAAGCCCGCGACCGCCTTGGTGGTGGAATTGGAAACCCATACGGCCAAATGCTCCGGCAGGATTGTCGACAAGAAGGTTTCGGTTTCGCCCGTTTCTGCTCGCCCCCGGATCGAGCTTTTGCGGCAGCGGCAAATTCTGGAACTAATCCAAGCACAACCCGCCGCCCGCTACGAGGCCATCAAACGCTTCATCGACATCGAAGCATATGAGCGTTCGGAAGAGACGCTTCGCCAACTCGGCAAAACGCTGACGACCGAGAAGCAGCAGGCTCAGGCCGCGGAACAGGAAAACTTGGCCACATTGCAAGGTTTCTACGAAGCTGCGGGTAGTCCGGCGGACTTGAACGCCGTCACCTGGGCCAAGCAGAAATTGGCCGAGCCGACGACTGGCTTGGACTCCGACATCACCGCGATTGGAAAATTGCGGACGGCATTCGATGCCCTCAAAGGCTATCCTGAGAAGTTCGTCACCCGCCAAGGCGCAGTGACGACCGCCAAGGCCGCATTGGCATCGGCAGATCAGGCTTTGAGCACGGCGATTGCAACCGCAACAGAAGGGGCCGGTGAGACATTGCCCGTGTTGGAAGCGGGTCGGAATTACCTCCATGCTCATCCACAATCGACAGAATGCCCATTGTGCGCGAGCGACGAAAACATCGCGGGCTTGGCGGCGGAGATCGACGCAAGGCTCAATGCACTTTCAGCGTTGCGGACAGCCAACGCTGATAAAAATGCCCAGCAAACAGCATTGAACAATGCTGAAACGGCGTTGGTGCAGACGCAGGCGGATTACCAGAAAGCCGTCACCACCTTCACGACAGCTCAATCCAGCCACCAGTGGAATGCGACGGTGCAACTCCCCGCCGCACCACCACCGGCCGATAGCGCCGCGCTGCCCGCATGGCTGACCGCCAATGAGGCGACCGCCGGAACATGGGCTGAGGTTGAGGCTGGTTGGCGCGATGAAAGCAAGTTCCTTACCCAGCTAGAAGCGGCTGCCGAGCGTTACGATACTAACGCCGCCCGCGTACAAGAGCTGACCGACCTGATTCCGAAAATCGAGGATGCGCTGGCGCAGTGCGTTGATGAGCGCCAGAAGTTCACCGACAGCATCATCACCGAGATCGCGCAGGAAGTCGGTAAGCTCTACGAAAAGGTGCATCCGGGCGAAGGGCTGGACACCATCGCCCTTGAGCTTGACCCCAAGAAGCGCGCCTCCATCGAATTGAAGGCCGACTTCTCCGGTCACGACGCGCCGCCCCAAGCCTATTTCAGCCAGTCCCATTTGGACACGCTGGGCCTATGCGTGTTTCTGGCGCTCGCCGCTCGCGATCGCGCAGACGATACCGTACTGATCCTAGACGATGTGTTGGGTAGCGTGGATGAGCCGCATGTCGAGCGCGTGATCGGCATGATCTATGAGATCAGCGCCAAGTTTCAGCATACCATCGTCACTACCCATTATCGCCCGTGGCGTGAAAAATACCGCTGGGGCTGGCTGAAGCCCGGACAGGCGTGTCAATTCGTAGAGTTGACCGGCTGGGCCATCGACGATGGCATTCGCATCATCAGCTCATTGCCGGAAGTTGACCGGCTACGGACGCTTCTCACGGAGTCGCCGATTGATCCGCAGGCCATTTGCAGCAAAGCGGGCGTGATCCTTGAAGCGGTGTTGGACTATCTCACCCTAAAATATGAATGCGCTGTGCCGCGTCGTCATGGGGCTGCCTACACATTGGGCGACCTGCTGCCAGCGATCAGCACCAAGCTGCGCGATGCGCTAAAAGTGGAAATCCGCGACGGCATCACCGACGCAGCCGCCGCCTCAACCAGCACAGTCCCGTTGAAGCCGATCTTTGATGAACTGACGCGCATCGCACAGGCGCGCAACGCCTTTGGTGCCCATTTCAAAGCCATTTCGTTCGAGTTGCTGGACACCGACGCCGTTGGCTTCGCCAAGCATGTTCTGATGTTGGTCGATGCGCTGACGCACCCCGAAGACGGCTGGCCAAGCAACGACAAGTCCGGCAGCTATTGGCGCAACAGCGCCGATTCACGCCGCCTGCATCCGTTAAAAAAGCCTAGTTGAATATGCCAATTCGTCCTGAGCAGTTTGCGATTCTGAAACGGCACCTTGAGCAAGTCTATGTGCCGCATCTGCCCAAGCTTTTGCAGCCCAAGTCGGATGCAGACGACTTGAAGAAGAATGTGGACCGCTCATTCGCGGCCTTTGCAATCGACCACATATGCCGCCTTGACCCTAAAAAGGCGGCAAAGGCAGTAGTTGATGATTTTGATGATCACGGCATTGATGCCATCTACTACCACGCCCGGACGAAGACCCTCTATCTCGCCCAGGCCAAGCTGAAGGACACGGCTTCGTTTACACAAGCCGAAGCGTTGACTTTTTCGCAGGGCATCAGAAAGCTACTCAACGGCGATTACAGCGGCTTCAACGCAAATATAATCGCCCGAGAATCTGCAATCAGTGCTGCCTTAGATCATTGCGACAAGATCGAAGTCGTCATTGCACATACTGGCGAAGGAATCACGGCTAACGCAGCCAAAGCTATTGACGACCTTCTCGCGGACAAGGCGGGTGGCGATGCCCGGCTGACCGATGCCGTTCTGGATTTCGATGCTGCCCGCACCGTCGCAGGCCTCCATAGCGTTAATGCAGTCGAACCCGTCGATTGCCGGATCACGCTCTACAACCATGGCGCAGCGACCGAGCCGAAGATTGCCTACTACGGCACAGTCGCCTTGTCAGACTTGTCCGATCTCCACAAGAAGCACGGCAAAGCTCTATACCAGAAGAACATCCGAACCTGGCTTGGCCACAATACGCCCGTCAACGAGGCGATCCGCGAGACATTGGCGACCAACCCTACACGCTTCCAATATCTGAATAACGGCGTCACCGCCCTTTGCGAAGACATCGCGCCAAAGAGCGGCAAGGGCACGGAGAATCGGGATTTTGAGCTAACTGGTTTCTCGATCATCAACGGTGCGCAGACCGTGGCGTCCACTGCGAGCTTCGTTGCAGAGAATCCTGCCGCAGATATATCCGATGCTAAGGTTATGATTACCTTGATAAAGGCTGACGCCGAGGGTGACTTCGGCAAGGAAGTGACACGGGCGCGCAATACCCAAAATGATGTGAAGGAGATTGCCTTCGCCGCTCTCGATGAAGAGCAGGAGCGCGTCCGGCGGGAACTCCAGCATCTAGACATCGAATATGTGTATCGCGTCGGCGAGGCGGTGACAGGTTTCAACCCAAACCGAATTTTGGTGGCAGAAGCAATTCAGGCACTTGCCATGCTTGAGCTGGACCCCCGCTATCCGGTGTGGATGAAGCGTTCACTCGTCGATTTCCAGAAAACGGACGGGGAGCCATATAGGCAGATTTTCAGTCAGTCGCTAAGTTCGATCAGGCTGGCCAACGCGGTCACGGTTTATCGTTATATCAAGCAACAGGTTTCTGCATCTGTACGTGGCTGCTTGCACGAAGAGCGGAAGGCCTACAAGCACAGTGAATATGCCTTGGCCTTTGTGTTTGCCAAGCAGTTCCGGGAAGCGATCGGCGGCAACGCTCTCATTGACGCAGCGAAGCTTAAAACAGCGGGGAGTGCGCCATATGATACGCTGCGCCAGCATTTGTGGGAAGTTATACAGTCATTCGACTGGCCGGGACCACTCGCCATATCAAAGAATCAGGACCACACGCTCAATGTGATCCGAAGACTAATGGTCCGCCAGTATGGACTGAAAGGCGATCCGGCGATCAAAGCCCTTCGCGCTAAACTCATTATAGGCCAACCCTATCAAATTGATTTTTTCAAATATCTATCATCTAAAGCTTCCCAGATCGGTAACATCGTATGAGTAAGAAGCAGAAACTTGAGTTGACATGGGTGGGCAAGGAAAATCGCCCCCGGCTTGAGCCACGCATTCTGATCGAGGATGCGGAGAAGAGCTATCACGCAGCCACGCGCGTAGGCGAGAACGACATTTTCGACAACGTGTTGATCCACGGGGATAATCTGCTCGCGTTGAAGGCGTTGGAAGCGGATTACGCAGGCAAGGTGAAATGCGTTTTTATTGACCCACCCTACAACACCGGCAGCGCGTTCACGCACTATGATGACGGGTTGGAGCATAGCATTTGGCTTGGGCTGATGCGTGACCGGCTGGAGGTCATTCGTCGGTTAATGTCGGAGGACGGATCGCTTTGGATCACCATCGACGACAACGAAGCGCACTATCTGAAGGTGTTATGCGATGAGATTTTTGGCAGAGTAAATTTCATCGGGTCAGCCATATGGCAGCATAGCGTTCAAGCGAAGGGATATAGCGGGAAATTTTCCATCGGACACAACTACGTTCTGAGCTACCGAAAGTCAGATCAGTTCGTATTGAGAGACTTACCTCGGACGGACGAGCATAATGTAAATTATCGGAACCCAGATGACGACCCTCGCGGACCGTGGAGATCAGGTGACGTCAGAAATGCACTCGTTCGCAAGAACTTGATGTATGATATTACAACGCCTTCGGGGAATATTATCAAGCATCCGCCGAAAGGTTGGAGATTTAGCAAGGAAACATTCGAGAGGGAGCTTTCGGAGGGAAAGATCGTATTCTCAGCCGATGAAACTCGAATTATCCGCAAGATTTATCTTGCAGACCAAGAGGGCAGAGTTCCCGAAACCGTGTGGCTTTCTAACGACGTGGGCACCACTAGAGAGGCCAATTCCGAGGTTCGGGCGGTCCTGGAAGCTGATCTCTTTGACACACCAAAGCCGGAGCGTCTCATCCAAAGGGTTCTCTTGCTGGCAACGAAGGCTGGCGATCTCGTTCTGGATTCCTTCGCTGGTTCCGGCACGACCGGCGCGGTCGCCCATAAGATGGGCCGCCGCTGGATCATGGTCGAGCTGGGAGATCATTGCTTCACTCACGTCGCCCCGCGTTTGCGGAAGGTGATCGACGGCACAGATCAGGGCGGGATTAGTAAGGCAGCCGATTGGAAAGGTGGCGGCGGGTTCCGCTACTACGAGTTGGCTCCATCGCTCCTCGAAAAGGACAAATGGGGCCGCGAGGTCATCTCTAAGCAGTATAACGCCGAGATGCTGGCGCAGGCGCTGTGCAAACTGGAGGGTTTCGCATACGCGCCCAGCCCCGATGTCTATTGGCAGCAGGGGCATTCATCCGAAGCTGACTTCCTCTATGTAACCACGCAAACCTTGGGGCCGGAAGAACTGGCGGCATTAAGCGAGGATGTTGGCGAAGGGCGTTCGCTGCTGATCCTATGTGCCGCTTATCGGGGCAATACCGACCTTTGGCAGAACCTCACCGTGCGTAAGATTCCCAACCACATCCGCAGTCGATGCGAATGGGGGCATGACGATTACAGCCTCAACGTCGCCAATCTGCCGCAGGCCGAGCTTCCGACCGCGCCAGCCGCTCGGCAGGGCAGGCTTTTCGATGACGGAGAAGACGCATGAGCAATCTTCGTCAAGTCAACGCTATCGCTGGTCGGTTGAGCTTGCGCGCGCCTCAGCGCCGGAGCCTGGAGATCCTCGACCGCGTTACCGAAATCGTTCGGCCGACCAAAACCGCTGACCTTGCCGCTGCGCTGGACATCATCAAGAGCGAGTTTCCGGGTGTCACGAATTTCGAGCGCGACTTCCCCTCGCTATGTTTTGCACTGGCAACCGGCGTCGGCAAAACACGCCTCATGGGCGCGTTCATTGCCTATTTGAAGCTGGCGCACGGCATCAATAACTTCTTCGTGCTGGCCCCGAACCTGACCATCTACAACAAGCTGATCGCCGATTTCACGGCGAACACCCCCAAATATGTATTCAAGGGCATATCCGAGTTTGCCATTTCGCCGCCCGTACTGACGACCGGGGAAACCTACGAAAGGCAGATCGCATCCGGCGGGCAGCTATTCCCGACCACCATCAACATCTTCAACATCGCCAAAATTTCCTCCGAGGTGCGCGGCGGCCGATCCCCGCGTATCCGCTCGTTCCGCGAAGAAATCGGCGAAAGCTATTTCGATCACCTCGCCAGCCTGCCCGACCTGGTGCTGTTGATGGACGAATCGCACCGATACCGCGCGACCGCAGGGATGCGCGCGATCAATGAGTTGAAACCGGTTCTTGGTCTTGAGTTGACCGCAACGCCCTTCGTCGAAAGTGCGCGCGGCCCCGTGCCGTTCAGCAACGTCATTTTCGATTACCCGCTCGCTCGTGCGATGGAGGACGGTTTCGTTAAGGAGCCTGCCGTTGTCACCCGGCGCGACTTCAATCCGGCAGGCAAGTCGCCCGACGCGATTCAGATGATGAAGCTGGAGGACGGCGTTCGCCTTCATGAAAGCGTGAAGGTCGATCTTGAAACCTATGCCCGCGAAAATGGCGAGCGGATCGTTAAGCCGTTCGTTCTCGTCATTGCACGTGACACGACCCACGCCGCCGAATTGATGAGCCTGATCCAGTCGGATGCGTTTTTTGAAGCCCGCTATGCCGACAAGGTAATTCAGGTCGATTCCAGCGTGAAAGAAGAGGAAACGGTCGAGAAGCTGCTGACGGTCGAGCAGAACGACAACCCGGTCGAGATCGTCATTCACGTCAACATGCTGAAAGAAGGTTGGGACGTGACCAACCTCTACACGATCATCCCGTTGCGCGCCGCCAATGCGCGAACGCTGATCGAACAGAGCATCGGGCGCGGGCTTCGCCTGCCCTATGGCAAGCGCACGGGCGTTACTGCCGTTGATCGCCTGAACATCGTCGCGCATGACCGCTTTCAGGAGATCGTGGACGAAGCCAACAATCCCAATTCGCCCATCCGCTTGAAGCAACTGGTGCTGGATGAAGCCGACCTCACGCGCAAGACGGTGACGGTGGTTTCTGCCCCAACTATCTTGGGCAGCCTTGGCCTTCAGACGGCGCAGTCGGTTGATGGGGCTGCTTCGGTTGGTCCTGCGCCGACCCCAGCTTTCACCGATCCCGACGAAATGCGCGTTGCGCGCCTCGCTTATGATGCGTTCCGCAAGCTGGCGCGCGAGCCGGACAAGGTGCCAAGCGTGTCCTACCTGTCGCGCCCCGAAGTGCAGGAGCAGATCGTGCGCGAGGTGCGCAGCCAGTATCAGCCTGCGCAAATGGAACTAGAAGGCGTCGCCAAGCCCGCACCCGATATGGCAGCGGTGATCGCCGCCACTGCCAAGCTGATGGCAGATCGCACCATCGACATTCCTCGCATCACAGTGATGCCTAAGGGCGAGGTGAAGGCGGGCTTCAAACCGTTTACCCTCGACTTGTCGGGAATGCGTTATCCCGCGCCCAGCGAAGAATTGTGGGCTAAGCATCTGCGGACGGATCAGGTGGACGTGATCGGCTTGTCACAGGGCAATCTGCTGGAGCGGCGGCTGGAGGATTATGTTGTCAGCGGGCTGATCGACTTTCCCGACATCGCTTATGACGAACACGCCGACATGCTCTACGAGCTGGCAGGACAGGTTGTGCGCCATCTGCTGACCTACCTTTCGGAGAAGGACGCCGGTCAGGTCTTGGCGCTGCACCAGCGCGAGATTGCCCGCGCCGTCCACGCGCAGATGCAGGACCACTTCTGGAAAGACGATACCGTCGAATACCATCACGAGGTGCGCCAAGGGTTCACCGAGTTGAAGGAAAGCGCCTACACCGCACTGCGTGAAGCACCACTCGATTACCGTGTGCCGCCCGCCGACAAGAGCAACATGGCCCGCTATCTGTTCGGGGGATTCAGCAAATGTCTGTCCACCGTCACCAAATTTCACTCAGATTCCGAGCGGAAGCTCGCTGTCATCCTTGAGCGGGAATCGCTCAAATGGCTGCGACCGGCCAAGGGGCAGTTTCAGATGTTCTACCGCAGCGGCAATGACCATCTCGAATACCAGCCCGATTTCGTAGCCGAAATGGCGGATCGCATCCTCATGTTGGAGCCGAAAATGGCAACCCAAATGCAAGACGGCGACGTGCTCGCCAAGCGCGACGTGGCCATTCAATGGTGCGCATGGGCAAGCGAGCACGCGCGTTCCTATGGTGGAAAACCATGGCAGTACGTGCTGATTCCCCACGATGCCATCGCTGAGAACATAACGGTCGATTTTCTGCTGAAACAATTTGGATAGCTACGATCCATTTGCATCCGTTTCAAACGCGCGTGTGCCCTTGCGTTGCCAGAGCGCCCGCGCATGAGCGCCGTCTTCGCTGCATAGCTTGTCAGCCATCCAGAGCATCGCGCCATAGATGATGGCGCGATCATCGCCGGTCAGGTCCACGATGCCCGCCTTGACGATAAGGCCGCCGAGTTCGATCAGATGCCGCGTTCGCTTGCGGCGCTCGACCTGCCATGCCCGCATGTCATGCCGCGCCCGTTGTGCCTGATGCCGGTTGCGCGCCGCCTGGTTGCGCTTGAGCGCCGCCAGTGTCGTGGTCAGATGCCGGAGCAGATCGCCGGGACCGGCCTTGAAAGAACGCGGCTCCGCGCTTGGCCCATACCTCCCGCTTTCCGGCATCGGTGGTTTCGGCCAGCGCGACCAGCGCACCGGCCAGTTCGTCGGCGGTGAGCGCATCGGCCCCGGTGGCGATCACCAGTTCGCCGAGCTGCTGCACTTTGCGGTTTTTGAGTTCCCGCGCCTTCTCCTCCAGCGCCTTCAGTTCCGCGTCATAGTCTCTCGGTTTGCGCATCATGGCCTCCATAAGCTGTTGATGCGGGGATGATAGTTGCGAAGATGGCTGAACGCAGTATTGTTGCCAGGACGGCGTGGCACGGCCCGGTCCATCCCGAGATTTTTTCGAGGGAGGGCGCGCTTATACGTCGTTCCGACGTGCGCTTGGCCGTGCCAATGCTTGATCGCAATGGCGATCTATCATCTTCACGTCAAGGTCATTGGCCGCAAGGCCGGATCGAGCGCGGTGGCGTCCGCCGCCTACCGTTCGGCTTCGCGTTTGCGCGACGAGCGCATCGACCGCCTTCAGGACTTCTCCAACAAGCGCGGCGTCGTCCATTCCGAAGTCATGCTGCCGGATGGTGCGCCCGAGCATCTTGGCGACCGCGAACGGCTCTGGAATGATGTAGAGGCGTTCGAGGTCAGGAAGGACGCCCAGCTTGCCCGCGAGGTGGAGTTTTCCATTCCGCGCGAGATGACGCAGGCGCAGGGCATCGAACTGGCGCGCGACTTCGCCCAAGCCGAATTTGTCGATCAGGGCATGATCGCCGATCTGAATGTGCATTGGGACATCGGCGAGGACGGGATGCCGAAACCCCACGCCCATGTCATGCTCACCATGCGCAGCGTGGACGAGAACGGTTTCGGCCCGAAGGTGCGGGACTGGAACCGTACCGAGATGGTCGAACGCTGGCGTGAACGCTGGGCCGAGCATGTCAACGAGCGGCTGGCCGAACTCGACATTGACGCGCGGATCGACCATCGCAGCCTTGAGGCGCAGGGTATCGCGCTTGAGCCGCAAAGCCAGATCGGCGCGCCTGCGCAGCGGATCGAAGGCGAAGGGATCGAGGCCGCAGACCGCGCCGACATGCACCGCGAGATCGCGCGCAACAACGGAGCGCGCATCATCGCCGATCCATCGGTGGCGCTGGATGCGATCACACATCAGCAATCAACCTTCACGCGGCGCAAAATGGCGATGTTCGCGCATCGGCACAGTGACGGCATCGACCAGTTCAACGAAGTCATGGGCGCGATGCGCGGCTCGCCCGATCTGGTCGAGCTTGGCAAGGACGGACGCGGCGAGGATCGGTTCACCACCCGCGACATGATCGAGGCCGAACAACGCCTGCACCGCGCCGCCGAGATGATGGCCGAGAAGGAACGGCACGAGGTCAGCAACAGGGACCGCGAAGCCGCTCTGGCGCGGGCCGAACAGCGCGGTCTTATTCTGTCCGGGGAGCAGGCCGATGCGCTGGCGCATGTCACGGACGGACGCAATCTTGGCATTGTCGTCGGCTATGCGGGGACGGGAAAGAGCGCCATGCTCGGCGTGGCGCGTGAGGCATGGGAAGCGGCTGGCTATGAGGTGCGCGGCGTTGCCCTGTCCGGCATCGCCGCCGAGAATCTGGAAGGCGGATCGGGCATCGCATCCCGCACCATCGCCAGCATGGAATATGGCTGGGGACAGGGCCGCGACATGCTCACCAGCCGCGACGTGCTTGTCATCGACGAGGCGGGCATGGTCGGCACGCGGCAGATGGAGCGGGTTCTGTCGAATGCCGCCGAAGCTGGCGCAAAGGTCGTTCTGGTGGGCGATCCGCAGCAATTGCAATCCATCGAAGCGGGCGCGGCGTTCCGTTCCATCCACGAACGCCACGGCGGCGCGGAGATTGGGGAGGTGCGCCGCCAACGTGAAGACTGGCAGCGGGACGCTACGCGCGATCTGGCGACAGGCCGAACCGGCGAAGCGATCAACGCCTATGACCGTCACGACATGGTGCATTCCGCCGAAACACGCGAACAGGCGCGCGGTGATCTGATCGACAGATGGGACCGTCAGCGTCAGGCGGCACCGGACAGCAGCCGCATCATCCTCACCCACACCAATGCCGAGGTTCGGGAACTCAACGAGGCCGCCCGCGACAGGATGCGGGAGGCTGGCGATCTGGGCGAGGATGTGCGTGTGACGGTTGAACGCGGTGAACGCAGCTTCGCCGCCGGGGATCGCGTCATGTTCCTTCAAAACGAACGCGGGATTGGCGTGAAGAACGGCACGTTGGGGACCATTGAACAGGTCAGCGCGCAGAGCATGACGGTGCAGACCGACGATGGCCGCTCCATTGCCTTCGACCTGAAGGATTATGACCGCATCGACCACGGCTATGCCGCGACTATCCACAAGGCGCAGGGCATGACCGTGGACCGGACGCATGTGCTGGCAACGCCCGGCATGGACGCCCACGGCAGCTATGTCGCTCTGTCGCGCCACCGCGACGGCATGGACCTGCATTATGGCCGCAACGACTTCGCCGGTCAGGACAAGCTCATCAACACTCTGTCGTGCGACCGGGCCAAGGACATGGCGACGGATTACGAACCGGCGCAGAGCTACGCCGAACGGCGCGGTATTACCTTCCATGCCCGTGATGCTGCCGTTGAACAGATACGTGTGCCGGACAATGCTCTCGACCGGATCGACGACATCATCTTCAGCGTGCGCGAAACTCGTGACGGCGCAGACGGGCCGGAAAGAGAGACGACCGGCAGGGGAATAAGGGAGGAGATCGAGGCGGTAGCACAGGACGCCGGAATAGACCCGGAAGATGCCTTGCGCCACGCCCGCAGAATGGTACTCATTCGCCATGCCCATGCCGTTGGCCAGGTCTTCAACGCCGAGGATGCCAGAGGCAAGGCAAGCCCCGCACAATGGGAAGAACTGGTCGATTCCCGTAAGGCATTTGATGAGGTGCGGCCCTATGGCTGGCAGGACGCGGAAGCGGCCTATGCCAAGGATGAGAGCCTTGCCCATGAGGCGGGATCGGGCAAGGTCAATCGTGCCATCCGCGCCCTGCAACTCGAAACCGAGATTCGCACCAGCCCGGAGCGCCGCGCGGATCGTTTCGTGGAACGGTTCCGGGAACTCAAGCAGACCGGCGACCGGCAATATGCGGCGGGCAACTATTCCGGCTACAGGTCGGCGCGCGCGGAGATGGGCAACATGGCGATGAGTCTGGAACGCGATCCGCAGATGGAATCCCTACTCGAAGGCCGCAAGAAGCAACTCGGCATCAGCATGGATTTCGACTCAGGGATGAAGCTTGGTCGGCAACTCGCCCTCAGTCACGGCCTTGGCAGGGGCCGGGACCTGGGCATCGGAATGTAGAACCGTCCCATTGTCGTCGACTCCGGTCATATCGCCGCGACAGAACATCAGGATTGAAACCGGATGGGCCGGAAAGAGCCTTTGTTGCTTTCCAAGAAGAGGCCGGACCTGAACCGGGCAGTCAAGGCCGCAGCCGCTTCGCGGTGGCGCGTTTCGCGCCAGCCTTGACAGCCCGGTTCACGGCCCGGCAAAGCGTGAGGAAGCAACAAAGGCTTGATGGGAGCGCTGGCGCTCCCCTTGCGGACTTGATCGGCTGCGTCGCAGCCGATCACGGAGCAGTATGTTCCAGATCGAATCAGGTTATCGTTTCGGTCAGGAACGGACCTTCGCTCACAACATCTGCCTGAACTTGACGGAAGACCAGACTCTGGAATCGTCCTATTTACCGCCGATTGTACGCCACAGTACGACAGCACGAAAAATCCTCTTGCGCGCGCGTGGCGGCTTGGTCTGACTGGACCAGGGGCATCCAGAAACAAGCAGCAGGAGGCAACTCTGCCATGCCCACACCAGATCGTATCGTCCGCCTGAAAACCGTCCTCGCCCGCACCGCCCTGTCCCGGTCCACCATCTACCGCAAGATCGCCGAGGGCACGTTTCCGCCCCAACTCAGGATCAGCGTCAACGGCGCGGGATGGCATGAATCCGACATCGACCGCTGGATCGCCGATCCCGCCGGCTGGCGGCCACCAATGACAACGACTGACAGAATGGACGCCAGCCCCACGTAGTTCAGAGATCGTCGTCCAGTTCGTCGTCGTGAACCTCGGCGGCACGTCGCTTCGCGTCGGCGATCAGCTTCTTGGCGGATTCGCCCCTTACCCAAGCGTCGAGCATGTCAGCCCAGCATTGAAGCATGATCTTCCGCTCGGCGAGGTAGCGGTTCACGTTGTAGACTGCCGCGATCCGGTTCCGGGGCGCGTGGGCCAAGCTCATCTCGATCCAGCGATCATCGAACTTGGCGCGGTTCAGGCCGGTCGAGAACGTGCGGCGCAGGTCGTGAACACCGAAGCTCTGAAAATCCGGGTCATTCTCGCGGATGCGCTCTACGACCGTGTCGATCACGCGGTTGAGCGTGGCGTTGCTGATGGGCGTATCGCCGTCGTATCGACCGGGGTGGAGGTATCGACTGGCACCGAACATGGTGCGGAACGCCGTCAGAATGTCAAGCGCCTGATCGCTCAGCGGAACGACATGCGCCTTGCCGGCCTTCATGCGCTCGGCCGGGATAGTCCACCGCGCGGCGGCGAAGTCGATTTCCTTCCATGTGGCGTCGATGAACTCCGACTTGCGGACGCCGGTCAGCAGGACAAACTTCACCGCTGAACGTAGCGTGGGAGCCGCCGCCACATGATCCAAAGCCGTCAGAACCGCGCGGACCTCTGACGGGGATAGGGCGCGGTCGCGCGGCTCGAAAGTCGCGATGGCGCTGGTGCGGATCGACTCGGCCGGGTTGCTCACATCCAGCCCACTTCCTTGGGCATGGCGGAACACCAGCAATACGACCTCGCGGACATGCACGGCGACGGCCGGCCCGCGCTTCTCCTTAACCTCGTCGCACAGACGTTTGAGACGCTGTGGCGTCACCTCCCCCAGCTTGAGCTTCGACAGCTCTCCCGCGATGGCGCGATCATAGACGGATCGGCGCATCGCCAAGGTGCTGTCGGCCAGTTTCTCGGCCCCCGACTTGGGATCGGCTTTGTGCTTGAAATAGGCTTCCGCCCACCCGCCAAACGTGACCGCTGCGGCTGACGCGGTGCGCTTTTCCACCTTGGCTTTCGATGGGGACTCGCCACGCTCGACCTGACGCCGCGCCCGCGCCAGCAGCGCTCTCGCCTCCGCAAGCGATACTTCCATTCCGTATTCCAGCGCGTCGGGCGCCCGTGTCAGCTTGCGCGCCGCGTCGGCGCTGTACCGGCCGATAGTCAAGACCTCCTGCCGCCCGTTCACCCGGTACTGATACCGGAACGAGATGACCCCGGTCGGGGTAACAGCCGCGTACATCCCGTCGCGGTCCGCTACCTTGTAGAGCTTGGGCCTTGGCTTCAGATTTTTCA
Source organism: Sandaracinobacteroides sayramensis (assembly GCF_022014495.1). Classification (GTDB taxonomy): domain Bacteria; phylum Pseudomonadota; class Alphaproteobacteria; order Sphingomonadales; family Sphingomonadaceae; genus Sandaracinobacteroides; species Sandaracinobacteroides sayramense. The sequence goes on from NZ_JAKLSQ010000009.1 coordinate 21,406, forward strand.
GTTGTTTATCAGTGAGTTCGCTCATAAATCCGCATCCGGCCGGGGGGCGAACGAATACCATCAACAGGCGCTGTTGGTACCGGAAGCCCGTTTCTCGACCATCCTGCGCCATACCATCATCGATACCAACAAAGTGGCTCGGCTGGGGTGACATGCAGTGATACGGGGTAGGAAGAAAAAACCTTGTCAGTCAAAGAGTTGGTGCGATCTTCAGCACGGAGCGAGACGGTCTGAAACGACCTTAATTCACTCCCACTCGATGGTGCCGGGGGGCTTCGAGGTATAGTCGTAGACCACGCGGTTGATGCCGCGCACCTCGTTCACGATGCGGGTGGCGACGCGGCTGAGGAAAGCGGATTCGAAGGGGAAGACATCCGCTGTCATGCCGTCCACCGAGGTGACCGCGCGCAGGCCGCAGACGCGGTCGTAGGTGCGGCCGTCGCCCATCACCCCCACCGTGCGGACGGGAAGCAGAACCGCAAACGCCTGCCAGATCTCGTCGTAGAGGCCGGCGGCGCGGATTTCCTCCAGATAGACGGCGTCGGCCTGGCGCAGGATGTCGCAAGCCTCCTGCGTGACCTCGCCGGGGATGCGGATGGCGAGGCCCGGCCCCGGGAAGGGGTGGCGGCCGACGAAGGCGTCGGGCAGGCCCAGTTCGCGGCCCAGAGCCCGGACCTCGTCCTTGAACAGTTCGCGCAGCGGCTCGACCAGCTGCATGTCCATGCGTTCCGGCAGGCCGCCGACATTGTGGTGGCTCTTGATGGTGACCGAGGGGCCGCCGGTGAAGCTGACGCTTTCGATCACGTCCGGGTAAAGCGTGCCCTGCGCCAGGAACTTCGCGCCGCCGATCTTCTTCGCCTCCGCCTCGAAGACGTCGATGAAGGTCTTGCCGATGAACTTGCGCTTGGCTTCCGGGTCGGTGACGCCCGAAAGTCCGCCGAGGAAGGTTTCGCTGGCGTCCACCGCCACCAGAGGGATGTTGTAATGGTCACGGAACAGGCGGACGACTTCGGCCGCCTCGTTGAGGCGCATCAGACCATGGTCGACGAAGACGCAGGTGAGCTGCTCGCCGATCGCCTCGTGGATGAGGACGGCGGCGACCGCGGAATCCACCCCCCCCGACAGGCCGCAGATCACCCTGCCGGCGCCGACCTGGGCGCGGATTTCGGCGATCTTGGTTTCGCGGAAGCTCGCCATGCTCCAGACCGGCTTCGCGCCGGCCACCTTCAGCACGAAATTCTCGATCAGCGCCCGGCCGTCCGGCGTGTGCACCACTTCCGGGTGGAACTGCACGCCGTAGAGCCCGCGCGCCTCGTTGGCGATGAAGGCGAAAGGGGCGCCTTCGGAGGCTGCCACCACTTCGAAGCCCTCGGGCAGGCTGTCCACCCGGTCGCCGTGGCTCATCCAGACCAGATGTTCGGCGCCGTCCGACCAGACGCCTTCGAACAGGCGGCAGGGTGCCACCACGCGCACTTCGGCGCGGCCGAACTCGCGGGTGCTGCCGGGGAGGACGCGCCCGCCCAGCGCCTTCACCATCGCCTGCTGGCCGTAGCAGATGCCGAGCACCGGCACGCCGGCTTCCAGCACCTGCGGCGGCAGTTCCGGGCTGCTGGCCTCGGTGACGCTGGCCGGGCCGCCGGAGAGGATGATGGCCTTGGGCCGCAGCCGTTCCAGAGCGGCCGCAGCCGCGTGGAAGGGCACCACTTCGCAATAGACATGCGCCTCGCGCACGCGGCGGGCGATGAGCTGGGTGACCTGGCTCCCGAAGTCGAGAATCAGGACGGTGTTGGCTTGGGCTTCGGCGGAGATCGACATGGCGAGCCCATAAGGCCCGAATCGCCCCGACGCCAGTGGGGGCGGGGTTCAGTCTTCCTCGGCCTGGCCCTCGATCTCCGCGAGGATGTTCCGCCACTTGTCGTCCAGCGGCTTCGGGCGCCGCGTGGCGCGGTCCACATAGACATGGACGAAGAAGCCCTGGGCCGCCGGCTCCTGCGCGCCCTGCACGAACAGCCCGACTTCGTAGCGCACCGAACTGTTGCCGATGCGGCTGACGGCGATTCCCGCCTGCACTTCCTGCGGGAAGGCGACGGGACGGGCATAGGTGCAGGCGGTTTCCGCCACCAGGCCGATGATCGGGCCTTTCTCGATGTCGAGGAGGCCCTTCTCCACCAGCCAGGCGTTCACGGCGGTGTCGAAGAAGCTGTAATAGACGACGTTGTTCACATGCCCGTAAACGTCATTGTCCATCCAGCGCGTGGCGATCGGGCGCCAGGCGCGATAATTTTTCCTGCCACGCAACGGTGCCCGGCCAGCCATTGGTTTTCTCTTTCTTCAATCTGCGCCCTGAAGTGGTTCAGAGCCGTTCTGCTATCATCGACTTCGGCAGCAGGAGCAGACGCTCGAATCTGTGTGTAGCGTCTGGAAACAGATAATAGAACCTCGTTCGTTCCAGAAGCGCCACGCCGTCCACATGGCGCATCGCATGTGCCACATCCTTCACCGGCGGGCTCCAGCCCACCTTGATTCGCCGTTGCGCTTTCAGCCTCAGGCTTTCGGGCAGCCAGTGGTAGAATGGCAGGCGCGGCGAATGCGGGTCCAGCGGAAATCCGGCATAAGGTGTCTGCACATAGTAGCTCGGCGCCAGGCGCTGAACCTCCCGGGCGAAGGCCGCCATTTCCGGAAACCGGCCCACATGCTCGATGACGGAATTGCTGTGCACCATGTCGAAGCTGTTGTCGGCATAGTGCGCCAGATCGCAGGCATTTCCCGTTTCCGCATTGAGGCGCTCTGTTGTGCTCTGATTTGACGCCAGCTCGCTTTCGACATGGTTCACGCAGGTGACGACGATGTCGTTCCGCTCCAGAAATTCGACGCCGACCTGGCGCCAGTATGCGAAGGTTCCGCCCAAATCGATGATCCGGAATGGGCCCTCGCCGCCGCGTGCCAACCGCGCCTTTTCAATAAAGCCTCTGAGATCGATATTTCGGGCGTCCCGAAAATGGGCGGACATATTGTCCAGCCACTTGCCATGCCCCTTTGTATCACCAGTCACACCCTACCCCCCCGTAGTCGAGACTCTATACAGGGAGACTGCGTAACAGAAAAAAGGCGGACTGAACATTGTCCAGCCCGCCCATGAACAGATTTGAATAGTCTCAGGCCTCGACGGCATCCTCGCTCTGGACGGGGCCGGAATCCTGGCCCTTGGCGCTGACGTCGCGGTCCACGAACTCGATGACCGCCATGGCGGCCTGGTCGGAGGCGCGGAAGCCGGCCTTCAGCACGCGCACATAACCGCCCTGGCGGTCGGCGTAGCGCGGGGCCAGCACCTCGAACAGCTTCACCAGTTGCGCGTCGTCCTGCAGGCGGGCGTCGGCGAGGCGGCGGTTGGAAAGGCCGCCCTTCTTGGCGAGGGTCACCAGCTTTTCGATATAGGGGCGAAGTTCCTTCGCCTTGGGCAGCGTGGTGGTGATCTGCTCATGCTTGATGAGGCTGGCCGACATGTTCTTCAGCATCGCCATGCGATGCTCGGTGGTCCGGCCGAGCTTCCGGTGGGCAACTTTATGACGCATGATCCATTCTCCGTTCGTCGGGGAGCCGTGCAAGGTACTCCGAGCCAGGCCTCCTTACCCCGAGGCCCCTTTGGGGTTTTGCCGGCCGGCGGGGTTCAGCCCCGCCGGCCGGGCGTGTATCAGAATTCCTGTTCGAGCTTCTTCGCGAGATCCTCGATATTCTCCGGCGGCCAGCCGGGGATATCCATGCCGAGGCGCAGGCCCATGGAGGCCAGCACTTCCTTGATCTCGTTCAGCGACTTGCGGCCGAAGTTCGGCGTGCGGAGCATTTCCGGCTCGCTCTTCTGCACCAGGTCGCCGATGTAGATGATGTTGTCGTTCTTCAGGCAGTTCGCCGACCGCACCGAAAGCTCCAGCTCGTCCACCTTCTTCAGGAGGTTGCGGTTCATCATCACGTCGGTCGGCTCTTCCGCCACCACGCCGCCGGCGACCGGCGCCGCGGCGATCGGGCGGGCGACCGGCTCCTCGAAGTTGATGAACAGCTGCAGCTGGTCCTGCAGGATGCGCGCGGCATAGCCGACCGCATCTTCCGCCGGCACCGAACCGTCGGTCTCGACCGTCAGCGTCAGCTTGTCATAGTCGAGGTCCTGGCCGACGCGGGTGGGTTCCACCTTGTAGGCCACCTGCCGCACCGGCGAGTAGAGCGCGTCCACCGGGATCAGGCCGATCGGCGCGTCGGCCGGGCGGTTCTGCGCGGCGGGGACATAGCCCTTCCCCGTCTGCACCGTCAGTTCCATGTTGAAGGTCGCGCCTTCGTCCAGCGTGCAGATGACGAGATCGGGGTTCGAAATCTCGATGTCGCCCGAAACCGCGATCTGGCCGGCCGTCACTTCGCCGGGGCCGGAGGCCGACAGCGACAGGCGCTTCACCTGGTCGCCCTGCATCTTCACGACGATCTGCTTCACGTTCAGCACGATGTCGGTCAGATCCTCGCGCACGCCCGGCAGCGAGGAGAATTCGTGCAGCGCCCCGTCGATCTTGATCGCCGTCACCGCCGCGCCCTGCAGGCTCGACAGCAGCACCCGGCGCAGCGCGTTGCCGAGCGTCAGGCCGAAGCCCCGCTCCAGCGGCTCGGCCACGAACAGCTTGCGGGCGCGGCTGCCGCCGGACTTCACTTCCAGCGCGTTCGGCTTCTTCAGTTCCTGCCAGTTCTTCGCATAGGCTGCTGACACGTTCATCTCACCTTCGCTTTTGCGGCTCGCCCCACAACCAGTGCCCGGGACGGACCGCCTGTTTCGTGCCTACACCGGCGCGCCCACGGACGGCGCGCCTGTCCGGCCCGGCGTTGCCGCCGGCCCGGCAACCCATCGTCAGACCCGACGGCGCTTCGGCGGGCGCACCCCGTTGTGCGGGATGGAGGTCACGTCGCGGATGGACGTGATCTGGAAGCCGACCGCCTGCAGCGCGCGAAGCGCCGATTCGCGGCCCGAACCCGGCCCCTTCACCTCGACTTCGAGGGTGCGGACTCCATGCTCGGCGGCCTTCTTGCCGGCGTCTTCGGCGGCGACCTGGGCGGCGTAGGGCGTCGACTTGCGGCTGCCCTTGAAGCCCATGGTGCCGGCCGACGACCAGGCAATCGCATTGCCCTGCGCGTCGGTGATGGTGATCATGGTGTTGTTGAAGCTGGCGTTCACATGCGCGACGCCGGCCGTGATGTTCTTGCGCTCGCGGCGCTTCAGCCTTTCGGGTGCGCGTGCCATTACTTCTTCTTCCCTGCGATCGGCTTGGCCTTGCCCTTGCGGGTGCGGGCGTTGGTGTGGGTGCGCTGGCCGCGGACCGGCAGGCCCTTGCGGTGACGCAGGCCACGGTAGCAGGCCAGGTCCATCAGCCGCTTGATGCTCATCGCCGTGTCGCGGCGAAGGTCGCCTTCCACCACATAGTCGCGGTCGATGGTCTCGCGGATCGAAAGGACTTCGGCGTCGGTCAGGTCCTGCACGCGGCGCTCGGGCGGGAAGCCCAGCTTCTGGGTGATTTCCCTGGCGCGCGTGCGGCCGATTCCGTGAATATAGGTCAGCGCGATTTCCACGCGCTTGTTGGTGGGGATGTTGACCCCTGCAATACGTGCCACAAACTGCTCCTGCTCCACAGGGCGCCTTGGGCGGGGCGCCCCATCTCTATGCGTGCCGCCTTCCCGCAACACCAAAATCCTGCCGCCGGAACGGTCCGGGGGCCAAGCTGCTCGCGCGCGGGAATCGGAAGCAGCGTCGCTAAAGGGCCGGGCGGCTTGTGTCAAGCGCGCACGGCGAATTTCAGCCGGCTGTCAAGCCATATTCGTCGGGCGGATAGCGCGCCGGGCCGGAAGGAGAAGCCTTGGCCGCCCTGCCCCGCCCTTTGGCCCTGTCAGCGGCCGTCGAGATAAGCGGCGATGGCTTCGCCCACCGCGCCCATGTCGGCCATGCCGTCCACGCGCCGGACGAGCCCGCGCTCCGCATAGATGGGGAGGATCGGCGCCGTCTTGGCGCGATACTCGGCCATGCGCGTGCGCACGGTTTCCTCATTGTCGTCCGGGCGGCGCTTGAATTCGGTACCGCCGCACTTGTCGCAGACGCCCGCTACCTGCGGCTGCTTGTAGCGGTCGTGATAGCCTTCGCCGCATTTCGCGCAGGTGTAGCGGCCGGTGATGCGGTCGACCAGCGCATCCTCGTCCACCTCCAGCTCGATCACATGGTCGAGCGTGCGGCCGCGCGAGGAGAGCAGCCCGTCCAGCAGCTCGGCCTGCCGCGCGGTGCGGGGGTAGCCGTCGAAGATCACGCCCTTTTCCAGCGGGATCCCGTCCAGATGCTCGCCGAGGATTTCGCCCATCAGCTCGTCGGGGAACAGCTTGCCGGCCTTCATGATCTCGTCGGCCATCTTTCCGACTTCGGTTCCGGCCTTCACCGCGGCGCGCAGTATGTCCCCGGTGGAAAGCTGCACCATGCCGCGCTCGGCCACCAGCCGTTGCGCCTGCGTGCCCTTCCCGGCGCCCGGAGGCCCCAGCAGGATGATGTTCGCGGCCGTCTTGCCCCCTTCGATCGTCAACGTCGTCCTCCGGTCCTCAGCTTGGCCTTCTTGATGAGGCCTTCATATTGGTGCGCCAGCAAATGCCCCTGAATCTGCGCCACCGTGTCCATCGTCACATTGACGACGATCAACAGGGAGGTGCCGCCCAAATAGAAGGGCACGGCCATGCGGCTGATCAGGAACTCCGGCATAAGGCAGACGAATGTCAGATAGGCGGCGCCGACGACGGTGATTCGAGTCAGCACATAGTCCAGGTAGACGGCCGTCTTCTCGCCGGGGCGGATGCCGGGCACGAAGCCGCCGTGCTTCTTCAGATTGTCGGCCGTTTCCTCCGGGTTGAAGACGACGGCGGTGTAGAAGAAGCTGAAGAAGATGATTCCGGCCGCGTAGAGCGCCATGTAGAGCGGCGCGCCGTGCTGCAGCGCGGTCGTCACCGACAGCAGCCATTCCGGGCCGCCTTCCTGGCCCATGAACTGGGCGATGGTCAGCGGCAGAAGCAGCAGCGACGAGGCGAAGATCGGCGGGATGACGTTCGCCGTGTTCAGCTTCAGCGGCAGGTGCGAGCTGTCGCCCTGGAACATGCGGTTGCCGACCTGGCGCTTGGGATATTGAATGGGGATTCGCCGCTGCGCGCGCTCCATCAGGCAGATGAAGGCGACCACGGCCAGCGCCAGCACGATGATGACCATGATGAAGCCGGGCGAGATGGCGCCGGTGCGCCCCTGCTCCAGAAGGCCGCCGAGCGCCATCGGGATCTGGGCGACGATGCCCGCCATGATGATGAGCGAAATGCCGTTGCCGATGCCGCGGCTGGTGATCTGCTCGCCCAGCCACATCAGGAACATGGTGCCGCCCAGCAGCGTGATGATGGTGGAGATGCGGAAGAACCAGCCCGGATCGATCACCGCCGAAGCCCCGGCGGACGCGCCCCAGCTTTCGAGGCCGACGGCGATCCCATAGCCCTGGAAGATGGTGAGGACGACGGTGCCGAAGCGGGTATATTGGTTCAGCTTCTTGCGGCCGCTTTCGCCTTCCTTCTTCAGCGCCTTCCACGGCTCGTAGATGGAGCCCATCAGCTGCACCACGATGGAGGCAGTGATGTAGGGCATGATGCCGAGCGCGATGATCGACATCCGCTCCAGCGCGCCGCCCGAGAACATGTTCACGAAGTCGAGCATTCCGCCCGCCGTCTGGGTGAACAGCTGGGAAAGCGCCTGCGGGTCGATTCCGGGCAGCGGCACGAAGGAGCAGAGCCGGAAAACGATGAGAGCGCCTATGGTGAACCACAGGCGCTTCTTGAGGTCGGTCGCCTTGGAGAAGTTGGCGAAGCTCAGATTCTGGGCAAGCGTGTCGGCGGCTGTCGCCATGGTCTCTTCCTATCAGGGGCCGGACCCGGCGGGCCGGGCGCCAACATCTGCGCTGATGTAGGCGCTCGACCCGCGCAAGAAAAGCCCGTCAGTCAGCAGAAAGCCTTCCGGCTTTAAACCTGAGGCTTCCGGGCCTCAGGCTTCCGGGGCAGCCTTCTTCGCCGGCAGCGTGACCGTGCCGCCGGCCGCTTCCACGGCGGCCTGCGCCGTCTTGGTGACGCCGGCCACATGCAGGTCGAGCTTGGCCTTCAGTTCGCCCTTGCCGAGAAGGCGCACGCCGTCCTTCGGCTGGGTGACGAGGCCGGCCGCCTGAAGCGCCGCCACATCGACCGCCACCGCCACGTCGAGACGGCCTTCGTCCACCGCGCGCTGCAGGGCGCCGATGTTGACTTCGCTGTATTCGCGGCGGTTCGGCTTGTTGAAGCCGCGCTTCGGCAGGCGCATGTGCAGCGGCATCTGGCCGCCTTCGAAGCCCTTGATGGCGACGCCCGAACGGCTCTTCTGGCCCTTCTGGCCGCGACCGCCGGTCTTGCCGACGCCGGAGCCGATGCCGCGGCCGACGCGCACGCGATCCTTGCGGGCGCCGGGGTTGTCGTTGATTTCATTCAGTTTGGTCATTGCACTCGCTTTCGCTTTCTACGCGCCGTGACGGGGAGAGCCTTAGCCCTCCACCTTCACCATATGCTGCACCTTGGCGATCATGCCGCGCACCTCGGGGGTGTCCTGCAGTTCCCGCGTCCGGTTCATCTTGTTGAGGCCGAGCCCGACGAGGGTGGCCCGCTGGTCCTTGGTGCGGCGGATCGGCGAGCCGATCTGCGTGACCTTCAGCGTTTTCGTATCAGCCATTGCTCATTCTCCTCAGGCGACGACCGCGTCGGCGTCGGCCTGGGCCTGCGCGGGCGAGATGTCGCCACGGCGGGCCAGCAGGTCGGCCACCTTCTTGCCGCGCCGCTGGGCGACCGTGCGGGGCGAGGTCTGCCCTTCGAGCGCCGCGAAGGTCGCGCGCACCATGTTGTAGGGGTTGTTCGAGCCGGTCGACTTGGAGACGACATCGGCCACGCCCAGGCTTTCGAAGACGGCGCGCATCGGGCCGCCGGCGATGATTCCGGTCCCCGGCGTCGCCGAGCGGACATGCACCTTGCCGGCGCCGAAATGGCCATAGCCGTCATGGTGCAGCGTGCGGCCTTCGCGCAGCGCCACGCGGATCATCGCCTTCTTGGCCGCCGCGGTCGCCTTGGAAATGGCTTCCGGCACTTCGCGCGCCTTGCCATGGCCGAAGCCGACACGGCCCTTGCCGTCGCCGACGACCACCAGGGCCGCGAAGCCGAAGCGCTTGCCGCCCTTCACCGTCTTCGAGACGCGGTTGATGTGCACCAGCTTCTCGATCAGCTCGGGGCCTTCGTCGGCCTCGCTCTGGCGCGGGTCGCGGCGGCGGCGGTCGCCGTCGCGGCCGCCACGGCCGCCCGGACCGCCGCGGTCGCCGCCCGGGCCACCACGGCCACGGCCACGGCCGCGACGCTCTTCCTGCTGGCCGCCTTCGGCCGCGGGTGCTTCGGTTTGGATCACTTCGTCGGCCATCTCAGAACTCCAGTCCGCCTTCGCGGGCGGCATCGGCCAGAGCCTTCACCCGACCATGAAACAGGAAGCCGCCACGGTCGAACACGACCTTGGAGACACCGGCCGCCTTCGCGCGCTCGGCCAGCAGCTTGCCGATGGTGGCAGCCGCCGCGACCGAAGCGCCCGTGCCGGAGAAATCCTTCTCCAGCGTCGAGGCGGCAGCGAGCGTGCGGCCCTGCGCGTCGTCGATCACCTGCGCGTAGATGTGCAGCCCGGTGCGATGCACCGACAGGCGGGGACGGCCACCGGCCCTGGAAACGAGGGCCGTGCGCACGCGGCGCCGACGGGCCTGGAACGGGGAAAGATGCTTCACCATTACTTCTTCTTCCCTTCCTTGCGGAAGATGAACTCGCCGCGATACTTGATCCCCTTGCCCTTATAGGGCTCGGGCTTGCGCCAGCGGCGGATCTCGGCGGCGACCTGGCCGACCTTCTGCCGGTCGGAGCCGCTGATCTCGACCGTCGTCTGGTCGGGCGTCTTGATCGTGATGCCTTCCGGGATATCGTAGTTCACGTCGTGGCTGAAGCCGAGCTGCAGCTTCAGGGTCTTGCCCTGCACGGACGCGCGATAGCCGACGCCGGTGATTTCCAGCACCTTGGTGAAGCCGTCGGAGACGCCCACCACAAGGTTCGACACCATGGTGCGCTGCATGCCCCAGAAGGCGCGGGCGCGCTTGGTCTCGTTCGCCGGGTTCACCTGGATCTCATTGCCTTCGATGATGTAGGCGATGTCCTCCACGAGCGGCATGGAAAGGGTGCCCTTCGGGCCCTTCACTTCGATGATACCACCGTTGATCGACGCCTGGACGCCGGCCGGGATGGTCACGGGTTTCTTACCGATGCGGCTCATGATCAGAACACCTGGCAGAGAACTTCGCCGCCGACATTCTCGGTCCGCGCTTCCGCGTCGGAGAGAACGCCCTTCGGCGTCGAGACAATGGTGATTCCAAGGCCGTTCTTGACCCGCGGCAGTTCCTGCGCGCCGGCATAGACACGACGGCCGGGCTTCGACACGCGCGAGACGTATTGGATCGCCGGCTGGCCTTCGAAATATTTCAGCTCGATGCGGATGGTCGGCGTCGGGCCGCCCGTTTCCTCACGCGAGTAGCCGCGGATATAGCCTTCGCGCTGCAGCACGTCGAGCACGCTCGCCCTCAAGCGGGACGCGGGTGTCAGCACGCTGTCCTTCTTCGCGGACTGGCCGTTGCGGATGCGGGTGAGCATATCACCCAAGGGATCGGTCATGTTCATGTCTTGCCCTTACCAGCTCGACTTCGTGAGGCCGGGGATCAGGCCCTTGTTGCCCAGTTCCCGCAGCATCACCCGCGACAGCTTGAACTTGCGATAATAGGCGCGGCTGCGCCCCGTCAGCTCGCAGCGGTTCCGCACCCGGGTCGGGTTCGCGTTGCGCGGCAGTTCCGCGAGCTTCAGGCGGGCCATCAGGCGCTCGCCCTCGTCGCGCGTTTCGTCGTTCGCGATCTGCTTCAGCTTCTCGAACTTCGCCGCATATTGCTTGACCAGCGCCTTGCGACGCTCGTTCTTGTTCACAGAACTCAGTTTCGCCATGACTTAAGTTCCTCGTGTCTCAGGCCGCTGCCTGCTGGCGCGCTTCCGCGTCGCCAACAAAAGGCATACCGAAGTGGCGCAGAAGCGCGCGGGCTTCGTCGTCGGTTCCGGCGGTGGTGGTGATGATGATGTCCATGCCCCGGATCTTGTCGATCTTGTCGTAGGGCACTTCCGGGAAGATGATCTGCTCTTTCAGGCCCATGGCGTAGTTGCCACGGCCGTCGAAGCTCTTCGGGTTCACGCCGCGGAAATCCTTCACGCGGGGAAGCGCGATGGTGATCAGCCGGTCCAGGAACTCGAACATGCGGTCGCGGCGGAGCGTCACCTTGCAGCCGATCGGCATGCCTTCGCGCAGCTTGAACTGCGCGATCGACTTCTTGGCGCGGGTCACGACAGGCTTCTGGCCGGCGATCGCCATCATTTCGGCGGCCGCGATCTCGACCTTCTTCTTGTCCTGGGTCGCCTCGCCGACGCCCATGTTGATCACGATCTTCTCGATCTTCGGGATCTGCATCGGGTTCTTGTACCCGAACTCTTCGGTCATCGCCGCCTTGATGCGCTCTTCGTAGAGAGCCTGCATCCGGGGCTTAGCGCGTCCTTCAGCCATTGAGCACCTCACCCGAGCCCTTCAGGACCCGAACCTTCTTGCCGTCGCGCACTTCGAAACCGACGCGGGCAGCCTTGCCCGTCTTCGGATCCTTGATCGCCACGTTGGAAACGTCGATCGCAGCTTCGCGCTGCTTGATGCCGCCTTCCGGATCGGCCTGGCTCGGCTTGGTGTGGCGCGAAATCATGTTCACGCCCGACACGACGACCTTGCCTTCCTTCGGAAGCGCCTTCACCACCTCACCTTCGCGGCCCTTGTCCTTGCCGGTGAGAACGATGACGCGGTCACCCTTCTTGATTTTCGCCATGGACATCACAACACCTCCGGGGCGAGCGAAATGATCTTCATATGGCCGGTCGAGCGCAGCTCGCGCACCACGGGGCCGAAGATGCGGGTGCCGATCGGCTCCTCATTCTTGTTGATGAGGACGGCGGCGTTGCCATCGAAGCGGATCACCGACCCGTCCGGGCGGCGGATGTCTTTGGCGGTGCGAACGACGACGGCGCGGTGCACGTCCCCCTTCTTCACGCGGCCCTTGGGCGCGGCTTCCTTCACCGAGACGACGATCACGTCGCCCACGCCGGCGAAGCGGCGCTTGGAACCGCCGAGCACCTTAATGCACATCACTTCCTTGGCGCCCGAATTGTCCGCGACATCGAGCCTGGTCTGCATCTGAATCATCTCAGGCCACCTTCTCGGCGACGCCCGAAGTCGCCACCTTCTCGATCACGCGCCACGTCTTCAGCTTGCTGAGAGGCGCACATTCCTCGATCCGCACGATGTCGCCTTCCTTGATGAGGTTGGCTTCGTCATGGGCATGATATTTCTTCGAACGACGGATGATCTTGCCGTAGAGCGGGTGAGACACCTTGCGCTCCACCAGCACCACCACCGTCTTGTCCGTCTTGTCGGAGACCACCGTCCCCTGAAGCACGCGCTTGGGCATGGTATTCTCCTCAGGCTTCAGCCGCCTGCGCGGCGGAATCGGTTTTCCGGGCGCGGGCGTTCTGTTCGGTCTGGATGCGGGCGATGCTGCGGCGCACCTCCTTCACCCGGCTCGGCTTCTCCAGCTGCTGCGTCGCAGCCTGGAAGCGCAGGTTCAGCTGCTCGCGCTTCAGCGCGCTGAGCTCACCCGCCAGCTCGGCGTCCGAGCTCTTGTTATATTCCGGCTTGGCCATGGCTCAGTCCTTCTGCTCGCCGAGGCGCGTCACCATCTTCACCTTGATGGGAAGCTTGGCGGCGGCGCGTTCAAACGCACCGGCGGCCACTTCGTGGCTCACGCCGTCGATCTCGAACATGATCCGGCCGGGTTTCACCCGCGCCGCCCAATATTCCGGGTTGCCCTTGCCCGAGCCCATGCGGACTTCGGCCGGCTTCGAGGACACGGGAACGTCCGGGAAGATGCGGATCCAGAGGCGCCCCTGGCGCTTCATGTGGCGGGTGATCGCGCGGCGGGCGCTTTCGATCTGGCGCGCGGTGATCCGCTCGGGCGCCAGCGCCTTCAGGCCAAAGGCGCCGAAGTTGAGCGCGGTTCCGCCCTTGGCGTCCCCATGGATACGGCCCTTGAAGGCCTTGCGGAACTTGGTCCGTTTCGGTTGCAGCATTTTCTTTCGCCTTCAGACAGGGAATTAGCCCCCGATAAGGCGACGCTTATGAAGCGTCGCTTATCGAGCGGGCCGAACACCCGACGTTTGGGATTCCATCATGAGCCGGTCCTGCGCCATCGGGTCGTGGCCAAGGATCTCGCCCTTGTACACCCAGACCTTGATACCGCAGACGCCATAGGCCGTGTGGGCCTGGGCTTCGGCATAATCGACATTGGCGCGCAGCGTGTGCAGCGGAACCTTGCCTTCGCGGTAGGTTTCCGTGCGCGCGATCTCCGCGCCGCCCAGACGGCCGCCGCTGGTGATCTTGATGCCTTCGGCGCCGAGACGCTGGGCGGACTGCACGGCGCGCTTCATGGCGCGGCGGAAGGCCACCCGGCGCTCCAGCTGGTCGGCGATGCCTTGCGCGATCAGCTTGGCGTCGATCTCGGGCTTGCGGATTTCGACGATGTTGAGCGAGACTTCGCTCTTCGTCATCGCGCCGATCGCCTTCTTCAGCTTCTCGATGTCGGCGCCCTTCTTGCCGATGATCACGCCAGGGCGCGCGGCATAGATGGACACGCGGCACAGCTTTGCCGGACGCTCGATCACCACCTTCGAAATGGCGGCCTGCGGGTGCGCCTTCAGCACGAACTGGCGGATCTTCAGATCTTCCAGCAGCAGGCGGCCGTAGTCGTCGCCTTCGGCGTACCAGCGGCTGTCCCAGGTGCGGTTGATCTGCAGGCGAAGCCCGATGGGAGAGGATTTCTGACCCATATTATGCCTGCCCTTCTTCCGTCACGTCACGTTCCTGAACCACGATGCGAAGCCGCGAGAAGGGCTTCACGATCCGCGCCGAACGGCCGCGGGCGCGCGTGGCGAACCGCTTCATGCTGATCGACTTGCCGACCGACGCTTCCTTCACCCACAGCCGATCGATGTCGAGATTGTGGTTGTTTTCCGCGTTGGCGATCGCCGACTGAAGGCACTTCTTCACGTCGACGGCCATCGCCTTCGACGAGAAGGTCAGCGCGGTGACGGCTTCGCCGGCGTTCTTGCCGCGAATGAGGCCGGCCACCAGGTTCAGCTTGTACGGGCTGCCCCGCACGGTCGTCGCAACGGCGAGCGCCTCGCGCTCCCCTACCTTGCGACCTGCTACAGGTTTCGACATCTTAGCCTTACCTCTTCGACTTCTTGTCGGCGGCATGGCCCGGGAAGCTGCGCGTCGGCGCGAACTCACCCAGCTTCATGCCGACCATTTCCTCGGACACCGACACCGGCACGAACTTCTTGCCGTTGTAGACGCTGAACGTGTGGCCAACGAATTGCGGAAGGATGGTGGAGCGACGTGACCAGGTCTTGATCGGGCCACGGGCACCGGCTTCCACCTTCTTGAGCAGGCTCAGTTCGACGAACGGGCCTTTCCAGACGGAACGTGCCATCGCTTACCTCTTCTTCTTCGCGTGCCGCGAACGGATGATCATCTTGTCCGTCGCCTTGTTCGAACGGGTCTTGGCCCCCTTGGTCGGCTTGCCCCACGGAGTGACCGGATGGCGGCCGCCCGAGGTGCGGCCTTCACCACCGCCGTGCGGGTGGTCGACCGGGTTCTTGGCCACGCCGCGCGTCAGCGGGCGGATGCCCAGCCAGCGGTTGCGGCCGGCCTTGGCCAGATTCTGGTTCGAGTTGTCGGGGTTCGAAACCGCGCCGACCGTCGCCATGCAATCCGAACGGACATAGCGCTGCTCGCCCGAGTTCAGGCGGATGATGACCATGCCGCGATCGCGCCCGACCACCTGGATGAAGGTGCCGGCGGCGCGCGCCAGCTGGCCGCCCTTGCCGGGCTTCAGCTCGACATTGTGCACGATGGTGCCGACCGGCATCTGGCCGATCTCCATCGCGTTGCCGGGCTTCACGTCCACCTTCTTGCCGGCGACGACGCTGTCGCCCGGCGCCAGACGCTGCGGCGCCAGGATATAGGCCTGCTTGCCGTCCGGGTAGGTGATCAGGGCGATGAAGGCCGAGCGGTTCGGGTCATATTCCAGGCGCTCGACGGTCGCCGGCTGGTCCCAGATGCGCCGCTTGAAGTCGACGATCCGGTAGCGCTGCTTGTGCCCGCCGCCGATGCCGCGCGCCGTCGCATGGCCCATGTTGTTGCGGCCGCCCGACTTGGTCTTGCCCTCGGTGAGCGACTTGACCGGCTTGCCCTTCCAGAGCGCCGAGCGATCGACGAGAACCAGGCCGCGACGGGCCGGGCTCGTGGGGTTGTAATTCTTCAGTGCCATGGCGTCAGATACCCGTCGTCACGTCGATCGACTGGCCGTCCGCCAGCGTCACGATGGCCTTCTTGAGGTCGTTGCGACGGTAGGGCTTGCCCTTCCACCGCTTCGTCTTGCCCTTCTGGACAAGCGTGTTCACGTTCGCCACCTTGACGTTGAACAGCGCCTCGACAGCCGCCTTGATCTCCGGCTTCGAAGCGGTCTTCGCCACTTCGAACACCAGTTGGTTATGCTCGCCGACCAGGGTCGACTTCTCGGTGATGATGGGCTTCACCACCACGTCGAAGTGCTTCAGGTCGATCGCTTCGGAAGCCTTAGCCATTGAAACGCGCCTCCAGTTGCTCGACCGCGGCGCGGGTCAGCACCAGATGATCGTGGTTCAGGATGTCGTAGACGTTGGCGCCGACAGCCGGCAGCACGTCCACCTTGTAGAGGTTGCGGCTGGCGAGCGCGAAGTTCACATCCACGGCGGCGCCATCGATGAACAGGCCGCTCGCGACGCCCAGCTTCACCAGATTGTCCTTCAGCGCCCGCGTCTTGGCGGCGTCGAGCGACAGATTGTCGACGACGACGAGCTTGCCTTCGGCCGCCTTGGCCGAGAGCGCGACCTTGAGGCCGAGCGCGCGAACCTTCTTGTTGAGGCCGGGATTGAAATCCCGCACGCGCGGGCCATGGGCCTTGCCGCCGCCGATGAACTGCGGCGCGGCGCGGTTGCCGTGACGGGCCGTTCCGCCGCCCTTCTGGCGGCCGAACTTCTTGCCGGTGCGGGCGACGTCCGAGCGCTCACGGGCGCCGCGGGCGGTGCCGCGGCGCTTTTCCAGCTGCCAGGTCACCACGCGGTGCAGGATGTCGGCGCGCGGCTCCAGTCCGAAGACCTCCGGGTTGAGCTCGAGCTCACCGGCTTGCGCTCCGGCCAGCGTTTTCACTTGCACCTTCATCACGCTTGCTCCTCGGCAACGGCTTCAGCGGCCGGAGCCTCTTCCGCCGGGGTTTCGGCCGCCGGGGCTTCACCCGATTGCGCCGAAGACTTCACCGAGGCGGGATAGGGCGCATCGGCCGGGCGATCGACCTTCACGGAGTCGCGCACCAGCAGCCAGCCGCCCTTGGAGCCGGGAACCGAGCCGCGAACGAACAGCAGGTCGCGCGCCGTGTCGGTCAGCACGATCTCCAGATTCTGCTGGGTGCGATTCCGGTCGCCCATGTGGCCGGCCATCTTCTTGTTCTTGAAAACCTTGCCCGGATCCTGACGGTTGCCCGTGGAACCGTGCGAACGGTGCGAAACCGACACGCCGTGCGTGGCCCGCAGACCGCCGAAGCCCCAGCGCTTCATGGCGCCGGCGAAGCCCTTGCCCTGGGTAGCGCCGGTCACATCGACCAGCTGGCCGACCACGAAATGGTCGGCGGAAATCTGAGCGCCGACTTCGACCAGAGCGTCTTCCGCCACCGGGAATTCCGCGAGGATCGCCTTCGGCTCCACTTCCGCCTTGGCGAAATGGCCGCGCTCGGGCTTGGTCACATTCTTGGCCTTCGCCGAGCCCGCGCCGAGCTGGACGGCGACATAGCCATCCCGATCGGCCGTCTTCTGGGCGACGACCTGGTTCGTTTCGAGAGCCAGAACCGTGACGGGCACATGCACCCCATCTTCACGGAACAGACGGGTCATGCCCATCTTCCTGGCGATTACGCCGGTTCGCATTTCTTTTCCTTCATCAGAGGCCCTTGCCAGCACCGCATCTTGCGAGACGAACGCCTTCAAGGCTTGACCAACTCAGAGGCCCCTCGAAAAACGCCGAAGGGGCTTGGAAACATCCGCCGGGATCAGCCTTGCAGCTTGATCTCGACATCCACACCCGCCGCGAGGTCGAGCTTCATCAAAGCATCCACCGTCTGCGGAGTCGGCTTCACGATGTCGAGCAGCCGCTTGTAGGTCCGGACTTCGAACTGCTCGCGCGACTTCTTGTCGACGTGCGGCGAGCGGTTGACCGTGAACTTCTCGATCCGGGTCGGAAGGGGAATAGGACCGCGAACATCGGCACCCGTGCGCTTTGCAGTGTCGGCAATCTCTCCGGTCGCGGCGTCCAGCACGCGGTGGTCGAAAGCCTTCAGACGGATGCGAATATTCTGCGTTTCCATTTACCCAACTCTTTTCAGTCCGGCAGAGCATCGCCCAAAGGGGACATCTCTCCACCGATTTCAAACCAGGATCGACAGTTCAAACAGCCGAGCCGAAACCCAAGGTTTTCACCCCGGGCCCCGGCCCAAAAGCAATCCCGCCCTGCCGATGACGAATCACCGGCTGGGCGGGAGGCGGCTCTATATTACTTAATGATCGTCGCGACAACCCCTGCGCCGACGGTCCGGCCACCTTCGCGGATGGCGAAACGCAGGCCCTGGTCCATGGCGATCGGAGCGATCAGCTTGACGGTCAGCGCGATGTTGTCGCCGGGCATGACCATCTCGGTGCCTTCCGGCAGCTCGACGGTGCCGGTGACGTCCGTCGTGCGGAAGTAGAATTGCGGACGATAGTTGGCGAAGAACGGCGTGTGGCGGCCGCCTTCGTCCTTCGACAGCACATAGACCTCGGCCTTGAAGTCGGTGTGCGGGGTGATCGAGCCGGGCTTGGCCAGAACCTGGCCGCGCTCGACGTCTTCCCGCTTCGTGCCGCGCAGCAGCGCGCCGATGTTGTCGCCGGCCTGGCCCTGGTCGAGCAGCTTGCGGAACATTTCGACGCCGGTCACCGTCGTCTTCACGGTGTCCTTGATGCCGACGATCTCGACTTCCTCACCGACCTTGACGATTCCGGTTTCGACACGGCCGGTCACCACGGTGCCGCGGCCCGAGATCGAGAACACGTCTTCGATCGGCATCAGGAACGGCTTGTCCAGCGGACGCTCCGGCTGCGGGATGTAGGCGTCGACGGCGGACATCAGTTCCAGAACGGCGTTGCGGCCGATTTCCGGGCTCTTGTCTTCCAGCGCCATCAGCGCCGAACCCTTGACGATCGGAATATCGTCGCCCGGGAAGTCGTACTTCGACAGAAGCTCGCGGATTTCCAGCTCGACGAGTTCGAGGATTTCCGGGTCGTCGACCTGGTCGACCTTGTTCATGAACACCACGAGGGCCGGCACGCCGACCTGACGGGCGAGCAGGATGTGCTCGCGAGTCTGCGGCATCGGGCCGTCGGTCGCGGAGACGACGAGGATCGCCCCGTCCATCTGCGCGGCGCCGGTGATCATGTTCTTCACATAGTCGGCGTGGCCCGGGCAGTCGACGTGCGCATAGTGGCGGTCGGCGGTTTCATACTCGACGTGCGACGTCGAGATGGTGATGCCGCGCTCGCGCTCTTCGGGAGCCTTGTCGATGTTGGCATAGTCGACAAAGGTCGCGCCGCCGGTTTCGGCCAGCACCTTGGTGATGGCCGCGGTCAGCGAGGTCTTGCCATGGTCGACGTGACCGATGGTGCCGATGTTGACGTGCGGCTTATTCCGCTCAAACTTCGCCTTCGCCATTTGGTTTTCCTCTTTGCTTTAATCGTTTGTGTTCAGATCAGCTGGGCAATCAGCCCATTTTCGCCTTCACTTCTTCGGCCACGTTCGAAGGCACTTCTTCATAGTGGCTGAACTGCATCGAATATTGCGCCCGGCCCTGCGTCATCGAACGCAGCTGGTTCACATATCCGAACATGTTCGCCAGCGGCACCATGGCTTCGATCACCTGGGCGTTGCCCCGGCTGTCGGTGCCCTGGATCTGGCCACGGCGGCTGTTCAGGTCGCCGATGCAATCGCCCATGAAGTCTTCGGGCGTCACCACTTCCACCTTCATCATCGGCTCGAGCAGCTTGATTCCGGCCTTGGTGGCGGCTTCGCGCATCGCGCCGCGGCCGGTGATTTCGAAGGCCAGCGCCGACGAGTCGACGTCGTGATAGGCGCCGTCCACCAGCGTGGCGGTGAAGTCGATGATCGGGAAGCCGATCAGCGAGCCGGATTCCGCGACTTCGCGAATGCCCTTCTCGACGGCGGGGATATATTCGCGCGGCACGTTGCCGCCCTTCACTTCGTCGACGAACACCACGCCCGTGCCGCGCTCGCCCGGCTCGACCACGATCTTCACGCGGCCGAACTGGCCGGAGCCGCCCGACTGCTTCTTGTGGGTGTAGTCCACTTCGACCTTGCGGGCGAGCGACTCACGATAGGCCACCTGCGGCGCGCCGACATTGGCTTCCACCTTGAACTCGCGCTTCATGCGGTCGACGAGGATTTCCAGGTGAAGTTCGCCCATCCCCTTGATGATCGTCTGGCCCGACTCGATGTCGGAGGTCACGCGGAAGCTCGGGTCTTCCTGCGCCAGGCGGTTGAGGGCGATGCCCATCTTCTCCTGGTCGGCCTTGGTCTTGGGCTCCACGGCCACTTCGATGACGGGCTCGGGGAATTCCATGCGCTCGAGTATGATCGGCTTCAGCGGCGCGCAGAGCGTGTCGCCGGTGGTCGTTTCCTTGAGGCCGACCAGCGCGACGATGTCGCCGGCATAGGCTTCCTTGATGTCCTCGCGGTTGTTGGCGTGCATCAGCAGCATGCGGCCGATCTTCTCGCGCTTGTCCTTCACCGAGTTCAGCACGGTCGTGCCGGTTTCCATCTTGCCCGAGTAGATGCGCGCGAAGGTCAGCGAGCCGACGAACGGATCGCTCATGATCTTGAACGCCAGCGCGCTGAACGGCGCATCGTCGCTGGTTTCGCGGCTGTCGGCTTCCTCGGTGCCCGGCTTCACGCCCTGCACGTCCGGAATGTCGATCGGGCTCGGCAGATAGTCGATCACCGAATCCAGCAGCGGCTGCACGCCCTTGTTCTTGAACGAGGAGCCGCAGAGCACCGGCACGAAGTCGAACGCCAGCGTGCCCTTGCGGATCAGCTTCTTCAGCGTCGCCGTGTCGGGCTCATTGCCTTCCAGATAGGCTTCCATCGCCGCATCGTCCTGCTCGACGGCGATTTCGATGAGCTCGGCCCGCATGGCGGCGGCCTTGTCCTTCAGCTCGTCCGGAATCTCGCGATATTCGAACTTCGCGCCCAGCGACTCGTCCAGCCAGACGATGGCGCGATTCTCGACGAGGTCGACGAGGCCGATGAAGTCGCTCTCGATCCCGATCGGGAAGTAGAGAACGGCCGGGCGGGCGCCCAGACGGTCCTTGATCATCTGCACGCAGCGTTCGAAGTTGGCGCCGGTGCGGTCCAGCTTGTTCACATAGCACATGCGCGGGACGCGATATTTGTCGGCCTGGCGCCACACCGTTTCCGATTGCGGCTCCACGCCGGCCACGCCGTCGAAGCAGGTGATGGCGCCGTCGAGCACGCGCAGGCTGCGCTCGACTTCGATGGTGAAGTCGACGTGGCCGGGCGTGTCGATGATGTTGATGCGGTGGTCGTTCCAGAAACAGGTGGTGGCGGCGGAGGTGATGGTGATGCCCCGCTCCTGCTCTTGCTCCATCCAGTCCATCGTCGCCGTGCCTTCATGCACTTCGCCGATCTTGTAGGACTTTCCGGTGTAATAGAGGATCCGCTCGGTCGTGGTCGTCTTGCCGGCATCGATGTGCGCCATGATGCCGATGTTGCGATACTTTTCGAGCGGGTGAGTGCGGGGCATGGAGAACTCCGGATTACTTAAGGTTTCGAACTACCAGCGGTAGTGCGAGAAGGCGCGGTTGGCTTCGGCCATCTTGTGCGTGTCTTCCCGCTTCTTCACGGCCGCGCCCCGGTTGTTGGAGGCTTCCATGAGCTCGGCGGACAGACGGGCCGACATGGTCTTTTCCGGACGGTTGCGCGCCGAGGCGATCAGCCAGCGGATGGCCAGCGCCTGCGCGCGCTCGGGACGGACTTCGACCGGAACCTGATAAGTCGCGCCGCCGACCCGGCGGGAGCGGACTTCGACGAGCGGGCGCACATTGGCCAGCGCGTCGTGGAAGACGCCGATCGGGTCGCGCTTGGCGCGCTGCTCGATGACGTCGAGGGCCGAATAGACGATCGTCTCGGCGACCGACTTCTTCCCCTCGTACATCACGAGGTTCATGAACTTGGTGAGGACCTGATCTCCGTAGCGGGGATCGGGCAGGATTTCGCGCTTCTCGGGGCGACGACGACGTGACATTGGCTTGGTCTCCCCAGCTTACTTCGGACGCTTCGCGCCGTACTTCGAGCGCGATTGCTTGCGGTTCTTGACGCCTTGCGTGTCGAGCACGCCGCGGAGCACGTGGTAACGCACGCCGGGCAAATCCTTCACGCGGCCGCCGCGAATCAGAACCACCGAGTGTTCCTGAAGGTTGTGGCCTTCACCGGGGATGTAGCCGATCACCTCGAAACCGTTGGTGAGACGGATCTTGGCGACCTTGCGAAGCGCCGAGTTCGGCTTCTTCGGAGTCGTCGTATAGACACGGGTGCACACGCCGCGCTTCTGCGGGCAGGCCTCCATCGCGGGGACCTTGTTGCGCGCCTTCTGCGGTTCGCGGCCCTTGCGAATCAACTGGTTGATAGTGGGCATTCGGTTTCGGACTTCCTTGGCGTTCGGCGCGCCTCCCCCATGGAGGCCCGCCTACTCCAGCCCCGGACCGCCCATTTCGCCACCGGCTGTTCCCCGGGGGCTCCACGGCATAAGCGCGAGCAACCCCAAAGGGCTGCTCGCCGCGCGGCTCGGCCTGTCGTATCTCTTTCGCCTGTCGGGGCAATGGCGGCGGAACCGCGCACCGCCCAAAAAGCGAGCGCCGCCCTTATCTCCGCTTCCCGCAAAGGTCAACTGCCCTGCCACTTGGCCGGCGCCGCATCCAGACGCCCTTACCTGAATTGCGCGCCGGCTTCAGGGGAGCCGGCTTCAGGGGAAATGCGGCCCGGGCCGTTCGGGAAGCGCTTCGTAATGCACGAGGCTGGGCTTTTCCGGCAATGGCATGGGCTGGCCGGCGCGGAAAGCCCATTCCCCCCGGTCGCAATCCGCAGCGCTCACATAGCCGTTGATGAAGAAGCGCCGGGCGTGGGGCGACCTGTTCTCCCCGGAAGCGTGCAGGGTGTAGGGGCTCCACAAGGCGAGGTCGCCGGGTTCCAGCCGCAGGTCCACCGCTTCGCCGGGGTCGAGGCCGGCCAGCCTCAGGTCGGCGTCGGAAACCGGCCGGCCCAGCACGCCTTCGTCGGCGCGCAGATGCAGGTCCCCCAGCCTGTGCGAGCCGGGAATCAGCCTGAGCCCCCCGCTTTCAGGCCCGTGCGGGTCGATCGCCAGCCCGGTCTGCACATAGCTGCCGGCAAGGTTGCGATAGGCGGAGGCCGGGCGGCGCGAGCGGCTGTCCTGGTGCCAGGCGAAATCTCCGCCGGAGCCGCCACCGCCCGCCTTCCAGTGAATCTGGTGGATGATCTGCTTGATATCGCGCCCGATCAGCGGCTCCAGCAGCGCCAGGAAACGCGGATGGGTGCGAAACGCATCCAGTTCCGGGAAGCGCCAGCAGGGCCATTGCGCCATCTGCACATGCGGCCCGCCATCGGTTCGCCCGAGCCGATAGAAGAGATTGCCGTGCCGGAAGCTTCGCCCTTCCCTTTGCGCCTCGGCCCGGACCCGGTCCACCGTCGCGGAAAGCGCGGCCAGTTCGCCGGCCGGCCAGAAGCCGCGGACAATGGCGTAGCCCCGCTCGCGGTAGCTTTCAACAAGCGGGTCGGTATCCGGCATGGCCGCCCGATAATGCCCTGCTTTCGTTACGGAACCAAGCGTCTGCGGAGGGCGGCGGAAAAAGGGTGGGCGGCATCCGCGTCTCGCGCCACATTGGCGCGAGACGCGGATGCATCGCTTCGTTACAGGCGGGGGATGGCCAATCAGCGCATCCTCCCCGCCCTCGCCGCCCTTGGCGGTTTTCTCGCCGTCACCATCGGGTCTTTCGGCGCCCATGCCATCCAGGACCCGCAGGCGCGGGAATGGATCGCCACCGCCGCCCAGTTCCAGCTGCCGCACAGCGCCGCCGTGTTCGCCCTGCTCGCCTGGCGGCCGCATGCGGGCGCGGTGCGGCTGTCCGCCTGGCTGCTGGCGCTGGGCAGCCTGGCCTTCGCGGGTTCGCTTCAGGCGCTGGGGCTGGGGGCGCCGCGCGCGGTGGCGATGCTGGCGCCAGTGGGCGGCACGGTGATGGCGGCCGGCTGGGCCATTCTTGCCATCGCCGCCCTTTCGGGGGCCGCCCGCATCCGGCGCTGACGGGGCTTGCCGGCCCCGGCCTTTAAAGCCCCAATCTTCCCGGCCCCAGTCTTCCCGGCCCCAATCTTCCCGGCCTCAGTCCGCCAGACCGTGGCAGTGCTTGTATTTCCGGCCCGAGCCGCAGGGGCACAGGGTGTTGCGCGAAACTGTGCGCGGCCAGCTTTCCGGGTCTTCGGGCGCGAAATCGGCGCCGAACAGATGCGCGACGCTGCGGGCCGCCTCCACCTCGTCGGTCGAAAGCAAATCGCCCATGGCGAACACGCCGGGCGCCGCCGAAGCTGCCCGATCGCCGAAGGCGAAGCCGAGCCCGTCTGACGGCAGGCGGTCCGAAGGGAGACGGGGGCCGCCATCCAGCTTCAGGAAATCGGGCAGTTCGGGAAGGTCCGGCAGCGCCGACGCATCCGGCATGCGGAATTCAGCGAAGGCCAGCATCTTCGTCACATCCTCGCGCACCTGGCGCAGCATGCGTTCGAAAAGCTGGAAGGCTTCCGCCTTATATTCGTTGATCGGCTGCTTCTGCGCGTAGGCGCGCAGGTGCACCACCTGCCGCAGGGCATCCAGCGTCGCCAGATGCTCCTTCCAATAATGGTCGAGGCTTTGCAGCAGGAAGTTCTTTTCCACCTGGATCCAGCTTTCGGCCGGAACCCCTTCCTGCTTCGCCGCCATCTTCTCGTCCATGAGCGCGTTCAGCCGCTCGATGAAGATCTCCTGGTCGACCGCATTCTCCTTCACCCAATCCTCCAGCGGGACGATCAGGTTCAGCTCGGTTTCGGCGGCGGCCTTCATCCCGGCGATATCCCATTGCTCGGGATAGCTGCCGATGGGGGCGTGGGCGGAAACCAGATCGGCCACGGTGTCGCGGCGGAATTCCTCAACGATGTCGGAGACCTTGTCGGCGTCCATGATGTCGGCGCGCTGTTCATAGACGACCTTGCGCTGGTCGTTCATCACATCGTCATACTGGAGAAGCTGCTTGCGCACATCATAGTTGCGCGCTTCCACCTTCTTCTGCGCCGTCTCGATCGCCTTGGAGATCCAGGGGTGGACGATCGCCTCGCCATCCTCCAGCCCGGAGTTCATCACCCGCGTCAGCATGTTCTGCTGGCCGAAGATGCGCAGCAGATCGTCGTCTAGGCTGAGGTAGAAGCGCGACAGGCCCGGGTCGCCCTGCCGGCCGGAGCGGCCGCGCAGCTGGTTGTCGATCCGGCGGCTCTCGTGCCGCTCGGTGCCCAGCACGAACAGGCCGCCGGCCTCGCGCACCTTCTCGCGCTCGGCCTTCACCTCTTCCCGGATGCGGGCGATGGCGGCCTCGCGCTCGGCGCCCTCGGGCACCTGCGACAGCTCGTCCTCGACTCGGAACTCGACATTGCCGCCCAACTGGATGTCGGTGCCGCGGCCGGCCATGTTGGTGGCGATCGTCACCGCGCCCAGCCGTCCGGCCTGCGCCACGATATGCGCCTCGCTTTCATGGTAGCGCGCGTTCAGCACCGAATGCTTCACCTTCGCGTCGGTCAGGAACTTCGAAAGCGCTTCCGACTTCTCGATGGAGACGGTGCCCACCAGCACCGGCTGGCCGCTCTTCGCCTTCTCGCCGATGGCCTTCACGATCGCCGCGAACTTGTCGGCCTCGTTCTTGTAGAATTCGTCCTGGTCGTCCTGCCGCTTCACCGGCAGGTTGGTGGGAATCTCCACCACATTCAGCTTGTAGATGTCGTAGAATTCCGGCGCTTCGGTGGACGCCGTGCCGGTCATCCCCGACAGCTTCGGGTAGAGGCGGAAGTAATTCTGGAAGGTGATCGAGGCCAGGGTCTGGTTCTCGGGCTTGATGTCCACCCCTTCCTTCGCCTCCACCGCCTGGTGCAGGCCGTCCGACCAGCGGCGGCCGTCCATCATCCGGCCGGTGAACTCGTCGATGATCACCACCTTGCCGTCGCGGACGATATAGTCGGTGTCGAGGCGGAACATGTGCACGGCGCGCAGCGCCTGGTTCAGATGGTGGACGACCTGGGTGTTCTCGAAGTCGTAGAGATTGTCGCCTTCCAGCAGGCCGGCCGCTTCCAGCGCCCGCTCGGCGAATTCCGTGCCGCCTTCCGTCAGGATGATCGACTTCGCCTTCTCGTCCTTCTCATAATGTTCGGGGCGGAAGGTCTTCACGATCACATCGACCTGGCGGTAGAGCTCGCTCTTGTCGTCGGTCGGCCCGGAAATGATGAGCGGGGTGCGCGCCTCGTCGATCAGGATCGAGTCCACCTCGTCGACGATGGCGTGGTTGAAGGCGCGCTGCACCATCTGCGCGCGCTCATATTTCATATTGTCGCGCAGATAGTCGAAGCCGAACTCGTTGTTGGTGCCATAGGTGACGTCGGCCTCGTAGGACAGGCGGCGCTCGACATCGTGCATGTTGGGCAGGATGGCGCCGACCGTCAGCCCCAGCCAGCGGTGGACGCGGCCCATCCACTCGCTGTCGCGCTTGGCCAGATAGTCGTTGACGGTGACGACATGGACGCCCTTGCCTTCCAGCGCATTGAGATAGGTGGCGGTGGTGGCGACCAGCGTCTTGCCCTCACCCGTGCGCATCTCGGCGATCTCGCCCCGGTGCAGCACGATTCCGCCCACCAACTGCACGTCGAAGTGGCGCATGCCCAGCACCCGCTTCGAGGCTTCGCGGACGGTGGCGAAGGCTTCGGGCAGCAGATTGTCGAGCTTCTCGCCGCTCGCCAGCCGCTCGCGGAAGATGCGGGTCTGGTCCTGCAGCTCCTCGTCGCCCATCGCCTCATATCTGGGCTCCAGCGCGTTGATCTGCCGCACGGTCGGCTGCAGCGATTTCACAAAGCGTTCGTTGGAGGAGCCGAAAATCGCCTTCGCGACCTTGTTCAAGCCGAGCATGGAGTGCCTTCACGAAACGGGGCCGGCAAGCGGAACCGCAGCCGGCGTAACGCCGCGTCAAATAGGAAGCGTCCCCCAATGCGTCAATTGCGGGCGCTCGAAAAGCCCTGCCGGGATGCGCGAGGCTTCGGTCAGAGCATGAAACGGCGGTCCTGCCCGGGGCAGGCCCGCCGTTCCTTGCAAAGCGCCGGCCGGGATCAGGCTTCGATGGCGCGGCGGCGGCGCATCGCGCCCCCCACCAGGCCGAAGCCGGCGATCATCATCGCCCAGGTCGCGGCTTCCGGCACGGAGCCGTTGAAGCGCACTTCCGAAAGGCCGGTCCAGACGCTGCCATAGTTGGAGTTGAGATCGAAGCGGACATAGCGGGCTTCGCCGGTGAACTCGACGAGTTGGGCCGCGAACGACTCATAGCGGTTGTCGGCGTTCAGGATATGCCGCTCCAGCACCGCATCGGCGACCGACGTGAAGTTCACGCCGTCGAGCGAGATGGAAATGCCGAGATCCTTCACGCCGCGGTCGGTTTCATACCAAGGGTAATTGAAGTCGGCGGCATATTGCCAGATGCTGGCGGATTTCAACGAGACATTCTGGCCCAAGTCGAACAACAGCCAATGCGGAACTTGGTCCCAGGTGGACTGCCACATATTGTTCCAGTTGGTGTCGTGCTTGCCGCCCGACAGGCCCGAGCCATTGATCAGATTGTTGACATCATAGGTCCAGAAGCTGTCCGAAGCGGTGACGGCGACGGGCTGGATGACGGCGGCGGTGGCCGGAGCCGTGGCGACGAAAGCGGCGGCGGCGGCGAGAATCAGGCGATTCATGGTTAATCTCCCCTGTTGCGGTCCGGGCCAGATGCGCCCTGCCCTTTTCAGTTGGATGACCAATGCTTGAGACTTCCGTGACGCCCTAGGACGGTGGAGAAAGCCTGCGAGAAGGCCCTTCCGCCGCGCGCGCCGCGCGGCTAATCCGCTGGCCATGGACATCTCGCCGCTCGCCTGCCCCTTTCCCGAATTGCCCGAAGTCGCCGGCTGCCGCCGCGGCGCCGCGACCGCCGGCTACAAGCCCTGGACCCGGGCCGACGTCACCCTGCTGGCGTTCGAGCCGGGGACGGTGGTGGCAGGCGTCACCACCCGTTCGAAATGCCCCTCCCCGGAAGTGGAGCTTTGCCGGCGGCATCTGCCCGGCGGCGCGGCGCGCGCGCTGGTGGTGAACGCCGGCAATTCCAACGCCTTCACCGGGATGCGCGGCGCCGACGCCTGCGCGGCGCAGGTGGCCGAGGCGGCGCGGCTTCTGGATTGCGAGCAGGCCGAGGTCTTTGCCGCCTCCACCGGGGTGATCGGCGTGCCGCTGCCGGCAGACAAGGCGACGAGCGGGGTGCGCGCCGCGCATGCGGCGCTCGGCTCCGCCTCCTGGCTGGACGTGACACAGGCCATCGGCACCACCGACACTTTCCCCAAGGCCGCCGCGCGCGAAGCGGTGGTGGACGGGCGCAAGGTGACGCTGGTTGGCTTCATCAAGGGCTCCGGGATGATCGCGCCCGACATGGCGACGATGCTGGGCTTTATCGTGACCGACGCGGCTATCGACCCTGCCCTGCTGCAACAGATGCTGACGGCGGCGAACCGCTCCACCTTCTCCTGCATCACCGTCGACGGGGACACCTCCACCTCCGACACGGTGCTGGCGTTCGCGACCGGCGCTGCCGGCAACGCCCGGCTGGAAATTGCCGACAGCCCCGGGGCCGACGCCTTCGCCGTCGCGCTGGCCGACCTCTGCCGCGAGCTGGCGCAACTGGTGGTGCGCGACGGCGAGGGCGCGAGCCGCTTCGTGGAAATCCGCGTGTCGGGCGCCGTTTCCGACGACAGCGCCCACCGCATCGCCCTTTCCATCGCCAATTCGCCGCTGGTGAAGACCGCCATCGCCGGCGGCGACGCCAATTGGGGCCGGGTGGTGATGGCGGTCGGCAAGGCGGGCGAGCCGGCCGAGCGCGACCGGCTCTCGATCCGCTTCGGCGGAATCGAGGTGGCGGCGAACGGCATGGTGGTGGAAGGCTATGACGAAGCGCCGGTTGCCGCGCATCTGCAAGGGCAGGATATCGACATCGCCGTGGAACTGGGGCTTGGCGACGGGCGGGCGACCGTCTGGACCTCGGACCTGACGCACGGCTACATCTCGATCAACGCCGATTACCGAAGCTGAGCCGCCGGCTATTGCCGCCGGCTTCGCGGCGTGCGAGCGTCGGCCCATGGCAAGCCTGATCCTCCACCATTATCCGACCTCGCCCTGGGCGGAAGTCCTGCGGCTGGCGCTGGGCCTGAAGGGGCTCGACTATGGCTCGGTGGAGGTGCCCGCCACGCTGCCGAAGGACGAGCTTGCCGTGCTGACCGGCGGCTATGCCCGAACGCCCGTGCTGCAAAGCGGCGCCGACATCTTCTGCGACACCGCCGCCGCCATCGACGCGCTGGAAACGCTGCACCCGGATCCGACGCTGTTTCCGGCACCGCTGGGGCAGGGGCACCGGCTGCTGGCGCAACAGGCGCAGGGGCCGGCCTTTTCCGCCGCCGTGGGCGCTGCCATCGGCGACCTGCCGACCGAGGGGCTGGAAGCCTTCTGGGCCGACCGGGAGAAGCGCTTCGGCCTGAAGCCGGCCGGGATGAAGGCGGCGGCGCCGCACCTTGCCGCGCAGTTCCAGGCGCATCTGGCATTGCTCGACGCCAGCTTGTCCGACGGGCGCGCCTATCTGGGCGGCCCTGCCGCCGGCCATGCCGATCTGGCGCATTATCAGCTTCTCTGGTTCCAGGGGGTGCGCACCGGCGGAGACCTGAGCGCGCTGGTGGCCGACCGGCCGCATCTGGGCGCCTGGGCGACGCGGGTTTCGGAAATCGGCCATGGGCGGCCCACCGCGATCAGCGCCGACGAGGCCATCGCCGTCGCCAGCGGCGCAGAACCTACGATTCGCGGAATCGTCGACCCTGCTTCCGGGTTCGAGGCGGGACAGATAGTGTGGGTGTCGCAGGAAGGCTGCCAGGATGCGCCGACCAAAGGCCGGCTGGCGGTGCTGACCGACCGGCGGATCAGCCTGTTGCGGGAGCATCCGCGGGTGGGCACGGTCGCGGTGCACTTCCCGCGATTCGGCCAGATCGTCCGCCCGGCCTGATGGCCGGGCGGCTGAGGATCAGAGCGCGCCTTCGACCCAGCTTTTCAGCGCCGACTTGGGCGCGGCGCCGAGCTTTTCGGCCACCTTCTCGCCGCCCTTGAACACCAGCAGCGTCGGGATCGAACGGACGTTGAACTTCGACGCCCATTCCGGCTCCTCGTCGATGTTCACCTTCACCACCTTCACCTTGTCCGCGAGCTCGTCGGCGATTTCCTCCAGCGCCGGGCCGATCATGCGGCAGGGGCCGCACCATTCCGCCCAGAAATCCACCACCACCGGGGTTTCGCTGCCGAGCACATCGGCTTCGAAGGAAGCATCGGTCACCTTCATAGTCGCCATCGGATATCTCCACTTGCCCGCCGGGGCGGGCCATCGGCTTTTGAAATAACGCCCCTGCGCCTTCAATCAAGCGGAAGCAGGCCCGCCATGTCCTTCTCCCCCAGCAAGAGAAACTTGGGGGCGGCGGTGTAGAGCAGCGCCGCTTCCACACGGCGGCCGGGGAAGGCGCGCTTCAGAACCTCGGCATAGGCCGCCATCTGCCGCCGGTGCGGGACGGGGGCGCCGGCCGGGCTTTCCGGCACGCGCAACCCGGTCTTGAAATCGACGACCAGCACGCGGTCTTCCGTCACCAGCAGCCGGTCGACGATCCCCGCCACCGCCTGCGCGCCGATCAGGCCGGCGACCGGCGCTTCAGCCAGCGCCTCGGGCCCGAACAGCGCGGCATGCGCCGGGTTGTCCATCACCGCCAGCACTTCGGCGAGGATCGCTTCCGCCGCCTCGCCCGCCTGCTGCGCCGCCAGCCAGCCCAGCGCCTGCGCCCGGCGTTCGGGGGGCGGCACCGCCGGCAAGCGCTCGAACAGCTTGTGAATCAAAGCCCCGCGCATCGCCGCCGCGCGCATGGCTTCCGCCGCCGGGCCTTCGGGCGGCGCTTCCGGCATGGCCGACGGAGTCAGCGGCCGGGCCGGCCGGCCGGGCGGCGGGGCGATGGAAGTGACGACTTCGCTCGGCGCGTGCCGCGCTTCGCGCGGGTGCAGTTCGACGATGTCGGGGCCGGGCGCCGTCCACACCCCGCCGCGCAGGCGAAGCGTCTCGCCCCAGCCAGTGGCGAGCGTTTCCACCCCCGGCATCGCCGCCAGCACCGGGGTCAGCAGCCCGTGCCAGCTTTTATCGTTCTCCGTGCCCAGCTTCCTCGCGCCCGAGGCGCCGACCGCGCCGCCGATGTAGAGATGGTCGGCCGCCCGCGTCAGGCCGACATAGAGCAGCCGCAAATCCTCCTGCGCATCCACCGCCCTGCGCGCTTCTTTCAGGGCGCGCAGCTTCGCCGGCATCTCCGCCTGTCTGGGGTGGAAGACGGGCAGTTCACCGGCTCCGGCGATCTCCACCGGCAGATGGTCGTCGCGCCGGTCGCGGCGCTGGTGGGCGCTGTCCGCCAGCACCACCACCGGCGCTTCCAGCCCCTTGGAGCCATGGATGGTCATCAGCCGCACCTGCCCGGCGGCGGCTTCGGAATCCCGCTTCACGTCCGAGCCTTCGGCCTCCACCCAGGCGAGGAAGGCGGCCAGCGCCGGCGGGTTGCGCTGCTCATAGGCCAGCGCCTGTTGCAGCAGCTCGTCGATCGGGTCGTTCGCCTGCGGCCCCAGCCGCGCCACCAGCCGCCGCCGGCCTTCGAGCGGGCCGGACAGCAGCGTGTCGAGAAAGGCGTAAGGCCCGACCCGGTCCGCCAGCGCCAGCGCCGCGCCCAGCCAGCTTCGCGCTTCCGCCGCGCGCTCGCCGCCGGCGCGGCCGAGCGATGCCCAGAGGTTCGGCCCGCCACTGCCCAGCGCCCGCACCTCCTCATGGCCCCAGCCGAGGAAGGGCGAGACCAGCAGGCAGGCGAGGTTCAGATCGTCCTCCGGCTGCACCGCGAAGCGGATCAGCGCCAGGAGATCGAGGACGGCCAGCGGCTCGGTCAGCAGCAGCCGGTCCACCCCGGCGACCGGCACCCGCCGCTCGTGCAGCTCGGCGACCAGCGCCGCCATCAGCCAGCTTCGCTTGCGCAGCAGGATCAATATATGCTCGGGCCGCGCCCACTGGTTGCGCGCCGCCAGCCACAGGCGCTCGGGGTGGCCGGGCTTCAGCCAGTCGGCCACCTGCGCGGCCAGCCGGCGCGCCATTTCCCGGTCGGCCGCCTCGCTGCCATCCTCCTCGTCGTCGCCCTCGCCTTCCCCTTCCTCGTCCAGCCGCACCACCGGCCACAGCACCACTTCGCCGGGCGCCTGCGTGCGGTTGGGGCGGTGCGGCGGCGGCTCGGCCGCCATGCCCAGCGCTTCATAGCCGACCGTCCGCAGGAAGGCGTTCACCACCCCCAGCACCGCCGGGCCGGAGCGGAAGCTGAGCGCCAGATCGACCACTTCCAGCGCCTGCCCGGAGGCTTCGGCCTGCGGCGCCATCTTGCGCCGCCAGCCTTCGAACACCTGCGGGTCGGTGCCCTGGAAGCCGTAGATCGCCTGTTTGTGATCGCCCACCACGAACAGGCTGCGGCGGCGCTCGGGGTCGGCGGCGAAGAAATCCTCCACCAGCCGGCCGATGATCGCCCATTGCCGGCCGTTGGTGTCCTGCGCTTCGTCGACCAGCACATGGTCGAAGCGGCTGTCCAGCTTCCAGCCGACATAGCCGGGCATCCCCTCCGGCCCCAGCAGGCCGACCGTCAGCGCGATCATGTCGTCATAGTCGATGGCGACGGCGGCGCGCTTCAGCGCCTGGTAGCGGTGCACCACCCGGTGCCCGGCGCGCAGCACGCGGGCCGCAAGATCGGCGGTCAGGACACGGCGGTCGAAATCCAGCAGAAGCTCGACATCCGCCGCCAGATCCTCGGCCATCGCCTGGATGCCGGGCACGGCTTTTTCGCCCTGCCGGAAGCTGCGGACATTCTGCCGGCTGTCGAACAGCAGGTTTCTCAGATCCTCGACCCGGGCGAAGCGGCCTTCGGCCCCCAGCGCCAGCCATTCCCGCGCGGCGGCCGCCTGCGCCTGCGCCTTTTTCCAGCCCCATTGCTCCAGCGCGGCGGCGAAATCGGCGAGGCGGCCATCGTCGAAGGCGCCCGGCGCCAGCATTTCCGCCAGCCGCTCGCCCGGCTTCTCGCCCTCGCGCACGCCCAGCCAGTCGCGCACGGCGACCGCAAGGCCGCCGGCGTCGCGGAAAGCCAGGATGGAAAGGCTGTGGCCGATCAGCGTGTCGATCGCCTGCATCAGGCCGCTTTCGCCCTTCAGCACCGCCAGTTCGGCGAGATCGGCGAGGAAGCCTTCCTCGCCGCCGACCTGCGCTTCGGAAATGGCTTCGGCCAACGCCCGGCGCTTCAGTTGCCGCGCGTCGCGCTCGTCCAGCGCGGTGAAGCCCGGCGGCAGCCCGGCCTCCAGCGGGAAGGCCGCCAGCAGCCCCTGCGCGAAGGCGTGCAGCGTCTGCACCTTCAGCCCGCCCGGCACGTCGAGCGCGCGGGCGAAGAGGCCGCGCGCGCGCTTCAGATGCGCGGGCGTCGGCGCCACCCCCAGCGCCTCCAGCTCGGCCGCCAGCCGCGCCTCGTCATGGCCCAGCCATTCGCCCAGCCGGCGGACGATGCGGTTCTGCATCTCCGCTGCCGCGGCGCGGGTGAAGGTCAGCGCCAGGATGCGGTCGGGCGCGCTTCCGCGCAGCATCAGCCGCAGCATGCGGTCGGTCAGCACATGCGTCTTGCCGGTGCCGGCGGACGCCGCCACCCACACATGCCGCGCCGGATCGGCGGCGAGGCGCTGCTCCGGCGTGCGCTTCAGCGGCCCAGCCATTCGGCCACCCTTGCAAGCTGGTCATAGTCGGAAAAGCGACGGCCATAGACCATATGCTGCTTCGCCCGGAACGGCCGCTCGCCCAGCAGATAGCCGCCGACCAGCTCCTCGAAATCGGCCCAGGCGGCTTCGATGTGGGCGCGTATGTCGTCTGCGCCGACCTTCTGCCCCAGCGCGGGCGACTGCCTGCCCGGCTCCAGCCCGCCGGAGAGCTTCCAATATTCCAGCGCCTCGACCGGCAGGCCGCCGGTGTCGCCGAACAGCCCGGCTTCCGCCAGATGCGCCAGCAGGGCGAGCTGCGTCTGGTAGAGGGCGGTCACATCCTTGATCTTCGGCACCGAACCCGTCTTGTAATCCACCACCCGAAGCGCGCTTCCCGACCTGTCCAGCCGGTCGATCCGCCCCTTCAGCGTGACCGGGCCGAGCGCCAGTTCGGCTTTCTCCTCCCAGCGGAAGGGCTGCCAGTCCGGCTGTTCCGCCATGGTGGCGAGCGCCCAGCCCACCATCCGCTCGACTCGCGGCCGCCAGAGCGCGGCGATCTCCGGCCGCTCGCCCAGTTTGCGCAGTTCCGCATCGAGGATGGCGGGCAGCGTCGCCTGCCCTTCCTGCAGCGCGCGCTGCAATATGTCGTGCACCACCTGCCCGCGCTCGCCTGCCGTCGGTTCCGCGTCGCGCGGGTCCAGCTTCGACAGCTTCAATATCCGCCTGGCGTAGAAGGTGAAGGGGTCCGCCTTCAGCATGGCGACGTCCGTCACCGTGATCTCTTGCGGCCGCGCCGAGACGGGCGGCTGTGGTTCCGGCCGTGGATAGGGCGCGGCGGCCGGCGGCCGGCCCAGCGCGCGGGCGGCTTCCAGCAGCGCCTCGCGCCCCGGCGACAGCGCCCCGGAATCCGCAAGGCCGCCGGTGGCCGCCGCCAGCCGCTGCCAGAAGCGCGAGGCGACGGTCGGCGCGCCGCCGGCCCTCAGCGAACGGGTCAACAGCACGTCCGGCGCGCCAAGCCCGCCGGCGAATTGCTGCGCCTCCTGCCCCGTCCGCCGCGCCAGCCCCGGAAGGGAAAGCGCCCGGCGGATGGCCGGCGCCAGAAACGGATCGGGGGCGGGAAGCCCCGGCCAGCTTCCCTCGTTCAGCCCGCTCATCAGCAGCAGGTCGGCCGATTGCAGCCGCGCTTCCAGCAGGCCCCAGATGTGCAGTTGCGGGTGCAGGCTGGCGCGGGGGCGAACCGTCTGCCCGTCCAGCAGGACGGCGACGAAGGCGGCGGCATCGTCGGCCGTTACCGACAGGCGCTGGAGATCGGCGCGGCATTCCTCCAGAGCCTCGAACAGCCGGGCGAGCGCGCGGCCGGCGTCGCCGGCCCACAGCGCTTCGCCCGCAAGCGCCTCGGCGACCGCGCGCAGCCGGTCCATCAGCGCCTCGGCGGTCGGCGGCACAGGCTCCAGCGGCGCCAGCNNNCGGCGGGCCCGGCGCCAGCAGCGCCAGCAGCGGCGCGGCGTCCTCGCCCCACCAGTCGCGCAGATCCTCCGGCGCGCGCCGCTCGGCCAGCCGCGCCGCCACGCCGCGAAGGCCCGGCGCCGGGCGGATTCCCCTGAGCGCCTTCAGGTCCAGCTGGCGCAGAGCGTTGAGCCAGCGCAGCCGCGCTTCCCCCGCCCGCGCCAGCGGATGCTGCAGCAGCGCCAGCAGCGGCACCGGGGCGAAACGCTCGCCCGCCGCCGTCGCCAGCGCCAGCAGCAGGCTGCCGGGCCCGGTCGCCTTCAGCGGCTGGCCGGCGCTGTCGTCGACGCGGATCCCGAAGCGCTGCAACTGCACCGCCACCCGCGCCGCCAGCGCCCGGTCGGGGGTGACCAGTGCCGCCGTCCGCCCCGGGCGCTCCACCACCTGCCGCATGGCGAGCGCGATCGCCAGCGCCTCCTCGGCCGGATTCGCGGCTTCCAGCATCCTGAGACCGGAAACCGCTTCGGCGGCTGGCGCGGGCAGGGGCTCGCCGCTCAGTTCCGCCGGCAGCAGGGCGCGGCCGACCAGCGCCGCCCGTTCCGGCGCGCTGCCGGCCCGGGCGGATTGCCAAGGCCAGCGCCGCACTTCGCCGGGGGACAGGCCGGCGTCGGCCAGCAGACGGGCCATGCCGAATTGCGGATGCGTCTCGACCGGGGATTCGCCGTTGTCCCCGCGCAGCAGCGCCCAGGCCTCGGTGGGCAGCGTTTCGTCCAGCCCGGGCAGCACCAGCCGCCCTTCCGGCAGCCGCGCCACCCGATGCGCCAGCCGCGCCACCGCCGGCGGGGCAGCGGCGAAGCCCGCCATCACCACCGGGAATGGCGGCGGCGCCTTTTCCCAACGCGCCGTCAGTTCGCCCAGTTGCAGATTGCGCCGCCGTGCTGCGTCCATCCGCCCGCGCGCCGCCAGCAGGTCGGGCCAGGCGGACACCACCGCTTCCAGCACGGCGGCATTCTTCTGCCAATGGCCCTGCAACTGTCCTTCGGGCACCGCATCCTTCAGGTCGGCGGCGCGCTTTCCTTCTATCTCCAGCGTGTCGAGCGCGTTCGCCAATTGCCCGGCCAGCGCCAGAGCTTCGGCCGCCGGCAGTCTGCGCCCGTTCGCCAGGATCGCCGCCAGCGCCAGCCGCCGGGCCTCGGGCGCCACCGCCGGCAGGGCTTCGCTCGGCCCGCCGAGCGTGTCGAACAGCGGCCCGCCCTCGAACCCCTCCACATCGCCGGAGTCGAGGTCGCCGGCCGGCACCATGCGCGGCAGCAGCAGGGCGCGGCCCTCGCTTTCGCGCAGGAACGCCTCGGTCAGCGCCCGGATGGAGCGGCGGGTCGGCAGCAGCAGCAGAACCCGCGCCAGCCGCAGCGGGTCGGGGAATTGCGCCAGCAGCCCGGCGGCCAGATCGTCGGCGAACGGCCGCCAGACGGGGATGGTGTAAAGCGCCCCTCTTTGCTCAGAGGGTGCCAAGCAGCCACTCCGTCCGCTTGACGGCGGCGGCCGTGCCGACATCGAACCACAGGCCCTGATGCGCCACGCCGTAAAGCCGGCCTTCGGCCCCGGCCCTGTCCCACAGGCGGTTCATGGAGAAGGGCTCCACCTCCACCCCCTCGAACAGCCGCTTCGACAGCAGTTGCAGGCCGGTGTAGACGAAAGGCGCCACCCGCCCCTGCCGCCGGCGCAGCAGCCGGCCGGAAGCGTCCATGTGGAAATCGCCCGGCCCGCTGTGGCAATTGGCGCGCGCCTGCGGGATCATCAGCAGCAGCGCGTCCATCTCGCCGGCGTTCCAGCGTCCGGCGAGCATGTCGACGGCGCCCACCGGCCCGTCGATCCAGATATTGTCGGCGTTGATCGACAGGAAGGGGTCCGCCTCTATCAGCGGCAGGGCGTTGGCGATGCCGCCGCCGGTTTCCAGCAGCAGCGCGCGCTCGTCCGACAGACTGACCTTGAGATCGGTCGGGCGGGCGGCCAGATGCGCCTCGATCCGGTCGGCCATATAGTGCATGTTCACCACCACATGCTCCACGCCGCCGGCGCGCAGCGTGTCCAGCGCCCGATCCAGCAGCGAGCGGCCGGCCACTTCCACCAGCGGCTTGGGGCGGGTAGCCGTCAGCGGGCGCATGCGGCGGCCGAGACCGGCCGCCAGCACCATGGCGGAGCGCGGCGCTTCCCTCACCGGCACCATGCCGCCCTCAGGTCCGCCGGCACATGCGCGTCGAACCAGCTCTTCACCGGCGCCAGCGCCGGATGCTGGAAGTTGCGCTCCACATAACCCCACACGCGCGGCAGCCTTTCCACATAGCCTTGCCGGCCGTCCCGGTCCCTCAGGCGCACGAACACCCCCAGAATCTTCACATTCCGCTGCGCCCCCAGCACCTCGTAGGAGGTGCGGAAGGCCTGCCGATCCTGAACGCCGGCTGCCCTTCCATATTCGTCCAGCATTTCCTTTTCGAGGCGGGGCGAAACGTCGCGCCGCGCGTCCTGCAGAAGCGAGACGAGATCATAGGCCGGATGCCCGGCCAGCGCGTCCTGAAAGTCGAGCAGGCCGAGCGATTGCGAGCCCGGCCTTTCGGGCAGCAGCATCAGATTGTCGGCATGATAATCGCGCAGCGTCACCACCGGCCGGGCGGCGGTTTCCTGCAGCACCTCGCCCCAGACCCGATCCCAGGCGGCGGCATAGCTTTCCCTGTCCCATGTGAAGCCGGCGGCCTTGCCATACCATTCGGGGAAGATCAGCGCCTCGCGCAGCAGTTCGGCGCGGTCGTAGGGGCGGAGGTCGGCAGGCGGCGACAGCTCCTTCAGGTCCGCCAGCAGGCGGACGGCGGCGGCGTAGGTTTCTTCCTCGCGCTGCGGCTCGGTGGCCAGCACCGGCCCCATCAGCCGGTCGCCGAAATCCTCGATCAGCAGGAATCCCGCCTCCCGGTCGGCGGCGATCAGCCGGGGGGCGGAAAAGCCGGCGCCCACCAGCAGGTCGGCGATCTTCAGGAAGGGGCGCACATCCTCATGCTCCGGCGGGGCGTCCATCAGCACGGCGCGGCGGCCGCGATCGTCCAGGCGGAAATAGCGGCGGAAGCTGGCGTCGCCCGCCAGCGGGCTGACCTCCGCCCCGCCCCAGCCGGCGGATTCCAGGAATTTCCGATGCCCCTCGCGCGCGATCAAGCGCCACTCCCCTTCGTGCCCACCACCGCCGCATCCTTGCCGAAGCCGCTTTCCAGCAGCCGCTCGAAAGGCGCCGGCCCCAGTTTCAGCGGATAGCCGAACGGGCTGGCGAAGCCATGGATGAAAAACAGGATCATGCCCGCGAACGCCCCATAGGCGCCCAGCATCACCCATATCTCCCGCCCGCGCGGGTAGATGAAGAAAGGCGCGGTGACGAGCAGCAGGCCGACGATCGCCGGCACCGCGAACAGGAACGGCGCATTCTCGGCCGCCTGATGCTCGCGCAGGCTGCGCAGATCGGCCACTTTCGTCAGCCGGACGATCATCGTCTGCCGGATCGCGGCTTCGCGCGCATTGGCCGGCTCCAGCCCCAGCGCCTCGTCCTGGGCGATGTCGAAGGCCTGCCATGTCTCGGGGGAAAGCCGGTGATCCTTGCCCAGCGCCGGCCATTCCACCTGCACCAGCAGCCGCACATAATCCGCCAGCGCCACGCGGATCACCTGGCCGGACCCGCCTTCGATCCGACCGGCGTCGAAATAGATCTGCGAGACCGCCGCCGCTTCCTGATGCAGCCCGTCGCGCACATCCTGGTAGCGGCGCAGTTCCTGCGCATAGACCAGCGCCAGCAGGATGCCGAACAGGGCGGCGATCCTGAGCCCGGTGGTCGTGGCCATGTCGCGCACCGCCTGCGGATAGCTGTGGCCGTCGCTTCCGCCGCGCGGCGGAAGCAGGGTGCGCAGCAGCCGGTAGGTGCCGAAGGCCAGCAGGATTCCGCCGCCGATCCACAGCAGCATCAGGGCAAGATCACCGGGAAAATTCATGAACGCCGCCGGATATCGGGCGGACTGGTCAGACGGTCGGCCATCGCCCTTCCCAAGCCGGGCCGGCGTTCGAAGTCAAGCGCCGGTCCGGCCCTCCGGCGCCTTCCAGCCTGAGCCAGAGCCGGTCCGGCCAGATGTGGGCGCCCAGCCGCTCGGGCCATTCGATCAGCAGCGCGCCGTCCACCAGCCAGTCGTCCAGCCCCAGCGCCTCCGCCTCGGCCGGCGTTTCCAGCCGGTAGAGGTCGCAGTGCATCACCGGCACGCTTGTGTCGGGGTAGGTCTGCGCCAGGGTGAAGGTGGGGCTGGGCACTTCGCCCCGATGCCCCAGCCCTTCGAGGATGGCGCGGGCGAGCGTCGTCTTGCCAGCGCCCAGCTCGCCCGAAAGCGCCACCACATCGCCCGGCCGCAGCCGGGCGGCAAGTTCGGCCCCGACGGCGCGCAAAGCCGCTTCGTCGAGGCCGTCCATCTCAGTAGCGATAATGGTCGGGCTTGAACGGCCCTTCCGGGGTGACGCCGATATAGGCGGCCTGCTTCGGCGACAGCTTCGTCAGCTTCACGCCCAGCTTTTCGAGGTGCAGCGCCGCCACCTTCTCGTCGAGGTGCTTCGGCAGCACGTAAACGTCGTTCCTGTATTTGTCGCCGCCGGTCCACAGCTCGATCTGCGCCAGCACCTGGTTGGTGAAGCTGGAGGACATGACAAAGCTCGGGTGGCCGGTGGCGCAGCCGAGATTCACCAGCCGGCCCTTGGCCAGCACGAGGATCTTCTTGCCGTCGGCGAACTCCACTTCGTCGACCTGCGGCTTGATCTCGGTCCATTTCAGGTTGGCGAGGCCGCCGATCTGGATCTCGCTGTCGAAATGGCCGATGTTGCAGACGATCGCCATGTTCTTCATCGCCCGCATATGGTCGACGGTGATCACATCCTCGTTGCCGGTCGCGGTCACGAAGATATCGGCGCGGGTCGCCGCTTCCTCCATGGTGACGACTTCATAGCCTTCCATCGCCGCCTGCAGGGCGCAGATCGGGTCGATCTCGGTCACCAGCACGCGGGCGCCGCCGTTCCGGAGCGAGGCGGCCGAGCCCTTGCCGACATCGCCGAAGCCGGCGACGCAGGCGACCTTGCCGGCCAGCATCACGTCAGTCGCGCGGCGGATGGCGTCCACCAGCGATTCCTTGCAGCCGTAGAGATTGTCGAACTTCGACTTGGTGACACTGTCGTTCACGTTGATCGCCGGGAACGGCAGCTTGCCCTTCTTCGACAGTTCGTAGAGCCGGTGCACGCCGGTCGTCGTTTCCTCCGACACGCCCTTGATCGCGGCGACCGTCTTCGTGAGATAGCCCGGGCGCTCGGCGAGGAAACGCTTCAGCGTGGCGACGAAGATCTCCTCTTCCTCGTTGGACGGCGCGAACAGCGCCTCGCCGGCTTCCACGCGGGCACCCCACAGCGCGAACATGGTGGCGTCGCCGCCGTCGTCCAGGATCAGGTTGCAGGTCTTGTCCGTGCCCCAATCGAAGATGCGGATCACATAGTCCCAATATTCCTCCAGCGTCTCGCCCTTGACGGCGAACACCGGAACGCCGCTGGCGGCGATGGCGGCCGCCGCATGGTCCTGCGTGGAGAAGATGTTGCACGACGCCCAGCGGACCTCGGCGCCGAGATCGACCAGCGTCTCGATCAGCACCGCCGTCTGGATCGTCATGTGCAGCGAGCCGGTGATGCGCGCGCCCTTCAGCGGCTTCGACTGGCCGAACTCCTGCCGCAGCGCCATCAGGCCGGGCATTTCGGTTTCGGCGATGGCGATTTCCTTGCGGCCGAAATCGGCCAGCGACAGGTCGGCGATCACATAATCATGGGCGGCCACGGACAGGCTCCTGGCAAAGGGAAAAGATGCGAGGCGCATAGCTTGCGGGCACATCACTTGCAAGTTTCTTTAAGTCTTTAAGTCGGAGGCATAATGCGCTTTTGGCAAGCGCTTCGGGTTGCGCTACTGCCCGCCCATGCCCGGCTTCGACCCGCTCCAGCCTTTCGCCCTGTTCGCGGACGCAGGCGGGGCGCGGCTGTTCACGCGGCCGCACGCCGTCATCGAGGGCGAGGACATGCCGCAGGCCTTGCAGGCGCTTCGCGGCGCGGGCGAGGATTGGCTGGCGGGCGGCTTTTCCTATGAATCCGGGCTGGCGCTGGAGCCCCGGCTGCCCCGGCGCCCGGCCTTCCACTGGTTCGGACGGTTTCCGCCGCCTGCCCTGCTGGATGTGGCCAAATTTGCCCGCCTGCTTTCCAACTGGCGGGCGCCGGTGGAAATCGGGCCGCTGGAACCGCTGGTGGCGCGCGAGGACTGGCTGCAGGCGGTGCACCGGGCGCAGGGTTATATCGCCGCCGGGGACATCTATCAGGCCAATCTCACCTTCCCCGCCCGCCTCGCTGTGCGGGGGCATCCGCTGGCGCTGTTCGCGCGGCTGTTCGCGCCGGAGGCCGCGCCGCATGGCGGGCTGGTGCACGACGGGCACGGCCGCTGGTGGCTGAGCTTCTCGCCAGAGCTTTTCTTCCGGCTGGACAAGGGGCGGCTCGAGGCCCGGCCGATGAAAGGCACCGCGCCGCGCGCCGCCGACACGGGCGAGGACCGCAGGCTGGCGATGGGGCTGGCGGCGGACGCGAAGAACCGGGCGGAGAATCTGATGATCACCGACCTGCTGCGCAACGATCTCGGCCGCGTCGCGCAAACCGGCAGCGTCCGCACCAGCCGGCTGTTCGAAGTGGAGACCTACCCCAGCGTCCACCAGATGACCTCCAGCGTGTCGGCGCGATTGCGGCCCGGCCTCGACGCGCTGGATGCGCTGGCGGCGCTGTTCCCCTGCGGTTCCATCACCGGCGCGCCGAAGATACGGGCGATGGAGATCATCGGCGAACTGGAGCCTAATCCGCGTGGCATTTATTGCGGCAGCCTCGGCTGGATCGGGCCGGAGGCACAGGCGGCGCATTTCAACGTCGCCATCCGCACGCTGGAAATCCGCGGTGGCGAAGCGCGTCTGGGCTTGGGCGCCGGGATCGTTGCCGACAGCCAGCCCGAAGACGAATGGGCGGAATGCCTGACGAAGGCGCGCTTCCTGACCCCTTCCGCCCCCGGCGCGCTGATCGAGACGATGCGCCTGGAGCCGGATGGCGACATTCCCCGGTTGCGCATCCACCTCGCGCGGCTGCAAGCCTCCGCACTGCGCTTCGGCTTCCGCTTCGACCGGGACCGGCTGGCGGCCCGGCTCTCCGCCCTGCGCCCGCCCGAGGCGCGGCGGCTGCGTGTGCTGCTGGCCGCTTCCGGCGAGGTGGCCCTGCAACTGTCCCCGCTGCCGCCTGCCCCGGTTTTGCCGGCGCGGGTGGCGATCGCCGCGCTACCGCTGGACAGCGCCGACTGGCGGCTATTCCACAAGAGCAACCGCCGTGTGCTGGACGACGCCCGCCGTCGCTCGGGCTGTTTCGAATGCCTGTTCGAACGACCGGACGGGCGGCTGACCGAGGGCAGTTTCACTAACCTCTTCGTTGAGCGCGGCGGACGGCTGCTGACCCCGCCGGCTCACCTCGGCCTTTTGCCGGGAACGCTGCGCGCGGAACTGCTGGCGAGCGGTCTGGCGGAGGAAGCCGAGTTGCGGCGCGACGACCTCTCATCCGGCTTTCTGCTGGGCAATTCGCTGCGCGGGATGATGCCGGCAAGGCTGGCCTGACCGGCAATTTGCAAAGAGGGTCAGTTTCACTGCCATAGTGGCTTGCGGCCTGGCCGGGTGCCTCCTATGCCGACGCCGCCTTTTTCAACCGGAGCCACAGAAAATGCCTCTGCTTTCCGCCGCCATCAACCGAATCCAGCCGTCGCCGACGATCGCCGTCACCAACAAGGCGGCCGAGCTGAAGGCGCAGGGCAAAGACATCATCGGGCTGGGCGCCGGCGAGCCGGACTTCGACACGCCGGACTTCGTGAAGGAAGCGGCGATCGCCGCCATCCGCGCCGGCAAGACGAAATACACCGCGGTGGACGGCACGCCCGAGCTGAAAGCCGCCATCCAGGCGAAGTTCAAGCGCGACAATAATCTGGACTATGCGCTGGACGAGATCAGCGTGAACGTCGGCGGCAAGCAGACCATCTTCAACGCCATGGTGGCGACGCTCGATCCGGGCGACGAGGTGGTGATTCCGGCGCCTTACTGGGTAAGCTATCCCGACATCGTGCAATTCTGCGGCGCGAAGCCGGTGATCATCCCCTGCCCGCTGGAAAACAACTTCAAGCTGCAGCCGGAGCAACTGGACGCGGCGATCACGCCGGCGACCAAATGGGTGCTGCTGAACTCGCCCTCCAACCCGACCGGGGCCGCCTACACCGCCGCCGAGCTGAAGGCGCTGGCGGACGTGCTGCTGGGCCACCCGCATGTCTATATCCTGACGGACGACATGTATGAGCATATCGTCTACGACAATTTCAAATTCGCCACCATCGCCGAGGTGGAGCCGCGCCTCTACGAGCGGACGCTGACGGTGAACGGCGCTTCCAAGGCCT
This sequence comes from Sandaracinobacteroides sayramensis, assembly GCF_022014495.1. Taxonomy (GTDB): domain Bacteria; phylum Pseudomonadota; class Alphaproteobacteria; order Sphingomonadales; family Sphingomonadaceae; genus Sandaracinobacteroides; species Sandaracinobacteroides sayramense. The sequence goes on from NZ_JAKLSQ010000009.1 coordinate 65,023, forward strand.
ATGCCATGACCGGCTGGCGCATCGGCTTCGCCGGCGGCCCGAAGCCGATCATCAAGGCGATGGCTAAGATCCAGAGCCAGTCCACCTCCAACCCCTGCTCGGTGGCGCAGGCGGCGGTGGTGGCGGCGCTGAACGGCCCGCAGGACTTCCTGCAGGAGCGCAACACCGCCTTCCAGGCGCGGCGCGACCTCGTGGTTTCCATGCTGAACCAGGCGTCGGGGCTGTCCTGCCCGCGCCCGGAAGGCGCCTTCTACGTCTATCCCGACTGTTCGGGCCTGATCGGCCGGCAGACGCCCGACGGCAAGACGCTGGCGAACGACGAGGATGTGGCCGCCTATCTTCTGGAAACGCAGGGCGTGGCGGTGGTGCATGGCGCGGCCTTCGGCCTCTCGCCGGCCTTCCGCATCAGCTATGCGACCTCGACCGAAGTGCTGGAAGACGCCTGCCGGCGAATCCAGAAAGCCTGCGCCGCCATCCGCTGATCCTGCGGGCGGGGGGTTTTGCCTCCCGCCCGCTTCTGGCATCGGGGCTGGCGACATGAACCGCTCCTCGCTCCAGTTCGATCGCCGCGCGCTTCTGGCCGGCCTCGCCGCCGCGGCCGCTTTTCCCGCCCGCGCCGGGGCCGCTTCGCGCGTGGAAATCGCCGACGCCGGGCTTTTCGCGGCCCGGATGCCGACAGGCGCCGCCGTCCGGAGCTTGCGGATCGGCGGGCTCGTCCGGCGACCTCTCCTGCTCGACCTCGGGCATGTGGCAGAGCGCTGGGCTCTCGACGAGCGGCGGTATCGCCTGCGCGGAATCGAGGGCTGGTCGATGTGGGTGCCCTGGCTCGGCCTGCCGCTTTCGGACCTGCTGCGGCTGGCCGCGCCGCTGGCGGAGGCCCGCTACGTCCGCTTCACCGCCGCCGACGGCCGGCGCGAGGGGCTGCGGCTGGACGAGGCCCTGCACCCGCTGACGCTGTTTGCGCTGGGCGCCCATGGGCGGCGGCAGCGGGCGCCCCGAATCGTCGTGCCGTGGAAATATGCCTTTAAATCCATCGGCGGCCCGGTCGCGATCGATCTCGTCCGGCATGAGCCGCTGACGGCCCATCGCTCCCATGGCTTCTACGCGAATGTGGAAGGCCCCGGCCTTGGCTTCAACGGCTATGCGGGCGAGGTGGCCGGACTTTACGCTGAGGCCTGATACGCCCAGGTTGAGAAGCCATAGACGTAATGGATCTATTTTCCGTCATCCCGGGCTTGACCCGGGATCCCGCTTTTTACCCCGCCGTCGGAAAGCTGGACCCCGGGTCAAGCCCGGGGTGACGAGGGAGGATAGGAGGCCGTAGCCTGGCGCCAGTCGCGGATTTGCCAGCCGCGCCTTTCGGCGATCCCGCGCAATTCCGCGCAGGGGTTGGCGGCCACCGGCACATCCGCCCAGTCCAGAACCGGCAGATCGCTGATATGGTCGGAGGAGAAGACGACCTCCTCCGGCCGCCGCTCCAGCCGGGCGAGGATCATCCTCAGCTTGCCCATCTCATAGCAATTCTCGCCGTGGATGCGGTTGCTGAGATGGTCGCCGTCCCAGACATTCTCGGTGGCGATCACCGTCTCCATGCCCCAGCGCCGGGCCAATGCTTCGACGAAATAGCGGCAACTCGCCGTCGCCAGCCAGACCTCGCGCCCGGCGGCCCGGTCGGCGGCGATGGCTTCCAGCGCGCCCGGCAGTTCCATCCGCGCCCCGAAATCGGCGGCGAAGGCCTCGGCCGCGCGCTCGACCCGGGCGCGGGCCACGCGCCGGCCCATCATCAGCGCCTGCGCCGCCTGCTTCAGCCCCTTGCGGTCGGTGAAGCCCATGAGGAAGGCGATGGACGGCAGCGCCAGCAGCGGCGCCAGCAGCAGCCGCGCCGGCGCCTCGCGGCGGGCGTAGAAGAACAGCCAGGCCGTCCAGCTCGCCTTCTTCGTGATGGTCTTGTCCATGTCGTAGATGGAAAGCTTCAATCCCCCCTCCTCGGGTTGAGGGCGCGCCAGCTGGCCGGCGGCAATTGCTGCTCCTTCGGCAGCGACCAGAGGCCGCGCTTCTGCCGCCGCGCCTCCTCATGGCCGGCGCGAATCGCCTTGTCGGGCAGATAGCGGTCGAACGCCCAGGCGTTGCCGGAGCGCGCCATCTCCGCGTTCACATAGGCCCTGCCCTGCCAGACCTTGCCCACCAGCCGGCCGTAACGGTCGCGGTCGGTCACCTCCACCGTCACCGGCTTGCCCTGCACCATCCGCCGCAGCGCCGAGCGGGACTGGATTCCCCAGGGCTGCGCCAGCTCCGGCGCGTCGATCCCGGCGAGGCGCACCTCGCTTCGCCGCTTCACATCGTGCCGCTCGACGACGATCGAATCGCCGTCCTTCACCCGCACCACCCGCCCCTCGAAACTGGAGGCGAAGGCCGGGGAGGCGCCCGGAAGCGCGCCCAGAAGCGCGCAAAGCAGCAATATCCGGGCGGGGCTCGGGCGGCGCGACATGGCCGCCTCCCTTGCACGGCGGCGCGACGATATGCAAAACCCCTGAACCATGCCGGATTCTCCGCAGCCAGAAAGCCCGGGCTTTCACCTGAGCCTGGACCAGGATGCCCGGCGACTCTCGCTTGCCGGGCGGCTGGGCATCGCCGAGGCAGGCCGGGCGGAAACGGAACTGGCCGCCGCGCTCGGCAGCGTCGCCGGGGCGCTGGAGATCGATCTTTCCGGCCTCGAGCGGCTCGACACCGTCGGCGCCTGGCTGATCCACCGCACATTGCGCGACCGGCCGGGGAGCGAGCTTGTCGCGCCCAGCCCGCAGGCGAAGCTGCTGATCGCCGAAGTCGCCGCCGCCGACCGTCCGCTGGCGCAGGCCGAACCGCCGCTGCCCTTCGTCGTCCGGGAGCTCGACCGGCTCGGCCTTTACATCATCACCTTCTGCCAGACGCTGATCGCCGGGCTGGGCTTCATCGGCCTCACCATCGTCTCCGCCTGGCAGGCGGCGAAGTCCGGGCGCGGCGTGCGCTGGCGGGCCGTCACCGTGCAGATGGAGCAGGTGGGGGTGAACGCGCTGGGCATCGTCGGCCTGATGAGCTTCCTGATCGGAATCGTGCTGGCGCAGCAGGGCGCGGTGCAGCTGCGGCAGTTCGGCGCGGAGGTGTTCGTGATCAACCTCGTCGGCCGCGCCACCTTCCGCGAGCTCGGGATCCTGCTGACGGCGATCATGGTCGCCGGCCGCTCGGCCTCGGCGTTTGCGGCGCAAATCGGCTCGATGAAGCTGGCGGAGGAGGTGGACGCCATGCGCACCATCGGCCTCGACCCGGTGGAGATGCTGGTGCTGCCCCGGGTGATCGCGCTGGTTTTGATGATGCCGCTCTTGGCCTTCTACGCCTCGATCCTGGCGATCGTCGGCGGCGGGCTGTTCGCCTGGGCCGACCTCGGCATCCCCCCCGCCACCTTCGCCCAGCGGCTGCGCGAAGTGGTGCCGATGTCGGACTTCTGGATCGGGCTTTCGAAAGCGCCGGTGTTCGGCGCCATTATCGCCATCATCGGCTGCCACCAGGGCTTCATGGTTTCCGGCAACGCCGAATCGGTCGGCCAGCGCACAACGCTGGCGGTGGTGCAGGCGATCTTCATCGTCATCGTGCTGGATGCGGTGTTCGCCGTCTTCTACACCGCGCTGGGCTTCAATTGATGGCGGAGCCGGTCATCCGCGTGCGCGGCCTCGTCAACCGCTTCGGCGCGCAGACCGTGCACGACGGCCTCGACCTCGACGTGATGCCGGGCGAGATCCTGGGCGTCGTCGGCGGTTCCGGCACGGGGAAGTCGGTGCTGATGCGCTCGATCATCGGCCTGCAACCGCCGACCGAGGGCGAAATCCATGTGCTGGGCCGGCAGGTGACCGGGCATGACGCCACGCAGGATCCGGAGCTGACCCGGCAATGGGGGGTGCTGTTCCAGGGCGGGGCGCTGTTTTCCGGGCTGACGGTGGCGGAAAATGTGCAGGTGCCGCTGAAGGAATATTTCCGCCTGTCCGACACGCTGATGGAAGAGATCGCCGCCTACAAGGTGGCGATGGTGGGGCTGCCGCCGGAAGCCGGGCCGAAATACCCGTCCGAACTGTCGGGCGGCATGCGCAAGCGGGCGGCGCTGGCCCGCGCCCTTTCGCTCGACCCGAAGCTCTTGTTCCTGGACGAGCCGACCGCCGGCCTCGACCCGATTTCGGCGGACGGCTTCGACACGCTGATCCGCACGCTGGCGCAAACCCTGCAACTGACGGTGTTTCTGATCACACATGACCTCGACACATTGAACGCCATCTGCGACCGGGTGGCGGTGATTGCGGACCGTAAGATCATCGCCTCGGGCACGGTTGCGGAGCTGACCCGCTTCGACCACCCGTGGGTGCGCGAATATTTCGGCGGCCCGCGCGGCCGCGCCGCTGCCCGTGCGCGCGATGTGGCGCACGGCGGCGGTCTAGTGGAGGTCGGCTGATGGAAAACCGCCAGTCGCATGTGATCGTGGGCGCCATCACCTTCGTGCTGGTGCTGGCGCTCATCGGTTTCGTGCTTTGGCTCGCCCGCTTCTCCCGCGAGGAGAAGGCGGAGTTCGACATCTTCTTCAACCAGTCGGTGTCGGGGCTGACGGTCGGCTCGAGCGTCAGCTTCTCGGGCGTTCCGGTCGGGCAGGTGCGGCGAATCGCGCTGATGCCGGAAACGCCGCAGTTCATCCGCGTCAGGATCGAGCTTCAGCCCGACACGCCGGTGCTGGAGGGAACGACCGCGACTCTGCAATCGGTGGGCTTCACCGGCGTCACGGAAATCCAGCTTTCCGGTTCGGTCAGCGGCCAGCGCCCGTTGACGCAGCCGGGGCCTTATGGCGTTCCCGTCATTCCCGCGCGGCAGGCCGGCTTCGGGCAATTGCTCGAATCGGCGCCGCAGGTGCTGGACCGCGCCTCCACCCTGCTCGCCCGGCTGAACGAGGTGTTCGACGACGAGAATCGGGCCCGCTTCGCCAGCCTCGTCGACAATCTGGACCGGGTGTCGAGCAGCATCGCCGCCGAAGGCCCGGCCATGCGCGCCGCCATCCGCGAGGCGGAAACGGCGATGAAGGCCGCCACCCGCGCCGCCGACAGCCTGGCGCTGGCCGGCGAGAACGCCAACAGCCTGATCACCGAGGACGGAAAGCCGCTGGTCGCGGAATTGCGGCGCAGCGTGACGGCGGCGGAAGCGACGCTGAAGCGGGTCGATGCGCTGGCCGCGGCGGCCAAGCCGGGCGTGCAGAGCCTCGCCTCGCAGACGGTGCCGCAGGTGAACCAGCTCGTCGCCGACCTGCGCGACGTCAGCCAGCAGATGGGGGCGCTCGCCGCCAAGCTGGACGAGGACCCGCTCGCCGCCGTCACCGGCGGCCGGCCGCTGCCCGACTATCAACCCGCAGGCGAGAAGCAGAAGAAATGATGGCCAGCCCCAGCCTTCCCAGGCCTCTCCTCCTTTGCGCGTCGCTTGCCGCGCTGCTGGCGGGCTGCGGCCCGCTGGTGCAGGTGGGCGGCAACAGCCACCCCCCGGCCGAGCTCTACACCCTGTCGGCGCCCCCTCCTCCCTCGGTGCCGGTCGGCGTGAAGCCGCTCGACATGGCAAGCGCCGTGACCGTCGACATCCCGTCGGTGCCGGGCGCGCTGCAGACGATGCGCATTCCCGTCAACGTTTCCGACACCTCGATCCAGTATCTCGTCGGCGCGCAATGGTCGGAACAGCCCAACCGCCTGTTCCAGCGCCTGCTGGCGGACAGGCTGACGGCAGGGCATGTCGCGGTGATCGACCAGCGCTCGTCCGGGCAGACGGGCGGACGGCGCCTCACGGGGCAATTGCTGGCCTTTGGCGTCGATGCGCGCGCAGGACGGCAGGTGCAGGTTCGCTACGACGCGACGCTGACCGGCCGCGACGGCGTGCGCCAGCGCCGCTTCGAGCGTTCGCTGCCCTTGTCCGGCATCGAAGGGGCGGAAGTGGCGCGGGCGCTGAACGAGGTGGCGAATGCGGTTGCCGCCGATGTGGCACTTTGGGTGAGCGCGAACGCAGGAGTGAGTTGACCGCGCGCCCGAGGAGCGCTAAGCGCGCCGCCTCCAGCCTGGCGGGGTAGCTCAGCTGGTTAGAGCACAGGATTCATAACCCTGAGGCCGCGGGTTCAAGTCCCGCCCCCGCTACCATCCCGGATTGTCCACCGGTGGCCCACTGAGGCCACTGGCAGACATTTTTCGAGGAAAATCAAATATTTTTCGCGTCCCGTTGCGTACGCCGGCGTCCCGGTGCGACCCGCTGCGGCCACCCACGGCGATTTGGATTGGGGGTATTTTGGGGGTATTTTTCGGCTGTCCCCAAAACAGGCGATACCCCCAGATGGCTTTGAAAGAACTTGAGGTCAAATACGCCACCAAGCGGCAGCGCCCCTACAAGCTGTCCGATGGAGAAGGCCTGCACCTGCTCGTCCAGCCGAACGGATCGAAGCTCTGGCGCCTGAAATACCGCTTCGACGGCAAGGAAAAACTGCTGAGCTTCGGCAAATATCCGACCGTCACGCTGGCGATCGCCCGCGAGAAGCGGACCGAAGCCAAGCGGCTGCTCGATCAGGGTGAGGACCCCGCCGAGGCCAGGAAGCGGGCGAAGAAGCAGAGGGCCGCGCTCAAGCTGTTCGAAGAGATTGCGCGGGCCTGGCACGCCAATCGTATTGAAGGGCTGGACTCGGCCCATGCCCTGCGCGTCATCAACCGGATGGAGCGCGACGTCTTTCCGGTCATCGGGAAGCGTCCGATCACGGAAATCGACCCGCCCGAGATTCTCGAGATGATCCGCGCGGTCGAAGCGCGCGGCGCCCTCGATATCGCCCGTCGCCTCAAGCAGAACGTCAGCCAGATCTATCGCTTCGCGATCGCGAGCGGCTGGGCGACCATCGATCCGACGCTCGGCCTCAACGATGCGCTCAAGCCCAAGCCGCCCGTCAGGCACATGGCGCGCGTGCCGCTCGCGGAGTTTCCGAAGCTGGTGCGGGCGATCTTCGCCTATGACGGCGAGGACACGCCGCGCCGCCGCGAGATCACCCGTGACGCGCTGCTGTTCACCTTGCTCACATGGGTCCGAACCAGCGAAACCCGCTTCGCGGCCAGGGACGAGTTCGAGGATCTCTATGGACCGAACCCGCTATGGCGTCTGTCGCCGGAGCGCATGAAGATGGAACGTGAGCATCTTGTTCCGCTGTCCCGCCAGGCCGCAATGATCGTTCAGCGCCGCTTGCAGGCGACGAACGATGCGTTCCTCTTTCCCGGAGCCAAGCCTGGAAAGCCTATTTCCGAGAACACCATGATCTATGCCTGCTACCGCATGGGCTATCTTGGCCGGCAGACGGTGCATGGGTTTCGGGGGCTCGGCTCGACCTGGGCGAACGAAGCCGAACGCTACAAGCCCGACTGGATCGAGATGGCGCTCGCCCACGAGGATGAGGACGAAGTGCGCGGCGCCTATAACAGCGCGCTCTATCTCACCCCGCGAAGGCGGATGCTGCAAGATTGGGCCGACGTGATCGACGCGGCAACCGCAGTGTCGGATGTCGAGAAGGATCCTATCGAGTTCTCACAGCTCACGGGCTGTTCTGCGCCCATCCAGCGCTTGCCGCCGAGCGACCGGAGACAGCCGTATTGGCAGCGCCCTCGTTGGGCGGCTTCGCGATAAGCGTCACGGCTCGGAACCGCTGATTAAGAGCGCGGCTTTCCACCATAATTATTATAAACGTCAGTTACTTAGATGCATCCGTGAATAGTGGGACTGAACAATAAGAAGCAGTATCGTATCATATCCTACCATGCCCTACGTCACAAATTCACCTACGTCGGAAGAGCGCCCTCATGGCGGACATTCGTTCAATCAAGCAGGCAATCACGGTGAGCGGCATCAACCATCGAGCTTGCCAATGCCCTGTACCCTAAGACACGATAACAATCCCCCCACGCAAAAGTCCTCCATGGCCTTCAGGGTCACCGAGATGTTCCGTGAAGAAAGTCGCCCACCCGACATGTGATCGATCCGGCGATTGTCGGCGAATGTGTACAGCGTACAGCTCAGAATAAACTGATAGGCCTGCAAGGCATCATCGCGCGATGACTTTGGTTTGATAGATATCATCGCCTCGACATATCGGCGAGATATTTCATCAAATAGCGGTGCAACTATTTCGTCCATCCAGAGTTGCACGCCTGCTATCTGTGAGATGAGGCGACAATAATTCATCCACCCCGGCTCACCGGATTCAAAACGGCTCAAGAGGGGGCCGTAAAATGCGCGGATGAGAAGTCGAGCCGATGCTTCCGGGCGATCTGGATCGAGGTCCAGCTCCGCAAGCCTTCGCAGCCGCTCTTCGTTCAACCACGCGCTGCGGCGTTCTATGACTTCCGTGAACAGCGCTTCCTTGGTTCCAAAATGATAATTCACAGCGGCGAGCCGTGTGGACGCTGCATCCGTTATTTCTCGCACCGAAACGCCGAAATAGCCCCGGTCCGCGAACAGCGACTCGGCGGCGTCCAGGATCTGCTCGCGCAGATCCGGTCGTTCCGTTTGCGGCTTGGAGATTGCCTTTTTTGGCTTAATATCTGGTAATTTCAATCATCTTCTCCCCCAAAAGCGCCCCGAATTGACATGTGAGTGGAACGTTCGTATCACTCGATCAAGGACGCGCAGCCTACGCTGGCTTCCGTCACAAAAATAGATGGTAGGGGAACGAAACTGTGAGACCGATCCTGATCCGTAACGGCTATGTCATCACCGGCGATCCTGCGATCGGCGACGTGCCCAGTGGGGATGTTTTGATCGTGAACGGACGCATCGCTGAGATCGGTCAAAACCTTCACCATGATGAGGCAGAGGAGATCGACGCGACCGGCACGATTGTAATGCCAGGCATGGTCGATACGCATCGGCATACTTGGCAGACTCAGCTACGCGCGATTTGCGCCGACATGAGCCTCATGCAGTATATGCGCTGCATCCGCTTCAACATCTCGCCCGTCTATACGCCAGAAGATGTCTATGTGGGCAATTATATCGGCGCCCTAGAAGCTCTGAACGCCGGGATCACGACGCTCTATGACTTCTCACATACGTCGCACAGTCCGGAACATGCCGATGAGGCCATCCGCGGCCTGCGGGACGCCCGGATTGCTGGCCTCTATGCCTACGGCTTCTATCCAGCACCGGTCGACCGGCCTTATTTTACGAGCGTCGACCAACGCATCGCCGATGCGGAACGGATAAGGACGCAGCATTTTTCGTCGGACGATCAGCGGCTGGGCATGGCGGTCGCGATCACCGAGGTCGGGATGTATCCGTTCGATTCGACGCGTAAGGAGATCATGACAGGCCGCCGACTTGGCGTGCAGCAAACAATTCACACGAACTGTTTCTGGGGCTCCGCTTTTTGCAGCGGTATAGAGGAACTCGCGGCGGCCGGACTCCTTGGACCCGACCAGGTCCATGTGCATTGCAATTCCGTGACAGACAACGAACTTCGCCTGCTCGCCGATAATGGCGCCAAGGTTTCATGCACGCCCGATACGGAACTGCAGATGGGCATGGGCCACCCCTTGATCGGCCGCGCCCACGATGTCGGCATCAAGCCTACACTTGGGGCCGACGTTATCTCCTGCAACGGTGGCGACCTACTCACGCAGGCACGCCTCGGTCTTCAAGACGCGCGCGTCCTGGCCAACGATCCGGTCAATGCGCAAGGTCGGATGCCTGAGGATATCCCATTCAAGGTACGTGACGCGATCGCGTGGATGACGATCAACGGCGCGGAAGCGATGGGTCTTGATCATCGCACGGGATCGCTCACGCCGGGCAAGGATGGCGATATCGTTCTCATCGCGCCCAACGACTTCAACCTCATGCCGCTGAACGACATGGTGGGCGCGGTCGTGCTGCAGGCTAACGTTTCCAACATCGATACGGTGGTCCTGCGCGGCGAGGTCGTGAAGCGCCACGGTCGCTTGACTGGCGTCGACTTCAAGCAGTTGCTCCGCATGGCGGAGGGCTCGCGCGAGCGGATCATGGAGCAGGCCCTGCGTCGCGGTCCGCTCGTTCCGCCGCCCAACACCACGGCAATGGCAGAGATGGAGGAGACCGCGCGCCAGAACCTGGCCGCATAGCGGGGTAGGAAACCAAAGGCGCCGCATGAACCGCGTCGGCGTCCAACGAGGAGGGGATTACGAAATGGATAAGCTTTGGCCGCGCGCCGCGCGGATCGGACTTCTTTTGCCTGCGGTCGTTGGCACAAGCGCTTACGCACAGACTGAGCCGGCTTCATCGGCTGCGAGCACTCCGCAGCCGGAGGCCGTATCGACGCCCGCCGCACAGGATCAGGGCGCCGGTCTTCAGGACATCATCGTGACTGCGCAGAAGCGCAGCGAGTCGGTGCAGAAAATTCCTCTCGCGGTGACGGCCCTATCCGGCAATGACCTCGCGAAGGCGGGCATCAACAGCATCGAGGGTCTGCAGGCCGCCGTCCCCAATCTCAACCTCGGCCAGCAGCTCGGCGTCGCGAGAATCTCGCTGCGCGGCATCGGCCTCGACAACCTCAGCACCGGCGCCGAGGGAAGTATCGCTTTCCACCTCAACAGCGCGTTCATTTCGCGCGGCGCCGCAGCGCTCAGCGCATTCTACGACGTCGATCGCGTGGAAGTTCTGCGCGGGCCACAGGGCACGCTCTATGGCCGCAACGCGACCGGCGGCTCAATCAACCTCATAACGCGCCAGCCCACCGACACGTTTTCGGGTTATGGCGATGTCACGGTCGGCAACTATGGTCGTTTGGCGTTCGACGGCGCCGTCAGCGGCCCGATTGTCTCTGATAAAGTGCTCGCGCGGATCGCTTTCTCGACGGACGACCGCAACGGCTATGGCCGAAACATCACGACCGGCACTAGGATCGACGACACCAATGCCCGTTCGATCCGTGGTACGCTGAAGCTTTTACCCGCCGACGATCTCACCATCACTCTGATCGCCGACTATCATCGAGAAAATGACAACGCGAACGGCTATCATTATTTCGGACCCGCGGGCCAGACTGCCAGCGGCCAGACAATCACACCTTTCGGCATTCAGTTCGGCGGCGTCACCGCAAGCAATCCGCGCGATATCGCAAACGAAGCCGATCCGTTCAACCGGCGCACGATCTGGGGTGTCAGCAGCGAGATTGCATATCGATTCGGCGGCGTCACAGCCAAGTCGATCACGGCCTATCGCAGCACGAAATACATTACCGGATCGGACCTCGATTCCACCAGTTTTCGTCTCGCGCCGATCTTCCAGAACGAAGACGACAAACAGTTCAGCCAGGAGTTTCAGCTCTCGTCCGAATCCGACCGGTTCCGATGGCTGCTGGGGGCATTTTATTTCCACGAAAATGACGCCGGCGCGATCATCATTCCCTACAATGATATTGGCTTCGGCGGTCCCGGCGTCATCCGCCAGGGCTATTATGCCGGCGGGCGTCTCGAGACTGATGCCGGCGCCATCTTCGGGCAAGCGACCTACAATCTGACCCCGGAGATTCACCTCGTCGTCGGTGGCCGTTACAGCATCGAGCGAAAAGGCATTTCCGAACAGCTTCAGTTCGACCTCGCGCGACCCTATTCGCCCGCCAATCCCGTCGCGCCGCTCGCCCAGTGCGGAGCCGATATCCCATCGGTCCCGACCTGCCAACCGCACAAGACCTTCCGATCCTTCACGCCGAAAGTGGCGCTCGAGTATCAAATCACGCCCGACGCTTTGCTCTACGCCTCGGTTTCGCGAGGCTTCAAAAGCGGCACCTACAATGTCGGCGGCGTGCAGCCGCCCGTGAAGCCGGAGAAGGTCACGGCCTATGAAGGGGGCCTGAAATCGGAATTCCTCGATCGGCGGCTCCGCATAAATCTTGCCGGCTTTTATTATGATTACAAGGATCTCCAGGTCGGCAAGGTGGTCAACGCGTCACTCGCGCTGGAGAATGCGGCGACAGCGACGATCTACGGTGCCGAGCTCGAGTTGCGCGCGCGCCCCACGCCCGACTTAGAACTGGGTCTGACCGGCTCCTATCTCAACGCCAAGTTCGACAGTTTCATCAGTATCGATCCCGCGCGACCCGGAGGTGACGGGCGCACCGTCGACCCGGCGACCGGCGCACCGGCTTTCAACAACGCCGGCAACCGCCTGCCGCAAGCCCCCAAATGGACGGTCGACGCCATGGCACAATATACCGTGCGCTCGGACCATGGATCCTTTGCCCTTCGCGGAGAGGTCTTGTGGGTCGATAAGGTCTATTTCAGTGCCTTCAACGTTCCGCAGGTGTCGCAGCCGGCAAAGACCAAGCTCAATGCCTCGCTGATCTACACCGATCCGGGCGATCGCTGGAGCGTGACCGTCTACGGCAAGAATCTCGCCAACAAGACGTACATCTCAAACGCCTTTGTCAGCTCCAGCATCGTGGGATTTGGCGTCAACGGCTTCCTCGAGGAGCCGCGAACCTATGGCGTGACCATCGGGTATAAGTTCTAGCCGGGAATATATTCTCATGATCACGATTCCCACCGCCGAGTCCATCATCGACATTTCGATGCCCATCGAGAATGATATCGTATCGGATCCGGCGGCCTTTCGTCCACGGGTCCGATATTTCGGGCACGATGATACACGAGAACAGATGCTGGCCTTCTTCCCCGGAATGACGGCCAGCGACCTGCCCGATGGCGAGGCCTGGGCGATCGAGCATGTCGAGCTGATCACGCACAACGGCACGCATCTCGACGCACCTTACCATTTTCATTCGACGATGGATGGGGGCAAGCGGGCGATCACGATCGACGAGGTTCCGCTCCACTGGTGCTGCCAACCAGGCGTCAAGCTCGATTTCCGGCATTTCCCCGATGGCTATGTGGTGACCGCCGAGGATGTTCGGGCTGAACTCGATCGGATCGGCGTCAAGCTCAGCCCGCTGACCATCGTGGTCATCAACACGCGGGCCGGTTCGGCCTACGGCACGGATGACTATGTCAACGCGGGGTGTGGAATGGGCCGCGAAGCCACGCTTCACCTGCTTGAGCGCGGTGTCCGGGTGACAGGGACCGATGCATGGTCATGGGACGCGCCGTTCACTTACACGGCGCAGAAATATGCCGAAACCGGGAATGCCGACCTGATCTGGGAGGGGCACAAAGCGGGTCGGGAAATCGGCTATTGCCATCTGGAGAAGCTGCATAATCTCGAAGCGCTTCCATCCTCCGGATTCACCGTGATGTGTTTCCCGACCAAGATCAAAGGCGCTTCGGCAGGCTGGACCCGCGCGGTCGCCGTCCTCGACGATTGAATGGAGTCTGGCCATGAGCAACAAGGTCATCATCAGCTGCGCGGTGACGGGATCGGCGCACACGCCGACGATGTCGGACGCGCTCCCGGTCACGCCCGAGGAGATCGCCGAGCAGTCGATCGCCGCCGCCGAAGCGGGCGCGGCGATCCTGCATCTCCATGCCCGCATCCCCGAGGACGGTAGGCCGACCGGCGATCCCGAGGTCTATGCCCGCTTCCTGCCCGTGATCCGGCAGCGCACCGACGCCGTCATCAACATCACGACGGGCGGTGCGGCCACCATGCCGGTCGCCGAGCGCCTCGCCGCCTCTGCGCGTTTCAAGCCCGAGCTTTGCTCGCTCAACATGGGCTCGCTCAATTTCGCCTTCTTCCCCGCCGCGAAGCGCATCGCCGACTGGAAATACGCGTGGGAGAAGGACTATGTCACCGGCTCCGACGACTATATCTTCCGCAACACCTTCCGCGATATCGAGACGATCCTCACGACGATGGCGGAGGCGGGTACCAAATTTGAGCATGAATGCTATGACGTCGGCCATCTCTACAATCTCGCCCATTTCGTCGATCGCGGCCTGGTGAAGCCACCCTTCTTCGTCCAGATGATCTTCGGCATATTGGGCGGCATCGGTGCCGATCTCGAAAATCTTCATTATATGAAGGAAACCGCCGATCGCCTCTTCGGACGCGGCAATTACCGCTGGTCGGTGCTCGCCGCGGGTAGGCACCAGATGCCCTTTCTGACGCAGGCGGCGTTGCTCGGCGGCTATGTCCGCGTCGGGCTCGAGGACAGCCTTTTCATCGAACGCGGCGTCCTTGCGGCTTCGAATGCCCAGCAGGTCGAGAAGATCAAGCGCATCCTCGCCGAAATGGGTCACGAACCCGCGAGCCCCGCCGAAGCGAGGGAAATCCTCGGTCTCAAGGGCAGTGACCGCGTCGCCTTCTGAGCCGTGCACAGGAAGCAAGCGAATGAGGGCTTCGGTCATCGACCGATTCGGCCGTCCAGACACGGCCCTTTGGCGTGCCTGAGAATCCGTATCGCCAGATGAATTCGTACCTCATCTTCATGATCCAACAACGGCACAATGCACAGCCCGTATACGCGGATGTCGACGGGGCTGCTTTCAAGGCGCGCTGTCGCCGCTCACGGCGACAGAGATGGTGCATTCACGGTCACCCGAATAGCTGATTTCCTTTGCTACTCGGCAAGGGAAAACCGTTGGCACCGCCGATTACACCGATACACCGTTTGGAAAAGCTGGATTGGAACGCCTCGCGCGCGCGCATCCGTCCCGCTGGGCGCGCTCAGCGTGACTATTCCAATGAAGTGTATGGGGTCATTTGCTCCGCCACGAGACGTCGCCGGTGCAGGCTCAACAATCCTCAATCAATGAGTGGAAGGAATAGTTCGCCAACAAATTGAATTGGACGATGAGCCCCAAGGCGCGGCAAATGGCGCCAAATCAAAAAATGCCGTGGGGAGGACAGTCATGGTCACAGCCTTTAGGACAAATTTGCTTTGTGCCACCGCGCTATCGATCGCGTGTGCGCTTGCAGTGCCGGCACATGCCCAGGACGCTGCATCGCAGGGCGAAAAGCCCGAGGCGCAGGAAGGTGGCCTTGAGACAATCGTCGTCACGGCGCAGAAGCGCGAACAGAATTTGCAGGATGTTCCGGCCGCCGTTTCCGCCATAGGCGGCGAGACGCTGCGCACGCGCGGCATCACGGAGACCTCAGACTTGATGGGCGCGATCCCCAGCCTGCAAGTCACCACTCCCTATGGTCGCACCCAACCGAATTTCTCGCTGCGCGGGATTTCAGTGGCGAACGAATTTTCCGCCTCCACTGCGTCGCCGGTTGGCGTCTATGTCGATGAAGTCTATCAGAGCTTCCGGGCGAGCCATGGCCTGCAACTCTATGACATCGACCGGGTCGAGGTACTGCGCGGACCGCAAGGAACACTCTACGGTCGCAACACCACGGGTGGCGCGATCAGCTTCTTCACGCGCAAGCCGGATCTGGGAGAGGCCAATGGCTATCTGACCGCCGGCTATGCCAATTACGACACTTTCACGGTGCAGGGCGCCGCTGAAGCGACGCTGGTTCCCGACATCTTGGGCGTCCGCGTCGCCGGTACTTTTGCAAAAGGGGATGGTTGGCAGCGCAATGTACTGCCTGGGAATGAGCGCGACCTAGGGACCACCGATACGATCGGCGGTCGCATCTCGATCCGCTTCCGGCCCGATCCCGATCTCGACATCAATTTGAAGCTCTATGCCGCGAAGGACGATCCATGGGGCACCGCGCCCTATGCAGGTGGTCAACTCGCGGGCGGGCAGGATGCGCTCGGCTATTCGCGTTACGATCCGCAACCTTTCCTAGGCGGGCGGTTGCTGCGTGACAATGAGGTCGCAGTTGATCGGGTAGGTAAGAACATCAGCAAGTCGAAAGGGATAGCCCTCAACATCAAATGGGATGTCAGCGACCAATTCTCCGTCACCTCGATTACCGGCTACGACACCGGCGACTATATCAACAATCCTGATGATTGCGATGGCGGCCCAGCCGATCTCTGCTCGATCGGCCTCACGTCGACGAGCAAGAATTTCAACCAGGATCTGCGTTTCAGCTATTCGAACGACCGCCTCGATATCATTGCCGGCCTTTATTATGGCAGGGACAAGGTCAAGACGGTCAACTACCCGGACTTTTTCGGGGCGCTGAGGCCGCTGCTGCTTGGCGCCGGTCTTCCGGGCAGCTACAATAACGCCGCAATCGGAACGCCCGACGCGATCCGCTATATCCCAGCCTTTGCCGCCAATCCGGCGTTGGGGCCTGGCGATGCCGGATTCTGCGACGCGATCGAGATCAATCCCAACGGCTTCCTTGATGCACGCTCGCTGATTGCACTCCAGACCGACATCGCGATCAATAATACGGGCAATGGCGGCATGGGGGGTAGCTTTTCGGCGGGCTGCGCCGGGGCAGGCGCGCCTCCGTTCACCCCGATCCTCGGCGAACAGCGTTTTGACGTGTCGCGCCCCTCGAAGGCGATCTACGGCGACGTAACCTGGAAAACGACCGAGCGGCTGACCGTGGCGGTGGGTGCACGCTACACCCAGGATAAGGTCAATTACCTTAACGGCAGCACTTTCCTCTATGCGCTCGACGGTACGACGCCGGTTGTCAACCTGATCCCCTACAGCAATCCATACAACCCCAATCTCGCGCCGCTTGAGCAGCGCGAAAAGGCAAACAGGCTAACCGGCCGTATCAATGTCAGCTATGAGTTCGCCGATGATATCATGGGCTATCTCCAGTACAGTCGCGGTTACCGCAGCGGCAGCTTCAACGGGCTTGCCTATCAGGGCGTCAATCAAGTCTATTATATCCAGCCTGAAAAGGTGAATGCATATGAGGCGGGGCTCAAAACCCGGCTGTTCGATCGCCGCGTCCAACTTAACCTCGCGGGCTTCTACTACGAGTATTCGAATCACCAAGTAACGCAGGTGGTTGGCGCTACAACCTTCACGCGCAGCGCCAATGGTCGCCTGTTCGGTGGCGAGGCCGAACTCGCCTGGCAGGTGGCCGATACGTTGCGTTTCGATGCTTCGCTGGGCTATCTCAACAGCAAGTACAAAGGCAATGTGATCGATCCGGCAAACCCGGCAAGCCCGACATTGAACGTCAACGGCAATCCCTTCCCGAACGCGCCGGAGGTTACGTTCCAGGCCGGATTCGACTGGGATATGATCGATGACGGCACCAACAAGCTGACCTTGCGCGGTGATGCGTCCTACATGGGCAAGTACTATTTTGATCCGTTCAAGAATTATGGGCAGACACCGTGCGATACACCCCCAGCGGGATCGAACATAACGCTCGCGGGTAAGGCGATTACATGCGCAAATCCGGGCTACTGGCTCGCCAATGCGCGATTAACCTATGCGCACGACAATATGTCGGTTAGCTTGTGGGCGAAGAATCTGTTCGACAAATATTACTACACCTACGGCCTCAACATGAACGTGTTCGGCTACGATTATCTGAACCGCGGCATGCCGCGCACTTATGGCGTCGAAGCGACAGTCAAGTTCTGATCGCTGCTGCGACGGGGGCGGCGGGCATCCTCTCCCGCCCGCTGCCCCCGATTTTTCGACCTGACTTTCAGACCGAGGAGTATCCATGATGCGTTCCACCGGCAACGGTCCCTCATTCATCGGCACGGCGTACAGAATCGAGCGCGCTGCGATCACTGAGATCGGCGCAGCTGAAAGCACCGCCCAGGCGAGCAGCGCCGAGCGGCCGGCGCGCCTCCGGACGATTTAACGTGGATGCGTCTTGGAACAGAACTGAGCTGGAACGAATTTTCGCGACCCAACGCGAAGGGACGCGTGAGCAGGTTTCGCGCAGCTACGAAGAACGCATGGACCTGCTCGGGCGCCTTGGCCGGATATTTGAGCAGCACAGAGACGAATTGGTCGATGCCGTTGCCGCCGATTTCGGCATTCGATCCCGCTACGAGACTATCCTGCTCGACCTGATGCTTGGCATATCGGAAATTAAATTTGCGCGCCGCAATCTGAAGACGTGGCTGAGGCCGCGGCGGGTGAAGACTGACATCTTCGGCCTTCCCGGTTCATCGCGCCTGGTCCCCCAGCCCCTAGGTGTGGTGGGCGTTCTCGGCACGTGGAACTATCCGCTCGGCACCATATTCGTTGGCGCGGCCGGTGCATTGGCGGCCGGCAACCGCGTGATCGCAAAGCCGAGCGAAGTTTCCGCCAACGCCGCCGAAGCCAGCGAGCGGCTTGTGCGCCGGTATTTCGCCGAAGAGGAATTCGCGATTGTCCAGGGCGGGCCCGACATGGCACAGGCGATGACGGCCCTACCTTTCGACCATATTCTCTTCACCGGTTCACCCGCGGTTGGCCGCAAAGTCTATGAAGCGGCGGCTGCCAACCTTACACCTGTTACTCTGGAACTTGGCGGCAAATGCCCTGCCATCGTGGGCAAGGGTGCATCGCTTGCACAAGTCTGTGAAAGCTTAGTGTTCGGCAAGCTGCTCAACGCCGGCCAGACCTGCATCGCCGCTGACTATGCCTTCGTCCATGTCGATCAGATGGAAAGCTTCGTCGCCGCACTCCGCGCTCAGGTTGCCAAATGCTACCCCAACGCGGCAAGCAACCCCGATTTCACCAGTATCATCAATGACCGACAGTTCGCGCGGCTCCAAGGTTTGCTCGATGATGCCGAAGCCAAGGGCGCGACGGTGCTCAACCTCTCGGACAACGGCGATGGAACGCTTCCTGAACGGCATCGGATCGTGCCGTTGGCGGTTCTCGACGTTACCGATGACATGGCGATGATGCAGGAGGAGATTTTCGGACCGATCCTGCCGATCATGCCATATCGCTCCGAAGACGATCTCATTCGCTACGTAAACCGGCATGAGCGCCCGCTGGCGCTCTATTATTTTGGCGACGAAAGTGAGGAACGGCGCAAGATCATTTCCGAAACGCACGCTGGCGGCGTGACTCTCAACGGCACGGTCATGCACGTCTTCCAGCGCCGGCTGCCTTTCGGTGGCATCGGACAGAGCGGCATCGGTGCCTATACCGGCGTCGCCAGTTTCGAGCGCTTCACTCATTACAAGCCGGTGTTCTCTCAGCCGAAACTCAGCCTGCTTGGTCAACTTCTGCCACCCTATTCGAGCAAGACCGAAGGACTACTCAACATCTTCGAAAAGATCCTCTGACGTGGCTGCGGCGGTTGATGCTGGCATGTTGCATGACGCCGGGTCGCCAGCATGGGTCGAATGACAAGGGAAGCAAATGGCTGACTATGTAATTATTGGAGGTGGGTCGTCGGGCGGCGTTATCGCCAGCCGGTTGTCCGAGGACCCCGATGTCACCGTTTGCCTGCTCGAGGCAGGCGGCCCAGGCACCTCGCCGCTTGTGTCCACGCCCGGCGCTTTTGCGGCGCTGATCCAAGACTATCGGATCAATACGCTCAACTGGCGGTTCAACACCGACCCTTCAAAGGCGCTCAACGACCGCCGCCTCTACAATCCGCGCGGGAAGATGCTGGGTGGATCGAGCGGTATGAACGGGATGGTCTATATCCGCGGCGACCGGTCGGATTTCGACCACTGGGCCGAACTCGGCAACGACGGCTGGGGTTACAACGATGTCCTGTCCTATTTCCGCAAGGCTGAGAATAATGAGCGCGGTGAGGATGAGTTTCACGGCTCGTCGGGACCGCTTCACGTATCCAACGGCAAGCGCGAATTCGATGTCTATGATGCTTTCATCGAGGCGGCGACTGGACTGGACCATCAAGCCAATCCGGACTTCAATGGGGCCAGCCAGGAAGGTGTCGGCATCTATCAGTTTACCGTGAAGGACGGGAAGCGCGCCAGCGTGAAGGCGTGTTACCTTGATCCGGTGATGGGCAGGCGCGGCAACCTCCGCGTCGAAGTACATGCCCGCGTCCATCGTATCAGGTTTGAGGGCAACCGCGCGGTGGCAGTCGAGTATTCCCAGGACGGGCAGTTGAAGACGATCCCGTGCGAAAAGGAAGTCATTGTCAGCGGCGGCGCCTATAATTCGCCCCAACTGTTGATGCTTTCCGGTATCGGACCGCGTGATGAGTTGGAGAAGCATGGAATCGAAGTGATTCATGATATTCCCGGTGTCGGCCAGAATCTTCACGACCATCCTGACCTGATGCTGATCTACCAGTCGAAGAAGCGGCTCGGGATCGCACTCAATGTCGTTGGCGCGATCAAGACCGTGCGAGACCTATTCCAGTATCTCACGCAAAGGAAAAGCTGGCTGGCATCGCCGCCCACGGCTGCAGGCGGTTTCTTGCGATCCGCGCCGGGGCAGAACCGGGCGGATTGCCAGGTCCATGTCGTGCCGGTCGCCTATCGCGACCATGCGCGCGACTACAAGCTGATGACGAAATGGGGCTATACGATCATTCTCAATATTGGGCGCCCAAAGAGCCGCGGCTGGGTTGCCTTACATGACTCAAACCCCGAATCCGATCCCAAGATGGACCTCAATCTCTTGAGTCATCCCGACGACCTCAAGACGTTGCGCAATGCCTTCCGTGTCGTGCAGGAGATCCTGCATTCGGATCGCATGAAGGCGATGATGAAACGGCCTCTCTATCCTGACCGCTACCTTGAAACTGATGAAGAGATCGACGCCTATATCCGGGCAGAAGCCAATCATGCTTATCATCCGGTGGGAACATGCAAGATGGGCACCGACGAGATGGCGGTGGTCGACAACCGCCTGCGCGTTCACGGCCTCGCAAATATCCGCGTGGCCGATGCCTCGATCATGCCATCAGTCGTCAACGGCAACACCAATGCAACCTGCATCATGATCGGCGAGAAAGCCGCCGACATGATCCGGCACGATAATATGAGCAGCAAGAATAGCATCGCAGAATATTGAATTGGACGATTGGATCAATGCTGCAGACACAGATGCTTACGAAAAGAAGTCCGGAGAGGCCTATCGCATGTCAGTTTATTATGTGTCGACTGCGCCATTGTGGGCGAGCGCCTTAGAGGAGCGCGGCTGATGGACGTCCGTACGCAAATACGTCGCGCCGCACGTTATTTCGCCCAGCAAGAGGCTCTCGTTCACGGCCACAGGCGGTTGACTTTCTCGGAAGCCTGGTTGCGCGGCGTGAAGCTCGCAAATGCTCTTGCGGAGTGCGGCCTTCAACCGGGTGACCGGATTGCTACGCTGGAGAAGAACTCCATCGAGGCCGCCGACATCATACTGGCGGCTGCCATTGGAAACTATACGCGTGTTCCTCTCTATGCGCGCAACCGATGTGAAGCGCACGCCCATATGATCGCGAGTACCGGATCTCGGTTGGCGCTGGTCGATGAGGCATTGGCTTCGGAGTTGGCGGGGCTGGATGCCCAAGCTCCGACGCTTGAGCGGATCATTATCCGCGATCACAACTATGAGAATTGGTTGGCGACAGCCTCGGACCGGGATCCCGATCCCGTCGTCGCGCCGGAGGACTATTGTGTCATCCGCCACACCGGCGGCACGACGGGCAAACCCAAGGGCGTTGCCTATCGGCACCGTTCATGGATGACGATCTCCGCCGCATTTTTCAGCATCGGCCCCCAAGTGGCTCCAGGGGATGCCATTCTGCATGTCGGCCCGTTGTCCCATGCATCGGGCTTCCTGTTCGTGCCGGCCTGGTATTGCGGCGCCCGCAACGTGATGATGGACGGCTTCGATCCAGCGTCCTTTCTTGACACTCTCGAGCAGGAACGGATCAGCCATGCCTTTGTAGCCCCCACCATGCTCAATGCCATAGTGCATCACGACGGGGCATATGGCCGCCACTTTCCGAATTTGAAGTTTCTGCTGAGTGCTTCAGCGCCGATCTCCGAGCCGACGCTTCGCAAGTCGTGCCAGATATTCGGGAATCATGTTCTTCATTCGGGCTATGGACAGACCGAAATCCTGCCCATCGCGTCTATGGGGCCCAACGAGTGGTTCGGCGAATTTGAAGGTTCTGCCCCAATTCGGGCGGTCGGACGTCCCATGAGCGGCGCCGATATCGAAATCCGTAACGAGGACGGAAAGGTGCTGGGACCAAACGAGCCCGGCGAGATCGTCGCACGGTTCGAAAATGGCCAGATGGAGGAATTCTGGAACGATCCGGAGGAAACCGCCCGGCGCATGGAAGATGGCTGGGTCAAAACCGGCGATGTCGGCATGATCGACACAAACGGATTTTTGTATCTGCTCGATCGCAACAACGACATGATCGTGTCAGGCGGCTTCAATATCTATCCCACCGAAATCGAAAACGTAATTGCCGACCATCCCGGTGTACTCGAGGTCGCGGTCTTTGGCGTGCCCCATGAAAAATGGGGTGAAACGCCGCTTGCAATGGTGCGTGTCAAGCCCGGAGCACAAATCACGGAGACCGAGATAATAGATTTGGTGCGCCAGCGTCTGGGCTCCGCAAAAAAGCCAAGCAAGGTCGTTTTTACCGCCGAGCCACTGCCGTTGAGCAATGTCGGAAAGGTGCTTCGTTCAAAGCTTCGAGAGCCCTATTGGGCGGGCCAGGACCGGCGCATTTCGGGGGCATGACCGACGCAGCCATCCTAGCCACATCCTCTATTCCGGTGACCGCCTGCCGGCGCGCGGGAGACTGCAATGGATTATGAATACATCCTGGTTGAGCAACGCGGCCCAGCGCTTTGGGTGACCCTCAACCGGCCGGCAGCGTTGAACAGTCTGTCGTTGGCTTTGGCCGAGGAACTAGCCGCAGCGATCGAGGCAGCGGAAGCAGATGCGACGGTGCGCGCTTGCATTCTTACCGGCGCCGGACGGGCGTTTTGCGCTGGCGCGGATCTGCTCGCAATTGGCGATGGAACAGGCGGACAAACTCTCGCCGAACGCTTAAATCTGTTTCTGCCGCGGCTCGGTCAGGCTTTTAACAGGATCGAGACGTCGCGCCTTCCGATAATTGCGGCGGTCAACGGCCTTACGCTCGCCGGCGGCTTGGAACTGGTGTTGTGCTGTGATCTCGTCATTGCCGCGCACCCGGCCAGATTTGGCGACGCCCATGCAAATTACGGCCTGTTGCCCGGCGGTGGAGGGTCGGTTCGACTCCCTAGGAAGATCGGCGAAGCGCGTGCGAAACATCTGATGATGACCGGCGGGACCATCTCGGCTGCCGAGATGAAGGAAGCCGGACTCGTGACCCAACTGGTTGCTCCCGAGGATCTCATTGCGGCAGCGCAAGCGCTGGTAGAATCTCTTGCAGAAAAGAGCCGGCCAGGGCTCGCCTACATGAAGCAGCTAGTCCGCGCTGCGCAGGATAGCTCGCTCGAAGTCGGGCTGCGTCAGGAACTCGAAGCCATGGCTGCTTACGCCTTGTCCAACGACATTGTCGAAGGACTGGCGGCATTCCGGGAGAAGCGGAAGCCCGATTTTTCCGACCGGTGAGACCTGATCGGATGCGGAACACATTGGAAGAATGGATCAACGAATGACCGACATATTCGTCATGGGGGTTGGGATGACCCCGTTCGGAAAACAGTTCGACAAGAGCCTGAAAATGCTCTGCGCCGAAGCTTCGTCGCAGGCCTTTTCCGACGCAGGATGCACCGCCGGCGATGTCGAAGCCATCTTCTTCGGCAATTGCGTCCAGGGGCATATGGAGGGCCAGGACATGATCCGCGGCGAAATCGTGGCGCGAGCGATGGGCATCTCAAGCGTTCCCGTGGTGAATGTCGAAAACGCATGTGCGACGGCTTCCACGGCCTTGCACATGGCCGCCGCCTATGTTCGATCGGGGGCAGCGGATGTCGTACTCGCGCTCGGCGCGGAGAAGATGTACTCGCCCGACAAGGCGCTCATGTTCAGTGCATTCGATGGCGCTTGGGACGTGCATGAAACCGAGTCGGGCCGCGCGCAGCTGCTGGCCATGGGCAATGGCGTCGATGTTCCGGAAGGAACGACATCGAGTCAGCCTTACAGCGTTTTCATGGATGTATACGCCGCGATGGCACGCGCGCACATGAAGACCTACGGCTCGACGCAAGCGCAAATCGCGGCCGTCTCGGCGAAAAATCACATGCATTCGACGCGCAATCTGCTTGCCCAGTATCGCCTCCCATATACCGTCGAAAGTGTACTCGCTGCGCCTCCGATCGTTTACCCGTTCACACTGCCGATGTGCTCTCCGATCAGCGACGGCGCCGCCGCTGCGATCATCTGCAGCGAAGCCGGTCGGCGCAAACTGTCGGCAGCCCCGGACAGGGCGCTAAGAATCCTGGCGTCTGTGCTGCAAACCGGCGCCGCGCGCGATCCCTTTGATTATGACCACCATGTCAGCCGCCTTGCGGCGAACCGGGCCTATGCGATGGCCGGCGTGGGGCCAGAAGATATTGGCGTCGCGGAGGTGCATGACGCCACGGCGGTTGGCGAGATCATTGAAATCGAGGCGCTCGGCCTGACGCCGCCTGGCGAGGGCGGACTCGCGGCAGAGCGCGGTGAGACGGCGCTGGGTGGGCGTATTCCGGTAAACACGTCGGGCGGGCTTGAATGCAAGGGACATCCGATCGGCGCCACCGGGCTCGGCCAAATCTACGAGCTTGCGCTGCAATTGCGCGGCGAGGCGGAAGATCGACAGGTTCCGAATGCCCGGTTCGCGATCGCGCAGAACGGCGGAGGTGTCATCGGGGTGGAAGAGGCGGTGGTCGCCGTCACGATCCTGGGCCGGTAGTTGTCAGAGCGCGCCTAGGGAAACACGGGGTCACGATATGAACTTTGAGCTGTCCGATGAACAACGCATGGCGGTGGAAACCGTCCGCCGCTTTCTCGACAACAAGCTTGAGCCGGAAATCCGCCGGCATGGGGAGCGGTTCATCCCCAAACCGCTCATGAAGGAATGGACTCAAGCACTGACCGGCTATGGCCATATTACCGCACCGCATCAGGAGCAATGGGGCGGGCTTGATATGGGATGGCTCACTCATCTGCTCATTTTCGAGGAGATCGCCTATTCCTCGCTCGATGTGGCCATACCCGGCTTCATCAACGCGGTTGGCGCAGAACTCATCCGCCGCTTCGCCCCGGAGACGATCAAGCAACGCTATCTTGCCGACCTCGTCGCGGCCGAGAAGTTCGTTTCGCTCGGCATCTCGGAGCCCGATGTCGGCTCGGACGTCGCCGCCATCAAGACACGCGCCGTACGAGACGGCGATTTCTGGGTCATCAATGGCGAAAAGACCTGGATCACCAACGGAGCCTACTCGGACATCTTCATCTGTACGTGCAAGACTGGCGAAAATGAAGTCACTCACATCCTGGTCGATCGTGACGAGAGTGAGTATGAGGTGCGCGATATCCAGAAGATGGCGCTCAACGGCCAATCGACTGCACAGATATTCCTGACCGAATGCCGCGTACCGGTGGCAAACACGATCGGCCGGGTCGGCGATGGATTGCGCAATACGTTGCAAGTGTTCGAGATTGCCCGCTGCCATATGGCGATGTGGAGTATCGGCATCGCACGGCGAGCAATGGATGAGGCGATCGCGTACGCTCGCGATCGCGCGCAGCATGGCAAGAAGATCGCCGGCCATCAGCTGATCGCCGACAAGATCGCCATCATGGCGACCAAGATCGACGCAGCCCGTCTGTTGACGCACCGGGCAATATCCCTCGTCCAGGCGGGCACGCGCGCAGAGACGGAATGCTCGATGGCCAAGTGGTACGCCACCGAAATGGCGATCGAAGCGACGCGCGATGCGCTTCAGATCCATGGCGGCAACGGCGTCACCCGCGAATTCATCGTCGAGCGGCTGGTGCGTGAGGCGATCATTTGCCCCATCCCCGATGGCACGACGGAGATTCAAAAGCTTGTTGTTTCGCGCGCCCTGACCGGCATTCAAGCCTTTCGGTAAGGCTCAGACGAAAACGACAGCGTCGACGGAAATGGAGCCGCGTGCCTGACTCGCACAGGATCAAATGCGCAGATGCGTCGCTCAGGTAAAAGAGGCAGACAAGCGATGGACGAAGAGCTTCGTTTCGATGGCAGGGTAGTGGTTGTGACCGGAGCCGGAGGCGGACTTGGGCGCCAGTACGCGCTGATGTTTGGCGGGCGCGGAGCCAAGGTGGTGGTGAATGATCTGGGTGGCGACGAGAAAGGGAGCGGCAGCTGCTCCACAGCCGCTGACAATGTGGTCGACGAAATTCGAGCCACGGGCGGTCAGGCGGTGGCAAATTATGCGTCGGTCGAGGAGGGCGCGCTGATCATCCAAGCCGCGCTTGACAACTTCGGAACCGTTGACGTCGTCATCAACAATGCCGGCATCCTGCGCGATGTGAGCTTCCACAAAATGACCGACGAAGACTGGACACTGCTTCAGCGGGTCCATCTGAATGGGACGCGGGCAGTGACGCAGGCAGCATGGCCGATACTGCGCGACAAGGGCTATGGCCGCATCGTCATGACCACGTCTGCAGCCGCAATCTACGGCAACTTCGGTCAGGCCAACTATGCCGCAGCCAAGCTCGGAATATTGGGGCTTGCGAACGCGCTGGCGGAGGAGGGGCGGTCCAGAAACATCCAGGTTAATACGATCGCCCCAATCGCCGCATCGCGTATGACCGCGACCGCCTTTCCACAAGAGTTTCTCGCCAATCTCAGAGCGGAAGCGATCAGTCCATTGGTCGGTTGGCTTGCGCACGAGAATTGCAGCGAAACCAAAGGGCTTTTTGAAGTTGGAGCCGGCTATATCGCCAAGCTTAGGTGGGAGCGCGCGCTTGGGCACGCCTTCGGAGCGGACAGGGCGTTCACGCTCGATGATGTCGCCCGGCACTGGGGTAGAATTGTCGACTTCACGGATGCCGAGCACCCGCTCGGGCTGAATGACAGCCTTGAGGCGGTAGAACGGGCGCTGAGAGCGTAATCAACCCAATGAATTACCATGATATTTTTGAGCGGCCGTCGGGCTGCCGATGGCGTCGTGCCGCCGCCAGATATCGATGAGCAGCAGGAATAGTTCTGCAGCGAATTGAATTGGACGACGGCCCTCAAATGCCGCCAAACGGCATGAACTACACAATATCTCCTGGGAAGAGAGGATCAGCCATGAGAGGATGTCTATTGGCGTCTGCCGCGTTGTTGTGCTCGGGAACAGCATTTGCCCAGGAAGCAACGCCCCAGGCGAACGACCAAACCGGGAGCGCCACGGAAGCGCTGGCTGAGGACATTGTCGTTACCGCCACCAAAAAGGGCTATGGCGAAAGCGTGCAGAAAGTACCGATGGCGGTCACGGCTTTTGGTGAAGCGCAGTGGACGCCAAGTTCGTCCAGAATCTTCAAAGTCTGAGCTACGACGTTCCCAACGTCCAGCTCGAGGATGTGGGTACGGCACCGGGCTATGCCAATTTCACTATCCGGGGCCTCGGCATCAACAGCACGATCCCATCGATCGACCCCACCGTAGGCGTTTTCACTGACGGTATTTACCTCGGCATCAACGCTGGTGTCGTGCTGGACAACTTCGACCTTGAGGGGATCGAAGTTCTGCGTGGACCGCAAGGCTTGCTTTTCGGTCGCAACGTTACCGGCGGTGCCGTGGTTGTGCGGACCACACGGCCCAGCTTCGATTTTGGAGCCAAAGCCAAGCTATCCATTGAAACGGGACTGAAGAAGACCGTAAGCGGCACGGTTACCGGACCTATCGTCGATGACGTTTTGGCTGCCAAATTGGCCGTCTACTACAGCGACGACAATGGCTGGTTTCGCAACCGCTTCGACAATCGCAGCTTCGGTAAATCACATGACCTTATCATTCGCCCGGCACTTTCGCTCAAGGGTGGCGACCGCTTCCGAATGGATCTCCGCTATGAGCATGGCGATGTCGAAAGCGATGGAGCCCCTGTCCAGAGTCACGCGCTGTTTCCCCGCGACAGCTTCAGGTTTTCGATCAATTTCCCAGGTTTCTATGATGCCAAATGGGACCAGGCGATCGTGGAAACCAACATCGATGTCGGTCTGGGCGGAGGCGTCTTCACCAACATCGCTGGCTATCGGAAATTCCGATCCTCCGCGGGCGCTGATATCGATGGAACACCACAGTCCTTCTTTCATGCCTTTTTCGAAATCGACCAGGATCAGCTCAGCGACGAACTTCGTTATGCCGGAAGGTTCGGTGACGTCGAATTGACAACCGGTCTATACTATTTTTCCCAGGATCTTCGTTACGCCGAGCTGCGGAATCTTTTGGGCGGTGCTCGGATCGTTTCCGGTGGGGGTACGCAAGACCAGACAACATGGGGCATTTTTGCTTCGACCGACTGGCATTTCACCGATACGCTGACCTTGAATCTCGGCGCGCGGTATAGCTGGGAACGCAAAGCCGTTCGGGTCTCGGCCTTGCGCGCAAATGGTTGCAATCTAGACACGCTGATCTGTGCAACCAATTTCGCCGACGCGGCAAAATGGCGAGGGTTTACGCCGAAAATCGGCCTTCAGTGGAAGCCGGATGACGACACGCAGATTTATGGCCTTTACACGCGCGGGTTCCGCAGCGGCGGATATAATTTGCGCAACACCGATCCCGCTGTGCCGCCGGGGCCATTCAATCAAGAGACCCAGGACAGTTTCGAACTCGGCGCCAAGAAGCAATTCGGGCGCCACCGGATCAACCTGGCGGCCTTCTACAATCGCATGAAGGACCTGCAGCGCGAGATCAACCTGCCCGGACCGCTTGGCGTCAGCCAGGTCATACGGAACACCGCCGACGCCACAATCAAAGGCGTCGAGGCCGAGGGGCAGTTTTTTCTTTTGTCCAACCTCGTGATTTCGGGTCAGCTCGGCTACGTGAATGGCCAGTATCGCAACGTCCAGTTCGACCTCAGCGGTGATGGCGTCATCAACGATGTGGATCGTGCGCTCAAATTGCCAAGGCTGTCGCCATGGACCTATGGCGTGGGGCTGACTTATGATCAGCAGCTTGGCGAATTGGGGACAGCAACGGCGCGTGTCAGCTTCACGCATCGCGACAAGGCGGCATTCACCGACAACAACGTCGGCTTCCTTCAGGGCGCCGATATGCTCGATGCGAGCCTCACATTGGCGACCGACAACAAGCACTGGCGCTTCTCCATCTATGGCCGAAACCTCCTGAATGAGGTGACGATTGGCGGCGATACACCTTTGCCGGCGGCCTTCGGGGGCACGGGTGCAAGCCTTTCACCGCTAAACAGGGGGCGCGTCATCGGCGGAGAAGTGGCGATTAGCTTCTAGGCCATTTTCGAGGCGAGTGGAATCACCCGCCAACTCGGAAAATGCCCAAGATCAATTTGCTAGAGCATTTCCTGCCGGAAAGCCGGTTCCCACTTCTGCGCGAAATGCTCTAGCTGATCGCGACGGATGCAGCGGATTTCCGATCGCACCCCGCCCCCTTGCCGTTAATCCGATGGTGCGGTGCGCCATGCCTGACGAACAAGGCTGACGAGCGCACGGCCAGCCGGTTTTACCTGCCAGCGGCTACGCACAGCATAACAAAGCGTCAATGGATCGAATAAACCGATTCCCTCCAAGGCCACGAAATTGGCGCGAAACCATGAGTTCTCGGTGAACTGTTTTGCAACCATCCCGATAGCATCGGATGTGGCAACGATCCGTCGAACCAATTGAAAATAGTCTGTCATGTGGATCCAGTCAGCGGGACGCTTACCGCTTTTTTCGTACATCTGCTGAATGATCGATGTGTAGGGTTCGGAAGATGAGGGCACTACGAATTCGAACTGGACCAGCGGCTCCTTGCTGGTCGGGTTTATCCCCAGAATGGGATGATTGTTCCGCACAAAAGGCAGTATTTCGATCGAGGCGACCCGCTCGCACTTGAATTCCGGCCAGCGTGCAAAGGCCGCTTCAAGTCCAAAGGCGACATCGATATCGCCGCGCGACAGGAGTCGCACGCCCCTTTCGCTGTTGCCCGAAACGACTTCGACGCGCACTGCCGGATGGCGCCGCAGCAAAGAAACCAGAGGTTGGGTGAGCAACCAGTCGATTGACCCTGGGAACAGTCCGATTCGAAGCGGGCCCGCATAGGCGTCGGCGCGGCGGGCTGTATCTCCGAGTAGTTCAGCTGCGTCGGCAAGCAAGCGCGCTGCGCGATCGATAAATTCGCGTCCCTCCTCTGTCGGCATCGCGCCCCGTGAGGTCCGATGGAAAAGGGAATAGCCAAGATACCGTTCGAGTTCAGCGACACTCTTGGTCACCGCCGACTGCGTGACACCAACCGCATCCGCTGCCCTGGAGAAGGAACGAAGCTGACCAACCGCGACGGCATGCTTGAGGCGAGAATCGAGCATGGACATGCCCCACAGGAATAATTGCTCCAGAGAATGAATTAGGCGAATCAAGGTCATTTTGCCAATCTTACTTTCGACACTGCCGCCCAGCACGACTGCAACCCGTCTCGAAATCTGGAGCGGCGAAACGGCCTGGATCAAAGCGCCAAGGTCTCAGACGCAGGTATGCCTGAATGACGAAAACTGGTCCGCTTGCAGGCCTCAAAATACTCGAAATTGCGGGCATCGGCCCGGCGCCGTTTTGCGGAATGCTGTTGGCCGACCTTGGCGCCGATGTCGTCGTCATTGAACGCGTAAGCCCTAACTCCGAAAATATCGATCTTGGCAGCGGCGCCATTGTGAACCGCGGGAAACGTGTAATTGCCTTGGATCTGAAGTCCCCCGAAGGCGTCGCGCATGTCCTGGATCTCGTCCAAAGGGGCGATGTACTGATCGAAGGCATGCGGCCTGGGGTGATGGAGAGGCTCGGCCTTGGTCCCGAGGTTTGCCTAGCGCGTAACCCCCGCCTTGTATTCGGTCGCATGACGGGTTGGGGGCAGCAGGGACCTCTCGCCCAAGCGGCCGGCCATGACATCAACTATATCGCGCTGTCAGGAGCCCTTTGGTATGCTGGGCATCCTGGTGAACCGCCAATGGCGCCGCCAAGCCTGGTAGGCGATATTGGGGGTGGAGCGCTTTATTTGGCCATCGGCGTCCTCGCAGCGGCAATGCACGCCCGGGATACCGGGAATGGGCAAGTGGTTGACGCCGCGATCGTCGATGGGAGCGCTCACATGATGAACTTGCTCCTGAGCCTGAAGGCCGCCGGCCAGGTTGCCAGCATACGCGGCTGCAGCATCCTTGACGGCCCTCACTGGTACTCGACCTATCGGTGCGCCGACGGGAATTTCATCTCAGTCGGATCACTCGAGCCCAAGTTCTATGCGCTGCTTTGCAAAAAGCTGGGGTTGGCCGGCGATAGCAGTTTTGACGACGGCTATGATCGTGATGCCTGGCCCGAGCTCAAGCAGCGTTTTAGCGAGATATTCGCCATGCGGACACGGGAAGAATGGCGCGCACTGCTGGAAGGCAGCGATGCCTGCTTTGCCCCCGTGCTTGATCCGGACGAAGCGGCGCGCCATCCTCATATGGCAGCGCGAGGCGTCTATCGGGAGATCGACAATATCCTTCAGGCAATGCCGGCGCCACGTTTTTCGGGCTCGTCACTACCGATCCCCGGACCGATCCCGCTGCATCATGAAGATCCGAGTACAATTCGGCGGGGCTGGAGCAAACCGGACCGCTGCGGGATTACCGCCAGAACCGACTGTTGCGAGTAGTCGGTTGGCATGGTGGGCGGCCAGCGGCCCGACACGAACGGTGATTTCATAACTATGAACCAATGCGACGCTCCGCTTCGCTGCATTCAAATCAAAGGAGACAACGACACACAGGCACGTCAAACTATCCGATGATTCCTGTACGCCACGCCGGAACGGCGATTGCGGACGTGTCCACGGGACGTTGTTCGCATCGTGATTCGCTCGGCGCTTGAAATCAATGCTCGCCCCGGATGTGACGACGCCGATGGGATTTCCACTGCGGCGGCCACGGCCAATGTCCTGGCGTGAGGGCTTCGGTCATCGACCGATTCGACCGTCCGAATGCGGTCTTTTGGCGCGCCTGAGAATCCGCATCAGAGTTGAGTGCGCGTTGTTCGGGAATCTCATTTAAATATTTGTAAAAACGTAATAATATAGATAATAACTCCAACCTGTATCCAGTGTGGAGTAATGGTCGCAGGGCGTGAACTTACGCCCTTATGGATGCGTCGAAGTCCTTCAGTTTGAATCTCAGGAAATTGCGGCTTGCGATGCGCATCACGCAAGAAGCGCTCGCCCATGATGCGGGCACGAGCAGCTCTTATCTGAGTGCGATCGAAAATGGCCGGTCGAGCCCGACGCTGAAAGCAATGGAGCGGCTCGCGAAGGCACTCGGCGTCAATGCCGTCTATCTCTTGTCCGGCCGGATATCGATCTCGATCGTTTCGGACGACGAACTGGAAATCGGCGCGATACTGGCGCGCCCGGCGGTGACGCTCCGGCGCCATCCGCACAAGCCGACGGGGCGGCCGAGCAAGACCAAGTAAATCATCGGGGGCTGCACGCGCGTGGGCTGGAACCACGCGCCCGATAGACGCGCCCGCAACGCGCGCGTCGAAAGGAGTGCCCCTCGGTGCCGTTTCGCGACCTCGATGCCTATATTAAGCAGGCCAGGCGCGCGAACAGTGATCGCGAGCTGTTCAGTTGCAGCGAGGCCGCCGCACGCCAGCTCGGCCTCCCATGGCTCGCGATCGTCCAGAGCATGGCCTTCTTTCAGCCCGGTGGGCGATATTTCCGCATGGACAATTTCCAGAGCTGGGGCGACGTTTTCGTCGCCGAAGGCTATTACCGCGACGATCCCGCCTTGCTCGCGGCGCGCTCGACAAGCCGGGCGTTCGGCTGGCACGAAATGGAGCGACTGCTGGGCGGCTTCACGCGGCGGCAGGCGCGCATCGTGCGCGAAGCCGCGCGTCATGGCCTGCGCAACGGCCTCACCGTTCCGATTGGCGTCGCCGGCGAGCCGCCCGGATGCTGTACGTTCGCAACGCGCGACGGGCAATTGCCGCCATCGCATATCTGCCGGATCGCGACGCTGATGGCGAGCGAGGCTTTTACCGAGGCGCGGCGCTTGCACGGCTTTCCGGCGCGCCGCCTGGAATTGCCCCATCTCAGCCCAAAGCGGCTCGAATGCTTTCGCTTGGCGGCGATGGGCAAGAGCGACGTCGAGATCGGGATCATGATGCACATCGCGCCAACGACCGTGCGCACCTACATGCGCGACCTGCGCGAGCATTTCGGCATCTATTCCCGCGCGCAGCTCCCGGCGATCGCGCTCGCCTGCGGGATCGTCTGCATCGAGGAGATCGTCCCGCGCTTCTGAGTAGGATCGCCGCATCCTCAATATTGACGACTGTTTGAACTCCGCATCTCTGCTCCTTTTGCGACCGTTCACGTTGAACGGGAGCTACTGCTATGATCCATATTGTCCAAGGGTGCTCGCTTACCGATGCGCGCGCCGCCTCGATGTTCGAGGACCGCAAGACCCTGTTCGTCGATCTGCTGGGCTGGGATGTTCCGGTCGTCGGCGGCCGCTATGAAATCGACAGCTATGACGGCGACAAGGCGGTCTATCTGATCGCCACCGACGATGGCTGCATTCACCAGGGGTCGATGCGGCTGCTATCGACAGAGGGCGCGCATCTGCTCGCCGATCGTTTCGCGTCGCTCTGCGAGTGCGATGCGCCCCGGGGGGAGCAGGTTCGCGAGATTACGCGACTTTGCCTGCCGCAACGATTGGGCGCCCCCGGACGCCTGCGTGTCCGCAACCGGCTCATCTCGGCGATGGTCGATCATGCGCTCGGCAGCGGAATCACCATGCTAACCGGCGTCGTGACCGCTGCTTTTCGCGAGGAGGTTTTGGCGATGGGCTGGCGCGCAGCGCCGCTCGGCCCCGCGCGCCGCATCGATGGCGCGTTCCTTGGAGCGTTCCGCATCGAGATCTGCGCCGGTACGCCTGCGCTGCTGGCGTCGAACGGCATCTATGTGCCGGGTGCGATCACTCCCGATGCGGCGGCAAGAGCCGCGTGAAGGGAATGGCGATGCACGACCCCGCCCGCCTAGCCGCGATGCTGCTCGCCGACGGTTATGTCATTGTCGATAACGCCGTGCCGACCGAGCTAATCACCGCGCTCGAAGCCGAACTCGCACCGCGCTTCGTCGCCACGCCCTTTTGCGAAGGCGGATTCTACGGAGCCCGCACCAAGCGCTTTGGCGCGTTGTTGCGGCGTTCACGGCATATCGCCGGCCTTGTGCTGCACCCGATCATCTGCGGTATCGCCGAAACGGTGCTCGGGGAATGGTGCGATCGTATCGTTCTCAACCTCACCCAGGCGATCGAAATCCATCCCGGCGCGCTCGCGCAGGTGCCGCACCGCGACCAGGATCTCTGGGGCGGCGTCAAGACCGGGATGCACTATCAGATCAACGTCATCTGGCCGATCGATCCGTTCACGCTGGAGAGTGGCGCGACGCTGGTCTGGCCGGGCAGCCATCACGATGCGGCATCGCAACCGGGCGATGCACGTCCGGTCGCCGCCGAAATGCCACCCGGCTCCGCGCTGCTGTTCCTCGGATCGATCCTGCATGGTGCCGGCGCTAACCAGTCCGATCATGTGCGCCGCGCGGTCATCACCTCCTATTGCCTCGGATGGCTGCGGACGTTCGAGAATCAGTATCTCGTCTACCCGCCCGCCATCGCTCGAGCGTTCGATCCCGATCTGGCCGCGCTCATCGGCTATGCCCAGCATCGCCCCAATCTCGGTAATGTCGAAGGCCAGTGCCCATCGGTGCTGCTTTACCGCGACGATATTGACGGCCTCCCGGCGATCGACGCGCTGCTTCCCGGTCAGGCGGACATGTTGGACGCCTACGTCGCGGATCAGGAAGCGGCGCGTGCGGGCCTGATCGGCGGGTAACGCGGGTTCGTCGGACTAGACGCTGCATCCATGACACACGATCCGAACGACAAAGCAGGCGGCGGCGCACGAACACCGACCGAGGTGGCGCCGCCCGCTGTGAACGGTGGAGCTGTATCTTCGACCGCGGAGCGCGCCCGGCGGGCACGCGAACATTGCCCGTTCCTGACAACCAAGCAGGCCGCGTTCCATCTCGGCCTCGCAGCGGACACGCTCAAGAAGATGCGCCGCGAGCGGCGCGGTCCGTGCTGCCGGAAACACGGCACCGTCTGGCGCTACCATATCGACGATATCGAGGCCTGGTCGCGCGCGAACATGCGGGATGGCGGAAATGGCTAGGCTGTTACCCTCCCGTCTGCCGGTTCGGGCCTCCGTGCTGATCAGTGTTGGCGTCGCCGCGCTGACGGCGACGATCGCGCTGCCCCCGACGCCGCGGCTGGTCTGGAACGTGTCGGCCAGCGCGCCGATCGGCCTCTATGCCGTTGGCGGCCGTCACGACATCGCGGCTGGCGACATGGTGCTGGCCCGCGTGCCCGACCGCTGGCGCCGGCTCGCCGCCGAGCGGCGCTACATTCCGATCAACGTCCCTTTGGTGAAGCGCGTCGCGGCCGTGCCCGGCGACCGCGTTTGCGCCCGTGGTCGCGATATCTCCGTAAATGGCCGCCCAGTCACTGATCGCCGCGAAGCTGACGGCCGCGGGCGGCCGATGCCGCGGTGGAGCGGATGTGTGACACTGAGAACCGGTGCGCTGTTCCTCCTGATGGACAGCCCGGATTCGTTCGACGGGCGTTATTTCGGACCGACATCGCGCGGCGACGTCATCGGCGAGGCGCGGCTGTTGTGGCTGGGCTGAGGGTCGCCATCACCGCCTTGGCGCTGCTAGCGGCGGCGCCGGCTGGCGCGCAGTCGGTCGTTCACTGGCGGCCTTATATCGAGGCAGCCTCGGCGCGTTTCGGCGTGCCGGTAGAATGGATCGAGCGCGTCATGCGCGCCGAGAGCGGCGGACGCACGATGCTGGACGGTCGCCCGATCACCAGCCACGCCGGCGCGATGGGGCTGATGCAGCTCATGCCCGGCACCTGGTCCGAAATGCGCGCGCGGCTCGGGCTCGGGTCCGATCCACATAGCCCGCGCGACAACATATTGGCGGGGACGCTCTATCTTCGCCTGATGTATGACCGCTTCGGCTATCCCGGTCTGTTCGCAGCCTATAATGCGGGACCGGCACGCTATGCCGAGCACGTGCGGACCGGCCGCGCGCTGCCCGGCGAGACCCGCGCCTATCTCGCGAGCGTCGCCGGAGTGCCCGTCAATTCCCAGTCGGCTGTCGCGGCCGCCAGTGCAACGCCGCGTACCGCCAATGCCATCTTCTTCGCGATCGGCGACCGGCCCCCTGCCGGCCGGAGCGAAGCCGGCGCGGCCACGCTGTTCGTCGTGCTACGCGCAGGGCCGCCCGAGACGGCTGCGCCAGGCCGTCCGTAGTGAGCACCGATCCGGGCTTCATGCGGATTCGTGTTTCTGCTATGTTCCGAGGCTATGGAGTTGGTCGTCATGCTGCTCGGTCTGATCCTTTCCGCCACCGGCATCGTCCTCTTCGCCTGGGCGATGTTCCGGCTCGCCGTCTTCGCGCTCCCGGTCGGGCTGGGTGCGGCCACCTTTCTGTGGGCGGCGGGTGGCGAGCTGGGGCTGTTGCTCGGCCTGCTTCTCGGCCTCGTCGTCGGCGTCGCGGCCTTGCTGATCGGACGCATGCTCATCGCGTCACGGTTGCCGGTTCCAGTTCGCGGGGCGGTCGCTTTTCTCTTCGCTGTGCCCGCCGGGATCGCCGGCCACAGCGTCGTCTCCGGCCTGATGCATCTCGGCGGCGCGCGGCCGACCGCGACCGGCATCGCCGCGGCGGTCGGCGCGATCATCATCGCCAGTGCCGCCATGATGAGCCTGTTGCCCGCGATGACCGCTCGCACCGGTTCGCACGGATCCCCGCTGCACGGTTGATCCGCGGCGGGTCAGTCGGCCGAGTGCTCGCCTCCGCGTCACCGTCGCGTAAGGCGACCATGGCGAGAGTGCGTCAAGACGGCAGGGTCTGACCTGACGCATCCGGGTTTTTGGGCGCCTCGCGCCTGCGGCGCGACCGCCGCTCTATTCCGCTAGGCTCACATCCGTTCGCCAAGCTCCACCGGGCCACGCTTCGCGCGTCCCGGCCAAAGGTGATGATCGGACTGGCGGGATGCCGGAGCCTTGCTCCGGCCTGTCGTCGCCGCGCCTGACCGGCGCGGCGGCGTTTTTCGTTGGGCCTTCCCCTCGTCGCACGGGTGGACGGCGCTCCCTTCTGGGCCCGGCCCGGCGTCCCGCAAGCCGGCCCTCGACTGCGCTCGGGCTCGGCTCCTCCATTGCATTGCGGCCCTGCGGGTGCGGACCGCCTTCTGGCCGCGCCCGGCAGGTCGCAGTTCGCCGCCCACCCCCGCTCCGGGGGAGGCCCTGGGGTTTTTGGGGCGGTGCAGGAGGATAGCCATGCGCCAGAGCGGCAAGCATCGCGCGCGCGGAGAAGCTGGCAGGAGCCAGCCCCCGGCAGAGCGCGCCAATCTTTACGACGAGGTGACGAACCGGATCGTTGCCGAACTTGAGGCGGGCCGCGTTCCTTGGGTCCAGCCTTGGGGCCGCCCCAATGGTCAAGGCTTCTCCGCCGCCCCCGGCCTTCCGCGCAATGCGCTCACCAGCCGCAATTACAGCGGCGTCAACGTGCTCATTCTCTGGGGCGCGGTTATCGAGTGCGGTTATCCTTCGCAATCGTGGCTGACCTTCCGCCAAGCCCTTGAAGCAGGCGGCAACGTCCGCAAGGGCGAGCGCGGGACCACCGTTGTCTATGCCGACCGCTTCACCCCCGAGGCCGAGAAGGAACGCGCACGCCTGACCGGCGACGAGGCCCGCGCCGTGCCCTTCCTCAAACGCTTCACCGTGTTCAACGTCGCGCAATGCGAAGGCTTGCGCCCCGGCCTTGCCGCCGGCCCCGCGCCGCTCCCCGAACGCCAGATCGTGCCCGTCGCCGAAGCGGTTATTGCCGCATCGGGCGTCGATTTCCGCATCGGCGGCAACCGTGCCTTCTATGTACCCGCGCATGATTATGTGCAGGTTCCGCCGCAACCCGCGTTCTTCGAGCAGATCAACTATTATCGCACCGCGCTGCACGAACTGACCCATTCGACCGGCCACGCCTCGCGCCTCGACCGCAAGATTCTCAACCCGTTCGGCAGCAAGGACTACGCCCGCGAGGAACTGGTCGCCGAAATGGGTAGCGCCTTCCTCTGCGCCGCGCTTGGCATCGAACCGACCGTGCGCCATGCCGATTATCTGGCATCATGGCTGGAGGTCTTGCGCGAGGACAATCGCGCCATCTTCTGCGCCGCGAGCGCGGCGAGCAAGGCCGCCGACTGGATAATGGCGCGCCATACCGAGGCCAGCGAAAGCGACGAGCGGAGGGCGGCGGCATGATCCTGCTGACCCCCGAACTGCGCTTCGCGCTGCGCGCGAACGACTTGGCCCGCTGCGCCGCCGCGCGCGATGGCGCGCCAGAACCCGATCCCGTTCCGCTGGTCAAATTCTTCAATCCCTTGGGCGCGGCAACATGGCTCGCGACCGAGCTTTACGATGATGACGACACGCTGTTCGGCCTTGCCGACTTGGGGTTCGGCTTTCCCGAACTCGGCACATTCAGCCTGTCCGAAATGGCGAGCGTCCGCTTGCCCTTCGGCCTGTTCATCGAGCGCGACGAGCATTTCGAACCGTTCGCCCCGCTCTCGACATGGGCCGAGACCGCGCGGCGGGCGGGCGCGATCATCTTCGCTGAAACCGAACTTCGCCGCGCGGCCGACAGCCGCAACGGCAAGGAGCTTCCGCCCCGAGGCGGGTGACGCGCGGCGCGTTTCGCCGCATCGAGTGCCGGTCCCGCCCATCCAGCAAGACAAACGGGACCGGCGCTCCAGAAGGAGCAGACCAATGAAACTCGACTTTATCGACCTTGGCAAGCTGTCCGTCAGCAAGGCCAATATGCGCTACGCGAAGAAGGCGCCGGACGTGTCCGACATCCTTCCGACCGTCCGCGCGCGCGGCGTTCTCGTGCCGCTGATCGTGCGACCGAATTGCGGTCCCGATGCGTTCGAGATCGTCGCGGGCGCGCGGCGCTTCACCGCCGCGCAGATCGTCGCGGGCGAAACCGGCAGCGCCGACCCCTTGCCGTGCGCCATTCTCGAGAACGGCGACGATGCCGCCGCCATCGAGGCGTCGCTGATCGAGAATATCGCGCGGCTCGCGCCCGACGAGGTGACACGCTGGGAAACCTTCACCCGGCTGGTCAAGGAAGGCCGCGACGAAGCGGATATTTCCGCGACGTTCGGCATCCCCGAGCTTGGCGTCAAACGCATCCTCGCGCTCGGCAATCTCTTGCCGCGCATCCGCGACCTCTACCGCAAGGAAGAGATCAACGCGGCGACCGTCCGGCACCTGACCTTGGCGAGCACGAGCCAGCAAAAGGCATGGCTGGCGCTGTTCAGCGACCCCGACGCCTATTGCCCGACCGGCCATCAGTTGAAGGACTGGCTGTTCGGCGGCGCGTCGATCAAGGTCGAACATGCCCTGTTCGACGTCGAGAGGCTCAAGCTCGCGATCATCGCCGACCTGTTCGGCGAGGATCGCTTTTTCGCCGACGCCGACGCCTTCTGGCGCGAGCAGGACGCGGCCATCGAGGATCGCCGCGAAGCCTATCTCGACGAGGGATGGAGCGATGTCGTGATCGTCCCGCGCGGCGAATACTTCCATCGCTACGAGTTTGTGAAGGCTCCCAAGCGCAAGGGGGCGCGCGTCTATATCGACGTGCGCGCGAGCGGCGAGGTGGACTTTTACGAGGGCTATGTCACGTCGAAGGAGGCCAAGCGGCTCGAACGCGGCGAGCCGATCGACACCGCTCCCAAGGTGCCGCGCCCCGAGGTGACGAGCACGATGCAGACCTATATCGACCTGCATCGCCACGCGGCCGTGCGCGCCGCGCTGACCCGTCACCCCAAGGTCGCGCTGCGCTTGATGGTGGCGCACGCCATCGTCGGTTCGCCGCTTTGGACCATCAAGCCCGAGCCGCAGACCGCGCGCAACGATTTGGTTGCCGAAAGCGTCGAAACCTGCCGCGCGGAAACCGACTTCGATACGAAGCGCCGCGCCGTATTGGACCTTCTCGGCTTCTCGCCCGAGGAACCGACCGTGGCCGGCGGCAACGGCGACGACTTCGGACTTGTCGGCGTGTTCCTCCGCTTGCTCGACGTGCCCGACCGCGCCGTCATGGACGTGGTGGTGATCGTCATGGGCGAAACGCTCGCCAGCGGCAGCGCCGCCGTCGAGGCGGTGGGCGGCGAGATCGGCGTCGATATGGCCCGCTACTGGCAGGCCGACGACGCCTTTTTCGAGTGTGTCCGCGACAAGGAGGTGCTGACCCGCATCGTCGCCGAGGTGGCGGGCGAACCTGTCGCCGCCGCCAATGCGAAGGAACCGGGCAAGGTCTTGAAGCGCATCGTCCGCGACCATCTGGACGGCACGAACGGACGGCCCAAGGTCGAGGGTTGGGTGCCGAAATGGATGGCGTTCCCGCCCGCTGCCTATACGGCGCGCGGCGGCGTCGGCACCGTCGCGGCTCATGCCAAGGTGCTCGCGGCGCGCCCCGACCGCGAGCCGGAACCGACCGGCCCCGGCGCGGTGATTGCGCTTCCGGCCCCTGCCAAGGCCGAGCCGCAGGAACAGCCCGAGCGCGAAGCCGCATGAAACTGGACGGGCGGCGGCGCACCCGCCGCCCGTTCCGCCCCCCATAAAATCGCCGCGCCGCTCGGCCGCAAGCGGCCCTCGCAGCGCGGATTTCAGACAGGAGACTTGTCATGGCCGACCGTGTTTCGGCATCCATCACCATCGGCGGGACGCTCCCCGCCAGCCAGCTTCCCGCCTTCGCCGAGGCCATCGCGAACGAAGGGCTGTCCACCGAATGGGACGGCGAACCCTTCGCGCTCGGCGATCTGCCCGAGGGCGAGCCCTTGGCGCTCATGGCGCACGAGGTCGCCTGGGGGCGGTTCGAGGGACTCGAAGCCTTCTGCATCGCGCATGGGCTTTTCTTCGCGCGCTGGTCGGGCGCCTATGCCTGCCAGTGGGGTGCGGAACGCACCGTGTTCACCGGCAGCGGCGAACCGCAAAGCTACGCTGCCGACGAGGACGACTATATCCTCATGGGGCGCTGCACCGCCGAGCGATTGGGCAGCTATGCGGCGATCATCGCGCATTTCGATGCGGCCGACTTCGCGGTGCCCCCGCTTGTCATCACGCCCGAACGGGAGGAGGCGAGCAATGGCTGACATCTGGATTCAGGGCAGCTTCGCCTTTCGCTGCACCGCCGCCGAGTGCGCGCTGATCGAGGAAGTCGCAAACGCTGGCTACGCGCTGGCGAATGACGACGCGCCCGATCCGCCGAGCGCGGCGCTGCTCGCAGCCTTTCCGCCGGACGATGCGAACGTGCCGTGGAGCGGGTTTCGCGAGGCGTTCAACGATCCCGAATTTCCCACCATCGGAGCCGATTTCATCGCGGAAACCTGCCCCGACGACCCAGCCGTGCGGATCGTGTGTTTCGCCAGCATGGACGATTTCGACGCCTATGCTATCGCCGTGGTCGTCCAGCGATGTTGCGCCGAAACGTTGTCCAAGGGGCCGATAGGCTTTGATTGGGCGATGACCTGTTCCAAGCCCCGCATCGGTGAATTCGGCAGCGGCTGGTGCGCGATTTTCGCAGACCGCATCGAGATCGAGGCGACCAACGAGCCGCTGGCGCGCGCGCTCGCGGGCGACGGCAACTAGCCCAAATCGCGCCGCACCGCGCGCTCGCGTGCCGAAAACCCCCGCCGCCTGACCTACCGGGCGGTGCGGCGGATCACCGTCCGGGTGCTTCCGCATAGCGTGCATTCGTCCTTCTGCCGCTCGAATCCGCGCGTGCCGCCGAGCGCGCGGGTGACGACATTGGCCTGTGCGGTAACCCACAGGTTGAGCCGGTCAGTCACGCAGGCATCGCACACCGCCGCGCCGTCCAGCCGCACGATCAGCCGTTCGATCTGCCCCGCAATCGTCGTTCCTTCGTTCATCGCCGTGAGGCTATAGCCGCCGCTTCGTGGCCGCGAAAGCAATCATGGCTTCCCGGAAGGACGCCGGACTGGGCTTCCTGTCCGCGCGCGCATCTCGTCCTTTCGTGTCTCACCACCCCGTCGCCGGCTCCTTGGGCGCATGACCTGGGACGGCCGCGCGCCCCGCGAAACCATCGCGCGGAACTGATTTCCCCGCGCCGCTTTGGCGGCGCTCCTCGCGGCCGCTTCGCTCCAAATCAGCCCCGCGCTTCCGGTCCTCCGCTTCGCTTCGGCCTGCGGTTCGCAGCGCGCTCAAGGGCCGTCCCTTCGGTCCGCCCATCGCCCGGCATCGGGTCGGGCGACTGTGTGAAGGAGACGAGAAATGCCCGCAATCGGTCATGTCCAGCGCCAGAACGACGGTTCGTTCCGGGGCGCCTTGAAGACGCTTTCGGTCAATGCCGAGATCGCCATCATCCCCAATCGCGGTAAGACCGGGGACCAGCCCGACTACCGCGTGCTGTCGAACGGCGTCGAACTGGGCGGCGGCTGGATCCGCACCGGCGAGGTGAGCCAGCGCGAATATGTCCGCCTCGCCATGTCAGCCCCCGAACTTGGCGGCCGCACCCTCTACGCCAATCTCGGCCGCGCCGCCGGGCAGGACGACGACGACGCGTTCGCTGTCATCTGGAACCCCGGCGACTGAGCCGGATCGCTCCCGCGCCGGTCACCCGGCGCGGGGCTTTCCTCATGCCTTGAGGGCTCGGCGTGGGCCTTTTCCTGCACCGGAACGCGCTTGCGGGCCTGCAGAGAGGAAGAAATCCGCTCAGCAAGCACCGAGTATCCGGCGGCGAACGGACCGCCTCAACCATCGACGGTTCCCCCAATTTTCACGCCACCTGCGTTCCGCTTCGCTCCACTCCGGCGACGAGAAAATCGGCTCCCCCGTCGCCCGCTTCGCGGCCGCTGCGCGGTGGTTGACCCGACCCGCTCCCCGCCGGGCGATGGCTCATCTTTCGCTTGTATCAGGAGGATGAGATGTCGGTTGAACAACAGATCGAGGAGCTTCGCGCGGAGCTTTCATGGTGCGATGACGCGGCAGAACGGCGGCAGATCGAAGCCGAATTAAGGGCCGCTGAGAAGAGGCTGAAGCGGTGCAATCGGGCGCTGCGTCAGGCCGAACAGGCAGGCTGGCAATAAGGCGATGCGCTGTTGAAGGGGCAGGTTCGCGGGAGTGGTGCCGCATGGCGCCGCTCCCCTTTTCTAATCGGGAAGGCGGGAAGGCAAAGCGGGCGTCTGGGGCGGCAGGTGGCAGTCGGGCTTGACGGCAAGATAGAGGCAAAATCTCGCGATTTTGTAAGTGTTTGTCTGCACATCGTTTTTTGAAGGCTTTTGCGAGACTCGCCCTTTGAGTGCGAGACAGGGTTGC
The DNA here is from genome assembly GCF_022014495.1 of Sandaracinobacteroides sayramensis. GTDB lineage: Bacteria > Pseudomonadota > Alphaproteobacteria > Sphingomonadales > Sphingomonadaceae > Sandaracinobacteroides > Sandaracinobacteroides sayramense. The sequence continues at coordinate 108,387 of NZ_JAKLSQ010000009.1, forward strand.
CAGGAATGGCGGTTTTCTGGGCTTTTCCGATCCCAATCGCGAGACTCCTTGCGCTCTGGCGAGGACGCGCCATTCTTATCGGCGGGGAGCGTCATTCCGGTATGGAAGGACGCCGCTATGCGCGATGATGAGTTCGAACCGCACCTGGGCCGGATGCGCTGCCGGGGCAAGGAGCAGCGCTACCTGAGCCGCGTCGTGAAAGCGGCAAAGCGCGCAGGGCTAAAAACCGGCAGGCGTGGCCGCTTCGACGGCAGCCGGATCGGACGTGGCGCGAGCGTTGCACGGGTGCTCAGATCGCGCGACCGATTGGGCGCGTTCCGGTCGCGCCGCGTGATCGTCAAGATACGGCCTGTTGGACTTGGCGGGAAAGGTATGGGCGGCGCGAAGGCGCACTTGCGTTATATCCAGCGCGATGGCGTGACCCGCGAGGGCGAGCCCGGCGCGCTCTATTCGGCCGACGAGGATGTCGCCGACGGCAAGGTGTTCCTCGAACGCTGCGACGGCGACCGCCGCCAGTTTCGATTCATCGTGTCGGCCGAGGACGCCGACCAATATCCGGACTTGAAGCCCTTTGTGCGCAGGCTGATGACGCAGATGGAGCAGGATCTCGGCACGAGGCTGGATTGGGTGGCAGTCGACCATTTCAATACCGGCCATCCGCACACGCATATCGTTGTGCGCGGCGTGAATGACCGGGGCGAAAATCTGCTGATCGCGCGCGAATATATTTCGCACGGGGCCAGGCAACGCGCGATCGAGATCGCCAACCTCGACCTCGGGCCGCGCACCGACCTTGAAATCGAGGAGCGGCTTCGCAGCGATACTGGCGTGGAGCGGCTGACCGCGATCGACCGACGGCTGATCCGCGACATGGATAGTATGCGCCTGGTCAGCGCGAGCGACAGCGACCCGTTTCACCAATCGGTTCGCGTCGGCCGCTTGCAGAAACTTGGGCGCATGGGACTCGCCTCGCATATCGGCAGCGACACCTGGCGGCTCGAGCCCGACCTCGCGAACACACTGCGCCGGATCGGGGAGCGTGGCGATATCATCCGTACCATGCAGCGCGAGCTGACCGCGCGGAAGCTCGACTGTGCCGCGGCCGATCGCGTCATCTATGATCCGACGGCGCAGGAAGCCGCGCCGATTATCGGCCGCGTTATCATGCGGGGATTGGCGGACGAGCATGAAGACCGCCATTATCTGCTAATCGACGGCATCGACGGGCGCACGCACTATGCCGAGATCGGCGAGGGCGAGATGGTCGATCCGACCCCCGAAAACGCCATCGTCCGGATCGTGCCGCGTGAGGGCGGCGTTCGCCCGGTCGATCGCACGATTGTCGAAGTCGCCGCCGCGAACGACGGACGCTACACGATCGACGCGCATTTGCAGCAGGACCCGAGCGCCAGTGAAGGCTTCGCCGAAACCCATGTCCGCCGGCTGGAGGCGATGCGGAAGATCGCCCGCAATGTCGAACGCGATCCCGATGGAAGCTGGATCGTCACGCCCGATCATCTTGACAAGGTGGTTCGGTTCGAGGCGCGCCAACTCCACGACCGGCCCGTCGCCATCGAGGCGCTGTCGACCGTCCCGCTCGACAATCTGCCAGCGGCCGAGGCCGCGACCTGGCTCGATCGTGAGCTGGTTGCCGCCAGCCCAGCGCCGGTGCGCGATGCCGGGTTCGGCCGCGAGGTTCGTTCAGCGCAGGCGATGCGACGGCAATGGCTGATCACCGAACAGCTTGCAGACGAACAGGATGGGCAGACGGTCTATCGGCGAGGGATGCTCGCCGCGCTCCAGCGGCGAGAATTGCTGCGTGTCGCCCGCCAGCTCTCCGACAAGTTAGGCGTTCCGTTCGCCGAGGCCAGAGAGGGGGAGGCTGTTCAAGGCAGGCTCGTGCGCGCAGTCGAGATGACGAGTGGTCGCCATGCGCTCATCGAACGGTCGCGCGATTTCACGCTGGTGCCGTGGCGCTCTGTTCTCGATCGCCATGTCGGCAAATCGGTCTCGGGCATCATGCGCGACGGCGGGATCAACTGGACACTCGGGCGGCAGCGCAGCGGGCCGAGCGTCTCCTGATCCGGAGGATTCGGGCTTCCTATTTTCATGAAATTATGTTTTCATGGATTCATGAAAAATATCGCAGCGCAAACCGATGTCGGCGACGAGCATCTTCAGGTGCAGATTCCTGCCGTTACGAAACGCGATCTCGGTCAACGGTCGCTCGATTCCCGCGAGCCGATCCGGATGATCGTACTGCGGGCACTTGAAGCCTATGGCGTGAGCGTCCCCGCAGGCGCGATATCGGATCGCCGGAAGGGCAGGCGATGAGCGAGGATTTCGAAGCTCTCACTGTTGCGGATTATGCGAAGCAGGCCGCGCGGACTGATCAACGCAGCGGTGGCCGCGCACTGGGCTTCTCGATGCTTGGCCTTTTCGGCGAAGTCGGCAGCTTGCTCAGTGAGGCCAAGAAAAAGCAGCGCGACGATGCCTCCTACCTGGGTTACGCTCACGCCGTCGCGGAAGAGCTTGGTGACGTCCTTTGGTATCTGGCGGCGATCGCACGGCGCAGCCGCATGGCGCTCAGCGACATCGCTGCCGCCGCGGCGACAAACGGCGGACAATGGCAGACGGGCGGCAACGAAACGCTCAGTTTCCATGCGCTGCAGCCGCAGCACATTCCGCTTGCCAAGGCACCGATGCCGCAGTTCGAGCATAGCCTGCTCGCGCTGGCAGGCGACGTTGGGCTGCTCATCAACGATTTCCAGGCGGGCGGTCTTGCGAAGGACCGCGAAGCACTCGCGGGCCGGCTGGTCGCGGTCATGCGCCGGTTGATCCAGGCGGCAAACGAATCCGGTGTTACCATCGAGGCTGCCGCCGTGAAGAATCTTCACAAGATCTTCGATCGCTGGCCGCGCGAGCGCATCTATCCGGCGCCGACCGATGCGGCGCTCGACCCAGAAGAGCAATTGCCGCGGCGGATGGCGATCGACGTCTATGAACGCACCGTTCGCGGGCAGACATTCGTGTATCAACGCTCAAGCGGTGTGTATGTCGGCGACCGGCTCACCGACAACGCGCTCGAACCCGACGACTATCGCTTCCACGATGTCTTTCACTACGCTTATGTCGCGGTGCTTGGCTGGTCGCCAGTGCTGCGTGCGCTGCTCCGTCTCAAGCGCAAGAGCGATCCGAAACTCGACGACGCCGAAGACGGTGCTCGGGCGATTCTCATCGAAGAGGGCATAACTTCCTGGATTTTCGGACAAGCGCAGCAACTCCGGTACTTTGAAAACGTGAAGCGCGGTGGCCTTCCGCTGGACATGCTGAAGCATGTCCGCCAGTTCGTCGCCGGCTACGAATCAGAACGCTGTCCGCTGTGGCTTTGGGAGGAAGCGATCCTCCAGGGCTATACGGCTTTCCGCTTCCTTCAGGAGCATCGGCGCGGCCGCGTCCTGATCGACTTCGCCAATCGCCGCCTGCGTATCAAGGAATTGCCGTCATGACCCCGAAATCCTTTGTGTCCACCCTGGCGGCGACCGAACTTCCCTCAGTGTTCAATCCCTGGCGCGATCGCTGCACGGTCCATGACCGCAGCGACGCCGCCGCCCGGCGCCGCGACAATCTCGAAATGCTGCTCACCGCGGCGCTTGATCATCGCGTCGAAACGATCTGGATCGCGCGTGATCTCGGCTATCGCGGGGGGCGGCGTACGGGCGTACCGCTGACCGACGAAATTCACCTCGGACATGCCGGTACGCTGATGGGCGGCATCGCATTCGAACGTGCGACGCAGGGACCCGCCGTGGCGGAGCGCACCGCGGCGATCGTCTGGCGTGTGCTAGAGCGGATCGGTCAGCCTGTCATGCTCTGGAACGTTTTCCCGTTCCATCCCCATGAAGCGGATGATCCGATGTCGAACCGATGCCACACGCGAAGCGAGCGCGAGGCGACCTGGCCGATATTGCAAGCCCTCGTGTCAATGATCCGGCCCCGCCAGATCGTCGCGATCGGGCGCGATGCTCACCTGGCGCTGGACGGTCTCGACATTCCGACCACCGCGGTCCGCCATCCGAGCTACGGCGGGCAGCGCGAGTTCATCGAGGGCATGTTCAGCCTGTACGGTGTCGCGGATGACAACGATGAGCCGCTAGAACTGCCGTTGGGCGCGCCTCACGCCGCAGCAAGGAGATGTGCGCTCGCCTGATCGCAGCGCTCAAAGAGTTGCTTAAGATCGCCGCGGTTCCAGTTGGCGGTGTCGACCGTGGCGTTGGTCGAGACGATCGTGAGCGGACCCAGCGCGACCCCGCCTTCCTTGGCGATGAATTCGAGCAGACGGCCGAGGCCGATCAGATTGCCGAGCAGTTTTTCGATATAGTAGTGATTGCGGTAGAGCGCGGTCATGCCGAGGCGACGATCGTCGCCCTTGCCGATCAGCTTGAGACTGGCAAAGCTCAGGCACTGACCGCCGTAGGGCGAGTCATTCACGTCGCGGGCGGGGTCGAAGATCAGCAGTTCGAATTTGTTGAGCGCTCGGACGTTCGGGTTGCGCAGGCGCTCGACGATGCCCCAGATTTGATTGATTGGCTGGCCGTCGGCGCGGGGCAATTCCATCATCCGTTCGAAATAATAGCCCGACCAAGCGCCCGACCTCCGGACCTTCGGCAGCACGTTGTCGCGAAACCGGTCGAAGAATTGCGGCGCGCCGTAGCGCCTGTACAGCGCTGCCGGAAAAATCGTGTTGGCGACCGTCTCGATGGGCTTCTTGCCATGGCCCGAAAGGAAGGCATCGACTTCCGCCACGACGGGATCGGCGAGTGTTGCGCGCGCAGTCGGCTCGGCCACGGAGATGACGACATTCTGCGCCTGGTGTCCGGTGGCGAGGTCGACGAGCCGGACCGCCTCGCGCCAGCCAGCAACGCAGTCAGGCTGCGGCGGTATGGGAAGATACATCGACTTCCTCCGTCAAATTTGCCGTGGCGAAAAGGCGCGGCGCTAGAAAGCGCTCAGTAAGCCAGGCGTGGCCTTCCAAGCCCCAACCTGGTCCCCAGCTGTTGCGGATGAGAATGGCCGGGATGCCGTCCACGGTTCCATGCCCGACCGCGACGACCGCGTGCCGTTGCGCTGGCTCGGGGAGTTCGTCGTTCGCCGGATCGACGACGCCATCACCGCGCGGCTGGAAGAAAGACCGTGACAGCATCGTCAGCATGAGCACCGGCGTGTCACGGTCCAGCGCGGCAAGGATGGATGACAGGTCGGTTCCATCCCTCTGTCCGTTGCGGCCATAGAGCGGGCCAACGGTCGCCGGCGGCGTCCACAGTCGATGATCGGCTGGAACCGCAGCCAGATACGGCCAGCCTTTCTCGTCGGGTTGGCCATCGAGCCGTAGCGCGTCCAGCATTGTGGATAGCAGTGCGCCGCTCGTCGGCGGTCTGCCCGCCCGTTTCTGCGCGGCATGAAAGGCGAATTCACACGACAGCGGTGCCCAGCCGTCGCGAAGCCCGGCGTGGGTGTCGCTCGCGGCGAATGCGAGGCATGTCGGCCGCGCGCCTTGATCGCGCGCAGGTCCGAACAGCGGCCGAAGGTCACGGACGATATCGATCATGGGGCGTCAGGCGGCCTCGAGCAGGTGCCGCCGTTCGGCGCGCGACAGGCCCGTCTGTTCCGGGCCGGTGAGGTCGAAATCGAGCGTCAGGCTGGTGAGGGCCGGCGCAGGCTGCCACGGCCGCCGCTCGTCGAGCGACATGCGGCCGCGCCGCGGCGCATCGGGCGCCGCGGTGACACGGCGGACAACGGGACCACCGATGCCATCGCCGTCGATTGCCTCACGCTCGTCGCGAACGACGGCGAAGCCGCTGGCGATCAGTTGGTCGAGATCCCAGAGATACCCACCGCCGCTATGTTCTTCGAGCCGCAGCACGAAAAGATCATTGCGACTGCCATCGATCCGCGAGCCGGCATCGCGCTCGGTCAGCAGCCAGACGTCGCCGCGATAGTTGTCGGGCCGATAGTCCTTGAGGAGATCGACCTTCAGGCTGCGCGGCTGCGTCCGGAGCAGGTCGGTCATCACCGATGGCGAAATCAGATTGTAGCGAACCAGGGTGCGGCACGTCGCCTCATAGCTGGCGCCGATCCGCAGCGAGAGCTGATAGACGACATTGGGGCGCCGGAAATGATCGATCTGCCATCCTTGTCGCGCGCTGTGCGCGAGCATCAGCCATTTCGGCATCATGAAGGCGATCGCAAAGGCGTCGGCTTCGGTTTCCTCGAAGTTGTTTCCCGGTTCGGGCGACATCGGCATCCGGCGCAGGATGCTCTCATCGTCGAGGCTCGGCTCGTGTCGCATCGAAAAATGCCCGAGTTCGTGCGCGGCCGTGAAGCGCTGGATGCTCATCGGTCGTTCCGTCGTGACGAGAACGCCAGGAGCAGGTGCGCTGAGATAGGCGCCGAGCAGGCCTTTCAGGGGACGAAGCAGCAAGGGTAGACCCACGGCATGGATCGCGCCGAAGACATCGACGCTGCCGCCTTGGGTCTCGATCAGTGCGCGCGTATCGAGTTCGCGATGCAGGCGGCCCGCTGCCATCGTACCAGCGCGAACCGCGCTCGCATAATCCGACGCCATCGATCAGCTCCGTTCGCCGCCAGACCGCGAGCGGAGATATTCGGCAAACCGGCTCAGCTCGGCCCGGTCCTCAGTCGACAAGGCCGCAACGCGTCGCGCCAGATGGGCGACATCGGCGGGAAGGCTCGCGGAGGCCTCGTCTTCGCCGGTAAAATAGGCCACCGACTGGCGGTAAAGACGGGCAAGCCGCGTCAGTTCGATCGCTTCAACGCGGCGCTGGCCATTCTCGATATCGGTAAGCGCGGTCCGGGGAATCTTGAGATAGGCAGCAACTTCTTCCTGCTTGAGGCCGAGATATTTCCGTGCTTCGCGCAGACGGTCGCCCAAGCGCCGCCGCTCCTGCTCGTCGCCTTCCTGGCGGAGTGCGAGATTGGTCATGGCTTCGACCCTTTCTTCTTAACCCAGACGCGTTCGATCTTAGGGAGGAGGTCGTCAATCGCCTTCTCGATCGAATTGTAGCCGCCGGTGCGGACGATGCTGTCGCGAAGCTCGATGTCGAGGACCTGCTCCACCGCGCAAAGCGTGTCGACCACGGACAAGGAGTCGAGTGGCACGGGCGCCTGGATGATCTTCGGGTTTTCCGGAGGTAGGGCAATTCCGCGCACCTGTGCCTCAGCCCTGGCCACTTGCAGCAGTTCGTCGACCAACGCCCTAATGGCGTCGGCTTTGGGAAACGCGGTTGCCGCGGGCTTCGGAGGAGCGATTGTCGCCATGCATGCCTCGCACGATTTCACTACATTAAATGCGATATAATGTCTGATAATCCGACACGCAAGCCCGAATTTGCAGCTCGGATTTTTGCAGGGTGTAGCGGGTCATCGGCGGTGCGGTGTGGTGGTCAGTGCCACCTCGAGGGACAACGGCAGGGCAGAATCATCAACTCGGGTCATAGCTCGATCAAAAGAACAGAGCTGGAATATTGAGTCAGTCGCCGACGAGTGATCTCCTTCGGTCACCCACCAGCCCCCAGCGGCTCCGTTCATTTCGGGCGGCCCATAGCCGAGTCTTGAAGCCGCGCCCCGACCGCATCCGGCGGTATGGGCGGGAGCTTCAACGTGACCCCGACCAAATTGCTCATCGGCCAGATCCTTGTCGTGTTCGCAATCGTGATCGCGGGCCTCTGGGCGGCGACCCAATGGGCGGCGGCGATGCTCGCCTACCAGCCCGAACTTGGTCCGGCCTGGTTCATGGCTGGAAGCACGCCGGTCTATCGTCCCTGGGCGCTCTTCCCCTGGTGGTATCACTACGATGCCTATGCGCCGCATGTTTTCGACAAGGCCGGCGCGCTCGCCGGCGCGAGCGGTTTCATCGGCTGCGGCGCGGCGATCGCAGGCTCGCTCTGGCGCGCGCGGCAGTCGCGCCAGGTCACCACTTATGGTTCCGCGCGCTGGGCCAAGCCGAACGAGATCGAGCGGGCAGGCCTTCATGGTGACGCCGGCGTGTTCCTGGGCCGCTCGCGTGGCCGTTATCTGCGCCATAACGGCCCCGAACATATCATGGCGTTCGCGCCGACCCGTTCGGGCAAGGGCGTCGGGCTGGTCATACCGACGTTGCTCGGCTGGACCGGCAGCACCGTCGTTCACGACATCAAGGGTGAAAACTGGCAGCTCACCGCCGGTTGGCGCGCGCGCTTCTCCCACGTCCTGCTGTTCAACCCGACCGATCCCGCTTCCGCCAAATACAACCCGCTGCTCGAAGTCCGGCGCGGCGAGCATGAGGTCCGCGACGTCCAGAACATCGCCGACATCCTGGTCGATCCCGAAGGCGCGCTCGAACGGCGCAACCATTGGGAGAAAACCAGCCACAGCCTGCTGGTCGGCGCGATCCTCCACGTTCTTTATGCCGAGCCGGAAAAGACGCTCGCGCGGGTAGCCACATTCCTGTCGGACCCCCAGCAGCCGTTCGTCACCACGCTCCGGCGGATGATGACCACCAATCATCTCGGCACGAAGGATGCGCCGATCGTGCATCCGGTCGTGGCGTCGGCGGCGCGCGAGGTGCTCAACAAGTCCGAGAACGAGCGCAGCGGCGTCCTCTCCACCGCCATGTCATTTCTCGGCCTCTATCGCGACCCGACCGTCGCCGAGGTCACGTCGCGCTGCGACTGGCGGATCGCGGATCTCGTCGAGGCGGGCCACCCCGTCTCGCTCTACCTCGTCATTCCGCCATCGGACATCAGCCGAACCAAGCCGCTGGTACGCTTGGTGCTCAACCAGATTGGTCGCCGCCTTACCGAGAAGCTGGATGCCGATCCTGCCAAGGCGGGCAAGCACAAGCTCCTGATGATGCTGGACGAGTTTCCGGCATTGGGGCGCCTCGACTTCTTCGAGACCAGCCTTGCGTTTCTTGCAGGCTATGGGGTTCGCGCCTTCCTGATCGCGCAGTCGCTCAATCAAATCGAGAAGGCATATGGCGAGCACAACTCCATTCTCGATAACTGCCATGTCCGTATTGCCTTCGCGACCAATGACGAACGCACGGCGCGGCGGATCTCGGACGCGCTCGGCATCGCCACCGAGCAGCGCGCGATGCGCAACTACGCCGGCCACAGGCTCGCGCTGTGGTTGGCCCATGTCATGGTCAGCCGGCAGGAGACGGCGCGGCCGCTCCTGACCACCGGCGAGGTGATGCAGCTCCCGCCCAAGGACGAACTGGTGCTCGTTTCCGGCATGGCGCCGATCCGCGCGAAGAAGCTGCGCTATTACGAGGATCGCAATTTCCGCGAGCGGATCGCGCCGCCGCCCCAGCTCGCGCCCGGAGACTATCCCGATCGCCCGCAGGGCCGCCCCGACGATTGGAGCGGGCTGGTCCGCGCGCCTGACAGCCGGCTTGGCAAGGCCGACGACGACGCGAAAGCCGATGAGGACGGCGGCTTGCAACAGCAGCGCCATCCCGGACTCGGCGAGGAACAGACCAAAAAGCCCGAACCGCCCAGGCAGCTCGATCTTCTCGGCCTCGACCGCGACGACACCGATCCCGTCGCCGAAAAGCACGCGATGGACCGCGCCGGCACCACCGGCACGCTGATCCGCGCCCATACCATCAACCAGGGTCGCGACAGCGACACACTGCCGAGCTTCTGACGATGGCGGCGATCAAACCCAACCGCGTCCGCTACCAGCTCTTCCTGCCCGAAGATCTGAGCCACCGCTTCGAGGCGCTGGCGAGCCAGCCCGGCGCGTCCAAATCGGCGATCCTCACCGACGCGCTCACCGCCTGGCTCAACCGGCAGGCGGCGAGCGGGCTGGAGAACAAGTTCAGCCAGCGGCTCGATCGCATGTCGCTCGCGCTGGGGCGTGTCGAGCGTGACGGGCATGTGCTGCTCGAGAGCCTGGCGCTGTTCATCCGCTATGAACTGATGGTGCAGGCCCCTTTGGCCGAAGCCGACGAAGCGGCGCGTGCGATCGGCCGAGACCGCTTCGAGGCGTTCATTGCCCGCGTCGGCGAAGCGCTCGCCAGCGGCCAGCGCACGCTTGCTGCCTCCGCGAAAGACAATGGAGGTGGGCGATGAGCGACACGCTTTTCGGCTCCGATAATTCCGCAGGGCGTCGGCGCGCGATGCTGCGCACCGCGATGGGGACGACTATCGCGGCGGCGCTGGCCGATCCGATGGTCATCGAGATCATGGTCAACCCGGACGGCGTGTTGCGCCTCGATCGACTTGGCGAAGGCCGGATCGATACCGGCACCAAATATGAGCCCGCGCAAGTCGAGCGGATCATTCGTCTGGTAGCATCCCACGCGCGCACCGAGGTTCATGGCAATGCGCCGATCGTTTCGGCCGAGCTGCCGCCGCACGGCGAAGGCGCGGGCGAGCGGTTCGAGGGTATCCTGCCGCCGGTCAGCCTCGCGCCATGCTTCTCGATCCGCAAGCCCGCGGCGCGCATCTACACTTTGCTCGACTATGTGCGGGACGGCATCATGCTCGCCGACACGGCGCGACTGCTGTCGATGGCCGTGGTCGAGCGCAAGAACATCCTGGTCGCGGGCGGCACCAGTTCGGGCAAGACGACGCTTGCCAACGCGCTGCTCGCCGAGATGGCGCACCTCGATGAACGCGTCATCATCATTGAAGACACGCGTGAGTTGCAATGCGCCGCGCCCGACGTGGTGGGGCTGCGCACGCGTACGATCGGCACTGCCGGAGCCGGCGGCGTCACGATGGCTGATCTTGTCCGCTCGACATTGCGGCTCCGCCCCGATCGCATCGTCGTTGGCGAGGTGCGCGGGCGCGAAGCGCTCGACATGCTCAAAGCCTGGAACACCGGGCATCCGGGCGGCATCGCAACCGTCCACGCCAATTCGGCAGTGTCGGCCCTCTACCGGCTCGAGCAGCTCGTGCAGGAAAGCGTCGTCACCGTTCCGCGCCGGCTGATCGCCGAATCCATCGACATGATCGTGTTCATCGCCGGGCGCGGCCTCGCGCGCCGCGTCGACACGATCGCGCGCGTCGCCGGCCTCGATCCCGACGGCGGCTACGCCGTCCTCGACCTTACTCCCGACCACGCCCTCGAACCCCAAGGAGAATGACCATGCGCTTGTCCCGTATTCCTGCCCGTATTCCTGATCGTCGGAGCATCTTCCTCACCGGAGCCGCCATCGGCCTCGGGCTTGCGCTCGCCGCCACCGCGCAGGCCGCCGGCTCGGGCATGCCGTGGGAGGAACCGCTCCAGCAGGTGCTGGAGTCGGTCCAGGGTCCGGTCGCCAAGATCGTCGCGGTGATCATCATCATCGTCACCGGTTTGACGCTGGCGTTCGGCGAGACAGCAGGCGGGTTCCGCCGCCTCATCCAGATCATCTTCGGCCTGTCGATTGCGTTCGCGGCGTCGAGCTTCTTCCTCAGCTTCTTCAGCTTCGGCGGTGGAGCGCTCATCTCGTGATCGCCTCCGGCAGTCATATCGAGGGTTTCGAGGCGCCGATGCACCGCGCGCTCGCCGAGCCGATCCTGCTCGGCGGGGCGCCGAGGGCGATCGCGATCGTCAATGGTACGATCGCGGCCGCGCTCGGGCTCGGTCTCCAGCAGTGGATCGCCGGGCTGGCCATGTGGGCGTTCGGGCACACCCTCGCGGTGTTCGCCGCCAAACGCGATCCCGACTTCGCCCCGGTCCTGGTTCGCCACCTTCGCCAGAAGGGGCATCTGTCATGCTGAATCTGCGCGAATACCGTCAGAAGGCCGCCCGGCTCGCCGATCACCTTCCATGGGCGGCGCTTGTCGCGCCCGGCGTGGTGCTCAACAAGGACGGCAGCTTTTCGCGCGTCCTCAGGTTCCGCGGCCCCGATCTAGAATCCGCCACCGAAGCCGAGCTTGTCGCCGCCTGCGCGCGGGCGAACAATGTCCTGAAGCGCTTCGGCTCGGGCTGGGCACTCCATTTCGAGGCCGAGCGGCGCGAAGCGCTGGGTTATCCCGACAGCAGCTTTCCCGATGCGGCGTCGTGGCTGGTCGATGAGGAACGGCGCGCGGCGTTCGAAAGCGCGGGCGCGCATTTCGAGAGCCGCTATTATCTGACGCTCACCTTCCTGCCTCCGCCCGATCAGGCGGACACGGCGGGCCGAGCGCTGGTCGAGCGCAGCGACGACGCGAAGGGCCGCGACTGGCGACAAGCGCTTGCCGGCTTCATCGCCGAGACGGATCGCGCGCTTGACCTGTTCAGAGGCTTCATGCCCGAGGTGCGCGCGCTCGGCGACAGCGAAATGCTGACCTTTCTCCACGGTGCGATCTCCGCGCGCCGCCATGTCGTCGCCGTGCCCGAAACGCCCATCTATCTGGACGGGCTGCTGGCCGACACGCCGCTGACCGGCGGGCTGGAGCCGATGCTGGGCGACCAGCATCTGCGGACGCTGACCATTCTCGGATTTCCGAACGCGAGCCGTCCCGGCATCCTCGACGGACTCAACCATGAGGATTTTGGCTATCGCTGGGTGACGCGCTTCATTGCGCTCGACAAGACCGACGCAACCAAAGCGCTCACTCGCCTGCGGCGGCAGTGGTTCAACAAGCGCAAGTCGATCACCGCGCTGCTGCGCGAAGTCATCTACAACCAGCCGGTCCAGCTTCTCGACAGCGATGCCGACAACAAGGTGGTCGATGCCGACCTGGCCTTGCAGGCGCTCGGCGGCGATCATGTCGCGTTCGGCTATCTGACGACGACGATCACCGTTGCCGATATCGACCGCGCCCGCGTCGAGGAAAAGGTCCGCGCGGTCGAGCGCATCGTCAACGGGCTCGGCTTCACCTGCATCCGCGAGGGCATGAATGTGGTCGAGGCGTGGCTGTCGAGCCTGCCGGGCCATGTCTATGCGAACGTCCGGCAACCGATCGTCCACACCCTGAATCTCGCGCATCTCATGCCGCTGTCCTCGGTATGGGCAGGACCGGCGCGTAATCCGCATCTCGACGGTCCGCCGCTGCTTTATGCGGAAACCAGCGGCTCGACGCCGTTCCGTCTCAGCACGCATGTCGGCGACGTCGGTCATATGCTGATCGTCGGACCCACCGGGGCCGGAAAGTCGGTGCTGCTCGCAATGCTCGCGCTTCAGTTCCGGCGATATCCAGACTCCCAGGTCTATGTCTTCGACAAGGGATTTTCGGCGCGCGCGGCCGTGCTGGCGATGGGCGGCGCGCATCACGCGCTCGGGCTTGGCGGCGAGAGCGGTCATGCCGATGACGAGGGCGGGCGAACGATCGCCTTCCAGCCGCTGCGCCACATCGATCGCTCCAACGAACGAGCCTGGGCGGCCGAATGGATCGGCGCGCTGCTCGCCCATGAGAAAGTACTGGTCACACCCGAGATCAAGGAGGCCGTCTGGTCGGCGCTCACCAATCTCGCGACTGCCCCGATCGAGGAACGCACGCTCACCGGCCTGTCGCTGCTGCTGCAATCGGCACCGCTGCGATCGGCGCTCACGCCCTATACGCTCGAAGGACCGTTCGGCCGCCTGCTCGACGCCGCCGAAGACGATCTAGCGATCGCCGACGTGCAGTGCTTCGAGACTGAAGCGCTGATGGGGCAGGCGGGCGTCGTTGCGCCCGTGCTGACCTACCTGTTCCACCGGCTCGAAGAGCGCTTCACCGGGCGGCCGACGCTTCTCGTACTGGATGAAGCCTGGGTGTTCCTCGACCACCCGCTGTTCGCCGCGCGCATTCGTGAGTGGCTGAAGGTGCTGCGCAAGAAGAACGTCAGCGTCGTGTTCGCGACACAGAGCCTAGCCGATATCGCCGACAGCACGATCGCGCCGGCCATCATCGAAAGCTGTCCGCAGCGCATCTTGCTGCCCAATGATCGGGCGATCGAGCCGCAGGGCCAGACGGCCTACGTCCGCTTCGGTCTCAACGCGCGCCAGATCGAACTGGTCAGCCGCGCGACGCCCAAGCGGCAATATTATCTGCAATCAGCGCGCGGCAACCGGCTGTTCGAGCTTGGGCTAGGCCCGATCGCGCTGGCGTTGTGCGGCGCGTCCGATCCCGACAGCCAGAAGCGCATAGACGCGGTGCTGGCCGAAAAGGGCCAGGCCGACTTCGCCGCGACCTTTCTCTCCCAAGCCGGCCTCGATTGGGCGGCCGACCTGCTTGGGCGTCACCCTGCCGCCCGCCCCCCAGAAGACAAGGAGTAATTTCCCGTGCCCCGTATCCCTATCCGCAAATATGCGTGCCTCTCTGCTCTCGCGCTCGGCGCCGTCGGCTCGCTCGGTATCGGCATCGCGTTGACCTCGACGCCCGTCGCGGCCCAGCTCAGCGTGTTCGATCCATCGAACTATTCGCAAAACCTGCTCACCGCCGCGCGCACGCTCGCCCAGATCAATAACCAGATCCAGAGCCTCCAGAACGAAGCGCAAATGCTGATCAACCAGGGCAAAAACCTCACCAGGATCGATTTCCCGCAACTTCAGGAGCTTCGCCAGCGCCTCCAGCAGATCGACCAGCTCATGGGCCAGGCGCAGGGCGTCGACTTCCGCATCGATCAGCTCGACGAGCGCTTCCGCCAGCTCTACCCGCAGGAGTTCGATCAGGTGTTCCGCCGCGATCAGCGTGTGGCTCGCGCACGCGATCAACTCGATACCGCAATGTCCGCGTTTCGCCAGACGATGGGGGTCCAGAACCGCATCGTCGACAACGTACGGAGCGACACGCAGGCGCTCGCCGACATCGTCGCGCGCAGCCAGGGCGCGGAAGGCTCGCTTCAGGCGCAGCAGGCCACGAACCAGCTTCTCGCGCTCACCGCCAAGCAGCAGCTCCAGCTTCAGCAAATGATGGCGGCGCAGTTCCGGGCGGAATCGGTCGAGCAGGCGCAGCGGGGCCAGATCGCGCGCGAGGCACGCGAGTCAACGCGCCGCTTCCTCGGCGACGGCAAGGCTTACACGCCACGCCAATGAGCTGAGGCAGGCGAGGACCGCGCCCCCAGCTCCCCCCGGTCCGAACCTGTCTCGTCGCGGGGGCCGTAGGGCTTGCCCCTCTCATGGCCGCCGGTCCCCGCGACACCTTTCAACTTCAAGCAGGAACCCGCCCATATGGATGACCTGAATGTCATCGATCAGTTCATGGAGGCCTTCGCCTCCTACATCGACAGCGGGTTCGGCCTGTTGGGCGGTGACGTCGGTTTCCTGACCACGATCCTGATCGGCATCGACATCACTCTCGCCGGGCTGTTCTGGGCGCTCGGCGGCGAAGACGACGTCATCGCCAAGTTCCTCAAGAAGATCCTCTATGTCGGCGTCTTCGCCCTGATCCTCAACAGCTTCTCGACACTGTCCGATATCATCTTTCGCAGCTTCGCCGGCCTCGGCCTCACCGCAGGGGGCAGCGCGATTACGGCTGACGATTTATTGCGACCCGGCAAGCTGGCCGGGACCGGCTTCGAGGCAGCATGGCCGCTCCTCGAGCAGGCGAAGGAGTTGGTTGGCCCGATCGCCTTCTTCGACAATTTCATCGAGATCGCCGTGCTGGTGATCGCCTGGGTCGTCGTCATCGCCGCCTTTTTCATCCTCGCGATCCAGCTTTTCATCACAATCCTCGAATTCAAGCTCACTTCGCTCGCCGGCTTCGTGCTCGTGCCCTTTGCGCTGTGGAACCGCACGTCGTTCCTCGCCGAACGGGTGCTCGGGAACGTCGTCAGTTCGGGCATCAAGGTCATGGTGCTCGCGGTCATCGTCGGCATCGGCTCTAACTATTTCGCCGACTTCACCAGTGCGATCACCGGCGACGAGGTGTCGATCGAACAGGCCGTGTCGCTGATGCTCGCGAGCCTCGCGATCTTTGGCCTCTCCATCTTCGGCCCGGGAATCGCATCCGGCCTCGTCGCCGGCGCGCCGCAGCTCGGCGCCGGATCGGTGATCGCCACTACCGCGCTTGCCGGCGGAGGTCTTGCGATGGCAGGCGCTGGCGCCGTCGGCGCGGCACGCGGTCTCGCGGGGGCCGGTCTCGGCGCGATCCGCGCCGGTACATCGATGGGGTCTGCCGCATCCACCGCCTACAAGCTCGGGCAGGAAACCTCGGGCTCGACCAGCGTCGGCGCGGGCCTCGGCGGCGTTGCGACCGCCATGCGCGGCGCGGCTGCCAACCGGATGAGCGGCGGTCTCGGCGTTAGCGCTGCCGCCGATCGTGGGCAGCGCGCCGCATGGGAAGCAGGAAGCACCCGTGCCGGCGGCGGCGCCCCCGCAGCCGCGCCGACAGGCGCAGCTGAAGGAACACCCGCCTGGGCGCAGAAGCTTCATGCCAGCCAGAATGCTCGCCACCGCCGTCAGATGGCGATCCACGCAATCCAGGGCGGCGACCGCGGCGGCGCTGGCGCCACTCCAGACATCAAGGAAAGGGACTGAGCGATGAAATTTCGACGCGCATTGCAGCGCTATGGGCGAACGCCCGAACCCGAGACACCCTACCAACGAGCGGGCCAGCTTTGGGATGAGCGTATCGGCTCGGCTCGCGCACAGGCGAAGAACTGGCGGCTGATGGCCTTCGGCGGCCTGTTCCTGACCACTGGTCTGTCGGGCGCGCTGGTCTGGCAATCGATGCAAAGCCGCGTCGTGCCCTATGTGGTCGAGGTCGATGCACTCGGGCAAGCACAGGCCGTCGCGCCTGCCGCCAAGGACTATCGGCCGACCGATCCGCAGATCGCATGGTTCCTCGGCCGGTTCATCACCGGCGTTCGAGCGCGCTCGCTCGATCCGGTATTGATGCGTGAAAACTGGCTATCAGCCTATGATTTCGCGACCGAACGTGCGTCACTGTTCCTCGGCGAATATGCCCGCACCTCCAATCCGTTCGCCGATGTCGGGCGCAAGACGGTTTCGGTGCAGGTGACGAGCATCGTCCGCGCGTCAGATACGAGCTTCCAGGTCAAATGGACCGAGCAGCAATATGAGCGGGGAAGCCTCGCCAGCACGTCACGCTGGACGGCGATGCTCACGGTGAAGATCAAGCCGCCGCGCTCGGCCGATGTGCTCCGAAAAAACCCGCTCGGTCTCTATGTTGACGCGATCGACTGGAGCCGCGAACTGGAAACGCCGCAGGACCGGCCACCTTCGCCGCAACCATCGGCCGTGCCCGATCCCGCACAATCACTCCCGGTCGCGCCGCCCGCCGACATTCCGCTGGGCTCGCCGCTCGATCCGACCCTTGCTCAACCCGCAGCCGCACCATCCCCCGAAAGGACCGACCAATGATCCGTGCCCTCATCCTGGCGGCGAGCGCGATGGCGCTTGCCATGCCCGCCGCTGCGCAGAGCCGCGAACCCGCGTCACCGACCGCGCGCGTCACTGCCGCCAACCGGGCGGCACTGCGCGAGCCGTCGAGCGCGGGATATATATATGCCGTCCAGGTCTATCCCTGGGCGGAAGGCGTGCTCTACCGGCTCTATGCCGCGCCCGAGCGCATCACCGACATTGCCTTGCAGCCGGGCGAAACGATTGTGTCCGTCGCCGCCGGCGACACCGTGCGCTGGACTGTCGGCGATACCACCAGCGGCATCGGCGAAAGCAAGCGCGTGCACATCCTCGTCAAGCCGTTTTCGGCGGGCCTACGCACAAACCTTGTCATTGCTACCGATCGCCGGACCTACCATCTCCAGCTCGAAAGCACGCCCGCGACCGCGATGGCGGCGATCTCCTGGACCTATCCACATGACGAGCTGATCGCGCTCCGGCGTCAGCGGGATGCAGCCGTGGCGGCGACGCCGATCGCGTCGGGCCTCTCGGTCGAAAGCCTCAACTTCAACTATGCGATCTCGGGCGACAAGCCGGCCTGGCGGCCGCTGCGCGCGTTCGACGATGGGCGGCAGACCTACATCGAGTTCTCGCCCGCGATCGCCGTGGGTGAGGCGCCCCCGCTGTTCGTGATTGGCGAGGATGGCGAGGCCCAGCTCGTCAACTATCGCGTCGCCGGCCGCTATTATGTGGTCGACCGCCTGTTCGGTGTCGCCGAGCTGCGCCTTGGCGGCAAGAAACAGCAGATTGTCCGTATCACCGCCGCCCAGCCGAAGAGCCGGCAGCGCAAGGCCGGGAGGGGCGCGTGACCGATCCAACCGCTTCTTCCGCGCCGATCGCGGCGCCCAAAGCCGACCCCGAAACGCTCGTTCTGCGCGCGGCGCCGGGCCGCGTCACCCGTTTTCGCCGCGGTGCGATCGTCGCCATCGCTGCCGCCGGCTCGACCGCGATCATCGGCGTCGCCTGGCTGGCGCTCAAGCCCGCGACCCTGAGCCTGATCGCACCAAGCGATGAAAAGCTGGTTGGCGCGAAGGCGCCGCCTGATGCGCTCGCGGGCGCGCCGACGAGCTATGGCGACGTGCCGAAGCTCGGGCCACCGCTTCCCGGTGATCTCGGGCGGCCGATCCTCGAGCGCCAGCGGCAGCTTGGCGGGATGGTTCCCCCTGACCCCGCTGCCGATGCGGTGAGCCGGGCCGCGCAGGAAGCCGAAGCCGAGCGCCAGCGCATCGCCGCTGAGCAGAAGGCCGCACGCGAGTCTGGCGTCATGCTGCAATTGGCGGGCGGCGGTCGCGCCGCCGCCCCTGCACCGGTGACTACCGATGCAAGTGTTCCGCCAGCATCGGCCGAGACTGCCAAGCCGCTCCTCGACCCTGACCGAGATCCTAACGCCCAGGGGCGCAAGAACGAATTGGTCGGCCGCGCCAATCGCGACGACGACATCAATCCGCACGCGCTGGCGCAGTCCGTATCGCCTTGGATCTTGCAGGCCGGCAGCATCATTGCCGCGAGCCTCATAACCGGGCTCAACTCGGATCTTCCCGGGCTCGTCACCGCGCAGATCACGGAGAACGTCTATGACAGTGTGACCGGGCGCGGTCTGCTCATTCCGCAAGGATCGCGGCTGATCGGCAGCTACGACAGCGTTGTAGCGTTTGGGCAGAGCCGTGCGCTGGTCGTCTGGCAGCGGATCATCCTGCCCGACGGCTCGTCGATTCGTATCGACAATGTGCCGGCGACCGATACGCAGGGCTATGCGGGTCTGTCCGACCGGATCGACCGGCATACTTGGCAGCTTCTGAAGGGCGTCGCCCTGTCGACATTGCTGGGCGTCGGCACTGAATTGAGCTTCGGCAGCACCGAAAGCGACCTTGTCCGGGCGATCCGCGAGTCAGCGCAGCAGAGCGGCGCGCGCGCCAGCGATCAGCTCGTCACGCGCAATCTCAATATCCAGCCGACCTTGCGCGTTCGCCCCGGCTGGCCGCTACGGGTGGTCGTGCACAAAGACATCATATTGCCCGGACCCTGGGGAGGCCGTCATGGCTGATTTGAAGCTGCCAAGGCTGCCCGATCGGACGCCGGTTAAGATCACGATCAACGTCATGCCGGATCTCATCGAAGCGCTGAACGACTACGCCGAGGCCTATGAGGCGGCCTACGGCCGACGCGAGTCCGTACCGGACCTCATTCCATTCATGCTTAGCGGCTTCCTGGCGAGCGACCGCTCGTTCAGCCGGGCACGTAAGAAATAGTCCGATGTCGGCCCGGCAGCCTGCAACGAATGGCGACGACGCGCCCCCGATTGGGCCGATAAGCGTTCGCATTCCCGACGCAGTACGGATGACGGGGCTCAGCAAATCCAAGATCTACCAGCTCATCGCTTCCGGCGACATCGAGGCAGCCAAGGTCGGCCGTGCAACCGTGGTGTTTGTCGATAGTCTGCGGTCCTTTCTGCGATCACACTGTAAACAGCCGCGTTCTCGGGCGTAGCAGGGATCGCGCATGTCGGCCTGTCGATATTTCGGCACGGCCTGTCGCGAAGGGGTAAAATTGGGGGTGGATTGAGCGGAATTATCGGCACGACGATCAAGAACGTTGTTATAAATCAGTATCTTATGTTTTTCGTGTGAATCCCTCCTCCGCCACCAAATATATCCAGGCCGTCGAACCGGCCCAATAATATGTGAAATCAAACATTTGTTTGCGATTGCGTGCCGCATCGGCAGCATGCGGCAGACAGCAGGTCATGTGCGGGTATCTCGACGATTCCCCGACCATCCAGCGATTTCGCCGGATCGCCGCGAAAGACGGCAAGCACGCCCTTGTCAGCGTTGCCGTCGCACGGCCAACATATAGCCCAAGCCGTCAATCAGGCTGGCGAAGTGTCGGCTGGAATGTCCGCCATCAGGGCGAAGGCGTTCGAGCAGAACCACGCCCGGGAGAAGCGGCGAGGAAGAGCCCCGCTGCCTCTCTCCCGAAACGCTGGTTCGGGCTTACGCGCCTTCCGGCCGCGGCGACAGATATTTGGCGCGCAGCAGAGCGATCTTCGCCGCGTCCAGGCCCAGCTTGTCGCGGTAATAGCCTTCCACACCACCCGGCTGGCTATCGATCGTGGCGAAGGCCGCCTCCAGATAGCTGCGGTCGACACCCATCAGCGCCTTGATCACATCCGGCGAAAGCTTGCTGTACATTTGGCTCTGCCGGTCATCGGCCAGCATCTCCTTGCGCGGACGGAAATACTGGTTGGAAAGAAGATAGTCCTCGATCACCGTCTCGCGCGGGACGCCGAGCACGCTCAGCAGGATGGCGGCAGCGACGCCGGTGCGGTCCTTGCCCGCCGTGCAGTTGAAGGCGACCGCGCCATCGCCGCCCAGCAATTGCGCGAAGAGCGCGCGATACTGGTCTGCGAAAGTCAGCGGTATCTCGCGATAGAGCGAGGCCATCGCCGCCCTCGCCTGCTCGCCCGTCAGGCCGGGCTGGCTGAGCGGCTTCGCAATCGCGCTGTGGTCCATGCTGTAGTCATGCGTGAGGATTTGCGGAGCGGACGCCGCCGGCCAGGCGACCGCCTCCCTGGCCCGCTCATTGTTGTCGCGGAAATCGACCACGGTTTTCAGGCCAAGCGATGCGAGATAGCGGAAATCCGCCTCCGTAAGGCGGTTCATCGCGCCCGAGCGATAGAGCAGGCCCCATTTCACTTCGCGACCGTCGGCGGTCTTGTAGCCGCCCAGTTCGCGAAAATTCTGCCCGCCTTCCAGCGGCAGCAGGCGCTGCTGCGCGGGGATGGCAGTGGCGGCGACTTCGCGCGCCAGCGCCGGGGCGGCGAGCGGAGAGGCGATGGCGGCGGCGAGCAGGAGCGCGACGCGAACCCGATTCAACTGTTGCATGGTCAGTCCTTCTTTTTCCGGGGGTTCACAGCGCGAAGCGGATTCCGAACAGGTATCGGCTGCCGATCTGTTCGACTTCGGTCGGATGCGACCGCTGCCCCTCATAGGCCATGTAGATCGCATTGGTCAGGTTCGAGAGGTCCGCGAAGAGCGTGAGCCTGTCGTTGATGGCGTAGCGCAAGGATATGTCGAGATTGTCGTAGCCCTTGCGATATTCGCCGCTGCCCAGCCCTCCCAGCGTGTCCAGCCAGTCGCTCCGCCACTGATAGCTGACCCGCGCGGACAGCCCGAACTTCTCGTAGTAAAGCGAGGTGTTGACGACAGTGTCCGACATGCCGGGAAAGGGGACGCCCTTCTGGTCGGCCGTGTCGAACTTGCCGCCGAGGAAGGCGACATTGCCCTGGAAGCCGAAGCCGTCGAGCACGCCGGGCAGGAAGGAGAATTGCTGCTGGTAGTTGAACTCCACGCCGTAGAGCCGGCCGTTGCTGCCGTTGAAGGTGGAGCTGAAGATGTAACCGGACCGATCGACGCCGTCGCTGTTGTAGAAGTCCGAGCCGACCGGTTCCTGGAACTGGAACAGAACATTGTCCACCCAGCGGTAGAAGCCGGAGACGGCGATGATGCCGCCGCCCGGGATATAATATTCCGCGCTGGCGTCGAGGCCCCAGGTGTATTCCGGCTTCAGCTCGGGATTGCCGCCGCCGATGGTTCCGGGGGACGAGGTGTCGTTGATCGAGCTTCCCACCCGCACTTCGCCGAATGACGGGCGGGCGATGCCGCGCTGGCCGGCGAGGCGCAGCACGATGTCGTCCGTCACGTCGAAACGGGCGTTCACGCTGGGAAAGAAGTCGGTGTAGCTCTGCGGCGAGGACAGCGGGATCAGCACGGAACCGCTGCGGGCGAAGCCGGTGTTCGCCAGGCTGAAATGCTCCAGCCGCACCCCTGCGACCACTTGCCCCGCGCCGAAGTCATAAGTGCCCATCACATAGGAAGAAGCGCATCTCGTCGCGCGGGGCATATTCGATCGCCGCGAACAGGCCGTTGTTCTCGCGCTCCACCTTGTACTGGCGCACGTCGAACTCGGTCGGGCCGTCGGCATCGTAAAGCCCCACCTCGCGGTTGTCGGTCAACTGCTTGCGCCGATAGTGGGAGCCGCCGACGACGATGCCGACCGTGCCGTTGGACCAGCTTGCCCGGATCGAGCCCTGCCGCTGCTCCTTGCCGCCCAGGTCCATGAAGCCATAGCCGAGATCGCCCTGCAGGTGGAAACCGTCCTGCGCCAGCGGCGAATAGGTGCGCAGGTCGATATTGGCGACGATCGCTTCGGACGGCAGGTCGGGCGTCAGCGATTTGTTGATCGCCATCGAACTCAGCAGCACGGCGGGCACCGCATCGAAGCGGAAGGCCCGGGTCGTGCCGCCCTCGTCCACGCCAACCATCGGAATCCCGTCTATGCTGACCGAAGTCCAGCGGTTGGGCGCGCCGCGCACCTGGATGTAGCGCTCCTGCCCCTGGTCGCGCTGCACGGCCACGGACGGCAGGCGTGAAAGGGCTGCCGCGCTGTTCTGGTCGGGGAAGCGGCCGACGGCATCGGCCGCCGCGACATCCACGAGGTTCGGGGCGTCGCGCTTCTCGCGGACCGAGGCGGCCTGCGCAGCCAGGATCGAGCCGGTGACGACGATGTCTTCCCCCCCCATGTCGGCAGAAACGCCGGCGGAAGCGCCGGCGGAAGCGTCGGCCGGCGCATTCGCCGGGCTTTGCGCGTGCGCGGACGGGGCCGCGAACAAAGTGGTGGCAACGCCTGCGAGCAGGAGAGCATGCTGGCCGAGAAGAGATGCGATACGCATTTGATGTAACCCCTTTTGAATTTCGCGGGGTCGATAGAACGATTGTATGTGGATCGAGTGACGGCTGTGTTACGCTTTTGAGGCAGGCGGAGAAAGCCGGAGCAGGGACCCTGCATGCGGGTTGAAAAGCCTGTTCGATGGGTTAGTCATATCCGGCTTCAGCAGATCGAGATGAGTGAATGCAATCCGACGCAAAGGGGAAGAAAGCAGCCATCGCCACGCCAGCACAGCTCATCGAGGCAGTGCTGGAGAGCTGGTGCAGCCATTCCAGCGGAGAGATTTCCGCGCGGATGCTGGCGGGGAAAGCCGGTATCGCGACCTCGGCGATTTACTATCATTTCGAAAATCTGGAACAATTGTATCAAGCGGCACAAGTGAAGTCGCTGGGCGATGCGCGACATTGGTGCGAGGCGCAGATACAGACTTTCCTCGCCATCAAGCGCAACGGGCTCCTGTCCCGCTCGGCTTTCGGATCGCTCCTTGCCGCCATCATCGATGATTTGTGCACGGTGCAGCGGCAGGCGGCCTTCGCGTGGCGGGAATGCCAGCTTCTGGCCGCGCGCCGGCCTGGATTTGCACCCCTGCTTGCAGAATGGGATTCTCTCTTTCGCAGGCTGTGCAAGGAGCTGTGCGCAGTCGTCGGCCTGGGCCACGCCTCGGCTCTGACCTTCTACTTTTTCGAAAGCGAAAGCCTGTTCCACCTGATCCGCTGGAACAGGCTGCTCGATCGGGCAGCGCTCGACGAGATCGCGTCAGGCTGGGCAAGTTCGATTCAGGGCAAACCTCCGTTGCACGCCCCGATCCGGGTGCACCTTTGGAAACGGGCGCAGGAGGCTCTTCCGGTCGCGACGGCCAGAACGCATGAGTCCATTGCCAGGGCGGCGGCGAAGCTGCTGATCGAGCAGGGGGTATCGGGAATCACCCATCGCGCCGTAGCCGCGGAAGCCGGGCTGACGCTGGGAGTCGTCGCACATCAATGCCATCGAGCGGCCGATCTGCTGGAGCAGGCCTATGGCGCCATCTACCTGCAATTGACGGGCAATCGGCTGGAGGAGGCGCGCAACACGCCGCCGGATCAGGCTCTGGGCGTTCCATCGCTGCTGCAGATGCTGGCCATTCAGGAACTGGTTCTGGCGGTCGCGCGCGGCCGAACCGATGCGGCGTTCGCCACCTCGCTTCGCTATCTGAGAGGCACGACGAGCAGCCATACAGTAGAGGGGCGGCTGGGCTTGAAAGGTGAAAATTCGGTGCTCGTCGCGACGATCCTGTCCAACACCATGATCGGTTTGTTGCGCAATGCAGGGGAAACCGATCGCCAGGCGGCGGTGATCGCAGCCGAGGCGGAGCTGTTTCGGATGATGGCGGACGATTCTGGCGGCAGCGATCGGGAACCAAAACCGGCTTCAGGGGAGCGATAGGCTGCGCAATCTGTTTCGCCGGCGCAGCCAAAGTCGCTGACGATAGCCTTAGCTCAGTATGCGTCAGATACTATGAAGCGCCACACGCAGCTTCAGCCTTGCCCAAAGCCGCAACAGCTTCATGTCCTTTGCTCCTGCGCGCCAGACTGATGGCCACCGATTTCACCACCAGTTTTGGAGCGAAAGAAGGGTGTCAGCGCCCCTTCCAGACCGGCTTGCGCTTTTCCGCAAAGGCTCTCGGCCCCTCTCTAGCGTCGTCACTGGTGCGCCAGGCGACGAATTCCGCATATCCGGGCTGGTTGCGCATCGCGGTTTCCACATCGGGTTCTGTCAGCCCGCGTTGCACTAGCGCCTTAGACGTACGCAGAGCCATCGGAGAAGCGCGCAATATGTCGCCCACCCAGCGTGCGGTCGCTTCCAGCAACTGGTCGGCTGCCACCACCTCGTTCACCAGCCCCATGCGCAGTGCCTCGTTGGCGGTCGCTCGGCGGGAGGCAAGGATCAGACCCATCGCCTGCTTAAGCGGCGCTTGACGTGCCAGCCGGTGCAACCCACCGCCGAGCGCCACCGCCCCTACCAATGGTTCAGGCAAGCCGAAGCTGGCGACATCGGCAGCGATGACGATGTCACAGGCCAATGCGATCTCAAAGCCACCGCCCAGCGCCACCCCATTCACTGCGGCGATGAACGGCTTGGGGCAATCGAATCGCTCGATCAGGCCAGCGTAGCCGCTTTGTGGGTAAGTCGCCGGAAGTCCGCTGCGCGCGGCGGCCTTCAGATCGGAACCGGCACAGAAAGCGCGATTTCCCGCCCCGGTGATCACGCAAACAAGCTGATCGT
This sequence comes from Sandaracinobacteroides sayramensis, assembly GCF_022014495.1. Lineage (GTDB taxonomy): Bacteria > Pseudomonadota > Alphaproteobacteria > Sphingomonadales > Sphingomonadaceae > Sandaracinobacteroides > Sandaracinobacteroides sayramense. Next base: position 133,696 of record NZ_JAKLSQ010000009.1, read on the forward strand.
CCGCCGCCGCGAAAGCATCGAACGCGTGTTGCAGTTGCACGTGCATTTCGGGGTTCAGAGCATTCATCGCTTCGGGACGATTTAGCGTGATGGTGGTGACCGGCCCTTCGATGGCGACAAGAATGTGCATGTGGTCTCCCGAATTTTTGTAATTGAGATTATCATACACTTATATATGATAATCTCAAACACAGAAAATAGATGAGAAAAGCCATGCATTTTGCAACCGATGATGCCGCGCAATGACCGAACACGAGAAGATGGAGGGCGCAGGCGGCAATAAGGTGGCACGGCCGCAAGCCATGCTGGTATTGCTGACGATGGCTTATTGTCTCGCTTACGTCGATCGGCTGATGATGGCCGTGGTGGCAGAGCAGGTGAAGGCCGAATTCGGCCTTTCCGACAAGCAGCTTTTCCTGCTGACGGGCGCTGCCTTCGTATTGATATATGGAGCGTGCGGCATATTCTCGGGCTGGCTGCTCGACCGTTCCAGCCGGCGCAAGATCGTTGCGGGATCGCTGTGGCTGTGGAGCATCTTCACCATGGCCTGCGCCATGGCCGGGAATTTCTGGCATCTGGCCATAGCCCGCGCCGGTGTCGGGGCTGGTGAATCCGCCATCGTGCCCGCCGCTCTTTCGCTGATCAGCGACAGCTACCCTCCCCGGCGCCGCCCACTGGCGATGGGAATTTTTTATGCCGGCGGCATGGTCGGCATACTGATTGCCTGGGTGGTGGGTGGCTGGATCGCCCACGGCATGGGCTGGCGATGGGCCTTCCTGCTCGCGGGGCCGCCGGGCATCCTGCTGGGGCTGGTGATCTGGTTTCGCGGCGGGGAAATGCCCCGCGCGGCAGTCGCGCCTGCATCGGCAAGCCCCAATTCCACCTTTCACGACGTGTGGCGCAACCGCCCGCTGATGTGGCTGATTACAGCCGGCTCCGTTATCACCTTCGTGAACATCGGGTTGATCAACCTGATGGGCAGCTTTTTCATCCGCAGTCATGGCATGACGGTCCGCGATGTTGGGCTGGTGTTCGGTCCGGTGATGGCGGCGGGAATGGTGCTGGGGCTGATCGGAGGCGGCTGGATTGGCAACCGGCTTGCCAATCGCGGCACCGCCATACTGATCCGCTTTTCCATGTGGAACTGCCTGGCGATGTTCCCGCTGTACATGGGCATCTTCCTGGCAGAGGAACTGTGGCTGGCATTGCTGTTCACCTTTCTGGGCACCATCAGCAGCGTTCTCTATTCACCCAGCTTTTCCGCTGCCTATCAGGCCGTCAGCGCCGCACACACGCGCGGGACAGCGGCCGGCATATCCAATTTCGCCAGCGCGCTGATCGGCGGGGCGCTGGCCACCTTCCTTGTTGGCGCGCTAAGCGATCATCTGCGACCGGAACATGGGGCAGACAGCCTGCGCCTGGCGATGATGGCAGGCATGGTCACATGCCTGATCGCGGCAGCGCTGTTCCATATCGCTTGCCGTAAGGTGATGCGCGAACGTCCGGAATTACTGCACGGCTAGCAAAGCGCTGGTAAAGCGGCTAGCACTCTGCCATAGTTCGCTACTATATAGTATAGCACTGGATCACTGAATGGCGCTGGTGAAGGCATGCGATCTGACAGATCTGAGCGACGACGAAATCTACAAGGCAGAACTGGATGGCGCACCGCCCATCGCCATCTACCTGATCGATGGCGAGGTCTTCGCCACGCACGATACCTGCACCCACGGCGAAGCCAGCCTTTCCGAGGATGGATATATCGAGGATGGTACGGTGGTGTGCAGTTGGCACGAGGGTGCGTTTGATATTCGCACCGGGCAGGCTTGCCGCCTGCCTTGCATGGATCCACTGCGCAAATTCGTGGTGCAGGTGATCGATGGGGAGGTTTTCGTCGATCTGGATTGAGGGGAGCGCCTAGCAATGACAGACAAGGAATCCACGGGAAGCTTCCGGCTTGGCTTTCTGATTCACGATGTCTCCCGTTTGCGTCGAACCGTTGTGGACAAGGCCATGAAGCCAATGGATGTGACGCGGTCGCAATGGTGGGTGCTGAGCAACCTGTCTCGCGATCCGAACAACCAGATGATGCAGACGGAACTGGCCCATGTGCTGGATATCGGCAAGGTGGCGTTGGGCGGTCTGCTCGATCGGCTGGAGGCAGTGGGATATGTGGAGCGTCGAGCCGATCCGATGGATCGCCGTGCCAAGCGGGTGATCATGACCGCAAGGGGTGCGCAGATGATGAAGCGCATCCAGAAGCAGGCCGTCAGCCTGAACACAGAGATGCTGGATGGCATTCCGGCGAGCGAGCTTCAGCAGATGGAAGATATACTGCACCGGATGAAGCAGCGTCTGCGCGCGATGGATAGCGAACTGAAAGTAGAACAGATGCGCAAAAACAGCGAACGAAAAGCTGCCGTTTAAACTGGCGGCGGCATGTGCCGCCGCCATTTAATTGCCTCAGAAATGCGCGCCGAGCGTGATGCCATAGGTGCGCGGGGACGCTGGCGAATATTTCGGCCCGGAACTGCCGCCATTGGCGACATAGGAATAATATTCCTGATCCGTCAGGTTATTGGCCCACAGCTTGATGCTGATATCATCGCCCGGATTGCGCCAGGTGATGGAAGCATTCACCAGATTGGTTATAGGCTGGTGCACCGTTTGCAGATTGTGCGGTTCGGAGAAATAGTTGCCGCCGCGCGAATAGGAACCCGCCAGGCTGAAATCCCCGATCGGCGTCGGGATATCATAGAGGACGGAGACCGTGGCCGCGAACGGCGGTGTGTTCACCGTCTTGCTGCCCGTAAGATCGCAGAAGCGCTGCGCCGCCGGCGCGCCGCCGCCCGCTGTCGGATAGACGGTGAAGTTGCAGCCCGCCGGAATCGGTATGGGCGCATTCGGCGGCTGTGGGAAGAAGGTGGGACCATTAGGGAATTCGGTGTATTTTCCATCGATTACCGAAATATTGGCCATGATCGTCAACCGATTGCTGGGCACGATCTGCAATTCCGCCTCCATCCCCTTGATCTCCGCCTTGCCGGCGTTGGAAAGGATGGTGCCGGCATTGGGCGGCGGCACGTTGTTCTGGAACTGGATGTTGGTGAAATCATAGTAAAAGGCTTCCACGTTCAGCCGCGCGAGGCGATCGAACAGGTCGCTCTTGAAGCCGACCGCAAAGGCATCCAGCACCTCGGGCTTCACCGGCGGCAGTGGCGACGTCGAGCCGGGGCTGTAACCGGGCAGGTTATACACGCCGCTCTTGAAGCCGCGGTTAAAGGAGGCGTAGAGTAGAATATCCTCGTTGAGGCGATAGTCGATCGCTGCCCTGCCCGTCACTTTGCCGAACGTCGTTTTGCTGCCGAACGGGCCCGACTGGACGATAACATCGCCATTCGCCGCGATAAGCGATCCGCCTCCTTCGGATTCCGTGCGCCTGTCGTTGGTATAGCGCAGGCCCAGCGTAAGCTTCAGATTGTCTACGATCTCGTACGTCCCCTGCCCGAACACCGCGATCGACGTGGTCTTCTGGCGGGCGCGCTGGGTCTGCGTGGTACCAACCCCATAAGAGGCGAAGGCCAGCCCGTCGCCCACCAGGTGGAACAGGCTATTGTCCTTCAGGAAATAGCCGCCCACGATCCATTCCAGCCGCGAGCTGTTGTTGGAAAGAAGCTGGATTTCCTGCGTGAAGGTCTTGCCTTCGTTCAGCACGGTCGCGTTCAGGATGTTCATCGGCGCCGCATCGAGATCGAAGCGGAAGTTCGTCGTCGTATCGCTGTAGGTAGAGATGCTCACGAACCGCACGGCACCGAAATCATGATCGATCTTGGCCGACAGCAGCATGAACTCCGTGTCGTAATAGTTATTCACGCCGGCACTGGAGACGGAATCGTAAAAGCCGGCGCCCAGCGCATCGGGGTTGGCGCCCGCAAAGCCATAGGTGCCCGAAACGGACCGCATGGCGATCCCCTGACTGGAATTGCGGTTGCTGAATGTCCCGCTTAACAGGATATCGGTGTTATCTCCGGCCCGCGCCAGCAGCTTGGAGCGCACACCCCAGCCACTGTTCTTGAATACTTCCTGCCCGTCGAGGACGTTCACGCCCCAGCCGTCGCCCTGATAGACGCGGAAGGCCGACACATTGACGGCGATGTTGTCGGTGATCGGGGCAGAGGCATAGACCTGCGCGTTGATAGTGTTGTAGTTGCCATAGCTGAAGGCAAGATCGGCCGTCGGCGTGAAACTGGGATCTCGCGTGCGGACATGGATGACGCCGCCGGTCGCGTTCCGGCCGAACAGCGTGCCCTGCGGGCCTTTCAACACCTCGATCATCTCGATATTGTTGAATTCGAAGATCGCGGCATTGCCGTTGGCGATATAGGAATCGTCGACGAAATAGGCGACCGAAGGCTCGTTTCCGATGAAGCTGGATGTGGAGCCGACACCGCGAATGAACGGGCTGGCGCCGCTGGCCTGTCGCTGGAAAGTGAAGCCGGGCACCAACTGGGTCACGTCCTGCGCCGTCTGAATGTTGAGCGCGGACGTGGTTTCCGCCGTGACAGCGGTGATGGCGATCGGCACTTCCTGCAGGCTCTGGCCACGGCGCTGGGCCGTCACCACGATATCCTGCACGCCGCCGCTGGTGTCTGCAACGCTATCCTCTCCACCGGCTGCGGGCTGATTCGCCGCGGCCGCCGAGGCGATCAAGGCTGCGGACAATAACAGTCCGCTCCTGCCAATATGTCTCATACTGTTTCCTCCCCGATTCCGGATTATTTGTATATATAATTACCGTATCTTTATTCATTGTCAACTAGCATACTATAAGCTTAAAAGTTGCAAAAATGATGTCGTGGTCGCGAACGGTATCGGGGGTTCAGGCTGCGGCAAGCACCGGAGCGTCGAGGGCTGCGAGGTGCCGCTGCATCTCCGCCTCATATTTCACCACATTGGCTTCCTTGATGGGGCCATAGCCCTTCACCATTTCCGGAAGCGCCGCGATGTCGGCGATCGCCTGCTGCGTGCCGGGGTTCAGGCGGGGCAGTTGCTGCTCCACGATGTTGCGATATTCCTCGATCAGGCGACGCTCCATCCGACGCTCGGCCGTCTTGCCGAAGATGTCGAACATCCCTCCGCGCAACCCTTTCATGCCCGCCATCAGCCGGAAGGCGGAAAAAATCCACGGGCCGAATTCGATCTTCTTCGGCTCTCCGCCCGGCTTTGCCGGCCGTGCCAGCACCGGCGGCGCCAGTTGCACCCGCAGCTTGTAGTCACCTTCAAAGCTCTGCGACAGGCGGTCGCGGAAGGCCGGCCCGCTGTAGAGCCGCGCCACCTCATACTCGTCCTTGTACGACATCAGCTTGGAGAGATAGCGCGCCACCGCCTGCGTCACCAGCAGGTTGCCGCCAAGACCGGCGGCTGTTTCGGCCGCCCGCACCTTTTCCACGAAATCGCTGTACTGCCGCGCATAGCTCGCATTCTGGTAATCCGTCAGATGCACGACGCGCCGCGCGATCAGACCTTCCAGATCCTGGGAAAGCGGTTCCTCGGTGGAATGGATACCGGTGCGGGCGATATATTGTTGCAGCAAGGCCGGATCATGGGCGGCAAGGCGTCCCCAGTTGAACACCTGCAGCGTCGATTTCACCTGCGATCCGTTCAGCTTGATCGCCTCCTCGATCGAGGAGATGGACAGCGGCACGAAGCCCTTCTGCACGGCATAGCCCAGCATGAACATGTTGGTGGTGATGCTGTCGCCCATCAGCTTGGTGGCGATGTGCGTGGCCGAAATGCCATCGACACGATCCTGCCCCACCACGCTGCGCAGCAACTCCAGCTGCGTGTCGACGCCGAAGCTGATCGCGTTGTTCGCCTGGAACTGCGCCGTCGGCACGACTTCGGTGTTGACGATGATTTCGGTTTCAGGCGCCACCATGTCCAGCGTGCCGGGGCTTGCCGTCACCACCATGTCGCAGCCGATGACCAGATCTGCGGACTGGTTCCACAGGCGCGGGGCGTGCAGATCTTCCGGCGAGGGCGCGATGCGGATGTGGCTCAGCACGCCGCCGCCCTTTTGCGCCATGCCGGTCATGTCCATCACGCTGGCGCCGCGATTGTCCAGATGCGCGGCCATGCCGGCGATCGCCGCCACCGTCAGCACGCCGGTGCCGCCGATGCCGGTCAGCAGGATGTTGTAGACGCGATCGTGCACGCGGGGCGCCGGTTCCGGGATGGCGGCGAACACGTCCTTCAGTTCCTCGTCGCGGAAGGCGGCGCCGAACTTGCGCGGCTCGCCGCCGATGACGCTGACGAACGACGGGCAGAAGCCGTCCTGGCACGAGAAATCCTTGTTGCAGCTCGACTGGTCGATCTTGCGCTTGCGGCCGAATTCGGTTTCGACCGGCTGCACGGAAACGCAGTTGGATTTCTTGCTGCAGTCTCCGCAGCCCTCGCATACATCCTCGTTGATGAAGACTCGCTTGGGCGGGTTGGGGAATTTCCCGCGCTTGCGGCGGCGACGCTTTTCCGCCGCGCAGGTCTGGTCGTAGATGATGGCCGACACGCCGGGCAGCTTCTGCATCTCGCGCTGCACCTCCTCCAGTTCGCGCCGGTGGCGGACGGTGGTGCCCTCGGGCCAGCGGATGTCGGCGGGGTATTTCTCGGGCTCGTCGGTCACCACGACGATGGGCTTCACGCCTTCCCAATAGACTTGGTTGGCCATTGCCTCCACCGTCAGCGTGCCGTCGATCGGCTGCCCGCCGGTCATGGCGACGGCGTCGTTGTAGAGCAGCTTGTAGGTCATCGTCGCGCCCGAGGCCACGGCTGCGCGGATGGCCAGCAGGCCGGAATGGAAATAGGTGCCGTCGCCGATGTTCTGGAACGCATGCTCCACATCGATGAAGGCGTGGAGGCCGGCCCACAACATGCCCTCCCCCCCCATCTGCGCCGCCCATTCGGTGGGTCGGTCGGGCATGAACATCGCCGAAAGCCCGTGGCAGCCGACGCCGGCGAAGGTGAGGCTGCCATCGACGGTGCGGGTGGAGCTGTTGTGCGGGCAGCCAGAGCAGAAGAAGGCCGTGCGCATCAGTCCGGTGGGCTTGATCGCATGCACCTTGGAACGCGATTCCCGGATGCGCGCGATCCGCGCCTTCAGCGGCTCGTCGGCGATGTCCAGCGCCTCGATGCGGGCGATCAGCACGTCGATGACCAGATGCACCGAGGTTTCCCCGAAATCGGGCACCAGCCGTTTGCCGGCTGTGTCCTGCTTGCCGGTGATCTCGGGCCGCTCGTCCGCGCGCATCGCGTACAGCAGGGAAACCAGCTGCTCTTCGACGAAGGCGCTTTTCTCCTCGATCACCAATATCTCGCGATGACGGCGGGCAAAGGCAGTCGCACCCTCAGGCTCCAGCGGGAAGGTCATGCCCGGCTTGTATAGGCGGATGCCCAAGGCACGCGCACGGCGCTCGTCTATGCCCAGTTCGTTCAACGCCTCACGCACATCGAGATAGGGTTTGCCGGCAGAAATGATGCCCAGTTCGCGGCGATCGGAATCGAAGATCACGCGATCGATACCGTTGGCGCGCACGAAGGCCTGCGCGGCGGGCAACTTGAATTCGACCATCCGCCGCTCGATCGGCAGCGGCATGATATCGCCTTTGATCTTGTTGAGACCGCCTGGCGGCATCTTGAAATCGGGCAGCACCGGCATCGAGCGCGACGGATCGATATCGACGGTAGATGTTCGCTCGATGGTATCGGTTACCGCCTTGAAGGCCGTATAGACGCCGGCATAGCGGGACATCGCCCAGCCCAACAGGCCGAAATCCAGATACTCCTGGGTGTTGGCCGGATAGAGGATCGGCATCAGCGCCGCCTTCCAGACCGGATCCGAAGATGTGGCCGTAACCGTGGACTTGCCGCCGGTATCGTCACCGCCGATGACCAGCACGCCGCCATTCCTGGCGCTGCCTTCCAGATTGGCCTGCCGCATCACCTCGAAGGCGCGATCGACCCCCAGATTCTTGGCGTACCAGATGGAAAATATGCCATCATAACTCGCCTGATTGTAATAATGCAGCCATTGCGTGCCCCGGATGGAGGTGAGCGCCAGTTCCTCGTTCACCCCCGGCTGGAAGCGGATGTGATTTTCCTTCAGCAACTCTGACGCCGCCCACAGGTTGCTGTCGTAGATTCCCAGAGGGGAGCCGCGATAGCCGGTTATGTAGCCGGCCGTGTTCAGCCCGGCAGCCAGATCGCGCTGCCGCTGCATCATGGGCAGGCGCACCAGCGCCTGGTTGGAGGAAATATAGATCCTCCCGTTGGATTGGGTATATTTGTCGTCGAGACGGACGGCGGTCTTGGTCATGGGATGATTTCCAGCAGGCGAGCGGCGTTGCCGCCCAGAATGGCTTGCCCTTCGGCCTCGGCGAGGCCAGCGGAAGCGACAAAGCCGGGAAGATCGGTCTGTCCGATTTCAGTGGGACCGTCGCTGCCGGCGACGATGCGGTCAGCACCCAGCCGGCGGGCGAGATAGCTCAGGTTTTCGCCCGAAAAGACGACGCTGTCGTACCAGAAGCGGCGGGCATAGCTGGTTGGCGGTTCTTTCAGCGCGCCCTGCATGACCGACGGGAATTTGCGCCACACCAGTTCCATGCGATCGATCACCGAGCCGATCATGCCGCCGCCATGGGCGAAGACGATATGCAAGCGGGGAAAACGGGCGAGGATGTCGGTCGCCATGAATCCGGCAAGCGCCATCGTTCCCTCGTAGGGAATGCCGATCACCGCACCCATCAGGCCTGGCCCCTCGATCCGCTCCAGCCCGGCGGGGCGGATGCCGTGGACGAACAGCGGCAGGCCCAGCCGTTCCGCCTCGCCGAACACAGGATGGAATTGCTCTGACGCGATGGATATGCCGTTGACGTGGCTGCCCAGAAAGATTCCGGCAAGGCCCAGATCGGCGAAACCGGCCATTTGCGCCATGGCCGCCTGTACATCCTGCATCGGCAATATGCCCATGGCCCTCAGCCGGCCGCCGGAACGCCGGGCCATGTCGGCTCCGGCACGGTTGATGCTGTCGGTCAGCATCGCCCCGGCTTGCGGCTCCAGCCAGTAGGACAGGAGTTCCGGCAGCGGAGACATGATCTGCACATCCACCCCGGTCGCGTTCAGAACCGCGACCCGGCGTTCTACATCCCAGTAGATCGCTTCGAAATCGCGGAACTTGCGATCCCCGGTGAACAGCGCACCTTCGGACCCGTCTGCCGACAGCCGCAGGGATGGCCATGCCGCCTCCTGCAACGCCGCCGGCCGTTCCGGAAAGGTCGAAGGCACGAAATGTGTGTGGAAATCGATAACCATGGCGCGCTCGGCTCACATCATCCACTGGGCGCCGTTGATCGAATGGATCTGCCCGTTCACCGCACCGGCTTCGTCACCGGCCAGAAATGCGACATAGGCGGCGACCTCGCGCATCTCGGTAAAGCGCTGCGCGGGGATTTCACGGCGGGCCACCTCGCGAGGGTGCACGCTCATTCTGTATTTCTGCAGCGTTTCCGGGTCGTCGCTCATCATCGCCTGCAGATCTTCAGTCAGCACGCCGCCGGGCGACACCACATTGAAGGTGACGCCCTCTTTAGCGAATTCGAAGGCCAGCCCGGTGACGAGTGCATGCACACCACCCTTGGCGGCATTATAGCCGGCATGGCTGTAGGTACCGGTGTGCACGGAATCCGCGCCAATGTTGATGACCCGGCCGAACTGCCGCGCGATCATGCCCGGCAGGAACGCGCGCGTGCACCAGATGGTCGTCCACAGATTGCGGTCGATCGTCTGCCGCAAGGTTTCGGGCGTATGCTCCAGAAACGGCCGGATCACGCCGCCGCCGGCATTGTTCACCAATATGTCGCAATGGCCATGCGCCTGCTGCACGGCCTGCAGCAGCGCCTGCGCCCCCTCTTCCAAGCTCAGGTCCGCGGCATGGAAGCTGGCTGCCGGCGCCCCGGCGGCGCGCAGTTCCGCGCAAAGCGCCTCAAGCCCGCCGCCATTGACATCGGAAATCGCAAGCGCGGCGCCCTCTGCCGCGAGGCGCGTGGCAATGGCCTTGCCAATGCCGCGCGCCGCGCCGGTGACGACGGCGACCCTGCCTGCAAGCCGGGCCATCGTCACCCCTGCACCAGCGGTGGAAACTTCGCCGCATGCACGGTTTCCGGCACCGCATCCCACAGGTCGAAATTGGCGGGGTCCGCCGACATTCGGCGCGGTTCGCGGGCCCCTTCCGCGGGGAACTGCTCCATTCCCAGCGTATATTCCCAGACGAAATAATCGGGATCATAGATATACAGGTGGATGCTGCCCGACGTCGGGTGGCGGCCGATGCCGAACTGGATCTGCACGTCATGGCGCTTGATCCGGTTAAACAGCTTCCCGATGTCGTCTATCTCCTGCACCATGAAGGCCAGGTGATGAAAAGTCGGTCGTGGTGCCGGAAACTGCAGCGGGGCAAAGCTGTGGTGGTTGGGGTTGGGCCATGCGCGCAGCAGAGACGCCTTCCAGCCTTCCAGATAATCGGAAACCCGGAAGCCCATATGCTCGACCATATAGTCGGTCACGGCCTTGCAGTCGGGCACGACCGCTCCATAATGTTTGCCGCCCTCGAACTTCGTCAGCTTGTTGGCCAGCGGGACGGAAGAATAGCTCATGCGGGCGTAATATTCCCACACGGTGTTCAGCTTCGGCTCGACGATGCGGAACGCTCGTTCCAGTCCCAGCATCGCCGCCTCATCCTGCGGGATCAGTTGTGGCGACAGGCCGATACGCTGGTAATGCGAAAGCGCGCGATCGAGATCTTCCTCGCTTTCCAGCTCCCAGCTCGAGCGCACGAAGCCCGGCTTGTCCGCCGGGATCAGCATCACGTCATGATGCCAAGGCGCGATGCGGAAAAAGCGGGCCCCGCCTTCCCCTTCGCCGGCGGAATCCATGCCGAACACGTCTGTCGCGAAAGCGGCCGATCGCTCTATTTCGCTGACATTCAGCGCCAGATAGCCAAGGCGGCGATAGCGAAAATCCACACCCATTTCGTTCCTCCCGATGGTGCGCCCCGTTACAGGATGATGGTAAGCCGCCCCTGATTGTAGAGACTGTTGAGATCGAGGATGCATCGCTTGTGGCGAATCCTGACGCCTTCGGCGGTCTGAACCAGCGTGAAAAACGCCTCGCCCATATAGACGGTGCTGGTATCCTCCTTGGTGCGATAGACAGCGAAATTGGCGCGCGCCTTCGTCTCCTCACCCTCATCGCCCGTTACCCGCACATTGGTGATGAGGTGACGAGTCTTGGATCGCGGATATTCCGCATGCGCCGTTTTCTTCGTCAGCCGGTTCGCCCTGCCGCGTATGCGCTCGATCCGGTCGGAAATCAGGAACAGCGTGTTGCGCGCATCGGCCTTGGTGGGATCGGCGCAGGCGGGCGAGGTCACCTCATATAGCGAATCCTCCGTATAGAGCGCCGCCCATGCCTCGGTTTGCCATTCGTCCAGCAACTCAGCTTCGTGATAAAGGAAATCCTCCACCTCGGAACGGTTCATCGCCATCTTTCCCGCCCCGCTCACTTGACTTCCAGCGTGTTGATGCGACGCATCACACTATCCCACATCGTCCAATAGGCCTGCATCTGGACCTCATCGTCGGGCGGCCCTTCCGCGTAGAGCGGATCGCCAGCCCTGCCGAAACCCTTGGATATTTCGCTCCACTCGATCGGCGTGTGGTCGGCGGCATCCTGGCAGATTTCCAGCATCTCGATATCGTCGGGCGAACCGAAGCCGGCCGGTCCCAGGAAGGACACGAAATTGTCCAGCCGCAGTGCCCTCAACTCCTCGCTCTCGTCGTCGGGGCCCATCGCCCAGGCGGTGACGCGGATTTTCTCGTGCGATTCCGGCTCGATCACCCGCACCGTCACCGAAAGAATGTCGTTGATGACGAGGTTGGGGAAGATCACCAGGTTCTTCTGGGTCTCGGCGATGTATTTCGCCCGCTCCTCGCCCAGCCGGCGGACGAGGCTGTCATAGCGCGCCTCGATCTCGGCCTTTGTGCCCATTCCCATCGAAGGCAGCCACTGCGCCACCGGCCGACCGGTGGGCACGAAGCTGTCGAGCACGGCATGGCCATTGCCCAGCGCGCGCGCGGCACCTGCCGTGTTGTAGCTGGCCAGCGTCTTGTCGATCAGCCCTTCACCCGGCGTGCCGGCAAGCTGGTCGCGCAGATAATCGAAGTAAGAGGCATGCACCGGAAAGAGATGATAGCCGTCGTAGCTGTTCTCACACAGCAGCTTGTAATTGGCGCGGATTGAATAGGTATGTTCGCCCGAAAGGATTATCTGCTTTCCCTCTGTATGGTCCATCAGCGCATCGATCTGGTCGCGTGCACCATCCAGATAATCATAAAGGCTGATGGCGTTGGGGTTGTAGTTCACGAACCAGAAGCCGCGATATTCTTCCAGCCTCTCCACCGGCCGAAGGTCCAGATGCCCGTCCTCGTTGATGCCTTCCGCATACCCCGTCTGGGCATTCTGCGAGACGAGCCCCCCCTCCGAACTGAACACCCAGCCATGATATGGGCAGGTGAAGTTGCGGGCATTCCCCGAACGCTCGCGGCAGACCTTGGCGGCGCGGTGCGTGCAGCTGTTGTAATGGGCACGCACCTCGCCCTTCTTGTCGCGGATAAAGATAAGGTCGCGCCCACCCACCCGACGGGAGTGGAAATCGCCCTTTTTCTGCAGCTCGGTATCGTGGCCCAGATAAAGCCAGCACTTGCCGAAGATCAGCTCCTTTTCCCGCTGGAACACCTCGGCGCTGCGATAGGCGTCGCGGTGAACACGAAAACTCCCTTTTGCGGGCTCCGCCTTTACCAGTTCCTCCTCTCGAACCGGATCGTGCAAGGCCATGACACTACTCCCTCTCCCGGTCGATTCTGACCAATTAGCCCGTACATGGTACGTATGCGAACGATTTTTGCAACCGCCTTTTGTTACCTTCCTGCATTTATTTCACCGATGCGACTATTTTCCCCCGGATATGGCCCGACATGCTGGCGCGCAGCGCGTCCGGGATCTGGTCGAAGGTGAAATGTTGCGCGATTTCCGGTCGCATCCGGCCTTCTCCGACCAGTGCGGCAATGCGCGCAAGCTGCTCTCCATTCGGGCGCACTCGCACCTTGTAGGCCCGGATTCCATCTTCTTCCGCGGCATTGGGGGCATCTGCCCCGCCCGCCACCCGAATTACGGAACCGCCGGAGCGCACCAGCGACCACAGCCCAGTTTCCTTCGAATTGCCCACCAGATCGAGCAGGATATCGATGTCCCGCCTTCTGCCGTCCGGCGCATCTACCCGAAAATCGACGACATCGTCAGCTCCGAGGCTTCGCACATAATCCGAATTGCCGAACGAGGCGGTGCCTGTGACACGGCCGCCCAGCGCCTTCACGATCTGCACCGCGGCCGTGCCCACGCCCCCGGCCGCGTTATGCACCAGCACATGAAGGCCGGCGATGTCGCGGCCATCCGCCACGAGCCCCTGCCAAGCCGTCAGCGCCACCAGCGGCAGGGAAGCCGCATCCACCAGATCGAGCGACGTCGGCACGATGGCACATGCGGATGCATCCACCACCAGCGCTTCGGCATATCCGCCGGTCAGGCCCGGATGCGCCATCACGCGATCGCCGACGGCGAAGGCGGCCACCCCCTCCCCCACTGCATCGACCACTCCGGCGACATCGCCACCCGGCACCAGCGGTAACGACGGCAGCACCGGCGCCTTGCCGCTCAGCAGCTTCCAGTCCACCGGATTGATGCCGATGCCGCGCACGCGCAGGCGCAACTGGCCAGGGCCGGGATCAGGCAGGGGTACCTCGTCGATGACAAGCTGGTCGGGGCCGCCAAAGCCATGAGCACGGATGATCCGCATGTTCAGCCTCGCTTCCGTATCGGTTTCCGGGAAGATCAGGGGTTCAGGAAGGTGTCGCGCTCGATCCCGCCATTATAGCCGGCGGCGGCCAGCGCATGGCGCAGCGATTCGCCTACTTCCCCGGCGCCGCGGCTGGCCGTGGCGCGCGGCCCGTGCTTCCAGCCGTCGCCCACCGTATAGCCATAGCCCCATACCTCGGCGAAGACGCGGCCGGTGATGTCGGCGGCCTCCGGGCTGGAAAGATAGGCGACCAAGGCGGCGATCCATTCCGGGTCGCGGCGTTCGAGCATTTCGCCCGAAACCTCGCGCAGCCCTTCCGTCATCCGCGTCTGGGCGCGGGGCGCGATGGCATTCACCGTCACGCCAATTCGGCCGAGTTCGCGTGCGGTGATGATCGAGAAGGATGCGACGCCGGCTTTCGCCGCACCATAATTGGCCTGGCCGATATTGCCGAATAGGCCCGAACCCGAACTGGTGTTGATGATCCGCGCGTCGCGCTGACGACCCGCCTTGCTTTCCAGCCTCCAGTAGTTGGCGGCGTGATGGCTAGGGGCGAAGGTGCCTTTCAGATGCACCTTGATGACGAGATCCCAGTCCTCCTCCGTCATATTCACCATCATCCGGTCGCGCAGGATGCCTGCGTTGTTCACCAGAATGTCCAGCCCGCCGAAACTGTCGACAGCCTGCTGCACCATCTGCCGGGCCTGCTCCCAGTCGGAGACGTCCGCGCCGTTCACCACCGCCTCGCCGCCGGCGGCGCGGATTTCCTCCACCACCTCCTGTGCTGGCGTCAGGTCCGCGCCGGCGCCGGCCGCGCTGCCACCCAAATCGTTCACCACGACCTTGGCGCCCTCCTGCGCCAGTTTCAGCGCATAGGCGCGCCCCACGCCGCGGCCCGCGCCTGTCACGATGGCGACACGGCCTTCACAAATTCCCATGAGCTTCTCCAACACTTCTCACAAAAAATAGGACGCATCCTAATTGTGATGTTGCAAACTATATGCACAAGGGCTTATTTGACTGCGCAGTGCCTGTCAACGGGGCCGAGCATGACGAACCGGAGATGGCGGGGTGACACCGGCACCGCAGGGGAGAGGAGCGATGGCGGAAGAGACGTTCGAGAAGATGGCGCTGACACCGATGGACGAATATCCGTTTCACGCCACGCCCTATCCGATGTCGTACGTTCCCAATTCCGACCCGGCTTGGGACGATGGCTATTATTTCCTCGCCT
The DNA here is from genome assembly GCF_022014495.1 of Sandaracinobacteroides sayramensis. Taxonomy (GTDB): domain Bacteria; phylum Pseudomonadota; class Alphaproteobacteria; order Sphingomonadales; family Sphingomonadaceae; genus Sandaracinobacteroides; species Sandaracinobacteroides sayramense. Next base: position 148,890 of record NZ_JAKLSQ010000009.1, read on the forward strand.
ATGATGTCGAGAGCGGCGTTTCCGTGTGGACGGGCATGCGCGTCGCCCCCAACAGCAACATCATCGGCGGCTATGTGAACAGCAACATTCGCGGTGTGCAGCGCGCGCTGCGGCTCAGCCGGATCTGGCGCGACGATTTCGCAGTCGCCATAGGGCCGTTGCGCTACGAGTTCGTGGAACCGCTGAAGGCGATCCGGCTGGTCTGCGAAGCCAACGAATCGGGCCTCGCCTTCGATATCCTCTGGCAGGGCATCGCGCCCTGCCATCTGGCCATGCACCACCGCGCGGTGCGCGCCGGCCGCTTCACCACCGATCAGAGCCGCTATCACCAGACGGGCCGCTGCACCGGCTGGCTGGAAATCGCCGGCCAGCGATTCGAGCTGCCGGAGGAAAGCCCGTGGGGCGGATCGCGCGACCGGTCATGGGGCATCTATGAAAGCCGCCCGCCGCTGGGTGTCGCGCCGGGCTGGCTGCCGCCGGCCGAGGCAGCGGAAATCGCGCGGGCTCTGCGCTTTTCCTGCTTTGTGGAGGCAGAGGAGCTTTCCGCCTATTTCCATTTCCACGAAGGGCCGGATGGCCAGCGCATGGTGCTGAACGATGCCTTTGGCGTCCCGTTCGAAGGCTCCATCCATCATGGCTGGGACGAAAGGCTGGAGCTGAAGAGCTACGACCATCGGCTGAACTGGCGGCCCGGCACGAGATCCGTCACCGATGGCGTCGTCACGCTGCGCGATGCCGATGGCGGCACATGGACATTGGCGCTGGATTGCCCGCATCCGCCGCATGTGCTGGGCCAGATCGGCTATCATGTCGGCGCATGGCACGATGGCGGCACCATCCATACCTGGCACGGGCGCAGCCCGGCCATGGAGTGGGACGAATATGATTTCTCATCCCAGCCGTGCGAGCATCGCTTCCCCGGCAATGGCGAGACAAAGACCGTCTTTGGCGTAGAACATTTCGCCAACGTCACGCTGACGGCGCCGGATGGGCGGGTGCGCAGCGGCCGATCCCAGTTCGAGGTTTTCCTGAACGGCCGATACGCGCCTTATGGCTTTGGCGCGCAAGACAGCCATGGCGGCCTGACCGGCCGCGGCATCGCCTGATCCCAAGGAGTGATCCGTGCACACCTTATCACGACCTGTCTACAAGGAAGAGCATGAGATGTACCGCGACGCGGTCCGTCGCTTCATCGCCGCCGAAATCACCCCCTATCACCGCCAGTGGGAGGAGGATGGTGTCGTATCCCGCGAGGTCTGGCTGAAGGCCGGCGCGGCTGGCTTCCTGTGCTCCAACGCGCCGCACCAGTTCGGCGGTGCCGGCGCCGATTATACCTACAATGCCGTCTTCACCGAGGAATTGGGCTACGCCGGCGCCACGGGGCCGGGCTTCGCCGTCCATTCCGACATGGCGGCGAACTACATCCTGAACTTCGCGACCGACGAGCAGAAGCAGCGCTGGATTCCGGGCATGGTTTCCGGCGAGCGCATCGTCGCCCTGGGCCTCAGCGAACCAGGCGCCGGCAGCGATCTGAAGGCCATCAAGACGACCGCCGTGCGCGATGGCGAGGACTACATCATCAACGGCCAGAAGACCTATATCTCCAACGGCCAGCTTGCCGATATCGTCATCCTCGCCTGCAAGACCGACCCTGCCGCCGGCGCCCGCGGCATGACGTTCATCGTGGTGGAGACCGACCGCCCCGGCTTCGTGCGCGGCCGCAAGCTGGAGAAATTCGGCCTGTTGGCGCAGGACACGTCGGAGCTGTTCTTTTCCGATGTGCGCGTTCCGGTCGCCAACCGCATCGGCGCCGAGGGCCAGGGCATGGCCATCGCCGTGCACAATCTGGCCGAGGAACGGCTTTCCATCGCCGTGCATGCGATCGGCATGTGCAAGGGCATGCTGGATACGACCATCGCCTATACCAAGGAACGGATGATTTTCGGCAAGCCGGTCGCCGATTTCCAGAACACCCGCTTCAAGATCGCCGAAATGGCCGCCAGCACGCAGGCGATCCAGGTGTTCGTCGATCGCTGCGTGGAGTTGGCCGTGACACGCGATCTGGATATCGAGACCGCTGCAATGGCCAAGATGCTGGCGGGCGAACTGCAATGGCGGATCGCCGACGAGTGCCTGCAATTCTACGGCGGCGCCGGCTATATGATGGAATATCCCATCGCCCACGCCTTCATCGATTCCCGCATCCGCAAGATCGCCGGTGGGTCTTCCGAAGTGATGCGCGAGATCATCGCACGCAAGGTCTTCGCCTGAAAGGGGCTGGAACATGGAGATGGAACTCAACGAAGTTCAACGATCTGTCCGCGATGGCGTGGGGAAGATCGTCGACCAGTTCGATGATGAATATTGGTCTCGGCTGGATCAATCCGGCGAATTCCCGCATGCCTTTCACCGGGCGCTCGCCGATGCCGGATATCTGGGCATCACCATGCCCGAGGAACTGGGCGGTTCCGGCCTCGGCGTGACCGAGGCGGCTATCATGATGAACCGAATCTGCCAGGGCGCGGGCGGCTATTCGGCGGCATCCACCATCCATCTGAACCTGTTCGGTCCGCACGCCGTGGTCGTGTTCGGCACGCCCGAGCAGAAGGAACGGATGTTGAAGCCGCTGATCGCCGGCACCGACAAGGCCTGTTTCGGCGTGACGGAACCGGATGCCGGGCTGGATACTACCAGCATCAAGACCTTCGCAACCAAGGTGCCGGGCGGCTATCGCATCAGCGGCCGCAAGATCTGGACCTCATCCGGGCAGGTCGCCAACAAGATCGTGATCCTCGCCCGGACCACGCCCAAGGACCAGTGCCGCAAGCCCACGGACGGCATGAGCTTTTTCTACACCGATCTGGATCACAGCAAGATCGAGGTGCGCCGCATTCCCAAAATGGGCCGGAATGCCGTCGATTCCAACACCACCTTCATCGACGATTATTTCGTGCCCGACGAGGATCTGATCGGCGAGGAAGGCAAGGGCTTCCACTATGTGCTGCATTCGATCAACCCCGAACGAATCCTGGTTGCCGCGGAAGCCATCGGCAACGGACAGGGGGCGTTGAAGCGCATTGCCCGATATGCGCAGGATCGCCAGGTGTTCGGCCGCCCGATCGGCATGAACCAGGGCATCCAGCACCCGCTGGCGGAAAGCTGGATGGCGCTGGAATCGGCCTTCTGGATGGTGATGCGCGCCGGCTGGCTTTACGACGCCGGCAAGCCCTGCGGAGCGGAGGCGAACAGTGCCAAGTTCCTGGCCGCCCGCGCCGGTTTCGATGCCTGTACGCGAGCCGTGATGTTCCATGGCGGCATGGGCTATTCCCGCGAATATCAGGTCGAACGCCTGTTCCGCGAAAGCATCCTGCTGCGCATCGCGCCCATCAGCGAACAGATGATCCTGAATTTCATCGGCGAAAAGGTGCTCGGCCTGCCGAAAAGCTATTGAGGAACCAAGATGGACCTGCAGAAAGTCGTCGAGCGTCGGTTCCAGGATACCGAACAGGCTTATTCCGCGCGCGACACCATATTGTATGCGCTGGGCGTGGGTTTCGGCACGCAGCCGATGGACAGGCAACATATCGATTATCTGTTCGAAGAGAGGCTGAAGGCCTCGCCCACCCTCGCCAATGTCCTGGGGCACCCCGGCATGTGGGCGCGCGATTCCGAATATGGCATCGACTGGAAAAGATTGCTGCACGCAGAGCAGCGTCTGGAAATGCACCATGGGCTGGCGCCCGAAGGCCGCATCGTCGGCAGGCATTTCATCATGGGCGTGCGCGACATGGGCGAGCGCGGGGCGATGCTGCACCAGCGCAAGCATGTGCTGAATGCTGATAGTGGCGAGAAGATCGCCACCGTCACCAACACACTGATGCTGCGCAGCGACGGCGGCTGCGGCGACTGGGGCGATGTGCCGGAAGAACTGGCGAAGCTGCCAGAGAGAGCGCCCGACAGCGCGCTGGAAGTGGCTGTGCCGGAAATCCAGCCGCTGATCTACCGGCTTTCCGGCGATCTGAACCCGCTGCACATCGATCCGGATGTGGCGAAGGTCGCCGGCTTCCCCCGGCCGATCCTGCATGGCCTTTCGACCAAGGGCATGGCGGGATATGCGCTGCTGCGGCAGTTTTGCGATTTCGATCCCGCGCGGCTGCGCTCGATGGCGTTGCGCTTCAGCCGGCCGGTGCTTCCGGGTGATCTTATCCGCTTCGAATTCTGGGGCAGCGGGCCGGGGCTGGTGCGGTTCCGCGCGCTGGTGCCCAACCGTGACGATCTCATGGTGCTGGATCGTGGCACCGCCATGATCGGCTGAAGCGATGCCGGTGATGGTGATAGGCGCTTCCGGCGAGGTGGGCGAAGGTGTCGTCGCCGCGTTGCTCACCGCCGGTCGCGAGGTGGTCGCCGCCGCCCGCGACAAGGCCGGGCTGGAGTCGCTGGCCGGCCGGCTGGGCCACCCTTCCCGCTTGCGCCTGCTTGCGGGATCGGTGGCCGACGATGGCGCGGCGCAGCGGCTGGCCGTGGAAGCCGGCGCGGTTTCGCATGTCGTCGTCGCGGTGAACGGGCAGCGAAAGCCGCTGCGGCTGAAGGCGCTGGACACGCCGGCAATGGCCGCGCTGCTCGCGGCAGATCTGCTCAGCCACCATGCCGCCGTCCGCTGCTTCCTGCCGCGCCTGCCGCGGCATGGCTGTCTGGTCGGCATCGGCGGCGGATCGGCGGATTTCATCCTCGATGGCGGCGTGCCGATGTCGATGGCGCAGGCCGCGCTCAGGCAGATGTATCGCGGCTTCGCGCACGAGCGCGAAGGGGATGTGCCGGCCCTTCGGGAACTGATCGTGGCATCGGTCGTCGCCGGGCGCCGCCATGGGGAAGACGCCGATCCTGATTGGGTTACGGCAGGGGAGATCGGGGGGCTGGTTGCCGATATGCTGAAGGATCCCGCGAGATATCCCGGAACGATATGGCGCATCGCCCGCCGTGGCGCCGATGGCCGCCCGGTCGTCGCGCCTGAGGCCGCCGCCGCGGCCCGGACGCTGCCGCTGTGACGCCGGAGCTCGCCCGGCGCGGGCCGTGGATCGCGCTGGCCCTGCTGGCCGCGATGAACCTGATGAACTATTATGACCGGCTGCTGGTGGTCGTGGTGTCGCAGCCGCTGCGCGAGGAGTTCAGCCTGTCGGACACGCAATATGCGCTGCTGACAGGCCCTGTCTTCGTGCTGGTCTATGCCATCGCCAGCATATTGTTCGGCCGGATGGCGGACAGCCATGCCCGCCGGCCGCTGATCGCCTTCGTCGTCGCCCTGTGGAGCCTGATGACCGCGCTATGCGGCTTCGCGAAGAGCTTTGCCCTGCTGGCCATCGCCCGCGCGGGCGTGGGCGTGGGCGAAGGCGGCGCCAACCCGGCGGGCATGTCGCTGCTGAGCGACCATTTCCCGCCGCAGCAGCGGTCGCTGGCGCTGGCGCTGTTCCAGGTGGGGGGCAATATCGGCCTTCTGGCCAGCTTCATGGTGGCAAGCTGGATCGCCGCCACCTACGGCTGGCGCGCCGCTTTCTGGATCGCTGCCATTCCGGGGCTGATCCTGGCCGTGCTGATCTATCTCTTCATGCCGGATGCCCCGCGCGGCCAATATGACGGAGAGCAGCCCGAAGCCGCGCCGTTTTCACGTACCATCGCGCAGTTGTGGGAAAACCGCGCCTATCGCTGGCTGTGCATCGCGGCCTCGTTCGGGGTGTTCAGCAGCCTGGGCATGCTGATCTGGCTGCCGCAATTCTTCATCCGCCTGCATGGCATGGGCCAGCGCGAGGTGGGCTTTCTGTTCGGCCCGGCCGCCAGTTTCGGGCTGATCGCGGGCATGCTGATCGGCGGCTGGCTGGGCAACCGGCTGGCTAAGCGGGGGCTTTCGGTTCCGGTGTGGATCTGCATCATCGCCAATCTGCTGCTGGTTCCGGTTCTGCTGCTGGTGCTGTGGAGCCCTTCCACCACCGTCGCGCTGGCCGCCTGTTTCGCCGCCATGGGGCTGGCCGTGGTCTATGCGCCGGCGTTTCAGGCCACGATGCAGAGCGTGTGTCTGCCGCGTCAGCGAGGAATGGCGAGCGCCTTCTCCAACGTGCTGAATGCGCTGATCGGGCAGGGTTTGATTCCGCTGTTCGTCGGCATGCTCAGCGACCGGCTGACGCCGGCCCATGGGACGGAAAGCCTGCGGCTGGCGCTGACGGCCTCCGTGGGCTTCACCCTTCTGTCGGGCCTGCTGTTCCTGCTGGCGCTGGGCCACAGCCGCCGCCTGTTCGCATGGCGCGCGCAGGCGGCGTGAAGCGCCGAAATCAGGCCGCCAGCCGGCTTTCGTCGATCGCCAGCACCCGCTGCCAGGCGGGGCGCGCGGTGCAACGTGCCAGCCAGCCGGCGATCGCCGGGAAGGCCTTCATGTCGATGCGCGGCGCAATGCCGGCGATGGGGAAAGCCGCGTTGATGTCGCCTATGGTGAAATCCTCTCCGGCGACATAAGCGTTACCGGCCGCCAGATGCGTTTCCAGCGCACCCAGCGTTTCCTGCACACCCTGCAGGCAGGTGGCCACCAGCGTGGCATCGGGTGCCCCACCTGCTTCCCCGGCCCTGCGGATTTCGCGCACCATGACGGTGAAATGAAATTCCACCTCTGTGATCGCCCAACTCGTCCACTGGTCGATCCGGGCGCGCAGACGGGGGGCCTCCGGCAACAGCGGACCGGGCTTCAGAGCCGCCAGATAGGCATTGATCGCCACCGATTCGGTCAGCACGAAATCGCCATCCACCAGCACCGGCACCTTGCCCATCGGGTTCAGCGCCAGAAAGGCCGGCGCGCGCTTGTCGGGCACGGCGAGCTGACGATAGGGCAGCCGAAGTTCCTCCAGTGTCCAAAGGCACCGCGCGACCCGCGAGGGCCTGGTTCCGTATATCGTCAGCATTCTCTTCTCCCTGCTTGACGGCTACTTAACACGCTGGTTTAATATACGCCAGCGCATAAACTTGGGCGAAGGGGAAGCCGTGCGCGGCAACATATTCGATAGCTGGCGCGGGCGCTCGCCCTATTATGGTGAAACACATGAGGCACTGGCTGCCAGCGTGCGCACCTTCATCGCGCGCGAAGCGCTGCCCTTCGTCGACCGGTGGGAAGATGATGGCGTCGTGCCGCGCGAATTCCACCGCAAGGCTGGCGAGGCCGGTCTTCTGGGCCTCGGCTTCCCGGAGGAATTTGGCGGCACGTCCATTGGCATAGACAGTTTCCACAAGCTGGTTCTCGTGGATGAAACGGCGCGCAGCGGCTCGGGCGGCGTGCAATCCGGCCTGTTCACCCATGCCGTCAGCATGCCGCTGCTGATCGAGCATGGCGATCCCGCACTCGCGCGCGAAGTCGCGCCGCGGATTCTTTCCGGCGACAGGATCCTGGCGATCGCCGTGACCGAGCCTTCGGGCGGTTCGGATGTGGCGGCCCTGAAGACGCGGGCACGCCGGGAGGGCGACGACTTCATCGTCGACGGCTCCAAGACCTTCATCAGCAATGGCATGCGCGCCGATTACTTCGTCACCGCCGTCCGCACCGGTGGGGACGGCATGGGCGGGATATCGATGCTGCTGATCCCGGCGGAAAGCAGCGGCCTCACGCGCACGCCGTTGCGCAAGATGGGCTGGCATTCCGGCGATACCGCAACGCTGCATTTCGATGGCGTGCGCGTACCGGCCCGGCATCTGCTGGGAGAGGAGAACAAAGGTTTCCGGCCGATCCTGCGGAACTTCAACTGGGAGCGGCTACAGGCCGCGCAGCAATGCGCATCCTTCGCCCGCATCGCCCATGAGGAGGCGATCGAATGGGCGGGCCAGCGCATCACCTTCGGGCAGAAGCTGGGCTCTCACCCCGTCATCCGTTCGAAGCTCGCGGATATGCAGCGGCAGATCGATGCGACGCAGGCGTGGATCGACCTCTGCGCCTGGCAATATGACCATACGCTCGAAACGGCGGCGGATCTGGCGCTGCTGAAGGTGCAGGCGACCCGCATGTTCGAACAGGTGCTGCGGGAAGCGGCGCAGGTCCTGGGCGGCGCCAGCTTCGTGCGGGGTACACTTACCGAGCGCATCTATCGCGAAGTCCGCGTCGTCGCCATCGGCGGCGGATCGGAAGAGATACTGCTCGATCTGGCGGGCCGGCAGCTCGGCTTCGGCACTTGAAAAAAGGGAGGAACCATGTACCAGACGAACGAATCGCTATGGACGGACGAGCATCGCATCTTCCGCCAGACCGTGCGCAGCTTCCTGGCGGCGGAGGTCGAGCCGCATATCGACGAGTGGGCCGAGCAGCACGCCGTCCCCCGCGGCTTCTGGCGCAAGGCGGCAGAGGCGGGTCTGCTGGGGGTCGATGTTCCGGAGGAATATGGCGGCCCCGGCGGCGATTTCCTGCACCGCCTGGTGATCGCCGAAGAGATTGGATACAGTCCGGCCGGCGCGGTGATGGCGCCATCGCTGATCGCCGATGGCACCTGCGAGATCCTCTATCGTTCCGCCAATGAGGAACAGCGACGGAAATATCTGCCGGCGATGGTGCGTGGAGAGCTGCTGTTCGGCCTCGCCATCACCGAGCCCGACAGCGGCAGCGATGTTTCCGCCACGCGCACCGTCGCGCAGCGCGAGGGCGACGAATATGTGATCACCGGCGCCAAGACCTATATCTCGCAGGCGTCGGTCGCCGATGCGTTCATGGTGGTGGCGCGAACCGGCGAGGCGCCCGGCGCCAAGGGGCTTTCGATGATCGTGGTGGAGGCCGACCGCCCCGGCTTCCGGCGCGGCCGCGCGCTGAAGAAGATGGGTGTCGTCGCCTCCAACACCGGGGAAATCGCCTTCGACGAGGTGCGCGTGCCCGTTTCGAACCTGCTGGGTGAGGAGGGGCGCGGCATGGCGCTGTGCCTGGGCGGGGTGAATATGGATCGCATCACCTGGCCGCTGATCGCCCACGCCGCCTCGACGCGGGCGCTGGAGGAGACGATCGCCTTCGTGAAGAATCGCAAGGCGTTCGGCCAGACCATCTTCGATTTCCAGAATACCCAGTTCAGGCTGGCCGAGATGAAGACCGAGCTTGCCGTGGGCCGCGCCTTCCTCGACGATGTGATCCGCGATTATCAGGCGAACGGCCAGCTCGACACGCTGAAATGCGCGATGGCCAAGATGTGGCTGCCGGAAATGGAAGCGCGGATCATGGATATGTGCGTGCAGTTGCATGGGGGCGCCGGCTATATGGAAGAGTATCCGATCTCGCGCTTCTACACCGCTGCGCGGCTGCATCGTATCTTCGCCGGCACGGCGGAGATCATGCGCCTGATCGTTTCGCGTTCGCTGTGATGACGGGGATGAGCGGATGAACGTCTCCGAAGCGGTCGCCTCCCGCCGGTCGATACGGCGGTTCCTGCCGCGCCCCGTGGATCGCTGCATCATCGAGCGCGTGCTGGAAAAGGCCCGCTACGCGCCGTCGGGCGGCAATCTGCAACCGTGGAATGCCCATGTCGTGGGCGACGACGCTCTCGCCCGCCTGTGCGATGCTGTCGCCAGGATGATACCGCAGGGGCGCTCGGGTCACAGCCCGGAATATGCCATCTATCCGCCCGAACTGGAGGGTCGCTACGCCGAGAGCCGCCAGCAGGTGGGCGAAGCCATGTACAACGCCCTTGGCGTGCCGCGCGAGGACAAGGCCGGGCGACTGGCGCAGTTCGCGCATAATTACCACGCCTTTGGCGCCCCGCTGCTGATGCTGGTGCACACGCCCCGCTATATGGGGCCGCCACAATGGGCCGACATGGGCATGTGGCTGCAGACGGTGATGCTTCTGCTGCGCGAGGAAGGACTGGACAGTTGCGCGCAGGAGGCATGGGCCGTCTATCAGCAGCAGATTCGCGACCATGTCGCCATTCCCGCCGATCATATCCTCTTTTGCGGCATGTCGATCGGCTATCGCGACGCCGCCGCGCCGGTAAACGGCTTCGAGGGAATGCGCGTCCCGCTCGCGGCCTGCATCACCTTCGCCGGGCTTTAGCGCGGTTTCAGCCCCTGCCGCACCGGCCAGGGCTGAAACCTGCTAAAGTTTGGCGGTCAGTTCCGGCACGACCTGAAACAGATCGCCGACAAGCCCGATATCCGCGACCTGAAAGATCGGCGCATCGGCATCCTTGTTGATGGCGATGATGGTCTTGCTGTCCTTCATGCCGGCGAGATGCTGTATGGCGCCCGAAATGCCCACCGCCAGATAGATTTCGGGCGCGACGATCTTGCCCGTCTGCCCGACCTGATAGTCGTTCGGCACATAGCCGGCATCCACAGCCGCCCGGCTGGCGCCCACGGCAGCGCCCAGCTTGTCGGCGAGCGGGAAGAGATGTTGCGCGAAGGTCTCGCTGTCTTTCAACGCGCGCCCGCCGGCAACGATCATCTTCGCCGATGTCAATTCAGGCCGCTCCTGCCGCACGATAACGGCGGATACGAAGGCCGAAACCCCGCGGTCGCCGGTGGACGCAACAGTCTCGATTGCGGCAGAGCCGCCTTCGCGCGCCGCCTTGTCGAAAGCGGTGCCGCGCACGGTAACGACCTTTTTCGCATCCCTGGAACGCACGGTGGCGACGGCGTTTCCAGCATAGATGGGGCGGGTGAAGCTGCCATCCTCCTCCACCGAAAGAATATCGCTGATCTGCATCACATCCAGCAAGGCCGCGACACGCGGGGCGATGTTCTTGCCATTGCTGGTGGCCGGCGCCACGAAAACATCATGGCCAGCCATCAACTGCACGATCAGCGGTGCTACATTCTCCGCCAGCGCATGTGCATAGGCGACATCATCGGCGACATGCACCTTTTGCACGCCCGCGATCGCGGCGGCCTGCGTAGCGACAGCGCCGACATCATAGCCGACGACCAGCAAATGCACCTCCCCGATCCGGGCCGCAGCCGTCACGGACGAAAGCGTGGCGTCCTTGATGCCGCCATCCTCATGCTCAACCCACAGCAGCGTCTTCATGCGGCTACTCCCAGCGATTTCAGTTTTGCGACTAGCTCATCGACGTCGGCAACCTTCACGCCGGCAACCCGCTTCGCCGGTTCCGTCACCTTCAGCGTTTCCAGCCGGGGCGTCACATCCACCCCGAAATCGGCGACGGCGCGCGTCGCCAGCGGCTTGGACTTCGCCTTCATGATGTTGGGGAGGCTCGCATAACGCGGCTCGTTCAGGCGAAGGTCTGTGGTGACGATGGCCGGCAGGTCCAGCTTCAGCGTTTCCAGCCCGCCATCCACTTCCCTTGTCACGGTCACGCTATCGGCCGCCACCTCCAGCTTCGACGCGAAGGTCGCTTGCGGCAGGTCCAGCAACGCCGCCAGCATCTGGCCGGTCTGGTTGCTGTCGTCGTCGATCGCCTGCTTGCCCAGGATCATCAACCCGGCCTGTTCCTCGGCCTGCACGGCCGCAAGCAGCTTGGCAACCGCCAGCGGCTCCACCTCGGCATCGCTTTCGATCAGTATCGCCCGGTCTGCCCCCATCGCGAGCGCCGTGCGCAAAACCTCCTGCGCCTTCGCGGAACCGATGGAGACCGCGACCACTTCGGTCGCCACGCCCTTTTCCTTCAGCCGCACCGCCTCCTCGACGGCGATCTCATCGAAGGGGTTCATGCTCATTTTCACATTGGCGAGATCCACGCCGGAACCGTCCGCGCGCACGCGCGGCTTCACATTATAGTCGATCACCCGCTTCACGGGCACAAGGATCTTCATATGCTTGTCCTTCGTTCCTGTACGGGCACCGTTGCGCTTGCCAGCGAAGAACCGCAGGCCGGCGTTGCAAAGACATAGCCCAATTGAAATCGGAGGTTTCCCTTGCCCCGCTTTTTGATTTGCTAGATTATGATATGCTTACGATCAATAGGAATTTTACGCAAGGCGAAGTGATATCGATATGGAAGATCGAGTGGGCGACAACCGAGAAGTCGCTGTCATAAGCCAAAGGCACAATCTGCGGGACTATGGCGGCCTGTCCACATCGACGGGCGCGCGCCTCGTATCCGGGCGGCTGTTCCGGTCCGGCGAACTGGATCATTGCCTGCCGGCAGACGAAGACATGTTGCAGCGGCTGCATGTCGGCACGGTGATCGACCTCCGCAGCCCGGTGGAATTTCCCCCATCTCCTCCGCCCTTCCTTTCCGGCTTCAGTGGCAGATTGTTGCGGACGGAGGCGGCGCAAGGCGCCATTCCGCACCTGATGGGGCGGTATGCCGGCCTGGCCAATGCACAGGAAATGGCGGCGGGGATGGCGGATACCTATCGCACCCTGCCCTTCCTTCCCCGTTTCCGCGATGCGCTCCGTCTCTATTTCGAGGGGCTGGCGCAGGAACATGCCGGCTCTCTCGTCCATTGCTTCGCGGGCAAGGATCGCACCGGGCTTTGCGTCGCCCTTTTCCATCGCGCGATGGGCGTGCACGAGGACGACATGATGGCGGACTATCTGCTGACCAACGAGATGGGAGAGGCACGGATGCAATTATGCATCGACGGCATGCTGCCCCGACTGGCATTCGACATTCCGCTGGACCATCTGCGCGTGCTGTTTTCGGTGCAGCCGGCTTATCTTCATGCTGCGCTGGAACAGATAGTGGAACGCCATGGCGACGTTCCCGCCTATCTCCGAGACGTTGGAATCGGCTCCGATACGATCAAGGCCATATCCTTGAACTATCTCCGCTAGGATGAACCTCGGTGGGCGTCCGCTGCCCGTCTACAATGCGCGGCCGATCTGCAGGCGCATGATTTCCGCCGTGCCGGCGAAGATGCGATGCAGCCGCGCAGCCGTGAACAGCCGGGAGACAGGATATTCATCCATATAACCGGCACCGCCATGCAGCTGCACGCACTGGTCGACGATCCGGCCTTCCATTTCCGGCAGCCACAGCTTCGCGATCGTCGCTTCCATCATATCGACCTCTCCCTGCCGGATGAAGGTGCGCAGACAGCGATCGATATAGGCCTGCCCTACCGCAAGCTCCGCCGCCATGTCGGCCAGTCTGAACCGGGTATTCTGGAAATCGAAGACGCTCTGCCCGAACGCCTTGCGATCCTTCACAAACTCTACAGTCAGGTCAAAGGCTCGAGTCGCCGCCGCATGGGAAATGATGCTCCACATCAGCCGGTCGCGGTTCAGGCTTTTCACCAGCACCTTGAAGCCGCCGTTCAGCGGGCCGAACAGATTTTCCGCCGGTACGCGGATATTGTCGAAGAACAGCTCGCCGTTGCTGGAGGCGTGACACCCCATCTTCTTCAGTACCCGGCCGATGCGCAGGCCGGGGGCGTCGCGCTCGATCAGAAAAACGGAAATGCCGCGCGAACCCGCATCCGGGTCGGTCTTGCAGGCGACGAGAAACAGATCGGCGTCGGCGATTCCCGAGATGTAGGTTTTCGCGCCGTTGATCACATAATGGTCGCCATTCCTGACGGCGGTGGTGCGAATGGAGGAGAGGTCGCTACCGGAATCCGGCTCGGTCACGGTGAAGGCCAACAGGCATTCGCCCTTCACCATCTTCGGCAGCCATTGCTTCTTCTGCGCCTCGGTGCCGAAATCCATCAGTTGCTCGCACATCTGGTCTCGCTGGAAGGCAGGACCGATGCTGGCGCTGGAAATGGCATAGCCCATCTCCTGCGTCATCACCACGCGATCGAGGAAGTCACCACCGGGGCCGCCATATTCCTCGGGCACGCCGATGCCCAATATCCCGAGGTCGCCCGCCTTGCGCCAGAAAGAGCGCGGTATGGCATGCGCCTCATCCCAGGCCTCCAGATATGGGTCGGCCTCTGTCTCGAAGAAATGGCGGACGGTCTTGCGGAAGATGCCATGGGATTCGGTGAAGATATCCGGATCGATCGTCAGCGGCACGTCGGCCTTCTCCCCATCTTGTTCGCTTATTGACAATATGCTTGATAACCAGACTGATCGATCTTTGCAAACGGAGAGAGCGGGCATGAACGACAGGGCGGACGAACGGGTGAAGCTGTCGCGCGAAGGCGGCATCGCCACCATCCTGCTGGATCGCGCGGACCGTATGAATGCGATCGACGATGCGATGACCCTGCGGCTGATCGCGATCTTTTCGGCACTGGCCGAGGATCGGGAAACCCGTGCCGTGGTGATTCAGGGCGAGGGGCGGAATTTTTCGACCGGCGGCGATATCGGCAACATCGCGGAATGGCTCTCGCCCGATCCGCAGTCCCGGCACGATCGCTTCACCGCTGCCGTCACCAACCTGTCGAAGCCGCTGGCGCTGGCGCTGGAAAACGTGCCGCAGCCGCTCATCGTCGCTGTGCGCGGGCACGCCATCGGCGTCGCCTTGCAGATCGTCATCATGGCCGATCTGGTCGTCGCATCCGAAAGCGCACGCTTCACCTTGCCGCAACTCGATCTGGCGCACACGCCAGACCATGGCGAAAGCTGGGCTCTGCCACGCAAGATCGGCCTTTCCCGCTCGCTGCAGATGGCGCTGATGGCCGAACGGATCGATGCGGTCACGGCCGAACGCTTCGGGCTGGTGAACTGGGTGGTGCCCGATCCCGAACTGGAGGCGCGGACGACAGCCGTCGCCACCCGCATCGCCGGTAGCCCGGTGGTCGCGACACGGGGCGTCAAGGCCCTGCTGCATGGCGCGACAGGCCTGTCTCTGGCGCAGGCGCTGGACCGTGAGATCGCGATGCTGGGGCAGGTGGTGAAAGAAGCCGATTTCGTCGAAGCGATAACCGCCTTCACGGAAAAGCGTCCCCCGAGCTTCGGGGGACGCTGATCCGCTAGCGCGGCGTCACCCGCACATTCAATTGATACACCCCCCGGAACACCCAGACGGGTAGGAAATCCAGCGCATCGTCCAGCACCTCGATCCGCTTCACCTTGCGCACCAGCGCGCCCAGGAATTCTGTCAGTTGCATCTTGGCCAGATGGTGGCCGAGGCAGAAATGAATACCCGGCGCGAATGTCATGGAGTGGCGGTTATCGCGGGTGAAATCGATCCTGTCGGGGTTCTCGAACAGCGCCGGGTCGCGATTCGCCGTGGCGATCATCACCGCCAGCATGTCGCCCTTGCGGATATGTTCGCCATGGAGTTCGAAATTCTCATACACCAGCCGCGGCTGCCCCCCCACCATCGCGATATGCCGCTGCAATTCGGTGACGATCGCCAGCATCTTGTCCTGATTGGCCTCCAGATAGGCCCAGGCCTCCGGGTCGCGCGCGAGCGCATCGACAGATAGCGTCAGCGTGTTCATCGTAGTGTCATGGCCGGCGACGATGGCGACATGCATCTGCGCGAGTATCTCGTCATAGGAAAGCCGGTCTTCGCCTTCCGAGGCGTGGAGCAGGCCGGTCAGGAAATCCTCCTTCGGCTCTTTGCGCCGCTTATCCAACTCCAAGGCGACGGCCTCGTTCATCTTCTCCAGCGCCAGATTGGCCTTTTCCAGCCGCGCCGGCGTTGGCACCGTCGCTCCCACGCCCTCCATCAGCCAGGTAGCCCAGTCGCGTAGATTGGGAACCATCTCCGGCGGCATGCCAAGCAACTGGAACAGCACGTCCCCCGTCATCGCGCGCGATATGCCCTCGTTGAACTCCAGCTCTCCGGCAGCGATCATCGTATCCACCAGATATTCCGCCCGCGCCTGTGCATAGGGGCGCAGCGCCTCCACGATCTTGCGGTTCAGCGCTTTCATCATCAGCGACCGCAACCGGGCGTGCCGTTCCCCCTCGGTGCTGGTGATCCAGAGGTCGGAATATTTCACGAGCGTCGGGATGCGGGCTTCCCATTCCTCCGGCGGGATCAGGTGGAACACCGGGAACATTCGGCCATCGTTCGTCACCGGGATCCGCCGCTGGAAGGCATCGACCACGTCGGCATGGCGGGTTACCAACCAGCAGCGCGATTTCTCGCTCCAGAAAACCGGCTTGTAATCGCGGATATGGTCCAGATCGTTCAGCATGTCCTGCCCGCGCTTCCGCGGGTCGTTGGTCAGATCAACGTCCGAAAGCTCCTGCACCTGCATGATGTATCTCCCTTTCGATCATGCCACTGCGGTGGTGGCGAACAGCGTCTCGATGGCCGCCTCGTCATGCCCCAGCCCTGCCAGCACCTCTCGGCTGTGCTGCCCCGGCATCGGAGCCGCACGGTCATTGCCCATCGGCGAACGCGACAGGGTGTAGGCGGCACCGATTTCATGGATGCGCCCGAAAGCCGGATGGGTGGTGACGCGCACGGTACCGCGCGCGATCAGCGCCGGGTCGCGCAATATCTCCTGCTCCTTGCCATCGCGGCACGGCTCCAGCCAGATACCGTGCGATTCCAGCCGTTTCGCAAGCTCCGCCACATTGTGTTGCGCTACGGCCCCGGCGATGGCCGCGCACGTCGCCTCTCCGGCGATCTCCAGCGCCTCCCTCAGCGCCCCCTTTGCCCGCTCGCCGCGCGCAACGATGGCTATCCAGCCATCGGCGGCTTCATACAGCGCTTCATAAGGCGAGTAGCCGCGCAGTTCGGAATCCGGTCGGGCCGTTTCCGCAAAACTGCCGTCGGGCCGCTGGACCAGTTCCGAAAGCGTATAGATGCCAGCGTTGCACAGCGGCGATTCCAGAGCGACTCCATTGCCGGTTCGCACACGATGCAGCAGCCCTGCCAGGGTCGCGATAGTGCCCAGCATGCCGCCGGCGATGTCCACCAGGTTGGTGCGGTTCCAGCGCGGCTCGTTGCCAGCGCCGGCCGCCTTGGCCTCATGCCCGGTCCAGGCTTGCATCACCATGTCGAAACCCGCCTTCTGCGCCAGCGGTCCGGTGGTGCCGAATGCCGGCGCCTCCAGCACCACCAGCGACGGGTTCAGCTTCGCCAGGCTGTCCGGATCAATCCCCAGGCGCGCGGATACGCCGGGGCGGAAATTGTTCATCACGATATCCGCCCCCGCGCACAGCCGATGCACCGCATCCAGACCCTCGGCATGCTTCATGTCCAGCGCGATCGCCCGTTTGCCGCGGTTGGCCACAGCGAAGGATTTGAAGATGGAGCGGTTGGGATCGCCCTGCAGCGCTTCCACTTTCACCACATCGGCACCCAGATCGGCCAGCCCCACGCCCGCCAGCGGGCCGGCGACGAATGCCCCGCAATCGACCACGCGCACGCTCGCCAGCGGCGCGCCGCCGCCGGCAAAGGAGCGT
Organism: Sandaracinobacteroides sayramensis; assembly: GCF_022014495.1. Lineage (GTDB taxonomy): Bacteria > Pseudomonadota > Alphaproteobacteria > Sphingomonadales > Sphingomonadaceae > Sandaracinobacteroides > Sandaracinobacteroides sayramense. The sequence goes on from NZ_JAKLSQ010000009.1 coordinate 166,108, forward strand.
GCACCGCCGCTGCCCAATTGGCGCGCGCGAAAGGGCAGCCCCACATGCCGGCTGCCATCGGCCTCGGTCACGATGATGCCGTTGTGGATGATCTGTTCTTCCTGCCAGCAGTCGCCGGGAGCCTGGACCTCTTCCGCCGGTAGTCCGCGCTCCCAGATGCGGGCCAGCAACTCGTCGCAATCCCAGTTCGCCACATGGGAGGCGAGCAGTGCATGGTCTCCGAAAAAGTCGCGGCGGTTGCCGCCGGGCTTCGGCATGCCGCTGTCGCCCGGCAGCACGCTGGGGTCGTCGATCCCGAGCGCCTGATAAAATCCATATTTCGAACCGGCGCCGCCGATGGCCATGTGGATGAAACGATCGTCGCGTGTGCGGAAGATCAGCGGCGCCACCCCGCGCGGGATCACGAAGGCCGCCGCCGGCGTCGGCTTTTCGATTTCGGACCAGTAAGTGCCGATCCACGGCAGCGCGCCCTCGAACAGAGAAGTGGAGACGACCTGCCCCTGCCCCGATCCCTCGCGCTCGAACAGCGCGCCCAATATGCCCGTCACGCCCTGCATCGCGGCACCATAGGTGCCCGGATCGAAGGCGTTGATGATCGGGCGGCCCGGTTCCTGCTCCCACACCAGCCCGCTGCGCACCTGCGCCAGCAATTCGGTGGAGGGACCGGCATATCGCGTACCAGCGGGACCGTCGGCGATATCCAGCACCACCAGGCGGGGATGTCGCGCGGCAATGTCCCCCGCATCGCGCCGACGCGGAACATCGGGGTGATCTTCTCCTCCGATGATGCAGACATCGGCAGCCGCCAGCAGCCTCTCGAGGTCCGCCGCCTCTGCGCGCCGGGAAAGCCCGTGCCAGACGGCATGGGCGGGGTAGATATCCACGAACGGATCTCCGCCCTCCGGCTCAATCCGCGTCACCGCCGCGCCCATTTCCGCCAGCATCTTGGACGCCAGCGCTGGCGCCATGCCCACCCCGAGGTCGACGACGTTCAGCCCCTCAAGCAGACCGTTTGCGTACATTCGGCGTTCCTCCCTCGCCTTTATATTCAGGCGTCTATTTCAGATAGCGGCGGCCCAGCACGTCCTTCATCAGTTCCGTCGCGCCGGCGAAGATGCGCTGCACGCGGGCAGCGGTGAACATGCGACTGATGGGATGGTCGTCCATCCACGCCTGCCCACCCCAAAGCTGCACGCAATTGTCCAGCGTCCGGAACTCCAGTTCGGTCAGCCAGATCTTCGCCATCGAGCTTTCGGCATCGGTGATCGTGTCGTTCGCCACCTTGCGCAGCAGCGAATTGTAAAAGGCACGGCCGACGCGGATTTCGGTTTCCATCTGAGCCAGCACGAAGCGCGTGTTCTGGAAATCGATCAGCCGCTGGCCGAACAGTCTGCGGTTCTGGCAATGCTCCAGCGTCAGCTCAAACGCGCGTTGCGCCGCCCCGATCGACCGGGCCACGATCTGCAGCCTGTCCAGCGCCATGTTCGGCACGAACATCGATGCCGCGCCATTTTCCGGCCCCACGAGGTTGGACAGGGGCACCCGCACATCGTCCAGGAAAAGCTCCCCGGTATCACCGCCCTTGTAGCCCTGGGTGATCATGCGGCGCTGGGTGAAGCCGGGCGTACCCTTTTCCACGATGATCATCGAAAGGCCCTTGGCCTTCAGTTCGGGCGCCGTCTTGCAAAGTACATACACCAGATCGGCCTTGGAGCCATTGGAGATGTAGATCTTGCTGCCGTTGATGACCCATTCGTCTCCATCGCGCACGGCCGTGGTGCGGGCGGCGAAGGCGTCGGATCCGGATTCCGCCTCGGTCATGCCCATGGCCTGTATGCAGTCGCCGGAAAGGATCAGCGGGAAATATTTCCGCCTTTGCGCCTCGGTGCCGAAATCGACGAGGAAGTTGGTGCAGATGTCGGTGCCGATGAACGATCCGGCCGTCGCACCCGATGGCGCATATCCCAGCTCCTCGGCGGCGACCATGATGGAAAAGCGGTTGGCGCCGGGGCCGCCATAGGCCTCGGGGATCGTGGCGCCCAGAATCCCATATTCCGCGGCTTTCTTCCAGATGGCGCGGTCGGTGCCGGACACCTCGAAATCGCGATAGCGCGGCTCCACCTCTCTGTCGAAAAAGGCCCGCACGGAATTGCGGAACATTTCCATTTCCTCGCCATAAGGGCTTTCCTCCGTCTCGAAGTTGCGTGGATCGAGCTTCAGAAACCGGCCACTCATGAAATTCTCCCTCTTTTAATACGCAAGCTAACAATGTGCCGGCGATATATCAACCGCTAAATATTCCCCCTATTGTTATGAAGTGCATCATACTCTAGCGAAATGAAAAGAGGGAGATTCGACGGATGGAACAGGAAGCGCTCGTACGCCAGGTCGAGGAATTCATGCTGACCCGTGTGATCCCGACCGAGCAGGAGCATCACCACCAGTTACAGAGCGCCGCGAATCGATGGACCTACACACCCATCATGCGGCAGCTCCGCGCCGAGGCGAAGGCAAAAGGTCTTTGGCTGTTCCCGCTGCCGGTCGAGCTGGGCGGACGCGGCCTTTCGCTGGTGGAATATGCACCGATCTGCGAGATCATGAACTGGTGCAACCACGGGCCGGAAATTTTCAACTGCTACACCGGGACCATCTCCAACAGCAATTCGATGCATCTTCATGCATCTTCCGAGTTGAAACAACGCTATCTGAAGCCGCTGGTCGAGGGCGACGTCCGGTCGTGCATCTCCATCACCGAGCGCAATGTCCCTTCGTCTGACCCGACCGACCTGAAGTTCGACATCCGGCGCGATGGCGACGACTATGTGCTGAACGGTGTGAAAAGCTGGGCAACGGGCGGCTGCATGGACGAATGCGCCTTCTACCTCGTACTGGGCGCGACCGACATTTCGGCGCCGCGCCATGCCCGCCACTCGATGGTGCTTGTCCCCCGCGAGGCGAAGGGGCTGAGCCTGGGCCGCATCGAGACGGTGATGGGCTATGACGATGCGCCCTTCGGCCATTGCGACCTGATCTTCGAAAATGTGCGCGTGCCGGTCGCCAACCGTATCGGCGACGAAGGCGCCGGCTTCCTGATGATGCAGTCCACGCTGGGCGTCGGCCGCATCCAGCTGGGCATGGGCGCCATCGGAGCCGCAGAACGCGCGATGATGGAAATGTGTTCCTGGGTGGAAAAGCGGATCATCGGCGGGCGTCCGCTGGTCGAAAGGCAGGTGGTGACAGATGCCATCGCCCGCAGCCGGATCGAGATCGATGCCTGCCGGGCCTTCGCCCTGCAGACCGCGCGGCGCATGCAGGAGGATGGAATGAAGGCGGTGCGCGGCGACATCGCGCAGTTGAAGGTGCTGGCCCCTGAAATGGCGCTGAAGGTGCTGGACCGGGCGATGCAGTTCCATGGCGGCGCCGGCCTTTCCTATGATACGCCGTTGCCGGAAATGTGGGCCCACATGCGCACCGTGCGCATTGGCGAAGGCGCCGATGAAGTGCACCGGGAAACCGTCGCCAAGGTGGAGTTGAAGCGGCAGGCCGAATGGCGGGTGGCGAACCGGCAGACATGATGCTTGACGCAATCCTCTCTTTCGGCAATTATAGTTCGCATGCACACTATAATCATATGATCTTTCGAAAGCACCCCGCATGAGCACTGCACCGGATTCGCCGCGACCTGCCTTCGCTTTCATCGCCTTCGATGCTGCCGGACAGCCGCATCTCAAGGCGCAGCGCTGCACCTCTTGCGGCGCCACCTATGCCGACAGCGAGCGTATTGCCTGTGGCCGTTGCGGCGGCCGAGCCAATGTGCTGGAGGCGTTCACCCCGGCGCGCGAAGGCACGCTGCATTCCGCCGTCATCGTGCGGCGCGGCTTTCCGGGCATCGAGGTGCCGTTCGTCTCCGCCGTCGTCGACCTCGATGGCGGCCCGACGCTGAAAGGCACGTTGCGCAACGTGGGCCTCGATCCGGCGGATATCGCCCCCGGCCTGCGCGTGCAGGTGCGCTTCGACGATGCGCTGGGCCGCCGGGACAAAGAGGGCAATGCCTATGTCGCCCACTATTTCGAACCGCTTTCGGCCTGAGGAGCGACCATGAGCGAGGACATCTACATCGTCGGCATCAATATGATCGACTTCGGCCGATACCAGCACCGCACGCCGGCGCAACTGGGCGCACAAGCGGCTCTGGCCGCGCTGGACGAAGCCGATATTACCATCGGCGATGTGCAGGCGGTGTTTTCCGGCAGCAACTACACCACCATGATCGGCCAGCGCGTGCTGCAGCAGATCGGCCAGACGGGCGTACAGATCATCAACCTCGTCAACGCCTGCTCGACCGGCGCTTCCGCGGTACGGATGGCCTATACGGCGATCAAGGCCGGCGAATTCGATACGCTGCTGTGCGTGGGTGTAGAGCAGATGACCGGCCTTGGCATGCTGGGCGGCGCGACCCCCGGCTCTATCCCGACGGAAGGGATATTGGGCTCCGCGACGATGCCGGCGGTGTTCGGCGAATCCGGGGTGGAGTATATGGCACGGACGGGCGCCACGCAGGGCGATTTCGCGCAGGTCGCGGTAAAGAACCATCATCATGCCACGATGAATCCCAAGGCCTTCCTGCGCAAGGAAACCCCGCTGGACATGGTGCTGGAAGCGGAAACCATCGCATGGCCTCTCACCAAGCTGATGTGCTCGGTGAATGTCGACGGCGCGGCGGCGGCGGTGGTGATGTCGGGCGAAAAGGTGCGCCAGCGCGGCCTGATGGACAGGGCGATCCGCATCCGGGGTTCCGCGATGGCATCGGCGCCATGGCAGGAACGCGACCCGATCATGCACGATGTGAACGGCCCGACGCGACTTGCCGCACAAAAGGCCTATGCCATGGCCGAGGTGGAGCCGACGGATATCGACCTGGTGGAACTGCACGACTGTTTCGCCTCGGTCGAACTGCAGCATTACGAGAACCTCGCGCTTTGCGGCGAGGGCGAGGGCGTGGCGTTGATCCGCGACGGCTCTACCGAACTGGGAGGGCGTATCCCTGTCAACGTGTCGGGCGGGCTGCTTTCCAAGGGGCATCCGATCGCCGCGACCGGCATTGCCAACATGTATGAGATCGCGTTGCATCTGCGCGGCCAGGCTGGCGAACGACAGGTGGAGGGCGCGCGGATCGGCATGACGCATGTCGTCGGGCTGGGCACCAGCGCCGCTGTCCACATCCTGGAAAAAGCCTGAGAGTTCAGCCCAGAGAAACGGAACGGACCGGGATTGAGGCCAGCGCCGCAATGCAATCCCGCGCATGCAAAACAGCGCGATTATCGAAAAGTAGAGGGCAGAAAATCGGGCTACAAGGTCGGTCGTTACCTGAATATCTGTCCATTCTAGCGCCCCGTCCACACGGGCGGGCGTCTTTCCATGAAGGCGGCCATACCTTCGGCGAAATCGGTGCTGCCCATAACCGCAGTGCGCAGTTCCCGCTCCACCTGGTCGATCGCCGCCTGCGGCTCCCCCTCTTGCGCCATGCGCACGATCTGCCGCGTTGCCCCCAACGCCAGCGGGGCGCCCTGCAATATGCGCCCGGCCACGTCCTGCGCCACGCGCAGCACCTCGCCAGCGGGCGCCAGTTCCGAAACCAGCCCCAGTTCCCAGGCGCGGGCAGCCGGCAACCTGTCTCCGGTCAACGCCAGCTGCATGGCGATGGAAGGCGGCAGCTTGCGCGCCAGTTGCACCAACCCGCCGCCCAGCGCCGCCGCACCCACCTTCGGCTCCGGCAGGGCAAAGCTTGCGCCTTCGTCGGCAACAATGATGTCGCAGGCCAGCGCGATTTCAAAACCGCCGCCCATGGCCAGCCCATTCACCGCGGCGATCACGGGCTTGGTCAAGGCGCGGTTATGGGTAAGTCCGGCGCCGCCCTCCGGAGGCAGTGGTCGCTGCGTTCCGGCGACATAGGCCGAAATATCGGAGCCAGCGCAAAAAGCCCGACCTGCCCCTGTGAGGATCGCCACGCGAAGTACAGGATCGGCCTGAAACCCGCGGAAGATGGCGGCCATCTGCTCATGGGATTCCGGAATGAGCGCGTTCAGCTTTTCCGGATGGTTCATCGTCACGATCAGTATCGCGCCTTCCTGCCGAAGAGTGCAGAATTCCATGCCTATTGCTCCTGATAGCGGCCTGGAGCACTGCGGGCCGTGATGGCAGGCTGCTGGCCTTGTATGCCGCAGCCTGTCCAGGCGATCACGTCGCCGGCAGCCGCCATCGCCTGTGCGGGTGGCAGGGATGCATCCCATAACCGCGCCTGTATGCGCCGGCCGTTGATGCCATCGGCTTCGTTCGATGCCAGAAAGGCCATCGGCGGCCCCATGATCTCCGGCGCCAACACGGCCTCGCGCGGGATGCCCATCTCGTCCGTCATCCGCGATCCGCACCCACCGCCCGGCACCAGTATATTGGCCGTAACCCCCGTGCCGATCAGATCATTCGCCATGATCGCCGTCTCTGCTTCCAGCCCCGATTTCGAGGCGCCGTACAGCGATGTGCGCAGCATCGTATCCAGGCTGGTGCTATTGGCGACGATCCGCCCCCAGCCGCGTTCCACCATCTGTTTCGCCAACCGGATGGCCAGTAGCATCGGCGCCACCGTGTTCACCGCCAGATAGCGTTCGATCACCGTGCGATCGGATCGCCAGAAACGATAGGGGTTGGTGAGGTAATCCGGCGAAACCTCGTTGATGCCCATGCCGGCGTTGTTCACCAGCACATCGACCTGCCCGAAGCATTGCAGGGCCGCGTCCGCCAGTTCCTCCGCCCCGCCAGCGGGTGCCAGATCGGCGACGATGTAACGCACGTCGCCGGCGCCCAGCTCGCGGCATTCCTCTACAGTTTTGATCAGCGTGTCCTCGCTGCGGGAAGACAGGATCAGCCGGTGCCCCTCCTTTGCCAGCGCATGTGCCATGATCCGGCCAAGCCCTCGACCGCCACCCGTCAGCAGCACGACACGTCCCATCGGCGTTCCTCCTGTCAGATCATGGCATCATGTTCGCCAGCATGATGGAGCGAGATGTCACAGCCGATGGGCGAACAAGAGAAGTTGAAGCAGCGGAAAAGATCATGCCGGCCCGAGCGTGGATGGCGGGTGATGCGCGCCACTCCATGAGCGCGGCAAGGGCAGGATCATCCAACAGCCCATTGCCCGGCGCGAAGCCGCTGCGTTGGACGTTCACCGGCAACGCCTTTGCGGCGGCTTGTGCATAGCCCGCACTATATGGCGACAATCAGACATTTAACCTCCCGAAGAAGCCGGCAGGTCTGGGCGCCTTCAGGGTGCCTCTCGCAAAGCCGGCCGCTTATTCATGGGGATGATTATATATACACATATTATTTGCAAGCGTTCTATTTGCCCAGATTTTCCACGCCGCTGGAAAGAGCGTGCGTGCATCAATAGCAAGGTCGCCGGAAAGCTGGACCCCGGGTCAAGCCCGGGGGGACGAAGGGGGATATGGGTCCCCGACCTAGGCGCCGTTACCGTTCCGGCGCATGTGCGCGTCCATTTCGATCAGGCGCCTTTTCATGCGGTACATGATGTCTTCGGCGGCTCGAATCTCGGCCTCGCTGATGTCGCACAGCGTTTCGCGGTTCAGGTCGGCGCCACGTTCCTGCATCAGTTCCAGCACTTCCTCGCCCTTGCGCGTCATCGCGATTCGCTTGGCGCGGCGATCGGAAGGATCGGCCTTTCGCTCGATATATCCGCCAGCTTCGAGCCGATCGAGCAGGCCGCCCAGCGCCACCTTGCCGATGTCAAGGACGCTTGCCAGTTCCGTCTGCACCATTTCGTGGCTGGTGTGGCGGGAAAGATTGCTGAGCACCCACCATTGCGACCGCGTGATCCCGAGCGGCTTCAGGGATTTGTCGATTACAGTGCGCCGCAATCGGGAAACATCATGGATCAGGAAGCCTAGCCGAAACTGATTTGCATTCGTAGCGCCACTGTCGTCCATGCCGTGCAATCCATATGTTGGTCCTCTGCGATGGAACTCGTCCGCCCGACTGTCAAGATAATTGAGCACATGCAACATATTCGTATGCGAACCATATGCATACGAACTTCTATTGACCTCCCCTCATATGGCCCATATGCCTTGTGCCAAAGAGGGAGAAGAACGTGCTCACGCCACTCGACGAGACGCTGCACCACCAGGCGCCGCTGACGTTCGATCACGTCCACACCACAGACCATCGCTTTTACGACCGGCAGTTGATGGGCGGGTTCCGTGCGGATGGAGAGATCGCCTTTCTGGCCGGAATCACCATGTTCAAGAATATGAACGTGCTGGAAGGTTTTGCGATGGTGCAGGCGAAATCTTCGCGCCAGTACAATGTGCGGATGACCCGCCAGCTACGGCCGATGCCCGACAGCGACGCCCGCATCGGCCCGCTTTCACTGACCATCGCTGAAGCCTTCCATGATCTGAGCTATATACTGGCGGCGGGCGATTATCCGATATCGTTCGAGATGAACTTCCGGGCCGCGGCCCCGCCGCGGCTGGAACATCCGCATGTGTCGCGCGGAGACGGGCGCCTGCACACCAACTATCTGCGCTATAATCAGCTTGGACGGATCAGCGGGCATATCGTCGCCGACACCGACTGCTATGAAGCGCAGGACTGGTTCGGCTGGCGCGACCATAGCTGGGGCGTGCGGCCCGGGGTGGGCGGGTTCGAGCCGATGACGGGAACGGCCGGCGGCGGCGGCGTCGCCTCCGCTTCGCGCACGGGAGGCAAGGGGCTGTTCCTGGTGCACGCCGGCTTTCAGGTGGGCGGCGCCAGCGGGGCCGTGCAACTGATCGAGGATGGCGAGGGCAAGCGCATCTACACCGAAGGCGAGGTGCGTGACGGCGCGGGCGATCCTGTCGAGGTGACGGGCATCGACCATGACGTGAAGTTCAAGCCCGGCACGCGCGTGTTCGACAGGATACGGCTGGATTTGGCGCTGGCCAACGGACACTCCGTGCCGCTGGAGGCGCAGGCGGTGGGCCGGCCATGGGTCTATCGCGGCGGCGGCTTCGATGGCGGCTTCAACGACGGTCAGGGACAAGGCGTGTGGCGCTCGCGCGATCTAGCTTTCGAGATCGACAGCTATGACATTTCCGACCCGGAAAAGGTGGTGATGCCCGATGGCAGCATCGCCACGCCCCGGCATCGCGAGCAGTTGGCAGTATGCGCAATCAACGGCGAAACCGGAAGCGCCTATATGCCGATGTTCGTGATCGGCCCGCAGCCGCGCTTTGGATTCTGAAGAGGTGGCGATGATCGATACAGCCTCGCTGAACAGCTATTTCCGCCAGCACATGGGGGGCGATGTGCGCGTCATCCGCTACAAGCGCACTTTCCCCGGCATCAGCCGCGAGACGTTCCTGGTATGGACGGAGGAGAGCGGCGCAGAGGGCGGCTATGTGTTCCGCACCGATGCGCTGGGCGGGCCGATCTGCCCGGTGCCGTTGGAATATGAGTATCGCATCATCAAGGGCCTGCATGCGACCGTCGTGCCGGTGGCCGAACCGCTGTGGTTCGAGGCTGCGCCGGCGATCACCGATGGACGGCCGGTGATGGTACGCCGCATGGTGGACGGCAGCAACGACCTTCCCGGCCTGTACGACGAAGGCGCCGAAGCCGCCGCCCGGCGGCAGCGCATCGCCTTCGAACATGCGGAAAAGCTGGCGGCGCTGCACACGCTGGATCTGGATGCGACGGGCTTTTCCGCCTTCGTCGACATGCCGGCATCGGCGGCCGATTGCGCGCGCGCCGATTTCGACCGCTGGATGCGGATCTTCCACGAAGTCCGCACCGACCCCTTCCCGCTTCTCACCGAGGCGGCCTTCTGGCTGCGGGAGCACCTGCCCACGACCGCGCCGCGCATTTCGCTCTGCAAGGGCAACAACGGCATGGGGGAAGAAATCTGGAAGGAGGATCGCATCGTCGCCCTTTCCGACTGGGAACTGGCCTTCGCGGGCGACCCGGCGCAGGACTGGGCGCTTTCGCAGGGCATGCTGACATTGGGTGACGCCGAACAGACGCTGCGCCATTACGAAAACGCCGCCGGCTTCACCATCGATCGTTCCAGCCTGGATTTCTATCGCGTGTGGGAGGTCTGGAAGGCGGTGCCGACACTGAACAACGGCTTGCGCCCTTTCCTTTCGGGCGAGAATCCGCGTGTCCCGCGCCTGAACCTGGGCTTTGGCCGGGTGAAGCTTTTCGAGCAGTTGCTGGGCATGATGATCGGCAAGCCGATCGACGAGGCGGCCCGCATCGTCGCCGAATGGCGGAAAAGCCCGTACCGCCCGGAAAACGCCGCCAACTGAGGGAGAGCAGGCGATGATGCCGACAAGCCAGCAGATGCTCGCCGCCATGCAATTGGCGCTGAAGGAACATGTGACGCCGCTGGTAGACGACCAGTGGGCGCAAAGCGCGCTGCGCAGCGTGGACGTGATCCTGAATCATTTGCAGGTGCGCGTGGCAGAAGAAGGGCCGATGCTGCACGCCGACACGAGCGAGTTGCTGGAACTGCTGCGTGCCGCCGGCACCCGCGCGGGCTATGCAGACGCGGCACTCCACGATTTTCTGGCGGAAGCGCCGGCCACACTGGCCGGCTATGCGCGGGTGGATGCGCTACAGGCGCTCAACCATCGCGGGCGGGAGATCGTGGACAGGCTGCTGCTGCACTGCGACGCCCAGCGCGCGGATGCCGGGGTGGCTGGGCTGCATGCCGATCTGCGCGCCTATCTGCTGCGCCATGCCGATCGTGAAAGCGGCTTTTTCTTCCCCACCTATGTGGGGAGGCCGGTATGAATGACCCGCTGCTGGCGGAAAAGCTGCGCAGCATATTGGCCGCGCTGCGCGCCGACGTAACGCCGCAGCTGCCGCCCGGCCACGCCCGCCTGCGCTGCGAACTGGCAGAAATGCTGCTGGCCCGCATGTCGGTAGAGGCGGACGCGCCATCCGGCCCGCCGGAGGGGGTGTTGGCCGAGCGGGACTGGCGGCAGGCGCATGAGGAAAGGATCTCCGCCATCCTGAACGCGCCGCCAATGTCGGCCGGCACCTCGGGCGAGCTTTCCATCGCGCCGGAAAGCTTCACCCGCTGGTTCGCCGACAAGGAGCCCGGCACGAAGGTGACGAAGGTATCGACGGTGCCAGGCGGCCGTTCCAAGGGGACGATCCTGCTGGAATGCGCGGACGGCCGGCAGTTGGTGGTTCGCCGCGACTTCTCCGCCGCGGTGATCGGCACCTCTGTCGCCGACGAATATCCGGTGATCCGCGCCGTGCACGGAGCCGGCCTGCGGGTGCCGAGGCCGCTCTATCTGGAAAGCGATCCGGCTGCCATCGGCGGGCGGTTCATCCTGTTCGAGCGGCTGGCGGGATCAGCGAAGGGCAGCCTGTTCGCGACCGACGCCAGCCCCGCCTTCTGCCGGGACTTCGCGGCCGAGCTGGCGCGCCTGCATCGGCTGGATATCGACGAACTGGGGCTGGCAGACGCCCTGCCCCACGGCCGTGCCGAACATCCTGTACACGCGCATGTGAAAAGCTATGCCGAGCGCTATCGGCAAGCCGGCCCCCCGGTGCCGCTGATGGATTCGGCCTTCGCCTGGTTGGAAGGCCAGATGCCGCATATCGGCAACGAGCGGCAACTGGTGCATGGCGATGCCGGCCTGCACAACACGCTGGGCGACGGTGATCGGCTGACCGGCCTGCTGGACTGGGAACTCGCCCATGCCGGAGACCCTGCCGAAGACCTCGCCTATTGCCGCTTCCTCGTTTCCCGCGTGTTGCCGTGGGACGAATTCATGCAGGCTTATCACCAAGCCGGCGGCCCGCCCGTCAGCGCCCGCCGCATGGCCTTCTTCACCGTGTGGCGCACGCTGCTGCTTTCGGTGCTTACCCGCTTTGCGCGCAACAGCTATGACAGTGCGACCGACCGCGATCTTCGCGTGGCGGCCATCGGGCACAATACCTTCCCGCGCCAGTTGCGCGACCTCGCCAGCGATCTGGCCGCAGCGATGGAGGTTGCATGACCGACGCCGAACTGGATTTCACCATCGAAGGGCCGATCGCCCGCGCGACGATCAACCGCCCGCATGCGATGAACGCGATGAAGAACGGCATGTGGGAGCGGCTGGGCGATCATCTGCGCTCCATCGAATTCAACCATGAGGTGCGGGTGGTGCTGATCACCGGCGCCGGCGACAATTTCTGCGCCGGCGGCGATGTGAAGGAGTTCTCAACGACTCTGGGCATGGCCGACAGCGAACGCGCCAACCACTGGATGACCAGCGGCGACAAGGGCAACCAGTTGTTCGCCCTGATCGAGCGCATTCCCCAGCCGGTGGTAGCCCGCGTGCGCGGCATGGCGGCGGGCGGCGGGCTGGCGATGGTGGCAGCCGCCGATCTCGCCATCGCCTCGGAAAACAGCCGCTTCCTAGCCGCACAGATCCGCGTGGGCGTGATCCCCGATTCGGCGCTGAGCTATAATCTGGTGCGCAACATCGGCCCCAAGCGCGCGAAGCAGATCGCCTATCTGGGCGATATCTTCGGCCCTGCGGAAGCGCTGGATTTCGGCCTGCTGAACTGGGTGGTGCCGGATGCGGATCTGGACGATCGGACGGAGGCGCTGCTGGCCCGGATCGCTGCCCTGCCGCAAGAAGCGCTGGGCCGCACGAAGCGGGCGATGAACCTGGCGCACCGGATTTCCGTCACCGATCATCTGGCGCAGGAAACCATCGACATCGGTGCGGTGGTCGCCCACCCCGATTATGCCGAACGGGTCACGGCCTTCATGACCCGCCGGGGGTAAGCCATGGACAGGCTGCGACAGCATCCCCGCCGCTGGGCGACGGAACAGCCGGAAAGGCCGGCTGTCATCTACCCGTCGCTGGGCGTGACGATCAGTTATGGCGAACTGGACGCACGCGCCAGCCGCTGCGCGCATCTGCTGCGCAGCCATGGTCTGCGGCGTGGCGATCATTTCGCCCTGCTGGTGGAGAATGTTCCGGTCTTCCACGAAATCGTCTGGGCTGGCCACAATGCCGGCGTTTATTACACCGCCATTTCCTGGCGATTTCGCGAGGATGAGATCGCCTTCATACTGGACAATTGCGGCGCAAGACTGCTGTTCCACACGGCGCGGCAGTCCGAAACCATCGCCCGCCTGAAGCCGCGGTTTCCCGATGTCGCCTTCATCGACGTGACGGATGGCCGTTACGCCAACGCCTTTCCGGCGACCCCCATCGCCGATGAGAGCCGGGGCTCCGACATGCTGTACAGTTCGGGCTCCACCGGACGGCCCAAGGGGATCAAGCAATTGCTGCCCGACGACGGCATCGATGGCCTGTCGCGGATGTTTGCCGTTTACGCCCGGCGCTACGGCTGGACGGAAGACATGGTATATCTGATGCCCTGTCCGCTCTATCATTCCGGGCCGATGCGCTTTGCCATGGCGATGCAGCAACTGGGCGCCACCCTGATCGTGATGGAGGCGTTCGACGCGGAAGCCGCGCTGCTGCTGGTGGAGCGTCATCGCGTCACCCACGCCCATTGGGTGCCCACCATGCTGGCCCGGCTGCTGAAGCTGCCTAGCACCATTAAGGCCCGGCACGACCTTTCCTCTCTTCAGGTGATCGTGCATGGCGCGGCGCCCATCGCGCCCGACATGAAGCGCGCCGCCATCGAGTGGCTCGGCCCCATATTGGAGGAAAGCTATGGTGGCACCGAGGGTAATGGGCTGACCATGATCAGTTCCGCCGAGTGGCTGGCGCATCCGGGATCGGTGGGTCGCCCGTTTCTGGGGGCGGTGCACATCCTGGACGACGTAGGGCGCGAGCTGCCCACGGGCGAGATCGGCAACATCTGGTTTTCGGGCGGCCCGGGTTTTGCCTATCACAATGATGCGGAACGGACCGCGCAGGCGCATGATGCGCACGGCCGCAGCACGCTGGGCGACATTGGCCATGTGGACGGAGAAGGCTATCTCTATCTGACGGATCGCCGCAGCAACATGGCGATATCGGGCGGGGTGAACATCTTTCCGCAAGAGGCGGAAAACCGCATCATTTCGCACCCCGACGTCGCCGATGCCTGTGTGTTCGCGCTGCCCGACGACGACATGGGAGAAGTCCTGCACGCCGTGATCCAGCCGTTGCCGGGGGCGATGAGCCACGCCGCGCTGGAACGGGCCTTGCACGACTGGTGCCGCGAGGCGCTCGCATCCATCAAATGTCCGCGCAGTTGGGAGTTCAGGGACAGTCTGCCGCGGCACGATACCGGGAAAATCTATGCCCGCCATCTGAAAGAAGAGTGGCTGGCGAAGAAAGGCAGGAGGGATTGATGGCAGGCGTTTGGTTTGACGAGATGTTCGTGGGACAGAAGTTCGAACACCCCATCCATCGCACCGTGACCGAGACCGACAATGTCCTGTTCACCGCGATGACGCACAACCCGGCGCTGCTGCACCTGGACGAGGAATATATGAAGGGCACCGAATTCGGCGCCCGTATTGTCAATTCCGCCTTCACGCTGGGGCTGATGGTGGGCATTTCGGTAGGCGATACCACGCTGGGCACGGCGGTCGCCAATCTGGGCTGGGACGAGGTGCGCTTTCCCAGGCCGCTGTTCCACGGCGATACCATTCATGTCGTCAGCGAGGTGATCGAACTGCGGGATTCGAAGTCGCGGCCGGAGGCGGGGATCGTCACCTTCCTGCACCAGGCGTTCAACCAGCATGGCGATCTCGTCGCTTCGTGCAAGCGTTCGGGCCTGCAGCGCCGGAAAGCCGCGCGATGACAGCGTTGCCCTTGCGCTCCATGCTGTTCATCCCCGGAGACAGCGACAAGAAGCTGGCGAAAGTGAAGGACTGTGGGGCGGACGCCGTGATTCTCGATCTGGAAGATGCGGTGGCGCACGCCAACAAGGCGGCGGCCCGCGTCAAGGTCGCCGATTTCCTGAAGGCGACCCACCCTGCCAGGCGCCCGATGCAATATTGGGTACGGGTGAATCCGTTCGATACCCCGCATACGCTCGATGATCTGGTCGCGGTGATGGCGGGCGCGCCGGACGGAATTTTCCAGCCCAAGACGAACGATCCGGAGGATGTCCGCCGGCTTTCCCATTATCTCGATGCGCTGGAAGCCGCGCACGGGCTGGAGCGAGGGCATGTGAAGATCATTCCCGTGGCGACGGAAACGGCGATAGCGCCGTTCACGCTTGGCCGATTTGCATCCGCGGGCCTGTCACGGCTGCTGGGGCTGACATGGGGGGCGGAGGATCTGGCAGCGGCGGTAGGCGCGAGCACCAATGTCGATGCCAGCGGCCAGTGGGATTTCACCTATCGCATGGTGCGGTCCATGTGCCTGCTGGCCGCGCATGCGGCCGGTGTGCAGGCGCTGGATACGCTTTATGTCGATTTCCGCGACGAGGAGGGGCTGCGCGCATCCTGCCGTATCGCGCGCGCGCAGGGCTTTACCGGCCGCATCGCCATCCACCCGGCGCAAGTGGCGGCGATCAACGAAAGCTTCATGCCTTCTCCGGCCGAGGTGGAACATGCCCGCCGCGTGCTGGAAGCCTTTGCCGCCAGCCCCGGCGCCGGCACCGTGGGGCTGGACGGCAAGATGATCGACATCCCTCACCGCAAGCAGGCCGAAAAGCTGCTGGCGCAGGCCGCTGCCTTCGGCGCGCGCTAGCCGACGCCATGCAGCCGGCGGGGGAAACGGCGAATGCCGAGTTCCGGGCGCAGCCGCGCCTCCATCGCCGGGGGCAGCGTGCCGAACAGCAGGGTTTCGCTGTCGGCGATGGCAAGAATGCGCCCCATGATCGGCCCGCAGTTCGCCATATGGGCCAGCATCGCCTCGGCATCCTGATAGGCGTCGAAGGCGAACCAGTTACCCTTGCCGTCAGGGAACCATTCATAGGCCAGAGTGCCGGGGTCTTTTGCGCTTGCCTGTTCGAAGGATTCCCGCGCCAGGGCTGAAAGCGCCTCGGCCTGTCCGTCGTGCGGGCGGAACCAGGCCAGCGCAAGGATGCGCTCGTCACCCGACGGCGGATGGCGATGGGGTGACGGCCCCTCGATCAGACCGAAGGCGCGGGGACCGATATAGCCGACCGCGCCCAGCCTTTCGCGCATGCGATCCTGCAGGATCTGCGGAACCTCGCCGGCGAATTCTATCCGCAGCGTCGCATGTTGCAGAACCTTCGCCACCCGGCCATCCAGCATCCGGCCATGCAGCGCCACGGCTTCCGGGTCGTCGTACAACTCGATCACATAGCCGTTGCGGCCGTCCGCGCTCAGGAACCACTCGTAATAACGGGTGCCGGTGAGGTCGGGCAGGATCGCTTCATGGCAAGCGCGCGCGGCCTCGATGAACGCTTCCTCTTGCCCTTCGTGAATGTCGATCGGCCCGAAGCCATAGATTTTTCCCATATGTCTCCCCCATTTTCAGATGGATATGCCGCCATCGACAGGCAGAGCCACGCCGTTCACATAGGCGGCGTCGTCGGAGGCCAGCCAAAGCACGGCCTGCGCCACTTCGTCGGGCTGTCCCGGGCGCTGCATCGGGATGCGGCTCGTCAGCAGCGCCAGCTTTTCCTGGGCGGTGGCGAATCCGGCCTCGACCAGATCGGTCATCACAAGCCCGGGGCAGACGGCATTCACCCGAATGCCCCGCGCCGCATTTTCCAGCGCCACGCACTTCGTCATCCCCAGCACCGCATGCTTGCTGCCATAATAGGCGCTGCAACCGGGGCTGCCGCGCAGCGCCGCCACCGATCCGCAGTTCACGATTGCCCCACCCCCCGATGCCAGGATCGCCGGCACCTGATATTTCATCGCCAGCCAGGTTCCGGTCACGTTGATCGCCATCACCTGCTCGAACATCGAAAGCTCGGCGTCCTCGACGAACAGGTTCACCGTGCCGGTGATTCCGGCATTGTTATAGGCGACATGCAGCGAGCCGAAGATCTCGACCGTCCGCCGCACCATCGCCTGCACCGATTCGGCCGATGTCACATCCGCCGCGACATAGGCGGCGGTCCCCCCCGCCTCGCGAATGGATTCGACCGCGGCTTCGCCTTCGGCCACGCGGCGGCCGGCGATCATCACGCGGGCACCTTCGGCCACAAATGCCCGAGCCGTCGAAAGGCCGATGCCCGATGTCCCTCCCACCACCAGCGCGACCTTGTCCTCGAATCGCTTTCCCATCCCTCGCCTCCGTTTCATTCTCGCGGAAGGATACGGATTGCAAAATCAGTTCGCAACATTATCATACGCCAACAATCAATGGGAGGCCAAGCAGCATGGCAGGCGATCTGAAGCAGGTGATTTATGCCGAGGAGGATCATGTCGCCACGCTGACGCTGAACCGGCCTGATATATTGAACTCGATGGACGAGCAGATGACGGGCGAGATCATCTCCGTGATCGAAAAGCTGCGCCGGCCTGGCAGGCTGCGTGCTCTTGTGATCGCATCGACGGGCCGCTGCTTTTCCGCCGGCGGCAATTTCGACGAGATTCAGCGGCTGATCGACGATTACGACGCCCGTATGGACGCCTATGACAACGGCCGCCGGGTGATCCACGGCATGGCGGAAATTGCCGTGCCGGTGATCGTGGCATTGCAGGGCGATGTCTATGGGCTGGGCACGTCGCTGGCACTTTCCGCCGATATCATCGTCGCGTCGCGCAATGTCCGCATCGGCGATCCGCATGTGAAGGTTGGGCTGGTGGCGGGCGACGGCGGCACGCTGGTGTGGCCGGCCGCCTTCGGCTTGCTGAAATCGAAGCGCCACCTGCTGACCGGCGACCCGATCGGCGCCGAGGAAGCGCACCGCCTGGGAGCCGTTTCCGAGCTGGTGGACGATCCGGAGCAGGTACTGCCGCTGGCCCGCGAACTGGCGGCGAAGGTGGCGGCCCTGCCGCCTGTCGCCGTGCAATATACGAAGCGGGCGCTGAACCACAGCATGCAGCGCGCCGCGCTGGATCATTTCGAATTCGCGATGGCGCTGGAACAATATGCGATGACCACCGACGATCTGAAAGAGGCGCTGGCGGCGCTTAAGGAAAAGCGCAAGCCCAGCTTCACGAACCGCTAGGGCCATGCACCCGCGCGACCATATCGGCCGGAAAGACGGCAAGCCGGCGATCATCATGGCGGACAGCGGCGAGGCGATCGGTTTCGCCCAGTTGGATGCGCGCGCGAACCGTGTTTCCCACCTGTTGCGCGCCCATGGGCTTCGAGCCGGAGACCGGGTGGCGATCTGGCTGGAAAACCATCCCCGCTATTTCGAGATCGCCTGGGGCGCCTATAACGCCGGGCTGCTGTTCGTGCCTGTCAGCACCCGGCTGAAGGCCGCCGAGGCGGCCTATATCGTGCGGGACAGCGGCGCATGTCTGCTGTTCGCCTCTCCTGCGGTGGATTGTGCCGGGATCGCCGCAGCGCTGGGCGACGAGGTGCTGACGCTGACCGTGGGCGGCAACTATGAGCGAGCCGTCGCAAGCATGCCCGATACGCCCATCGCCGATGAAACGCGGGGTGCGGCGATGGTCTATTCATCGGGCACGACCGGAAGGCCGAAGGGCATCACCCCACGGATGACGCCTGCCCCCATCGGCGAGCCACCGCAGCTCACCCAGGTGCTGGTGGACCTCTACGCGTTCGACAGCCGGAGCGTCTATCTGTCGCCGGCGCCGCTGTATCATACGGCCCCGCTGAAATTCACCATGGCGGTGCAGCAGGTCGGCGGCACGGTCGTGGTGATGGAAAGATTCGATCCTCTGGCCGCCCTGCAGGCCATCGAGCGGCATCGCGTGACCCATTCGCAATGGGTCGCCACCATGTTCATCCGCATGCTGCAACTGGATGCCGCCCAACGCCGATTCGACAACAGCAGCCATCTCTACGCCATCCATTCCGCCGCCCCCTGCCCGGTGCCGGTGAAAGAGGCGATGATGGATTGGTGGGGGCCGATCCTGCACGAATATTATGGCGGATCGGAAAGCGTGGGGCAGACGGCGATCGGGCCTGATGAATGGCTGCGCAAAAGAGGCTCGGTCGGCCGCGCCACGCGCGGCATATTGCATATCGTCGGCGAAGACGGCCGCGAACTGGCTGCCAATGAAATAGGGCTGGTCTGCTTTGAAGGGTGTGGCGGCTTCTCCTATCACAACGATGCCGAGAAAACCGCCGGCGCCTATGATTCGCGCGGCTGGGCCACCTTTGGCGATATCGGCCATGTCGACGAGGAGGGCTATCTGTTCCTGACCGACCGCCGCGATCATGTGATCAACATCGGCGGCGTGAACATCTATCCGCAGGAGGCGGAGAATCTGCTCGCCACCCACCCCGCCGTGCAGGATGTGGCGGTATTCGGCATTCCGGATGCC
This sequence comes from Sandaracinobacteroides sayramensis, assembly GCF_022014495.1. Lineage (GTDB taxonomy): Bacteria > Pseudomonadota > Alphaproteobacteria > Sphingomonadales > Sphingomonadaceae > Sandaracinobacteroides > Sandaracinobacteroides sayramense. The sequence continues at coordinate 185,528 of NZ_JAKLSQ010000009.1, forward strand.
GAATATGGCGAACAGGTGAAGGCGGTGATCCAATTGCGGGATGGCGGACAAGCCAGCCCGGAACTGGCCGCCGAACTGATCGACTGGTGCCGCGATCGGCTGGCCCACAACAAATGCCCACGGAGCATCGATTTCGAAACCGAAATGCCCCGCGAGCCGACCGGCAAGCTGCTGAAGCGTCTGCTGAAAGCCCGCTACTGGCCGCCCCGCACCACAGGAGACGCGCTTGTCCACCCAGCCTGAACTGCTGACCGGGGTCGCCGATGGCATCGCCCGCATCACCTTCAACCGGCCGGAAGCGCGCAATGCGCTGACGGCCGGCATGGTGGAGGCGATGATCGCCTTCCTGCGCCGCTGCGAGCATGAGCCCGACGTGCGCGCCATCTCGATCACCGGGGCCGGAGAGCATTTCATGGCCGGCGGCGATGTGAAAGGCTTCGCGCAGGCAGTGGACGCCTCGCCCGAAGCCCGGCGCGCCCTGTTCGAAACGCTGGCGCTGGACACCCTGCCGCTGTTCGAGTTGATGGAGCGGATACCGAAACCCATCGTCGCCAGCGTCCGTGGGGCCTGCGCCGGCGCCGCCATCGGCTATGTCGCGGCCGCGGATTTCGCGCTGGCATCGGAAACGGCGATGTTCGTGGTGGCCAATGCCGCTATCGGCACCAGCCCGGATGGCGGCACGAGCTGGCATCTGCCGCGCGTGGTGGGACTGCGCAAGGCTCGCCAGATGTGCCTGCTGGGCGAACGGCTGATGGCGGCCGATGCGGTCGATTGCGGCCTCGTCAACTGGCTGCACGCGGATGACGAGCTGGATGCCGCGACGGAAAAGCTGCTGCGGCGGCTCGCCGATGGCCCGGCCGTGGCGCTGGGACAGGCGAAACTGCTGCTGAATGGCGCTTCGGGCAACAGTCTTGCCCGGCAGCTGGCACAGGAAGCGCGGTCCGCCGGCATCTGCGCCGCCAGCGCCGATTTCCCCGAAGGCGTTTCCGCCTTCGCCCAAAAGCGCACGCCGATGTTCAGGGGGCTTTGAGACGATGACCGGAATGCTCGACGATATCCGCGTGCTGGATGTCACCCGCTTCGTGGCAGGCCCGGCGGCGACCGCGCTGCTCGCCGATCTGGGCGCGGATGTGATCCGCATCGAAGCCCCGGGCGGCGCCGAGGACCGCACCACCCTGCCCTTCAACGAGGGCTTCCACGGCGGTGTCGGCTTCACCCAGCTTGGCCGCAACAAGCGCGGCCTCTCGCTCGATCTCTCCGGCGAGAAAGGCCGGGCGGTGTTCGACCGGCTGCTGGCAACGGCCGACATCGTCGTCGCCAACCTGCCCCGCAGGACGGCCGCCTCGCTGGGGCTGGATTACGACCGGATGGCCAGTATCAAGCCCGACATCATCTTCGTGCACCTGACGACCTTCGGCAACGAAGGCCCCTATGCCGACAGGCTGGGCTTCGACGCGATCGCCCAGGTGATGAGCGGGCTGACCCACATCTCCGGCGAGCCGGGCAAGCCAATGAAGCATAATTCGGCCTGGGTGGACATGAGCACCGGCTTCCTCGCGGCCTTCGGGGCGATGGCGGCGCTGCACCACCGCAACCGCACAGGCGAGGGGCAGAAGGTGGAAACCAACCTGCTGCAGACGGCGCTGACGGTGGGCAATTATTTCCTGTTCGACCAGTATTTCAACCGGACGAACCGCGTCGGCACCGGGAATCGCGCGCAATCGGGCGGTCCGGCGGACCTCATCCAGACGAAGGATGGCTGGGTCTATATGGTGGCGCTGGGCGATGCGATGTTCCGTCGCTTCATGCGGATGATCGGCCGGGAGGAGCTGTTGGACGACCCGCGTTTCGCGACCGACGAGTTGCGTGCCGAAAATGGCGAGGCGTTGAGCGAAATCGTCACCGCATGGGCGCGGCAGTACAGCAATGCCGAGATCCTGCCGATCCTGGAGACGAACCGTATTCCTGCCGGGCCGCTGCTGACCCCGCAGCAGACGCTGGACGACCCGCATGTGCGGGAACAGTTTCTGATGCCGGTGCCGGTGGAAGGGCTTTCAAGGCCGGCGCCCTATGTGAAGCCGCCGGTCACCTTCGGCAAGACGCCGGGCAGCATCCGAAAGGGCCCGCCGCGCCCCGGCGAAGACAGCGACGCGGTGCTGGCCGAGGCCGGCTTTACGCCGCAGGAAATCGCCGGCCTGCGCGAGGCCGGCGTGATCTGAACGGAATCAGCGCAGCGACCGCAGGCCGGTACGCACTTCCTGCACGAACAGGTCCGGCTGCTCCAGCGCGGCGAAATGCCCGCCACGCGCCGGCTGCCCCCAGTGGATGATGTCGGAGAATATTCTTTCCGCCCAGCGCCGCGGCGGCCGCCGCATTTCCCGCGGGAAGATGCTGCAGGCGACCGGCAGGGAAATCGGGGCATTCCCGAAGGCGCTGCGGAAGCTTTCCCAATAGAGCCGCGCCGAAGATGCCGCGCTGTCCGTCAGCCAATAGAGCATGATCGTGTCGAGCATGGAGTCGCGGCTCAGCACCTCCTCCGGCTCGCCGCCATTGTCGGTCCAGGCGTGGAATTTCTCGTAGATCCAGGCTGCCTGCCCAACAGGCGAATCCGCCAGCGCATAGCCCAGCGTCTGCGGCCGCGTGCTTTGCTGGGTGGAATAGCCAAGCCCCCATTGCTTGTGCGCTTCCGCCGTCTCGCGTGCGTCCACGGCCTGCGGGTCGCTGTAATCCTCGTCCGGCGGGGGAAAGCAGACCACCATGTTCAGATGAATGCCCAGCAGACCGGGCGGTTGCTGCACGGCCATGGCACGGGTGATGGCGGAACCCCAGTCGCCGCCTTGCGCTACATAGCGGTCATAGCCCAGCCGCCGCATCAGCAGATGCCAGGTTCGAGCGATCCGCTCGACATTCCAGCCGGTGGCGTCAGGCTTGTCGGAAAAGCCATAGCCAGGCAGCGACGGTATCACGACATGAAAGGCATCGGCGGCATCGCCGCCATGGGCCTGCGGGTCGGTCAGCGGGCCGATCGCCTCGAGAAATTCCAATATGCTGCCCGGCCAGCCGTGCGTCAGCAGCATCGGCATGGCGCCGGCATGCGGCGACCGCACATGCAGGAAATGGATGCCCAGCCCGTCGATCCGGGTGCGGAAGCCCGGCCAGCGGTTGATCGCCGCCTCGCAGCGGCGCCAGTCATATCGATCTCGCCAGTAACCGACCAATGCCTGCATCCGATCCAGCGGCACACCCTGCGACCAGTCGGCGACGGTGCCGGCATCGGGCCAGCGGACATGCGCCAGCCGACGCGCCAGATCGTCCAGCGCCGGTTGCGGCACATCGACATGGAAGGGAAGGATGGCATCGCCCGCTTCGGCGTCCAGCGGTGGCGGATACATGATCAGTTCCCCAGCCGGTCGAGCAGATCGGAAAGGCGGAACAGCGCCTGCCGGCGATGCCAGCGCGAAAGGGCATAGCGGACATCGTCGAAATGCCCCTCTTCCAGGTTGCGCACCGCCTTGTGGCCCATCACCCCGAGCCGCAACTGGCCCCACAGCAGATAGAAGTCCAGTTGCGCCTGCGGCGGCTGCCAGCCCCCGGCATCGACATAGGCGCGCAGGAAATCGGCGAAGCTCCCCATGTTTTCGGCCGCATACCATATATAGGCGACATCGGCGGCCGGCGTTCCGACATGGGCGAATTCCCAATCCAGCACCGCCGAAACACGATCCCCTTCCACCAGCATGTTGTTGTAGTTGAAATCGTCGTGCGTGAAAGCCGGCGGCCCATAGGCCTGCTGACGATGGCGATCGATCCAGTCGAAACAGGCCTCCATGATCGCATTGCGTTCGCCCAAGGCCTGCCAGTCGGCCAGATATTCGGCGAACTGCGCGTCGAAGAAGGCGTCACCAACCGGCTGGCCGGCGCGCGGCCAGTCGTCCACCGGCACCGTATGCACGCGCGCCATGCAACCAGCGGTGTCGGCCAGCAGCGCCGTGTTTCGGCCCGGCGGCACATAGATGGAACCAACCGGCGCCCCGCTGGCTCGCGCGAAGACGATGAAAGGGTCGCCGATCACCCCGCCGCCCGCTTCCAGGGCGAAGGGCTGGGGTATGCGGGCACCATGATCCCAAAGCCGCCGAAGCGGCCCCCATTCATCCACCACCGTCGTGCCCAGATAATTGTTGGCCGTGCGATCCACCCGCAGCGCCAGTTCGGCCGGCAAGGTGCGCGCGCCTTCCAGCGAGATCAGCACCGTCTTTTTCGACATGCCGCGCGAAACCGTATTGGCTGCCCGCACGTGGATGGCGCCCTCGCCGGCGACCGCTTCGTTCAGATAGGCCGCAAGTGCCTCCAGATCGAGCGTGTCTGCCGTCGCAGCACGCGGCGTCGACTGCCGCTCGTCCAGCGCCATCGCCTCGAACGCTTGCTGATAAGCGAGCTCCTCCGTTGCCGAGGCGCGCGGCAGATCTAGTGTTTCCACTGCGATCAGTTCCGCCAGCAGGCCCATCACCGGGTCGCGCTCTGCGGCATCGACGTTCATGCGCCCCACCGCATCGCGCACCAGGCGAAGCTGGCTGGCTGTCGCACGGCTCATGCGAACGCCCCCCCGACAGCGGAACTGCGGCCGATCTCGACCAGCCCCTCTCCCCGTTCCCCGGTTTCAAGCAAGGTAAGCGGGCAGAAATTCTCGACGATATGATAGGCGACCTTGCCCCCCGGCGCCTCCGACACCAGTGGCACATGGGCAAAGCGAGCAGCGATATCGCTTTCTATGGTGTACCGGTTGCCGAACACATCTTCCAGTTCGTGGACCAGCCTTTCGCACAGCCCGTCGGCCATCTCGCCTTCGCGACGCGCCTCGATGTGGCGAAGCGCGCGCACGCCTTTCTCATCGGCGACATAGCCTTCCTTCGCCACCGCACCGGGGCGATGCAGCGTGGAGATCGTCTTGATGCCGAAGCTGCGGCCGGGGAAGTTGAATCCGCACCAGTCATGTGTGTGCCCGCCGGAATCGCAGCGCATGACCCAGCTGTGATCGCGATAGCCGCTGCCGGAAATCTTCACTTCATGCCCATCGGCAAAGCGCGCCCGGCCGCTGGCATTCAGCGCCTGCTGCTGGTGATTATATGGCAGGTTCAGGCCCAGCGTCATCACTTCCTGAAAGGAAGGCGCCGGGTTTCCGGCGGTGCGGCAGGCGGCATAATCGAAGGTGGGCTGACGGGCGGAGAATTGCAGTTCCAGGTCGATCTCGCCTGTCTTCAGGCGAAAATCGAAACGCCGGTGCGGCTCGACAAATGCCAGAGACAGCGCGCCGTCGCCGATGCTGTGCGCCAGTTCGAAATCGGTGGGAAAGGCCGTGCTGTTGGCATAGCGGATCGACCGGCCGTCGATCTCCATGTTGGCGGTGTAACGCGCCCGGTCGTGGCCGGGTTCATGGTTCAGGTGGATCGCGCCGAACGAACGGCTTTCCGGCGCGAACAGCAGGAAGAAGTAATTCTCCTTGTAGCGCAACTGGGCATAGGGCGGCACCGGATGTGGCAGATCATCCTGCATGGTCGTCATCACGCGTCCTCCGGGAAATCGGCAAGCGGAGCCACTTGCCGGCTGTGTTCAATATCGGCGATCTTCGTTTCCAGCGCCTGCCTCATGGTGGGCAGCGCGCGTCCGCCCAGCACCAGCCGCATCGGCAGCTTGCCGCCTTCCACCGTGTCGACGATGATGCGGGCTGCGCGCACAGGATCTCCACCCTGTGTGCCGGACGCAGCGACATGCGAACGCCGTTGCGCCAGTGTCGTGGCGTAGTCGGCAATCTCGGTTGCGGGCAGTTGCATGGAACGCCCGAAGAAATCGGTGCGGAAAGGCCCGGGACACACGATCATCGCCCGGATGCCCAGTTCGCCGGCCTCCGCGGCCAGCGCCTCGGTCAAGGCCTCCAGCGCCGCCTTGCTGGCCGAATAATAGCCGGATCCGGCGAAACCGCGTGTGCCGGCCGTGGACGAGAAATTGATGACCAGCCCCTTCCCCGCCGCCCGCATATGGGGCAGCACCGCCCGCATCATCGCGGCTGGACCAAAGACATTGGTATCGAACTGCCGCCGTACATCCGCGTCACCTGCTTCCTCGATGGTGGATAGGAAGCCATAGCCGGCGTTGTTGACCAGCACGTCGATCGCGCCGAAGCGTTGCACCGCCCCGGCCACGACGCTTTCGATCTGCCGGTTGTCGGTGATATCCATCTTCAGGGGAAGAAGCCGGTCTTCCGAAGCGATTTCGGCAAGCCGCCGGATATCCGCCGGGTGGCGCGCTGTCGCCGCCACGCGATGACCGCGCGCCAGCAGTTCCCGGGACAGCGCCAGCCCGAAGCCTGAGGAAGCGCCCGTGACCAGCCATGTGCGGGATGTCGTCACGCTTCTGCCCAGCCGCGCATGCGGCCCACGGCATCGGCGAAATCCTCCATATATTCCTGCACCACCGCGCGCGCCGATTTGGCGCTGGTGACGAGGCCGATGCCCTGCCCCACCCCTTCCGTCAGAATATCGCGCGCCGCCTCATTGCCACCGTCCACCGATTTTTCCGCCAGCAGCAGCGCGCGGTTGGTCAGCAGATGCTGGAAAGGCATCGGCAGCGGGCCGGGGCTGCCCGGCTCCTCCCAGGCGGCGTTCCATGCCGATTTCAACTGCCGCGCCGTCTTGCCCGTCATCGCGCGCGAACGGATGGTGTCGCGCGATCGAGCCGCCAGCAGCTTTTCCTTGACCGCCGGGTGCACCTCGCTTTCGGCCGTCGTCAGCCAGACCGAGCCCGTCCATGCACCTGCCGCGCCCATCGCCATCGCGGCGGCCATCTGTCGGCCCGTCACGATGCCGCCAGCGGCCAGCACCGGAATGTCCGATCCCATTTCCTCCAGCCAGCGCACCACTTCCGGCACCAGCACCATCGTCGAAACCTCGCCGCAATGGGCGGCGGCCTCGGTTCCCTGCGCCACCAGAACATCGACGCCGGCCTCTATCTGGCGCTTTGCATGATCCTTCGATCCGATCAGCGCGCCTGTCGGGACGCCGGCAGCCTTGCACTTATCGATCATGAACTGCGGCGGCTTGCCCAGCGCGTTGACGAACAAGCGAATAGGGTGCTGCAAGCCTACATCCACCATACGTTCGGCGGTATCGAGGAAATGGCTGACTTCTCGGTCCTCGTCGGCGTCGGTAGGGGTGTCCAGCGAGATGCCGTGCCGGGCCAGCAGCTCGTCCGCGAAACGGCGATGACCTTCCGGTATCTGCGCCTCCAGCGCATGGGTCGTCATATCCGGAGCACTACGGTCGGCCATATTCTCGGGCACGGCGATATCCAGCCCATAAGGCCTGCCGTCGCAATGCGCGTCTATCCAATCCAGTTCGATCTTCAACTGGTCCGGCGTCATCTTGCCGTTGGTCGCGCCGAATACGCCAAAGCCGCCGGCGCGGCTGACGGCGGCGACGACATCGCGGCAGTGGCTGAAGGCGACCAGCGGGAAGTCCACGCCGACCAGTAGCGTAAAACGGTTTTGCATCCCCGATACTCCCTCGCTGCGCATCTGGCGGCGCGCCTGGTCGGTGACCGTGCGCTTGCCGTTCTCGAATCGTCCCTCTTGCGAAGATTTTTGTCTCGACGATAATATTTCGCAAGCATATAATGCTCTAAATAACGAAAATGGAGGGCACTGCATGACCCGCATGGGCTATCAAGAAGAGCATGAAGCGTTCCGGCGGACGGTGCGCAGCTTTCTCGACCGCGAGCACGAGCCGAACCTTGCCCATTATGAAAAGATAGGCGGTCTGGATCGCGATTTCTGGCGCAAGGCTGGCGCCGCCGGGTTGCTGGGACTGGCCCATACGGGCGGCGGCGATTTCACCTATTATGCGATCGCCGCGGAGGAGCTGGGGCGTAGCGCCGGCAGCGCCACCACGGGCAGCTCACTGATGGCCGATGTGGCGACCTACATCCTGATCGGCCACGGCACCGATGCGCAGAAGGAAAAATACCTGCCCGGCATCCTGACCGGCGAATGGACGCAGGCGATGCCGCTGACCGAACCGGGTGTCGGCAGCGACGCCACCGCCATCACCGCCACCGCCCGCCGTGAAGGCGATGCATATGTGATCAACGGAGAGAAATATTTCATCTCCAACGGGGCCGGCGCCAATCTTCTGTATGTCGTCGCCAAGACCGACCCGTCCAGGGGCGCCAAGGGGATGAGCGTGATCATCGTCGAGGCCGACACCCCCGGCGTTTCGCAGGCCAAGATTCCGATGATCGGCTGGCGGCAGGGCGATACGGGCGCGGTGAACTTCGCCGACGTGCGGGTGCCCGTTTCCAATCTGGTGGGTCAGGAAGGAGGGGCCATGAAGATTCTGATGGCGACCTTCCTGGAGGACCGCATCCAGATCGCCGCGCGCTGCCTGGGCGCCGCATCGCGCGCGCTGGAACTGACGCTCGACTATGTGAAGCAGCGCAAGGTGTTCGGCCAGCGGGTGATCGATTTCCAGAATACGCAGTTCGTGCTGGCGGATTGCCGCGCCGATATCCGCATCACCGAAACAATGGTCGATACGGCGATGATGCGCCTGCGCGAAAAGCAGTTCACCTTCGAGGACGGCGCGATCCTGAAGCTGTGGGCGACGCAGATGGAAGGCCGTGTGCTCGATCGCTGCGTGCAGCTGTTCGGCGGCGCCGGCCTGATGGATGAAAACCCCATTGCCCGCATGTGGACGGCGGCGCGCATCCAGCGCATCTATGCCGGCACGGACGAATTGCAGAAGGTGGCAATCGCTAGGGGGATGCTGTGATGCCGGCGGAAACGATCGAGCAGTTCGCGCGCCGCTATGGCGACGCATGGGCCAACCCCGACAGCGAAGTGTTCGTGGCAATGTTCGCGCCCGATGCCACCTATCGCGACGACCAGGTGCAGCGGATGAATAGCGGCCACGCCGATCTGCGTGATTTCCACCGGCATTTCGTATCGGCCATTTCCGATATCCGGATGGAGTTTCCCCGCGCCTTCCGCTCAGGTAACGACCTGTGCCTGGAATGGCGGTTTACCGGTCGCCAGACGGGCACCTATCATGGCCGCCCGCCCACCGGCACGGCCTTCGCCAGCCCGGGCGTCGCGCTGATCAGGCTGCGCGACGACGGGTTGATCCAGTCCATCATCGATTATTACGACAGTGGCGGCGTCAGGAAGGCGCTGGACAAGTGACGCGAAAGGGCATGCGATGACGGTGCGGGTGGAGCGGCATGGTGCGGTGGCGCTCGTCGTGCTCGACAGGCCGGAAACACGCAACGCCATTACCGATACAATGCGCCGACAGTTGTGGGAGGCTTATGAGGAGGCCGCGCTGGATTCCTCCGTGCGGGCGGTGGTGCTGACGGGCGCCGGCGGGCATTTTTCCTCTGGCGCGGATATCGGCACCTTTGGCGGCGGCGGCATGCCCGGATCGCTGGGGCGGATGCACGAACTGGGGCGCGTCAACCGTGCCATCTATCATCTGAAGAAGCCGACCCTCGCGGCCGTCGGCGGCGTCTGCGCGGGGATGAGCTGGGGCTTTGCGCTGTGCTGTGACCTAGTGCTGGCGGCGGAGGATGCAAAGTTCGTGCAGATCTTCCGCAACGTGGCGCTGGCGCCCGACGGCGGATCGGTATGGCTGCTCAACCGGCTGGTGGGACCGATGCGCACGAAAGAGCTATGCTACAGTGGCCGTGTCGTCCGCGCCGATGAGGCCATGCGACTCGGGCTGGCGCTAGAAGTGCTGCCGCCTGACGCGCTGCTGCCCCGCGCGCTGGAACTGGCCACGGAACTGGCGGCGGGGCCGGGCATCTCTGCCGCGCTTGCCAAGCGGCAGGTCGATCTGGCGGCCACCATGTCGTTCGACCAGTTTCTGGAGGCGGAACATGTCATGCAACCCGTCGCCAGCCGATCCGAGGATCATGCGGAAGGCATCGCCGCCTTCCGCGAGAAGCGCAAGCCGGATTTCCGCAGCGCCTGATCCTGCCGCCCCTATCAGCGCGGCGAGCGCTGGAACGCCTGCCCGTTGATCGTCATGCCGGAATAGCTGTTGGCGACCGACATGGGCAGGAATTCGGCCGGGAAGTTCAGGCGCGGCCGGGTCGCCGCGTCCAGCCGGGCGATATCCGCCGGATCGAGCACAAGGTCGAGCGCGGCGAGATTCGCCTCAAGCTGGCCCGGGGTGCGGGCGCCGACGATGGGCGATGCCACGCCCGGCCGCGCCAGCAGCCAGGCCAGGGCGACGCAGGCCGGCGTCGCGCCATAGCCACTGGCGATCTCTCGCACGAGATCGACGACATCGAAGGCGTGGTCGCTGAAATGCCGGTTCAGGCTGTTGGTGCGGCCGGCGGATTCCGCCTGCGGCCTATGGCGATCATATTTGCCGCTCAGCAGGCCCGAACGCAGCGGCGACCATGGCGTGATACCCAGCCCCATCGCCTGCGCCATTGGCACCAGTTCGCCCTCCACGGTGCGTTCCAGCAGCGAATATTCGATCTGCAGCGCGATCAGCGGGGCGTTGCCGCGTAGCCGGGCGATGGTCTGCGCTTGCGCCACCTGCCAGGCGGGCGTGTCCGAGAATCCGATATAGCGCACCTTGCCCGCCCGCACGAGATCGTCGAGCGTCGCCATCGTTTCCTCAACGGGCGTGAAGGGATCGGCCCAGTGCTGCCAGTAGAGATCGATATGATCGGTGCGCAGCCGTCGCAACGACGCATCGCAGGCGGCGATGATCGCACTTCGGCTGGCGCCGCCGCCATTGGGGTTGCCGGCCTGCATGTTGCCGCTGAACTTGGTGGCGACCACCAGCCGGTCGCGCCGCGAAGGTTCGGCGGCCAGCCAGTCGCCTATGATCGTTTCGGAACTGCCGCCGGTATAGATGTTGGCGGTATCGACGAAATTGCCGCCGCGATCCACATAGGCCTCCAGCATGGCGGTGGAATCGGCGGCATCGGCGCCGAACCCCCATTCGGTTCCGAAGGTCATCGCCCCCAGGCAAAGGCGGCTGACCTTCAGGCCCGATGCGCCCAGCGTGACATAGTGATCCAGCGGCATATCCATCCCTCCCCTTGTTCGTGGAATAATTAATGTTCATGTATATAATCAGCATGCATATATATAGAAAGCGCGAATCGCGCGCGGGAGGATGAAGCTTACGATGCGACTCGCAGACCCGATCACATTTCCGCGCGGGCCGGCATGGCGCAACCGCATCGCGCTGGCGCCGCTGACCAACTGGCAGAGCAACGACGACGGCACGCTTGGGGACGATGAGCTGCGCTTTTTGGAACATCGCGCACGGGGCGGCTTCGGCCTGGTGATGACCTGCGCGGCCGCCGTGCAGAGAAACGGCATTTCTTTCCCCGGCCAGCTCGCCACCTATTCCGACGATCATGTGCCCGGCCTCGCCCGGCTGGCGGAAGCGCTGCACGAACAGGGCGCCGTATCGGCGGTGCAGTTGCAGCATGCCGGCTCGCGCAGCGACCCGGCGATCAGCGGCGAGCAGGCCGTTTCGCCCTTCCCCTACCCCAAGCGCAACGTCCGTGAATTGTCCACCGCCGAGGTGGAGCAGTTGGTCACAGATTTCGTGACCGCCGCAGTGCGCTGCGAGCAGGCCGGGATCGACGGCGTGGAACTGCATGGCGCCCACGGCTATATGCTGTGCCAGTTCCTCCATGCGGAACAGAACAACCGCGACGATGGCTATGGCGGCAGCTATCGCAACCGCACCCGCATCTATCGCGAGATCATCGCCGGTATCCGCGCCGCGACCGGCCCGGATTTCCAGCTTGGGGTCAGGCTGTCGCCGGAAAAATATGCCTATCCCACGCAAGAAGCGATCGACTTCGCCGAGGAGCTTCTGGGTTCGGGCCAGCTCGATTATCTGGACATGTCGCTGTGGGACAGTTTCAAGCTGCCCGACGATGCGCAATATCATCCGTTGCGCCTCGTCGACCTGTTCGGCCGGCTGCATCGCAGCAACGGCACCCGGCTGGGGGTTGCGGGCCACATCTTCTCGGCCGCCGATGCGCAGCGTTGCCTGGATAGCGGCGCCGATTTCGTCTTCTTCGGACGGGGCGCCATCCTCCACCACGATATCGCCCGCCGCGCTATCGCGGAGCCGGAGTTTGTTTCTCGCGCCTTCCCTGTCACGCGGGAGTATCTGGCGACGCAAGCCGTCGGCCCCGCCTTTCAGACATATCTGGCGACCGGCTGGAAGAATTATGTCGCGGATTGACGGCCGGCGGAGCCGGCCGTCACGCCCGCTCCTCAGCCGAAGGTGAGGATCGGCTTGATCGTCTTTCCGGAATGGGAATCGGCCACCGCCCGGTTGATCTCGGCCAGGGGGTAAAAAGCCGAAAGCCGGTCGATCGGGAAGCGCCCCTCCATATACCAGTCCACCAGCTGGGGGATCAGCACAGCCGGGTCGCAATCGCCGTTCACCACGCCGCGAATCACCCGCCCGCTGATCAGCGGCAGGATGTTGAGCGTCACCTCCTGCTGGCTGGAGGCGCCCAGCAGCACGCAGGTGCCGCGCTCTTTCAACGCCCCTACGGCCGCGGCGATCAGCGCCGGCACGCCCGAGGTGTCGATGGCCTGGTCGACCCCACCCAGCGCCTGCAGCGAATCGGCCAGATCGGATGCCGACGTATCGATCACATCGGTCGCGCCCAGTTCGCGCGCCAGTCGAAGTCGCGAGGCGACGCGATCGACGGCGACGATCCGCCCCGCGTTTACCGCCTTTGCCGCCATCACCGCCGCCATGCCCACCGCCCCGGTGCCGAACACGGCGATCGTCGTTTTCGGGCCGGGTTTCAGCACGTTCAGCACCGTGCCGGCACCCGTCGAAAAGCCGCAGCCCAATGGCCCCAGCAGTTCCAGCGGCGCGTCGCGGCGTACCCTGATCGTGTTCCGCTGGTTGGTGATCGCATGATTGGCAAAGGAAGACTGCCCGAAGAATGCGCCGCCAATAGCCTTGCCCGCATGGTCGTGCAGCGTCGGCGTGCCATCGGGGCGGCCGCCGGCGAAGTTCAGCAGCGGGTATTGCGCGCAATAGGCGGGATGATCGTCGGTGCAGGCGTCGCAGTGGCCGCAGGTGTTGAACGTCAGCACCACATGGTCACCGGGCGCGATGCCGGAGACATTGCCGCCCACCTTTTCCACCACGCCTGCGCCTTCATGTCCCAGCACAAGCGGCAGCGGAATCGGCATGATCTGCTCCACCACCGAAAGATCGGTGTGGCATACGCCCGTCGCCACCAGCCGTACATGGATTTCATCCGCGCCGGGCTCTGCAAGCTCCAGTTCCTCGATACGGAATTCGCCATGGGGCCGGTGCGCCACAGCAGCTTGAATCCTCATCCCCTTCGCTCCCTCAATATACTCTGACTTTTTATAATACAGCTTATTATTCTATGATTGACAATACGCCAGTTTGCATGTGTTCTGCCGCCAATCATAAGGGAGGGAAAACATGATGCGAGGTGCAGCCTTCTGGTTATCTGCGTCGGCGCTGGCGGTCGTCTCGGCTGCATCTGCGGCAGCCCAGACCAGCGGTGAAATGGAGGACATCATCGTGACCGCGCAAAAGCGCGCGGAAAGTCTGCAGGATGTGCCGATCGCCATTTCGGTGGTGACAGCCGGGTCGCTGACCAACGCGGGCATCCGCTCCACGCAGGATCTCTCGCAGTCGGTCGCCGGCCTCAACGTCACCCGGACGACAGAGGCGACCGTGTTCACGCTGCGCGGCGTCGGCACGCAAGGCGGCTCGACCGGGCAGGACAGCGCTGTCGCGACCTTCATTGATGGCGTCTACATCCCGTCCATGGCGGGCTCGACCTTCGCGCTCAACAATATCGAGCGGATCGAGGTGCTGAAGGGCCCGCAGGGCACGCTCTATGGGCGCAACGCGACCGGCGGTGCGGTCAATGTCGTCACGCGCACGCCAAAGCAGGATCTCGCCATCGAGGCATCCGCCGGGGTCGCCAACCTCGCCACTATGGAAGGCTCCTTCTACATCACGGGGGGCACGGGCGCCGTGGCGGCCGATGTCGCTGTCTATTACCGAAACCAGGAACACGGTTTCGGCGAAAACCGGATCATCAACCGCGATATCAACAAATCCCGCGACTTCATCATCCGTTCCAAGCTGCTGTTCGAACTGGGCGACGAAACGCGCATGGTCTTTTCGGGCGATTACGGACGAACGCAGGGCTCCATCGCCATGGCCTACCGCCCGGTGCCGACGTCGCAGCTCGTCGATGGCACAGGCTATGCGGAATTCATCGCGGGCGGCAACGGCTATTATGATTCGCAAAGCGAATTCAACCCGATCATGGATACCAGGATGTTCGGCGGATCGTTCCGGTTCGAGCATGGATTCGGCGATTTCATGCTCACCAACATCCTCGCCTTTCGCGGCGCGGATGGCTTCCAGCGGGTAGAGGTGGATGCGACACCGGTGAAGATCGTCGACGCGCCATTGTTCAACAGCGAAAAGCAATGGACCGAAGAGCTTCAGCTTTCCTACGGCAGCGGGCCGCTGACAGCGATCGTCGGCTTCTTCTACATGGATGCCACCAGCAGATATGACCCGTTCCAGATCGCCGGGCTGGCGATCACCGGGCAGACGGGCGGCCTTTCCAACCGCATCATCAATTACTCCGCGCAAAAGACCCGTTCTTATGCCGGCTTCGGCCAGGCGACATGGTCCGTATCCGACAATACCAATCTGACGGCGGGTTTCCGCTACACAGTCGACAAGCGAACACTTGAGGCTGAGCAAAGCCTGGCCATCGGAATGCCGCTGCCCGATGCGATGTGCCGTTCATTCTGTTATCCTGACGGAACCCTGTTTCCTCTGGCCAGTTTCGATCAGTCGAGAACCTTCAAGAAGCCAACATGGCGCCTGGCTGTCGACCATCAGTTGACACCGGAATTGATGCTGTACGGAAGCTACAGCCGTGGCTTCAAAAGCGGGGTATTCAACCTGACCTCGCCGGGCGATCCGCCGGCCCAACCCGAAACCCTGGATGCATTCGAACTCGGCTTCAAATCCACTTTGCTGGATCGAATACGTTTCAATGCCGCTGCCTTCTACTATGATTACAAGAATATTCAGGCGTTCCAGGTGAACGGCGCCACCACCACGTTGACCAATGCCGCCACTGCACGCATCTATGGTTTCGATTTCGATTTTCTTGCGGAACTGGGGGCAGGATTCTCTCTGGCCGGCAGCGGCGCCTATCTGCACCATCGTTATGGCGATTTTCCGGTGGCCACCATCACCTTCCTGGAGAAACCACCGGGCGCTCCGGATTACCCTGGCTATACACCCGGGCTGGGCAATTATGTGTTCCCCAATTGCTCGGATTCGGCGCACACTGGAAATTTCTATTGTTCCGCCAGTGGCAACCGGCTGGTGAACACCCCCGATTTCAGCATGAACCTTACGCTCAATCATGAAATGGATCTGGGCAGCGGGCGGCTGAACAGCAATGTGAACTGGTCGTACAGCAGCAGCTTTTACTGGGCAGTGGACAATCGCGAGAAGCAGGACAGTTTCAGCCTGTTCAACGCGCAACTGGCTTGGACGGCGCCAGGCGACCAGTTCAGTGTCAGGCTATGGGGACGGAACCTCGGCAACAAGAAGTATCTTGTCACGCTGAACCAGAATGGCACCGGCGACATCGGCTCACCCGCGCCGGGGCGGACCTACGGGGTCACGCTTGGCTTCACCTATTGAGAGGATCGGAGCATGGATACATTTCATCTGGTGATCGCCGGGAAACTCGTAGCCGGCGCGCAAACCATGCCTGTCGTCAACCCGGCGACGGAAGCGGTCATCGCCCAATGCCCAAGGGCCGATCCGAAGCAACTGGACGAGGCCGTCAGCGCCGCGAAAGCCGCTTTTCCAGGCTGGTCGCAAACACCGATTGCCGAGCGGCGCGGCGCATTGATGCGAGTTGCCGACGAAATGGAGGCGCGAACAGAGGAACTGGCGCGCCTGCTGACGGCCGAACAAGGCAAGCCGCTGGACAAGGCGCTGGAGGAGATCGGTGGCTCGGTCTTCATCCTGCGGGCACTGGCCAGCCTGGAACTGCCGGAAAAGCTGCTGTACGAGGATGCGGACGGCCGCTTCGTGGAGCAGCGTTATCCTCTGGGCGTGGTCGCGGCCATCACCCCATGGAATTTCCCGATATCGTTGCTGGTGGTGAAGGTTCCGCCGGCGCTGCTGGCGGGAAACACCGTCGTCGCCAAGCCCGCGCCGACCACGCCGCTGACATCGCTGCGGCTGGCCGAAATACTGAACCGTCACCTGCCGCCGGGCGTTTTCAACATGATCGTCGATGCCAATGATCTGGGTGGGCAGCTGACGGCCCACCCCGATGTGGCGAAGATTTCCTTCACCGGATCCACAGCGACCGGTCGAAAGGTCATGGCCAGCGCTTCCAGTCTGCTGAAGCGGATCACGCTGGAACTGGGCGGCAACGACGCGGCCATCGTGCTGGACGATGCGGATCCGAAGGCGACCGCGAAAAGCCTGTTCGAAGGCGCCATGGTCAATTCCGGGCAGGTCTGCCTGGCGATAAAGCGAGCCTATGTGCATGAATCGCAATATGATGCGATCTGCGACGAACTGGCGGAACTGTCGCGGCAGGCAATCGTTGGCGAAGGCACGCAACAGGGCACGGAGTATGGGCCTCTGCAGAACCGCGCCCAATATGAACGTGTTCGCGAACTGATCGACGACGCGGCCAGCCGGGGCAAGGTTCTCGGCGGAGAGGAGCTGGACCGTCCCGGTTACTTCATCCGGCCGGCAATCATCCGCGATATAGACGACGATGCGCGCATCGTCCGCGAGGAACAATTCGGCCCTGTGTTACCGGTTCTGCGGTACGCCGATATCGACGATGCGGTGAAACGCGCCAACGACAGCGAACAAGGCCTGGGCGGCACGGTCTGGTCTGCCGATACGGCGCGCGCCCTGGAAGTGGCAAGCCGCCTGAATACCGGCATGGTGTGGATCAATTCCCACATGAATATAAACCCTTTCGTCCCGATGGGCGGGGCGAAACAATCCGGCATGGGACAGGAACTGGGCCAGGCCGGGCTTGAGGAGTTCACCCAGCGCCGGCTGGTGTTCGTGCCGGCATGAGTGGGGCTTTCTGATGCTTTTCGACATAGTGATCGTGGGTGGCGGGCAAGGCGGGGCAAGCGCGGCGATGCTGCTGCGCCAGCAGGGTTTCGCCGGCAGCGTCGCGATCATCGGCCGCGAGGCGGAGCCGCCCTATGAACGACCTCCGCTTTCCAAGGAATATCTGCTGGGCGAGAAGCCGTTCGAGCGGCTGCTGATCCGTCCGGCATCCTATTGGACGGAGCAGAATGTAGAGCTTTTGCTGGGCAGCGAAGTCGTGGCGATCGACCCCGAGGCGCGCACCGTGCAACTGCGCAACGGCAATGCCATCGGCTATGGCGAACTCATATGGGCCGCCGGCGGAGATCCGCGGCCGATGAACTGCCCTGGCAGCGATCTTCCAGGCATCCATGCCATTCGCGACCGCGCCGATATCGATGCCATCCTGCGCGAACTGCCTGATGTGGAGCGGGTGGCGATCGTAGGCGGCGGCTATATCGGATTGGAGGCGGCCGCCGCGTTGCGTACGATGGGAAAGCAGGTAACCTTGCTGGAAATGCTTCCCCGCGTGCTGGCACGTGTCGCCGGCCCGGCGCTCTCCGCCTTTTTCGAGCGCGAGCATCGCGCCCATGGCGTCGACCTGAGGACCGGAACCGGGATCGTCGCGTTCGAAGGCCACAAACGGTTGGCGGGCGTCAGGCTGACCGACGAAAGCTTGGTGGAGGCGCAACTGGCCGTCGTGGGCATCGGGATCACCCCTTGCGTCGGCCCGCTGCTGGCTGCCGGCGCGCGCGGCGGCAATGGCGTGGAGGTGGATATGCACTGCCGCACCAGCCTTCCCCACATCTATGCCATCGGTGATTGCGCCGCGCACGAGAACCGCTTTGCCCAGGACAGCACGATCCGGGTGGAATCCGTGCAGAATGCGAACGACCAGGCGATGTGCGTGGCAAAGGCCATCACCGGTCAGCAAAGCCCCTATGTGGCGGTTCCCTGGTTCTGGTCGAACCAATATGATCTGCGGTTGCAGACGGTGGGCATTTCCGCCGCGCATGACGACGCCGTGCTCAGGGGCGATCCTGACAAACGCAGCTTTTCCATCATCTATCTCAAGAAGGGCCGGATCATCGCGCTCGACTGCGTGAACAGCTCGAAGGATTATGTGCAGGGCCGCAAGCTGGTGGAAACCGGCACTGTCATAGCCCCGGTATTGTTGGGGGACAGTTCGCGGCAGCTGAAGGAACTTGCCCTCGCCTAGGTTTTCCGCAAAATCAGTTTGCACATATATCGTGTGCATGATTATAATAAAAGCGCAACAATCGGAGACAGGGTTTGGCGAAGGGTAAGATCATCATCAGTTGCGCGGTGACGGGCGCCATCCACACGCCGTCCATGTCGCCGCACCTGCCGATCACCGCCGCGGAAATAGCCGAGTCCGCGATCGGCGCGGCGGAAGCGGGCGCCGCCATCATCCATCTGCACGCGCGCAACCCGCAGGATGGCCGCCCAGATCAGAACCCAGACCTGTTCGAGCCTTTTCTGAAGGTGATACGGCAGCGTACCGATGCCGTTATCAACCTGACGACGGGCGGCCATCCTTCCATGACGCTGGAAGAGCGGCTGCGGCCGGCCACACGCTTCCAGCCGGAGGTCGCCTCGCTGAACATGGGCAGCATGGGCTTTGGCCTGTTCCCCATGCTGAACCGCTACAAGGACTGGAAACATGCATGGGAACCCCAGGTTCTGGAAGGATCCCGCGATCTCGTCTTCAAGAACAGCTACAAGGATATCGAGGGCCTGCTGGCGTTGCTGAGCCCGATGGGCACACGCTTCGAGTTCGAATGCTACGATACCAGCCACCTCTACAATCTTGCGCATTTCCTCGATCGCGGGCTGGTGAAGGCGCCACTGTTCGTACAGACCTGCTTTGGCATATTGGGCGGGATCGGCAGCCATCCCGACGATGTGATGCACATGAAGCGCACCGCAGACCGGCTGTTCGGCGACCAGTATGAATGGTCGGTTCTGGGCGCCGGTGCCCGTCAGATGTCCATCGTCGCCATGGCGGCGTCGATGGGCGGCAATGTGCGCGTGGGGCTGGAGGATTCGCTGTGGGGCGGCCCCGGCAGGCTGGCCGAAACTAACGCAGAACAGGTGCGCAACGCGCGCAACATCGTTGAATCTCTGGGCCTTTCTGTCGCGACCCCAGCCGAGGCCCGGGACATCCTGCAACTGAAGGGGGCCGATCGCACCGCCATCTGAGGTGCAGGCATCATGTTAGGACGATAGCGGATATGGAAAGAAGCGGCCCGCTTGTCGGGGTGAAGATACTGGAAATGGGGGGTGTTGGCCCGGGCCCCTTCTGCGCGATGATGCTGGCCGACATGGGGGCCACCGTACTGCGGATAGAGCGTTCAGGTGCGCCGCCGATCTTTCCACCCATAGACCCTGCCTGCAATCTGCTGCACCGCGGCCGGGAGATCGTGGGCATTGATCTGAAGTCGCCCGAGGGGCGCGAGCAGCTTCTGCAATTGGCGGACCAGGCCGACGTGCTGCTGGAAGGGTTCCGCCCGGGCGTGATGGAGCGGCTGGGGCTGGGCCCGGATATCTGCATGGCGCGCAACCCGGTGCTGCTCTATGCCCGAATGACAGGCTGGGGCCAAAATGGGCCTATGGCGCATCTGGCAGGCCACGATATCAACTATTTCGCCATGTCCGGCAGCCTGCAGCTGTGCGGGCGCGAAAATGAACTGCCCTCGCCCAATCTGAACCTCGTTTCAGATATGGGCGGCGGCGGCATGCTGATGGCCTTTGGCATCGCCTGCGGTCTGCTGGAGGCCCGCCGCAGTGGCAAGGGGCAGGTGATCGACGCGGCGATGACCGAAGGCACCGCATTGCTGGCGACGATGATCCACGGCTATCTCGCCATGGGGCGGTGGAGCGACAAGCGTGGGGACAATCTGCTGGATGGCGGGGCGCCTTTTTACGATGTCTATCGAACAGCCGATGGCAAATATATGGCCGTGGGCGCCATAGAGCCGAAATTCTACGCCGACCTGCTGGCCGGCCTGGGACTGGATGCGGCAGAGCTTCCCGCGCAGCATGATCGTACGGCATGGCCGATGCTGAAGCAGCGCTTTGCCGACATCTTCGCCCGTCATACCCGCGCCGAATGGGAAGAGCGGTTCGCCGACCGCGATGCCTGCACGACCCCCGTCCTATCCCCCGCCGAGGCGGCCATACATCCGCATGCCAGAGCGCGCGCGATGTTCGGAGAGGTGGAGGGCGTAATGCAGCCGATGCCGGCACCGCGTTTCAGCCGGACACCAGGGCGGGTATCGAGCCCGCCGCCACCCGCGGAAATACCGCTCGATCAACTGAGTGGTGGATGGCGGCCAGATATCTCGCCCTGTCGTTAATCGAGTCCGTGCCTGTAACATGGCTCGTCTCGAAGAAGTGCGTTGCTTCGTGCGGGTCACGACGTGGCTGACATTCACACGGCTCTGGCTCAGCCGGCGGCGTCCAGCAGGCGCCGCTCGACAGCCGCCCGCGCGGCGCTGAGCGGGAGGAAGCTGTCAGGCTCGGCCGCAACGATCTCCTGGCCTTCGCGCGACAGGGCCAGATGGAAATATTCCCGGATCCAGGGCTCCAGCCTGCCGTCCGGGCGGGGCAGCGCATAGAAATAGATGAAGCGGTCGAGCGGATAGCGATCCCGCATGACGATGGTTTCGGTCGCGGCCAGGGCCGAGCCTTCCGGTCCCGTGCTGATCGGCACTTCGCGGGTGTCGGCAGTGGCGAAGTTGATCGCCGAATAGGCGATCGCGCCCACGTCGGTGCCGACGATCTTCATCACTTCGGCGGAGACGGGGCGGAAGGTGAGCGACGGCGTCAGCGGCAGGCCATCGAACTTTTCCTGCACCAGATAGGAACCGAAGCCGACATCCTCGGGCGTGCCGACCGGGTGGATCCTCCGTGCCACCCAGTCTCCGCCAAGGCCCAGCTGACCCCAGCGGCTGCTCGCCGCCGGCGACGCGCGGCGCGCGATGGAGATCGGGCTGGACGGGATCATCGTCTCCAACCATGGCGGCCGCGTGCTGGACGGGCTGGCGCATCCGCTGGACGTGCTCCCCGCCATCGTCGAGTCGGTGGACGGACGCGGCCCGGTGCTGCTCGACAGCGGGGTGCGCCACGGCGTCGACGCGCTGACGGCGCTGGCGCTGGGCGCGCGCGCCGTTCTGGTCGGCAGGCCGCAGGTGCATGCGCTGGCGGTGGCGGGGATGGCCGGCGTGGCGCACATGCTGCACATGCTGCGGATCGAATTGGAAATGGCGATGGCACAGACAGGCTGTATCACGCTGCCGGCGATTGACCGGCGGCTTCTGGCGCCTGAAAATCAGCTTCAGGGCCCATCGATATGAGAGGCGGAGCCTGATTCAGGCTCCGACGCGGAAGTGGCGGGGCAGCGCCAGGTTGAGGACTCACATTCCCTTCGTCACCCCGTTCCCCTTCGTCACCCTGGGCTTGAGCCGGGGTCCAGCTTTCCGCCCGGCGTGGGCAAGAAGCGGGATCCCGGCTTAAGCCCGGGATGACGGGGAGCATATCCATTACTTGCATGAGTGCTCAACCTAACCGCCCTGCCCTCACTCGCCGAAGCCGAGGAAGCGCACGGTGAGGATCGTCGGTATTTCCCGGACCATTTGGGGTCTTGTGCGTTCCGCGAGGGCTGCGGCCTGGGCGATGACGGCACTCGCCGCCGACGAGGCCGCCGTCAAGGCCC